>JABCZF010000004.1 GCA_013289825.1 Acidobacteriota bacterium | reverse complement strand
CTTTGAGGATCACCATGTCCAGCGTCCCTTGCAAAAGATTGGTTTGTTCCGGACTCAAGACGCTCTCCTGTAGAGATTCTACTGGAAGATTAGGCCTTCCCCTGTAGAATGTCAACGGGTCGCAGATGGAATATACGGAAATGACGGGGTCCGATCACTCCGTCATCTGCTCATCGTCACCATAGCATGATGAAGCATCCGGAGTTCGACCAGATGGTTGCGCTTGCGGAGCGGCTCCGACTGGAATTGGATTCCTCCGACCGCAAGAACCTGGTCGGTAGTCAGATAATTCCCGATAAGTTCCGTACATGTGCCGTACCGACACCAAGGTCCGGAACGGCCCGAGGACGTGCTTTGGTCAAAATGAGCGGGACTCATTTCATTGCGAAGCGTTTCTCGAACAGTTCCTGTGATAGTTTGGCTCCTTCCTCTGTAAGCGCGACTGACTTGGCCTTCGTTGCCGGATTTGAGATGTAGCCTTTTTCATGCAAGGAATTCATCACTTGCCAGTCGTGTCCCTTCCAGGTTCTCAGCCCAAATTTGTCCTTGAAGGAAGTCAAATAGAGCAGTGCCAAAACCGTCTGTTCAACTTTTTCCTGATCAATGTCCATCGATCACCACCTTACAGTCCTGGTACGCGAGAGACCGAATCTTTGAATTTTGACGCCAACAAGCACCTTCATACTCCCTTGCCCCTGTGAAGTCGAGAGCTTGAGTGATGGATCGAATTGTGCGGTCTATGGCCTGCCGTTGGGAGGCGGCTGACCATGAAGCGCAAAACCAAGCACAGGCAGGCCCGATTGAAGACAAAACTAGGCCTGCCCGATTTGGAGCATGCCAAGGTGGCGGTGATTGTTAGCCTAAGATCATTTGAATCGCAGCGCAGCTATCGACACTCGATAGATGAGTTTGTGACTTGGTATTGCTCCGCTCCGCGACTATCCTTCAACAAGGCGGTCGTTCTCCGTTACCGACTTCATCTCGAAGATCGTCACTTGGCTGCCGGGACTATAAACGTCAGGCTGGCAGCGGTCCGACGACTTGCCTATGAAGCGGCAGACACCGGGCTCCTGAGCCCGGACCTGGCCGCTGGTATCCGTAGCGTGAAAGGCGCAAAGAAACTTGGGTGCCGACTTGGGAACTGGTTAACGGCCGAGGAAGCTCGAACGCTTTGGCAACTCCCTGACCCTACCACTCTGAAAGGGCAAGAGGGACCGAGCGATTCTTGCTTTGCTATTGGGTTATGGCCTGAGGCGTCGCGAACTGACTGAACTCACGATTGATCACTTCCAACGTCGGGAGGATCACTGGGCAATCGTTGATTTGATAGGGAAAGGTGGTCACGTTCGAACCATACCGGTACCCTCGTGGGTTAAGGGAACCGTTGACGATTGGCTCGCAACGTCGAGAATCGTCAACGGGCGCAAGTCGCCTAGCGTTAATGGCCCCTTGTGGCCCCTCGAAAGGTCACAAGCTGTTATCTATGAAGGAGATATTGGTAGGGGCGGTGGGGATCGAACCCACGACCTTCGGCTTAAAAGGCCGCTGCTCTACCACTGAGCTACGCCCCTAAACTCGTTATTTAGCAATAATTTGAAATACTTCCGCGGAAACCGCGTCTTGGCTGGTGTCACTTGTGGTGCACTTGGCCCCAGCAAAGATACCACCGCATGCAGTTTGTTCGGACCCAAGTGCGCGTACCGTCTTTCATCGTCAAGCTCTTGTGCCTCGCAAGTCTGCAAGATCTTCAAGTGGAGCGCCCAACATGCGCAAGTGGCTCGCGAACGTATGCCGCAAATCGCGCCAACGAAAATTCTTGATCCCCGCTTAACTAGCGCATCGCCGAACTAGTGCTGTCCGTCCTCGAGCGGTTCACCGGTTCGCGCCGACTGGAACACCCGCCCCCTGCGGTCTCCCAGTTTCGTACAACGTCAGGGCGGCCAAGGCGGCATCATTTATCGGGACGCGTAAGGACTCTTCGTTCTTCGTCCGCGGGATGTTCGGCATCCTAGCTTTGCAGTCTACCATGTCCCAAGCCAGTCCGCATTGATTGCCCTCTCGAAGCCTTGTATTAATCACCAGATCGAATTCCGAAAGATGGAACGGCCACATTGCCTCCATTGTCTTCCTGAGTCTCTTTTTCTCCTCAGTGGTCAGAACCGCACCCAAGAGAATCTCGCTTTCAGGCCCGCTCGCCGCCGCCATCGCCGACGCCGACGCCCATAGAGTCAACGATATACGGGATGCGGCGGGGAAGGCGCTTCGATTTCCCGGACATGCGCGCTGGCTGGTCATCCGCTTCGCGGCATTGGGCTCGCGGCTTCTCTTTCAAGACAGCGCCGGGACAGGGCGGGGACGCTTCCGTTTCCATTCGTAGTCTTTGCGCAGGCGCGACTGGTGCTTCTTCAGTTGCGACTCCAGTTCGGTGAAAGCTTGCTTGCAACTGGCACGGACGTTTTCACCCGTGCCTGTGGCGTGGAGAGTTCCGGTTGGTAACGAGAGATTCAGCGAGAACGAATTTTCTTCGCGATGGGGATTTTTTGTAAACACGCCGTGCAACAGAACCAGATCCGGTTCATAACTCTTCAGCAGGCGATTGAGTTTGCTCGCGTAACGTTCGACTTCCTTTTCGGCGGGCTTGTGCGGCTCGACATTCTTGTAACTGATAGACAATTTCATGAACGCACCTGTGGGTGTTCTTACAGAAGAGGCGGGCGACGCGGGGATGCTCTGTGCACCGCATCATGTTCAGAGCATACCAGCGCGCGCTGCGCACGGCAATCACGGTGCGAAACATTTCGTGCGACTACACTCAACGGACAACATAACTCCATATGCGTTGACATTCGCGTATGCCGCCCTCTACTCTGCCCTCGGCGGTTTCGTAGCACAGGCACTCCGGCCTCTGCGGTTTCGAGGGCGTTTGCGAAAAAGCGCACAGTCAAGAGTGCCCGTGCTACCGACAACCGAAACTTAGCTAGCGCATTGCAATCATGCCTCCTACAAAAAAAGCTTCCTCCAACACCATGATTCGCGTGGGACCAGCCGGTTGGTCTTATCCGGACTGGGCTGGGTACGTCTACCCTTCGCGCCGCAAGAAGGGCTTTCATGAGGCGACGTACCTTGCGGAATTCTTTGACACTATTGAGATCAACACTTCGTTCTACAATCCCATCCGGCCGGACCACGCGGCGCAGTGGATCGAGCGTGTGGCGGGGAACCCGCGGTTCATTTTTGCGGCGAAGCTTTGGCAGCGATTCACTCACAATACAATTCCTGCAAATGTGGGCGGAGCCGCGGGCTCGACAATCGCTACGCCAACAGCCGAAGACGAGCGGACCGTTCGCGCTGGGTTCGACGTTTTGCGCGCTGCGGGAAAACTCGGCGCCGTGCTGCTGCAGTTCCCTTTTTCGTTTCATCGGTCGCCTGAGACCGTCGCTCATCTTACAGCGCTATTGAACCGTTTCGCCGATTATCCGCTGGTCGTCGAAGTGCGGCATGCTTCCTGGCAGACGGCGGAAACTCTTGCGCTGCTGGCGAAATGCAACGCGGGGTTTTGCAACATCGACCAGCCCATCATCGGGCGGTCGCTTCAACCATCCACGGAAACCACCAGCCCGGTGGGGTACGTGCGGCTGCATGGGCGGCGCTACGACACGTGGTTCACTGACGATGCCGCTGTCCCTTCGCACGAACGCTACAACTATCTCTACTCCACCGAGGAGCTTGCGCCGTGGGCGAAGCGAATCCACAAAGTCGCGGAGCGATCGCGCGACGTCTTCGTCATCACCAACAACCACTATCAAGGAAAAGGTGTGGTTAACGCGCTGCAACTCATCAGCATATTGAAAGGCTCCAAAGTGAAAGTACCCGAGCCACTGAGGCAGCAGTTCCCCGAGTTGGAGTCCATCGCCGATGCGCCGCCCGCGGAGCCTAGCTTATTTCCGTTGAAGCGCTCAGACTGAAGTCCGCGCCACTCGGGATTGGTAGATGAAGAGAATTGATATACCCAGCACCGGGTGTGTTGGAAGTCGTGAAGTAAACGCATGAAATAAAAAGAGCGGAGTTGCGAGCATTGCTCTGTGACCAAGCGATGAGGAGTGGCAAGTGTCGCGAGGGGAGAAAGGCGCTGGGAGACTTTGGGTGGAACTACCGCCGCCGTTTTGCAAAAGAGTGCGGAACTCAAAACACGGGGATTATCTTTTTGCTTTCTTTGCCGGAGCATGCAAAGAGTGATTCGGGGAGCGCGGAGCGTGACTGGGATTTAACCGCGGCTGCCAAGTCAGAAGCGCAAATCATATACACCCGGAACCCGAGGCAGTTTCATTCCAAAATGGACTGCATCGCGTATTTGGCCTGAGATAGTAAATGAGATTTTCGCATCAGCGCCCTGAGTTTTTCGGCTGCCCAACCGAAAGACCGCACTCTTTGTAAAGCGAAACCGCAAAGGGTGGGCCACCCACTTCAAGGCCTGCCCCACCCGCCTTCTTTCTTATTGGAGGCTCAGCGCTACCCAAGGAACTTCTTTTCGGTGGGAGGTTCGGGTTGCTTAATTTCTCGGATTTTCCCGTGGGCGGCCTCATAGGCGTCCAAGTTTTTCTGCAGCGCTTTGATTAGTTGCAGGGCGTGCTCGGGAGCCATAATTACAAGGCCCTGTTCCACAGACGCAAACTTTCCGGGCGTAACTTCATGCACGAAAGAGAAATATAGTTGAACATCGACCTGACTGTTTTCGATTACCGTATTGTTGACGTAGAAGACCGGTCTTGCGGGATTCGGTGCTCTTTCAACCTTCCGATTATCTGGCAAGGTGGAAGAGGTAGCTGGATCGTTCGCCATAGTTGCTCCATTCTCAGAGAGACGTAATTTCAACCGGCAGTATACTTTTGCACCTTTGGCAAAGCTATCCGTAATTCCCAGTCAACCGTGTGTCTCGCATTTTTACAGCCTTTTCTCGGTCGCCGCAGTGAGACAATTCATGGAATTGAAGGAAGCGAGACAGAAAGGAGGAAGCGGTGGGCTGCAGAATTCAATGCTCCACCGCCCGAAAGACTGCCCCATCCGCCGGCCGTGATCCCTCGCAGACAGGCTATGGTGATCTTTAATTCCAGGCGGCCACCTGAGAAACAAACGCGGCCGCGTCGAATTTCAGTGGACCGAAATGGCCTTTTGCATTGTTGGAGGCGCCCACGCCTTCACGGGGAAGCCCGTAAAGTTTATATCCAATTTGCCGTCGGAGTTTTCGCCATGGACTACGGACACAGCATAAGGGCCTGCTTTGACGTCTGGAAAATCGCAGGCGGCGGTCCGTTTGGAGATCGGGGACTTGGCGTGGACCAGGGCTTTATCGCCGTTTTTTGGGAAGCCGTCACCGGACGAGTAGCCGTCACATACAACCTGCCCTTTTTTGTTCCGGAGCCCGCCGATTTCTACATGCATCAGGCTCGCTGGGGGCGGTCGGGTCTGGGCCAGGACGCCTGGCCTAAGCGGCAACTTGTTTGCGCAAGACGTCTGGCTAATAACCGTAGCCAGGGTGCCGGCGACGTTTGGAGGGGCAACCGCCGAAACCATCCGTAACCGTCATAAACTCTCGATGAGGGCCGTTGAAATTCTCTCTGGTTTTCTTGGCGGCGGCCCGCGGTTAGAGGACACCACTCCTGTGGTTCCCTGGGTGTAGACTGTCGTTCTATGAAGACACTATTTAGCGTTACGTTTTTTTCGTTCTTGATTGGAATGGGCTTTCTTTGTTGTTTTGCGCCGTGGACAACAACGTCGGCGGGGAGCGCTGCGGCGCATGATTCGTTGGGTTATGCGGCGATTTGGTCGTCGCAGTTTGGTGCGGTGGCTGGGGCGAGGGTCGATCCCGGAGCGTTTGCGATGCTGACCGGGGTGGTGTTCTTTTTTGCGATTGTGATTGGGGCAGGAGCTTACTTTTTCCGCGGCAGAAGGGGGGCGGAACGAGAGGATGTTTGAGCTGCTGCCGCATTTCGCGCCGGTCAAGCCGGGATAACCACGCGATCCGTTACCTCAGATTTCGTCGGGGCCTCGGGCTAAGGATGCTAAGTGTTTGGGGGCGGTGAGGAGATAGCTGGTTAGGAGGAGATCGCGGACTTCGGACCAATCGATTTTGGGGAGGTCCAGGCGTAGAGCGACCCAGCCACGGGGGCCGATATAGGCCGGGAGATA
The DNA here is from genome assembly GCA_013289825.1 of Acidobacteriota bacterium. GTDB lineage: Bacteria > Acidobacteriota > Terriglobia > Acidiferrales > UBA7541 > Acidiferrum. The sequence goes on along the minus strand of JABCZF010000004.1, from coordinate 199,655 downwards.
GTAGCGCGTGGGTTGGGCTTTGGCCAACGCGGCGTTTTCCCCTGGGAGAACTTTGCAGGTTACGGCGACGATTCCGTCACCGTGGTGATCATCGAGGAAGTAAGCGAAGGTTTTTTTGCGGACTCGGAATGAGGCGTGGGAGCCGGAGATTTCGCGCCGTGCTTCGGGAAGAGCTAGGGCTATCGCTGTGAGACGTTTGAGGATGGGGTTGGCGCTGGGAGTTTTGGACATGACGGGTGCTTTGGGCGGTGCTTTCCGAGGAAGCTTGCCTGAGTTTGCCGTCGAGAGTCTAGAGAGTTCCAGGCTGAAAGTTCAAAGTTTAGAGGACCACCCTGAGAGAAGTCAAAAGAGCCGGGCTGAAGCCCGGCATTGCAGAACCGGACAGAGAAGAATTGGTTAGTGCTTGGTGGTTTAGCAGCTGGTGAAATTGACTTTGAAGGCAATTTTGCCGTAGGAGCCAGTAAGAGAGATTTCCTGGGGAAATTGCAGGCCGTTGATTCCTGATAGTCGATGGTGACGTCCAGATCGGTGGCTTCGGCGGGAGTTGCTCCGCGATAGATGGCTTTATAGCTGGAGAGAAGCAAGCCCCTGTGAGTCGTTTTTGAATTGTGGCTTTATGGTGGAGTCAAATTGAGCGGTCTTCACTCTCATAACGCTGATTGCATGATCCGGACCCATCGTGGTGGTGATATCGACGACGCCGTCTTTATAGGAGATGCGGTAGTCGGGGCCGACCTCCTCGAGTTGGAATGTCGTGGTGGGGTCGGGGAGGGTAGGATCGTGTAGGCGGACCAGGTTTGGATAAAACTAGAAAGCCATCTGCTCCATACCGCGGTAGACCTGCTTTAAGCCGCTGGCGATTTGGACCTTGGCGTTGCCGTCGAGGCTGAGAGAAAGGCCAAAATGCAAGGGCTTGGAGTTTTTGGATGGAGGCATCGATGCGGGTGGGATCGGCTTTGCGTTGCTCTGCGAGAAGAAAAACCCAGTTGGGGGCCATGGTGCGTTGAAGTTCGGTGAGGCCTTCGTCTTTGAGGCTGTAGTAGGATTGGCGGGCTTTTTTAGAGTTTCGCTTTTGTCCAGTTGCTGAGCAGACGAGCGCGATGCGAGAGTAAGTACGGTCGCCCTGCGGTCCAGGAAAATGAGGATGAGTCGCTTTACGTCCACGGATTTAAACATGTTCGGCGTTTCGGGTTATTAAAAAGCTTGCCGTCAGCGGTCGAAAGCGCTGGTAGGCGAGGAGGTGACCTTTTCGTTCAGATTCAAAATACCACGGCGAAGGAGGGACACTTCGGAAGGGACAAGGTGAATTAACCGAGATGCAACGGCGCGGAGCCTCTGCAGGTTGGGGATGGTGTAGCGGAGCTGGGGCCTGGAACATTTTGGCGTGGGGAACGTAGTATTGGTCAGTGGCAAGACTCGGAGGGTAGAAACATGTATTGCGATGGCTGCGGGAGACCGTTCAACTCTGGGACTCGATATTGCAGCTCGTGCGGGAAACAACTGATGACGGGGCCAGCAGCGCCAATCATCCCGACCGCAGCGGCTGGGCGCGCGGCGGGAGATGGGCGCGTGAGGCGAAACATAAATATAGTCGCGGGATTTTGGCTGGCGAATGGAATTCTACGATTGATCGAAGTGGGCGGGATGGTGATCTTCCGCCGGCTGTTTTTTGAGGACGGATGGGGTTGGCTCGGATCGGGGAGATGGCCGTTCGGAGGCTCGTTCGGGTTTAGTCCGTTTTTGATGCGTGGGATTTTCTCGGCGGGGATTTTGCTTGCGCTGTTTGCGGGAGTGCATTTGTTGCTGGCTTGGGGGCTTTCGGAGCGGCAGCCTTGGGCACGGATCTTGGGGATCGTGGTTGGGTTCTTGGCGTTGATCCGTTTTCCGTTTGGGACGGCGTTGGGGATTTATACGTTGTGGGTTTTGTTGCCGGACAGTTCGGGGCGGGAGTATGACGAGATGGCGGGAGTGCGAGCACAGGTGAGCGTGGCACGATAGTTCGACGCGCGGTGAGTGGCGAGAAGAGAGAGAGCAAATCTCTCGCTGCGTTCGAGATGACAGTTTGCGTCGTATCGCGGTTCCAACCTAGAGCACAGCCGGGCTAAAGCCCGGCTCCTACAAAAGCAACAATTCCCTGCCGAATTCTACACTGCTGCCCAGAAGATGGCGTTGAAGAGGAGTTGGAAGGTGCCTTCGGTTTGGGCGCGGTGTTGGACGCGGAAGCCGAACATTACGATCTTCCCCTTTCCTTTGATGAAACTGACGGCGGCGGCTTTGCGTTGGAGGCGTTCGGCGCCGTGGGCGTAGCCGGAGACTAGGATGTCTTTGGCGTCGTCGGGATACCAGGCGATCACGGAGCGCTGGATGTCGGGGGGCGGGGCGGAGGTTTGAAAGGCGATGGGGGAATCGACAAAGGCGGCGATTTCGTGGGGCATGCCGTAGCCGACGGGATGATTGGTATCGATATAAACGCGCAAGAGCGAGCCTGGGATGTTGAAATCGGATGCGCCTGCGGCAGCTGCGCTGCGTCCCCCTGGACCGCCCGTGGCCAAGGCGTTTCGGACCGGCAGATTGAACTCTTCGCCGATAACTACGTCGGAGGCGTTGGCCAGAGTGATGAGCGTGCCGCCCTTTTCGACAAAATCGTGGAGGGCGTGGACGCCTTCTTTGCCGATGCCGCCCGCGTATTCGGGCGGGAATTCTTCGAAATAGCCGCCGCGACCTTCTTTGCCGTCAACGATGATTTCGCGAGTGGAGTCGGGGAGGATGATCACGTCGTAGGAATTGTTCAGATTGCCGGTTTTCACTTCTTTGTTTTCGATATTTTTTAGTTTGAAGCCGTATTGTTCGAGGAGGAAGCGGGTCCAGCCTTCGTCGTGTGACGGAATATAGGGTTTGTATAGAGCGACGCGAACGGACTTGAGCGGCGTGGCGCCGTGCGCAAGATCGGCGCGAGGTTGCAGTTGCAAATGGAGTCTTTCGGCGTTGGCTGCTAGCTGCGCGTGTGCTGCGAAAATGAATTCGGGCGTTTCGTTTGGTTTTTGCGAGAGAAAGACTTGACCACCTGCGGATTGCATGGCGTTGGTTAGGGCAAAGACGTTGTTTTCGTGAGCGGCGATGGAATAATACCGTCCGGTGCTCGCGAGACCGCCGGTGGGCCAAGAAACGTTTTGGAGCAGCAGCGAAGAATTCTGAACGTCAGGGGTGATGGCGACTCTTTCTGCTTTGACGCCCATCATTAGCGGGAGCGACCATGCCGCAACGTCGTAGGGCTCGAGGATGCCGCTGTTGGGGGCGGGGCGGACTTCGGGATAGCGTTGAGTGCCCATCATCTCGTCGACAAAGCGACCGTACGGTTGCGCAGTAGGAATGAGGAAAAGTTTTCTGTCAGCGTGCCAGCGGACTTCTACGCCGTGTTCGAGGAGCAGCGCAGCGAGACGCGTGGCGGTGACGGGATCGCGCTGCCCGTCCAGGGGGATGCGCCAGTAGACAGTGGAATCGGCAGTCTGGACAGCCTGCGTGGCCATGGTGGCCACGCCGCGCAGAAGTTCTCGACGATATTTGCTAACCGTTTCTAGCGCGGCGCCGGAGACGAGAAGTTCGTAGTCCATGATGTCGCGCAGACGCCACACGCCGCCTGGCCAAGGGTTTGGGAAATTAATTTGCTGCTCATAGGTGGTGAGACCTTTGCCGCCGCCTTGGAGCTCGGTGGATTCAATCTCGACGGGAGTGGCGATGCGCGCGGAGGCTACTTCCGTGAGAACTCCGTACATGTTTTTCCACCAGCCGGTGTTGCGCGTGCCGCCGGGCCAGTAAGCGTCGAACGAATACCCAAAAATCACACCGGACTTCCCTCCTTCTTCGAGACGCCAGCCCATGTCTGCGCCCATGAGATTGTTGCCCCGATGGACCAAGGGATTGACGAGCTTGGCGACGGGATCGGCGTTGGGAGGGATGTAAATGCGCGGACCGTTTTCGCCCATTTGGTGTTCATCGAGCCAGAATTGCGGAAACCACTCGTGATAGACCATATGGTTGACGTTCTTGGTTTCGATTTGCGTGAGCATGAACCAGTCGCGGTTGTCGTCGTGGCCAACGTAGTGATGATAGAGGTAGGGCATCTCGCCGCCCTCGTACTTGGTGCCGAGATATTTTCTGTACCATTCGGTGACCATTGTTTCGCCATCGGGATTGAGCGAGGGGACCAGGAGGACGATGGAATCGTTTAATTGGCGGAGGAGTCCAGGATCTTGCGAGGTGGCGAGATGGTAAGCCCACTCCATGGACATTTGGCTGGAGCCGATTTCGCTGGAGTGAATGTTGCAGGTGAGGAGCAGGATGGTTTTGCCATCTTGGGCGAGAGCGTCTATTTGTTGAGAGGTGAGGCCGCGAGGGTCGGCGAGTTTGTGCGCGATGTCTTTGTAATGGGCTTTGTCGCGGAGGTTTTCCTCGGTGGAGATGATGGCCATAAACATGTCTTCTCCGAGAGTGGTTTTGCCGAGCGTTTCAAGTTCGACGCGATTTGAGGCTGCGGCGAGCGCTTTAAAATAGGAGGCGATCTGACGATAGTCGGCGAGCTTGCGGTCGGCGCCGACTTCGAAGCCGAGGAACTCGCTAGGTGTGAGCACTGGGCCGCTCTTGGCTTTCTCCTGGGCTTGCGCGAAAGAAGAGAGGGCAAGAATCCAGACCACGGTGAGAAGACTCCGCCGGTTCATCATCATCAGCTCCTTGACAAGACGAAAAGCGTAACAGTATGCACCGCGGATAGAGTTTTTGCGAGATACAGAGGCGAGAGGATAAAGACCTCCATGGGTCTCGAGATCGCGCTACCGGCGGTATAACCGGCCGAGTGTCTGATGAGTGGACCGTTGGCGATTGCACAGCACAGCCCGCGCGATTTCTTGACGCCGAAGCGGGCCTCCGCTAGCGTCAAAGGGTACGGAGTGCCTTCCCACTTCGTAGCGCGCGGTGCGCGCAGAACACCCTGGCGGGAGACCCTCGTGACCAACGCCATCATTACGCTGACTACGGACTACGGTACCGACGATCATTTGGTCGGGACCGTGAAGGGAGTCATTCTCAAGATCAATCCAGAAGTGACGATCGTGGACATCACGCATCACGTGACGCCCTTTGATCTGCTCGATGGAGCGCTGGCCATAGGCGCGGCTTACTCTTACTTTCCTCCAAAGACGATCCATGTAGTGATTGTGGATCCTGGCGTGGGAACGGATCGCCGCCCGTTGCTCGTCAGCGGACAGCATCACTATTTTATTGCGCCCGATAACGGAGTGCTCTCCCTCGTTTACGAGCGCGAACCAAACGTCGTGGTGCGCCACGCCAATGCTGAGCATTATTTTCTCCAACCGCTCAGCAAGACGTTTCACGGACGCGATGTCTTTGCGCCGGTGGCGGCCTGGCTGTCGAAGGGTTGGCAAACGCCAAGCATGGGGGAAGAAATTCACGATTACAAAAAGATGGCGCTGCCGCGGCCGAAACCTGGCGAGGCAGGCGTCAAAGGCTTGGTACTGAAGATCGATTCGTTCGGGAACCTGGTCACCAATTTCCGCGCCGAGGATTTGTCCAGCGAGGCACAGAATGGCGGCGGTTTGAAAATGCATGTGGGAACCCACGCTGTTAACCGGCTGGTCGATACGTTTGCGCGTGGCAAGGTTGGCGAACCGGTCGCGTATTTTGGGTCAAGCGGTTATTTGGAAATTGCCATCAACAAGGGAAACGCTTCGCGTACCTTGAGTGTCGGACGCGGAGCGCCTGTGGTGCTCTCCTTAAAATAGCTCCCTGTATATTCTTGAGGAAAACATGCAAGCGCTACACCGTACTGCTCAGCGGGTGTGTTCGAGTGCGGCCATCTGCGAACGCGTGCGCGGGTCCAGCCAATCGCGCCAGGCGTCCCCCAGGAGATTGAAGGCGAGCACAGCGGTCATGACTGCCAGAGCGGGAAAAATGACGAGGTGCGGGGCGTCAAAGAGATGGCTGCGCGCATCGTTCAGCATGGAGCCCCAGCTGGGAACCGGCGCTAGCACGCCGAGCCCGAGGAAGCTGAGCGTGGATTCGGCGAGGATGGCTCCAGCCATCCCGATAGTGGCTTGAATGAGAACGGGCTGAAGAATATTGGGAAGCAAATGTCGCAACATAATGCGCGCGTTTGAAGCGCCAAGTGAGCGAACAGCGAGAATGAATTCAAGTTCCTTGACTTTCAAGACCTGAGCGCGGGCGAGACGGGCGTAGCCGGCCCAGCCGGTGATAATCAGGGCGAGAATGACTTTTCCAATGCCCGGACCAAAAAAAGCGGCAAAGGCGATGGCCAGCAAAATTCCAGGAAACGATAAGAATGCATTGATCAGCAATAGATTTACGAAGCGATCGAACCAGCCGCCGAGGAAACCTGCCAGCAAGCCGATGGCGAGACCCGTTAAACCACAACCAAGGACGACAGAGATCGCGACGAACAGCGAAATTCGAGCGCCGTAAAGTGTGCGCGAAAGAGTGTCACGGCCAAGCTCGTCCGTCCCCATCCAATGTGCGCGCGACGGAGATTTGAGCCGGGTGGGAAGGTCTTGCGCGGCGGGATTGGCCGGAGCGATCCAGGGAGCGAAAAGGGCTGCGAGGAGAAGCAGGACGGCTGCCGCAAATCCGACGCGGGCAACGACGCTTTGGCGGAGAAATTGCCGAAGGGCGGTGGGCCAAATCACGACAGGCGCACCCGCGGGTCGATGACCGCGTAGAGGAAATCAGTGAGCAAGTTCACGAGAACATAGGAAAGAGCTATAACCAGGATGCATCCCTGCAACAGGGGATAGTCGCGGGAGGAAATCGCTTGGACGGTGAGCCGGCCGATGCCCGGCCAGGAAAAAATTGTCTCGGTAACGATTGTTCCAGCGAGGAGGGTCCCAAATTGCAGACCGAGAATGGTGATGATGGGAATGAGCGCGTTGCGGAAAGCATGGCGAAATAAAACCGCGCGCGTGGAAAGCCCTTTCGCGCGGGCGGTGCGGACGTAGTCGCTGGCAAGCTCTTCGAGCATCGAGCCGCGCACCATGCGTGTGAGAATGGCAGCCAACGCGGCACCCAGAGTGGCAGCGGGGAGGATGTAATAAGAAGGGCCCCCGCGGCCGGAGACGGGCAACCAGCCAAGTTCGATGGAAAAAAGCAGTATGAGCATGGGGCCGAGCGCGAAATTAGGAATGGCGAGTCCAAGCAAAGTAAAGACGCCGACGGCACGATCGGTTGGGTGCCCGCGGCGGTGCGCGGCAAGAACGCCTGCTGGAATGGCGATGGACGCACAGACCAGAAGAGCCAAGAAGGCCAGCGCCAGAGTTGCCGGATAGCGTTCGAAAATAATCCGCAGCACCGGCGCTTGGAATTTTAGGGACTGGCCGAGATCGCCATGCGCCAGCCGCTCCAAATAGCGCCCGTATTGCACATAGAGCGGTTGGTCGAGGCCGAGACCATGGCGCAATTGCGTGATTTGTCCGGGCGCTGCGCCCTCGCCGAGCATCTGCTCAACGGGGTCGCCAGGAACGATATGAATCAGCAGGAAAACCAGGGTCAGCACCAACCAGAGTGCCGGCAGTGTGAGCAGGAATCGTTGAAGGATGTGGCGGGCCATTCGTCGATTAAGACTAGGAATCCGTCGCAGCGGCTTTCGTGCTTTTAGCCGTTTTCTCGGCACTGACAGTAGATTCCATCTCTCGCTCCTCTTCAGGTGCCGGGCGCACCCGCTGAATTTTCACACGAGCGACTCGGCGGCCGTCCATTTCCACGACGGTAAACCGAAACTGCCCGTATTCAAAGCTTTCGCCGCCGCGGGGAATAAAACCGAGCTGATCCAACACGAATCCGCCGACGGTCGCATACGCGGGGTCTTCCGGCAAGGTGATGTTATACTGCGCATCCAAATCACGAACATTTAGGGCTGCGTCAAAAATTACAGCACCGTCGGCGAGGGTCAGGGGCCGCTCGACGACGTCGAACTCATCGTGAATCTCGCCTACCACCTGTTCCATGATGTCTTCCAGCGTCACCAGCCCGAGGATACTGCCAAACTCGTCGACAACCATGGCCATGCCGATGTGGCGCGTGCGAAGATCGATGAGCAATTCGCTGGCGGGCTTCGTTTCCGGCACGATCAGAACTTCGCGTAAAACCCGGCGCAGGTCAAACGGGGGTGGCGGAAGATTCTCCTCCAGCCGCCGCTCGCGATCGAGGAGAATCCAAAGCATGTCCTTGATATGAACAAACCCTAGAATATGATCCCCCGAACCGCGATACACGGGGATTCGGGAGCGCTGCGAGGTTGCAAACACACGCATCACTTCGTCCAGGCTGGCTTCGATGGGAAGCGTGTGCATATCCGGACGAGGCACCATAATCTCGCGGACCTGGACTTGACCGAGTTCAATGGCGCTCACGATGAATTTTTCTTCACCGGGAGCGATCAAACCGCGCTCGCGCGCCTGCTGGATCTGGATTTGCAGCTCTTCGGTGGAATGCGCCGCGCCGTGACTTTGCGGTGACGAGACGCCCATGGCCTTGACGATGATGCCGGACATGCCGTCAAGCAGATCGATGGCCCAGCGAAAAGTCTGCAGAAACCACCGGAACGGCAGGGCGATCAGAAGCGCGACACGCTCCGCCTTCGCGAGGCTGACGGTTTTCGGGACCAACTCGCCAAGCACGACGTGCATCGCGCTCAGCAAGGCGAAAGCGCAAGTGAGAGCAACGGCGTGAGCGAAAAACACGGTGCGCGTGCCTGGGGTCCCATGCCAGATTTGCTGCAACGCCGTGGCGAGCGTGGCTTCGCCGAGTGCGCCGATGGCCAGACTCGTCAGAGTGATGCCGACTTGCACGCCGGAAACGACGCGGTGCAAATCCGCCAGCAAGCGCTCGACGACGCGAGCACGCATGTCGCCTTTGGCAACGAGCTGGCGAACGCGGGAGAGCCGGACGGCCACGAGAGAGAATTCCGTAGCGGCGAAAAAGCCGTTGAGGGCGACAAGCGCCAGCACACCGATCAGCCGCACTACAAACATAGATTCCTAGGGAACCCCTAGCGGCATTGTAGCAGTATAGAAGCAGAGCGCGAGACGCAGATGCCCTCTCTACACACGCGTGATGGTGACAAAAATATCTTCGCCGCTGAGCGCCAGCTTGACGCCGCCGTTCTGCGTTGGGCTCATTTCCAGGCGCTCGGCGAGGAGTTCATTGCGCAGGAATGCTTCATGCGCCGTGATGGCTTCCGCGATGCGCGGCGACGCGGAATAGCTGACGACGATGCGGTCGGAGATGTCGAGGTTCAAGGCTTTGCGCTGATCTTGCAGCATGCGATTGAAGTCTCGTGCCAGACCTTCCTGCAGGAGGTCCGGCGTCAGCTTGGTGTCAAGCGCCAGGAAAGTGCCTTGTTCCAGGCTGCACGTGAGGTTTTCCGGACCTTCAAAGGTGATGACAATTTCTTCCGGAGCGAGCTCGAACACTTGGTCGGCGACCGCAAGCGAATATGAGCCGCCCTTGAGGACCTGGGCCGGATCCGCATTCTCCAACGCCTCTCCAATGGCCTTGAGATATCTTCCGGCGCGAGGGCCAATCTTTTTGGCATCAGGCTTGAGACGCAACTTCACAAGCGTCTTCTCGTCGTCGATCAAAACTAAATGCTTCAGATTGGTTTCTTCCAGAATCTGTTCCGCGTAGTCGGAGTTTTCCAGGACGCGGCGGTCCGATTGGTCCTTGGGGCGCACGTAGAGGGTGCTCAAGGGTTGGCGAATTTTGACTTTGCTCCGCGTGCGGAGACCGAGAGCGAGATTCTTGATGCGGATCACCGCTTCGATGCTCTGCTCGAGTGCGTCGTCGATAAGCGAAACATCTACTTGCGGATATACGGTCAAGTGCACGGACTCCGGCGCCGACGGGTCGACCGAGCGCACAAGGTTTTGGTAAATATCCTCGGTCAAGAAAGGCAGCGCGGGGGCCATGACGCGAGTCACGGTCGTCAGCACCGCGTAGAGAGTTTGATAGGCGCCGGGCTCGCTCTTCCAGAAGCGGCGGCGCGAGCGCCGCAAATACCAGTTGGAGAACTCCTCGTCAAACGCCTGAAAGGCTTCGACCAACTTGTAGTGCTCATAATTCTGGAAAGCACTATTCGCCTCCGCCACCAGGCGCTGAAGTTTGCTCATAACCCATCGGTCCAACTCATTGGTGATGGGAAGCGCGGCACCGCTGGGCTTCCAGCTGTCGGCCCCGGCATACATCACGAAGAAGCTGTAGCAGTTCCAGAACGTCAACAGCTTCCGTCGGGCATCGCCATCAATAGTCTGGCCTGTGTTGGCGGCGGGCTTGAGGTCGGGAAAATTGAGATTCTGCGCCGTCTTCTGCTCGGTGTAGATGTAACGCATCACTTCAGCACCCAACGCCTCTGCCGCTTGATCAAACGCGATGGAATTACCTTTGGTCTTGTGCATTTCCTCGCCGCGCGCATCGCGAACCAGCGCGTGGCCCAAGAGAGCTTTGAACGGCGCGCGGCCGTCGATCATCGCGCTCATCGCAAGCATGGAATAAAACCAGTTGCGGAACTGTCCCGGAAAACTTTCGAGGACCAGGTCCGCCGGAAACCATTTTCCCCAATACGCTTTGTCGGTCGAGTAGCGCATGGTGCTGAACGGCACAATTCCCGCGTCCAGCCAAGGATTGCCAACATCCTCGGTGCGCTGAGCCAAGCCGCCGCACTTCTCACAGCGGATCTTGACCGCATCAATGTAAGGCCGGTGCGGGGAATTGCCTTCAAAAATTTCCCAACCCTCGACCGCTTTTTCCTTCAACTCTTCCCTGCTTCCGATCACAGTAAAGTGTTTGCAATCGCCGCAGACCCAGATTGGCAGGGCTAGTCCCCAGAATCGTTTCTTGGAAATCATCCAGTCACTCATATTGCGAAGCCAATCCTGCTCGCGCGCTTCACCATCCGGAGGAATCCACTTAATCGTGGGCACCACACGCTGGATGCAATCGCGCCAGTCCATGCGAATGAACCATTCATCGACAGGGCGAAACACCAGTTCTTCTTTACACCGCCAACAGTGAGGATAGACGTGCGGGTAGCGTTCCTTCGCTACCAGCATCCCGGACGCTTTTAGCGCGGCGATCACGTCATCCGCCACTTCGTTTGCGTTGCGTTTGGTGAATGGCCCGAATCCGTCGAGGAAAACCGAGCTGTCGTCCAGCGGCGCGATGAACGGAATGCCGTTCTGCTTGCCAAGGAGCTGGTCTTCGGCGCCGCAACCGGGCGCGATATGAACGAGTCCGGTACCCTCCGCTTCGCTGATTTCCTTCCAAGCGATGACGCGGTGCGCTTCCGCGGCGGTTTTGCCACCGCCGGTCTCTCCGTAAGGAAAAACGCCGCCAGGCGTCGTCTGGGCTGGAAGTTCGTCAAAAGGCCCTTGATATGAGAGGCCGACAAGATCCTTGCCCGGAAGTTCCCCGACCACCTCGACGCCTCCGCTGCCCTTCAAAATGGTCCGAATCGAAGGCAACTTGTGCGTCTCGTGCTTTCCCTCCACTTGCAAATCCTGCACGCGATCGTGCTCGAAGTTTGCTTTGGCAACATAGTAGAACCAGTCGCCGTGCTTGACCTGGAGATAGGTCATCTCCGGATTCACGGCAACAGCAACGTTCGAGGTTAGCGTCCAAGGAGTCGTCGTCCAAATCAGCAGAGCAGTTCGCTCCTGCCCTCTGATTGGGAAACGCACAAAGACCGAAGTATGTGTGGTGATGCGGCGCCCCTCAGCCACTTCCATCTGCGAGAGCCCCGTTCCGCACCGCCCGCACCACGGCATAACGTCATGCCCGCGATAGATGAAACCTTCCGTGTGGCACTTTTTTAGGAAAGACCAGATGGTGTAGTTATTTTCGTCAGAAAAAGTGAAATAGCTGCCGCCATACTCGGCGGACCCCAACTTACGAACAATCTCACTGGCGCGAGCGGTTTCTGTGCGCCCGCTGGGCAGCTTCACCGTGACCACGCGATCTCCATCGGCCAACGCATCGCGCAACGCGATCAATTCCTTGGGATCATCCCAATCGCACCAATATCCCAAACGGACGGATTGCTCGGTCTGCCGCGCGGCATAGGTGAGGACGCGCTCCTTGCACGCACGCACAAAGTTTTCAATCCCAAACTCGCGAATCTCACGCTTGGTTTTGAGCCCGAGGCTTTTTTCGACCTCGACCTCCACCCACAATCCCTGGCAATCGAACCCGTTCTGATAGCGCAAAGCGTGGCCTCGCATCGCGTGGTAGCGCTGGTACATATCCTTCAGCGAGCGGCCCCAAGCGTGATGCACACCCATCGGATTATTTGCGGTGATCGGTCCATCAAGGAAGGACCAAGGAGGGCCGTCGGCGGTTTGTGCTCGCAGCTTCTGGAAAGTGCGGTGCTCCTCCCAGAAACGCAAAATCTCGCGCTCCATCGCGGGAAAATCGGGCACTCGTGGCACTGGTTTATACAAGCTCATAGGCAATATCTTCTTAGATTATCACAGCCGCCAAGCACGCTCGTCCGGTTGCACCCCCGAAGCGCGTCCACTACACTCAAGTTTTACTTCCTTCTTCCGGGAGACTGCTTGCGGACCATCCTTCGGATACTCATCTGGACACTTCTGGTGGTTGTTGTGATGGCCGGCGTTGTGGCTTGGTGGTTCATCTACCGCCCGCTACCGCAGCTCGACGGCTCGATTTCCCTCCCCGGCCTGCAAAAAGAAGTCACCGTAGAGCGCGACAATTGGGGCGTCCCGCACGTCCGCGCGGCCTCCCTCGCGGATGCCGTCGAAGCCCAGGGCTATGTGATGGCCCAGGACCGCCTCTGGCAACTCGATTTGATGCGCCGGGCCTCCCGCGGCCAGCTTTCGGAGATTGTCGGTCCGCTCGCGCTCAAGTCAGACAAACAATTTCGCACCTTCGGTTTTTCCCGCGCTGCGGAGCGGGACTTCTCCGCCATGGACAAGGACTCTCGCGCGCTGATGGAGGCCTACGCGCGCGGCGTGAATGTTTTTATCGAACAGCATCGGAACAGCTTGCCCCTGGAATTTTCTTTGCTCAAATACAAGCCGCAGCCGTGGCAGCCTACGGATTCACTGGTCATCGCGGGCTACATGTATCAGACGCTGACGGACACCTGGGAGCGCGAGTTGGACCGCGGCAAAGTCGAAGAGCGCGTCGGCACGGATCGTTCCAAGGATCTATTTGCTCGAGATGCGCCGATGGACCATTTTGTCGTCGGCGATCCGGATGTCCCCAATGACGGCTCGCAAGCCTCTCGCGTTGATCCCGACGACCAAGACGATGACGACGACATGCCCACGGATACCGTCCTGAAAGCCGCGGGACGCCGCGCCAGCAGCGTTCGCACACCGGAGACTTTCGTGGACCTAACGTCCGCACTGTGGCCTTCGATCGACGGCTACCTAGAAGCATCGCAAAGCGAAATCCGCCAAGGTCTCGGGAGCAACAACTGGGTGGTCAGCGGCGCGCACACGGCGACCGGCAAACCGCTTCTCGCCAATGACACGCACCTCGAGCTCTCTATTCCCCCGATCTGGTATGAAATCCATCTCAGCGCCCCGGGTTTTAATGCCAAGGGATTTACGCTTCCCGGCGCCCCCCTCATCGTCATCGGCCACAACGACCACATCGCGTGGGGTTTTACAAACAATGGCGCCGATGTCGAGGACCTCTATATCGAGACTTTTGACAAAGACCACCCTGATTTCTATCTCCACAAAGGCCCGGACCGAACTTCTTGGCACGCCGCACAGGTGTTTGATGAAGTGATTCACGTCAAAGGACAAAGTGACGAACATTTAAGAGTGGTCGTCACTCGGCACGGTCCAATCGTCCGCCGCGAAGGCGACAAAGCGTATGCCCTCCGCTGGACGGCGCTCGAGCCTGGCGGCCTCGCTAACACCTACAGCTGGCTCTCCCGAGCGCAAAACTGGCACGAATTTCGAGAAATCATGAAAACCGTTTGGGGCCCCGGACAAAACGCCGTATACGCTGATGTGGAGGGCAACATCGGATACGTCATGGCCGCGCGCGTCCCCATTCGCAAGAAGGGCCACGGTGAAATTCCCGTTCCTGGCGATACCGACGACTACGAATGGACAGGCTATATTCCCTTCGAACAACTTCCCCAGGCCCTGAACCCAGACAGCGGCCTAATCGTCACCGCCAATGCGCGCGTAATCGGGCCGAATTACAAACCATATCTGACGGACCGCTGGGAAGAGCCTTATCGCACTGCTCGGATCCACGATCTACTGCACGACAAAACGGATCTCCGTCCGATCGACATGCTCAAGGTCGAAACAGATACCTACAGCTATCCGCACGCTTTTCTCGCGGACCAAATGTCTGGCGCCGCAAAAAAAGTTCAACCAAAAGACCCGAGAGCCAGAAAACTCGTGGACGCTGTGAAAGACTGGAACGGAATCGCCGACGCGGACTCCTCGCTCGTATCTTTCTTGGTGATGGCACGCCGCGCAGCACTGGATCTTATTCTTGAACCCTATCTTGGAAAAGATACCAACCTCTATAGCTGGCGCAGCACAACGTTCCTCCAAAAAGTGTTAACGGATCGGCCCGCAAACTGGCTGCCACCCGCATACAAAAACTACGACGAATTGCTTGCCGCAACGGCCGACCGCGCCGTTTCCATGCTGGCAGAGCAAACAAAAAGTGAGCGCGTCGATGACTGGCAGTGGAAGCAGCTAAATTCACTCGACATGCTCCACCCGATCGGCGGACAAGGCTTCCTCAAGCTACTGCTCAGCGTCACGGGCAAACCGCAATCCGGTACCGGTTACAGCGTGCGCGCCGCAACAAAACGCCACGGCCCTGCGATGCGCTTCATCGCCAACCTCGCCAACTGGGATGACTCCATTCTGCTCATTCCCGCTGGCGAATCCGGCCAGGTCGGCAGCAGCCACTACACCGACCAGTTCTCCTACTGGCATGAAGCGAAGCCCATTGTCACGCCGTTCAGCGATGCGGCGGAAGCAAAAGCCCGCAAACACACTCTGAAACTGACGCCATTTTGATGATTCGAAGCGATTCCATTCCAACATGCCTGAACTGCCTGAAGTAGAAGCGGTTGCGCGAACGTTGCGCCCGCTGGTCGAACGACGAAAGATTCGCTGTGTTCACGTCATCCATGCGATCGCGACAAAACCGCAAAGTTCCTCGTACGTTCGACGAATTGCGGAAGGTCAGCGAATCCAGTCAGTCCAAAGAAGAGGCAAATATCTCTGGCTCCAGCTTACGCAAGGCATCGTCACGCTCCACTTCAAGCTGGACGGCCGTCTGCTTTGGTTCCCCAGTGCGAAAGAAATGGCCGAAGTCGAGAACCCGCACGGCTCTGGAGTCCACCTCGACGTGGTTTTCGAGTTGGACAAGGGTCTTCTCGGTTTTGCGGATCGGCGCCATTTTGGCCGCGTACATGTGTGGGCATCCGAGGCCGCTTGCCCCGCCCTGGCCGGGTTAGGTCTGGACGCAATGTCTCGTGATTTCACAGCAGCGCGCTTCGCGGAATTGCTGGAGGGGTCGAAACGCCCGCTAAAGGAATTTCTACTCGATCAAAAGCGAGTGGCAGGCATCGGCAACATCTACTCTTGCGAATCGCTCTGGCATGGGCGCCTCGACCCACGCCGCCGCGCAGACTCTCTGAAGTCCGCCGAAGCTCACCGTCTCCACAAAGCGATTGTTTCCGTTCTCGCGCGTGCCTTAGAATGCTGTCTGCATCCGCCGCCCGATTTTCGCGACCCGGAGTGGTGGTTTCAAGGTTTGGAAGACATTCTTCGCGCGTACGACCGCGAAGGAAAACCATGCCGCCGTTGCGGGGAACCCATCAGACGCATCGCCCAAGGCGGCCGATCAACTTACTTTTGCGCGTACTGTCAGAAATAATATCCGAGGAGACAAGCCGATCGCGTGAACTCACCCGCCCCAAAGAAACCAGAACCGCCCAAGAAGCCCGATTTTGAGCGCTCACTCGCTCGCCTAGAAGAGGTGGTCCGCCGCCTCGAAAGCCCGCAACTTTCGCTCGACGATGCGATGAAACTCTTCGAAGAAGGCGTGTCCCTTTCCCGCGAATGCCAGAAGCAGCTCGAAGAGGCCGAAGGCCGCGTCGAAATTCTGCTGAAAAAGGCAGATGGCAAACTCACTGCCGAACCGTTCGATCCCGAAGGCGAGAGCGAGTCGTGACCCGGCCCGCTCCGCAACTTCCTTGATCATCCCCTAACAATGAAACCCCCGCTATTTTTTGAAGAAGACCGCGTGGACGTCGACACGTCCCTCAACCGCCTGATGCCTGTCGAAACGGCCCCACCATCCTCGATTCACCAAGCCATGCGCTACAGCGTCTTTGCCGGTGGGAAGCGCATCCGTCCGATTCTCTGTTTGGAAACTTCGAGGATCTTCCATGCCGACGTGGCGCCTGCCCACTATCCTGCCTGCGCCATTGAATTCATCCACACCTACTCGCTGATCCACGACGATCTCCCCGCGCTCGACAACGATGATCTTCGCCGTGGCAAACCCACCTCCCACAAGAAATTTGGCGAAGCCGCTGCCATTCTCGCGGGCGATGCTCTGCTGACACTTGCCTTTGAAACGATTGCCGCAGCTCCTGTCGACGCCGGCCGCCGCGTCGCCATGGTGGCGGAAATCTCTACCGCTGCGGGCACCACCAACGGCATGGTCGGCGGGCAAGTGGCCGACCTCGAAGCGGAAGGCAAACACATCGATCCGGAAATGCTCGAATACATTCACCGCTCGAAAACCGCCGCCCTAATTCGCGCGTCGATTTCGTCCGGCGCCCTGTGCGCAGGGGCGCCGACCGAAGATGTTGCTCGTCTGCGAAGATTCGGAGAATCCCTCGGCCTGCTCTTTCAGGTCACCGACGACATTCTCGATGTCGAAGAAACCTCCGCCGCACTCGGAAAAACCGCCGGAAAGGACGCCGCGCAGCAAAAGGCGACCTATCCCGCCGTCCACGGCCTCGAACGGTCGCACCAGATTGCGAATGACCTTGCTCGAAAAGCCATCGACGAACTGGCCCCTTATGGCGAGCGAGCCTCGCGCCTCCGCGACATTGCCGAATACCTGGTCCAGCGCCGGGCGTGACGCAGTCCACGCACCATGAAACCCAAAACCGCACGCAAGAGGCTCGACCTTCTTCTCGTCGAACACGGCCTCGCCGAATCACAACAAAAAGCGCAAGCGATAATCCTCGCCGGCGAAGTCCGAGTGAACAACATCGCCGTCGAGAAGGCCGGAATGCCGGTTTCCATCGACGCCCGCATCGAGGTGAAAGGCCGTCAACTAAAATATGCCAGCCGCGGAGGCTTAAAGCTTGAGGGCGCTCTTCGAGATTTTTCGATAAATCCAGCGGGCCTCGTTTGTCTCGACGCCGGCGCCTCCACCGGCGGGTTCACGGATTGCCTGCTGCAGAAGGGAGCAGCGCGAGTCTATGCCGTCGATGTGAATGTCGCCCAACTCGCGTGGAAGCTACAGCAAGATTCGCGCGTCGTCGTCATGGAACGCAATGCGCGAGAATTGAAGCCCGCGGACATCCCCGAGCAGGTCGATCTCGTTGTCGCCGACGTATCCTTCATTTCCGTCTGCAAAATACTGGCTCCTGCTTCTGCTTGCGCGACTGAAAGCGCGAATTTTCTTATTCTCATCAAACCCCAATTCGAACTCCGCCGCCAAGACGTTGGCCCAGGCGGAATCGTCGAGGACGTTCACCTGCATGACCAAGCCATCGCCAGCGTACGAAAATGCGCCGACGCCTCCGCGCTGACCTGCATAAACGTCCTGCCAAGTCGTCTAACCGGCGCAAAGGGTAATCAGGAGTATTTTCTCCACGCTCGTAAAGGAGTCCTGAAGTAGAATCCCAGACCATTATGCAGCCCGCTCCACTCTTCAAAACGATCGGCGTCATCTCGCGCCCGCGCCGGGCCAACCTCTCCGCTGTCGTGCCACAACTGCTCCAATGGCTGGAAACACGCGGCCTGCGGGTTATCTATGACGAGGAGACCGCTTCTGCTCTCCGCACACCTACTAAGGCTTTCACTCGCGAGGAGCTTGCCGATCAGGCGCAAATCCTTCTCGTGCTCGGCGGTGACGGCACGCTGCTCGCAGCCGCCCGCGTAGCCGCGCCACGTTGCATCCCCATTCTCCCCATCAACATGGGCAGCCTGGGCTTCCTGACGAGTTTCACCGTCGAAGAACTCTACCCGGCGCTTGAGGAGACGCTTGCCGGAAGGTCATCGATGAGCGAGCGCGTCATGCTGCAGGTCGAACACCTGCGCGGGGAGACAGTCCTGGATCGCCAACACGTCCTAAACGATGCGGTCGTCAACAAAAGCGCCCTGGCCCGCATGATTGAGCTCGAACTGTCCATCGACGGTGACTTCGTCTGCCGTTACCGCGCTGACGGGCTGGTCTTGGCCACCCCCACCGGCTCGACCGCGTATTCCCTCTCCGCAGGCGGTCCAATCGTTCACCCCGCCGTCGAAGCATTCGTCATAACTCCCATCTGCCCGCACACGCTCACCGATCGTCCCGTCGTAGTCCGCGATTCTTCCAGCATCGAAGTTAAGCTGGCAGGAAATGCCGAATCCGTCTTCTTAACTCTCGACGGCCAAAAAGGCATCCCGATGCAATCCGAAGACCGCCTCCGCCTCAGGCGTTCCCCGCAATGCCTCAAGCTGATCCAACCACCCAAAAAGTCCTATTTCGAGATCTTGCGCAACAAACTAAAGTGGGGCGAGGTCTAGCCCTTATAGAAAATGCGTATTTGGCAAACTCCTCGGCGCGTTCCTGATCACGCACTTACGAAAAACAGTGTGCGGAGCGGCACGGTTAACCTGAAGGTCGTCCTGATCAGGAGCGGCGCCGTCGCGTCGGCGCTAGCGGATCCGTGCGAAGCAGGTCGTCCTGCGTCTCACGCCGCCGAATGAGCTTGCTGCGAGTCCCTGCGATCAAAACTTCGCTCGGACGCGTGCGTGCATTGTAGTTGGAAGCCTGCGTCATCCCGTAGGCCCCCGCGACCCAGATCGCCAGAACAGCGTCAGGCTTAACTTCCCCAAGCGGCCAGTCGTGGATCAAGCAATCGCCGGTCTCGCAGACCGGCCCCACGATATCAACCCGCTCGGCTGAAAGCTTCCCATCGCCAGCTTCGCGCGCAATGCGTGTGATAGGATGTACTGCGCCATAAAGCGCTGGACGCAGCAGATCATTCATTGCCGCATCCACGACGACAAAGGTCTTCCCCCGGTTCCGTTTTGTATAAATCACTCTCGTTAACAAGATGCCGGCGCTCGCAACGATCGAACGCCCCGGCTCGAGCAGCAGGTGCAACCCAAGCGGCCGCACGCATTCGGCCACCATCCGCGCATACTGTTCACGCCCTGGAGTCTTCTCCGTGGTATAGCGCACGCCCAGCCCGCCGCCCAAGTCGAGGTACTCGAGACGAATTCCCGCGCGCCGCAATTCCGATACGTAGCCCGCAATCCGTCGAAAAGCGCGACGAAACGGATCGAGCGAAACGATCTGCGAACCGATGTGCGCGCTGATTCCATTCCAGTGCAGATACTTTGAATCTTTGTGTTTCAGATAGAGCCGGCGAGCCTCCGGCCAATCAAGACCGAACTTGTGAGTGTGGCTTCCGGTGGCGATGTGCGGGTGGCCGCCGGCCGCAACATCCGGATTGACGCGAATCGCCAAAGAAGGAATCCTTCCCCCGCGCCTTATGTGACGTTCTGATTCTTCCAGTAGGACTTCCAGTTCCGCTTCCGACTCGACGTTAAACAGGAGAATCCCGCGGCCGGGATGGGCAAGGCCTCCCCTGCGGGCAGGCGAATATTGCAGAGCATCGCGGATCTCATACCGGGTCTTGCCTACACCCGAGAACACAATCCGGTCGCCAGGAACCCCGAGATGCCTCAAATGTTCAAGCTCGCCCCCGGAAACAATGTCAAAGCCACTCCCCAACTTTCTGAGATGATTCAAAAGCGAAAGGTTCCCGTTAGACTTCACGGCAAAACATATCGTGCGGGGAATTTGGCTAAGGCCGCGGTCGAACTCGCGGTAGGCATCGGTAATCGCCGCGCTGCTATAGAGGTAAGTAGGCGTGCCAAATTGCCCGGCGGCGGTAACTAGGTCGACGCTTTCGCAAAAAACGCGCTCGACGTCTGTTTCCCGGGAGGGTCTTTTCCAAGCGAAGTGCGGTGTGTACTCGGCCGGGTCGACAAATGTCAAGTTTTTGCGCAAATTGGCTGCCAGCGCGCTCATCGCACCTTCAACACTACTAGGGTCCGGTCATCCGCCAACGGCGCACTCTGCGCAAACCAATCCACCTCACGCAAAATCAGGTCAGCCATCTCCGTGGCGCTGACTTCATGCTGTTGCTCGATGAGCAGGCGCAGCTTCTCCGTTCCGAAAAACTGCCCCTCACTGTTACTGGTCTCCGCGATCCCGTCAGAATGAAAAACCAAAATATCGCCAGGGTTTAGTGACACGCCCCACTCGTCGTAGCTGACTTCCTCAAAAATCCCGAGTGGGAATCCCGTAAGCGCAATCTTGTCGCACCGCCCATCCTTATAGAGCAACGGTTGCGACTGCCCCGCGTTTGCCACGCGCAGCTTGCTGCGGCCCCTCTGCCACGTCGCGAAACACGCGGTCATGAAGCGCCCCTCGATGCGCCTCTCGCCGACGATTTGGTTCATCTGCTTGAGCAACTCCGCTGGCTGAAGTTTCTGCGGGGCAAGACTACGCATAATGCCAATCGCCACGGCGCCATAGAGCGCCGCAGCAGTTCCCTTCCCGCTGACGTCGCCCAGCGCGATCCCGAGCTGTTGAGGCCCATAGCGCAGGAATTCGTACAAATCGCCGCACACTTCCCTAGCCGAAAGATAGCGTGCCGCAATGTCTAAGCCAAAATCCTCGGTCGGCACGGGCCGCAAGAGCGCGCCTTGAATGCGCTTCGCGGCTTGTAGATCACGCTCCAATCGCGCCTCATCGCGAGCCACTTGCTCGTACAGCCGCGCATTTTCCAGAGCAATGGCAAGATTGGCTCCGAGAATCGACAACGTCTGCACGTGATCCTCAGTAAAATAGTTTAGTTGCGGGCTCTCGAGGTCCAGCACACCAATGACTTTCCCCTTGTGCATCATGGGAATGGCCAATTCCGAACGCGTCTCCGGATTCACCATCAAATAGCGCGAATCAACAGTCACGTCCGGAACCACGACGGGCTCCTTCAACACTGCAGCGGCACCCACTATCCCTTCGCTCGCAGCCACGCGCATCTTTCCCTGAACGCGCTGTCCATGCTTCACATCCACTCGGTGGCGGAACACTTTCTGCGCCTCGTCATAAAGCATGATGCTTAAAATCTGGTAGTCGATCACTCGCTTGATCTGTTCCGCGGCACGCCGCAACAATTCCTCCACGTCGAGGATCGAGCTCGTCTCCCGTCCAACTTCATTCAACAGAAGCAATGTCTCCGCCTGCGCTCGCACGCGTTGGAACAACCGCGCATTGTCAATGGCGACCGCCAGACGGCTAGCCAGGAGCGTCAGTATGCTCTGCTGGTCCGGCGTGAAATAATCTAAGTGTCGGCTTTGGATGTCCAGCACACCGACGCATTTCCCCTGCAGCATCAACGGCACAGCCAGCTCGGAGCGCACACTCTCGATCGCGTTGATATATCGCGCATCTTTTGAAGTGTCGCTCACGCGCACCGAATGCCCGGTGGCCGCCGCGGTCCCGGTAATTCCCTGCCCAATCGGAACGAGTAAATTGTCCGCAAGCTCCCGCGCATACCCGATCGAGAATCTATGCTTCAGATAGGCGCCGTCTCCTTCGAGCATCAGCACGCCGAAAATTTCATAATCAATGTGCCGTTTAATCAGAGCTGCGGTGCGCGCCAGCACTTCGCCCAAATCGAGCGAAGAATTTACCTCTTCCCCGATCTCGGCAAGCGTACTCAGAACCTCGGCGGAAATCTCCGTCTTTTCTGTCGCCGTCGTTTCGGTGGCCGTCGCCTGTGTATGTTCGTTGGCGGGATTCATGAACTCAACATCATTATAGCAGGCAGCCCCGCGGCGGCGGCTGGATCGTCTTTTGGCAGATCTGTGGGGATATCCCAAATTGGCACTGGCGGCTCAGTCGAGAAACTGCGCCGCGTATCGCGGTTCCCTTATTTGTCTGCTTTTCCCGCTTTATCTTGCGCCTTCAGAGAGAGCACTGCGACTCCCTGTAGATTGCGGTAACGCTCCGCATAGTCCAGCCCAAACCCGACCACAAATTCGTTAGGGATGCTAAATCCCACATAGTCCGCCCGCACCGCCGCGATGCGCCGTTCTGGCTTGTCCAACAGTACCGCCACGCGCAGCCGCTTCGGTTTGCGCTGTTCAAAAATCCGCAAAAGGTATTGCAACGTCATCCCCGTATCCAAAATATCTTCCACCACAATAACCGTCCGGCCCTCGATACTGGCGTCGAGATCTTTTGTGAGTCTTACCTGCCCTGAAGTTTTCGTGTCTTTTCCATAGCTCGACACGGCAATGAAATCAAGCGACACCTCGCCCTGGATGCCCCGCGCCAGATCAGAGAGAAAGAACACCGCGCCCTTCAGTACCCCTACCAGGAGCAGCGGCTCGTCCGGAAAGTCCTCGCGAATTTGCTTGGCGATCTCTAAGATTCGCCGGTGAATACGGTCTCGCGTTATCAAGATCTTGACCTTCTCGCCCGGTCTATGGTGTGCGCTTCGACTGGTTGGTTTCTTCGTTGCCATGGTGTTCCCCAAACTGGAACCGCGACTCTAGCTCACGTCCTCGTCCGTCGGCAAGGTTCATCTGCCAAAGTCTCGAAAATCAAATCATTGGCTGCCCCTTGTACATCCAATATTTCGCGCGACATGATGCCGATCGTCTCTTTTCGCCTGAATTCGCAGATAATCAAACTTGGGACCATTCTTTGAAGGAGGTCACTGCCAATGCCTGAGAAATGGGTTCCAGAGCCCTGGCTGCGCGGCACGCTTCGGGAAGTCCCCGCCGTTCATCGCGCCGTCTTGCACGCGCTGGAACTCGCGAGTGAAGACTTGCACCGCTGGTGTGGCCCGCTTAGCGATGAGCAGTTAAATCGACGGCCCGCGCACATCGCTCCCGTCGCTTTCCATTTGAGACACATTTCCCGGAGCCTGGACCGCCTGCTGACCTACGCCGAGGGTGGTTCCCTAAACGAGGAGCAACTGTCGGGCCTCAAATCGGAGTTGGAGCCCGGAGCCAGTCGAGACGGACTGTTTGCCGAACTTTCCGCGACTCTGACAACGAGTGTAACCCGCATCCGCAGCCTTTCGCGCGCCGATCTGGAGACCGCGCGTGGTGTTGGCCGACGCAAACTCCCGACGACGCTAGGCGGCCTTTTGGTGCACATTGCCGACCACACACAGCGCCACGTTGGGCAGGCTGTTACAACGGCGAAGTTTGTGCTCGCACAATCGCCCTGAAAGCCTCTTGCTGCCATCTTTCGGACAGATTCGTGCCGCAATCTCGTGGCGCGTGGTGATGCCCATATCTGTCTCGGCTATACTCTCAGCTTGGGAGACTATGATTGCTCGAAGCCGCAAAAAGCACTCTCTTGATCCTCAGCGCGTTGTTCCCCATCGTCAACCCGTTGGGCGGCAGCCCTATTTTCCTCACTCTGACGCGGGGTTACTCGGCTCACGCGCGCCGCGCCCTCTCGCGCCGCGTGGCCATGAACAGTTTTTTTCTTTTGCTTAGTTCCTGCCTGGTGGGAACCCACATCCTCAGCTTCTTCGGCATTTCCCTGCCGGTCGTGCAGGTCGGCGGCGGACTCATCGTGGTTTCCACCGGCTGGGCCATGCTGAATCGCAGCGACGATGACGATGACGACCGCGAAGGAAAGGTCCGCAAAAAAGTCGGCCCTCGCGACGAGTTCAAGAACGCCTTCTATCCGCTGACGCTGCCGCTGACCGTTGGTCCCGGTTCGATTTCCGTGGCCATCACTCTCGGAGCCAACGTGCCCCGTCACCATGGCTGGAATCTTCTGGGCATGCTCGCAATCTTCATGGGGTGCACCATCATCGCCATCAGCATCTTTCTCTGCTACGGTTTTTCGGATCGCCTGGCACGCGCACTGGGGGCCACGGCGATGGGCGTCATCCTGCGCCTCTCGTCATTCTTATTGGTCTGTATCGGCGTGCAGATTCTTTGGAATGGGGCAAAAGCTTTGCTCGTCGCTCTCCCCGCGCTGAGCCAGTGAAGCGCAGAATTACCCTACACCTGGTCCCCGCAGTTGGATCTTCCGGCGCCCCCGCTCAGTAATTCAGATGGAAATTCAGCAAGTGCCAATGATAAATAAACCAGAAAAAGCCGACGCAACTGATCGCGAGAAGCGTGTTCCAGATTTTATTCCAGAACCATTGCTGCCCGTCACCCCACGATTTCAGGCTGTTGTAAATCGCAATAAGCGATCCCAGACCAGCCAATAGGCCAACCACCTGCAGAAGATGCAGCCAGGTATCGCCCCGCTCTGACAACCCCGACGGCTCGCTGGTTTTGCTGACGAAGATCAGCAGCCCCACGACAAAAGCGACGGCGCCAAAGCAAACCAGCCGCACCAGCATCCGCAACCGTTTCGCGCTGGGATCCAAAGTGAGCGGCCTCCCATAATGTTTTCGAATCATCGCGCCGATCGGCCACAGCAGCAAAGTCAGCCCGATCACGCTCAAACTGAACCCCATGATGACGTAATTCACCATCTGCTTATCAAGCGCATTGCTCACCTGCTGAAACACCATGAATGGGTAGTCGATATATGCAACGCGCCGGCCCAGGGGGTCGCCCACGAACGCAATCTTCGCGTGCCCGTCCACTTCGCGAAACACCATCGGAGATATTTCTCGGAAATGCAGCGGCTGCTGGTTCAACCCTTTAAACCCTGCCACCGAGATGGTGTTGTCTCGTGGATTGACGCTGACTTTTGTCTCGCCCAGCGCGGTAGTCACTGCTAAAACATTGGTTTCAAATCGGCGGCTGACTTCATAAGTACCGGCGACACTTCGCGCATCCTCGCCAGCGGTGGCAAGCACCGGATCAGTTGGCGGAGCGCCGGGAAAATAACGGTCCATGAATTTATCGAACAACGAACCTCGCGGATCGATCTCGGCCCGCCCCGGACTGTTGTACGACACGAAGAGTCCAACACCAGAATCCAGAATTAAATGCAAATTGCTGTGAAAGGAAACTGTGTCTCCGCCATGTCCGATCAGCCGGTGGCCGTTGCGCGACTGTTCATAAAATCCCAGCGCCATAGCGTTCATCGCCGGCGGCCAGCCCGCCTGCCGTGCGTGCATTTCGACAGCAGTCTCCGGCTTCAGGATTTGCACATCCCCATAGCGTCCATTCTGAAGGTGCATGACCATGAAATGGGTCATGTCCACGGCCGACGCCGAAAGCGAACCGGCAGGAGCAACTTGGACGAATTCGAACGGCTTCGGCTCGCCCGACCCGAGGACGTAACCTTGGGACATAAACGGCTTCAGCGCCTCGGGCAGCGGTTGGCGAAACGTCGCATGCATCATGTCGAGCGGTTTGAAAAAATGCTCCTCGACGTAGTCGTTGAAGTTCTGGCCAGACACGCGCTCCACGATATAGGCCGCC
Organism: Acidobacteriota bacterium; assembly: GCA_013289825.1. GTDB lineage: Bacteria > Acidobacteriota > Terriglobia > Acidiferrales > UBA7541 > Acidiferrum. The sequence goes on along the minus strand of JABCZF010000004.1, from coordinate 173,901 downwards.
ATGGTGGTTGCATAATTCGAGTACGCCGGAGTGGTTCCCGGCGGAAAAATCCTCGTGGGCATATGCACGCGCAGATACTCCGCGTTAGGGCGCAGATCGTCCGCTGAGGCGACAAACAGATCCTTGGCCGTCTCTTCAAAACCCGTGCTGTGCGTCATGATGTTTCGTAGCGTGATGGGCTTTCCAAACGCCGGCGGAATCTTGAAATCCAGATAGTCGTTTACGTCTCGATCCAAATCCAATTTGCCCAGTTCAACCTGCTGCATCACCGCCGTCCACGTGAACAGCTTCGAAATCGATCCCGGGCGGAACAGCGTGGTCTCCGGCGAAACTGGCACTTTCTTTTCAACATCGGCGTACCCATAGCCCCTGGCGAAAAGCAGTTTCCCATCCTTGACCACCGCCACAACCGCGCCTGCGATGTCCGCGTGCTCGATTTGTTGCGGCATGAAACCATCCAAAAACGCGCCCAGGTCGTCGGCAGTCAACTCATGCGCCTTCGGCGCAGGGTCTTCGGAAGGGGCTGGTTTGGTTGGAGCAGCGGCCGCCTTGGTGTCCACGGGCTTTGGCGCCTGAGCAAAAATGGCGGCACAACCGAAAACCGTCGCGCAGCCAAGCCAAAAAAGTCTCGCACGCATCGATAATTTCACCGTAAAAGCCTCCCTCTTTTGCTTGCTGCTCCAAACGAACAGCCGCGTCCGTGGCCCGCTTCCGAGGCCCGCGAACACGTGAAACATTTGTTGCATTCTTGTCTGGGGAGACTAAGTAGCAAAACCAGGATTGTCAAGTGATTTGCTCAAGCGAGCCGGATCACTCTCTTGCAAGTCTGCGGATCCCTTCGCGTAAACAGCTATCAGTGGCTCGCGTTCCCGGCGGCCGTTGCCGGCGACTTCTTCAAATAGGCCGACAAGTTGGCCTGCTGCAAAGACCGGAGCTCGATACAAGCGTTGACGCTATCCTTCGCGTTCTGCAGGGGGCGCTCGCTGCCCGGAAGATTCTGTGACGCGAAGAAATCCTGTGAGTCGTCCCTCAGCTTTTCATCGCAGAAAGAACCGGCAAGTCCGGCAAACCCGGCGGAAAGTGAAGCGCCGGCTTTTTCCTTTAGGGCCGGGAAGTTACTCTTAAAAAGCTCCCACGCCGCAGCCTGTGTATCGACATTGCCCAGCAGGCCGCCAATGAAAAACAGGTCCTGATTCTTCACCTCTGGACTCAGAACCAGATCAATGGTGCGTTTGACTAGCTCCGCGCCCGGGAATTGCGAGAGCGCCCCGAAATAGTTGTAATACTCCTCCGGAGTCTTCGCCGTCTTCATGTGTTCAAGATACCTGTCATACAAACTGCTGTTCCCTTCCAACGCAGACACCGCCAATGCATTCCCCGCAAGGGTGGCCTCGACCGAATTCGGATTTCTCATGTATTGCTCGACGAGGACGCGCGACTCGGCAAACAGTTGAGAGTCGCGCCCGTAGGTGGCAAGCGTGGCGAACACGTCGGAACGCAGCCCGCGTCGGTCGTCGGATTCCCCAGGAGTGGGAGCCTCGCCGAGTTCTGTCGCCATTGGCCGCAGCAAATCGCGTACCCATTTTTCAAACGCGGCCCGGTCGGAAGCGCTCACGATGGTGTCGTGAACATCACCGAGCCGGCCCATCATTGCGGCCACCACGGCCCGGGCGCGCTCGCCCTTCATTTTCCCGAGCGTCTCCAGGTATTCGCCAACGTTCAAGCGCCCAACGCGCACCATGGCCCACTCATCGCCTAAGAAGTGGATGCGCTCCTCCGGCGAAAAACTCGTCTCCAGCTCCGCGCTTATCTTTGTCAGCGTGGCTGCGTCGTAATTGCTGCGGTAATAGCCGCGCCCCCCCGCGTTGGCATAGACCCACGCTGCGCATCCCGGCAACTCAAAGGTCTGCTGCCGCTGTGCCAGCAAAACGTACGTCGCATCCTTCGCTCCCTCGAGACGCAGGCTGACCGGAATTTGCCAGATCTCCTGCGATCCCGCGGTAAGCTTTGCGACATCCGCAAAATAACGGCCCTGCGAGAGCGTCACTTGCGTGACCGGCACTTTCTTTTTCCTTCGCCCGCTCTGCACCACCTTCACGCCGCATTCGGTTTTCACCGAGGTAACCAGCGGCGCTCCGGGCTGCTGCGTAAAGCCCGCCATGATGGCGTCCACCGGTTTCTCCGAGGTGGCCGCCATCTGGTTCCAAAAATCCTCCGCCGTCGCGTTTCTGTAGGCGTGCTGCTCCAGATAGGCATTCGCGCCCTTCTGAAATACCTCCGGCCCCACGTACGCTTCCACCATCCGCAGGACCGATGCAGCCTTGCCATACGCGATGCCGTCGAAGAGCGTTGCAATCTCCGCCGGAGTTTCCGCCCTCGCGCGGACCGCCCGCACCGACGCGATCGAGTCCGTTGCAAGCGACCCGCCGGTCTCCTGAATTTCATTGCGCTCTTGGTGCCATTCAGGCTTCCAGGCTTCGACAGGTTTGTACGACATCCAGGTCGCAAAGCCTTCGTTTAGCCAGATGTCGTCCCACCACTTCATGGTCACCAGGTCGCCGAACCACATATGGGCCATCTCGTGGGCCAGCACGCCAACCACCGCCTGGTGGGCATCTACCGAGGCATTTTTGTCGTCGATGGTCAGCAACGTTTCGCGGTAGGTAATCGCCGCGACATTCTCCATCGCGCCGGCAGAAAAATCAGGGAATGCGATAATATCCAGTTTTTGGAAAGGATATTTTGTCTGGAAGTAGGTGTTATAGAACTTCAGAATATTTTCCGCGGACAGCAACGCATACGACAGCAACTCCTTTTTTTCCGGAACCGCACAAATGCGGACGGGAATCCCGTCCGCTCCACCCGTGATGCACGCGAAGTCCCCGACCACCATGGCCACAAGATACGAAGACATTTTCGGGGAATCGGAGAATTGCAGCGTGTGCTTGCCGCTTACGGGGCCGGGGGTATCCGAAACAATTTTGCCATTGGAGATGGCCGTATCACCCTTATCGACAACCAGCGCGATACGAAACACAGCTTTATACGCCGGCTCATCGAACGAGGGAAACGCCCGCCGCGCGTCGGTTGCTTCGAACTGCGTTACCGCATAGCGCCGCCGCGCCGTCTGGCTGAGATAAAAGCCGCGCAGCTTGTCGTTCAAAATCCCCGTAAAACGAATGTGAATCTCGGCAAGCCCCGCCGGAACCACGCTGGGGACCGTCAGAGTCGCCGTTTCGTTTTTATCGTCCCTGGTTACGGCCGCCGCCTGCTTGAAATCTGCGGACCCAATCCACACCTCCTTGAAGTCAATCTCCGCCGAATTCAGCACGATGGCAGTCGTGGGCTTTTCGAGATGCACATGAATCAACTCGTCGCCCGTGAATGTCGCGCTTGCCAGATCCGGCTCAAATTTCAGGTCGTACGAGTCCGGCACGACATTCTCCGGCAGTCGCTGCGCCAAAATTCCCGAACTCGCGAGCAGACTCCACACCACCAACGCAACGAGGGGCTTCATGGTCATTTCCTTCCAAACTGTTTTGAGCCTAGGCCCTCATGCTCCAATAGACCGCAGGTGTGCTAGAGGATAGCAGGCAATCAGCTCGTTTGGCATTGGTGATTCGCTTCGGGGCGAGCGCTCTCCGCCGGAGCCTCTCTAGTTTGGCGGCGAAGGAGATTAGGCCGCCGTAGGCTGGTGGCTCCAGTTATTGGTCCGCACGGTAAGCTCTTCGATTCGATCGCGCCTCACCGCATAGCCGATGCCTGGCGTCTTCGGCACATGAATCGTGCCATTCGAGGTGACCTCAACTTCGGGCTCGATGATATCTTCATTCCAATAGCGCTGGCTCGCCGAAACATCTCCGGGAAGGGTGAAACCTGCGAGTGTTGACATGGCAATGTTGTGCGCCCTGCCGATTCCCGTTTCCAGCATTCCTCCGCACCACACCGGGATGGAATGTGCGCGGCAGATTTGCTCCACACGACGCGCCTCGCTATGCCCGCCGACGCGCCCGAGCTTGATATTGATGATCCGGCAGGCCTTCAATTCGATGGCCGTAAGAGCATGCCTGGCATTGTTGATGCACTCATCCAGGCAAATGGCCGTCTGAATTTGCGCCTGCAACTTCGAATGCGCATAAATGTCGTCCCAGTTGAGCGGCTGTTCCATCATCAGCAGCTTAAATTGATCGAGTTGGCGCAAATGCGCGGCGTCTTCGAGCCGGTAAGCGGAATTGGCGTCCACGGAAAGCAGGATTTTCGGAAATACTTTGCGCACTGCCGCGACGTAGTCGATGTCCTTGCCCGGTTTGATTTTCAATTTGATCCGCTGGTATCCGCTGGCCAATTCTTCTTCCACTCTTCTCACCAGCGCTTGAGGACTCTCGCGAATGCCGAGAGACACTCCACTGGCAATCTCCTCCAAAGTCCCGCCGAGCAATTTTGAAAGTGAAACCCCTTTGAGCTGCGATTCCGCGTCCCACAACGCATTTTCCACACCGCTCTTGGCCATCTCATGTCCGCGAATCGTCGCGAGCAGCGCTGGACAGTCCGAAGCGGACGAAATCGTCCTCCCAATCAGCGATGGCGCAACAAAATCCGAAATTACGTGCCACGCTGTCTCCGTAGTCTCCGAGTTGTATCCCGGTGTTTCGCTGGCAGTGACCTCTCCCCAGCCGCTCACTCCATCCGCGACCACTTCCGCAAGAATAATTCTCCGGTGGTGCGAAACGCCAAAGCTGGTCTCAAATGGCGCCTTCAGCCGCATTTGAACTTCACGCAAAGTGATGGATTCAATCTTCATAAGGCTCCAGAAGGTAGGTCCCTTGTTCTTCGTTGAACTCGAATCCCACGGCCGCGCGGCCATTGGCAATGTTCGCTAGAAATTGCTCGCGAACCTTGGTTTGAATTTTCTCCGCCGACAGCGGCTCGTCCCGACAGATCGCCCGAATTCCCGCGGGAATTCGAATCCGTTCGCAATCCCTAGCCATTGGCCGCACCCGGCCACCGAGCACTTCCGCAACCTGTTGAGAGCGCACCCACCACTCGGCCACCAGCCGATCCGTAGGCAACCCGGCGTGCAGCGGACTGGAGGTCCGCCCATAAAGATTCGGTAGGTAGCGCCTTACGATTGCTCCCAGCCGCTCAATGTTGAAGTGCGCGTTCTTGAGTTGCAGCGGGTCAAACGTCCATTCAATCAATCCAATTCCGCGCCGAAGCGCATCCTCGCGCTGCGCCAGCTTCAGCAATCGTCCGACTCCGCGGTTCTGATACTCCTCCACCACACCCACCATGTGCGAATGCAAATAGCCAAGCCCCTCGCGCATCGCCGCGAAGGCCAAAGTGAACCCTACCGGTGTATCCCCGTGGTAAGCCGTCATCACCTGCCCGCCGGTTTTCTTCGCCACAATAAAAATCTGATCCGGCACAGTATCGATGGGCGCATAGCCCCAGATGCGCTGCTGCAATTCGACGCAGACGCTCATCTCCTGAGCCTCTTCCGGCATGCCAATGCGGATCTCCTGCTTCCCTGCCGATGTGGGCGCGTCTCTCATGCACTGTCCCTCTCGTGCCGACCAACACTCCCGGGTGATCCAACGATTCATTGGCCCCACCGCCGGAATCACCGTCTCGAGGCTAAGCCCATACCGACCCGCCTTCCGGAATGCTCTTCCGCGACGGCCGGTGCGATCTGCCGCTGCCACTCGTGGGAGCAAGCCTGCCGTGCGCTGACGCAATTACAACGTTTGTTACATCCTGTCAAGCCACGCACCGCAGTTTTACCGGATTCAGTTCGCCATGCAATTCACTGTATCACCAGCGCAACATACGCTGCGAGAAATTGGAGGCCTCCAATACGCTGAAAACGCAAGTAGCCAGACTACCGCCGGGGACTGCCCCCGCGCACTAGGGGCACTCATGTCACTGCAACATTTGTTGCGTTGCCGTACGTTGTGCCTCTCGTGCCTTGCTTCCCGCCGAAGTCCACGGTCTTTAGGTCGTAGAACTGGCGCCCAAAACATCGCCGAAGAGCGCAAGCGACATGGCGATGTCCAAGCGCGTAGATGTTTTGGAAACATTCCATGATTTCTGCCCATGGCCGGGCCTTCCTTGGGCTTCGTTCTGCCGGGCTCCGGGCGAAGAGGTGTCGCGCCATTTCCGCGCCGGCAAACAGGAGGAGTCGTCGCCGTTGTTGCCGGTATCTAGAGGCCGGGCTAGCGCAATTAAATCCCATATGGCCGCTGAGCTTGTTTCATAAAATCGATTTAATCGTGCGCTTTCGGCTCGCTGGCGTTAGAATTCGCGGCCATGAGGAGGGCTGACAAATGATTCGTTCTGGACTCGTGGCACCCGGGATTATTTTGGCTGCAGCGATTGTTGGGCTCGGAGCGACGGGCGTTCGGGCCCAAGGGAAGCTTTCGCCGAAGTGGGAGGAATTGACCGCGGCTGATTTTCGAATGGCTGTCCAGCAATCGAAGGGAACATGTTTGTTGCCCTTTGGCATTCTGGAGAAGCACGGACCACACTTACCGTTGGGAACGGATTTGCTGAACGTGCGTTACGCCTCTCTCGAAGCAGTTCGGACGGAATACGCCATCCTCTTCCCCGAATATTATTTCGGACAAATCTTTGAAGCAAAACACGAGCCCGGAACCGTGGCGTACAGCCTCGAGCTGCAGTTGAAATTGCTGCAGGAAACGACGGAGGAGATGGCGCGCAACGGATGCAAAAAAATTGTCATCGTGAATGGCCACGGCGGAAATGAACACCTGCTTCCTCTGTTTGGACAGGCGCAAATGGATAAGCCACACGACTACATCGTTTACGTTCTGGACGGCGAGCGGAGCCGTCCGGGAGGCCCGGCGAAAAAATCCACGGGGATTGACTATCACGCCGGGGAAAATGAGACCTCGAATACGATGGTTTCGCACCCGGATTTGGTGCATCTGGACCGCGCGGCAAGCGAATCGGGAGCGGACCAGAAGCGCGTGAATTTGCCGGAAGACGTGTACACCGGAATCTGGTGGTACGCGCGATTCCCGAATCACTATTCCGGCGACGGTTCTGTTGCGACAAAAGAGCTCGGCGAATGGAACATGAAGAATTGGATCGCAGCCATCGTCGAAGCCATTCGCGCGGCGAAGGCCGATGAGCAAAGTTTGAAAATTCAGAACGAATTTTACGAGAAGAGCAAACACCCGCTCGATACGCGACCGTAGTTCCTCGGAAGGGGCTTTATCATGACGGAGCGAAACAAAACGGACTGCGGTGATCGCGCGATCGGGATGGACGCGACCATAACACGCCGCGATTTTCTGGGCTCTGTGCTGCTCGCTTCGGGCGCAACCGCGCTCAGCGGGCTCGATCCAGCTCAAATTCTTGCCAAGGCTCGGGCGCCTTCGGCGGCCAATGCGCAGGACGATTGGACGGGCTACGGTGGCGTTGGCGAGTACAGCCGCTCGAACGGCAATGCCTTCGCGGTGATGGAAGTTGGACACAAAATGCGCGACGGCGCGTACGAGCCGCTGCCTCCCGACACTATCGAGACAGGAGAGACGTACGACTGCGTCATTGTCGGCGGAGGAATCAGCGGCCTGGCGGCAGCGCTTTTCTTCCAGCGGAAAACGGGGAAGGACAAAACGTGCCTGATTCTCGAGAATCATGCGATTTTTGGCGGTGAGGCCAAACAGAACGAATTCGAGGTGGATGGAAAACGCCTGGTGGCGCATCAAGGATCGGCAATCTATCTGCTTCCCTATCCTTACAGTTTCATCGCACGCTTTTACGATTCCATTGGGCTCGACACGCCGAAGCTGACGTACCAGAAGTGGTCCGGCACGGGGCCGCAGATGGCCCTGAGCCGTACCCCGTATGACTCGGCGGGATTGCGCCGCGGGCAGTATGGTTTCTGGTTCGGCGCAGAGTTCGCCGAGAAGCCTGGGATGTGGCTCGTTGATCCTGTCGGGAAAAAGATGGAAGGAGCGCCGCTTTCTCCGGCTGCGCGCCGTGAATTGCAGCGATGGTTTTCTGGCGCTGCGGCTGATGAATCGAAATTTGATCCGCCGAAATACGAAGGCGATGAAATCTCGCGCAAGCTCGATGCGATCTCGCTCGAGCAGCACATGATGGAGCGATACGGATTGAGCCGCGAGACCATCCGGACGTTTCTTGCGCCAGTCGAGGGAGGCGGCTCAGGGCTGGGTCCGGACGCGCTTTCGGCCTTCTCCGAGTATGCGGCGGATCTGTTGCATCCGTGGGACGACGGATCTGGCGAAGTGGTGCAAATGTTCCCCGGCGGAAATACGACCATCGCGCGGCTGATGGTGAGGGCGCTGCTTCCCGGTTCTATCGATGGACCAGAAAGCGTTGAGGGCGTAAGCCGAGGTGCGGTGAATTTTTCGGCTCTGGATGCGCCCGGATCGAGAGCGCGCGTGCGGCTTTCTTCGACGGCCGTCTCCGTGCGGCACGACGGCGATCCGGCGAAGGCCAGTGCCCTTTCGATCGCGTATACCAGGGAGGGAAAGGTTTTTAGCGTGAAGGCCCGATCGGCGGTAATGGCCGGTGGGAGCTGGACGGCGAAGCACATCATAAAAGACTTGCCTGAAGCACACCGGAATGCTTACGCACAGTTTTACCGGTCGCCTTGCATGATGGCGAATATTGCCGTGCGAAATTGGCGATTTTTGCAAAAGATGGGGATAACCGGATGCCGATGGTTTCGAGGCATTGGAAACTACTTTGACGTGCGCCGACAGGCGGTATGCGGCGGAGTCGAGCCCACCATAAGTCCTGATGCGCCGATCGTTCTCACACTGAAAGTTCTTTACTCCTATCCGGGGTACTCGACGGAAGAGCAGGGACATCGCGGGCGCGGCGAAATGATCACTACGCCGTTCCGCGAGTATGAACGGAAAATCCGGCAGCAGTTCACCGATATGTTTCGGGCCGCGGGGTTCCGCGCGGAGCGGGACATTGCGGGAATTGTTTTGAATCGCTGGGGCCACGCCTACCTTACCCCGCAACCGGGATTTTTTTTCGGGAGAGATGGAAAACCAGCGCCGCGTGATGTTTTGCGAGCTGCTCCGTTTGGGCGGATCGCGTTTGCGAATACGGATTTGGCTGGAGCCATGGACCATCGTTACTCGATATTGGAGGCGCATCGGGCTGTGGAGCAGTTGGCGGACCAGGTTCTGAGTCGTGAGGCATGAGATGGAAGACAAAGAACCTAGAGGCGCAGAGACACCGCGGGAAAAAGCGCCCGATGGGTTGTGAAGCACGGGAGATTAGCGGAGATGGTCGATCACTTCCAGGGAGGTTACCGGATGAATTTCCCAGGCGGTGGCGCGCCAGTCGCGCGGCCGACCCGGGGCAGTGTTCATGGACTGGGCGAGATGTTCGGTGTCGAAGAGCAGCCAACCGCGGACGCGCACCCAGCGTCCGTCGAAATGGTCGCGCAGAGCGGGTGTTGACCAGTCTTCACCGCGCTGTTTGGCGAGGGCGCGCGAGCGCGGGGTGACTTCCACGATGACACGGCGGTCTTCGGAGCCGTTCATAGGGTCGAGGACCAGTTCGATGTGCGTGTCGCGTTCCGGAGGGTCGGCCGCGTGGCAATTGACGGTTTCTACACCGCCGACTTTTACCTCCCAGAGATAGCCGGTGATTTCGGCGGCGTGGTGATCGTTCCAGCGAGTGCGGTCGTCCCCTGGTTCGAGCATGGCGGCGAGAGTTACGCGTGGGTCGATTTGTCGTGGTTCGGGAGCGGTGTAGCGATTCTTGAGGAGATTCAGTTCGCGGACAGCGGGGCTGGATGCGTCACCTTCCATGCCGCAGCCGTTGAAGGTCTCGAGATTCGCTTGCGGGATCACGCGCGGGGTTGCCGGTCGGTGCTGCCAATACCAGAGCAAAGCCACAGCCAGCGCGAGGACCACTAGCCAAATTGTTTGATTCCGACGAGCCATGGTTGGTGGGGAGGCAGACTCTCGTGCGGGGCGCACGCGTCCTGCCCATGGTCCGGGTTCCCTTCTCAGAGAATAGATTCGCTCTTTTTCAAACTATCACGATTTGCCGCGCGTGTAGTGGGTGACCTTGCGCCGAGGCGGTTGCGGACGGACATCCTTCAGAAGGTTGCCGAGCGACTGAACAAAGCGCTCCGCGGCGGTGTCTTGATCTTAGAATGGAGGAGGTATCCATCATGAAAAAACTCAGTTTCATTACGTTGTTTGCGGCCATGCTGTTTTTCGCACCGAAGATGATAGGGAGTACGGTTCCCGCTACCGCCAGTACGAGCTTGCCAGGTCTACCGCCTCCGGCGGTGGTGGCCTCGTTTCTGGGGCTCACGCCGGGGCAGGTGGAGCAAATGGGAGCGCTGCTGACGCAGGTGCTGCCTACTTTAGAAACGTTGGGGCAACAATCCGCTGAGGTACAGCAGCAGTTGGACCTTTTGCTGAGCCAGACGAATCCTGAACCGGCGCAAATCGGCAAGCTGGTTGTGCAGCTGCACGTTCTTCAACTCGAGGCCGCACAAGTGGTCGAGGGTTTTCACAATGCGTTTGCTGGCTTGCTTACGCAGGACCAAAAACAAAAACTGGAGGAGGTAACCGTGGCGTCACAACTTCAGCCAGTGGTAGGGGCCTTTCGGGCGCTGTACCTGGTGCCGCCACCGCCGTCACCTTCGTGCCAGAAGCGATAAAATTTGCCCAATGCCTGGTTGCCTTGCGAGGCGGAGAGTGCGAGATCGGCTGGTCTACGAGCTTGGGCGATGAAGCGCAGAGTGCCGGTGAGTTCGCCGAGCGAGTACGCGAATGTCATCGCCTGGTGTTCCACGTTGCGAATGCCGTGCTCTCCGATCGGGCGGACGCGGAAGAGGTCGTGCAAGATGCCTTCTTCCGCGCCTACCGCAAGCTTTCCGGGCTGCGCGAGCCGCAGAAGTTTCGCGCGTGGGTGGCCCAGATGGCCTATCGGTTAGCTTTGAACCGGTGGAGGACCGCTGCGCGGGCGCGACGGCGGGACACTTCGTGGCACCAAATGTACGGGGACGCACAGACGAATGTCGAAAGCATTGTGGCGCAGCGCGAAATGAAGCGGCGCTTGAGGGCAGAGATCGACCGGCTGCCGAAAAAATTGCGGGCGGTGGTGATTTTGAATGCTGTCGAAGAATTGGATACCCGGGACATTGCAGGTGTGCTGCACATACCGGAAGGCACCGTGCGTTCGCGGCTTCACTTGGCGCGGAAAGCGCTGCTAAAGGTGTTCTCTGATGAGACCTTGTGATCGCTGGCGCGAATCGCTTGCCGAGTTTGCTCTCGGGGCGCCCGCAGACCCGGGGCTTGAAGAGCATCTTCAGAAGTGTCGAAGCTGCTCCGCCGCGTTGGCCAAGCTGCAATCGCTCACTGGGGAGATGGACCGCGGTATCCAGCAACTCGCATTCGCCGAGCCGGACGTGGAGGCCGCCGCTGGCATTCTGGCGGAGGTCGCGTCGCGGGCGGAGCAATCTCGCTGGTGGGGGCCGACGGGAAGAACCATCGCCGCGGCATTCGCTGCGGTGGTCTTTTTGGCGGCCTCGCTCGGAATATCGTGGAGGCATCGCGCACAGCGCGAGGAAACAGAGCGGGCGCTCTCCGCGGCCGCTGGGATTTCCAGGTGGAAACCTCCAACGCGAGAGCTGTTGCGTTCGCCGTATGACGGATTGCTGAGGGGCAGGCCACGCCTGGGCGAAACTTTTTATCGCCTCGATACCGGCGGTTTCGGTACGGGCCAGTCGGCTCGCGTTAGGAAGGAGAAGCGAAAGCCATGACACGGAATAGGAATAGGCGACCGTCTTCGACAAGGAGTTTTGCGTTGTTGGCACTGCCGCTGCTCGCCGGCATGGCGGCGTGGGCTCAACAGCCGCAAGCGCAGGATCCCATCGCGGAGAATTTATTTGCTCCGGACCAGGTGCTGGCGAATCAGAAAGCCATCGGGCTCGACGACCCACAGCGCAATTATGTGCGGGCGGAAGTCCTCAAGGCGCAAACGCGCTTTACGGAACTGCAGTTCCAGCTTCAAGATGCGATGGAATCGCTGGTTATGCTGCTGAAGCAGAATCCCGTGGATGAGTCCCAGGTGATGGCCCAGCTTGACAAGGTATTGAACGCCGAACGAGAAGTGAAACGCACGCAAATTGCGTTGATGGTCCGCATAAAAAACAAACTGACGCCCGAGCAGCAATCGAGACTGCGTCAGTTGCGCGGCAAACCTGCAGAATGAGCTAAACCCTCGACTCTCGACCCCCAGCGCTCTTCCCCATCGATTCGTACGCGCCGAAGACGCTCATCCATTCGTTTTTCAGCGCGCACGCCGGAGCTGGTCCAGCCAGCGCGTGAGGATGGCGTTGGAACTGGATTCGACGTCGAGGAATTCGAGGCCCATGCCGATTCTGGGTTTGACGATGCGGACTACGGCGAGGGCTTCGACGCTTTCGCCTTTGCGCTTGAGGGTCACGCGCGCGCGGGTCTTTACGGCCAGGGGCTTGCTGGTGCAGACGAAAACGCCGCCGAGGGAGATGTCCGAGGTGATGCCGTCGGAGCGGGCGCCGGATTCCAGATCGAGGACCTCCGCGTCAGCAGCGAACGGAAAACGGATGGCATAGCGGCGGTCGCGGAGGCTGGTCTTTTGCGACGCGCTATCGGTGGTTCGGTGGCTCATGAAAATTAGGTTGCCCATGGTGACTCGGGACTGGGAAGAGTGAGTCAGGATGTAGCGGAGGGCCTTCCCCTCCAACTAATAAGGGTGCCAGAGATGCCAAAAAATAGGGGGTCCGTAGGGGAAAGTAGGGCGAAAAGGTAACAGGTTGGGGGCGCTTGGCGCGTCGGGGGGTACACGAGCACAAGATATTAGTTGGTACGACAAAGGGAAGTGATGAGAGGGCGCCGGGCGGGAAAGGGGTGCTAATCTGGATAGCAGAAATCCCTTATGCTAAACGATACCATGCGAAGCGACGGACTTCGGCAAAGCGACCGCGTGAGTTTCCGGATGCCCGTGGAGGCCTCCTGGACCAAGAGCGACGGAGCGGCGGTGAAGCATATCGCGGAGACGCTGCTGGTCAGCCGCAACGGCGGAGTATTGCGCCTCGAAGAAAAACTGGCGGCGGGGCAGGAAATTACGCTGCGGCGGATGGAAGGCGATTTGGTAAAGACCGCGCGGGCGCGCGTAATGGCGGAGATCGATTCTGAGCCGAACGGTTTCTTGTACGCGATTCAGATTACGGAGCCGAGAGCGGATTTCTGGGACATCGACTTCCCTGCCGCATACAAGGCGGACGATGCGCTGGCGAGACTGTTGATGGAATGCGGATTTTGCCAGCGGCGCGAAGTGGTGTACTTGAATGAGTTGGAATTGAAGTCGTTCGAAGTGCGAAAATGCGTGGCGCGGCTTTGCAAACATTGTGACACCCCTTCGATATGGATTGAGGCGCAAGCGGAAATCAAAACGCAGGAAAAGGGCGCGGCGCATCCCTTGACAGTGGAGGAGCGCGTCATACCGCGGCGGAATCGGACGCGCGTGAAGGCGCGGGTGTTGGCGTGTATACGCAAGCGAGGATTTCAGGAGGAAGTGGCGGTCTGCGAGGACTTATCGAAGGGCGGCTTGAGTTTTCGGAGCCGCAACGAGTATCCGGAGGGATCACGGGTGGAAGTGGCGGTGCCGTTTACGCCTGGGAATGGAGCGATTTTTGTGCCCATACGGATTGTGTTTTCGCAGGCGATTCCGGCGGCGGGTTTGTATAGACACGGAGCAGCTTATATTCGGCCGCCAAGTGATTCGGCGGATTGAAGTTGAATTTCGACTGATGTTCTCGGAGCCTTGTTCCTCGAGGAGCTCTGAAAGAAGCTATAAAACAGACCTGCGATGGGCCACCATGCGGCTGCGAGAAGGCCTCCTGGCAGCGGACCGGCACGGCGTGCCGTGCCCTTACGGATTAATCTATGACTGAGGCTATGTCGCGTTCCTGACGGCGGCGATGGAGATAGCGCATGGAGATGTTGAGATACGCTTGGCCGCAGGGAGTTTCAATGGCTATCACCATAGCTTCGGTATCGATGCTGCCCGCCAGGCCTTCTTCGTTCATGTGAATCTCAGGTGGAAACACTTTAAAGCGAAAGCCCTGGTCGTTGAGAAGCGTGACGGAGTTGCCGATGACCATGTTCGCGAGTTCGCATACAGTTTCGCGGACCACCTGATCGCTGCTGGGAACCGCCTCGCCGGCAAGATGACTGGCAACTTTCATGGCCACTTCGGCTGAAAGATCAAGAATTACGCGGCCCTCGATATCGCCCTTGATGGCGATCAGGGCGGCTACGCCTTTGCGGCGATAGGTTTCCTCGTCCATAGAGAGGTCGAGAATTTTAGTCGGCGCCTGGAGCGATTCTGCGAAGACCGCGTCGGCGGCGTTGATAAACGGTTGAATGAGTTCCATTCTCATGCGCGGTGCTCTCCTGCGAGGGCCACGTGCGCGCCTGCAGCGTTGGGATCGTCACCGAGAACGTAACGGAGAATTTCGTAAAGGACTTCTGGCTTGACGGGTTTTTGCACGAAGTGTTTCGCGCCCTTCTGGAGAGCGGCCAGGATGTTTTCCTGGTAGCCGACCGAAGAGACCATGACGATGCGCGCGTCGCCATGCTGACGAACGATGCGCTCGACGGCCTCAATGCCTTCCATTTGCGGCATGGTGATGTCCATGAGCACGATGTCAGGCTTGGTGCGATTGAACTCCGCAATGGCGGTGAGGCCATCGCCGGCTTCTCCGGCGACTTCGCCGCCGAACATTTCAATCATCTTGATGATGTTCTTGCGAGCGAAGACGGAGTCGTCCACCACGAGGTAGCGAACGGGTTGATTGTCTTTCCGTAACAGAGCGGCAAATTGTTGCATGGCCTTCTCCTTCTCCCGGCACGTTGCTATGTGCGCTGGGAAGAAACGGGTGTCCTTTCCGGTTTCTCGTTCTTGTCGTTCTTGTCGACCTTCTCTGAACTGGAGCGATCTCCGCCGTAATTCTGAACCAGGAACGCGGCAATACCTTCCAGTGGAATGACCTTGTCGGCGTAGCCCCTGGAGATGGCGGCGCGGGGCATGCCGCTCACCACGCAGGTGTCTTCGCTTTGTGCCAGGGTCACGCCCCCGGCGGCTTGCAGCGCTCCCAGGCCTTCGGCGCCGTCTTCACCCATGCCGGTCATCAACAAACCGACCGCGGTGAGGCCAAATTGCTGAGCGACGGAATGAAACAGAACGTCTGCCGACGGGCGGTGGCCATTGACAGGAGGGCCGTCGGAAAGAACCGCCATGTCGCCGCGAGGCATGTGACGAGCCATGATGTGACGATTGCCCGGGCAGATGAGCACGCGGCCGCCAACGAGGAGATCACCGGAGCGGGCTTCCTGAACATCGAGAGCGCAGCATTCATCGAGGCGCTTTGCGAACATTTCCGTAAAGCCTTCCGGCATGTGCTGAACGATAAGGATAGTTGCCGGAAAATCCGCCGGGATTTGCGAGAGAACGTATTGCAGAGCATTCGGACCGCCGGTGGAAATGCCGATAGCGATAACACGATTCGGAGGAATTGGGGAGCACTTTTTCTTTTTAGTCCTGGGAGGATCATCGGAAACTACCGCGGCAGGCAATTTGCGCCCGGCGGCGCGCTTCGCAACTTTGATTTTTTCGATCAGCTCATCAGCGATGGAATCGAGATGTCCTGCGGCGGCATCCTGAGGCTTCTGGACAAAGTCGATGGCACCGAGAGCGAGGGCCTTTAAAGTGGCGTAGCCGCCCTCTTTCGAATGGGTGCTGAACAGTACGACTGGCATGGGAGCGCGACGCATGATCAGCCGGAGAGTTTCCATGCCGTCCATGCGGGGCATTTCGAGATCGAGGGTGACGACATCGGGATGCAACTCTTCGATTTTCTTCAAAGCGAAAGAGCCGTCCATGGCCGTGCCGACAACTTCGATAGAAGGATCGCGGGCGAGGACCGCGGGAATGAGTTTCCGCATGAGGGCGGAATCGTCGACCACCAGCACTCGGGTGCGGGAGCTCATGCGATTGCTCCTAGAGGAACAGCGCGGGAGAGGCGCGAGAGAACGGCAGGCACATTCAGAATGAGCACCACGGTGCCATCGCCAAGAATGGACGCGCCGCTGACCAGATCGCTGGAGACGATGTCGCTTGGCAGGGCCTTGATGACCAACTCTTCTTCCCCGACCATGCTGTCCACGACGAGGCCAAAGCGTTTTTCGGCGGTACCGATGACAATGACGAAATGTTTCTTTTTCGCCGGTTCGGTGTCGATGGAGCGAAGCCGGCTAAGGTGCTCGAGACGGACGAGCGTGAGGATTTGGTCGCGGAGTTGCAGCACTTCGCGCTGATCGATGCGGTGGATTTCCTGATCGTGGATCCGGGAAATCTCCAGGACCGAGGAAAGCGGCACGGCAAAAAGGCGGCCACCAACGCGGAAAAGCAGCGCTTGAATGCTGGCGAGGGTCAGCGGGGCGCGAAGTTGAAAGGTTGTGCCGCGCGCCCTTTGCGTGGAGATGTGGACTGTGCCTTTTAACCTGTCCAACACGCTGCGCACAACATCCATGCCTACGCCTCGGCCGGAGACTTCGGTGACTTCCGTGGCGGTGCTGAAACCTGATTCGAAAATAAGGTTCAGTGCTTCCTGTTCGGTAAGGCGCGCGGCTTCTTCGGCCTTGACCACCCCCTGCTTAACGGCTTGCTGGCGAACATGGGCAGAATCGATGCCACGACCATCATCGCGCACTTCGATGACCACCTGAGTGCCTTGATGATAGGCGTTGAGATAGACCGTGCCGCGCGCGGGCTTTCCCGCGGTGAGCCTTTCATCGGCAGGCTCGATACCGTGGTCGACGGCGTTGCGCACGAGATGCATCAGAGGCTCTCCGAGCGAGTCGAGAATGGTTTTGTCGAGATCCGTGTTCTGACCGGAGACGTCCAGGGCCACATCCTTGCCGCACTGCTTGGCGACATCGCGGACGACGCGCGGGAAGCGGCGGAAGAGTTGCTCGACGGGCACCATGCGAATTTTAAGGACGCATTTGTGAAGTTCATCGAGCACGCGGGATTGAAATCCGAGAGCTTCCGTTAGCTTTGCGCGAACCGGATCGCGGGCATGGCGCTGGTCGAATTCCGTCAGCGCGCGGTGGAGCATGGACTTGCCGATGATTAATTCACCGACGAGATTCATGACCGCATCGATGCGACTGGCATCGACCCGCAGAGTGCTTTCAACAACGGTAGCGACCGCGGAATTTGCCTGCGCAGCTCTGGCGGTGTCAGAGGTGTCGCTTCTCTCGGCAGTATTGGCGACAACCTGCGCGGCCTGGGCGTCCAGGAGATCGCCGAGAAGTTCGTGATCGAGTGTTTGTGCGCTTGTGGCACGCTCGACGCGAACGTCGGAAACGATACTCGGAATGTGACAGCGCTGTCTGAGGGCGTCCTCGGGCTGGACGCTGGCCAGAGCGGCCTCCACGATTTCTACGTTAGCGGCGGCAAGGTTGTCTTCCGGACGAAGAGCGATGAGCGTTCCCGAGCTGTGAAGGACGTTTCGAATGAGTTGAAATGCGGCGGCGCGCATGAGGCTGTCTGGATCCACGCGCAGCGCGACGTTGTAAACAGTCTCGCCGCGGTGCACCGCCTCGGAGATCATAAGCTGCTCGTATTCGGTCCACGCGAAGCTTGCGGGCACAGCCGCGGGGGCTTCTGGAGTTTCGACAACCGGGGTTGAATCGACCAGCAGACTCCGAATCAAGCTGTGGAGCTTGTCGAGGGACGGAAGCTCCGCACCGCGCTGGTAGGCCGCCAGCATGGCTTCGAATGAATCAGCAGCGGCCAGGACGACCTCTGCGAATCGGGAGCCGTATTTCTGCGCGACTTGGGAGGTGAGGACATCTTCGAGTTCGTGAGCTAGCTCGCTTAGCTTGTGAAAACCACAGGCGGCGGAATCACCCTTGAGCGTATGCACGGCACGGCGGACGCGACGAATGACCTCTTCATCCGCTGGACGCACCTCAAGCTCCAGCCCTGCTTCGTTGAGCGATTGCAGCAGTTCATTCGAGCTCTCGAAAAAGATAGCGCGAAGCTCGGGGTTGCGATCTTCGGGAGACTGGCTCAAGAATTCGCCTCGACGCGTTGATAGGCGGTTCCGTTGTTTTCATGCACCATGCGGAATTTTTGCGTCAAGCCGAAGAGGCTTTCCGCATGGCCCACAAAAAGATAGCCGCCGGGATTCAAGCAATGCCAAAACTTCTCGATCAAGCGCTTTTGTTCCGCTTCGTCAAAATAGATCATCACGTTGCGGCAGAGAATAATGTCGTTGCGACGGGGAAGGTATTCCGTCTTGAGATTGTGGAAGTCGAACTGGACGAGTTGCTTTAGCTGGGGCTTGATGGTGTATTTGGCTCCGGATTTTTCAAAGTAGCGGAGGCGGCAGGTGTAGTCCACTGGTTCCATCTGCTGTTCGCTGAAGACACCTTCCTGGCCGACGCGAAGGCTGGCGTAGCTGATGTCCGAGGCAACAATTTCAAGCTTCCACGGGGGAGGAATCAAAGGCTTGGGAGACGGCATTACGAACGGAAGCGGATTGCGCAGATAGTAGTAGGCCAGAGCATCGCAGATCAAAATGGCCACCGAGTAGGGTTCCTGGCCGCTGGAACAACCGGCACTCCATACACGAAGATTCCAGTCGCGGCGTTCCTGCTTCCTGTGCAGCAAGTCTTCCAGAACACGTTTCTGCAAAAGATCGAGTTGCGGCTTATTGCGGAAGAAACTCGTTTCGTTGACGGTGAGATTTTCCAGCAGCAGAGCGAGCTCGGCGCGGCCCTCGCGGCTGGTCAGCAAACGGTAGTAGCTGTAAAAAGAATCTAGCTGACAGACTTTGAGGCGTCGCTGCAGGCGGTCTTTCAGGAAGTGCGAGCGGCGCTCGTCGAAAAACATGCCGCATTCCTGATAGACCAGCGTCTGCAAAAGCTTGAGCTCAGCTTCCGTGAGTTGGATTGGAGCGGTTATCGTTCCCATGAAATAAGCGGCGATCCGGCAGTTCGGCTGTCCCCCACGCGATGGGGAGCGGCTTTACTTTGCAGTGGCGACGGTTTCCGCGGCCTCCTCGAGTCGTTTGAGCTCCGGCCGATGCAAAAGCTTGGAAATATCCAGCAAGATGATCAGGCGGCCTTTGAGTTTGCCAACCCCGGTGACGTATCCGGACTCGCCATCGGCAAAGACGGAGCCGGGGGCTTCAATTTCAGATGGCGGAATCTTCAGGACTTCCGAAGCGGAATTGACGATAAGGCCGAGCAACTTATTGTCAAGCTCCACCACCAGAATGCGGTTTTTCTTGTCCGTGGTAATCTCCGTGAGGCCGAACCGCTTGCGAAGGTCCATCACGGGGATAATCTTCCCGCGCAAATTGATTACGCCCTCGATGGTATCGGGTGCACTCGGGACAGCCGTGATTTCCGGGACGCGGACAATTTCGCGCACGGCGCCGATACGCACACCGTACGTTTCATTTCCGATGCGGAAACCGACGACTTGTAAATCCTTTTCCATTAAGCGGTCTCCGGATGCTTAGGAACGCGCGAGCTCGGCGTATTCCAGCTCGCGTTCGCGGCTGGAACTCTGACGCCCGCGACGCGGGGCGCCTGGCTCGGCCTGGCGGCCGCGGCCTTGCGCGGAACGATCCAGAACAAAACGATCCATGCTGTCGATCAAATTGCGGGAAAGTTTGAGCATTTGCTCGGCGGCGGCCGATAGCTCGGTGGAGCTGGACGCTGATTGATGCACGAGCTCGCGCATTTTGTCCATGGCGCGTACCACGGCTTGCGCTCCGGAAGCTTGTTCTTCAACGGCCGAATTGATTTCCTGCGTGATTTCGGTGAGGCGGCTGGTGGCTTTGGCGATTTGCGAGGAACCCACGGACTGTTCGGCAGTGGCGGCGCCGATTTCCTGGGAGAACTTGTAAACTTCGGTGACCACGTTGGAAATTTTGTGAAGAGCGGTGCCTAGTTCGTTGCCAAGGCTGAGGCCTTCTTCGACGATGCGCGTACTGCGCTCCATGTTTTCGACGGCTTGGCGCGCTTCGCGTTGGATGCTTTGAATGAGGTCGGCAATCTCCTTGGTGGATTGCGTAGACTTTTCGGCGAGTTTGCGAACTTCGTCCGCCACTACGGCAAAACCCAAGCCGTGCTCGCCCGCACGAGCCGCTTCGATGGCGGCATTCAGCGCGAGAAGATTGGTTTGCTCCGCAAGGTCATCAATGACTTCGATGATTTTGCCGATATCATCGGCGCGGTGGCCGAGGATGTTGATGATTTCCGCAGAAGATTGAATGGCTTTGTTGGTCCGGTTCAGGCCGTCAGTGGCTTTTTCCATCGTCTGGATGCCGGTGACGACTTCTTCGCGGGAACGATTGGCAATATCGAGAAGAACTTTTGCGGTGTCCGCGACGCGCTGGATCGAAGTGACCATCTGATCAATGGAAGCGGAGGTTTCCGCAACGCTGGAGGCTTGAACCTGCGTGTTCTTCACGACGTTTTGCACGTTGACGCTCATCTCGTGCATCGTGCTGGTGACCTCTTCGATGGCCGAAGAAGCTTGGACGCTAACCTTGGCAGATTCGTCGGCCGCCCCAGCAACCTGGCTGGAGCCTGCCGATACCTGGCCAGCAGAATCGCGGGTGGTGCGCACTAATTCCTGGAGACCGTGAGACATACGAAGGAAAGCGTTGCCGAGAGTGTCACGCTTGGATCGCGGCACGACTTCCACGCTTAGGTCGCCTTCGGCGACGGACATGGAGACGCTGGCCATCTCTTTCAGGTAGGCGACCATGTTGTTGAAAGTGGTCGCCAGAGCGCCTATTTCGTCGTTACGATGAATGTCAATGTTCTGATCGAGGTCGCCGGAATCGCCAATTTCGCGCGCCACAGTAATGAGGTGATTGAGCGGCTCGCTGATGGACTTGGCGGTTTTGTAAGCAGCGCCAATGCCGAAGAGCAGGGCCACCAGCGTGCCGAAGGTGGTCACTCCGGTACTAATGAAACTGGCGCGTGCCGCGGAGGCATCGCTGGCATCTTTAGACCTGGCAATGTCGGAGCTGGTCTGGTCCAGAACCACAGATGATTTTGTCAGCCAAGAAGCGGGGTCTTTCTGGAGATAGAAGATTTGAAGGTCGGAGACGGTAGCGTCACCGGAATCGACCTGATGGCGCTTGGCAAGAAGCGGTTTCGCAAAATTGTCTGCCCAACTGGCTTCCGTGCTTTCGACTTCCTTGAGGGCCGTCTTGACGTTGTCGCTGTACGTTTGCGATTGACCGCGCCGAATAAGATCGTTGATGTCGCTGAAGCCTCTGCTAACTTTTTCTTCGTCGCGAGGATCGCCGCTCAAAAGAAAATTGTCCATGTTGTGGCGGTTCAACATGATCTGGTAGCGCACCGACTCGATGGTGCGAACGTTGTCGAGCGCGGCCGTTGCGTCTTTGCGGGCGGACTGTTCCCTAAAGCCAGCGACGATGTTGACGATGAACAGCAGGCCCAAAATGCCCAGAATCACGCCAAACCCTAAGTACAGCCTTTTCGCGATCGTCATTGCAAAATGCCTCCACTCCCCCGGCGACGCGGCGTGCTCGAAACCGCTCCTGCCGTCCTGTGCGGATCCCCTAGTTTCCCGAAGCGCTGAACTCAAATTCGACGATCTGTGTGGATTCTTCCGACGCGGGCGCAAATCTCCATTCCTTGACCGCATCCTGGCATGCCTGAACCAACAGCGGATGACCGCCAATCACGCGTGTGCTCTTAACACGGCCGTCCGGCGTAATCACGACCTCGATCTTCACCTTGCCGGACACGCTCATGCGCTTGGCCAGCTCCGGATATGCCGGAGAAACCTTGGACTTGACCTTGCGCTTGCCTTCGTCTGTCGTGGCAGACTGCCCGAAGCTTCCGATTCCCAGGCAAAGACCGATTGCTGCCGTGGCGACCCCGCGCGTAAACCATTTCCATTCGGATCTCATCGACCACCCCTCTTAAGAATGGAGAACCCCACCGTAAAGAAGGCACGTCGGGTGCCACGACGAGGAACGTTTGCGGGGCCCCCAGCCGCGGCGTGCGAGGAGCGGCAAGTGGCTTAGAATGAGGAGGTAGTGCGTATTCTTGGGAATCGGCGAGAGATCGCTCGAGGGGCTAGCTTGTCTCAGTCGGAGGGAATCTCCTAGCGCGGAGGTCTCATGCTGAGACGATGTCGATGAGGAAGGGCCGCGTGAGAGTAGACGATTCGGCAACGGAGCTGATAACGGCGGTTGACTCAGAATGAGATGAGTCGCTAGGGTGGTAGTGACCGACAGAACTCAAATTGAGACACGCGTCCAGCGCCAACCCGTGATGCGAGAAATGAAAACCGATGGGCCCCGGCATTTTACCACTCGGCTAAATACGTCTGCTCCTGTGCCTGCCTCTTCCAAACAAGCCCACGAACTCATGGAGCTGGCTGTGGATGCCGCACAGTCGCGCCAGCTGCCGGAATTTCTCCTGCGCTTTGCCGGGCGGGTCGCGCGGATGCTGAACGCGACGTGGGGCGGGGTGGCCGTGCTTCGCGGGCGAGAAACGGACCTGTACTCCGCGGGTGAAAACGAGAAGACCGTTAGCAGCGCGCTCAAGAGCTGGATCATCACCTCGGCCCGCGAGAGCCGAGGTGCCGCGGTGGTCCGGGCTTTGCCGGCTGCCGAGGCTGGGCCGACGGAGGGCAGAGCATCGGCTTTGCGCGCGGTGTTCGTGCCGGTCTCCGCAAGCGATGGAGAACGGCTGGGAGCGTTATTCATCTTGCGACGGCGAAAGAGTCTGGACGCCAAGGAGAAAAAGCTGCTGCACGCTTTGGCGAGCCACGCGGCTTTATCGCTGGAAAATTTTCGGCGGTTTTCGCAGTTGGAAAAATCGAAGCGCCAGTGGGTGGAGGATATAGACGCGATTAGCGATTACATCGTGGTGCACGACCGCGCGTGGAGAATTTTGCGTACCAACCGCTCGCTGGCATCGCATCTCGGCGTGCCGCCGGTTGCGCTGGTGGGCGAGGCCATGAGCGGACTTCGGCAAATCGCGGAAACCGGGAGCGATCTTCCCTGCCCTTTTTGCCGCGATACGCAGAGGCCGCGCGAGGAGTATGTGGCGGCATCAGCGGAGCGCATCTTTCTAGTGTCGACTTCGAGAGCTCCGGGTGTCGTTGAGGATGATACGCGCACGATCCACGTACTCAAGGACATTACCGACCGGAGGGAAGCGGAACGGCGATACCGGGAGCTGTTTGACAGCATTCAAGAAGGATTGTTCTTCGCAACTCCTGACGGGCGCTTTCTGGATGTGAACGACGCCATGGTGCGGATGCTGGGCTATGGTTCGCGGGAAGAGATGTTGCGGTCGGATGTTAGCCCGCACCTTTATCCCGCGCCGGCGGCGCGCGAACGGTTCCTGCAGGCGTTGGCCGAGCGCGGGGTGTTGCGAAACTACGAGGAGACGCTTAGGCGCAAGGACGGCGCGCTGCTTCATACGCTGCAAAACATTACGGCGGTGCGAGACGCACAGGGGCGCATCGCACAGATTCGCGGGTTGATGCTGGATGTGACGGAGCAAAAGTCGTTTCAATCGCAGTTGCAGCGCGAGCGGGACTTCAACCAGAAGATCTTGAATACCACGCAGAGCATGATTCTGGTGCTGGATACGGCGGGCCTGATTAGCTATGCCAACCGGCGGTGTTACGAAGCCGGATACCGTGAAGATGAATTGATCGGGCACCGGCTGGTCGACTGGGTGGAACCGTCTCACCGGAAGGATTTCGAGGCGGCGCTGGAGACTACCGCCAACGGACAGCAGGTGGAGAACCTCGAATTGCAGGTCCGGCGGAGCGATGAAACCATGGGGCACTTTTCCATCAGTCTCAGCCCGATGCGCGACGAACAGAGTGCGGTGAACAACCTGGTCGTGGTGATGACCGACATTACGGATGCCGTGCTGCTGCAGGCCAAGCTGGCGCATTCAGAGCGCATGGCCACGATTGGACGATTGGTTTCCGGCGTGGCTCATGAGGTGAACAATCCTCTGGCCGCGATTCTGGGATTTACGGACCTGTTGCTGGAGAACCCGGATGTGCCAGTTTCGGCGCGGGAAGATTTGCAGATCATTTTGCAAGAGACCCAGAGAACCAAGGATATTGTGCAGGATTTGTTGAGTTTCGCGAGGCAGCGGCCAGTGCAACGCGAGCTCGTGCAGGTGAATACGGTTCTACGGCAAACCATCAAGCTGCGCAGCTATGATTTTGCGAGCCATGGAGTAGAGGTGACTGAAGAATTTGACGAGACCCTGGACCCGGCGCTGGGGGACGCGCAACAACTGCAGCAAGTGTTTCTGAATATTCTCAACAATGCTTACGATGCGGTGCAAGAAACGGGACGGCGCGGGCATATTGAGATTCGAACGAAACGGGCTGGCCATAGCGTGCAAGTCGTGGTGACCGATAACGGCACGGGGATAGCCGATCCCCAGCATATTTTTGACCCCTTCTACACGACGAAACAACCTGGCAAGGGTACCGGGCTGGGGCTGAGCATTTGCTACGGGATTGTGCGAGCCCACGGCGGCGAAATTCAGTGCTGGAACAACACGGAAAGCGGCGGGAGCACGTTTGTGGTGCGGATTCCGCTGGCCGCAGAGCTGCCGGCCATGGCTCGGAAAGAGGCTGGACGATGACACCAGAAGCTGCGGTTGGCCAGACTGCGCCGATTCTATTGATTGAAGACGAGCCGTCGGTGATTGCCTTTCTGAAGGCCGCGCTCGAGAGGAAAGGATACTCCGTGGTGAACGCGTCCTCCGGGGCGGAGGGTTTAGAGCAGCTCGCCGGCGGGCACTATAGCGGAGTGATCTCCGACATTCGCATGCCGGGAGCGGTAAATGGCGCAGAAGTTCACGACTGGATTCAGAAAAACCGGCCAGAACTTGGAACGAAGATCATTCTCATAAGCGGGGATACGGCCAACAGTGAGACCCAGGCCCTGCTGGCGCGCAGCGGGACGCCTTGCATCGAGAAACCGTTCCGTGTACACCAACTGATGTCCATCGTGGAGAAAACTTTTGGGAAGCCATGAGTGATGATTTAAAAATACGCCTGCTGGTCGTAGATGATGAGCAGAGCATCCGCAAGCTGTGTATGACCATCGGCAATACCTTGGGATATTCCTGCACGGAAGCGGAAAGCGCCGAGGCCGCCCTCGCGAAATTGGACGCCGATGTGCCCGACCTCATCCTGACCGATCTGAAGCTGCCAACGATTTCCGGAGTCGAGCTTTTGAAGCAGGCGAAAATGATTTTGCCGCGAGCGGAAATCGCGATTATGACCGGGCATGGGTCGATCGAATCCGCGGTCGATGCGATGAAATTGGGCGCGTACGACTACATTGAAAAGCCCTTCCGCGTGGAAAAGATGCGGCTGTTGCTGCAGCGCATGGCCGAAAAAGTCAGGCTGGTCACGGATAACGAGTTTCTTCGGGAGCGCGTCAACACGGAAACCAATCTAGATGGAATCATCGGAACTTCGGCGAATATTCAGGATGTCCTGCGGATGGTCTCACGACTGAAGGATACGCGCACGCCTGTTCTGGTATCCGGCGAGAGCGGGACGGGCAAGGAGCTGGTAGCGCGCGCGATTCACTTTCGCGGCGCGCTGGCGCAGACCCCGTTTGTCGCGGTGGATTGCGGTTCGTTGGTGCCTACCTTGATGGAGAGCGAGCTCTTCGGATACGAAAAAGGCGCATTCACCGGCGCTATAAAAACCAAAGCGGGACTCTTCCAGGCCGCCAACGGCGGAACGATCTTTTTGGATGAAATCGGTGAACTGCCTCTGGAGATGCAGGCCAAACTGCTGCGCGTGCTGCAAGAGAAAGAAGTTCGGCCGGTGGGAAGCAATGAAAAGGTACACGTGGATGTGCGCGTGATCGCGGCGACGAATCGCGACCTCGAGGCGGCCTATCGTGAAGGGACGTTTCGTAAGGACCTTTATTTCCGGCTGAATGTGGTAACCGTGCACTTGCCGGCCTTGCGCGACCGCCGGTCAGACATCCCCATGCTGGTCCATCACTTCCTGGACCGCTATGCTCCGGAAACGCACCTGCAAGTGACGACCGCCGCCATGAACAGCCTGCTGAATTACGAGTGGCCGGGAAATATCCGCGAACTGGAAAACTGTATTGCCCGGGCCATTACCCTGGGGGACCGGCGCGTGATCGACGTAAGCGACCTACCGCCCTCGATTCGCAGCGAGCAAGCGGCTTCGGCCAGCGCTCCCCTTCAAGACGTCGCTTCCCTTTCGACTACCGCGCTCGCGGAAATGGAGAAAATGACCATTTTGCGCGTATTTGAGCAGGCCAACGGCGACAAGGCCATGGCCGGGCGGTTGTTGGGTATCAGCCGAGCGACGTTGTATCGCAAGCTGAAGCGCTACAACATCCCGCTAAGGTCGGGCCCCGGAGAGTCAGAAGACGCCTCCGAAGAGACCGCCCAGCGAGTGGAATGACGTCTCAAGCCGGCCGGAGAGACGCGAAAAGCAGCGTGGGTCTGAGACGACTGCGTTTCAGCGTGAGACGCGCGCGCTACACTAGATCGACGGGAAAACGCTAAGCCTTTCCCTTTCTTCATTATCTGGGCCACCGACCTTTCCAATTCTTTGGCGTGCAGCGTGCATCTCTATGGCGGGGACGTGGTGTCCCTTTGTGGGCATGCGCGTGCCAGACCGCCACAGAGGCACGATCTTTAGTACTTGAGTACTGCGGCGGCTTGAGAGGCGACGTGAGACCATCCAGTGAATTGACGATCACCGCGAACGAGCCAGGATGCGCAGAGCGCTTGGCTCG
Source organism: Acidobacteriota bacterium (assembly GCA_013289825.1). GTDB lineage: Bacteria > Acidobacteriota > Terriglobia > Acidiferrales > UBA7541 > Acidiferrum. Next base: position 146,975 of record JABCZF010000004.1, on the reverse strand, counting down.
ATTCTTCCCGCGCGCCACGCCTGTTCGAGTCCCCGTGCTGATCACGGCACTGCGGGCTGGGAGCACGCGGTTGCGGGAAGCGACGGTTGTGGAATTCGGCGGTTCGGAACATGTCATCTTTCTCTCGAGTTTGCCGCTGGAGTTCGACGATAAAGTGCGTATTGAACGAGATCGCAACGGGGCAACGGCAGACGGGAAAGTGATTGCCGTGCAGTATCACGAAGGACGTAAGGCGGTGGCCGTCCGCTTTCTACAGGGGCCCTGCGCATGGGTGACACAGCCGTGAACAAGACGACTTCGACGCTCCATAACCCAACTCCCCCAAAGCCCGCGAATTCCCGACAGGCCAAGTGGGGTGAGGATCGCTCGGTATTCCCAATCTATATGGCCCTGGGGAAACAACTCGAAATGGAGATTCCCTTCCCACAAGAGAAACGGAATCTGCCGGAAAAACCAGACCTCGAACTGTTTGACGAGGTGGAAGCCTGGCTGGACGAGATGGACGAGCGTGTCGCGGTGCACGAATTGCGCAAACTGCTGCAGACTACGACGCTGAACGCAAACGAAATCAGTTTGTGCGCACTCATTCATCGCCATCTACAAAAATCCTCCAAGACCCATGTGGACCGTGACAAGGTCGACTTCCTGCTGGTGCAGTACTTTGCTCTCTGCGCTCCCGCGAAGATTTACCACAAACAGATCGAACTTTTCGACGTCGCACAGGTCATGAAGCAGGTGCTGGGTGATGTCGACGACTCCACCCTCGAGTGGTGCGAGCCGCTTGAGCAGATGATCGAGAAGCTGCGAAGTCTCCGCAGCCTCCGTGAAATCCTGAAGACGAATTTCATCGAGCAAGGCCGCCAGGTGAAAGAGACCGCTGGCGGGATGTTTTATGACCCGGCGGCTTTGCTGGCCTTCGTGCGCTTCAATTTTCTGCTTCGGCGGACATTTATCGAGCTGATGCATGCCGACCTGATTGCCATCCGTTCGGGCCTGTCACAGCTGGAGACGGCCGGAGTGCGGATTATCGATTGCCAGCACTTTGGTCTCTCCGCCGAGGAGCCGCTCGCAAAAATCCGAGAGGTCGCCGATGAATGGAAACAGCCCTTCCAGAAGGAATACACAGAACGCTCGGTGAATCAGACGTTTGAAAAGCTGCTGGCCCTGCGCACAGACGTAGAGGGCGCACTCGAAAAGATCGCGCCGAAGGCTCCTCAAGGTGCTGCGGTTTCGGAGAAGACCCCGAGTCCCCGCGCCATTGCGCCAGCCAGCAACTCGGGGCGGGACGCGGCAACCGCTGAAACAAGCTCCCGAGTCGCGGAGAAACCTGCCGTTGCGAGTGGTGCCAAGCCTGCCCCCCACGCGGCACTGGATTTTGAAACCTGTCTGGAGAAGATTTGGGAACAGTTGATCGCCACACCGCCCACGCGGGGGCGTTCCATGACCACGGTGAAGATCGGCGCGGCTCGGATCTTGTTGTCTTCATGGGAAGTAACGGCCTTCGTGAGTGGGGATGGAACGTCGGCAGAAGACCTGCGGCGAGCCGTCGTCGCGCGGGCGATGGTGATGGCAGCGATCGAATTCGCAAAGGAAACGGGAAACCCCAAATCGATGGATAAGGCGCTGTCGATTGCGCGGATCGAAGTCTCGCGGCTGCAGGAGCGCGTGGACATCGCGAAACAGGCGAAGGACACGGAAGCGGCTGTGAACCTGGGCATCAGCACCAAGAGATTACTCACCGCGCTGGACGAAGCCGAAAAGCTCTAAATGGACAGAATATTCTGAGGTCGAGACAGGCCATTACCCTGGGAGCCGCTGCTCTGTGCGAAACGCTAGCGTACTGATTCTGAGTGACGAGCCGGAATTTGCGCGGCTCTTGACGGCCTGTTGGCAGGCCGAGCGGCTGGCGCCGGGCATTACCCTTCTCAGCAGTGATCTCTGGAAAGATCATGAAGCAACACCGCACGATCTGGTGGTGGTTGGACCGGTCCTGGAAGGCAAACTGCCAGGCATTTTGCGGTCTTTGGAGCCGGCTGCCGCGGTAATTCTATGCGTGCCGGCGGAATCGCGCGAGCTTGGGCAATTGCGAACCCGCTACCCTCGGCTGGTTCACATCCCATTGCGGGAGGATTGGACGCAAACGCTCCTGCTGGTTGCCGGCGAATCCTTGCGGCGCGCGGAAGCGCTGCGCCTCTCGAAACAAGCGGAGCGGCGCGCGGCGAAAAACGAGCATCAGGCCACTTTGGGCCGCTACATGATGGACATGAAGCACAGCGTCAGCAATGCGCTGACCTCCATGCTGGGGAATGCCGAACTCTTGCTTTTGGAGCCGGGCCAACTGTCTACGCAGTCCTTGGCGCAGATTAAGACCATTCATAGCATGGCGCTGCGGATAAACGAGATTATGCAGAGATTCTCATCGCTGGCGAGCGAGATGAGGGAAGCTGAGAATGCATCTCAAGCTGAGACGGAAACCGAGCCGGCTTCTCCTGGCTTTCGCCGTTGAGCGCCCTTAGCAAGCATGTAAATCAATCATAATAAAGCTCTTATACAAGATAGACACCCTCGCTCACGGAATTTCGAGGCTGGCTGCTGACGTGCACCTCTGGTCTCTGGAGAAATATGGGGTGATGTCGATGCTGCAGAAAAAAGTACTCATCGTCGATGACTCGCCCTCGCAAGTGAAGCTGATTCAGGGCTTTCTTGAGCATGAAGGCTACCTTCTGGTGGGTATCAATGACCCAGAACGAGTCGAGGAAGCCATTGCCCTGGAGCGCCCCAGCGTGATTTTGCTGGACGTGGTGATGCCGAAGCGGAATGGCTTTCAGGTTTGCCGGGAATTGAAGAATCACGTGGACTACAACGCGATACCGGTGATTTTGGTGACCTCCAAAAACACGGAAAGCGACAAATTCTGGGGCCAGCAGCAGGGCGCGGATGGTTATGTGACGAAGCCCTTTACACGGGAAGAATTACTGCGAGCCGTACGGCGATTTGCATAGAGGACTTTGTGAGGATGATCGGGCGATGAGCGAAGACTTTCACCTGGCGCCGCTTCCTGCGGATGCCGACCTGCTTGAAGCACTCGGACCTATGGAAGAGCGGTTGCCGGAATCGCAGTACTGCGTTTTCCGGAGCGGACGGGAGAGGTATTGCTTACCGGTTCTGGATGTCGAGGAAGTTTTGGATTGGCCGCTGTTGACGAAGCTGCCGCTGGGGCCGGCGTACCTGGCGGGAATCTTTAATTTGCGCGGGGCCATTGTGCCGCTGATCGATATCGCTATTACCGAAGGGCGGCGGCCCGGGTTGCTGCCAAAGCATGTGGTAGTTGCTTCGTTGCGCGGCGAAGGTTCCCACGACGATTTGCAAATCGGCATTGCGGCTGACGAAGTGATCGGGACTTATTCGGTGAACGCCGAGGATCTGCTGGAACAGGCTCCGGAAAACGTGCCGCATTGCATCGGGATGCTCCGGCACGACGACCGCTTGGCACTAATCATCGACCTAAGGAGAATGCTCGAGGTTTTTCCGGGACCGAGCATCTGAGTTTGCGTGTACCCGCCGCATGCGGATAGGGGCACAGCAGTAGGGATTTGGAGGAAGGCATGAAATCGCGACTGAGTTCTACAATCTGGACGCTGGTCCTGCTGAATGGCGTCATTCTATTCGCCGTGCTGGGCCTGGCTTACAGCGCCGGACGGCAATCTGGCGGAGTGTCGCTGTTCGACTTCGGCTCGCTGCCGAGCGGGGCCACTGGCTCCGTGATGCTGGCAGTGCTCCTGGCGCTCGGCATGGCCATGTTCATGGCCTGGCGGTTGGGAACCAAGCTGTTGGCGCCGGTCCAAGAGCTCGCGCAGTTTTCCGAGCGCATTGCTGCCGGTGATCCGCGGGCGCGCGTGGAAGTGAATACCGGCGACGAGCTTGGCTATATCGCCGAGAATTTGAATCGCGCGGTGGCCAAGGTCTCCAAGGCCACCAGCAATCAGGATGCCAACGACGCCTTGCAACGCAGTATCACGGAACTGTTGACGGTTATCAACCAGGTTGCGCGCGGCGACTTGACGCTGCGCGGGAAAGTCACCAACGACGCTCTGGGGAATGTGGCGGACTCGATCAACTACATGCTCGATAATTTCACCAAGGTTCTCGAGCGCGTGCGCAAAGCCGCTATGGAAGTCACCGCCTGCTCGAACAACATTCTTGTGGCGGCGGATCAGATGCAGGCCGGCGCGACGCAGCAAGATCAGGAAATCACCAATACGTCGAGCGCCGTGGAAGAGTTGACGGTTTCGATGAAGCAGGTGTCTAACAACGCGGAAGCCAGTGCCGAAGCAGCACGCCGTGCGTTGGACGCCGCCGAGCAGGGCAATCGTGCCGTACGCGACACTTTGGAAGGCATGCAGCGCATTCGAGCTTCGGTGCAAGCAACCGCAAAGAAGATCAAGTCGCTGGGCGACCGGTCTCTTGAGATTTCAGAAATCATCAACGTCATCAATGACATCACGGAGCAGACCAACTTGCTGGCATTGAACGCGGCCATTGAAGCGGCTCGGGCAGGCGAAGCTGGACGCGGTTTCGCGGTGGTTGCGGACGAGGTTCGCAAGCTCGCAGAACACAGCCGAAGCGCTACGAAGGACATTGCGGCACTCATCAAGGCCATTCAAGCGGAGACCAACGAAGCCGTGGTGGTTATGGAAGAAGGCACGAAGGAAGTGGAAAGCGGAGCGACGCTCGCCGATCAGGCCGGACGTGCGCTGGACGCCATTTCCAACGTGGTGCGGCAGTCGGCGGAACTTGTTCAGGAAATTTCGCTGGCTTCCAAACAGCAGGTGCGTGGAACGGAAGGTGTGGCGCATGCCATGCAGATTATTTCGAGCATCACACGCCAGACTTCACAAGGCACGCGTGGAACGGTCGCGACGGTCAGCCAGCTCGTGAAACTTTCCGATCAGTTGAACGAAGCGCTGGCGCAGTTCCGCGCGACCTCGAAGTCCGGCATTGCCTTGGAAGATTCCGAGCGGCCCGTCCCCACCGGCGCTCATCGGTAAGCAGTGATTTTCGGCTCGGGCAAGAGACCAGAGCAAAAGCGGGACGGTAATGAGCGAACGGCAAGCACCGGCGCACGGTCTTAGTGAACACGAGTTGAGCGAGATCCGCATGCTCATTGAAGAGCGCACGGGAATTTGCTTCGATGAATCGCGCGAGCGGTTTTTCTCAACGCGCGTGAAGGAACACTTGCGCGTCAAGGGCTTGGATCGCGGAACAGATTTGCTGCGGGCCATACGCAAATCGAATGTCGATTACGAGGCCTTGCTCGAGGGCCTGTTGACGCAAGAGACCAGCTTCTTCCGGTATCCCAGCGTATACCAGGCGTTCGAGAAACGCGTGCTGCCCGAATTGCATGTCAAAAAATTCTGGCAGAATCCGCGTACCCTTCGCATCTGGAGCGCGGGTTGCTCCACCGGTGAGGAACCCTATTCCATCGCGATTACCATTGCCGATTCGCTTTCTTTTTCTGATTCGTGGAACGTGGAAATTCTCGCCACCGATGTGGGCCGGCAGGCCCTGAAGCTCGCAGAGCGCGGGGTCTACTCGGGGCGAAGCCTCGGCAGTGTCAGCCCGGAACAATTGTCTCGGCATTTCACAAAAGGCAGCGGCGGGTATCAGGTGAAGCCCAAGCTGCGCAAGCTGGTCACGTTCACGCAGATGAATCTGGCATCGGCCGTCTATGTTGGGCGAATGGACATGATTTTCTGCATGAACGTGTTGATCTACTTCTCCGAGGAACGCCGGCGCACTCTCGTTCAACGGTTTTACGACACTCTGGAGCCGGGCGGCTACTTATTCCTTGGCCATTCGGAATCGATTTCCAAGATGGCCGTGAAATTTCAGGCCATCGTGCTGAATGACTGCATTCTTTACAGGAAGCCCACGGCGGAAGAATTGCGGAAACCGGAACTCGTGGCGGAGGGACGCGCTTGAGCATGCTGGACCGCGAAGCCGTCGAGATGTTCCTCCAGGAAGCGGCGGAGCACCTGCAGTATTTGCGGGAGTACGTCAGCGTGTTGCAGGAGGTCTCTCCTCGCCGGGAAGATCTGGAGCGGTTATACATTTCGGCGCATACCCTGAGCGGGACTTCCGCCAGCTATGGATTCCCGCGCTTTTCGGAAATTGCGGCGAAGCTCGCCCATGTGTTTCAGTACGCGCTGAACGCTTCGCTAGGCGACGACCTTCACGGCCCGTTAACAGAATTTTTGTCGGATGGCATTTCCCTGCTGGAAACGGATCTCCTGGAGATCAGCGATACCGGGAAGGAGAGTGTCGATGACATCGCGGCGTTCAAAGAACGCTATCGGTTTGCGTTTCCGACAGAACCGCCGCCGCTAAATTATCCCCAGGCGCAAACACATGCGGAGGCGGCGAAAGTGTCCGCCCAGGAAGCGGTCGTGGCTGCCGCAACCGGCTCGTATTTCGACGCGCTGCCTTCCGATGACGAAGTGGGTGACGAAATCCTGGACTTCTTCCAGCCGGAAGCCGAAGAGCACTTGCAAGTCGTCAGCGATTGCCTGATTTCGCTAGAGGGCAACAACAACCCGGAAGAGATCAACAAGCTGTTTCGCGCCATTCATACGGTGAAGGGATCCGCGGCGCAAGTCGGCTTGCATCGCCTGGGAGCGATTGCTCACCGCGTGGAAGACCTCATTGGGCGTTTGCGCGATGGCCAACTCGAACCGTCGCCGGCCGTGGTCGACATTTGCCTTGAATCCGTGGACGTGCTCAAGAAAACGTTGCATCGGCAATGGGGCGATGAAAAGAGCATGCGCGCGGGTGTGGATTCCTTGCTCGGACGAATTGCGGAATTTGCACCAGTCGAAGTGGAAGATTCGGATGCCGTCGCCATAGACGCCGCAACGAAACAGCTCCATTCCCAGGGAGTGGAAGAAGCCGCTCTGGCTGTTACGGCTGCGCCTGCCAAGAGAGCAGCCAAGGCGGGAGGCGCTACGGCAGCAGTGGTAAAATCGGTGCGCATCGCCCTGTCGCGGCTCGACCGCATGATGAACACGGTCGGCGAGCTGGTCATCAACCGTACGCGCATGGTTGGGCGTGTGGCCGAACTGGAAAAGCTGGTCGAGACACTGAGCTTCTCAAAGGAACGTCTGCAAGGGAAAGTCGGAGAATTCCAGGACAAATACGAGTTCAATCGCATCAGTTCCACGCGCCAGACCGGCCCATGGAGCCCGTCTACCGCCCGGCAAACGCTTACGAATGCGGCGTCGGGAGATACCTCGTTCTGGTCTGATTTCAGCGAACTCGAGATGGACCGGTACGACGATTTCAGTATTCTTTCGCGGTCCATGGCGGAAATCTCCGCGGACGTGAACGAAGTGCTTGGGCAGCTTGAGGGATTTATCGGGCGCGTCGAAGGCGATATCGACGAGTTCACAAAACTCGCTCACCACCTGCAGGATGAAATCACGGCAGCCCGCATGGTGCCGATCGGAACATTGTATTCGAGGCTGTCGCGCGCCGTGCGCGACGCGGCCAAATCAGCGGGCAAGCAGGTCGATCTCGATCTTTCCGGCAGCGAGACCGAGCTCGATAACAACATCATTCAACAGATTTCTGATCCCTTGGTTCACTTGGTCCGGAATTCGGTCGCGCATGGAATCGAGCGCCCCGAAGATCGCCGCGCCGCCGGCAAGCCGGAACTGGGCAAGGTTTCGCTTCGCGCCTATCACCGCGGCAACCACATTTACATTGAAGTGGAGGACGATGGCCGCGGTATCGATTACGCGCGGGTGAAGCTGAGTGCGATCGAGCGCGGGTTGGTCTCATCGGAGACCGCGGATCGCCTGACCGAGCGCGACCTCCGCGATATGCTGTTCCATCCCGGCTTCACCACGGCTCCCGTCAAGACCGAGCTGGCTGGGCGCGGCGTCGGGCTGGACGTGGTGCGCGCGAATCTGAACACGCTGAACGGCGAAATCGATATCCGGAGCGTCAGCGGACAAGGAACGAAATTCACGCTGAAAGTGCCTCTGACTTTAATCATCTCGCCGGCGCTCTTCGTGCGTTGCGGCGTGACGAACTTTGCGCTTCCTCTTGCCGTCGTGGAAGAGATCAGACGGCTGCGCGCGGACGAAATTGAGGACGTGGGTGGAAAGCTCCTCACCAAGGTCCGCGATGTGGTGACCGAAGTCGTGAGGCTCGACACCTATCTTGGCCTGCCGCCACTCGAGCCGATTAACGGGTACTTCCGCATGGTCGTCGCCAATGCTGGCAATCGACAGATTGGCCTAGTCGTCGAGGAAGTGCTCGGCAAAGACGAAATTGTCATCAAGAATCTCGGCGAATACTTGCGTCGTGTGAAGCTCTTCCCCGGCACGACCATCGCGCCCGACGGCAGCCTTATTTTGCTGATCGATTTGAACCGCATGGTCGCCAACGAGCCGACGGAGCGCCGGCCGTTGCAGGCCAGCGCGAGCGCCGCGCGCATCTTTGCACCGGGCTCGACAGCCGTAGCGCGAGGAACAATTCCCGCCGAAGCCATCGACCGCATCGAGCAAGAGCGCCTGATCGTGGTCGCGGACGATTCCATCAGCGTGCGCAAATTCGTCGGCCGAATGCTGGAGAAGAACGGTTATCGCGTGAAGCTCGCTGCCGACGGCATGGAAGCAGCGGAGCTCGTGACCCAGCACGGCTGCCACCTGGTGATTACGGACCTGGAGATGCCGCGCATGACGGGCTACGAGCTAATGGTGCAACTGCGCCAGAGCCCGACGACGCGGCGTATTCCCGTAATGGTGGTGACCTCCCGCGCGGGCGCCAAGCATCGGGATCGCGCTATGAAAGAAGGAGCGACCGTCTTCCTGACGAAACCTGTGCAGGAAGATCAGCTGATTGCAGCGGTGGAACAACTCCTGGGATCGGAGACGCGACCAACCGTACCGGTTGCGTAGACCACCATGGCTGCTATCGCAAACAAAAAATTCCGGGTGCTCATCGTGGATGACTCCACCTTTATGCGCAAGGTGCTCGAAACGATTTTCAACTCCGACGATCAATTGCAGGTCATAGGACACGCAAAAGACGGGCGCGAAGCTGTGGCTCTCGCCGAATCTCTCAAGCCCGATGTCATCACCATGGACATCAACATGCCGCACCTCGATGGTTTGCAAGCCACCGCCGAGATCATGACCTCCAATCCCCGGCCGATTGTGATCGTCAGTTCCGAATCGCGGGAAGGCGCTGCGAGCACCTTGAAAGCGCTTGAGCTGGGAGCCATTGAATTTGTCGCTAAACCGTCCAGTGGCATCGATCTCGATATGCAGAGCGTGCGAGAGGACTTGCTGCGCAAGGTGCGGATGGCAGCAAAAGTCCGTGTCGTGCGCACGGCTTCGCGGCTCGCCACCGCGGTGCAGAATTCGACCGGCGCGCCGAAGACGGCGTCTCTGCCGCCCATTGCGTCCCGCCCTGTGACTGGCTCCGGCCTCGATCAACGCTTCCCCGTTGTCGTGTTGGCGGCGTCGACCGGCGGTCCTGCGACGATCATGCGTCTAGCCCCTGGATTTACGCGCAATTTTCCCGCAGCGGTTATTTTGGTGCAGCACATGCCAGCCTCTTTCACCACGCAGTATGCTGCGCAGTTGGCCGAGTTCACAAGCATTCGCGTCAAAGAAGCGGAACCGAACGAATCCTTGCAACCCGGCACGCTCTACATTTGTCCCGGCGGCCACCACCTGCGATTAACTCCAACGGGGCGCATTCACTTGGACGCCTCGAGTGGCCGAATCAACGGCTACCTGCCAAGCATCGATGCAACTATGGAATCGGTCGCGGCTTTTGCCGGCGCCATGAGCATCGGCGCGATTCTTACCGGCATGGGCAACGATGGTGCCATCGGTGCGAAAGCCATCAAAGCAGCGGGCGGCTTGGTGCTGGCTCAAGACGAGGCCACGTGCGTCATCTTTGGAATGCCCGCGGAAGCCATCAAGACCGGAGCCGTGGATCAAGTACTGGGGATCGATGACATTTATCCGGCCATCGAGAAGCGCGTGGTCGGGATTTGCCGGCCGACACCCGTGGGAGCCCGCTAGTGCGTGTGGCTGCACCATCCGGTAAGCCCCACGCCGCTGCGCGCACGGAGCAGATCATCCTCTTCCGCATTTCTGGACAGCCGTTCGCCGTATCCTCCGCCTCGGTGCAGGAGGTTCGCAGTGTGGACAGCCTGGCGGGCGTGGCCATCGGGATTGATCTGCCCACCCTCAGAAAAGTGAGGCACGTATTGCGGCGCGGCGAAAAAGTGCTTTACGTTGTGAGCGGGACCGCGCATTTTGGCTTGCCCGCATCCCCGGCCGGACTCGTTTTTGTGCTGCGGAAAACTCAGACGGCTCTGCTGGTGGATGGCATCGACAAGATGGCCACGATGAGTCGTTTGCAGGCTCTTCCGCTGGCCTACTGCCAGGAAGAACGGAACTGGTACCGCGGATTGACAGCGCTGGACCAGAACGTGATACCGGTAGTGAACCCCGAAGGATTCTTGAATGCCGAGGAGATCGCTCTGCTCGAGGCCTCTCTGGTACGCGAGGCAGTCGCGGACGAGCTGCCCGGTGAGGGGATGGAATTGCCGGAATGACCCAGCCCGTCGAATCCACTTTACAATCGTTCGTTCTCCTGCGGCTTGGCGAGCGCCGCTTCGCGGTGGCCGCCGTGCAGATTTCAGAGCTGGTGTCCCCCAGCCGCATCTTTCGATTTCCTCATCGCACGCCGAAACTCGAAGGCGTGATTCTGCGGCGAGGGCGTATCGTTCCGGTCTGCGACGTGGCCGAAAAGCTGCTTGGCCAGGCGGTTACCTCGCGCCGGTTCTATTTGATTGCCCTGCGCCATTACGGAGACAAGTCTGAGTGGGTGGCTCTGCCCGTTACCGGCGACTGCGAGTTGATTGCTGCCGAAATGACACGAGCAGCGGAGGCCGACGCCCCGCACGTCGCCGGCTGGATTTCGCACAATGGTGAAGTCCTCGAGGTCCTGAATCTGGATGAACTTACACCCGGCGCGGAGGTGGTTGGCGCCCACACGCCTGTACTTGTTCCGGAGGTCAGGCCGTGATGGTTCCAGGAAGAGGGCCGAAAATTCTGCTGATTGACAGCAATGTGTATTTTGCGAAGCGGCTTGGCGATGCGCTGAAGCGCGAGGGGTTCGAAGTGGTTACGAGTACGCAAGCGGCCTACGCGCTGACAACCATCGAATACGATGCTCCCTCGGCTATCCTCTGCGCGACAAATATGCGCGAGATGGGAGCTCTTGAGATTGCCAGACTTATTCACGCCGATCCCAAGAACGCTTCTCTGCAGATCATCGCTCTGGGCGACGGCAGCCAGCGCGCGCTGATGGAGGCTTTTCAGGCGGGCTGCGACGACTACATCGATCGCCAAAGCCCGCTCGCGCTGATCGCCTCACACGTCAAAAGCATTATCGTAAGCAAAGCCGAGGGTTTTCAGCCAACGCAAATGCTGGCGCAGTCCGACACCAGCCTCAGCGGCAGCCTGACGCACCACGATCTCACGGGGGTCATGCAGATGCTCGGGCAGGCGCGCCAAACCGGAGCGCTGCACATCAATGCAGGAAAAACCGATGCAGTGCTTTTCTTTGACGCGGGCGAAATTACCCATGCGGAATGCGGAAATCTCTTCGGCGACGAAGCGGTGATTCACATTTTGAAGGGTTGCGTGCAAGGCGGCGACGGTGTCTACAAATTTGCCTATGGGACCACCTCACCGCAGCGAACCGTGTTGCGGTCGGCGACCGATCTGATGCTCGATGCCATGCGCGAGTACGATGAGGGATCGCGCGAGATGGCGGATAAGGAAGCGCTATGAGCGAGGCGATGATTGTTCCACCGCTGAACGCAACGGAGACCAAGCGGATACCTACGGTTTATTTTATCGATGACAGCGCGACCATGCGTGAAGTCATCAAGATCGCCTTCCGCCGCGAGAACATCAACGTGATCACTTGCGCCGACGCCGCATCCGCCCTGGCGCAGTTCGCCGAGCAGAAGCCTGACGTGGTGATCACCGACGTGATTATGCCGGACCAGGACGGCTACTCCGTCTGCAGCCAGATCAAGCAGCACGCGGAATACGGCGGAGTTCCCGTGATGTTAATGTCCGGGGTCGTAAACAAGAGTGTAGCGGACAAGGCCGTTGCGGTGAAGGCCGACGAGTTGATTCGCAAGCCGTTTCAGCCGCAGGAGTTGATTGGCCGCGTTAAGAGTTTGCTGCAGCCGAAGCGCGCTGCCGATGCACCCGTTGTGGAACGCCCAGGCGCTTCCAGTGCGCTTAACAGCCTGTTCGCGCCTGTGGCTCAGCGGCCTCTTGCACCGCCCCCGGCCGGCGACCAGAGGACACCAGAGTCCATTTGGCCACGAGCCCTTGCCGAAGCCTTCATCGCCCCGCGTCCCGGCGACGTTGCTCAGCAGAATTTGCAGCCGCCGGGTTCGCCATCAGGCCGACCGTCGCCGACGGGCGCGGACATACAGAAGCTGCGTTCGGAAATCGCCCGCCTTGACCTGCTCGTCAAGAAACTGCAAGCTGAGATGCAGATCGAGAGGCAGTATACGCAGGCACTCGAACTCCAGATTCAAACGCTTACGCGCGTGGACTAGTCGTGGTCCAGGAAGTTTATTTCGCTTGTCCCGTCAATTTGTAACGTTGACGCTGGGAATCCAAGTCGATAGTTTCGCTCCGGGCTTTGCTAGGATCCATTCTTCAAACGGGGGCTTCCATGAATGGCAAGAGCGGCTCTCCTATTTCTCGGCGCGAGTTTGCGCGGCGCGCGGCCATCGTTTCTGCCGTGTCCATGGTTCCAGCGAGCGCTCTGCCGGCCCGCCCATCGATGGAAGATCCTTCGCTCGAGCAATCTTCGGACACGCCTTCTCTTTCCACCGAAAGCAAAGCAGAGGCTGAAGCACGCTATCAGACAATTCTCGGCGTCTATGGCTCGCGGTTCTCCGACACGCAAAAGTCGGATCTCCGGCGTTTATGCTTTGCGGCGCAACCGCCGCTGGATCACCTGCGCGCGTACGCCATGGAAAATGGCGACGGCCCGGCCCTGTATTTGAAACCGCTCGTCGAGAGGGAAAAGAAAACCGGGCCCGCGGCCATTGCTCGTGCCACAGGCTCCGCGACACATAAACCCTGAGGGAACTCTGCCATGCCCGCCGAAGAAATCTTTTATTTGCCGTTGAGCGAGCTTGCCCAGCGAATCGAAACGAAGAAACTTTCGCCCGTCGAGCTGACCGAAATGTACCTCGAGCGCAGCTTGAAGCTAGGTCCGCGCTTTAACGCATACGCACGCTTGACGCCCGAAATAGCTCTCGAGCAAGCCAAGGCAGCAGAAAAAGAGATTCACCACGGCCACTATCGCGGGCCTTTGCACGGGATACCCTATGCCGCAAAGGACCTGTTGGCAGTCAAAGATGTTCCGACAACCTGGGGAGCGAAACCCTACGCCGATCAAGTCTTCCACTATGATGCGACGGTGATTGAGCACTTGAACCGCGTGGGAGCCATCCTCATCGGCAAAGCGGCGATGATCGAGCTGGCCGGAGGAATGGGCTACCGATTTGCTTCTGCCTCGCTCGAGGGAGCAGCGAGAAACCCGTGGGACACAAAATGCTGGACCTGCGGATCTTCGTCCGGTTCCGGAGCCATTGTTGCCGCGGGCCTCGCCGCATTTGCCATTGGGAGCGAGACTTGGGGTTCCATCCTTTGTCCTTCGGCCTTCTGCGGAGTCAGCGGGTTGCGGCCCACTTACGGGCGCGTCAGCCGTTACGGCGCGATGGCTCTGGCGCCTTCCATGGACAAGATAGGACCTCTCGCTCGTAGCGCGGAAGACTGCGCGCGAGTTTTCGCCGCAATTGCCGGGCACGACCCCAAGGATCGCAGCACCGTGCCCATAGACAAAGGGGCCTTCACCTATTCACCTTCCTTGGACCTCAGGGCCCGGCCGTTACGTGCCGGCTGGCTCACGAACGCATGGAAAAAACTGGATTCGGGAGTGGCCAAAGCCCTTCTGGCCGCCGAGAAGGTCGTGCGGAAATATTTCGCGAGCGTTAAGCCAGCAACACTTCCGGACGGACCGTTTGAAGATGCGGGTAACGTCATCATCGCGGCGGAGTGTGCGGCGTCCTTCGAAACGCTGATTCGCTCGGGCGGCGTCAGAGAATTGACGGATCCGCTGGGCCAAATCGCCGGATACGTCAATGAGCAATACTCGGCCGCCGATTATCTGCGCGCGCTGAGCGTCCGGGAGATGCTGCAGAAAAAGATAGAAGGTCTTTTTGACTCGTTCGATGTTCTAGTCACCGCGACTCAGCCCATTCCAGCATCGCCGCTGGAAACTAACCTGGAGACCGATCTCGCTTTTCCTGATCCTCTCGGTGCCATCGGCAATCTGTGCGGGCTTCCGGCTTTGTCCGTGCCCTGCGGGTTCACCGAGAATAATCTTCCCGTTGGATTGCAATTCGTGGGACGGGCGGGCGACGATTTCGCCGTGATTCAAGCGGCCCGAACATTCCAGCTTCACACCGATTGGCACCGCAAACATCCAAGAGTCGCTTGAATCGAATACTCGGGGAACATTTCAACAGACCGGGGCACTAATTGTCGCGGGCGGCGTTAAGTGCTTCTCGCACCGTGCGCAGGATACTTCCGCGGCTGAAGGGCTTGGTGAGCAGGAGCATGTGGCCATCGGCCTCCGCAGTTTCGGCCGCCGTCTGTTCCGTATAGCCGGACATATAGACTACACAAACGCTCGAATGCTGCCGCTTTAGCCGCCGCGCCAGCTCTTTGCCGGTCATGCCGGGCATGACCATGTCCGACACCAGCAGGTCGATGACAGCTTTGTGTTCGATCGCGAGGCGCAGCGCCTCGGCGCCATTTTTCGCTTCGATGACGGTGTAGCCGCCGGATTCCAGAAACTCACGCGCTACTTCGCGCACATCCTGTTCATCTTCGGCAAGCAAGATTGTTTCCGTGCCGCGGGGAGCTTCCGCCAACGGCAGCGCAGTGTTCGCTTTGTCTTCCGGCTGGTCCACGCGCGGCAGATAGATTTTAAAAGATGTTCCTTTACCGAGTTCGCTGTACACCCAGATGAAACCGCCGCTCTGTTTCACAACACCATACACTGTTGCGAGACCGAGGCCTGTGCCTTTGCCAGGTTCTTTGGTCGTGAAAAAGGGCTCAAATATGTGCGCTTGCGTATCGGCGTCCATTCCTGTGCCGGTGTCGGACACCGCGAGTAAAACGTATCGGCCCGGCTTGACGATTGGATGACTCGAGTTGTAGGTGCGATCGAGGTCGGCGTTCGAGGTTTCAATGATGAGACGCCCACCCGTGGGCATGGCGTCCCGCGCGTTCACCGCTAGATTCATAATGATCTGTTCCATCTGGCTGGCGTCGGCACGTACGGCGCCCAGGTCTGGCGCTGTGCGAATTCCCAACTCGACGTCTTCGCCAATCAGCCGCGGCAGGAGTTTGCCCATATCCTCGACTACGCCGTTCAGATTCATCACTCGGGGCTGCAGAACCTGCATGCGGCTGAACGCGAGGAGTTGCTTGGTTAAAGCCGTCGCACGGTCTGCCGCGCGATCGATCTGCGTGATTTTTCGCGCCATGCTGTCCGCTGGAGGCAATGCGTTCATCAAGAGCTCGGAGTGTCCCTTGATGACCATCAAAAGGTTGTTGAAATCGTGTGCCACGCCGCCCGCCAGCCGCCCGACGGCTTCCATCTTTTGCGCCTGACGCAGTTGCTGTTCCAGAAGATGACGCTCGTTGATGTCCTGCGCCACCACCAGACGCACCTTCCGTCCGGCATGCTCGAACTGGTGCGAGATCAACTCGACTTCAAAAACCTTTCCGTCTTTCTTGCGGTGCTTAGAAACGCCCTGGTAACGACCGGCGGCGCCATCTTTTTTGGGACGAACTTCAAGGGATGCGCCTTTCTCCTCCGGCCGAATGTCGAACATGGTCATGCGGCTAAACTCTTCGGCCGCAAAACCGTACTGCTGCACGGCCGCATCGTTCACCTGGATAAACTGCAGACTTTCGTCGTCCATTACCCACGTCGGAAGAGGGTTGTTCGAAAAAAGAAGACGGAAGACGGATTCGCTTTTGCGCAGCGCTTCCTCGGATCTCCGCCGCTCGATCGCCAGGGCTATGTGGCCACCGACAGAATCAAGAAACTCCAGGTCCCGCATGTCATAAGCGCTTTCGTTCTCGTAGTGCTGCACGACTAGAACGCCGATGGTCGCTCGCGGTGTTTTCAGGGGCACGCCCAGCCACGCTGGGGACGGCGAGCCGACCAGCTCCACGTCTCCCTGCTGTACAAGACGATCAAACTCAGACTGGGGGATGAGCATGGCCTTGCCGGTACGAAAAACAAACGCAGTGCAACTTCGCCCAACTTTCTGGGGAGGCGGCGCCATATCAAACTGATCCACTAGAAAGGGAAAGTAAAAGGTGTCTTCTTTCGGGTCATGGAGAGCGACGAAGCAATTCTCGGCGTAGAGGACTTTTTTCAAAGCCTGGTGAATGCCCTCGAGCAGTTCATCCAGATTAGCCGTCTGATTTAATGCGTGGACGACTTCCGAGATGACCTGGCGCTCGGCTTCCATCCGATGCAACTCGGTTATATCCAAAAAACTAACCACTAACCCGTCGACAGCCGGATGGCCCAGGCAGCTGCTGACCGTCTCCTCGAACCAGCGCCACTCTCCCGTGTTCGAACGTAAGCGGCAGCGCCCTTTCTGCGTTTCGTTCGGAGTGTCAGCGACTCCTCGCAGTCGCTCGCTGGTCTCGTTCACATCATCTGGATGCAAGAAATCTGAAAGCGCTCTCCCCACGAGTTCATCGGGATGCAAACCGAGAGCGCGCGTTGCTCCGGCGCTCGCATGTCGCACAATTCCATCAGTACCGAGAATGGTCAGGAGTTCGCGGGCGCAATCGAGCAAGGTCGAGAGTTGCTCAGGAGTGGCTGGTATGCTCTGTTCAAGAGAAGCGCGTTGTGACATAGGGTCGCTGCTAGCGAAAACGTTTTCGTACCCCCAAGGGTCCGCGGCAAACTCCTCCGCCTTACGTTCGCGTTCTAGAACGACCTTACGGGCCGTGGATTATCGAAACTGCTCAATCATAGCGGATTGCGAATAAAAAGCGAGGCGATAGAATACGGCCTGTTGCGAAAATATGACTGTACGCGAGTACAGGTGGTGATCCCTCAAGCGGGCACCCTCGGCCGGCCCGCTTTTCGACCGGCGGCGAGCGTGCTAACCTCCCAATCGATTCAGCACAATTCTTGCTGTGCCCTAGTCTGGAAATATCCGCTAGATGTTAGGAGGCCATGTGCCGACACATGACATTTGGAAAGACATGTTTGTCCTGGGGTTGCCCCTGCTCGAGAAAATCCTCCGGCCGATTGTCGTTTACCTGTTCCTGGTCGTGAGCCTCAGGCTCTCCGGGAAGCGCGAACTTGTTCAGCTTAATCCTTTCGACCTCGTCGTGTTGCTCACCTTATCCAATACCGTGCAAAACGCCATCATCGGTGACGACAACAGTGTCTCCGGCGGCCTGATCGGCGCGACCTCGCTGCTGGTTATCAACTATCTGGTGGTGCGTTTTCTCTACGGCCACAGCAAGTTGGAGCAGATCGTGGAAGGACAATCGGATGTTCTAATCGAGAACGGGAAAGTCAGGGCTGACCGGTTGAAAAAAGAGTTGATCAGCACATCGCAACTCGCAGCTGCGGCAAGGAAGCAGGGCTTTGACTCACTCGGTGAGGTCGACAAGTGTATCCTCGAGCCGAGCGGCACACTCTCCTTCGTCGGAAAGAAGCCCGCGACCGAAGACGTTCGCCACCAGGAATTGCTTGGCCGATTGGAAAAGCTAATGGAAGAAGTTCGACGGCTCGGGAGCTCCGAACCACCGGCGCGGGCCTAAATATTGGGCGCCCGCAAACTCCTTTGCTAGTGAACTAAAAAGGCGGTCAAAGCAAATACGACACCGCCTGCTCCGATCAGCATCCCCGCGATCCAGTATCCACGCCGCTTGGTGAGCAGCGTCATCGAACAAATGACCAGACCGACCTCAATGAGGCCCTCTCCGCCATCGAACCGGTCTGCGCGCCGGCTGACGAGGTCGCGTTCCTTCTCGAGTTCCTTGGCTTTTTCGCTGATGTCGTCTTTGTCCCCTTCGTAGCGTTCTACTTCCTTCTTGTACTTCTCTTCGAGAGCGGCAGCCTTCTCTTTGTTTTGGGTAGATAGCGCGCCCAGCATATCCGCGACGCTTTGCATTTCGTGCAGACGGATATTCTTCGCCTGGTAGTACGCCCATTGATCGGTCGCTTGCGATTGCAGCAGCAGCTCTTCCGTGTGCGCGCGATGGCCAAGCAGCGTAACCGCCGCTACAAGTACGGCGAGAATGGAAATTGTGACCGAAACAGGAACCAGGAACGGATTTTCTCCGCGCTCGTCATGCGCTTCAGGCAGTTCGATACCCTCGGGCATTGCCATACCCTCCTTTGTGAATTAGGTTGCCGGCTCAGCGGCCATAGCCTTGAAGGAATCTCGCGCGGCCGCGATCGTCCGCGTTACGTTTCTAGAAGTGTGCGCTGCGGAGACAAACGCAGCTTCAAACTGCGAGGGAGCGAGAAACACGCCGCGCTCCAACATCTCACGGAAAAATCTTGCGTATTGTTTGGTGTCCGATCGCTTTGCATCGCTGTAGTTGCGCACTGGCAGCGCTGTGAAAAACAGTGTCGCCAGTGACCCGGTGGCGTTGACTTGCCCGGCAATCCCACTTTCGGCCAGCGCCTCGCGTAGCCCCTCCACCAGCCTGCGAGACTGCTCGCGGAGGCCTTCATAGAGTCCTGCGCGCGTGAGCTGCTTGAGGGTGGCAATCCCGGCGCGCATCGCCAGAGGATTTCCCGCAAGCGTTCCCGCCTGATAGACGGGCCCAAGCGGCGCCACATGGTTCATGATTTGCGCGCTCCCGCCGTACGCCGCAGCCGGCAAGCCTCCACCAATGATTTTGCCAAGTGTGGTCAGATCAGCCTCGACTCGGGCCAGTTGCTGCGCCGCTCCGAAGTGCATCCGAAACCCGGTAATCACTTCGTCTACGATGAGGAGTGCGCCGCTCCGCTTGGTGATTTCCCGCAACCCGAGCAAAAATCCCGCTTCTGGCTCGACAACGCCCATGTTCGCGGCAATCGGCTCGACGATGACTGCTGCGATCTTGTCCTTATGTTGAGCAAACAGCCTTTCAACCGCTGGCAAATCGTTGTAAGGCGCGTTCAAAGTCAGTTCCGCCAGTACTTGCGGAACACCCGGGCATTCCGCAATCCCAAGTGTGGCCAGGCCCGATCCTGCTTGCGAAAGAAAACTGTCGGCATGGCCGTGGTAGCAACCTTCGAACTTCAGGATAAAATCACGCTTGGTAACTCCGCGGGCCAGACGCACCGCGCTCATGGTGGCTTCCGTTCCGCTGGAAACGAATCGAATCTTTTCGATCGACGGAATGGCTTCTGTGACGAGACTCGCAAGTTCGACTTCCAGCTCCGTGGTCGCCCCGTAACTCGTTCCGCGCTGCGCTTGCTCGACAATTGCCTCGGTCACCGCTGGATGCGCGTGCCCCAGCAGCATGGCTCCCCAGGAACAAACGTAGTCGAGCAATTCATTGCCGTCGGCATCGTAAAGGTATGGCCCGCTGCCGCGCTCAATGATGAGCGGCTGGCCTCCCACGGAACGAAAGGCCCGCACCGGGCTGTTCACGCCTCCGACGAGTATCTTCTCGGCGCGTTCAAAAATCTCCCGCGAACGCCGCCGCTGGACTTTGAATTTTGTGGATGTCACGCTCATCGAACTCCGGCTCCAGTGCTCACGGTTTCAGCCATCGCGCGGCATCCTTGCCGTGATACGTCAAAATAATGTCTGCGCCCGCGCGCTGAATTCCCGTCAATATTTCCAGCACGACGCGCTTCTCGTCCACCCAGCCCTTCTCGGCGGCGGCTTTGACCATGGCATACTCTCCACTTACGTTGTAGGCGCCCACGGGAACGTCAAACGCATCGCGCACACGCCGGATGACGTCGAGATACGGCAGCGCCGGCTTCACCATCACGATGTCCGCGCCTTCATCGAGATCCAGCACGACTTCTTTCAAGGCCTCGCGCGCGTTCGCCGGATCCATCTGATAGCTGCGGCGATCGCCGAATTGCGGCGAAGAATCCGCTGCCTCGCGAAAGGGTCCATAGAAACCCGAACAGTATTTTGCGGCATAGGCCAGAATGGCGATGTCATGGAATTTGTGCTCATCGAGCGTTTCCCGAATGGCCGCCACACGCCCATCCATCATGTCCGAAGGCGCGACGATGTCCGCACCGGCCCGCGCATGCGACAACGCCTGCGCTGCAAGAATCGGCAGCGTCGCGTCATTGGCAACCTCTCCATGCTCAATCACGCCGCAATGCCCGTGATCCGTGTATTCGCACAAGCAGACGTCGGTGATGACCAGCAGTTTCAGATTGGCTTTTCGAATCGCTTCAATCGCTCTTTGGACCACGCCTTGCCCAGAAGTTGAGAGCGTGCCGCGCGCATCTTTGGACTCCGGCAAACCAAAAAGAATTACTGCTGAAAGTCCCAGCGCTTCCACTTCCTTCGAGTCTTCGAGAATCTGGTCGACCGATTGCTGATACACCCCAGGCATCGAGCTGACTTCCTTGCGAACCTTTGTTCCGGGGCACACGAACATCGGATAGACCAGTCCGGAAACACTCAGCCGCGTCTCGCGCACCAAGCCGCGCAGCACTTCGCTTCGCCGCAAACGCCGTGGACGATGCGTGGGAAAGCTCATTGCTCTGCCATCCCCACCGCCGACCTCTTTTTCGTGCGCGCCAAATGTCCCTCTAGAGCCTCGACGATTGCTTTCGTCGTCGTATCCGCGGCCCTTGCGATTCTTTGGATCCCTGCCGCGCTCAGTGCATTCGCGGTCGTAGGTCCGATGGCCACCATCACTACTCTCCCCTGCAAGGGGCCCAACCGCTCCCGCCCCAGCAACTCCAGAAAGTTTTCTACAGCGCTAGGACTGTAAAACAAAATACTATCAACTCTATTCCGAAACATTTCGTGTAACTGTTCTCGATCCGTCGCGTTTGGAGGCAAGTTTCTATAGGCCACCACTTCCGTCACAAGCGCCCCACATCTGCGAAGGGCCGCGGGCAATTCCGGGTTCGCTCGGTCGCTTCGCGGCAGAAAAACTTTTTTGTTCCGCAACTCTTCTCCAAGTTCCCGGGCGAGCCCTGCTCCGCTATGGTCAGCCGCCACATACTCTACAGAAAATCCGGCAGCTTCTGCGGCATCGGCAGTGACCGGTCCCACGGCAGCGGCGCGCGGCAGCTTCCGGGCGCTGCCCGGACCACTCTGGAGTTCGTTTCCGCGCCGCTCCACCGCCTGAACCGCATTTACACTCGTGAAGAGCACCCAATCAAATGTCTCTATAGCGGTCAATGCCGTGTCCAGCGCATCGCAATTCTCCGGCGGCGCAAATGAAACTAGCGGCAGAAGTCTGACGCAGGCGCCTCGAGCGTTGAGTTCCTCGCACAGCCCGCCACTCTGCGCAGCGGCGCGAGTTACAATGACTGTTTTTTCTCGAAGTGGAGACTCCCTCGTGCTAGTCACGGTGCCGACTCACTTCTCGAAGGATGCTCTCGGCGCCAGCTTCCATCAACAGGGTGGCCATGTGCCCGCCGAGTTCTGCGGCCTGCTCAGGAGTCGATGTCGCACGCTGTTTTATATACTGCACTCCGTCCACGGAACAAACACATGCTTCCATCACTAATTCGCCGCGCTCCAGCCGCGCCCAAGCCCCCAGCGGCACCTGGCATCCACCATGCAGCGCGGCCAGCAACGATCGCTCGGCAATAATTGCGGTGCGCGACTCGGCGTCGTCAAGTCCCGCTACCACCTCCGCTGCTCCGGTATCCTTTGAACGGCACTCCACGGCGATCGCTCCCTGCCCCACTGCCGGTAGAAAGACTTCCGGAGACAGGGTCTCGGTGATGCGTCCGCTCCAGCCTAAACGGTCAAGGCCCGCTTTTGCGAGCATGACTGCTTCATACTCCCCGCTCTCCACCTTGCGCAAACGTGTATCCACATTTCCCCGCAGATCGCGCACGTCCAAGTCCGGCCGGATATGCCGAAGCTGCGCCTGCCGCCGTAGGCTTCCTGTGCCGACGCGTGCGCCCTGGCGCAAGCTAGCGATGGTCGCACCGTTCGCGGCAACCAGACAATCCCGAACGTCTTCGCGCCGGCACACTGCCGGAAACATCAGCCGCGAGGGTGTATCCGTCGGAACGTCCTTGACACTATGCACGGCCAGGTCAATGGTTTCCTCAAGCAGCGCTTCCTCCAGCTCCTTGATGAAGATTCCCTTTCCGCCGATTTCGGACAAGGGCGCCATCTGCTGCTTGTCGCCCGAGGTTTTGATAACGACGATCTCGGTTTCCACACCCGCGCCGGCGAAAAGCTGTTTGCGCACGTACTCCGCCTGCCACTTCGCCAGCAGGCTCCCGCGGGTGCCGATGCGCAGGTGTCTCAAGGCTTCTCCCGGTTCGACAGGAAAAGATCCCGCAGCGCTTCCACATTTTGGATCTTGCGGCGAAGTTCCTTCTCCCCGCGCAGACGCTCCGCCGGTTGTAGTAACAGCTTCTCCAGCAATTCGTCCATCATCGATTCCATGCGCTCTCGCTCCGCCGCGCTCAGGTGATTCATGGAGTCCATGCGGGCATGAATGAAGGCTGCCCTTTCCTCCCGCAATCGCGCGCGCAGCGCATCCACCACCCCAACCAATTCCACGCTCGCCTGCCAGGAAAGAAACTTCCCGACGTGCTCGTCCACGATGGTTTCGGCGCGCGGGACTTCGCCCTCGCGCGCATGCCGGTTTTGTTCCACGATTTCCGTGAGGTCGTCGATGTTGTACATGTAGATGTTGTAGAGCTCTGCGGCAGAGGCTTCGATGTTGCGGGGCAGTCCCAAGTCCATCAGGAAGAGCGCGCGGTTGCCGCGCGCCGACATCGCCGCCTGCAGGAGTTCTCGCCGTAGCACGGGTTCCTCGGACGCCACCGAGGAGACCACCACATCCACCACCTTCAGGGCAGTTTCCCATTCGCCCCAGCCAACCACTTTCCCGCCAAATCGAATCGCCAGCTCATTGGCACGTTCGCGCGATCGATTCATAATCAATAGCGCCGCGATACCCCGGTCTCTCAGTTGATTGACGACCTGCTCGCTGATCGTTCCCGCGCCAAGCACCAGCGCGCTTCGCTCGTTCATTTTTCCAAAGACCCGCTCCGCGAGTTTCACTCCAGCCGAAGCCACGGACATCGGGCGAGTTCCCAGCTCCGTTTCCGACCGCACGCGCTTGCCGACTTCGAGCGCTCCTTGAAACAATCGGTTCAGCACCGGGCCGGTGGCACCGTACTCGTGCGCATAGCGATACGCTTCGCGCACTTGCCCGAGGATCTCCGCCTCACCAAGAAGCATCGAATCCAGCCCCGCAGAAACACGGAAGAGGTGCCGCACCGCTTCGCGGTCATAGTGATGGTAGAGCGACAGCCCAAGCTCTTCGGCCCGCACAGAATGAAACTCGCTTAGAAACGAAGACAATCCCGGCGCGCACTCGTGCGAACTCTCCGGCGGCACCCCATAGATTTCGCTCCGGTTACAGGTCGAAAGCACGAGCGTTTCTTCGAGGATTCCTCGAGAGCGCAATTCTTCTGCCGCCTTCCGCGCTTGTTCCGCCGTGAAGGACACCCGTTCGCGCACCTCGACAGGCGCCGTACGATGGTTCAATCCGACGAGAACGATCTCCATGCCGAGCGCGCGCTCCTAGAAGTAACGATGACTCTGAGACAAGTACAGGTTTACCACCGTAAAACTCATCACCACGACGAAAAAATTAAAGATACAGAGCTTTGAGGCTCGCGATCCCCGCCACGAAGCCGTCCGCGCCAACTGAAAATAAAGCGCGTAAAGCAGCAGCACCAGCAGCGTGATGACGTACTTGGGATCGAAGTACCCAGTTTGTGCTCGCAGCCGGTCGACCCACACGAATCCCAGCGCCGTGCCAATGCCGATAGACACCAGCCCCACGAGAACGCTCGATCGGCTCATGCGTTCGAGAAGTTCAAGCGGCGGAAGCCGCCATACCACATTGCCGAGCTTGCGGCTGCGCAAAAGCCGCTCCTCCCCCAGGAAAATCAAGCTAAAAACGAACGAAAGCGCGAAGGCCGCATAAGCAAGAATGCTGAGCGTGACGTGGAAAGCAAAGACTATTCCCCGCGCTGGGGCGGGAGACAATCGATCCGCAGGCGCCAAGTGTGCCGCGACAAAAAACACGATGATAAACGGCAAGACAAACGCTCCCACCGAACGCTGGCGATGAAAAAGCTCCAGACCCAGATAAGTCAAGGCCAGCAGCCACCCAAACAGCGACATCGATCCATAAAGGTCATGATAAGGAACGGTGTGCAACCCCCGCGACCGTTCGAGCAGTGCAAAATAGTGCGCGATCAGCCCGAGCCCGAGGAGCACTGTTCCGAGTCGCCCGATCACCTCTCTCCCGGTGCCGAGAAAGCGAAGATAGAGGGCCAAACTACTCCCGTAGGCGACGATCGTCAGAATGAGAAACAGGTCTTTCATGGCCTCTACCAGCCTACTTTTCCCACAGCCGCGCGCCCGGCAACTGCGCCGGTCCGGCCAGCGACCCCTCAGAGATCAGCATGACTTGAGAGTATAGCCCAGCCTGGAGGTGCGCCGCACAAGCCTTACAAGCCTGGACTCGTTCTGCAAACATCTCGCGGATTTGCTATTCTCTTCCTCAGACGCGAGATGACCACAACTTCTGCTCCTCTGAATCGAAAAGACTTATTCCTGCGCGCCTGCCGGGGCGAAACTCTCTCGCGCCTTCCTGTCTGGATGATGCGACAAGCCGGACGCTACCTCCCAGAATACCGCGCGATTCGCCGAAACCACGCGTTTCTAGAGGTTTGCAAAACCCCGGATCTGGCCGCCGAAGTCTCTCTGCAACCCTTTCGTCTGCTCGGCGTGGATGCCGTCATCATCTTCTCCGATATCCTGATCCCCGCCGAAGCCATGGGCCTAAAGCTTGAACTGGGCGACGCTGGTCCCAACTTGCCGGAGCCCGTTCGCTCTAAAGGCGATGTCCAGAAACTGAAACTCTTCGACCCCGAAATCGACACCGCCTTTCTTCCTGAGGCCATTCGCCGCGTGCTCCGCGAAGTCGGTCCAGAAGTCCCGGTCCTGGGTTTTGCCGCCGCTCCCTGGACTCTGGCCTGCTACATGGTCGAAGGCCGCACCCGCGAAGGCTTCGCCACGGTAAAAAGCTTCTTGCTGCACGAGCCAGCCACTTTTCGTGAGCTATTGCATCGCATCGCCGAAGCAACTATTCCTTACTTGAAGGCTCAGATCGCTGCGGGAGCCGCCGCCGTGCAACTCTTTGACACCTGGTGCGGCGAACTGTCCCTCGGCGATTACCAAGAGTTCGCTCTCCCCGCCACGCAAGAAATCATCTCCAGCTTGGGTGGTTCCACTCCCGTCATTTATTACACCAAAGCGTCTCATCACCTTCTACCGGCGGTGGCCCGTGCGGGCGCCAACGTCCTGAGCGTGGACTGGCGCGTGGATATGCACGCACTTCGCCTAAAGCTGGGACCGCATATCGCCCTGCAAGGAAATGTCGACCCCGCGGTTCTTTTCGGCCCGCCCGAGGAGATTCGACGCGCGACGCAAGAAGCGCTGTCGGCACTCGGCGGAACAGGCCACATCGTGAACCTCGGCCACGGCATCCTGCAACACACCCCAGTCGAAAACGCTCAACTTTTTATCGAAACCGGCCAGCAATCGCTGTCGCAGGAAGCCAAACCAGCAGCAAATTGGCGTTAGGGGACACGTATCGTGACGCTCCGAAATCCAAGCCTCGAAAACATGCGCGACGAGCTTCGCGTCAGCGAAGAATTTCTAGCACGCTACAACCGTCCCGGCCCCCGGTACACCAGCTACCCCACCGCGCCCGTCTGGAATGATTCCTTCGGCCCCGCTGACCTCGAAAAAGTTCACGAAGAAGCCCAGCGCGCCAAATCGCCCGTGTCCCTGTACATGCACATCCCTTTTTGCGAGAGTCTCTGCCTCTTCTGTGCCTGCAATGTCATCATCCAAAAAGACAAGCGGGTCTCGCCCCCGTACTTGGACATATTGAAGCGCGAGGTCGAACACGTCAGTCGCAGCGTTTCCGGTGATCGCCCCGTCGTGCAGTTTCACTGGGGAGGCGGCACTCCCACCTATCTCACTCCGGCGCAAATTGAAGAACTCTTTGGCTTCACCCGTGAACACTTCACTTTTGCGCCTGACGCCGAAATCGGCATCGAAGTCGATCCGCGGGTCACTTCCCGCGAACACCTGGAAACCTTGCGCAAGCTCGGTTTCAATCGCCTGAGCATGGGCATCCAGGATTTCCATCCACTCGTTCAAAAAACGATCAATCGCGTCCAACCATTCGAACTTACCGCGGACCTCATTCAGTCCGCCCGCGCCCTCGGCTTCGAAAGTGTAAACGTCGACCTGATTTACGGCCTTCCCTACCAGACCGCCGAAACCTTCGCGCACACCGTCGAGCAGATCCTCGAACTCACTCCCGATCGCGTGGCCCTGTTCAGCTACGCCCACGTGCCCTGGCTCAAAAAGCAGCAAAACTCTTTCGAAGGCCATCTCCCCGAAGGCCTGCAAAAATTCGAAATCTTCCGCACCGGCCTCCTGAAATTCCTCGAATCCGGCTATCTCTACATCGGCATGGACCACTTCGCGAAGCCCGGCGACGAGCTCGCCGTGTCCCAGCAAAATCGCACGCTCCATCGAAATTTTCAGGGCTACACCACCAAAGCCGGCGCCGACCTCTACGGCATGGGCATCACCGCCATCAGTGCCATCCGAAACGCCTACGCACAGAATCAACGCGACATCCCCTCCTGGGAAAAGGCCGTCAACGAACGCGGCATCGCCACCATGCGCGGCTACCATCTTTCCGATGACGATCGTCTCCGCCGCGCAGTCATCAACCGACTCCTCTGCCACACGATGGTCTTGAAACAAGAAATCTCGCGGGAATTCGGCATCGACTTTGACAGCTATTTCGCCGACGAACTGGCCCGCCTCGAGGCCTTTCGCGAAGACGGCCTAGCGGTACTCCATCCTGGCGAAATCCGCACCACCTGGCTAGGCCGCATTTTCATTCGTAATCTAGCCATGATCTTCGATCCCTACCTCGAAAGGCAGCACCTCAATGCCAAGCCTCTCTTCTCCAAAACCCTCTAGCCCGCCTTTCTACCGGCCTTTCCTCTCCGTTGTAGGGGCACAGCTTTGTCCGGAATCTCAAAGAGCGAATGTTGCGCCCCAGCCTGGCAATGAGCGTCGGTTGTGACCGCCCGCGTTCCAGTCCTGGTCGTTGGCGCCGGTATCTCCGGGCTGGTCTGCGCGCATTCCTTACGCAAGTCCGGCATTGACGCGCAAATCGTCGAAGCCTCCGGGCAGGCAGGCGGCGTAATCCGGTCCCCGCGCCGGGATGGCTTCCTCCTCGAACTTGGCCCGCAAAGTTTCAGCGGCACTGGGCAACTCCAGGACCTCTGCCGCGACCTGGCCATCGAAAACGAATTGATCGAAGCCCCTCCGCACGCGCCCAGATTCCTGGTCCTGGATGGACAACTAAGACAAGCACCTTTAAGCCCGCCGGCGTTTTTCGCGTCTTCCCTTTTCAGTGCCCGCACAAAATGGAGCGTTCTCCGCGACGCGCTCGGCCACAGCACCCCGCCCGACGCAGGCGAATCCGTCGCGGCATTTACGCGGCGCAAGTTTTCGCCCGAACTCCTCGACAAACTCGTCGCTCCTTTCGTCTCCGGCATCTACGCCGGCGACCCGGAAAAACTAAGCTTCCAGGCGGCTTTTCCCCAACTCTTCGAAGCCGAACGAACCGTCGGCAGCATCGCCCGCGGAATGATGCGCGCCGCAAAATCCAAAAAAAGCCCAAAGCAAAGGCCAACTCTTCAAAGCTTTCGCGATGGAAATGAGACTCTTATCAGGGCGCTTGCTAGAAATCTGGGCCCGGCCTTGCGCTGCGGAATAGAAGTGACAGCGATTCAACGAGGAGGGACCGGGCTCCCGTCGCCAGCAGAAGGATTTGTAGTGGGCGCTAAAACTGCAGCGGGCACCGAGAGCATAGCTGCCGACGGACTCATTCTCGCAGTGCCGACCTATGTGGCAGCGAGCCTTCTCCATCCGGAGGCTGAGTCAGCACTGGGAGGCATCGAATACGCTCCTATTGCAGTGGTTTCGCTCGGATATCGCCAGGAGGATGTCGAACGATCTCTCGTGGGCTTCGGGTTCCTGGTCCCACGTTCCGAGGGTCTCCGCACGCTGGGAACGGTCTGGAATTCGTCACTCTTTCCCGGCCGCGCACCCGAAGGTTCGGTCTTACTGACGAGCTTTATCGGCGGCGCGACAGATCCCCAGGCTGTGGCGCTCTCCGCCGGAGAGCTAAGCGCCATCGTTCATCGAGAGATTCGACCAATCCTCTCCATTCGCGGCGTTCCCACCTTTTCTAGCGTACAGATCTATCCGCGAGCTCTGCCCCAATACAACATCGGCCACACCACGCGCGTTGGCAGTCTCGCGCGAGAATCTTCGTTTTTTCTAAACCTCAAGCTTGTGGGAAACTATCTCCGCGGACCCGCCATCGGCGCCTGCATCGAACAAGCTCTTGCGGTGGCGGATGAGATGCGAATTGCGGCTTCGCACACAGGTTCGGGCTAACCACCTTGGTCATCCGAATTGTCGTTTCCGCCGTATAGTCTTCTAGGAGAGGAAGAAGCCGACACTCGTGCTCTTGGCGGCTTTCACATCCACAGGCCCTCGCGAAGTGTCGCCCGACGCGACGCTCGTGCCGCGCCTTCTTCAAAAAGACGTGAGCGCTTTCGAACAGCTCTACGATCGCCATTCGCGCCTGGTCTACGGCCTGGTCCTGCGCATTCTCCAGCAGGCCTCGATCTCCGAAGAGGTCGTCCAGGAGGTCTTCCTCCAGCTCTGGCGCAACGCCGACCAATATGACCCCTCTCGCGGCCCTTTTGTTCCCTGGCTGTGCACCATGGCGCGGAACCGGGCGCTTGACCGGCTGCGTCTGAAGAGCGAACGCCAGCGCCGCCGCGAGGATCAACCCGACGAGTTACCGAGCGCCGTAGTCGCGCCCGAATATGAAAAGGTCCTGGATGATAAACGCCGTGCCGAACGGGTCCGCGCCCTGATGGCTTCGCTCAGTCCGCAGCAGAAAAAAGCCATCGAACTTGCCTATTTTGAAGGTCTAAGTCATTCCGAAATTGCGGCAGCACTCGAAGAACCGCTCGGCACGGTCAAAAGCTGGATAAGAAACGGTTTGCTTCGCCTGAAAGAAGGATTGCAGGCAACCTCGTGAAAAACTGCGACCAATTCCGTGAGCGGACGGAAGCCTACGCGCTCGGCGCGCTCGATCCCGAAGAACGCGTCGCGCTCGAAGTCCACCTGGCGAGCGGCTGCCCGGAGTGCACCAAGGCCGTCGAAGAAGCCCGGTGGCTCATCAGCCAACTCGCCTACACGGCCCCGGAAGCCGCTCCTTCGGACATGCTCAAGGGCCGTCTGCTGCAAACGGTCCGCGCTGAAGCGCAATCCCAGGCGAAACCTCACGCGCTGCCCTCCAAGAGCGCCATCCCGTTCTGGCTGCTGGCAGGCGTGGCTGCGCTGGTGGTCTTCTCGATCTACTCTGCTTGGAACACCCGTCGCCTGCACGACGAAATCCGTGAGGCAAACAATCGCGCCGCCGACCTCGTCCAACAACGCCAAAAGATTGAACAGGAACTCCTCCTCGCCAAGCGTGAAGCTACGATTCTGATGGACCCCGGTTCCGTAAATATTGCTCTCAAAGGCAGCGACGCTCAAGGACCGCAACTGAAAGCTAAGTGGCATTCCGAATGGGGCGTGGTGGTCATGGGTGAAAACATTCCCATGCCGTCTCCCCATCATGTCTTGCAACTGTGGTTCATTCCTAAGGCACCCGGAAAAATGCCCATGCCCTCGATGATGGTGCGCCCTGATGCCAATGGGAGATTCGTCCTGCTGGTCTCGAGTCCGCCGGAATCCATGGACGCCACCAAAGCTCTCGCCATCAGTGAAGAACCCGAAGGCGGCAGCCCCTGGCCCACCAACCCGCCCCGCTATTCCGGCGGCGTCAGCTAACGATGTGTCTCTTCCCGTAACGCAGAGCGAGGCGGACCTCGCGCCGTTTCGCAGCCTCTCGAAACCGTCGCCTCTCCTCGGCCGTCTTCAAGATCAGTGGCGCCACAGGCTTGGGAAACCTAGTGTGCTCATCGATGGCTACAAACGTCACATAAGCCGAGGTCGTGTGCTTGCGCTCCTCGGTCATGGCATTTTCTGAGTATACCTCGACCCCCACTTCCATCGACGTCCGGAACACCCGATTCACTTGCGATTTCAGATTGACGATCTCCCCCAGGTTAATCGGATTGCGAAAATCAATGTAGTCCACCGACGCCGTAACCACATAGCTGTTTGAATGCCGGTGCGCGGCCATGGCCGCCACCATATCCACGAGATGCATCACCTGGCCCCCGAGCAACTTCCCCAAAGGGTTGGTCTGCGCGGGCAACACAATCTCCGTCATCTCTGAGCGCGAAGCGCTCACCGGTTTCCCCTTCAACGCAAATTCCCCGTTCATCTCACTCTTCACCAGTTGCTTACGCTTCATTCGCTCTCCCTTTTAGCACAGGCACCCTGCCGGTGCGCTTTCTCGAGCCCAAGCGATGCCTCACTAAGCCGCCCGCGTCTCTGCCGGTTCCCGGCCTGCTCGCGTCTCTTTCCCCGTATAATACGAGAGCCAACTATGCCGGACCAAAAGAAAACGCGGCGCCAAATGCTGGAAGACTTCGTCGCCAAAAAACCCGACGACGCCTTCTCTCGCTACGGCCTCGCGATGGAGTGCATGAACGGCGGCGACCCCCGCGCCGCCGACGTCCACTTCCGAGCCCTACTCGAGCGCCATGCCGACTACATCCCGGCTTACCTAATGTACGGCCAGTTCCTGGCTCGCGAGTCGCGCAGCGACGAAGCCAAGCAGATTCTGTCGAATGGCATCGCCGCCGCCGCCCAAAAAGGCGACGACCACGCCCGCTCTGAGATGGAATCCTTCCTCGCCGAACTCGCCTGACACGACGCTACCTCCCGCCTTCCGAGACTTGTGGGGCATTCCCATCCAATTGGCCCGCGCTCTGGTATGATTTGAGCTGGCACTATGCGGCCTGATCGTATCCCGCTCTTTCCACTGAACGTCGTCCTTCTCCCCGGCGCAGACCTTCCCCTGCACATCTTCGAGCCTCGTTATGTCGATATGGTCAACCGCTGCCTGAAGGGAAGGTCCGTCTTCGGCGTTCTCCTGGCACTTCCGAAGGGCATCGCCCGCGTGGGCTGCACCGCTGAAATCATCGAAGTCGTCAAGCCCTATAACGACGAAACCATGGACATCTTGACCGTCGGCCGCGACCCTTTCCGCGTCGTCAAATTCTTCGAGGAGCATCCCCTCGCTGAAGGCCACGTGGATTACCTCGAAGACCGCGAGGCGCCGGCCAACCCATCCATGCGCCGCGAGCTTGTCGAACTCTACGAGACCTGCCACACACTGGTCTTCGAGGACTATCCCAAGAACACCGATACCGACCAGTCGGCTCAAATCTCTTTCGCTATCGCAGGCAGCCTGCCGATGGATCTGCTCTGGAAGCAGCAAATCCTCGAACTACGCTCCGAATCGGACCGCCAGGAACGCCTGGTCGGGTATCTTCGCGCCTGGGCGCCGCATCTACAGAAGACAGGCGTGATGCGCCAGCGCGCCGGGGGCAACGGACAAGGATTGAATTAGCACGGGTTGTATTAGCATTGCTTGCGTCCCAATTTACTCAGGACGCGGAAGGGGCCTCATGACGGTAACCACATCTCTCGCATCCGCGGGACATCCGAGAGCTGGCACTCTTGGTGAGCTGAAACGCATCCCGGACTTCGACGCTCGGACCGTCTCGCGCTCGGTGAAGGCCGAAATGCGCCAAAACCTCCTGCGCATGATCGAAAAGAACGAGCCACTCTTCCCCGGCGTCCACGGCTACGAAGACACGGTCATCCCGCAAATCATCAACGCCCTGCTCTCCCGCCACAATTTCATCCTCTTGGGCCTTCGCGGCCAAGCCAAAAGCCGCATCCTCCGCGGCCTCTCCCAGTTCCTCGATTCAGAAATTCCCGTGGTCATCGGATGCGAAATCAACGACGATCCCTTGCGCCCTATCTGCCGCGCCTGCCGCGAAAAAGTCGCCGCCGAAGGCGACAACACACCCATCGCCTGGATGCCCCGCGATCATCGCTATGTGGAAAAGCTCGCTACCCCCGACGTGACCATGGCCGACATCATCGGCGACGTCGATCCCATCCGTGCCGCTCGCGGGGGCCGCGATCTTTCCGATGAGCTGACCATCCACTACGGCCTCCTCCCTCGCGCCAATCGCGGCATCTTCGCCATCAATGAGCTTCCTGACCTCGCCGGCAAAATCCAAGTCGGATTGTTCAACATCATGCAAGAAGGCGACATCCAGATTAAGGGCTACCCCCTGCGTCTGCCGCTCGACGTCCTTCTCGTGTTCACTGCGAATCCCGAGGACTACACGGCGCGCGGCAAAATCATCACTCCGCTCAAGGACCGTATCGGCGCCGAAATTCGCACACACTATCCGTCCAGTCTCGAAGAAGGCATGGCCATCACCGCGCAAGAAGCCTGGGTCGCTCGCGACCTCGGACGCAAAGTAGAAGTTCCCGCTTATCTTCGCAACGTAGTGGAAGAAATTGCCTTTCAGGCCCGTGAGGACAAACGCGTCGACCGCCGTTCCGGCGTCAGCCAGCGTCTCCCCATCACCACTCTCGAAAGCTTGGTCAGCAGCGCCGAACAGCGCGCCGCTCGCACCGGAGAAAAATCCGTCGTCGCGCGTATCGCCGACGTGTACTCCTCGCTCCCCGCCATCACCGGGAAGCTCGAACTCGAATACGAAGGCGAGCTAAAAGGCGCCGACACCATCGCCCGCGAACTGATTCGCACCGCCGTCGGCCGCGTCTTCAGCAAACATTTCGCCGAAGTCAGCTTCCAACCGGTCATTCAGTGGTTTGAAATCGGCGGCGAACTCAAACTCCCGGAGCTGGCCACAACTTCCGACCGTTACCACCAGCTCTCCAAAATTCAGGGCCTAATGGAGCATATCGGGCGCCTCGGCGTCCAAGAGCGCAAAGACGCAGCCGCTGCCGCGTCCGCCGCCGAAATGATCCTAGAAGGCTTATGGGCCCACCGCCGCATCGGCCGCAGCGAAGAACGCGGTTTCTACGCCGACAAGCCCAAGCAGCAGGAGCAGCGCGAAAATCCGGCCCGCCCTCCGCGCCGCCAATTCAACTGAAATGCACAGAGCGCCGCCATCCAACGTTGGTTGCCGAGTGATACTGGTTCGTTTTTTTGCCGCTGTAAGCTGCCAGCTGTCGGCTGTTAGCTTTCCGAGGTTCTGCACATGAAATTCATCCGCTACGGAAAATACGTCGGCGAACCCGCCGATGCCATTGATCTAGAAGAACTGGTCAAACGCATGGGCGATTTTTTCCTGCAGAGCGGCTTTGAATCGCAATTCTACGGAGTCTCCCAAATGGATTCCGGCCGCTCCATGGAAGCCCTACGCGAAGCCATTCTCCGCGCCCTCCAGGAAGGCGACTTCCTCCCCGAAGACGCCATGAGCGAAGAGCTTCGCCAAATGCTGCAAAATCCCGACGCGCAAAACAATCAAGCCGTTAAAGATCTCCTCGACAAACTAATGGAGCGCCTCGCTCAGGAAGGGTTCATCAATCCCGAGCAGCCGCCCCAAGTCACGCCACCTCCGGAAACTTCCGCCCGCGGCCAACTCGGCCAGCCCCACGAAAAGCCCCCCGAAGCACGCTTCGAGATCACCGACAAGACCATCGATTTCCTAGGCTTCAAAACTCTCCAGGACCTTCTCGGCTCCCTAGGCCGCAGCAGCTTTGGACGTCACGACACCCGCGACCTCTCCACGGGCATCGAGTCCGGCGGCGTCTCCCGCCCCTACGAATTCGGCGACACCATGAATCTGGACGTCAGCGAAACTCTCTTCAACGCCGTCCGCCGCCAAGGCGCGAAAGTTCCCATCGACATGGCCTATTCGGACCTCATGGTGCATCAGTGCGAATATCACAGCTCTTGCGCCACCGTCGTTCTTCTCGATTGCAGCCACAGTATGATTCTCTACGGCGAGGATCGCTTCACTCCCGCAAAACGCGTGGCCATGGCCCTTTCCCATCTCATTCGCACGCAATATCCCGGCGATACGCTCAGCCTGGTGCTCTTCCACGACAGCGCCGAAGAAGTTCCCCTCGGCGAACTCGCCCGCGTCCAGGTTGGCCCGTACTACACCAACACGCGCGAAGGCCTGCGGCTGGCGCAGCGTATCCTGCTCCGCCAAAAGAAAGACATGCGCCAAATCATCATGATCACCGACGGAAAGCCCTCCGCGCTCACGTTAGAAGACGGCCGTATCTACAAAAATGCCTTCGGATTGGATCCTTTCGTCGTCGGCCAGACTCTCGAAGAAGTCAACAAATGCAAGCGCGCCGGCATCATGATCAACACCTTCATGCTCGCCAGCGACTACAGCCTGGTCCACTTCGTCCAGAAAATCACCGAGATGTGCCGCGGCAAAGCCTACTTCACCACGCCCTACACCCTCGGCCAGTACTTGCTGATGGATTACATGCACCGCAAAACCAAGCAAATCCACTGATCCTAGTTGCGATCTCTATTCTTCGGAGCACGCGGCCATTTCCTTAGAAACTGTTATTATTTTTTATGCCCATCGAACGCTGCCCACAGTGCGGAAAAGAGTTTGAACGCAATTTCGGTGATTCGCCCGTTTCCCTGACCTGCCCGGAATGCGAGAAGGGCAGGGGGCCAAGGTCGCGCGCCGGGATTGCAACTTCTGGACAAGCTCCCCTTACTCCTTCCATCCTGATCACCGCAGGACTAATTGGGCTGAACGTAATGGTGTTCCTAATCATGGTGCTGCGAGGAATATCGCCCTTCACCCCATCGACGCAGCAGATGATTGCCTTCGGCGCGGACTTTGGTCCCCTCACGCTGAACGGGCAATGGTGGCGCCTGGTCACCAGCATGTTTTTGCACTTCGGAATTGTTCACATCGGCCTCAACATGTGGTGCCTCTGGAATTTGGGCCGCGCTGCCGAGCAATTGATGGGACGCGCCTCTTACTTGCTCGCTTATTTTGTGAGCGGAATTTTCGCCAGCATCGCGAGCCTGTATTGGCACCCGATGGGGGTGGGCGCAGGAGCCTCGGGTGCGATTTTTGGAATGGCTGGCGTGCTGGTTTCCTACGTTTATTTGAAGAAGACTCCGTCGCACATAAAAATCAACAGCAGAATGCTGGGGAGCCTGGGCACATTCATTGCCTACAACCTGGCGTTTGGAGCGCTTCCGGGAATCAGTAACGCCGCGCACATCGGCGGCCTGGCGATGGGCCTTGTCGTTGGAGCGGTGCTGCCCGCTGCCGGAGCTAGCGAGGCGGCGCGCCGCGCACGGGTATCGCTGGTGGCTATTTTCTCTGCGATCGCGCTGGTGGGCTCCGCCATTGCAGCCAAAAGACTCTCCAAAGGTGTGAGCGAGCTTCTAACCGCCGAGCACTTGATCGCCGAGAAGAAAACCGACGAAGCCCTGACGCAATTGCAGCAGCTAACCGCGCGTGAGCCCGAGTTTGCTCCCGGGCACGAACTGCTGGCCAAGGTGTATTTCCGCAAAGGGCAGTATCCCGAAGCAATCGCGGCGCTACAAAAGGCTTACGACGCGAATCCAGACAACATCACGTACCAGAAAGAACTCGGAACAGTTTTTCTGCAGTTCGGAATGATCGGTCAAGCAACGGCATTTTTCCAGCATCTCGAGGAGCAAAACCCCAACCAGGCATTCGTGCATTTTGGGCTCGGACAGGTTTCGCTCGCCAAGCGGCAGTACGACTCCGCAATTCCTGAGTTCCGGCAGGCACTCGCACTCGACCCAAGAATGAACGACGCAGCTTTTTCTCTCGGCCAGGCCCAGCTGCAAGCGGGGCATTTCGCCGACGCTCAGACAACTTACAGAAGCATTCTGGCGCAAAATCCGAACGACAAACGCGCACAAGCCGGGCTGGACTACGCCACCAGGCAGGTGCATTGATTCGGAGAGGCGTATTATTTCCTGCGTTTCTCGAGACTGCGCTAAGATTCTGAAATGACGATTTTCGATCGCACTTGGCGTTGGCTGGGAGCAAGCAAAGAGATGACTCACATCGTGGCAGGAAATATGGCGCCGGGATTTTCCTTGAAGGCGCTGGATGGAAAAGAGCACGCACTCGAACAACTAATCGAACAAGGGCCCGTGGTGGCGGCCTTCTTCAAAGTTTCCTGCCCGGTCTGCCAATTCACGTTCCCTTTCCTCGAACGCATCTACAAGCGCTACGGCGGCGACAACGTGAACTTCCTTGGCATCTCGCAAGATGAAGCCGGCGCTACGAAAGACTTTGCCAAGGAATTCGGCACCACTTTCCCGATACTGCTTGATGAAAAGGAAAAAGGCTATCCGGCTTCAAATGCCTACGGCCTTAGCAGTGTCCCGACGATCTTTCTCATTGAGACCGACGGCACTGTGAAGATCAGTTGTATGGGCTTTGACAAAAAGGATTTGGAATCGATCGCGAGCGTACTCGCCGAGCGCAAGAAGACCATGCCGTCCGCGCTTTTCCGCCCGGACGAATCCGTCCCCGCTCATAAACCTGGATGAGGCTCCAAAAACTAGGTCCGGTCCGGACCTACTCGGCAGAAAAGGGAAACCGGGAGGATTCCGGTTCTACTCCGCTTCTTTTTCCAGCCACTTTTTCTTGTGCTTGGCCGGATGCTTCCGCTTATCCGCGATCACCCGGGTGGCCGCAGGCGCAATCCCGGAGTTACGTGCTGCCCGCCTGGCCTCCACGCCCACATCCAGCACTTTCTTTCGCCGCCTCTTCATGGCATTTTCCTGGCAATTAGTGCGTCCCTCTGCCGGCCGGAACTAGGAAATAATCCACCGCTAAAACGTGAACTGCACCTGCAAGTCGATCCGCCGGTTCGCTGTCGGGGATGAGTACGGCTGCCCAGCAAGCGCATTGGCCTCGCCAAAGAGCGGCGAACTCAAATTCCCAATCGGCGTTCCGACGTTCACGTTGTTGAACACGTTCCGCGCATTCACGCTGAAGGTCAGATTGTACCGATAGTTCGACGATCCGCCCCCTCCGAACATGGGTCCGCCGCCACCTCTCGGCCCACCTCCGTGATCGCCACCGCCAGGCCCGCGCCCAAACGTGCTTCCTCCTGGCCCGCCCGGACCGCCGCTGGCGACCGCTTCCTTCTTCTGTCTAAATCCAAACGTCTTGCTGAGCCGCAGGTTCAGCGAAAAGCGTCCCGGCCCGGTCGCGAAGTTAATAGGGATTGGAGTCTGTCCCGCCTGAGGAAGTGTATTAAAACAACCGAATGCGGTCTGTACCACACCGGGCGGCGTGCCGGGACCACAGGTGGCAAGCGCCGGCCGGGTGTTGAACTGCGCATCGCCAAAAACATCCTGTCCGGTCGTAATGTTGAACGGGATGCCAGAACTAACAATCATGAACGGGCTCAATCGGAAGCCGTACGGCGCTCCTATCGTGCCCCCGAAGAACGCTCGGTGCCGAATATCAAAGGACGCGCGTCCGTAATCCGCGCTGATACCTTCTGGATTCGCGCCCACGCCCTCTGGAATGGACGGCACATAGAAAGCTCCGGCACTATCGCTGTTCGCGTAGTTCAGCGTGTAGTAACCGAAGAGCGAGAGATCTTTGATAAATCCATGCGCCGTCGGGATGCGCACGCTGCTGTTCACGATCAGTTGATTTTGCTTGAAGATGGCCCCGGACGTATATTGATAAGCAATGTCACTGGGAATGAAACCGCCGGGCAGCGGTGAATTTGGCGTATTCGGGGGAAAAACATTGGCATAAAACTGGTGGACGCCCCGCGCATTCAGGTACGTAACGGAAACGTTTGCAAACTTCGTCAGCTGTCTCTCAAGTGTCACTCCTGCCTGCATCGTGTACGGAGTGCGAAGATTACGGTTTTTCACATAAACCGTTTCCGATGACGCCGCTGTGGTGGGAAACCCCGGATCGGCCGGGGTAAACGGCTGGTTCGGATTGAAGAACTGTGGATTCGGAATCAGGAACTGCTGCTGGATGAAGCCGTTGGCCAATTGCTGCTGCAAAACCAGGTTTTCCGCAAAGCGGTCGTAGAAGATGCCGTATCCCAGCCGCAGCACGGTCTTCGGCGACTTGTTTTTCCCGTTTCCGTCGATGCCCCACGCGATTCCCAAACGCGGGGCAAAATCGGCGTGGTCGGCAAGATTGTTTTGTGTCTCGTAACGGAGCCCGTAACTCACAGTTACATTCGGCCGCCACTTAAAGTCATCTTGTACAAAGAGCGCCCCATCAAAAAAGCTGACGCTAGTCGCTGCTGAGCCCCCGGTGTTGTAATTCAGCGAATAAAAGCTTGCTCCGCCGCCCTCCGAAATTGCCTTTGCTAGGTTCGCCGGAGTATTTCCCGGTGCGAGCGCTTGCAGTGTGATTTGGTACGCCTGGAGCGGGGTGATCTCGCAGTTGTCCGTGGCGGTCGGCGCGCATCCAGGCAGCAGTCTTGCTCCAAACGAATACGCACCATTAAAGGTGCCATTCGATGCCGTCCAATCCGTGGTATAGCGAAGCCGCCCGCCAATCTTCCACGCATTCTTGCCGTGATTCATGTAAACAATATTTTGCAGCTCGTAGCGGTCCTGCGTGTCGCTGCTTGTCCCGCTGGTGTTGCCGCCGCCAACGAACGCGCCCGGCACACTGATGGCCGG
Source organism: Acidobacteriota bacterium (assembly GCA_013289825.1). Lineage (GTDB taxonomy): Bacteria > Acidobacteriota > Terriglobia > Acidiferrales > UBA7541 > Acidiferrum. Next base: position 107,781 of record JABCZF010000004.1, on the reverse strand, counting down.
CGCGGTGGTTGTGGGCGTCGCGCTCTCGGTTTCGCGAATGTATTGAAACCGCACCTCGTTGATGATCGACGGACTGATGGTCTGCGTGTCCGTGGCTTGCAGCGTGTTTTCCGAGTTGATGGAATTCGTCGCCTGCGACACCAGGTTAAAACCACCGCCAGTCCCGAGGTCGTCCTTCTCGTTATTCCGCCAATACTGGTAGCGCACGCTCAGCGTGTTCGTGGGCGTTACTTGATAGTCGAGCCGCGGGCTCAAATTGATTCTGGTCCTAGGATTTGGCAACGCTTGGCTGAACGGCTCGATCTGAAACGTCGTGGGATCAACGATCTCCGCGCTCACCACGGACAAATCGCTGATGCTACGCCGCTCGATGTTGAAGAAAAATGAGGCTTTCTTGCTCAATGGTCCGCCCACGTTGGCGCTGAATTGCGTGGTGTGGTAGCCGGGCTGCTCGGTTCCCGCTGGCAAATGTTCAAACGGGTTTCGAGAATTGAATCCCGCCGTATTTCCGGTCATGAAAAACTGCCCGTGAAACTGGTCCGTGCCGGGCTTGGTCAGGATTTCGATTCGCCCGTAACCAAGTTTGTCGTATTCCGCCGAAAACGGATTTTGATTAATGCGAATCTCGCGAATGGAGGCTTTGGGCGGAAGTTGTCCAGCGGTGAAACCGTCGATGTAGATCTGGCCGCCGTTCGGCCCAGCCGAAGGCCCCGCCAGCGCCTGCAGCTCGGACTGCAGCTCATCCGGATCATCCGAAAGCGCTTCGAGATCTTTCCCCTGCATCACGATCGCGCCGGCATTGTTCGCCGGATTCACATCCACCTTCGTCGTGGTGTCCGAGACCTCGACTTTCTGCTCCTGCACTTCGATCTTCATGGCTACATTCAGTTTCTGGGCTTGGCCGGCGCTGATGACGACTTCCGGCTGATCGAACGCCGCAAAACCATCCGCCACCACCTTTACTTCGTATTTGCCGGGAGCAAGGCCCGTCACTTCAAAAATGCCGTCGCGGTTGGTCGTCGCCGTAGCTACTCCGCTCGCCGTACTTACCAGCACCGTGGCATTGCCGACGGCCGCGCCCGACGGGTCCGTCACTTGCCCTCGCAAGGTTCCCGCAGGTGTCTGCGCCTTCATTACATTCGCACACATTACCGCGAGCAAAAGCGTTGCTAGAAAAAGCATCCACCGATAAAGGCCAAATCTCATTCCTTCTCCTGACCGGCAACCATCTTTCTCATAACTGGCGTGCTTCAAGGTGCGGCATCCCCGCCCGGTGCTGCGCCCATGGTCCACGGGGTAAGAATCGTGGACGCACCGGCAGCTTGTAGTAGGGGTTCCACTCCGGCAAGCAGCGTGATCGCTATCACCCCACGTTCTTGCGTCCCTTCCGTGGCGACGATCATCACCGCATCGCCCTTCTGCAAATCGGCAAGCGTCGCGGCGGGCATTCGGCTGAGTGCCTGTTGCAGGTCGCCCCCACCAGCTCCTCCCGCTCCGCCCGTTCGACCGGCGCCACTCTGCCCCCCAGCTTGGCCACCGCCTGATGTTTCCGTTGGTTTCGCCGTCGCACTCGCCGCCGCATTACCGCCCGTCGGCGCATCCGCGGGAGCGCCCTTGAGCCGCATGGCAATCCGCTGCGCCATGGCAGGAGCCAGCTTTCGAAGCTGCGTATCCGCCGTAACTTTCACGGTGATCGGTTTTTTCGCCACCAGATCCATGACCGTAATCGTTCCTTGAGAGGCGTCAATTCCGTTGATCATTCCCGTTATATTGCGAAATGTTCCAGATACGACTTCATCCGCCGTTAGCTCCGTGCCATCCGCACTGCGTGCTCCCCGCGCGCGCAGCTGGTCTCCCACTTTGATCTCCTCGATCGCCGAAGGCTTGGCATCATCAAACTTCACGGAGTCCGGCGCGTATCGGCGCAATACGGTTTGCTTCGATACATGAATACTCACGTCCTTGGCAGCCCCGAGGGCGTTTGTTGAAATCTTGATGGTGCTGCCTGCCGCGTCGACCGCGCTCACCAGCCCGCCAACGCCATGCTTCTGCCACTCGTCGCGCTCGTGGGACTGCTTCATCGCGATGTCCGTCTGTTTCATCGCGATAACGGAAGCCGCCAGGATGGTCTTCCCATCGTCTGCCATCTTCCCGCGGACCAAAATACGATCCCCCGGCTGCAGGTCTGCCAGTTGAATGGGGGCCGCATCCTTCAAGTCTTTTTGCCCCGGAGCGATTCGCACCAGCCGAGCATCATCCTGCACTTGAATCGCAACTTCGGCGCCCGCATCGGTGGTCAATACAATCGCTTTTCCGGTAATGGTCTTGATCGTGCCGACCGGTCGCGTCGCCGGATTCGACGCTGGCGCTCCTTGTGGCAGGCGTTCCCGAGTTCTCGCGTCCACCCCGCGAGCAGCGCCAAAAACCATGCAAGCAAATACAGCAATCAATCTCAAGCGCCTTACGCGCTCTTTCCCACGCAATTCCATCGATGACTCCTCGAATCTAACGCGACCTGCAAACCTCGACTGTCTTCGCCTGGGAGGGTTACGCGGCGGACGCGCCATACCCTTTGCGTCACAGGTTAGACGTATCGGAGACCCCCAAATGTTTCAAGAAACTTCCGTGCCGAGCAGCTAAACAGCTAAGAGGCAGGCGCTCCTGGCCGCGAGCGTGATGGTGCATGGGCCTTCGCTCGGATCCTCTTTTCCAGAAGCGAAACGAATGCGCTCATCGCCGGGGAAATCCACTTGTCTTTGTGCCACACCACGTAGGTGGTGATAGCCATATCCGGGCCTGCCCACGGGAGCGCCACCACTCGTTTGCGCGCGATTTCTCCCGCTATCACTACCTCTGGCAACAATCCCATGCCCATCCCCATGGAAACGCACTCTCGGATGGCCTCGACGCTCGAGAATTCTGTGATATTTCCCGGACGAATTCCTTCGAGCGCGAGTATTTGGTCCAGTTTCTTACGGTAACCACATCCCGCTTCGGTGAGCAGCAAAGTCTGCCCGCTCAAGTCCTGGGGTTCCACCTTTTTCTTCGCCGCAAACGGATGTTCCGGGGAAGCAAACAGGAGAATCTCTTCGTTCCGAAGACGCACAGATTTCAATCGGTCTGGTTCGATGTGGTCCACCATCCACACCGCCAAATCAAACTTGCCGACCTCCAGCGAATGGACCAGCTTCTCGTCACTGTAAGGCCGAAACGTCAGCGCCACCTTTGGATAGAGCCTGCGGAACTCGCTGAGAATTCCTGGCAGACGATAGGTGAGCACGGATTCGGGAGCACCAACGGACAGCGGCCCCGCAGGGACAGCATCCTGGATCATAGCGCAATGGGCCTCGTCGAGCGTCGAGAGAACTTTGTCCGCATACGGCAGGAAGCGCCGTCCGGCATCCGTCAGAACTACGCGTTTCGCCAAGCGGTCGAAGAGTGGCGTGCCCAATTCCTCTTCGAGAGAGCGAATCTGGGTGGTCACGTTGGATTGCACGCAATGCACCCGCGCCGCCGCTCTGGTGAAGTGCAGCTCTTCGGCGAGCGCTTGAAAAATCTGCAGTTGCCGGATCTCCATGCCATCATCTCCCGCAAGAATGACTATGATCATAACAATCTATTGGACCGATACAAGAGCGTTCCTCACACTCGCTTCATGCGAGTTCTTCTTGCGTATGGCAAATTCCTTCGAGCGCTGGTGCTCCGCCGAGCGCTGCTTGCTCCGGTCTTATCCTTATTTTTCAGGTTCCCCGTTCGTGCTGAGGAACATCCCGCCGTGGCCTACGATACTCTGGTGGTGGTGTACTTCCCCTCCCCCTCCTGCAGCGCATTTTGGCCAGCTTTGAAATCCGAGCTGGAGCGCTCCGAAACGCGAAAATTGCTGACAGGTTCTGTTCGGTGGATCACGCAAGACGAGTTTCAGAAAGGCCTGGAGTCTAAGCGCGGCTACGAAATCCTGCTCCGTGGTGATTGCACGATGGCCGCGCCGAGTACCAACCAGAAGCAACCTCGCGGCCCCCTCGGTTGGGTGTTACTGGTTGAAGATCGGATCCAGCCCTTCGTCTATGTGGACTGCGACCGGGTTCGGCAGATGCTCTATCGAGATCTTCGAGATAAAACCACCGCCGAGCGCCGGCGCCTCCTGGCGCGCGCGGTTTCACGCATTATCGTCCATGAAATGACCCATATCGTCACGCAAAGCTCGCGCCACGGCGCAAGCGGGCTCGAAAAAGCCCGTGTCAGTTCTTCTGATTTGCTGGCCTACACGACCGACTAGGTTCCATCAGCCGCACGAGAGCGCCCGAGTTCCGTCCATTTCTCGTTCGTCGATAGGCCACGCCGCGCGAAGATTCGGGGCAGCCCCACCACCTGATGGGCTTGGATGAATCAGTAGTGGATGCACAGGCTCTCCCTAAGACGCTCGCCTGAGGGCGCTCCATCCGGCCATTCGGCACAAGCCTCCGGCTCGAGGGAAGTTGATCCGCCAACGATTCCCGCCTCGCAAAATCCCCAACGGGTGTACAATGCCGCCCGTTGGGGTCCCGGACAGCGGCCATGTCTCAGACGGCCGCCGTGAGCCTCCCCAATCGAAGCAGACACAAACGAAGTCCAATACCAGGATGGCTTCGGTCAACACATTCAACTCATCCTCCGGGGGAAACGTATCGATTCCACAGCACCGGGCCAAGCAGACAGCGGCTCCACCCGGTCGTTCTTTGAGTAGACCCACTAAGAAATCTGCCGACGGAGGAGTATGAGCCTGGCTGTGCCGACGGGCAAGCATTTCACGGCCCGCATCATGGAGCGAAAAGACTTGTCGGAAGACCTGTGGCTGATCCGCGTTGATCCCGGCGGCCCCTTTTCTTTTAAGGCCGGACAGTATGCTACGCTCGGCGTGGATTACGAAGACAAGCGCATCGAGCGCGCTTACTCCATTGTCTCTTCCCCGTACGAAGAGGGGCTTGAGTTTTTCATCGAGCTGGTCCCCCAAGGTGCCCTCACACCGCATCTTTATAAACTCCACGTGGGCGACACCTTGCTCTGCCGCAAAATCTCCAAGGGCCGCTTCACCCTCGACCTGAAAAGTGGCCGCACCAATCACCTTCTTCTGGCCACCGTCACCGGCATCGCCCCTTTTGTGAGTTATGTGCGCACTTTGTACCAGGATTGGAAGGCCGGCAACAGCCCCATGCCCGGCGAACACAAATTCTTCTGCCTGCAAGGCGGAAGCCGTTCTTGGGAGTTCGGTTATCGCGAGGAACTCGAGCGCATCGCTCGGGAAGTTCCGTGGTTCAAATTCGTCGCCACCATCAGCCGACCGTGGGAGGACGCTTCGTGGAAGGGGCAAACCGGCCGCGTCGACGATTTAGTTCGCAGGTACGTCGACGAGTGGAACCTGCGCCCGGAAACCACCACGGGCTATCTCTGCGGCCACCCCAGCATGTGCGAAAACGGCCAAGGCATTCTCACCCGCGCCGGCTGGCAAAAGGGTTCCCTGTTCGAAGAAGTCTATTTCATCCCTGGCAAAGAGGCCGGAGCCGGATAAATCCAAGCCGATTGCGCTGGCCATTTGTTTGCGTCCCTCGCCGTGATGTAGAATGCCGCGCGGACATGGAAAACTAGAATTGCGGGCAAGTTTTGAAGTAACGGACAAAATACCGGAGGAAGCTTCATGATTGTCGGAGTGCCACGAGAAAGTTTTCCTGGGGAGCGCCGCGTAGCGATGGTACCAGCGGTAATTCCGAGCCTCACAAAAGCGGGCCTGGAAGTTGTCGTCGAAGCGGGCGCAGGAAAAGAAGCCGGCTATTTGGATACCGAGTACGCAGCCAAGGGCGCAAAAATTCTCCGCACGCGCGCCGAGGTCTTCGCCGCAGCCGATATCGTCGTTCAGGTCCTGTGCTACGGTTCGAACGACAAGACCGGCAAAGCCGACGTCCCCCTCTATCGGCCTAACCAAGTGCTCATCGGCTTCATGCGTCCCCTCGGCTCTCTCGAAACCATTCAGGAAATCGCGTCAAAAGGCGTGTCGGCTTTTTCGATCGAGTTGATGCCGCGCACCACGCGCGCGCAAAGCATGGACGCGCTTTCGTCGATGGCCACCATCAGCGGCTACAAAGCCGTGTTGATCGCCGCAGACACCCTGCCCAAGCTTTTTCCGATGCTCACCACCGCAGCGGGAACGATCACCCCAGCCCGCGTTTTTATTATCGGGTGCGGCGTTGCCGGCCTCCAGGCCATCGCCACGGCCCGCAGGCTAGGCGCGGTAGTCTCCGCCTACGACCTGCGCCCCGCTGTCAAAGAGCAAGTCCAGAGCCTAGGCGGACGGTTTGTGGAGATCGCGGTAGAAGCCAAGGACGCGCAGGATGCGCGCGGATATGCGACGGCCCAGGGCGAAGAGTTCTACAAGAAGCAACGCGAACTGCTCGGGAAGGTAGTCGCCGAAAGCGACGTCGTGGTCACCGCCGCGGTAATCCCCGGCAAGAAATCCCCGATTCTCGTAACCAAAGAAATGGTCGACGGAATGGCTCCCGGGTCGGTGGTCGTCGATCTCGCAGCCGAGCGCGGTGGAAATTGCGAACTGACCCGCGCCGGTGAAAAAATCGAAGAGCACGGCGTAACCATCATCGGCTCCATCAATCTGGCCAGCACGGTTCCCTATCACGCCAGCCAAATGTATGCCAAAAACGTCGCCACGTTTCTCCTGTACATGATCAAAGAAGGCAAGCTGCAGATAAATCCGCAGGATGAGATCGTGCGCGAAACATTGCTGACCCAGGGTGGAGAGATTGTAAGCGTCAGGCTTCGTGAAATTTACAAGCTGCCGGCGCTGGCTGCGAAATCTTAAGGAGGCAGGGATGCCCGCGGATTTTATCTCGAGTCTGTTTGTGTTCATACTATCGGCATTTTTAGGCATCGAGCTCATTAAACGCGTTTCGCCGCTCCTGCATACTCCTCTGATGTCCCTGACGAACGCGCTCGACGCCATCGTGGTGGTCGCGGCCATCATTATTGCCGGGCGGCACGAGACGCGCCTCTCGACCATCCTCGGACTGGTGGCGGTCGCGGCCTCCTTCAGCAACATGGTCGGCGGCTTCGTTATCACCGACCGCATGCTCAGCATGTTCAAGACCGGCAAGGCGGCGAAAAAGTCATGACCCCGGCCGACACGCAACAACTCATCGATTTCACGTACATCGCCGCGGCTATCGGCTTCATCTTGGCGATCAAGTGGCTGGGCTCCCCGGTCTCAGCAAAGCGTGGCGTGGTCGTCGGCGAAATCGCGTCGGCTGTCGCCGTCATTGCCACTTTGTGCGACCCGCAGGTCGACCAGTACAAGTGGATCATCATCACGCTGATCGTTGGCGCGGCCGTGGGCGTGCCCCTCGGCATGGTGAAGATGACCGCGGTTCCCCAGCGAACCGCGTTGAGCCACGCCTTCGGCGCGCTTTCCGCAGCGCTGATCGGTATCGCGGAATATTACGTCTCCGCTCCCCACGTGCCCAAGTTCCAGATGGCAGAAATCGGCCTCGAAGTGATCATCGGCTCGCTCACCTTCACCGGCAGCTTGATCGCCGCCGGCAAGCTCCAAGAGATCCTGCCGCAGCGGCCGATCACCTATAAAGGACAGAACTATGTCAGCCTCACGGTCCTCGCCGCCGCGCTCGGACTCGTGGTGGCCCTGGTCATCCATCCGGAGATGACGTTGCTCTTTCCCATCATGATCGGCGTGGCCCTGATCTTCGGCATCATGCTGGTCACGCCCATCGGCGGCGCGGACATGCCTACGGTCATCTCCCTCTTGAATTCCTATGCCGGCTTCTCGGCCTCCCTCCTCGGATTCGTACTCAACAACAAAGTCCTGATCGTCGCCGGCGCGCTCGACGGCGCCTCGGGCTTCATCCTCTCGGTCATCATGTGCAAAGCCATGAACCGCTCCTTCACTAACGTGTTGTTTGGAGCCTTCGGCCAGGTGCAGGCTTCCGCTGCAGGCGCCAAAGAAGAGCGCGCCGTAAAGAGCGCCAGCCCAGAAGACGCCGCCGCGATTCTCGCAGCCGCGAACACTGTGGTCATCGTACCTGGCTACGGCATGGCCGTAGCCCAAGCCCAACACAAAGTCCGTGAGCTCTACGACATCCTCACCAAAAAGGGCATCGACGTGCGCTTCGGCATCCATCCCGTCGCCGGACGCATGCCCGGCCACATGAACGTTCTGCTGGCAGAGGCGGATATCCCCTATGACAAGATGATGGAGATGGACGCCATCAACGGAGACCTCCCGCAAACCGACGTGGCCTTGGTCATCGGCGCAAACGACGTCACCAACCCCGCGGCCCGCACCGATCAAAGCAGCCCCATCTTCGGTATGCCCATCATCGACGTAGACAAAGCCCGCACGGTCATGGTGATCAAGCGCAGCATGGCCGCCGGTTTCGCCGGAATCGACAATCCCCTCTACTACCTCGACAACACCATGATGCTCTTTGGCGACGCCAAAAAGTTCGTCAGCGACATCGTCCGCGAACTGAGCGGCGGCAGCCACTAATCTTCCCCGCCACTGACGGCGGCGGCCGCTCCCCAAGAGGGACTCGCCTGCCTCGGGAAGCTCCGTTTGCCGAGAGCCCCTGCCGCCGAACACACTACGGTTCCTAAACGCGCCGTTCCTCAATAGATTAGATCGTTGCTGGAGGGAATTGCTGAGGGCCCTTCTGCCGCAAGCGCGAATAAATATCGTTGTTCGCGGAACACCGCTTACTTCCACTCCGCTGTTTTTAAGCCGGCGTCTTCCAAACGTAAAAATTCTTTTCGTCGGCAAGCGTTTCAATGGACAACCCTGCGGACGTGGACGCCCGATGAACCGCCGAACGCAGGTTTGCCAGTCCGATCCCGTTCATGTCCGCAAGCGGAATTTCCAGCGCCGAACCGGGTTGTACCCCTTCTAACTCACCCAGAATTCCTTCCACGATGTCGTGGTGCTTGCCGCGCCGACCCTTCCTGAGACTTGAAAGTTCCACACGGCGATACTTCAGAACCGGTTGCTTGGCTCCGGCTTTCAGTCCATTGGGCATGGGCCCTCCTCCACAACGCATACCATACCCAAGCAACAATTCTACGTCAACTATATTTTTGTCTACCCCTACCCATTCTGCTGCATACGCAGTCTTCTATCTGGCATACGTTAGCGATATGGTTTGCATCCGTCTGTGGCGCGGTCACCCCACCTTTACTACCTCCTACGTCGTTCATAGCTCCGATAGAGGAATCCAATATCTTCACCTTTCTTTAGTGGTCTGGATATTCTTTGTTCGTGCGTCGCGAGCTAGTGTGGGCCAAAACAGGGGATTTTCAGGGCTGGGCATGCTCGCAATGCGCCTGGGTGTTCAACCCGTCGGTGCCCCCCATTGGAAACACTCTTGAGGAGATGAAGCAGAATTACGAGCAGCAGCGTGACCAGGAATTCGTCTCCCACGCTTGCGCCGCCCGCGCCACAACCAAAACTGCAACCAAAAAATAGAGCAGCCAGACCGGCCGATCCGCAGCAGTGTGTCAAATTGCACAGCAAGTGCTCCGCTTTGATGCAACTCTAAGGAGGGGAGATACTATGCTGACTGGGCGAGAAGAGTTGCAGGAAATCTGCCTAAGCAATACCCGCAAGGAAACGGCGACTCCACGAATGGCCCCGTCCGCACGAGCCGCCGTAGGCCAGCAGAATGCGAGGCTTAATGGCCTTCTGGCATCCAAAAGGGAACCCTCATACGCAACCGTAAGTGATTTGGGCAATGTGGTAACAAGGATTGAAAAGTTCGCCACGCGAGAGATTATTTTCTCTCAGGGCGATGTCGCCGAGACGGTCATGTACATTCAAAGAGGCCGCGTGGAATTCGCGGTGGCCTCCGGGACTGACAAGGATGCCGTCGTAGCTATACTGGGACCCGGTAATTTTTTTGGGGAAGGCTGCCTTGCAGGCGAGGCCACTCGTACAAAGACGGTTACCGCCATTGCGCCTACAGTTCTGCAAGTCATTGAAAGAGACGAGATGATCCGAGCGCTCCACGACGAACCTGCGCTCTCTCACCGCTTCTTGTGCTATATGCTTTTGCGGAAGATCCGCGTTGAGGAGGATTTAATCGACCAGCTCAGCCAGAGCAGCGAGAAGCGACTCGCCCGCGCACTGCTGCTGCTCGCCGGGAGGGGGAATCAGAGCAAGCAGCACGGATTTGCCGGGATATCGCAAGCGACGCTGGCAACCATGATCGGCACCACGCGCTCGCGCGTCAATTTTTTTATGAACAGGTTCAGAAAGCTTGGATTCATAGGATACCACGGCCGTCTCGACCGAAATGGCGGGATCCACATCAACACCCCCCTCTTACGTAAAGCTTTTTGCAAATAGCTTTCAGTCCTCGCCGAATGCCGCACCCACGGTTTTGACTATGCAAGGATTCGTGGCTTGATTTTTCCACACATTTCCACAGTCTCACCAAGACCCGTCTCCATCCAGCCAACCGATGGCAACCTCTTGACCACCGCCAGTCCGATTGCATCCCACCCTCCCCATGAGTCCCATGAGACCGGGGGTTCTCTACTGTGCTCTGTTGGACTACAATGTCCGGCGGATTCCTGTGGAGGGAATATGCGCGCCGATCGAGTGGAAGTTTCCTGGGACAACGGGAAATCGGACTGGCTGGTTCGCATTGAAAGCGGCGAAGAGGTAATCAGCCGTCATTGCAAAGCGCCAAAAGATGCGGATGAGACGACGCTTCGCGCGAAGGCCGAAGAAACCGTGAAGGACGAAGGCTACGAAGCGAACGCCGCGGCCGTAAGCATCCGTCGGTAGCAGCTTCGAGCGCGGCTCGCGAACCGGCACAGCCACTTTTGGCTGTCGCTTTTCTTTTGGTGCGACACTGCGCGCAGCCAAGACTAGCTGTGCCAGGAGCAACCTCTGCCATGAGCGGGACGCGTGCAATTGGACATATGTTTCGGGAGTGTTAAAATCTGAGACGAACTGACATGCCGCCAAAAACACTCTACGAAAAGATCTGGGATTCGCACGTCGTACACGAAGAAGCCGGAAAACCTGCGCTCATTTATATCGACCGGCATCTTATCCACGAGGGTACGTCACCGCAGGCGTTCGCTGGCCTCGGCGCCGAAGGGCGCAAGGTGCGGCGGCCCGACTTGACGTTTGCCGTGATGGACCACTCGGTCCCCACCAAAGACCGCACGCTGCCGATTATAGATACGGCTGCACGGCTGCAATTTGAAGCGCTAGAAAAAAATTGCCGTGAGACCGGCGTGCGGCTCTTCGACATGAACAGCCGTAACCAGGGCATCGTACACATCATTGGCCCGGAGCTGGGGCTGACCCAACCAGGCCAGACGATTGTCTGCGGCGACAGCCACACTTCGACCCACGGAGCTTTTGGCACGCTGGCGTTTGGCATCGGGACGAGCGAAGTGGAGCACGTGCTGGCGACGCAGTGCCTGGTGCAATCGCGCAGCAAAACGCTGCATATCCTGGTCGAAGGCAAGCGTCCGCGCGGCGTGACGGCCAAAGACATCATTCTGGCCATCATCGGAAAGATCGGAATTAGCGGCGGGACCGGGCACGTGGCGGAATATGGCGGGGAAGCCATCCGCGATTTGAGCATGGATGGCCGCATGACCGTCTGCAACATGACCATTGAAGGCGGAGCGCGCGCCGGTATGATCGCGCCGGATGAGACCACCTTCGCGTATATGGAAGGCCGGCCATTTGTGCCGCGTGGCAAGGCGTTTGAAGAAGCCGTCGCGGGATGGAAAAAGCTCACTAGCGACGAAGGCGCGAAGTTTGACATGACCGTTGAGCTCGAGGCGCAGGACCTCGCGCCCCAGGTCACCTGGGGCACGAATCCCGGCATGGTGACCAGTGTGACGGGACGCGTGCCGGAGCCGGGGTCGTTCCATGATCCCAACGATCAGAAAGCCACAGAAAGCGCTTTGAAATACATGGGGCTGAAAGCCGGCACGCCGATCGTGGACATTCCAGTGGACAGAGTGTTCATCGGGTCGTGCACGAATTCGCGCCTGGATGATTTGCGCGCAGCAGCTCATCTGGTCGCCGGTAAGCACGTAGCGCACAGCATCAAGCAAGCCTTGATTGTGCCCGGCTCGCGTGGCATCAAAGCGCAAGCCGAGAAAGAAGGCCTGGACAAGATCTTCCGCGATGCCGGCTTCGAATGGCGCGACGCAGGTTGCAGCATGTGCATCGGCATGAATGCAGACGTCCTGCCTCCGCACGAACGCAGTGCCAGCACCTCAAACCGCAATTTCGAGGGCCGCCAAGGCAAGGACAGCCGCACCCATCTGGTCAGCCCGGTAATGGCCGCAGCGGCGGCCATCGCCGGCCACTTTGTAGATGTACGTTCACTGGACGTCTCAACCGTAGAATAAAAAGGGATTTCGCGCAGATCGATTTGAATTTCTAAGGAGTGCCGACCGGATGGAGCCTTTCAACACGCACACGGGGATGGTTATGCCGCTGGACCGCGTCAATGTGGATACCGACCAGATGGTGCCGAAACAATTCCTGAAGGCGCTAACGCGGCAAGGATTTGGAAGAATTCTGTTTTATGACTGGCGCTACCTGCCGGGAGAAAGACCGAACCCCGAGTTCGTGCTGAATTTTCCGCGCTATGAAGGTGCCTCCGTGCTGTTGGCGCGACATAACTTCGGCTGCGGATCGAGCCGCGAGCATGCGCCCTGGGGGGTGAAGGACTACGGCTTCCGGGTAATCATCGCGCCAAGCTACGCGGACATCTTTTACAATAATTGCTTCAAGAACGGAATTCTGCCCGCTTCCCTGAGTGAGGAGCAGGTCGAGGAACTTTTCCAGCGCACGGAAAAGGAAGAAGGCTACATGCTGACGGTGAACCTTCCGAATCAGACCGTTGCCGACAGGCACGGCTTGATGTTCCGCTTCGATTTGGCACCGTCGCGCAAGGAAGTTCTGCTGAAAGGCCTCGACGATATCGGCACATCACTGCAACACGAAACAGATATCACCAGCTACGAAAAAGCTCACGGCGCAACAGCCACAATGTACGAAGCGGTCGACGTAAAGAACTACGTCAACGCTCGACAATAATCGCTATTCTTCGAGCGCTATTCTTCGAGCGCTCGTCGGCGGAGGCGATTCCGGCGGATCGGCCCCGGTAGGCTCCGGGGATTCGGGAGCAGCCGGCGGGCCAAGCAACTCAGCGATCAGGATGCCAGCAAGCACAAACGCCGCGCCGAACAGCGCGCGGTTACCGAGCCTCTCGCGCAATAAAATGTAGGAAGTCATCGAAGCGAAGACCGGCTCGAGCGTAAATAAAATGGCGGCGTGGCTGGTTGTAGTGTACTGCTGCGCCCAAAGCTGAATGGAGAAGGCCACGGCGGTCGCCAGCACGGCGCAGATGGCCATCCCCAGGAGCGCCTTTCCCTGCCATGCGAATCGCGCGGGCTGCCAGCCGCTTAGAGAACCTAGACCAGTTGCGAGCCACGCCAGAGCGGCACAGGCCGCAACCTGGAGCACGCTGAGCGCGGCGACCGAGTGCCGACGAGTGTAATCCCCGACCAGAATAATATGCATGGCATAAAGCCCCGCAGCGACAAATGTGAGGAGGTCGCCGCGGTTGAGGTGCGAGAGGCCCTCGGATGGCACGGTGAGGAAATAGAGGCCCAAGGCAGCGGCGAATACGCCGCCATAGACCCAGCGGGTAAGGCGTCGCCTCCAGAAGATCCCCAGCAGCAGCGGGACCATGACCACGCTGGAACCGGTCACAAAGCCAGATTTGGCGGGGGTGGTGTACTCGAGACCGGCAGTTTGGAAGGCGTAGCCTCCAAACATGAAGAAGCCCAGGGCCGCGCCGGCGAGCAGCTCTTCCCTTTCGAGGGTGCGAAAGACGTGCGGGCGGAATGCGGCCATCAGAAGCGCTGCCAGAGTGAAGCGCGCGGCCAGAAACACGAAGACCGACGAATAATCGAGGGAGTTTTTGACCACGGCAAATGTAGCGCCCCAAAGCAGGCTGCAGAAAGCGAGGGACAGGTCGGCGCGGAATCGCTTCGTCATGACGGGGGTGTCGCTCGACGACAAGCGGGTCAGTGTAATTCTTGTGGCCAGGACTGACAATGCTTGCAGGCACTCACAGCGCGACAGCCCGAGAATTGCGAATGCGTGCACCTAACCGTCAGCTCATATCGGCGAGAGAAAATTCCGTGTTTTTAGCTTCCCGGGACTAAAAGCTTGCGCCGGACAAGCCGCCGTGCCACAACCATCGCGCAAAATGCAAAACGGGGAAGGCCGCGAAGGCCTTCCCCGTTTTTGCGGCAAGTTTGTCGAGACTCGCCGGAAGAAGTTAGAAAGTTAGGCGGAGACCGAACTGCATCTGCCGGGGGTTGTTGGCCTGGCTGTTGACAACACCGAAGGACCCCGCAGAGGTTGGATCGACGCCCTGGACAAAGAATGACGCGTTCGGATCTGCGAACACCGGGTGGTTGAACACGTTGGTGACGACATACTGGAACTGGAGGCTGACGCGCTCCAGGATATGAATGTCTTTCACCAACCTCATGTCCACGTTCCAATACGGCAGCCCACGGATTATGCCAGCGCCGCCCGTCCCGTTGTCGATACCCAGAATTGGCGCGCGAAGAGTGCTTAGCAATCCGGCGGGGTCCGCAAAGATGTTGAAAGCGCCAGGACCAGCATTGTTGTGCAGCGAGGCTGATCCCCCGGAGTACGCTTTTGTGAAAACGCAGTTTTCGTTTGTGAAGAAGTTGGCACCGTCACCTGAGCCGAAAGACTGGCCGTCGGTATTCGTACCGCAGCCGATCGGCGCGCCGCTGCCGATAGCGAGAATCGGTGACAATGACCAACCACCCGCGATATGGCCGATGATGCCGTGTTGGCCCTTGTACCAGGGGTCGTCTATCATCGCGTAGGTGTTGAACACAAACTTCCGATCGAAGTTCTGCAAGCCATACTGATTGTTTTGGTTGAAGGGATCGTTCTCCGTGTACTCGCTGGTGGCCTGGACATAAGCTCCCGTGCCCAAGGCCTTGCTGTACGTGAAGTTTTCCTGAAGGGTGATCCCGTGCCAGTTGTTCATCTTGAGTGAAACGAACCCGCCGTTGTAATTGCCGTGGCCGATGCTGGCATTGACGCCGACGCCGGACGACAACTGACCGTTGCAACCGATTTCCGCACCGGTCGGGCAGTTCAGCGGTGAATTCAGCATGCTGCGGGGGAAGTTAAACCCTCCGTGATCGAGATCACTCCACAAGCTCCAAACCGCCTGATTGGTCAAGTTGCTCTTAGCAATGCCCTCGTTGTACACGACGGCTGCGGTGCAACTCGAAAACCCGGCGCAGTAGGCAGGATTTAGCGCCGACTCAAAAAATGGTTGGGGTGTGAAAGCGTTGGCGTACGCGATTTGCTGCGCCTTCTGCAAAGCGGCGTTCGAGTTCGTGGGAATGGCCGCACCGCAAGCAGCAAAGGAGGTGGCGCAGCCCAGTCCGGTCTCAACGGCTGCATAAGCTTTGGCAAATTGCTGCCCGCCCACAGTCATCATGTACGGCACAGCGTTGATGTTGACGGGCTGATACTCGTGCGTGATTCTCCGCCCAATGTATCCCAGTTCCAGGATGAACTTGTTACCCAACTGCCGCTGAATGGTCAAGTCGAACGAGTCCACCACGTTGGGACGGAACTTCGGGTCTAAAGCTTCGCCGGCTGCAGCCGAGACGCTGTTAATGCCCGGAAAAACTGGCTGCGGAAGAGTGGGCGAGGCGACCGGAATTGGGGCGTTGTTGCCGTCGGTACCAACCCGGAAAGCGTTGGCGACGCTGACGGGGCCGTTGCAAGTTCCATTCATGTTGTTGGTACGGCACTGGACAGCCTGGATGAGCCCCGTACCCAGAAGCGGTACGAGAACCAAATCCACTCCGTTTAAGCGTCCGTAGACACGGCTATAGCCGCCCCGTACAACTGATTTCCTTCCACCAAACGCCTTGCCCAGGAAGCCATCGCTGATGTTCGGGTTCCAAGCCGCTGCAATGCGCGGGCTGAACGAGCCGTAGAACGGGTTATAGGGGTATTTCTGCCCCGAGCCGGTGTTGCCGACGAGGGCAAAACCCACCGACGGATTGTAGACTTGTCCCGCCAGAGCAGCAGACTCCCGCTGTTTAAGGTAGGTAGCCAGGTCAAGCTGCTGGCCGCTGGCATCCACGAGTTCGACCTGCTTGCCATGTGCTTCGGTCGGCGGCATCTCGAGCGTCCAGCCCAAACCGTAGGTCAGGGTAAAGGACGGCTTCATGTGCCAGGAATCACTGAAGTACACGTTGTAGTAGGGGATCGTACTCTGGTCAAAAGCGTGGGTAAGCGGGGGATTCAGCGCCAGATTGTTGCCGGCCCGCGTATAAGCGATTTGTGAATCTGTGACGATGCCCAGAACGGCGGAAGAGTCGCGAGCCCAGGTGGTTTTGGTCACGCCAGCAGGATTGGTGGCAGAGAAGTCTACCAGGCCGCCGCCGGCCGAGTCACCAAGCTGGTAGGTGGGCTGGTAATTGATGCCGCCACCGTTATCGGAGCGCTGGTGGTAGTCCCAATTGCGCTGATAGGCGCCACCGAAGGTGAAGAGGTGATTGCCTTTCAGCATGGTGACGTCATCGCGCAAGAAATTGTCGTGGCCATCCCAGAACCGCGTGCGTACGGACTGGGTGTTCACGTTGTAAGGGGCGAGCACCTCGGTGGCAGTCTCGCCGAAAGGCTCAAGGGCGCCGCCAAGTTGGGAGAACTGGGTCACACCGCCGGGATTGGACCAAGACCAGTAGTTGCGAAGGAAGCTGTAGTGCAAATCGTTTGTAGTGTTAGAGCTGATGTTGGTGGTTAAACCTGCCACGAAAAACCACGGCTGTTGCGGGCGTACGGAGAGGGCTGCGGGTGTACCCAGTGTGTCGCCGGCGAAGAAGCCGCCGACATCCACCTGATTGGTAGTGGCGAGAACCACTTTGTAGTAGCGGTAGCTGCTATTGAAATGCCACTTTGAACCAAAGTCGTGGTCCAGGCGGGCCACTCCGAAATTGGAGGTCTGGGGAACCGAGACATTGGCTTTGAATCCTATTTCGTTGATGCCATCGCAGTGCGAACCAAATAAAGCGCCGCAGCTCGGGTCATTCCCCACGGGCTCGAACTTGTTCCACATCTGCTGGACCAAGGAATTGATTCCGAGGGTTCGGGGGTCGCACGCGGCAGTTCCGCTGGGGCCACAGTTAGTACCCGACAACATGTTGAACGTGGTGGGCACCGGCGCGGGGCCGCCAGTCGCCTGGCAGGCAGCATTGCATACATCAAAGTGAAGAATGCCGTTTCGCATGTCAGCAGAAGGCACCGCGACCTCATAGGTCTGCGAGTTGTTCCAGCGGAAACCTTCATAGTTGGCGAAGAAATAGGTCTTCCCGCCCAGAATGTTCTTTGAAATGATCGGGCCACCACCAGACGCGCCGAAGCGATTGTAGTGGTAGCTAGGCAGAGGCGTTCCCGTAAAATTGTTATCAAACGTGTTCGCGTTAAAATTGTTATCGAAATAATATTCATAGGCAGTGCCATGCCAGGCGTTGGTGCCGCGCTTGGTGACCACCTGAACCTGCGCGCCGGCGGAGCTGTTGAAGTCCGCAGTCTGGTTGGCGGTATTGACCTTGAACTCTTCAACGCTGTCGAGGGGCGTAGGCATCACCCCTGTGGGGCTGCCACCGATCTGGTGTGAGACGACACCACCGGTCGGATCGCCGGCGAAGCTTGGCGTGTAAACCGCCATGCTGCCGTCCATATCGTTGCTATTCTGGCCACCGTCAAGCATGAAGGTGCTTTGGTCCGTGACCGCGCCAGCCACGCTGCCATCGGGAGAGACGCCCGGCTGCAAGGTTACGAAAGTAGCGGCATCCCGCTGGATCGAAGGCAAGTTCTGCAAGAGTTCCCCGCCTACGGTGTTGCCGACAGTAGCGTTCAAGGTTTGCAGTTCGGCGCCAGTGGTGACGGTCACTTCGACGGTCTCAGCGACGGAGCCAATTTCCAACGTGACGTTCAAGGTGAGTGGAGCGCCGACTAACACCTCCTGGTCGACGAGCTTCGAGACACGAAAACCGGTCTTGCTCACAGAAACGGTGTATTTGCTCGGCACCACGTTCGCGAAAAAATATCTCCCTGTTTCATTCGTTGTTTCCGTGCGCACAATACTCGTCGCGGTATCGATCAACGTAACGGTCGCGCCGACAATGGCACCGCCGGAGGGGTCGGTAATCGTTCCGGCGACTGTACCAGTTGATGCGCTCTGAGCGAACAAAGCCGAGGGAACCACTGCAAAGAAACAGAACAACGCAGCTAGAAACAGAGCCACTCGCTTACTTGACATTCAACTACCTCCTGGATGGGCCTTCGGAGCCCTAAACATCTCAAGCAGGTGAGGCAAATCGAGCAAAGCCAACTACGCTCGAGAATTCAAACTATCCTTGAATTGGGCAACCACCATAAAAAGACCGTATGGCAAAGACATTTGCAAGCCAGCTACCAATGCGGAAGAAAACGCTAAACCAAATGCTGTCTATACATTATCTAAAATTAATGTCAATTCCCCGCGCACCAATATAAACGATATATATGTCGTGCCATATTTAGCTACAGGGTTTCATAGAAACCTTGCAGACCGCCGAAGCACAGAATTCGCTCAGGGGAACACCGTTGATCAAGCGCTCTGAAAGGAAATGAACACAGGAGGAGACCAGAAGAGAGGGGCACGGCCGCGTTCCTGACCAAAAAGTGAGGGCCGGCAAACCGGCCCTCCTAGGTTTGGATGAGATTCTGTGGTTTTCTAGAAAAAGAACCGTAGCCCTAGTTCAACTTGCCGCGGGGTGTTGAACTGGCTGTTCAACACGCCAAAAGCGGCTGGGTTCTGGAGATTGAGTCCGCCAGTTCCGTATTGACCTGGATCGCTGAACTCCATGTGATTGAACGCGTTGAAGAATTGAGCGTAGAAGGTGAGTCCCATCCGTTCATTGATTCGGGTGGTCTTGGCGATGGTAAAGTCCAGGTTCCAGCGATGCTGGCCATAGAGCGGGCCGAGATCGTTGGCGCGACCGTCGATACCCAGAACTACCGCCCGGAAGTCGTTGTATACCGCGGTGGGGTTGGCAAACATGTTGACCCCGGCTCCGCCATTGCTGGCATCCCCGTTGGCGCCGATACCGCCATTGGACGTGACGCCATAATGGGGTGATCGGCTGATGTTGCCTAGGTTGACTCCGGACAAAGGTACCATGCCAGAGCAAAAAGCGACGTTCCCTTGACCGAACTCGTCGCAGGAACCCGTGTAGGTCTCCTCCACCAACCCGCTGTTCCACTGGAAGATCGGAGCGAAAGTCCAGCCCCCGATGATCCGGTCCAAGATACCGTTGTTGGTTGCCAGCCACTTACCCTTACCGAAAGGCAACTCATAGGTGCCGAGCATATTGAATACCCAGCGTGTGTCAAAGGGTGCTGCTCCATAGTCGTACCGGAGGTTAAACGGAACGGACGGGTTGGCCTGGGTATATTCCTGGTTGATACCTACCGTTGACAGGGTATGCGACCAGGTAAGGTTGGCGTTCAGCGTTAGGCCGTGCCCGGTGCGCTTTTGCAGCCTGACAATGCCCGCCTGGTAATTGGAGAATCCCAAGGTAGTGTTCCCGAGCATCGAGTTATAGCCCTGGAGATCCGCAGGGAGGGCCGTCCCAAAGGTGAACGGACAAAGCGTGTTGTTAGGCAAGAGTTTTGAGGGCGCGCAAGTTGCGCCGGTATCCATATCCTGAAACATTCCATATACATTTTCGTTAGTAATGTTGCCAGTCCCAAGGGGCCCGCCGCCTTCATTCGTCTGGACCGCGCAGGTAAACGTCGCGCACAAAGGCAGGGGAGCAGATTTACCTGCACTCGTAGCATTGTATGAGGTAATAAGCGAATTGGTGGTATTGAGGTAGTTTGCCGGTAGGCTATTTTCGAAGAAGGGCTGGGTACTGGCCATCGTCCCACCGTGATCGGCAGTCCAGACACTGGCATAGGCCTTTGCGAAGCTCTGACCGCCCTTCGTCATCATCCAGGGAACATTGTTCAAGTCCAGTCCTTGGTAAAGGTGGGTGGACCACTTGCCCACGTAGGCTACTTCCACGAGCATATTGTCAGGCAATTCGCGCTGGATACTGATGGAAACCCCGTTGTTCGCACCGGGCCGCCAGTTGTTGTCGAGAAAAGAAATGTTGGATCCGGCTGGAGAATTAATGCCAGGCTCAGCAGGGATCGGGAGGGCTTGCTGGACTACCGGGAAAGGCCCGCTGGTGCCATCCACGCCGAGACGGAACGCATTAGATGGAGTGGTACCGGACCCGCCGTAACAACTGGACGTGCCACCGATGATGCCAGCGCCATTGCACCGGATCGTTTGGCCGAAGCCGTATCCCAGGAGGGGCACAAGCACCAAGTCCACGCCGTTGTTGCGGTCATACAGGCGGGCGAAGCCGCCGCGTATGACCGTTTTGCCGTTGCCGGTGATGCGGCCCAAGATTCCTGACTGGAATTTCGGGTTCCACGCCAACGCCACACGGGGGCTGAAGCCTCCGTAATAAGGATTGAAGGGATACTTAGGATGACCGCCCACAGCACCGATAGGCTCGAACCCGATGACAGGGTTATACACCTGCCCATTCAGAGCCATGTTGACGGTGTTCTGAAGGTATGCCTGCGTGTTGATCTGGTTGCCGCTCGCATCCACGGCAATATCTTGCACGCCGTTGATCTCGTAGGGCGGCATTTGCGTACCCCATTCCAGGCCGTAGTTGAGGGTGATGGTCGGCCGGATTTTCCAGGAATCGTTGAAGTACAGGCTGTAACTGTCGATGATCGAGGTGTCCGCGAAGGTCTTTGCGCCGGTCAAATGAAAATCTGTTCCACCACGGACAAATAGTTGCGCGCCCGTTCCAATAATGCCCAGTGTCTGAGCGTACTGGGTATCCCAGATGCTATTCAGAGTACTGGGAAGCCCGACCGGCCTGTTATCTCCGGAGGTTATCAACCCTGTTGCCTTGGTCAACTGGTCAACCAAGTCCGGCAGTCCCGCGACCACTTGGTCGTCGCGAACATGGTGGTCCCACCAGTGGACAATGCTGCCGCCAAACTGAAGGTAGTGCGTGCCCTTCACCCAGCTAAGGGTGTCGCTGTAATTCCAATCGTGTCCATCCCAGATACGATTGCGAGCATCCTGTGTGTCCATGTTGACTGGGCACATGCAGCCGAAATGGGAGTCCGCGAACTCGATCCCCGCAGGCACGCCGGAGATCGCCTTCGTTACGCCTTGCCGTTGCCAGCTCCAGTTGTTGAGCAAATAGCTAAGGTGAAACTCGTTGATCAAAGTCGGAGTAAGGGTTCCGTTCAGACCGAGTACCGCATACTTCGGACTAGCCGGATTGTTCGAAACGGCGGCCGGGACGCCAAGCTTGTCGCCCGGCAGTAACCCGCCGATATCAATCTGATTGGTGCTCGGGGCTATGTCATTGAAAATTCGATAGGATAGAAAAAGCCGCCACTTGTCGCCAAAATCGTGATCAACACGCACCGCCCCATAGTCTGTCTTTTCCGGAAGTGACAAGGAGGCCCGGTATCCCTGGACATTTAGGGCGTCTGCCCCGTTGGCGTTGTAGCTCGGGTCGTTGGGAAGCGGCATGAAGGTGTTCCACATCTTAGATACAACTGGGCTAATGCCAATGCCTCTCGGGTCACAGGCCCCGGTCGCATTGGTCGCCGTGACATTGCACGCCGTCGAAGTCTGCAGGTTGACTTGATGGATCACGCCACTGCTATCCTTGAATTGAAGGATGCCTTGCCTCATCAAAGCGGAGGGTACCGCCCACTCCTCGATTTGCGCAGTTCCCGGAAAGCGCCGGCCCTCATAGAAACCGTAGAAGTACGTCCTGCCTCCCAGGTGCTTGCCGGGGAGCAGGGGCCCGCCTACGCTGCCCCCGAAACGGTTGTCGTGAAACTTCACGATCGGATTACCGAGGCGGTTGTTGTCCCACGTGTTGGCGTCAAACACCTGGCTTTGGAAGTATTCGTAGGCCGATCCGTGGAAACTGTTTGTGCCGCGCTTGGTCACCAACATAACCTGCCCGCCGGCGGAGGAGAAGAAGTCCGCGGTCTGATTGTTGGTGGCCACTTTGAACTCCTCAATGCTTTCTATCGGAGTCGGAATGGCGCCCATGCCGGAGTGCTGGTAGCCGTTGTCACCCTCCAGGTCGCTCGTGAAATTGCCGCCGTCCAGCAGGTAAGTATTCTGGTCGCTCAAGGAACCGGCCACCTGACCACCATAGACATCGCCTCCGCCTACGGTGGGTGCTGTGGCGGGCTGCAAGGTTAGGAGTGACGTAGCGTCACGATTTAAGTTTGGCAGGGCGAGCAGCGTGTCGCCGCTCACGGTGCTCCCCATGGTTGCGTTCTCGGTCTGCAGTTGCGCACCGCGCACAGCGGTCACTTCCACTGTCTGGGATATGGTGCCCACTTCCAGCGCAGCATTAAGCGTGAGCTCGCTACCAACGGTCACTTTTTGGGCGGCGAGCTTTGTAACGCGGAACCCCGTCTTACTGATACTAAGATCGTAAGTGCCAGAGGGAACCTCAACGAAGACGTATCTCCCTGCTTCGTTCGTAGTTGTCGTTCGTGGCGACCCCGTTGCTTTATCGGTCAAAGTCACCGTCGCCGCAGCAACTGCAGCACCCGAGGGGTCAGTGACCAAGCCGTTTACCGTGCCCGCGGTTTGCGAAAACAGGGCCGAAGGGGTCAAAGTTAAGAAACAACACAGTGCAGCTAGGAGAAGAGCCACTCGCTTACTTGACATTCAACTACCTCCTGGATGGGCCTTGAGAGCCCCTAACTTCTCGAGCAGGTGAAGCAGATCAAACCGAGTCAACTAATCTCAGAGATCCAGATTTTCTTGAGTCAGACAACCACCACGAGAGCAACCGTATCGCAAAAGCAAATGCAGACCAGGCACCATGGCGTCCTAGGAGCGCAACCAAGCGATCTTCATGAATTATCTAAAATTAATATCAATTGCCTTTACGCCGTCCGCCCCGCCGTATGTCGCTCCATGGTTTTCCCCCCGGCGACCGTGCAGCTCCCCACGTAGCGACAGAGCGAAATCACGGTGAACGAATGGAGCGACATCACCGTCTTCCACACTCTTGGATTGGCAACAACATCTCACCACAGGTTTATAACCGGCCTATATATTGCCGCTCCGTCGCTTTGTCAACGAGAATCTGACATTCAGTTAAGATAAATTTTAGATTTAATTTATGTAATTTCAACGAGAGGGTCCCGTCCGGTTACGTAGTCCTAGTACTTCTGAATCTGCAACCACAACCGTTTGCGCAGCAGAGTTTCACTTCCGGTGGATAGCGTCGATGGAAATACGCCATGGATTTCCAGTCGATCGTCCCGGCCCTGCTTACTGCGTAGTTCGCAGGCTTGGGCGGCGCTTCCGGCGACGTGACGCCGCGCATCATGCCGCTCGCGATCCGTTTCCGCGGGTAGAAATCGCGACGACGCACGAGACAAAAATGAGCCATCCGGCAAACCGCAGGGGCCGCAAGGTCCCCTCGATTATTTGTGCTACTAGAATTCGGCGGAAGTTTTCTTCCTGGGCTGGGACGTTCTCAATGAGGCGAACTTCCATCCTGCGAGTAGACCGTGCGGCCCCCTACGACGGTAAGAAGAACGGTGGTTTTGGTGAACTGCTGTGGTGGAATCTTGGTGAGATCGCTCGAAAGAACAATGAAGTCGGCTAATTCGCCAGCTTTGAGCTCGCCCTTCTTACCTTCCTCGAATTGCGCATAGGCGGAGCCGGAGGTATAGGCGCGGATGCAGTCGTCCAGCGAAATTTTTTCCTGTGGCTGCCAGCCGCCGGCAGGACCGCCATCCGGCAGCTCGCGGGTCACGCAGGCATAAAGCCCCCGTATTGGATTGATGGACTCCACGGGGTAATCTGTGCCGAAGGCCAGATGGGCTCCGCTCTTCTCTAAAGAGGCCCAGGCATAGGCGCCCTTGGAGCGGTCGGGGCCGATGCGCGCACCGGCCCAGCGCATGTCGGTGGTTTCGTGAGAAGGCTGCATCGAAGCAATCACTTTGAGTTGCGCGAAACGCGGCAAATCCTCGGGCGCCAGAACTTGCGCGTGTTCGACGCGGTCGCGGCGGTCACGCGGGCCGTTGGCTTTGGCGACGGCTTCGAAGACATCGAGGGCCACGCGGTTGGCGCGGTCACCGATGGCGTGAAAGTTCAACTGGAAACCGGCTTTATCGCGCTCAATGGCCATGGCGCGCAGCTTATCAGGATCATTCGTCAAGATTCCGCTGGTAGAGGGATCATCCGCGTAGGGCGCAAGCAAGGCAGCGGTGCGCGACCCTAGCGCGCCGTCGGTGAAGGCTTTCAAAGCGCCGGTGCGAAGCCAGGGATCCGTAGTGCCGCCCTGCGCTCGCATATTCAGCAACTCATTTGTCGGAAGGAGAAAGGGCAGCCATTCCGTGATGCGCAGCGTGAGCTTCCCTTCTTCTTTCAATTGCACATAAACGAGGAAGTCGGACCAATCGGAAAAATCCTGCACCGAGGTGACACCATTCTTGGCGGCATCGGCGAGCACCATCTGGATGCCCCGGAGGCGCTGCTCGGATTTGAGGTCGGGAATCCTGGCGGAAACCAGGCTCATGGCGGAATCTTCTTCGAGCATGCCGGTGGCTGCGCCGTCGGCGCCGCGCTCGATCATGCCGCCCGGAGGATTCGGCGTGTCCTGCTTGATTTCGCCGTGCAGCAGGGCCAGCGTATTGGCCACGGCCACGTGACCCGAAACGTGCGTGAGAAAAACAGGATTCTTTGGCGCCACGGCATCGAGCTCTTGTTTCGTGGGAAATTTTTTATCAGCCCAGAGCGTGTGATCCCAGCCGCTGCCGGTGATCCACTCTCCCTCTTTGTGCTGGGTGACGGCGTCGGCTACGCGCTTCTGCAGCTCCTCGATAGTGGCCACGCCATTTAGCCGCACGGAGAGCATATCCGCCCCCGCTCCGCCGAGGTGCACGTGGGCGTCGTTGAAACCTGGCATGAGGAATTTGCCTTTGAGCTGGACGGTTTCGGCGCTGGGCTCATTTCCTCCGCATTCCAGGAGCACGTAATCGATTTTGCCGACGCAGCGAATCTTGCCGTCGCGAATGGCCATGGCCTCGGCCCACGGATGAGCCGGATCATTCGTGTACATGCGTCCGTGGAGATAAACGACGGTATGCGAGTCGGTCTGGGAGGATTGGGCTTTGGCCCGCAGAACAAATACGCCGGCACAGAAACTGAAAAAAACAATCAGTCCGAGATACAGCAAACTGGTCCCGCGAATCTTCATTTAGGTCTCTCCGGAGCCACCTCTGCAACCCCAAGCAGCGTGAGCAGGGCGCGTTTCAGTCCCATTTCGCGGCCTGCTGGGTCGTACCATTCCTGGAGCGAGTGCGCACCGCCGCCGTTGCCTCCGGCGCCAATAGAGATCGCGTCGATTCCCAGAGAAAGAGGAATGTTTGCATCGGTCGAAGAACGCTCGATCCGTGATTCGTTTTCCACCATAGCATCCGAAGCGCGCAAGGCCGCGAGAAGCGGCGACCCTGCCGCCAATTCGCCACCGGGCCGGCTGCCGAGGAGTTCCACCTTCCACTCGAGCTTGCCTCGCGAACGATCCCGGGGGGACTCCATTTCGTCGCGAACGCCGGCAGCCATCGACTCGCGCAGAGCAGATTCGAGGCGCGCTAGCTCACTCTCGCTTTCAGAGCGCACGTCGACCTTGAGGCGGGCTTGGTAAGGAATCGAATTTATAGAAGTGCCGCCGTCAATTTGTCCTAGATTGAACGTGGTGCGCGGCGATCCTGGAACCTTGGTATTGATGAAACGCATGGAGCCGCGAACCAGAGCGTTGATCGGATTGGGCATGCCGAAGTCCGACCAACTGTGGCCGCCGGGGCCGCTGATGATCACTTCGAGGCGGCGCGAGGCCAGCGCGATGGTGGTCACGTGATCGGTGCCAGCACCGTCTAGAACGATTACCGCTTTAAGGCGACTGCGGTAGGCATCGACGAGGGCGCGCATACCGCGGAGATTGCCCTCGCCTTCCTCGCCGACATCGGCAACGAAGAGAATGGTGCGCTGCGGTTTGATTTGCGCTTCCTGAAGGGCCCGCGCGATGGCCGCCAGCGCGGCGAGGCCGGTGCCGTTGTCGGAAATGCCGGGCGCCAGCATGCGGCTGCCTTCGTGGCGGACTTTGACGTCCGTTCCCGCCGGAAAGACGGTATCCAAATGTGCGGAGAGCACGACGATCTCTTTTTCGTTTACGCCGCGGAGTTCGCCGATCACGTTGCCGGTGGCATCGACCTGGACAGTGAGGCCGGCGGCGGAAAAAAGGGTTTTAAGCACCGCCGCACGCTGGCCTTCCTGAAAAGCGGGCGCGGGAATTTCCGTCAAGCGGGCTTGCTGGTCATTGATCCAAACGAGATTGGGCGCAAACCAGGCCAGGGCCGCGCGGACTTGCGCGTTTTCGCCAAGCTGGCCGACGGAGGCGGAACGAGTGGATTGTCGGGCGAGCGAAGAGCGAACCGGCATAGCGAAGAGAATAACCCAAACGAGGACGCGTTTCACTGCCCTGCTGCGCGCTCTGGTTCTGTTCAACGGCGTGTAGCCTCGGCGCACAGCGCGGAAATTTCTGCGTCCGTCAACACTCGTGCCGATTGTTTGGCCGCGTCGTAGATGCGATTGACGAGGGCGTCGTCGGCTGGAATTTTGCGGCGCTCGAGCCAAAAAAGCACGTTGGACTTGCCGCTCATGGGACCGATTTCGATGACTTGATCGAGACCGAAGAGATGCGCGGGCACGCCGCTATAGACGGAGTCGGCGAGCGACTGGTCGCCTTTGTGAAAGGCTTTGATGATGGCGGCGGCGTGGACGCCGGTTGCCGTGCGGAAAGCATCGCGGCCAATGACGGGATAATTCGGCGGGATGACCGTGTGCGTGGCGCTGGCGACCTTTTCGCAATACTCCTTTAGCCGCGACAAGTCCTGGTGGATGAGGCCCATCAAGCGTAAGTTCACCAGCATCAGCTCCATGGCCGTGTTACCGACCCGTTCTCCGAGCGAATTGCCCGCGGCGTGCACCTGATCGGCACCTGCGGCGATCGCTGCAAGCGAATTTGCGACAGCCAGGCCGCGATCGTTGTGGCCATGCCAGTCCACGCGAATGTTCTCTCCGCTGGGCTTGACCACTTCCTCGATGACAAATTTCACCAGGTTGTAAGCGCCATTGGGAATGGCGTGGCCGACGGTGTCACAAAGCACGATGGCCCGCGCGCCACTGCGGATGGCCGCCGCATAAAGACGCTTCACCGTGTCCGGGTCGGTGCGAATGGTGTCTTCTGTGACGTACATGGACGGAAGGCCGTGATCTACAGCGAACTTCACCGCCTTTTCCGTGGTGCGCTCGAGATGATCGACGGTCCAGTCTTCGACTAGCCTGCGGATGGGACTTGATCCCAGGAAAGTCGCGGCTTCAATGGCCATTCCCACGCGCTGGGAAATCTCGACGATAGGGCGAATGTCGGCTTCGATCGTTCGCGCCGCGCAATTTGGCTTGATCTTCATGCGCTTGGTGACGATTTCGCGGGCCACTGCCTCGGTGTGTTCCCTGGCGCGCGCGCCGGCTCCCGGCAAGCCGATGTTCAGCGAGTCGATGCCCAGCGCTTCCATCAGGTGCAGGATTTCGATTTTTTCTTCTATGCTGGGATCGTGGACAGAAGGATTTTGCAGGCCGTCGCGCAGCGTTTCGTCATTCAGCAGGACGCGGGTGCCCGGCGCAATGAGCGGCGTTCGCGCCACATTCCAGTCGTAGATCCATTCGTTTTGCTGCATCGGGCTGGCCTTCCTTTGTATCTCCTCTTGCGCTCACTGTCCGCACGGTGACTCGATCGGCTCGATCGGCGCCCAAACTAAAAACGGTGATCGCGAAACATGGTCGCGAGCGCCCCGCGGGCATTCCGCAACCTTCTGACGAGGCCTGTGCCGAATTCAAACTGTAAAAACGCGTCGGCGGCGCGCTCCAAATCCGTTCCATAACGGTACCACCACGGCTTTTCGCGCCCCGGCAGGCGGTCCACATCGATATATTTCTGCTGGACCATCTCGAGTAAGCCGGCTTTACCGTGAGTGCGGCCCCATCCGCTGGCGCCCGAACCTCCGTGCGGCGCTTCCGCAATGCCGAAATAGCTGATGGCATCGTTCACCATGACCGCGCCAGCCCGCAAGCGCGCGGCAAGGGCTTGCCCGCGTTTCCCGTCGCTCGTCCAAACGCTTGCCGCCAAAGCAAATGCGGAGTCGTTCGCGCGAACGATAGCTTCTTCGGCGTCTTCGACGGACTGCACGGCGAGTATGGGGCCGAAAGTTTCTTCCTCGAAGAGCTTCATCGAGCGATTCACACCGGCAATGACGGTTGGCGCAAAGAAATTTGCGCCAAGTTCAGGGCGAGGTTTCCCGCCGCAAAGTACCCGAGCGCCGCGCGCCACGGCGTCATTGACCAGATCGCTCAACCGCTGAACATGCTGAGGTCGAATAAGCGGGCCAACGTCGGTCGCCGGATCCCGTCCTGGGCCAAGGCGCAGCTTCTTGGTTTTCTCGACGCAAAGCGCAAGAAACTCTTCCTCGATGGACTGTTCCACGAAAAGCCGCTCGACAGAAAGACATACTTGCCCGCAATTCGTATAGCTGCCCCAAACGGCGGCGCTCGACGCGACGTCTACATTCGCGTCCGCGAGAACTATCATGGCGTCCTTGCCGCCCAGTTCAAGCACGCTGGAAATCAGTTTTTTCGCACAAGCTTCCGCGACGCGGCGGCCGGTAGCCACGCTCCCCGTGAACATGATTTTGTCGGGAGCCGCCTCGATCAGCGCCTGGCCGACTTCCCCGCCACCCTGAATGACGGTGACCAGGTTTTTGGGGAAACCAGCGTCAGCGAAAAGCTTTTCGATCAGCGCGCCGCATTGCGGAGTGAAATCGCTGGTCTTCGAGACGACGGCGTTGCCCGCGGCCAGCGCCGGAACAATCTGGCCAAGCGGAATGGCCAGCGGATAATTCCAGGAACTGATGATGCCGATGACACCAACGGGATCGTAAAACAAGCGGCCGAACTTCGCTTTCCCGGCGCTGCTATGGTGCGGTACGCGTTCCGGCCGCAAAAGCTTCGCGCCATGTTTTGAAAAGTATTCGGCAGTGTCGAGCGCAACAAAAAGGTCCGCGAAAAGCGCCTCCACGCGCGGCTTCCCGGACTCAGCGACAACGGCGTCAGCCAACGCATTCCTCGAAACCATAATGCGGTCGCGTAATAAGCGCAGTTGCGCGCAGCGCTTCTCGATCGGCACTCCGCACCACGCGGACTGTGCCGAGCGCGCCCGCACTACAATTTCAGGCAGCGCAGCCGACGGCGTCCTCTCAAACTGTGCAAGAATTTTGCTCGTAGCAGGATCAATCGATGGAATCGTCTCGACGGGGATGGCTGCGGATGCCATAGGCAAATTCTAGCCGACTTTCAGAGGCAATAGCACCGTCTCTCGATGGGGAACCAGGGCCGTAGCGCTCAAATTAATTTCCAAGAATAGCCTCACCAGATGCGTTGAACATCGTACTCCTCAAATCTCTTGTCGGTGGTTAAAACAGGAACGCCTTCACACTGCGCCTGTGCGATCAACATGCGGTCGAATGGATCCTCGTGACTTTCCTTAAGCATGCCCGCGCGGACTGCGTGCGCCACAGTGATCGGCAGTTCCAAAAATCTGTCACCTTCGAGGCGGGCTTCGAAATTGGCTACCAAATCCGCGGCCTCTAGCCTTCCAGCCTTATGCTTTATTGCAATTTCCCAGGCGCATGCGGCTGACACGAGCACCGTGGTTTCGGGATCGCGGAACACTGCTAGCGCCTTCGGGGACAGTCTGCGTGATGCTTGGAACCACCACAACAGAACGTGCGTATCGAGCAAAACGCTGCTCACTCGATCCCCCACAGCGCCAGCTCTTCTTTGGTCATCGGGTCAAAGAACGATGGGTGGATGTGAATTCGCCCCTTAAGACTGCCTGGGACACGCTTCTTCGGGCGCTTGGAAAAAGGGACAATCCGCGCCACGGGTTCCTTGCCACGGGCGATGATCACCTCTTCTCCGTTAGCAACCTTGCGGAGCAGTTTCGATAGATTCGTCTTGGTTTGGTGTACGGTGTACATGGTTAGCTAAGTATATTAGCTAACTTCGTGTTTTTCAACCCTCAATTCCCAAAAGGCCTGAGCCCGCGCTAAGCCTGGCCGATGCGCCAAGCTTCGTCATGCATGACCTGCACCATGCACAGGCCCTGAGGAGGCACGGTAGGCCCGGACTTGGCGCGATCCCGCAGCTGATAGAGGCGCAGAATATCGTCGGGCACGAGCTTTCCGCGGCCGACATCCAGAAGCGTGCCGACCATCTTTCGGACCATGTAGCGCAGGAACGAACGGCCGCGCACGGTATAGACAAGCTCTTGGCCGTCTTCGCTGCGCACTAACTCGCTGGCATAAATCTCGCGGACCGTGGAGCGCTCCTTGTCGTCGTCCTCAGAACCCGTGGAGGCTGTGAAGGAAGCAAAATCGTGCGGGCCGACATAGCGCGAGGCCGCGACACGCATGGCCTCTTCATCGAGCGGAAAGGGATAGTGCAGCACGTAGCGCCACACCGCAGGCGGAACGACTTTCCCGCGATACAAACGGTAACGATAAATTTTTCCGAGAGCCGACCAACGCGCATGAAAATCCGGGCCCACCTCTTCGGCGCCAACGATGCGAATCGTAGGAGGTAGCAAGGCATTCAAAGCGCGTTGAAACTCACCTGCTGACAATCCCGATTGCGTGCGAAAGCTAGCCACCTGCCCCAGCGCGTGCACGCCCGCGTCCGTCCGTCCCGCGCCATGGAGCGCCACGTTTTCCTGCGTCAGCCGGCTTAACACACTGGAAATCTCGCCCTGAATCGTGGGCTTGTTGGACTGCATCTGCCAGCCGTGAAAGTCTGTTCCGTCGTAAGCGATAGTGATCTTGAAATGGCGCATGAAGGGGAGCGTTCTACTTCTAGGGATCGATTTCGAGAAGATCGATCGGATTCGGCAAGTGTTTTGGACGCGTCACGGAGCAGTGCGCGCGAAGCGACTGCCGGGCTTCACCGCGGCCCCACCCTCGCGGCACAGCGGGCAATCCTCGGGTTCGTATTTGGCGATGGGCAGGTCCAGCAAAGCCTGTGTCTCGACTCCGAGTTCAAGCGTGCCGCCGCTGCGATCGATCAAAGCCCCAGCAGCAACGACTCGCCCGCCGGCTTCCTCAACGACTTGGATGGTTTCCTGCGTCGACCCGCCCGTCGTCCAGACATCTTCGATCACCAGCACATGCTCATCGCGTTCGAGTGAAAACCCGCGCCGCAAAGTCATCGTGCCGCTGGCGTCGCGCTCGGCGAAAATAGCCGGCACTCCCCGGCCCGCGGATCCCTTTGGTTCCGGCAGGGCGCGGGCGACTTCCTGCCCAATAATCACCCCTCCCAATGCGGGCGAAACAACGGCACCGATGACCGCGTCCGAAAATAACGCGGCCAGCGCCTGGCCAAGTTTCTCGGCGAAGCGCGGATACTGCAGTACCAGCGCACACTGCACATAAGTCCCGCTATGCAAGCCGCTGGTAAGCTCAAAGTGGCCGTTGCGGATGGCTCCGGCGGACTCAAACAGGCGCAGCAATTCTTCTCGTGAAAGCATCGTTTTCTGCTAACCGCGAATCGCCACTAAACATCAAATCGTCAGCAGCCTAGCCGCGGCGCGCCGCGTTGTCAAGGAATGGGCCTGCTGCTAAACTGCAGGACCAGTTTCCGGGCTGCGCCAAGACGTTCTGGCTGCTCTCTGGGCCAAACTGTGAAGGATGCCCCTCGATAGCCCTATCTCGCAGCCACGCTCCCGAAGCTTTCCTTCCGTGTGGCAAGAAACCGGCCAACTAAGTGTACCAACACCTGTTCAGGGCACGTTCCACATTGTCAGAAGCAAATAAATGAGTCCCGCTGGGACAGAATCTTGAGGGGAAAAATGATCATGACGACTCTCTGTGAGACCGCGAAGTCTTTTCTATTGCTGGTCAGCACAAAGCGGTCCGGTTTATTTTCCGAGGTGCCCGGATGGCGGGCGGGCAAGTCTCTCTTGGCGTTTTTCATGGCCGCCATGCTTGCGATTGGTCCTCTTTCGCCCGCTTTCGCACAAAGCGCGGCTCAAAACCCGCCGTCGAACCCGGCCCCAACGACGTCGCTAGCGACCGAGGGCTCCTCCATCGCTCCGGTAAGCTCACTGGGCCTAGCCAAATACAATTTCACGGGCGGCCCCCGCGCATTTCCCGATCTGCTCAAGCCTTATCAACAGATCCACATCGATGAACCGGTCATCACCAATTCGCCGCGGCTCCAGCAGTTCATCCACGATGGCAAGCTTGCGCTAAGCCTGCAGGACGCCGTCGAACTCGCCCTCGAAAACAGTCTGGACATCGGCGTCCAGCGATATTACCCGTGGATCGCGGACGCCTCGATTCTCAAAGCCAAAGCCGGCGGCTCGGGCTATGCAACGCCTGGCGGCCTGTTTGCTTCCTCCACCGCCTTCCTTCCCAGTTTCTCCTACGACCCGACGGTCACAAGCACTATTCTTATCGATGATCGCTCCACGCCCGTCAACAATCCCTTGATCTCCGGGACCGGCGCTGCCGGCGTCGCCACTCTCACAACTCTCCAGACCCACACCACGGCATTCAATAACCAATTTTCACGCGGCTTCGAAACGGGGACCAACCTGACTGCCAGTTGGAACAATTCGCGCACCAGCTCGACCTCCCTGGCCAACCTCTTTAACCCCGCCGTTCAGTCCACCTTGACGATCGGTTTCACGCAAGCGCTATTGAACGGCTTCGGCATCGCCGTCAACACCCGCAACATCCGCATCGCAAAAAACAACCGCAAAATCGCGGACTGGGCCTTTGCGCAGCAAGCCATCACCGCCGTCACGAACACCATCACCGCTTATTGGGAACTCGTTTTCGCGCGCGCCAACGTCAAAGTCGACGAGCAGGCTCTGACCGTTTCCCAAAAACTTTACAGCGACAACAAGAAACAGCTCGATGCCGGCACCATGGCGCCTTTGGACGTAACGCGCGCCCAGTCCGAAGTAGCCACCGACCGTCAAAATCTCATCGTGGCGCGAACGGTTCAGCTGCAAGACGAACAAATCCTGAAGAATGCCATCACCAAGGATCCGTTGGCGCCGGATGTGGTAAACGTCGAGATCATCACCACCGACCAGCCCACCCAGCCCGCGGTGATTGAAAACCCGTCCTTCGAGGACTCCATCAAAGAAGCCTTCGAGAAACGGCCTGAGCTTCAAGAGCAACTCTACAATTTGAAGAATGCCGACATCGATATCCAAGCCACGCGCAACGCGCTGTTGCCTACCCTCACGCTCAGCGGGCAATACAGCTCCGTGGGTTTGGCCGGCAATGCTCCGATCAAAGGGAATTCCATTCTGGTCCCCGACACGCAACTGCCGATTTTGGATGAAAATGGCAATCCTGTGCTCGTCAATGGAGTTCCCATTTTTGAGCCTGAGTCGAAGACTCCTGTTATGGGCACGAAACAGCAAGGCTTCCCGACCGCGCAAAGCCAGATCTTCCACAGTCGCTTCCCCGACTATTCCGCGCAGTTGACACTGAGTCTGCCCTTGCGCAACCGTTCCGCGCAGGCAGACAGCGTCCGCGCCATCCTCACCCAGCGCCAGCAGGAGATGTCGCTCCAGCAATTGAAAAACGCCGCGCTTCTCGACGTCCGCAACACTTACATCGCCCTAACGCAAGACCGGGCCCAGGTGGATGCCGCCAGCGAAGCCCGGCAACTCCAGCAGGAAACGTTTGACGCCGAGCAGAAGAAATACCGGCTTGGAGCGTCCACCGTTTACAACGTGATTCTCACCCAGCGCGACCTCATCGCCGCGCAGGGCACGGAACTCCGTGCGCTGGCCAATCTCGAGGAGGCCAAAGCCAACTATGAACGCGCGCTTGGACGCACTCTCGAGGTCAATCACGTCACCATTGCCGACGCCAAATCTGGCGAAGTCGAACGCGAAACCCTGATCCCCGGCACGCTTCATGGCAAGGTCGTCGGCACGGAAGAGCTTTTTAGGGACGGCGGCTCGCGATAATCGAGAGACGGAGCCACGCTGCGATGGCACCATGCGTGGCTCCGTATTCTTCTTGACTTTTTTTCTCTCCGCCGCACTTGCTTCGACCAGCGAGGCAACTTCCTCTAAACGTCTCAATTCACTTTCAGCTCCGCCAAATCCTTGTCTTGCCTCCCCATGTCCATTATCCTCGTTGCACCTAACGCGGCCGTGTTTCTGGTTCAAGGCACAGGGTTTACTACGCCTCGTGCCCCCAAATCCAGCCCGCAATTGAAACAAAATCCATGGTTCGAGCGTTTTACAGAGTTAGGTCAAATTAAAAACGTCCCAATGGGACAGAATCTCGAGGGTAAAGATCACTATGAAGACGCTGAGGGGGACCTTGAAGCGGTCCATTTTAGGAGCCAATACGCGCAGGACAGCTTCGGAATGGGCGCGATCGCTGTTTGTTATCGTTTTGGCCGGCCTTTTGGCCGGAGGGCCGCTTTCGCCGGTTTTCGCACAGAGCCCCGCGCAGAATCCGCCCTCGAACCCTGCCCCTACAGCGCCCCCTGCCACGGGTGGTTCGTCCATCGCCCCGGTGGCCTCGCTGGGCGTCGCAAGCCACAACTACAACCGCGGCGCACGCGCCTTCCCAAACATTTTCAAGCCTTACGAATCGCTGCACGTCGATCCGCCGGTGCTCACCAACTCACCTCGCGTCGATCAACTCATTCGTGACAACAAGCTGGAGATCAGCCTGCAGGATGCGGTCGAGCTGGCGCTCGAAAACAGCCTGGACATTGCTGTCCAGCGCTACTACCCCTGGATCTCGGACGCCGGCCTGCTCAACGCCGACTCCGGCAACTCCGGATTCTCTACGCCTGGCGTGGCCATTGGCTCCTCTTCCGCCGCCATTAATCCGTTCGCTTTCTTCATTCAGAACTTCGATCCTCTGATCACGAGCAACGCTTCGGTTGCCGACATCACCACACCGATCAACAACCCGTTCACTTCCGGAGCCGGTACAACCACCAATGCCGGCGTTAACGTGGCCTCCGTGGTTACGCACTCCACTCAATTTAGTAACCAGTATTCGCAAACCTTTCACACCGGAACGAACTTCACCGTAAATTGGAACAACACCCGCCAGAGCCAGAACATCGCCAACTTCTTCAATCCCGACGTAAGTTCAACGCTTTCGGTTTCTATTTCCCAGCCTCTCTTGAATGGCTTCGGCAAGCAGATGTGGACTCGCAACATTCGCATCGCCAACAACAATCGCAAGATCGCAGACTGGGCCTTCGCCCAACAAGCCATCACCACCATCACCAACACCATCACCGCGTATTGGGAGCTCGTTTTCGCTCGCGAAAACGTCAAAGTGAATCAGCAGGCTGTTGCGGTTGCTCAGAAGCTCTATGAAGACAACAAAAAGCAGCTGGAGATCGGCAGTCTCGCGCCCCTGGATGTAACACGTTCTGAATCCGAAGTGGCCACGGACACGCAGGCCCTCATCTTCGCGCAGACGACCCAGCTCACGGACGAACAAACCCTGAAGAATTTTATCTCCAAAGATCCACTTGCTCCGAACATCATCAATGTGGAGATCGTTCCTATGGACAAGCCTATGCAGCCGGAAACCATTGAGGCGGCTTCTTTCGAAGATGCCATTAAGGAAGCTTTTGCCAAGCGGCCCGAACTTCAGGAACAGATCTACAATCTCAAGAACGCGGAGATCGACGTTCGCGCTACCAAGAACGCCCTGCTACCCTCGCTCACCGCGAACGCGTTCTATCTGTCCAGCGGGCTAGCAGGAAACGCCACCGCTTTCGGCACCCCGACCACCGTAGGCAACACGCGGGCGCCCATCGTGGACGTCAACGGCAACCCCATCACCGTGGACGTTGGCGGCGTGCCAACTCCCATCTTCGAACCGACTGCCAGTGCGCCCGTACTGGGCACCTCTCAGCATGGCTTCGGGACAGCGCAAAACCAAATCTTTCACAATCGCTTCCCTGAATATGCCGGACAACTAACGTTGACGCTTCCGCTGCGCAACCGCTCGGCTCAGGCTTTCCACGCTCGCGCCCTGCTCGTGCAACGGCAACTGGAGACGCAGGAACAGCAACTGCGAAATGCCGCGCTTCTTGACGTTCGCAACTCCTACATCCAACTCACGCAAGACCGTGCGCAAGTAGCAGCAGCGAGCAAAGCGCGCGAATTGCAACAGCAGACCTTCGACGCCGAGCAGAAGAAATACCAGTTGGGGGCCTCCACCACCTACCTGGTCATTCAGACCCAGCGCGACCTCATCAACGCCCAGGGCCAGGAGCTTCGCGCGTTAGCTAATCTTGAGGAAGCCAAAGCCAACTACGAGCGCGCCCTGGGCCGCACTCTCGACGTAAATCACGTCACCATCGCCGACGCCAAGTCCGGCGATATCGAGCGCGAAACCCTAATCCCCGGTACGCTTCACGGAAAAGTCGTTGGCACCGAAGAGCTCCTCAAGAGCTTGGGTGACGGAGGGCAACGCTAGTTTCTCGAGCGAGGCTGGATGGGAATGGAAACCTCTCCAGCCTCTCTTTTTTCTTCTGCTGAACTGCTGACTGCTGCGCCTCATCCCCTTGCCCCGTTTTTCGCTTTCGCATAGCATGGAATTGTGAGTTCTTTTGAAATAGCGACCGGTAGGCGCACAAACTGGAGCGCCAAACCATGAGTGATAAGGTCAAAGGGACGACCATTGCGACCGGCGACGCCCCAGCCACGGCGCGCGAGCCCTCTCGAAAGGAACGCGCTTGGGAAGAAAACACGCTCCGCCCCACGCTCGAAAAAAGTCCTGAGCGTCAAACCGAATTCACCACCATTTCCGGATATCCCATCCGGCGTCTCTACACACCCGCTGATCTTCCGGGCTGGGACCCCCACCGTGACTTGGGCTTCCCCGGTGAGCCTCCCTACACGCGCGGCATTCATTCCACGATGCATCGCGGGCGGCTCTGGACCATGCGGCAATTTGCCGGCTTCGGCACGGCGGAAGACACCAACGAGCGCTTCCGCTACCTCTTGGCGCAAGGTCAAACCGGCCTCTCGACCGCGTTCGATCTGCCCACGCTGATGGGTTATGACTCCGACCATCCGCTTTCTGAAGGGGAAGTCGGCAAGTGCGGCGTAGCCATCAGCTCCCTCGCCGACATGGAAGTGCTCTTCGACAAGATTCCCCTGGCTAGCGTCACCACTTCGATGACCATCAACTCGCCCGCGGCAGTCATTTGGGCGATGTACCTGGCCGTCGCAGAAAAGCAAGGCGCGGACTGGAGAAAACTTTCAGGGACGCTGCAGAACGACATCCTCAAGGAATATATCGCGCAAAAAGAGTACATCTACCCTCCTGAACCGTCGATGCGGCTGGTGATCGACACGTTTGAATTCGCCGCCCGGAACACGCCGAAGTTCAACCCCATTTCGATCAGCGGCTACCACATCCGCGAAGCCGGCTCAACAGCCATTCAGGAATTGGCATTCACGCTGCGCGACGGCATGGAATATGTCGAATATGGAATACGCCGCGGGCTGGACGTCGATCAATTCGTCCCGCAGCTTTCCTTCTTTTTCAACGCGCACAACGATTTCTTCGAGGAAATCGCGAAGTATCGCGCCGCGCGGCGCATCTGGCAGAAGGCCATGGTCGAGCGCTATAGGGCAAAGAATCCCCGCACCTGGGCGCTGCGCTTCCACACGCAGACAGCGGGCTGTTCGCTGACCGCCCAGCAGCCCTATAACAACGTGGTGCGCACCGCGATCCAGGCGCTCGCGGCTGTTCTGGGTGGAACGCAGTCGCTGCACACCAATTCTCTCGACGAAGCCTGGGCCCTGCCGACGGAATTCGCCGCCACCATCGCGCTGCGCACGCAGCAGATCATTGCGCACGAAACCGGCGTCACGAATACCGTCGACCCGCTCGGCGGCTCGTACTTCGTCGAAGCGCTGACCAACGAAGTCGAGCGCGGCGCGCAGGACTACATCGAAAAAATCGACGCCATGGGCGGAATGGTCGCGGCCATCGAGCGCAGCTACCCACAGCGCGAAATCGCGGAAGCCTCTTACAAATACCAGGTAGCCGTCGACAAAAAGGAAAAAATCATCGTCGGCGTAAATGATTACGTCGCCCGAGAAAAGCCGCTCGACATCCTGCAAATCGACGAGACGGTCGCCCATCGCCAGGCCGAACGCCTCGCAAAGCTCCGCGCCGACCGCTCCAAAGCCGAAGTCGACCGCCGCCTAAAGGCCCTCCGTAAGGCCGCCCAAGGCCAAGACAACCTAATGCCCTACCTCTTCGACGCCGTAAAAGCCTACGCCACGGTCGGTGAAGTCTGCGACGCCCTCCGCGAAGTCTTCGGCACCTACGAAGAAGTCGCCATCACCTGATTTGCTCCGAGGAATCGAGCTAAACTCTCCCACGAATATGCCTGAGAAAAAAATAAGAGTCTTGATTGCCAAGCCCGGATTGGATGGCCACGACCGCGGCGCCAAAATCATCGCCCGCGCGCTGCGCGACGCCGGCATGGAGGTGATCTACACCGGCCTGCGTCAAACTCCGGAGATGATCGCCTCAGCCGCCGTGCAGGAGGACGTCGACGTCATCGGTCTCTCCATTCTTTCCGGCGCCCACAACACCATTTGCCCGCAACTCATGAACCTGTTGCGAAAAAAGGGCATGCAAGACGTCACCGTTCTCGTCGGCGGTATCATCCCCGAAGCCGACATCCCCGCCATGAAACAATCGGGCATCGCCGAGATTTTCCTGCCGGGCACTTCGACCCAAGACATCGTCGCGTTCATCCACAAGCGACTGGCTCGCTGACTCTCTCGGGGCCTACATCACTCCATTGTTTTTTCGAATTTGACGCGCGTATAAAGCACCTGAAATCCCTGCTGGACTATATTTCTCTGAGAAATACTGCCCGGCTGCGCGATGCTAACGGCAAGGTTGCTACCCGCCTGCGAGGCGCGCGCCAAACGCCTCTGCAGCAGCGCGGTCTGCACTCCGCGCCTGCGCGCCACCGGCAATGTGCTGGCTCCAAACAATCCCGCTACGCCGTCGTGCAGCGCAAGTGTCCCGCCGCCCGCAACTTTTTCGTCCACGCGCGCCAGATAGCATTCCGTCTTCGGCCCAAAGGCAAACAGTTTCATAACTTCGAGTAGTTCCTGCGACACCGGGAACTTTTCCGCGAATCCCTGGGAAACGGTCAGGGTCCACAGATCGATTTGGTCCTTCGCGATTTTTTCAACGGTGACGCCTTCGGGTGGTTGCGGACAAGTTTCATCCGGACTCACCTGCCGCGCCATAACATTCGAAAATTCCGTGACGCGATATCCCCGCTCGGCGAAGTGCTCGATAAAAGAGGGATCCGCCAGCGGACAGGTCTCCACGCGCACGGCTTCGCCGCGGCTCCGGTAAAACTCCTCCAGCCGATCGAACTCTTCAGGGCTCACTGGTCCATCGAGACCCATTCCCACAGCCTGCGTGATCGGTGAACCCTTGCCGCAATAGACCGCAAATCCGCCGGCAAGCCGCCGGACCGCCGCGCCGCTGGCTGGCCGGAATCGTCCGAGAGCCTCGGCGCACTCGACGGCGGCTTGGGCTTCGGCAAGTTCCACACGTCGAGCCAGCTCCAGATTCAAAAGTAACGCTCGCATGTTTGTTTTTAGTTCTTCCCTTTGTCCCGGTTCCGGTATTTCTCTCTTACTTGACGCATTGATATTTTAGTACCTTTCTTCTGTGCAGCGGCATTCGCAGGATCCATTTTGCGCAAGAGAAACCCCTGCTCGCGCTGGAGTTTGCGCCAGCTTTCCAGCCGGTCGGCGTCCAGCACCTCTTCCGCGAGAGCACGCTGGACAGCGCAGCCCGGCTCGTTCAGGTGCTGGCAATCGGTGAACCGGCATTGCGCGGCAAGTTCATCGACGTCCGTGAATGTTTGTGAGACTCCCTCCGCCGCGTTCCACAGCTGAAGTTCTCGTAAGCCAGGCGTATCGATGATCAGCGCGCCGCCCGGCGTTACAAACAACTCTCGCGAGGTGGTGGTGTGCCGCCCGCGACTGTCGCTCGACCGCACCGCATGCGTGGGCTGCCGCTCCTCTTGCAGCAAGCGATTCACCAGGGTGGACTTCCCCACTCCGGATGATCCCAGCAGAACAATGGTTTGGCCTTTCTTGAAGCTGGCCTCGATGGCCTCCAGCCCTGCTCCAGTCTTCGCACTGACCAGAAATATCGGCACGCCCATGGCGATGCGCTCGATCTGCGCTACGAGTTCCTGCGGCTCAGCACAAGCGTCGGCTTTGTTCAGAACAATCGCCGGCCGCGCACCCGATTCCCAGGACTGCGCCAAGTACCGCTCGATGCGCCGCACGCTGAAATCGCCGTCCAGCGCCGCCACGACCAGCGCTACATCGATATTTGCGACGATCACTTGTTCTGCGATCTGTTTGCCCGCAACTTTGCGCACAAATCGGCTTCGCCTCGGCAAAACCTGCTGGATCGTCGCGTTCGGCTGCCCAGAGAGGATTTCTGCCGACACCCAGTCGCCCACCGCCGGCCAATCTCCGCCGGCTACGGACTCTTTCCGCAATTTGCCAGAAGGCTCCGCCCAACACTCCTCAAAATCTCCCGCCACGCGCCACAACCCGCGGTGCTGCGAAATAACGCGTGCCGGAACGCAGCCAGCACCCACGCACGCGACTCGCAGCGCTTCAAAATACACGTCCCAACCTAAATCCACGATAAACACTTGAAAATCCTCCTGCCGCCCGCAATGAGCACCGCGCGTTCCCGCTCGATGGCCCCAGCAAGCCAACCATGCTTTGTGTTCGCTTGAACGAATCTCACGGACTCGAGACTTCGATTGTTAAGCAAACGTAGTGATGCAACTGTGCGTGAGAAGGAGAAGCGGGAAGGTCTTCCGGGCGACGCGCTCGGCTAACGCGGAGCCCCGCCGGAGACGCACCCACCCCGGACTACTATGATAGAGGTTTTCACGGGCACCTCCGGCAGAACATTCAGTGCGTTTGCG
Source organism: Acidobacteriota bacterium (assembly GCA_013289825.1). Classification (GTDB taxonomy): domain Bacteria; phylum Acidobacteriota; class Terriglobia; order Acidiferrales; family UBA7541; genus Acidiferrum. The sequence continues at coordinate 66,373 of JABCZF010000004.1, read as the reverse complement.
GTACCGTAATTTGAATTCTAGATGCTCAAGCGGGAATCGTCAATACACGGGCGCCCGCCGGCGCACTCGCAGAATTTTGCGGCGGACCGTATACTGGTTTGGTTGGCGTGCCACGGAGCTTCGGCGCGCCGGTGGGAATCGCTGCGCGAGGTCTGCCCTGTGGCTGCGTCCGTTTTGAAAACCAGCGTAAAAGCGAAGTCCCCGGACTTTGAAAAAAACCACCGCCGTATTATTGATCTCCTCACGAAAATCAAGAATGAAGAGGAACAGATTCGCCAGGGCGGGGGCGCGCAAGCTGTCGAATCGCAGCATAAGAAAGGCCGACTCACGGTGCGGGAGCGCATCGCCAAGCTGATCGACCCGGGCTCGCAATTCTTTGAGCTGGGACTTTTTGCCGCTTACGAAATGTACCAGGAATGGGGCGGCGCGCCGTCGGCGGGAACGATCACCGGGCTTGCCAAGGTTTGTGGACGGACGCTCATGCTTATTGCGAACGACGCGACCGTGAAAGCTGGCGCGTTTTTCCCGATGACCGCAAAGAAAGTCATTCGCGCGCAGAATATCGCCATCGACAATCACATCCCGACGATTTATCTGGTGGATTCCGCGGGCATTTTCTTGCCGCTGCAGGAGGATGTCTTCCCCGACACGGATGACTTCGGCCGGGTTTTCCGCAACAACGCGGTGATGAGCGCGATGGGTATTCCTCAGCTGGCTGCGATCATGGGCATGTGCGTAGCCGGGGGAGCCTACCTTCCGCTGATGTGCGATCACATTTTGATGACGGATGGCTCGGGATTATTTTTGGCGGGACCTGCGCTGGTGCAGGCAGCCATTGGACAGGTCACTTCTGCGGAAGATTTGGGCGGCGCGAAGATGCACTCGCAGATCAGCGGCACGGTGGATTTTCGCGAACCGGACGATGATGCCTGCATTGCGAGAATTCGCTCCCTGGTCGATAAGATGGGCGCGGCAAATCCTTCGCCCTTCAGCCACGTTGCGGCGCGTGAGCCGCTCTTTCCAGGCGATGAAATTTACGGAATTTTCTCGAGCGATCCCGCCAAACAATATGACATGCGCGAAATTATCGCGCGCATCGTGGACGCCAGCGAATTTGAGGAATATCGCGCCGAATACGGCGAGACGGTCCTTTGCGGTTACGGGCGCATCGGCGGCTGGGCTGTGGGCATCGTCGCAAATCAGAAAAAGCATGTGCAGATGCTGGCGCGCGGCTCGGACCAGAAGAGAATAGAGTTCGGCGGCGTGATCTACACCGAATCCGCCGAGAAGGCCGCGCGGTTCGTTCTCGATTGCAACCAGAACCGCATCCCGCTGGTGTTCTTGCACGATGTGAACGGTTTCATGGTCGGCAAGGACGCCGAGTGGAGCGGCATCATCCGCGCCGGCGCGAAACTGGTGAATGCCGTCGCCAACAGCGTGGTGCCGAAAATCACGGTGATTTGCGGCGGCAGCTTCGGCGCGGGCAACTATGCGATGTGCGGCAAAGCCTACGATCCGCGCTTTATGTTCGCATGGCCCACCGCGAAGTTCGCGGTCATGAGCGGGGACGCCGCTGCCAACACGCTAGCGGAGATCAAACTAAAGCAGCTCGAGCGCGAAGGCAAAAAAGTCGACGAAAGAGCCCGCAAAGAAATGCTCGAAAGCGTTAAAGCGACCTACGAGCATCAAACCGATCCGCGCTATGCCGCGGCCCGTCTTTGGGTTGATGCCATCATTGATCCCGCCCACACGCGCGACGCGCTGATCAGCGCGCTAGAAGCCGCCGCGCTGAACGCGGAGATTCGCGAATTCAAGACCGGAGTTCTCCAGACGTGACGACCAGGCGTAGCAAGTTGATTTTGCGGCTGAGTATTCTTCCGCCGGTCCTCCTTGCTGGTAGTTTAGCGTGGGTTCCGATCTATGGTTTCTACCTCAATCTTCGGGGGCCGGGGGCATGCTTCTTTCTTTATCATCTTCCACGTTCCTTTCCTGCGACTGCTCGGCGTCTCGACGGTTCTTCTGGTTTTGGGCTTGGTTTCGCTCTTATTCGATCGCCGAATAAACGAAACGAAATGAAGATATGGCCGAAGTCGTGAAACTGATCGAATGTCCCCGGGATGCATGGCAGGGATTGCCCGACCTGATCCCCACCGAATACAAGGCTGAGTATTTGAAACAGCTCGTGCTTGCGGGATTCCAGCACATCGATGCACTGAGCTTTGTTTCTCCGAAGCATGTGAAGCAGATGGCCGACAGCGAAGACGTTATGGCGAGACTCAATGCTTCCCTGCCCCCGTCAGCCGCCGACCACGATAAAAGCCGGCCGGATGCCGGCGCTACGGCCAAGGCGCCGGAAATCATTGGAATCGTCGTGAACGAAAAGGGGCTGGAGCGCGCGCTGGCGACTCCGGGTGTTCGTACCATTGGATATCCCTATTCGATTTCGGCCTATTTCCGACGGGCGAATGCCAACATGACGCGGAACGAATCGCGCTTGTTCGTCGAAAAACTGCGAAAGGAAACTCTGGTCGCAGGGAAAGATCTCGTGGTTTACATTTCGATGGCCTTCGGCAATCCCTATGACGAACCCTGGGGACCGGAAATCGTCGCGGACGCGCTAGCGTGGCTGGAAGGAATTCGCGTTCGCACGGTTTCACTCGCAGATACCGTGGGCACCGCTTCGCCGGAACTTGTCGGCGAGCTTTATCGCCAAGTGAAAGACGAATTCCGAGGAATCGAGCTTGGGGTGCACTTGCACAGCCGCCCGGAAGATGCGGAAACAAAAATTCTGGCCGCGTACGAAGCAGGCTGCCGTCGATTCGATAGCGCGTTGACCGGACTTGGCGGTTGCCCATTTGCCGGAGACCATCTCGTTGGCAATATCGCCACGGAGGAGGTCCTTGCGGCGCTCGAAAAAGCCGGGGCCGACCCGGGGATTGATTCCGAGCGGCTCGAAACTGTGCTGGGCATGGCCGCCGAGATTCGCCGAAAGTATGCACATGCGCCCCTGGTGAACTAGAATCATTCAGGCGCAAAGCGCGGAGTGCTCGGGAATCATGTTTCGTACCTACGTTTGCGATTTGGACGACCATCCATCGGCGGTGGCAGCCGTGAACGAGAGTGCGTCTGCGAGATTTCTCCAGGACTTCAGACCTTAGGAGACGCGCAAAAATGTTTGAAACACTGACTCTGGAATTTACCGGCCAACGGGCCACGCTGACGCTCAACCGGCCCGACAAACACAATGCCATCAATTCGAAGATGGTCTCCGAGCTGCAATCCGCACTGGACGAGATTGAGAACAGCCGCACCAGGGTGGCGATCGTCACCGGCGCGGGCAAGTCGTTCTGCGCGGGGATGGACCTGGAAATGCTCTCGGACATCGCCAACCAGTCTTCCGCGGAAAACATGGACGATTCGCGGCGCATGGCGAAGGTATTCCGCCGCATTTGGGGTTTTTCAAAGCCGTTGATCGCAGCCGTAAATGGCGCTGCGCTGGCGGGCGGCTGCGGGATCGCCACGTTGTGCGATTTCACGATTGCCGTGCCCGGAGCGAAGTTTGGCTACACCGAAGTAAAGATCGGATTTCTGCCAGCCATCGTTTCCGTTTTTCTGACGCGCCAAATCGGCGACAAGCAGGCGCGCAACCTGCTCCTGACCGGGCGCCTAGTGGAAGCGACAGAGGCTTTGAGTCTCGGACTAATCACGGAGATCGTGCCACGCGAGCGTTTGCTGGAACGCGCGCACGAATTGGCGGACGTGCTGATTGCCGCGAGCCCCGTAAGTCTGACGCGAGCGAAGCGTTTGCTGACCTCGGCAGCAGCAGCCAGCGTGGACGCCGATCTGGAGCGCGCTATTCTGGAAAATGCGCGCATTCGCTGCACAGCGGATTTTAAAGAAGGGCTCGCGTCGTTTCTGGAAAAACGCAAACCTGTTTGGAGCACGGACGTGGAATGATCCACGCCGGCGAGCGCCTCGATTCACAGGACATGGGAATGATCGAGTACCACGACGCGACAGTACGGGTGCGCTACGCCGAAACCGACCAGATGGGCGTGGTGTACCACGCGAACTATCTGGTGTGGTTCGAGGTCGGCCGCGTCGAGCTGATCCGCGCGCTGGGCATCGAGTACACGCGCATGGAAAAAGAAGACGATTGCCACATCGTTGTGGCGGACGCGCATTGCCGGTATCAGCAACCCGCCAGATACGATGAAGTTTTGCGCATCCGCACGCGCATCGCAGAATCGCGAAATCGTATCGTAAAGTTTTCCTACGAACTGTTTCGAGATGCGGACGGCAAACTGCTCGCGACCGGCGAGACGACTCATATCATTTGCGGAAGCAACGGCCGGCCGAAATTGCTGCCGGCAAAATATCAGAGCGTTTTCAAATCCGTCGCAGCGCCCCAGCCGGATCGGAGCGAGCCATGAGCATGGCCCCGAACGCTGGCCAAGACATTCTATTAACCGGCAACGAACTGACCTTTGAGGAGCTCCATCGCGTCGCGCTCGATGGCCACGCCGTCAGCGTTTCTCGAGTGGCCATCGAAAGGATGAAGAGTTCTCGCGCCGTGGTTGACCAGCTCGTCGCTTCGGGAGCAACGGCCTACGGGATCAACACGGGGTTTGGAAAACTTGCTTCCGTGCGCATTTCGCTGGAGCAGGTGCGGAACCTGCAGGTGAATCTTGTGCGCTCGCATTGTTGCGGCGTGGGCGCTCCGCTCGGCGAAGCGGAAACGCGGGCCATGATGCTGCTGCGGGCAAATGCTCTCGCGAAAGGATTCAGCGGAGTGCGGCCGCTGGTAGTGGAGACGCTGTGCGCAATGCTCAACGCGAGAGTGCATCCGGTGATTCCCTCGCAAGGTTCGGTCGGCGCTTCCGGCGATCTTGCGCCGCTGGCGCACTTGGCGCACGTAGTTATCGGCGAAGGCCGCGCTCGATCGCAGGGCGAAATACTCGAAGGCGGCGAAGCACTGCGTCGCGCAGGAATCAAACCGGTCGCGCTGGAAGCTAAGGAAGGGCTTTCGCTTTTGAACGGCACGCAAGGAATGCTGGCGCTGCTGAGTCTCGCGCTGCGCGATGCCGACCTTCTGATCGATGCCGCCGATGTTGCTGCTGCACTTTCGCTGGATGCGCTGCGCGGAAGTCCTGGAGCATTTGACGCACGAATCATGCATGCCAGAGCGTACAGCGGTGCCGCGACGACGGCGCGAAACCTGGCGCACCTGAACGAAGGCAGCCAAATCCGCGAGTCGCATCGTTCCCCGGACCGGGATCCGCGCGTGCAGGACGCGTACAGCGTGCGCTGCACGCCGCAAGTGCACGGAGCGGTACGCGATTCGCTTTCACAAGCGCGTGAGATGGCTGCCGTAGAACTGAACAGTGCGACGGATAATCCGCTGGTTTTTGTGAAAGCAGACGGCGGCGGCGAGATTATCAGCGGCGGAAATTTTCATGGGCAGCCGCTGGCCATGGCTGCCGACCAAGTCGCCGTGGCGCTGGCCACGCTTGGCGGGATCTCCGAGCGGCGCATCGAGCAGATGACGAATCCCTTGACGAGCATGCTTCCAGCATTTCTGACGCCGGAGCCTGGGCTGAATTCGGGCTTCATGATCGCGCAAGTTACGGCAGCGGCCTTGACTAGCGAGAACAAAGCATTGTCTGTGCCGCATTCCGTGGATTCCATCTCGACGTCGGGCAACCAGGAAGATTACGTCTCCATGGGTATGAGCGGGGCGCGACGCCTGGCTCGCATGCTTCGGAATCTGCGACATACAATTGCGATTGAGCTGCTTTGCGCATGCCAGGGGATCGACCTGCTTGCGCCGCTGCGGACTGGGACGGTTGCGACAAAAGCATACGAGACGATTCGAGCGAAGTCCGCTATGGTCACACAGGATCGCCCGCTGGCAGCGGATATTGAAGCAGTTTCTGACCTTTTGGTACACGGCACCCTGGCGAAGGTGTTGCATTGATGGTTCGGAGTTCCTTCCAAAAGCGCGGCCGGCAATCCATAACCAGTCGGAATTTCAATGCTTAGAAACAAACACCTCAAATAAGAAATTGGATCTTTCGACCGGGCCTCCCCACACCCGGTGTTTTCCGAAAGAGTGCGCAAGCTACTGAGACTTACAGCAGTTGCTGCGTCAATTTTTCTGATAAGCATGCCAAGAGATTGAAAATCAATAGGTTAGAGTTCGCTCCTTTCGTCAAAGAGTGAAGGGAGTGAAAGAGGGGGCAAGCCCCTCGAAATTAAATAGAGAGATATGCTTTCACAGGAGATGTGACTTCTCCGTCGCATAAATGCGACGGCTTCTCAGGACACGCATGAGTCGAGAACCTCTACGTTACGTCCTGAAGGCTTTATCCGAAGCCCCAAGTTTCACAGGACTTACGGTTGCTCAGAGAGCGATTCGCCTGTGAAGGTCGAGCAAAAGTTAGCAGAGAACGGAAAGGAAGGCAAGCCGATTCCCGCTGCCAGCTAGAAGCAGGCAGTCCCCTCGGCCCAAATGCTTATGGTTTGTGGCTGGCGCAAAGGAAAAAAACATCAGCGTGCGCGGCCTCGAAATCTCGGGAAGGTCTACGGCTTTCTGGCGAGGCTGGCCTTCAAGTCGGGGCCGATACGCTCGACGATGGATTCGGCCGGAGCTTCGCCGACGAACTTTTGCAGGACCGCGCCATCGCGGCCGATCAGGACATACGTTGGCAGAGCATCCACTCCGAACTGGTTCTGGAGGCTGCCGTCGGAATCGAGGCGTTGCGGCCAAATCATATTGTGGCTGGAGACGAAGGCGTGCCAGACGGACTCGTCATCGTCCTCGCTGATGCTTATGACCACGAAGTCGGCGCCTCCGTAGACGGCTTGAAGACGCTTGAGGTTAGGTAAGGCGTTACGGCAGGGTCCGCACCACGACGCCCAGAAGTCCAGGAGAATAACTTTGCCGCGAAACTCGGGAAAGGGGGCGCCCGAAGCTGCCACATTGGGAGTCGCGGAGCCGGGAGCGGAGGGTTTGGCCGGGGCCGCGTCTGCGGCGTAGACACCACGCGGCATGTTGTCGTCGTCGAGGAGTTTGGAGGTCCTGGGTACGGGCGCGGCCTCTGTTAGTTTTTTGGCGCGAGCTGCTCGGGCTATGTCGCCTAGGGACATGGGTTGCTCGGGCGAGCCGGCCGGGGCTTGTTGTTGGGTCGCGGGGACCTGTGTGGCGGACTTGGGAGCGGGTCGGGCGGGATCCTGGGCCGGAGTTGGGCTGCTGAACGCAGGCCCGCACAAAGCCGCTGCTGTCAACGGTATAAGCAGTTTTCGCATGATGCTCTCCCCAGGAAACTTACGTCCCGCTCTTAGTCTGGAAGGTGGGAGCGCGGGGCCCAATGGTACTTTCGATTCAGGATGCTCGGGTGATTAGCACGGGCTCGGCTTCGAAGCGAATACGTCGGAGAGGACTAGATGTTTAACAGCTGACGGCACACCGTGACGTGCTACGTCGCAAGGGCGGCCTGATTATTGATGTCGCGGGTCTCGAGGATACGGTTTGGGTGTCCGTTCTGCGCTACGTGGATCATGGCCCGGCCGAGAATCTCGGTGGTGGTGACGTATTGGGGAAGGAGCCGCATTAGCAGCGGGAGGAACGGATTCATTACGCTGTATAGAATGCGGTAGCTGGCGGTCTTTGACTGGATGCCGTGCAACGGCTGGATTACGCCCGGGCGAAACATGTAGGCGGCTTTGAAGGGTAGGCGTAGAAGAGCGTTTTCGGTTTTGCCTTTGACGCGGGCCCACATGGTGCGGCCTTTTCCGGTGCTGTCGGTGCCGGCACCAGAGACGTAAAGGAATGTCATCGGGGGATTTAGGCGGGCAAGGGTTTGGGCGGCGGCTAAGGTCACGTCATAGGTGGCATGAAAATAGCTCTCTTCGGTCATGCCGGCGGAAGAAAGGCCGGCGCAGTAGAAGCAGGAATCGTAGCCGGCAAGCTGGGATTCGACGGGGGAAAAATCGAAGAAGTCCTTGTGCACTAGCTCGCTTAGCTTGGCGCTTTGCTGGCCGGTGGGATTGCGAACAATGGAGAGAACGCGCTCGACCGTGGGATCAAGGAGACATTCGCGCAAGAGGCCTTGACCGACCATGCCGGTGCCACCGAAAAGGATGGCCTTCATGCGGGCGTTTCCTCCTGCTGCGGCTCGGGGGCGTGAATGATGCGGGGCCAGGACAGGAATTCGTCTAGAGTTGAAGCGACTTGCTCGTTGGCTACGGGATCGGTGTGGGCGAAGTAGACAGGCGCGTCTCGGAGGCGAGTGTCGTTGACGGGAGTCCAATAGAAATTACCTTCGCCATCAGTAGCGAAGCAGAAACCTTGGCCCCAGCCTTGATCGGTCAAGCTGAGGGCATATTTTTGGCTCTCGAGATCGAGAGGAAGGAAGGCTTCTATCCATTCGGCTGGGTTCTGCGGCTCAGCGGGATTTTCTGGGTTGGCGGGCGGCCGACGGATTTCGAGTTGCTCGGTGAGGATGGTCTGGCGGTCGTCGTAGAGGTCGAGTAGGCGCTGCGGGAGGAAGGCGCCGATTCCCTGCTCGACTGCCGCGGCGTTGGGATGCACGAGGCGGTTGCGGAAAGAATCGCGCGCGGCCTGGAGTTGATCGGGAGTTAGGCGATTGCGGAAATGATGCACCAGGCGGCGGGCGCCAGCAACGGCAACGAAGACTACCAGGGCTACGACGAGGGGGCCGAAGGCCTCGAGGAGGAGGGTCTCCATGAATTGATGATACTAGAGGCTCAGGCGAAAAAAAGGCTACCAGCCGCGAAGAAACAATCAAACCGTGAAATGAGAATGCTTGGGGCGGCGCGGGGATTACGTCGGTCTTACGGAAGTCTTCGTCTTTGGAATGACAGCGGTTTGGCTGTGGCTTTGGCGAGGGCGTAAGAGAACAGTCGCCGGAATTCAGGCCGGCGTGAATTTCGGTTGAGGAAAGCGTCAAAGCAGTGATTTTGGATCTGTCGTGAAGGGATTGACCACCAGGAGGCTGTCGAAATCTTGTCCGGACTGCAAATCCTCGGTGAGCAGGAAGGTCGCGGCCGCTGACTTGGCAGCTGCGACGATCAGGGCGTCCCAGAACGATAATTGGTAACGGTCCTGGAGCTTCCAGGCATGCTCTGTAAGAACCGAGTCCATGGCTACGCGCCGCCAAAAGCACTCGGGCTTCAGCGCGGGCTTGCTCGTGCTCGGACGGGGTCTTCTGACATACTTTTGCGCAAAATTCATGAATGACCTGAAGACTGAGGCGTCCCCGGCGTGGCGCCCACAGGCAGAGATCCAGAATTGGCGACTTGTCAGAAGAGCTAGACCCAAGACCGGCCTCCTGGAGAGCATCGGATGCCTGGAAGGGCCAAGATTACGCCAGCGCAGAGCGGAGGAAGGAGAGCATGCGGTAGCCGGCGATGTAGCTGAAGGGGGCTAGCTCGAGGGAATAGTGGCCGCAGTAGAGTTCGAGGCTCCGGGGGCTGGCGCCGTGGCGGCGGAGGGCGGCTAGCATTTGGCGGCTTAGCTCGGGGAGCATGGTGGGGTCGTATTTGCCGTAGACGAGGAAGGATTTGCGATCGGCGCCCATGCCGCGCTCGACGTAGGGCATAGGGCTGATGGGGGCCCAGTAGTCGCGGAGTTCGTCTACCGTGACGTGGTTGCGGAGGCCTTCCCAGACGTGGTTGGTGGTCATGCCTTGGCTGACTACGTCAGCGTAGTAGGTGGAGAAGTGGAAGAAGCCGCCGGCTTTGACGGCGTGGTCGTGCATTAGCACGATGTAGCCGACGGAGGAGCCTAGGCTAGTGCCGAGGATGCCCAGACGGGTGTGGCCTCGCTGTTCCAGCCAGCGCAGGCAGCGGCGGGCGTCGTGGACGGCCTGACGGTTGGCTTGGAGGGTCAGGCCAATGTTGGGGCCGCAGACTTGGTCGGCGCGTTCGTGACCTTTGGCCATGCGGCGGTCGTGGTAAGGCATGCTCATTTTCAGAGCGGTGATGCCGATGCGTTGGAGCCATTCACAGAGGCCGCGCTGACCGTGCCATTTGGCGTTCCAGTTGGGGAGAACCAGGACGGCGGGGGATGTTTTATGGGGGCCGGTTGCGGACCTCTTGGCCGGGAAAAGCTGGGCATAGACCTTGTTGTTTTCTGGCCAAGGGGAGTCGATGGAACTGGTGAAGGTCAGGACGTTTTCGTGGTCTAGGGCGTAGTCATTGGCGGCCGTGGTGGCGAACCATTCGGGGCTGTGTTCGATAGAATATTTGGCGTATTGGCGAACATACTCAGCAGGGTTGGGGTCGGCGGGATCTCCGCCGATGTGCTCCAGGCCCCAATGGAAAGGTTGGACGCGGCGGTTGTCGTCGGTGGTCCAACGGCGGTGCTCGTACCGGCGGATTTTACGTTCGAACCAGTTCATAGCTGAGAGCCGAACAGTTAACAGTTTACTGTTCAGCGTGAGAGAAGCAAACAAAGGGAAGGATAACGCAGTCCGTTATCGTGCTATGCGGCACCTGTGGAGGATGAAAACGGGAGAGGTGTAAGGGTAAGGAGACCTTGGCCGGTTCGCGGCCGAGTCTCGGTGGCGAGGGAACAACGCAGTCGGGTAGCAACCTGTTGCGAACGGAACTTTAGATGGTAGCCCGCGCATTGGCGGGGAGCAATTAGGGAAGAGTGCGATTCACCGGCGCAGGGTGGAGCAAGAGCTGGAGAGGAATGTACCGGGGTTTGTAAGGGATTGCGGTGGAAGCTCACCTTCGGGGGGATGGAACCTGATAGCCAGCCGTGGCAGCAGGCGCGACGCTAAGGGACGACGGCGGGGCGGAGTTGCACTGCAAACAACAGAAGGGACGGATTCTGCTGTGGGGTGTTAGGAATGGGGCACGGGGCGGGGCGGGGTTTGTTGAGGCGGTTGGGTAGGTGTGGGAGAGTGTTAAGTGCGGCCGAAAAGCGGCTGACTAACTGTGGTCATCGCCTTCTTTTTTCTATTTGGGATCGTGATTGGCAGCTTCTTGAATGTGTGTATTACGCGCATTCCGGAAGAGGTGTCTATTGTTTCGCCCGGGTCGCGGTGCCCGCGGTGTGAAAAGCCCATCAAACCATACGACAACGTACCGGTGTTTGCATGGATTTGGCTGCGAGGGAAATGCAGGAATTGTGGATTGCCGATTTCGCCGATGTACCCGCTGGTGGAATTGGTAACGGGGCTCTTGTTTGTGGGTTGTTACCTGGAGTTTGGGATTTCACAGGCCACCGTTAAGTGGTTGTTCTTCATTTGTTTGATCATCATTCTGACGGTAACGGATTTGCGGGTGCGGTTGCTCCCGGACGTGATTACTTGGCCGGGATTTGCGGCTGGAGTGCTTTTCTCGGTGTTTGTGCCCCCCAACGACGGTGTGGCCTTTCTGTTGAGCTTGCGACTCTTCCACCAGCTTCCGCCAGAGCGGGTTTTGGGAGTGGTTGAAGCGCTTTTGGGCGCGGCGTTTGGCAGCCTTTTGCTGTGGGGAGCGGCGGTGCTTTATAAGCTGGTGCGGGGGCGTGAGGGTATGGGGCTGGGCGACGTAAAAATGATGCTTATGGTGGGGGCGTTTCTCGGGGTGAGAAATGCGTTTATTACGATTTTGCTGGGGACGCTGCTCGGAAGCATTTTAGGCGTGGCGGTGATTGCCACAATGTACGCGGGCGGAGCGGGGCGACGACTTGCGGAACGGGCCAGCCAGCGAGGATTGGGTACCGTGAACCAGATACGGTGGTTGATTGCCAGCCAGTATCATCTTCCCCTGGGAACTTTTTTGGGGATTGCGGCGCTGATTGTGGTGTTTGTGTTTTCTTCCTCCTCGATTGATCTGGCGCCGAGATTACGCTGAGGTTCATGTTCGATGCCGGGCCTATTCAGGCTATGACGCTTGCAGCATTCCAAGCCGAGACTACACAGCGCGTCTGGGAAATCGCCGCTGGCGCCGCGGTGGGCATTCTGGCGGTCGTGGGGATCATATTCTTTCTTCTGCGCCGGTTTTTTCAGAGCACACAAGAATCTCACCGAGCAGACATCAGCATGGCGCCCCCCAGAACGGAAAACCCTTCGGCGTTTATGACCGCGTCGATGCAGGGAGTCATCCGACAGCTGCGGGACCAGGAGAAAGAGCTTGAGAGGCTGCACAAGATTGAAAGAGAGCGGGCGGAGAATACGGAACGGTTGAGCGAAGAAGTGACGCGCAACATGCCGGCGGGGCTGGTGGTGGTAAACGCCATGGGCATTATTTCGAGCGCGAACCCTGCTGCGGAACAGGTGCTTGGCATTCAAACCTTGGGATTTCGGCGATACAGCGAGGTTTTGGGAGAAGCGTCGGACCTCACTCGGCTGGTCGGGGAATGTTTGACGAAGGGAAGCATTTTCCGGAGAGAACAGGTCGAGCACGAGGCGCCAGGAGGCGAGTCGCGGCTCTTGGGAGTGACCATCTCGCCCATTCGGCGCGGTACAGAGAAAATTAATGGGGCGATTTGTTTGCTCACGGATTTGACGGAGTTGGCGGCGTTGCAGCAGCAGATTCAGTTGAAGGAAAGTTTGGCGGCGGTGGGAGAGCTATCGGCGGGAATCGCGCATGAATTCAAGAATGCGCTGGCCACGATTTCCGGTTATGCGCAGATGATCGGCGCGGAAGCGGGCAGTGGCGAAGTAGCGGACTCGGCGAAAAGGATTCTGGAGCAGACACGGAGCATTACGCATGTGGTGACGGAGTTCTTGAAGTATGCGCGGCCTTTGGAGATTACCAGCGAACCGGTGGCGCTCGAAGGAGTTGTGGAGCGCGTTGTATCGGAAGTAGCCGAGGCCATGCCGCAGGTGCGCATTCGGTTTGAAGGGCCCATGGGAACCGTGGCGGGAGACGAGGGACTACTGCGGCAAGCGCTTTTGAATCTTGCGCGGAACGCGGCGGAAGCTTCCGTTGGTGCGGCCAACGGAGGGCGAGTGCTGCTGCGCGGCGAAGTAGTGCGGCACGAGGAAACGTATACGCAGCGCGTCACTATTTTCGACAACGGCGCGGGCATTGCACCGGCAACGCTGCCCAAGCTGTTCCGGCCATTCTTCACGACAAAGGCCAAGGGTACGGGATTAGGGCTGGCGGTGGTGCAAAAGATCATCGTGCAGCATGGCGGGCGAGTGGAGGCACGAAATCGAACGGAGGGAGGGGCAGCCTTTATCGTTACGCTACCTGCGTGCCGGAGCGTCCCGGAAGCGGTAGAATTGAAGAAGCACAGCATCTAAGTAGAATGCTGGGGAATCCAGCTCGCCCCGGGAGAGGCGGAAGTCCATGAGCGTCAAAAACTGGTTCGCGGCTTCGGTGATATTGGCAGGTATGAGTCTGGCGGCGCTGCCTGTGCCGGCGCAGCAACCGGCAGGACAGCAGCAGTCGGGTGATCCGGTGGCAGACGCGGCGCGCCGATCGCGCGAGCAGAAGAAGGCCGCGCCTAAACCGAAAAAAGTATATACGGACGATGACATAAAGCCTGCGGCGCCTGCGAGCGAAGCGGGGGCTGGGGGCGCGCCGGCGGCACAGGGCGCGGCGGCAGCCGGCACCGGCACGGGCAAGGACGACGCGGAAACCACCTGGCGGAAGCGGTTCGCGGATCAGCGAGCGAAGATCGCGGCGGCTGAAAAGGAACTCGACATCTTGCAGCGTGAATTCGAAAAAGCACAGCTGCAATATTACGACGACCCGCAAAAAGCGCTCATGGAGCAGAACACGCGTAAAGAGATCAACGAGAAAAACGCCAAGATCGAACAGAAAAAGCAGGATATTGCGAACCTGAAGCAGCAGCTTTCGGACCTGGAAGATGACCTGCGGAAGTCTGGCGGCGATCCTGGGTGGTCAAGATAGTAGGTTTGGATGGTCTGGTTGCCGTCAGCAGAGCCACCGTTTATTCTCTCGCGGTCTAAAAGAAATCCTGCCGTGCAAGCCAGAGCTCATCGGTGCATTGCTGTTTACGGCATGCTGACGTGCGTGCCTGCTTGCTTCCCTTCTCTACACATCCGCTGTGCGTTCCCGCCGGGTTGTCCCTTGATTCGTGGTAGAAACGAGAGAGATGGAACCTCTGCTACTGGTTGAAGATAAGAACGAACTGCGGGCCATGCTGCGCAAGGCATTGGAGCGCGCCGGCTATGCCGTGGACGAGGCTCCGGATGGAACGACCGCGATTCAGAAGGTACGCGCGCGGCGTTATTTGATGGTGATTACGGATTTAAAGATGCCGGGGGCGTCCGGGCTCGACGTTTTGCGCGAATCGAAGCAGGCCGACGCAACCATTCCCGTGCTGCTCTTGACGGCCTTTGGGTCGGTTGAAGAAGCGGTGTCAGCAATGAAGGAAGGGGCCTTTGACTTTCTTCAGAAGCCGGTGGATCTGGACCATCTGAAATTGCTGGTACAGCGAGCCACGCGACAACAGGAGATGCAGCGGGAAAACCTGCTGCTGCGCGAGGAATACACGGCGCGGTACGGATTTCCGCGCATTGTGGGCGAACACGCGGCTATTCGGGAGATTAGCCAGCAGATTCAGCGAGTCTCGGCGACGGACTCGACCGTTTTGCTTTTGGGAGAGAGCGGGACGGGGAAAGAATTGTTCGCGCGCGCGGTGCATCATCTTTCGCAGCGGCGCGAACAGCCGTTTGTGGCGCTGAATTGCGCGGCGATTCCGGAAGGGTTGGTGGAGAACGAACTTTTTGGACATGAGCGCGGGGCGTTTACCGGGGCCGGCGCGCGAAAGGTGGGCAAGCTGGATCTGGCGCATCGCGGGACGCTGTTTCTGGATGAAATTGGCGAGTTGCCGCTGGCGATTCAGGCGAAACTTTTGCGGGTACTGGAAGAGCGGCGCTTCGATCGTGTCGGAGGCACGCAAACCGTAGAAGTGGATGTGCGCATCGTGGTGGCCACGAATCGAAACTTGCAAAAGTTGGCAGAGGAGAAGCTGTTTCGCGAGGACTTATATTTCAGGATTTCGGCTGTGCCTCTCACGATTCCCCCTTTGCGCGAACGCGGGAATGACGTGCTGCTTCTGGCGGGACACTTTTTGGAGAAGTTTAGCAGGGAGTTCAAGAAACCTGGGCTGGAGCTTTCTGAGGAGGCGCGGGAGCGATTGCTACATTATCGCTGGCCGGGGAATGTTCGCGAACTGCAAAACACCATGGAACGGGCGGTGATTCTAACCGATGGGCTTAGCATTACGGCTGACGGTCTGCAGCTTCCTGCTACCAAGCCTGATAAGGATCAATTGCCGGTGGGAATGTTGCCGGAGCAGTTCAGTTGGGAGGGTAGTTTGGAGGAAGTGACGGGGCGGGCGGTCGGCCACATTGAACGCATCTTGCTGGAGAGCACTTTGCGCGAATGCAAGTGGAACAAAACGCGTGCTTCAGAAAAATTGCGAGTGTCACCGAAGACGTTGCTGGCGAAATTGCGAAGTGCGGGATTGGAGGAGTAAATGATTGGCTGAGTACAGCTGCCCAATACTCGGAAAAGAATTCAACACCGGGGTGGCCGAGAGCACCAAGGGCCCGGAGAGGCGATTAGCGTGGCGGACGGACGGCGGTGTGAAGGGCGACTGTGCCAAAGGTCCACACTTTGAAGTCTACCGAGTTGTAGCCCACGGAGGTCATTAGAGTGGCAAGCTCCGGTGGGCGGAAGAAACGCGAGACCGATTTTGGCAGGTACGTGTAGGCGGCGGATTCGCCTGAGATGAAGCCGCCGATGCGTGGCAGGACGCTTCTGAAATACCAGCGGTAAACATTCCCCAGAAAACCTTCGGGCGGTTCTGTGAACTCGAGAATGGCGACTGTGCCGCCGGGCTTGAGGATGCGCCGCATTTCGCATAGACCGGCTTCGTAGTTGGCAAGATTGCGGAAGCCGAAAGCGTTTGTGACGAGATCGAAAGTGCGATCCGCGAAGGGCAGACGGAGGGCATCGGCTTCAAGAAACGGCATAGGCGGTGGGGCGGTCAAGCCCGAATGGCTCGGGACTCGTTGGCTTTTAGCGCTTTTCGCGCGTGCCCGCACGAGCATGGCATGGGAAAAATCGGCGCCCACGATGCGTGCAGGACCTACGCGAGCGAGAGCCAGGGCCAGATCGCCAGTGCCACAGCAGAGATCCAGGACCATAGCATCGCGGTGCTGGAGTATGGGCCGAAAACGGCGCGCAGCGCGCTTGCGCCAAAGACGATCGAGCTCCAGAGACAGGAGATGGTTGAGCAGGTCATAACGGGGGGCGATTTGTGTGAACATCTCGCGGACTTTTCGAGAGGCGTCTCGTTCGGTGTGGGCACCTTCGGGCTGCGTGCCTTTTACAGGTATGGACGGGGCGACATTAGCCACGGCGTTTTCCAGAGGCAGTAACGAAGTGCGGAGCGAAATGGAGCACTCGCTCGAGGGCTTCAAGGGGCACGCCGTCGCGGGACTCTGCCTTGCCGATGCGCGGGGCCAGAACAAAACGAAGTTTTCCGGCGCGCGTCTTTTTGTCGGAGTACATCGCGGAAATCAGTTCTTTCGGCGGAACGCGGGGCCACGCTGGAAGTGGGCCCATGCGGCGGACCAGAGAAATAATGCGTGACACTTCATCGGCCGCCGTTAGGCCGATTTCGTGGCCGAGAAGAGCGGCGGCGATCATGCCCCAGGCTACGGCTTCGCCGTGCTGGTACGTTCGGTAATTTGTGATGGTTTCGAGGGCGTGCCCGAAGGTGTGGCCGAAGTTTAGGATTTCGCGAAGGCCGGATTCGCGCTCGTCGCGGCTTACGACATGCGCTTTGATTTCGAGAGACCGCGGAATGATGTAAGCGAGCGCGGCGGGATCGCGGCCAAGGATAGCGTCAAAGTTTTTTTCGAGAAAGGCGAAAAGCTTTGCGTCGGCAATGATTCCATACTTGATCACTTCGGCGAGACCGCCGCGGTATTGACGTTCGGGCAGGGGCTTCAGCATGGCTGAGTCCACCAGAACCAGGCGGGCGGGATAGAAAGTTCCTACAAGGTTTTTCCCTTCCGGAAGATTCACGCCTGTTTTTCCGCCTACGGCGCTATCCACCTGGGCAATCAGAGTGGTAGGGACTTGCACGAGAGCGACGCCCCGCAGGCAAGCGGATGCGACAAAACCGGCTACGTCGCCGACGACTCCGCCGCCAACGGCGATGATCAATGAGTGACGGTCTATTCCCGCGCGAACGAGTGATCGTGAAAGTCCCTCAACGTTGCGCAGATTTTTTGCGGATTCGGCATCGTTCATCAGATGCTTGGCGTGGGCGTTTTCGAGACCGAGACCGCTGAGGACGGCCTTCCCAACTGCCCGCCATACTTTCGGCGAGGAAATCAAATGAATTCGCGAAAACTTTCCCAGGCGGCGGATTTCTCGGGCGGCATGACGAAGAGCGCCAGCTCCGCAAACGATATCGTAGCGGCCGGCCGACGAGTTCACGAGAATGCGCTTTTTTCCCATTCGCCACACTGTTCTTTGGAGCGATTTGAATGTAGCACACTGTTTGCCGGTGACGTGCGGCTGCGCGCGGGGCTGCTGCGCTTTCACTTTGCTTGGAGCTGTTTCACGCTTTCCAGAAAAACGTGGCCGACGATGGCGAGAGTTTTGGGGCTGATTTTGTCGAGTGAGTCCTGCGGCGTATGCCAGTAATAGACGTCGCCGCCGGGGCCGTTATCGAGGTCAATCACATCCACCGAGGGGACATGGCGTTTCAGAAAGGACTGGTGATCGTCTTCGACGGCAGAGGAATCTTCGATGAAAATGCTTCCGTAGCCGAGCCTTTTGGCAACGCCCCAGACGAGATCGACAAGCGCTTTGGTGGAGTAGGTTTCGCGCTTGAAGTGCGGTGTGCGCGTTCCGACGATATCCGCCAATAGAAACGCTTTTATTTTTGTGAGGTCGCCGCTATTGGCGAAGCGCGCGGCCATTTGGCGGCTTCCGTAACAGTTATCGGGATCATGCCACTCGGGCCGCACGGCTTCCTCGCCGTCGAAGAAAGCAATCCACACGGCGTAGCGGCTATGTTGCGGACAAAGGCTCCGGGCCAATTCCAGCATTACGCCGGTCGAGGAGCCCGCGTCGTCGGCGCCCACGAACTTTTCAAGACGCTTTGTATCGTAATGCGTACCTAGGAGAATCACGCCCGGCCTATCTCCCGGAATCTTGACGAGAATGTTTTTCATGGGCAGGCGCCCGGCGGGAGTATCCGAGCTGAAAGCATCGATGTCCGCGGCGCAGCCGTAGCTCTTCAGTTCGGCGAGGATGTATCCCTGCGTTTCGGCGATGGCTGGCGAGCCGGCGGGTCGCGGACCAAACGACACTTGTTTGGCGACGTGGGCGAAAGCGCGCTGGCCGTCAAAGCCACCGGTTTTTTCGGGCGGCGGAGCTTCGGCTGGATCTTGCGTGGCCGCAGGCGGGGCCGTCGTAACGCCGCTCATGAAGGGCGCATCTTTCGCGTCGGGTTGCGGACTGTCCGCTTTGGCCTTGCAGCCCGCCAGACCAATAAACGACGCGAACACGCATACTGCCGTGCAAAGCATATCGGGGAGCTTAAACTTCATCTATTGACCCTCCCCAGCAGCGGCCTGACGCTGATTTCGCTTGCGAACGACCACCCATGAAACCGCGACGCCAATGAAATACAAGGCCACCAAGACGGACATGAAGAGAATCATGGTGAGGGCATCCGGCGTTGGAGTCAGGACAGCAGCAAGGATGGTGATCACGAGAAGAGCGTATCGAAAATTCTTGATAAGGAACTTTGGAGTGACGATGCCGAAGAGAGACAAGAAAAATATAAGGACGGGCAATTCAAATACCAGGCCGAGTCCAAGAAGAATCAAGAGGATCAAGTCGAAGTATTGGCCGATTTCGAAAAGTGGCTTGACCGGACCTTCGTTTGTAATTTTGACCAGAAAGTGCAAGACATAGGGCAACGAGACGAAGTACCCAAAGGCGATGCCCGCGAGAAAGAGGAAAACGGTTGAGAACAAAAAGCCGGCGATCGCACTGCGCTCGCGTTTATACAACGCTGGCGCGACGAAGAGCCAGATTTGATAGAGGATCCAAGGAGAGGCCATCACGATCCCAATATAAATGCTGGTCGTGATGAGCAGGTTCAGGTATCCCGCCGGGTTGGTGACGATCAATTTGCCGTCATATCCCGCCTGGGTCAAAGCAATTGTAATGGGCCTTGCCATTGCGGTAATGAAGTGCGGAGCGACGAACCAACCGACGGCAGAGCCGATGACGATGGAGGCCAGCGAGTTGATCAGGCGCTTACGGAGCTCGACCAGGTGCTCGAAGAAAGTCATCTGAGCACCGGGCTCCTCGGTGGTCGATACGATGGCGGAATCAGACTGGCTGCTGTTGGTCATGAGAAGGGTCGTGGGCTGTGTCGGGAGAAGTGTCGTCAGAAGGCTGAGCGACAGCGACGGCGGGTGTTTTTTCCCTTTCCTGAGCTGCGTCCCCATCGGAGCGCGGCACAGATTCGGCAACTTGAGTGACGACCAAAGCTTCCGTCGCACGAGAGTCTGCGTCTAAGCTGGCTGAGGCGGTTTCGGCGCCAGCCTGGGTGGCTAACGTGGCGGGCTGTTCGGCTGCGACAGCCGAGGCAGCCACTGCTTCGGCAGCTTTCTTACGCTCGGCTTGCAGGGCCTGGCGTTCAATGTCGCGCATTTCTTGTTCAAATGCGCTCTTGAAGTCGGTGGAAGCCTTGCGGAACTCAGCCATTAGCTTGCCGAGCCCGCGAGCCAGTTCGGGGAGTTTATGCGGCCCGAAAACGATCAGGACGACGATAAACAGAACGACCATGTGGGTCATGCTGAGCATAGGATTTCGTGGCCGCAAGATGGCCTGTTGGCATCATAGAAAGGGCGTCCCACGGTGTCAAACCACACTTTGGGGTGTGCTATAATTCAGCTTACGTGGTCACACGAGGTCCAGAATGAAATCTGAACGCCGCGGGTTGGTACTAGTCGTCGCAGTCATCCTCATATCTGCTGTGCTGGGGGGAATTTACGGCCCCAACGTGCGAGCCACGACTTCGTCTGCTGAGGACGAGCACACCGCAATACGGCAGTTCACCAATGTGCTGGACGTAGTGCAGGCGAACTACGCCGATCCGGTCGACGTAGACAAGGCCGTATATCAAGGCGCCATTCCCGGAATGCTGCGCATGCTGGATCCCCACTCCAATTTCTTTGACGCGCGGCAATTTGCGCTGCTGCGCGAGGACCAGCGCGGAAGATACTACGGCGTGGGCATGGTCGTTGCCCCGCGCGATAGCCGGACTGTGGTGATGCAGCCCTATGTTGGAGCGCCGGCGTTCAATGCGGGCATTCGGCCGGGCGACGTGATCATGAAAGTGGATGACAAGTCAACAGATGGACTTACGACGAGCGATGTTGCGGACTTGTTGAAAGGTCCCAAGGGGACGGTCGTAAAGATCACCATCAGCCGCGAAGGTTATGACCAGCAGCTTGTTTTTACGGTGACACGTGATGAGATTCCGCGCCACTCCGTGGACATCGCGTTCATGCTCAAGCCCGGCGTCGGCTACATCCGCCTTTCGGGCTTCAACGAAACGACCGACCGTGAAATCGGGGAAGCGTTGAAGCAGCTGAATGCTTCGAGCCTGGATGGATTGATTCTGGATATGCGGGGGAATCCCGGCGGTCTGTTGAATGAGGCTGTGGCTGTCGGAGACATGTTCCTGGACAAGAACCAACTGATCGTTTCGCACCACGGGCGTACGTCGCCGGAGCGGCGCTACTTCGCCTTGCGCGGCAACCAGGGCGTGACAGTGCCGCTGGTAATTCTGGTGAACGGAAATTCCGCGTCGGCCACGGAGATCGTGTCCGGGGCGGTGCAGGATCATGATCGCGGACTGATTGTTGGTGAAACGACATTCGGCAAGGGCTTGGTGCAGACGGTTCAGCCGCTCAGCGAAAATACCGGCCTTGCGCTGACCACCGCGCGTTACTACACACCCAGCGGGCGGCTGATTCAGCGCGATTACAAATCCATTTCGCTCTATGAATATCACTACGAGCGCAAGGTTCCCGAGCATCCGACAGAGGTTAAGCTCACGGACAGCGGCCGACAAGTGACCGGGGGCGGCGGCATTACCCCAGATATCGTCGTGCCCGCGCCGAAGCTCAATCGCTTCCAGGAGAATCTGTTCCGGGCGGACATTTTTTATCCCCTGGAAGGCGGTATAGGCGGCTTCACGCGCTTCTTCATGGGCAGCAAACCCACGATCACGAAGGAATTTGACGTGGACGACAGCGTGATGAAGACCTTCCGCGAATACCTGGCCAAGCATAACGTTCGCTATACCGAGCCCGATATGTCCGAGAACCTGGATTGGGTCAAACGGAAGATCAGGCAGGAAGTGTTGGTCTCGAACTTCGGCGTGCAAGAAGGGCTTAAGGTTCAGCTCGAAGCGGATCCCCAGGTGCAGAAGGCTGTGGAAGCCATCCCGCAAGCCCGGGCACTCTACCAGAACGTGCGCAAGATCGTAGCGCAACGCGCTGGCGGCAGCCTCGATCAGCCATAAGACAACTGCAAGGCCACAACTGATTTGATTCTGGATTAGTTGGATGGAGCGCAACGATTCAGGTCTGGCGCTTGCACCACCATGGTCCGTTTTATCTCGTTGCAAATCATACGGCCTACTTCGGTTGGCAAGGTTTGGATCGTCTGCTAAGATTTTGTTGCTACTCGTGGGCGAGTAGCTCAGCTGGGAGAGCGCCTCGTTCGCAACGAGGAGGCCGGGGGTTCGAATCCCCTCTCGTCCACCAAAATAATCAATGTTTATGCGCGTTTTACGAAGAGGCGGAATTTTCGCACGCTCTAAGGTCGGCTCAGGTTAACTTCAGGTTTACCGCAGGTTCAAGACGATGAGATTCCCGCATCACGGCTTACAGGTTGACCTGGACGACGATTGGTGGAAGGAAGCAGGGATGGCGGGGTTTTCTCCTATATCTCGCGCTTACCGGACCGATCCGCGGTTCTCTGAACTGGCGAGCCAGTTCTGGAAGTCGCCATCGCCGACGTAGCGCCAGCGCCTCGGCCTGTCGGTATCTTCAGAGATAGCGAAGACGGAATTCCTGCCCGAGAACGCGTAGTCAGAATTTTGCGAGGGTTCCGGTTAGACGAAGCGATTCCACCGGTCCGCGTGGTTGAGAACAAAACCGGGTCCGTTCATCGATACAAACTCACCCACGGAGCGCACCGCTTCTATTGCGCACTAGCTTCAGGGTTCACGCACGTACCAACATTGAAGGGGTTCGACCGGGAAGCTCTTTTGGAGAACTCGCGTTGACTCCCGCAGAACGTAAGGGGTAAGTTTCTGGTAGTCGCCCATTTCCTGTGACAAGCCGATTTCTGAAGGTGCATCCTGTGTCCACCGCCAACCCGAGCCCGTCCCCTCAAATCCCGAGTCCTCAGCCTAGCCAAGTCCCGGATGTTGGGGCCGAGTATGACCGTCTACTTTCGTTCTTTAAGTATCTCGTCACGTTAACGGTTTTATTTCTCGGTCTAATGGTTACCGCTGTGGGCATTCTGTTTTATTCAAATCTGAAAGCCGTTCGTGAGGATGCCAAGGAAGAGGCCACACGCACAGCAACAAAGGAGGCGCAGACGCGCGTCTCGCAGGCTTTTGAAGAGAAAAACCTAAATGCCATGATCCTTAAAGCTGCTCAGGAAAAAGTTGGAACGATAACAGACAAGCTGGTAGAGCAGCAGGTAAGAGCAAAACTACAGCCCGTTGAGCAGCGCATCACGCTAGTGGGGCAGATATCTGAAAATCAAACGCGGGCGCGAATGGCATTCCGACCCGCGTTAGAAGAATTGAACAAGCTGGTCGCCAGCGCTAAGGACCCTGATACGGCGAGATTTGGAAAGGTCTCATTAGAGACATTGGCAGCGGACTTCGAAACCCGTGCTCAAGAGAATATGAAGAGGTTCAATCAGAAAGGGATTGTGCCTCTGCAAATGTTTATGATGAACATAGGCCGCCCCGAAACAACCATACCATCCACTCTTCACAGAGTTGTGGAGTTGATTGACCACGACTCAGACCTTAACGTTGTCGCCGCGAGCTTCGTGACATTTCGCGATCTCACAGGTGAAGACGTGAAAATGTTCGATTTCGGCGCCGTGCACTCGTGGTGCTCTCGGAATCAACCCAAATGCCAAGCCCCTTGAACAGAAAGGTACGCATCTGGGCATGTCCAAACCGTGATTCGTTTCGACAGACGGAAGGAACCTCAGCAATGAAAAATATCTTCGCGCTCGCAGGCGGTTTGCTTTTTGTGGCAACGGCCGCTGTCGGCACTAACTCGCAAGAAGTTAAGTCTGCTCCGACTCTGGAAGTGTGCAACGCTCAAATAAATCTCTGGGTTGCTCAAACGGATATCTCCAAGCCGTACGGTCCAGAAATACGCAAAGTGATGAATACTCTCACCTCGAAGGACATTGCAGACAGGCAAGAATTGATCACAAACTGCACGCTCGCCGACATTAAGGAGCTTGAAGACGTACCTCTAGGACCCCAGAGGGTAACGAAGGAGCAGAAATTGGGAATGAGACTTGACGAAGCCGTTACCTTGGTTAACCTCTACACTATGGAGCAGCGGACAAGATATTTTCACTTCATCGCCCGTAACAACCTCATATCAAAATTCGACCAAGAAGACCAAGCAGGTGAGCGCTAACAATTACCGGCTCTCCGCCGCGTTTACTCCTTCGGCGCAAAAACCGCAGCGCCAAAAAGAAGGCCACCGAGAAAGCCCATCAGGACACCGATAATCGGTGGCGCAAAAAAGGCTGTGGCTAATGACAGCGCCGCAAATGCGAAGAGCAAGACGCGTGTCTTCATAAGTTTCTTCGCCGGAGTTCACGCGTCGCCAGCTTCATAAAGTCTTTCCCGGCTTTTTTCATGTCCGCAGAATCGCCGGATCCAGTGTGGTAGAAATTGAACGTGTGACCAGCAGCTCCGCCTGATCCACCTGGTCCGCCCGGGCCTCCCATGGCTGCGCTCGCTGCCGCTGTGCCTCGCCAAAACTAAGAGCGCGTTTGAAATCAATAACATAAAGAAAGGGATGTAACAATGTTTCATGCCATGTGGCTCGGCTGGCCGGGCTGCTCTTTTTTTGTTGTACGTCGGTTTGGACGTGACTTAGGTGAAGCGCAACGGAAGGCGGTGGTCTGAGCCTTCGGCAAGGTTGGGTTCACTTTATTTTATACAGCCCGCGTCCTACCCGAACGAAAAGCTCCGTAGTCTTTCCATTGCCCACAGCGTGCTGGGCGGTAAACACGGAGTACGTCCGCGCTGCCCGACCCGGACACGCTTGCTTTAACGTAGCGGCATCAAACGGTTGCTTGAGCTTGCCGGATTTCACGGCGGCACAGATTTCAGAAGCGAACTGTTTCATGTGCCCTCACTTTGAAAGCCAGCGAAAAACGGCGAGTACGGCCAGCAGTGCCATGACAACCACGATAATCCTGTAAGCCAAAACATCCGTGCGCGTCTTCTGAAAATGTGTAAGAACAAAAGCAATCAAGATGAGCACTGCAACGATTATCACCATTCACATGAACTTCCTACGAAGCGCGGTTCCCAGCGCACAGAATAGCAGAAAAGTCTGACGATGAGATGTGCGGCGCCACTTCACAACGTCTGCGAAAACGTCTTCAGTAGCGGCCCGTGGAATCTCCGTCTGTGCCAAGTAGCCTTATGGACGTTTCCAGTATTTGCCTTTTTCCGGCTCGGCACCGTCTTTGACTCTTTGTCCCCGTGGATGATCTGTACAAACGTGGGCAACAAACTCTTTGTCACGCTCGCCTTCGTATTTCTTCTTCATTTCATCAAGCGTGGCACCGGCGGGCGCACCGGAAGGCTTGTACTTCCAGTCACACTCTGAGGTGGAGGTAGTAGCCGTCGGGGTCGGTGAGGGCGACGTCCCACATGTGGTTGCCGACGAAGGGTTCGCGGGTTTCGATGCCGCGCGCTTTGAATTCGTAGTAAAGAGCGAGAGAGTCTTGGCACTGGAACCAGATGGAGGCGCCTTTGCCGAGTTCTTCGGTGGGGATGCGACCGGGATTGTACTCCTGAAGCATGAGGGAAGCGCCGCCTAGTCCCAGCCAGCACCAACGGATTTTATCCGGGGAATCTGGTGTCCATCTGTATTTCATGGTGAAGCCGAGACCTTCCATGTAGAAGCGGAGGGAGCGGGACATGTCTGTGACCATGAAGAAAGGAACGACTTGCTGGACGTTGGGCGTGGGTGCTGGCGCAGTGGACATGGAGCGATAGGATGGGGCAGGGAAGGGGTTGAGCGCAAGGGAGGTTCGATCTCCTCTGTTGCGGCCGCATAGCTACGGCCTGCATTGTTTACCTCGTCAATCGCTCGCGATGTCGCAAGTAAAATGGGATCCGTCGTAGCGCTACCCCTCGTCGGCGGACTGCACCACCGCTACGAACGACGGGCTGCCTGAACGAGGCAGAATCAAACCCTGCCGGCATTGGCTTTCCGACTTTCTAGTCCGAAGAGTGCTCGCGCACAGGTGGGCATCACAGCGAATTGGGTTCACCAGATTCAAGCAGGGTCCGCAAGCCCATCGACCTTTGCGGTTCATTTGGAAGAATAACTTCGACGCTTGGCCTGCTCCGAATTTTCGGGAGCCACCGCTGGTCGCGCTGAGATTTAATCCGCTAGAACCATTCGAGTCGGCGCCGTTTTGGAAAAACGGCGCCTTTAACAGCTGGTCGGCTTGAGGCAGATGTATGAAAAGCCGGCTTCAAGCCAAGTAGCCAGGGTGACCTTTGGGGGAACAGGGGCCTGGCGGCCAAAAGCTGATAAGTTTGAGTCCCAAAGCAGGAGCGTGGATGAACACTCTCGTCACTCCATGCATCGAGAAATCAGTCGGATGGTTTAGCTTTCGCGCGCGAGTGCTTGCAAAACGGCTTGCGGTCGGATTGGCAGATGACGCACGCGCGCACCTGTGGCGGCAAAGATTGCATTGCTAATCGCGGGCGCGATCGGCGTCACCGCCGGCTCGCCAAGTCCAACCGGTGTTTCTATACTCGAAAGAAATTCAACGTCAATTTCCGGTACGTCTCCCATGCGCAGAACCCGATAGCTATCGAGATTCGTATCTTTGGGCTGTCCGTTGACGAACTCGGTTCCTTCATGGAGGGCCAAACTCAATCCCCACAGAGCAGCGCCCTCCACCTGGGCTTCAGCACTGTCGGGATGAATAACCGTGCCGCAGTCGATGACGATGTTCATCTTCTCCACCGTGACGTAACCGTTGGTTCGGTTCACCCGTACGCGCGCGGCACAGGCAACCCAGGTCGGCATGCCGCGTTCCTGCCCGAAGGTCGACGCGATTCCGAGGCCGACATCCTTCGGCATCGCGCTACCCCAGCCCGCCTTCTGCGCACAGCGGGAGAGCACTGCCGCTTGCCGGTGCGCGCCACCGATTGAATTCGGCGCCAAGCCGGCGTTACGGCCCGTAGCGTCGAGGAGGCTAAGCCGAAATTTCACGGAATCGATACCGGCTGCGTGGGCTACCTCGTCCATAAAGCTCTCGACCGCCCAATTAGTCCAACCCGCGCTGACGGATCGCAGATAGCCAGGCCGGAAGGTGCGATCAGCCAATTCATTGTTCAGCGCACGAACCCGCTGCAGGCCTACCGTGTACCAGTGGTCTGCGCCCTGAATCGCGAAGGGATCATACAGATTGCCTTTGGCGTCCTTGCCCTGAAAATAAGGAGCGATGGTCGCTGTGGGCCAGCCTGCTGCCGCGTGGTGGTCCATCGCCGCAATACGGTTGTCGTCTCCCCACGCTAAGCGCACGACCTGCGTAGTGGCGGACCGGGGGCAGTCGAATCGCATGTCATCGGCTCGCGTGCAGACCATCTTGACCGGCCTTCCGACCGCCTTGGCGGCGAGGGCGGCTCCGACTGCATAATCGCCGTCCAGGCGGCGACCGAATGCTCCACCAAGTAAATAGCTGCGCATCACGATCTTGTCCTGGCTGCGGCCTAGCGCTTTCGCCAGTATCGGCAGAATCGCGGATTGCCATTGATTGCCAGTGTGGATTTCGAAGACGCCGTTTTTTTCGAAGGCAAGCGCGTTAATCGGCTCGAGGGCGAAATGCATGGCGGTGGCGGTCGTGTACGTGCGCTCGATTTTCCTCTTTGCCGATGCAAACGCCGCGTCGACGCCTGGGTCATCGACCAGCAGGGCGCCTCCCTTCGGATCTGCGATGAGTTCGGCCGCACGTTGCTGGAGATTTCGCTCGGAGACATTTGCCGACGGTCCTGACTCCCATTTCACCTTCACGAAGTCGGTGGCTTGATTCGCGGCGGTGAAAGTGTCAGCGTAGACCATCACCCAACCCGGATTCGTACCGGATGGATCATCAAGAGCCAGGCTTTTGATATAGCCAGGAATACACCTGGCAGCCGAGTCGTCGATCGCGATCACCTTGGAGTCGTAACGGGTGGGTGGAATCTTCGGGCGCGCGTAGATCATGCCATCGATTGCTGCATCGAGTCCGTAACGACCGCTGCCGTTCACCTTCGAGGGAATGTCGAGAGAGTGCGCTGTATCTCTGCCGATGAAGCGCCGGTCGGCTCGCGTCTTGATGGGAATCTTCTCTAATTCCTCGTTTGTGTAGCCACGCCGGAGGTCCCCTCGTGCAACGATGTCGCCATAAAGAATTGATCTTTCTCCGGCATGAACCGCGCCCTTGCGCGCCGTGCAAGCTTTGGGACTGACGCCGAGCAGTTTTGCTCCTTCCTCAATCAGGGCGATCCGTCCGGCCGCGCCGGACCGGCTTAGCACGGAGAAACTCTGCCACACAGACCAACTCCCGCCGGTGATCATTAATCCCCACTTGGGGTCACTATCGACGATAACGATTTTTACTTTGCTCCAGTCAGCCTCCAACTCATCTGCTACGATGCGGGCGAGGGCTGTGCCGACATGCTGGCCCATTTCCGCGCGGAGAATGTTGACAGTGACTACACCGTTCGTGTCGATGCCATACCAAATCGTCGGTTCGAACAATTCATTGGGACTGAGCGGCGCTTTGGTCTCTTTCGTCAGAGACTCGACAGCGGCCAAGCCGGAACGCGCATAACCCAGCATGACGCCAGCGCCGATCATTGTGATGAGGAAACCGCGGCGCGATGTGTCGTAAGGCGCCCGGAATCCGTGAGGAGACAAGCCGCTATTCATGGGCACCTCCTTGCATTTTCGCCGCTGCCAATTTGATCGCCTTGCGGATTCGAACGTAGGTCATGCAGCGGCAAACACTGCCAGCCATCACCGCGTTGATGTCCTGGTCGGTAGGATTCGGGAAGTCCTTGAGCAGCGTGGCGGCCTGCATGATCTGTCCCGATTGGCAGTAGCCGCACTGAGGAACCTGCAGCTCGAGCCACGCGGTTTGCAGCGGATGCTTGCCCTGCGGATCGAGACCTTCAATCGTCGTGACCCTTGCCCCAGCGACCGCGCCAACCGGCGTAATGCAAGAGCGCGTTGCGCGTCCTTCCACGTGCACGGTACAGGCGCCGCAAAAACCGATGCCGCAACCGAATTTCGTTCCAGTGAGACCAAGTTCGTCTCGGATTACCCAGAGCAAGGGCGTGTCGTCTGGACTACGGGCCGAAACGGTACGGCCGTTGAGATCGAATGTGGTCATGATCGCTTGGCTCCTCGTACTTTCGGTCAATGGTATGCCGGCCCCTCCCGGCGGATGCTGGCCACCTTTTTCTCGAGATCGTTCCAAGGTGGCGATTTCGTGCGCGTGCGGCGCAGATAAGCGGCAAGGCGGGCGACTTCGGAATTCGTCAACGACGAGCCGTATGCAGGCATCACAAGGCCTGCCGCACCTTCGGTGTTGTTGTCGGTTTCTGTGTTACTGACGCCGTTCAGCACCACCTGGATGAAATTGGTCGGTTCAGGTAGAGATAGCGAACTGTTAAGAGCCAGTTCCGGACGAGCGGCCAGCGGAGTCGGCGCACGATTGTAATGGCAAGACATACAGGCGGAGGCATACAGGTCAGCATCCGGATCATGCTCCTGAACACTACCGAGAGAGGAACTCGCGAGAGCCTCTTGTGTCGCAGCCTCGCCGTTGTTTGCACGAGCGCTCGCGCGATCCATCTCGCCGAAGTAAAGTGAGATGGCACGGACATCGGAGTCCGGTACGACAGGAAGGTCGAGGGCTCCGCGAATCGCTAAAGCCATCGTGCTGCCCGTCGCCCCGTGCAGTGGGGTGACGCCGGTACGCAGGTAGGTGAACAACTCTTGTTGGGTCCACGGAACCGGCGATGGGTTGGTGTCGGTAAGCGCAGGCGCGATCCAACCCTCGATTAGCCAGCCTGCATACGGATGTCCGCCTTCCTCGCCGCCGAGGACGTTGCGCGGAGTGTGGCAGCCCGAACAATCGCCGAGCGCGTTCGCCAGATAGGCCCCGCGATTCCATTCGGCGCTCTTGGACGGGTTAGGTCGGAACCTCGCACTCCTGAAAAACAAAATCTTCCAGCCTTCTTGGAGCGCACGTATTCTGAGCGGCGCCGGAATGGTATTGGCTGGCACAGTGTTGCTCGCCGCCGGCCGCGTCATCAGATACGCATACAAAGCCTTGATATCGTCATCAGATAACTGCGTAAAGGCATAATAGGGAAATGCGGGCAAAAGATGAGAGCCATCGCGAGCCACACCCTCTCGCATTGCACGGGTGAAAGCTTCGGGTGACCAAGCCCCGATGCCGGTTGCCGGATCGGGACTGATATTGTTGCCATAAATGATCCCGAACGGTGTGTGTAGCGCGTATCCGCCAGCAAACGGCTGTCCGCCTGGCGCGGTGTGACACGCCGCGCAATGCCCAATCGCGGACAGAGCTTCACCCTTCGCGACCAAATCGGCAGGAAAGCTTCCTGGGACGGGTCGAGCAACGGGAGCTATTGAGGGGCGCCATGCCAAGGCGAAGAAAACTACACCTGCGAGGAAGACGGCAAGGAGGGACCCGACCAAAACGCGTCGAGTCTTCGGAGTCCTCTTCCAATCGGTTCCAGAAGCTCTGTTAGAACTCGATTTCATTTCGCTCGCCATTTCCCTCATTAGTACGGCTCGTCAACGCGCAAATAGTAGTGCTCTCTGTCGTGTTCATCACGTCCGGTAGAGAGTGTTCACACTTTCATGGAACTTCATGGCCGCGGGTGGCGCGGCATACTTGTCGGTCACAACTTCGATGTATGCAGCTCTGCCTCCTTCAGATGTGGCCTTAATGGCCTGATCGAACTCTCCACATGTGGTGACACGGGCAGTAAACCAGTCGTCGCATCCAAGTGCTTTAGGCAGGTCAGCGTAATGCCACTGAGCAAGATCGTTGTACTCGATGTTGGGGTCCTTGCAGAGCAGCCGTTCAATTAGGTAGCCCGAATTGTTAAGAACGAAGACGATGGGCTTTAGCCCGCGCCGCCCGAACTGACTGATCTCCTGGGCTGTTAGTTGATGAGAGCCTTCACCTGTAATCAGCACGACTCGACGGTCAGGAGCTGCGACTGCCGCTCCAAAAGCCGCCGGGGTCGCATATCCAATAGCACCCCACAACGTCTGGTTGTAGACCTTCGCGCCCTTCGGCAAAAGTGCAAACGCCATTCCAAACCCAGAAGTCCCTGTCTCGGTAAAGACAATATCGTTCGGTTTAATGAAATTTTCCCACCGAGCATAGAGTGCGTCTGCGGTAATCGGATCGCTGCCGGCTCCCTTCACTGGTCCGAGCGAACCTGGTTGAAATGGTGGTTTTTGATTTCTTTTGGTCACACGCCGCGCGAGTTCAGGGAGGAGATCTTTCATCTCAACGTTCGGATAAACCTTTGAGCCTACCTGAGTACGATGGTGACGAATATCGATGGTCTTCTTTGGGTCAAGATGGGCTGTAAAGGCGCCCGTGCTAAAGTCCGTGAGAATGGCTCCGATCAGAATGACGGCATCACATGATTCAACGTACTCACGGACCGCTTCGTCCATGAGCTTTCCCTCGTACATGCCGATGTAGGCCGGTTGTTGCTCTTCAAGCGTCGATTTGTCCATCAGCATCGTGGCGAAGGGCAGTCCGGAGGCATCCACGAATGCCTGCACCGTGTCTTGCAGCCTCGCGCGACTAGCCAATACCCCTGGGAGAATGCAAGCGGTCTTGGCCGCTTCGAGGGCTTCAACAATCGCAGCAGCAGCTTCTTCAAGTGCTGCCGGATCGCTATTTGGTGGATCAAGGGGCGCCGCTGTGCTCACGACAGGTTGATTCGCGACATCTGTCGGAAACGCCATATAGACGGGTCTGCGGTGGTACAGCGCCTCCCAGATGAGTCGCTCTGTTTCGTAAGCCACGTTTTGCGGTGTCATGATAGCGCTGGCACAAACGACCTTTTCAGCCATCTTGTGGAAGAAATCGAACTCGCCGTTTCCTAGTGTGTGATGGACGAGCGCGTGCCCGGTTTGGGCAGGCAGATTCGGCATTCCGACTAGATGGAAAACGGGTAGATGTTCGGCATAGGCTCCCGCGATTCCACTGATAGCGCTCAATTCGCCGACACCATAAGTTGTGTTGAGAGCAGCAATGCCGTGAATGCGAGCATACCCATCCGCTGCATACGACGCGTTAAGCTCGTTGCAGCATCCGACCCAGTCGATACTGGGCAGACCCACGATTGCATCCTCAATGGGAAAAGCGAAGTCCCCGGCAACGCCAAATACTTTGGATATGCCGAGGTCCTTGAGCCTCGAGAGAACATGCTCGATGACGGACTTTGGCTCTATTTTTGGAGCGCGCATTGATCCTTGCGGCATTTTCTTTCCCCTTTTTCTGTCGATGACTCGAAACGTCAGTTGAGAGCGTCGGATACACGAGGTCTTGCATATGCGTTCGAACGATCTTGACAATGTTCTGCGACTCCGTGGCCTTCACCGAAATCGCATCGCGCAACACCTTCAGGGCCGCCATAAGCCTCTGCCTCACGTTGACGACTGCCGCGGAGCGGGAAACGCCAAGGCTTTGCACGTAGCTGCTCATACGTGATTCTCCTTTCGAGTAGCAGTTGTCCTGCCAGGTTCGCCCGGTGAGTCGTTACCGCCAGAACTTCCTTTCGCTTCTTGGACGATTCGTGTCATGTCCTGCCGATTTTGCGCGATCCGGCAGGACAACTTCGACAAGGCGTCCTTGTAATGCCGCGCACGGATTTGTTAAGCCCAACGCGGAGATAACGCTCTTGGTGTCGAGATTGACTCTCCTTCGACGGAAGGTGTCGATGTGTCGATGTGAAGGCAGTTAGTGCTTCTCACCATGACTCATTGAACTGAATAGGGAGGGCATTTACGGACTCCGTTGGACTTCATTCTTTTCACCGAACCCCCCGCTCGATCCAGACGAAAGGATGGAGATGTATTTGCACTACACAGTAGAGGAGAGCGAGCAAATGAATGCCGGCGAAATGAACTGGCAGCTGCAAACGATTTAGAATCCCCAGACTGCAAAACACTTCGAAATGGTCGCAACCGTGACTTCGATCGAAGACGCCGCCGTATAGCCAGTGGACTTAACTGCCACAAGCGGGAGAACTAACCGATGACTAAGAACAAAGTGGCTGACGTCCTGCCGGACGTCCTTGCATGATTTTTGGCATTGGCTCCGGCGCAGCCATGATTCCGTACACGATCATTCGAGACGAGGTCAAAGGGAATGCGATCGGCGGGACGGGCCATGCCCGGCAGGAATGCTCAGGACTTGCGACATGAAGATCGTCTATTGCCTATTTGCAACCCTCCTCGGTCCAGGGATGATGCTCGCCCAATCCAGCAGTCAGCAACCTGTTTCGTCGCAGAACAACAATGACCTGACTTCGGAGGTGCAGGCGCTTCGCGAGGCCCTTTGGCAAATGCAAAAGCAGGTGTCTGCACTAAAACTCGAGATTGAAACGCTAAAAGCACAGTCGAAGAATCCAGTAACAGTTCCTGCTTCGAGAGAACTACTTCCCATTCACGGCAACGGAGTTGCCGGCGCTTCTGTTCCATCTACGCTCGAGTCGACGATTGTGTCAGCGGGCGCAACGGTCCAGCAGCAGGCCACTCAAACTCAAGGGCAAAGCAAACCAGAACAGATACCGCTGGGTGCTTTCAGACTCGGCGACGCGATTTTGGAAGTCGGGGGATTTGTCGATCTCGAGAATATCTATCGGACGACGAACACCCAGAGCAACATTGCTACCAATCTTGGCGGGTTCCCGTACGGCAACACGCCACCGGGGCGCGTCAGCGAATTCCGTACGACGGCGCAATTCTCGCGTCTGAGTCTCAAGGTCCACGATCGTTTTGCCGGCAGCGATATTATTAGCTTCGTTGAGGGCGATTTCAGCGGCAACGATAGCTCCGGCGTATACCAGAGCGCGAATCCTCACACCAATCGGCTGCGCCTCTACTTTATGGACCTAAAGCGCGGCAAGTGGGAGATTCTCGGCGGACAAACTTGGAGCTGGCTGACTCCCAACCGTCAAGGCACTGGGCCCATACCTTCCGATTTGGCCATTACTTACAATGAGGACCAGAGCCTTGGCGTCGGAGTTCCTTATACACGGGCAGCTGAGTTTCGAGTGGCGTACCACCTGAACGAACATTGGACCTTCGGAGTGGGCATCGAAGATCCTAATCAATACATAGGCGGTTTCGTCGCACTCCCTGCAGCGTTCACCTCCGTTGGTTCGCAGTTTGACAATGGCACACAGGTTGGGGCGGCAAATGCCTTCCCGGATGTTCTGTCCAAGGCTACCTACGACAATGAGTTTGCACACAGACATTTTCACGCCGAGGTCACGGGCCTATTCACGGGCGCACACGCTTCCGCGATGCCCTTGGGGTCAAGTTCGTTCAAAACTCATATGATTGTTGGCGGTGGAGGTCAGCTCGCGACCAACTACGATTTGCTGTGCGACAAGCTCGTGTTCCTGGCCAACATTTTTTGGAGTGACGGTGGCGCCCACTACCTGGCAGCGACAGGGCCGGAACTGGTAGTTCGCTCCAATGCCGCCGGGACTGACATCAGCCTCTCGATGGTCCATGCCGGAGCGGGGTCCGCTGGCTTCGAATGGAGAGCGACACAACAGCAAGCGTTCGCGATTTACTACGGATCAGATTATTACGGGCGAAACTTCTTTCCTGACACGACGAATGCGGCGCACCCTGGAACGATCATCGGGTATGGCGGTTCCGGCTCTCCTAATACCAACAACCGTGCCATTCAGCAGGTCACCTTCGATTGGCTGCAGACTTTGTGGAAACACCCTCGGTACGGAGCCCTGCAAACTTACGTCCAGTATTCCTATTTGACTCGTGCTCCCTGGGCTGTGGCTCCCGGTGACCCCAAAAATGCGCATCTCAGCATGGTTTACGCAGGTCTCCGCTATGTTTTGCCGTCAAGCGCGAGCACTCTCCTGAGAGTACCGTACCCAAATTAGAAAGCGTCTCAGCGATGCTACGATCGAATTCCTTCTTGCGCAGCGCTAGCGCGATTTCGAGGCTATAGAAATTCCACTCGACGCCCGTGATCCGGGGTTTGAGGAAGCACAACCTCACGGCTTCTGGTCAGCCTTTACTGAATCTAGATGTAGTCATGGCGCCCCGGTGCAGTAGAACGTTGAAATTCCCTGACTCATTCAGAGCTTTGATCCGCCGTCCACCGGAATGCTCACTCCAGTGATCCAGCGGGCCTTGTCCGAGGCTAGGAAAGCAATCACATCCGCGACGTCGTCCGATTTTCCGATGCGCTTCAGTGCCTGCATTTCCAGCGCAAGGTCACGACCGGTTTCCGTTTTCGTGAAATTCGACATGTCGGTATCGATCACACCTGGCGCGACGGCATTTACGCGGATGCCACGAGGGCCAAGAATTGCAGCAAGATGTCTAGCGAGTGTGTCCACTCCTCCCTTGGTGGCCGCATAGGCTGGAAGGAAGGGCGCGCCGCGTTGTCCTGGGCTCCCGGGTACTGCGTGGCCGACAAGCGAGGAGACGAGAATGATGCTCGAGCCCTCGCCAAGCAGTGCGAGAAGCTGCTGCACAAGAAAGAACGGACTGCGGACGTTTATCGAAAACAGGCTGTCGAAGTCTTCCATTGTTTGATTTTCAATCGACGCAGCTTTCGAGATACCGGCATTTAACACAACGATATCCAGCCGGCTATCGCCAAGGATCTCTCGCACCTGTTCCGTCAGCACGGCTGGGCCGTCCCTCGCCGTAAGATCGCTGTTTATGGCATGCGCATGCCGTCCAAGATTGCGGATCTCCGCAACCACCGCATTGGCTTGGTCAGCGGCGCTATGATAGTGTACGAGCACGCTTGCGCCAGACTCAGAAAGCGCCAGTGCAGTCGCTCGTCCAATACCGCGCGATGCGCCAGTAACAAGTGCGGTTTTGCTTTGAAGCAACTTCATCTTTTCCGTTGCTCCTCTCCGCGACGCAATATTCCAGTTTCAACAATTAGATTTGAGCCACGCCGCCGTCAACGTAGAGCTCAGCGCCTGACACATAGCTAGCCTCGTCGGAGGCAAGGAATGAAACAGCTTTGGCGATCTCGTCGGGATCTCCCAACCGGCCAAGCGGAACGTTGTTTTCCATTTCTTTCTTCATCCTCATGAGCGCCTCGCCTTGCTGTAGACTCTCCATGATTGGCGTATCGATGTGACCCGGGTTAATTACGTTCACGCGGATGCGACGGCCGCGCAAATCGTTGGTCCAGGTTCGTGCAAACGAACGAACTGCGGCTTTCGTCGCGTTATACACACTCATCGCTGGAAAGCCTTTGATATCGGCAATGGATCCGTTCAGGATGATCGTGCCGCCATCCTTCATCATGGAAAGGCCTTTTTGGACGGAAAAAAAGAGACCTTTCACGTTCGCGTCGAAGTGAAGATCGAAGAACTCTTCATCCACAGCGCCGAACGAAGCGAGTTTAGCCAGACCGGCATTTGCGAAGATAATGTCGAGGGGTCGACGGTGTTTCTTGACTGTCTCATATAAACGGTCGAGGTCAGATAGGTTTGCGGCATCGCCTTGTACAGCAGTAACGTTCTTTCCAATTTTGTTGGCGGCGATCTCTAGACTGTCCCTACGCCGACCGGTAATAAAAACGTGATCCATTCCTTCTTCAACAAAGCGCTTCTCGGTGGCAAGACCCATTCCGGTCGAGCCTCCCGTAATAACTCCGATTTTCCCCGCAAATTTGTGCGACATAACTGCGTCCGCCATGATTGCCTTCCTTACCGAGGTTGAAATTGTTTGCTGCGCAGTTGCCGCATTCGAATCGTCGGAAGGGCTCAATCCATCCATAGCAATTCTTAAATGCCTTGGTTGCGATGGCCTCAGCACGACCGTGTTCATCAATGCCCGGCTTCCAGCGATCTCACCAGAGCAGCTGCGGACGCACCTTCGACCGAGAGTCCATAGCCGACTTCTCTAATGATGCGTTCCTTTAGCGGCTGAATAAAATGAACGCGCGTGTTCCGGCGCGTCACTTCCGGAGCCTTCAAGTACAGGGCGGCCAACTCCCACGCGCGACTGAGTGCTTTACCGTTCGGCACGACCTCGGCAACCACTCCCCATTCGTGCGCGGCACGCGCCGTCAGTGGTTGCGGGTTTAGCAGGAACGCTCCCGCCCTTCCTGCCCCGGCACGGTGGCTCCACGCTGTAAAGATTCCATCGCCTGGCACGATGCCCGCAGCAAAATGCGGCAAGTCGTTGAACGTAGCTCCTTCCGCAGCTACGATGACGTCGGCAAGGAGTGCATATTCGGAATGCACGTGTGCACGGCCTTCAATTGCCGCAATCACCGGCACACGAATGTTCGTGAGATTCTCCAGGATCTGCACGCCTTCGTCGTGGACCTGACTCCAAACTGCGGGATCAGCAACGTTGCCAAACGAAGAAAAGTCGATCGCTGGAATGAATTCTCCACCTGCGCCTGTCAGGATCACGATCTTGTTTTCCCGGTCCTGCGAGATTCGATAAAAGGCCTCCACAAAGTCGGTATGGTCCGGCGCGGTGAAGTTCAGCGGACCACCGTTGTTGTGGAAGGTGGCTACCAAGACACCGCGTGTGTCTCGATCGAGTTTCAGACTGCGATAGGCAGTGAAGTAAGCGGATTTGTTCTTTGGCATCGCGCTCCCCGTGTTTGACTCACTGAATATCATCTCTACTCCACTCGGATCGAAATATATAGATTTGACGCTAGTCGCCTGGACTGTAAAGAAGCTGGGGACGCAACGTGCCGCTCGGCCCGGGATTCGTTTCCCACCTTTTACATCGCTGTATTGGCTGTGAGCTCACAAGACTCACAAGTCGTCGCAATTTTCTCCGAGCATGAAACATACGAGACTTCACAGCGCCCACGGAGATTCCCAGCACGCGGGCGGCTTCTTGAATCGACCGCTCGTCAAGTTCACAGAGTTCGATAGTTCTTCGCATGTTTGGATTCAGTTCACTCACAGCCTTGCGGACGAGCCAATGGCGTTCCTCTCGAACATAGAGCTGCTCGGGGTTAAGGCTTTGGTCCTCGATATCTATTGGCGAACAGCCCGATTCCAATTCAGAGGTTTGCCCAATCGACAATTCTCGGCGAGTTCTATCTCTGCGGAGTCGCATCAAAGCAGCGTTGGTAACAATGCGAGTCAGCCACGTTGAAAAGCGCGAATCGCCTTTGAAGCTCTTGAGATGCACAAACGCTAGTCGCAACGACTCCTGCACGACGTCTTCCGCGTCTTCATTGGTCCGCATCATGCGTCGCGCCGTATTGAAGACCAACTTTGCGGACTGTGTGCAAAGGAATCCAAATGCCACCGAATTTCCGTTTTTCGCAGCTTTGACAAGGTCGTGATCTTCTTTCACGACCGCTGGTCGAGCGGTTAGCTCTGCGGCTCGTTTTCTGGCATCACGTCCGAAACGTCGTCCTTTCACCGATGGCTCCTTTAGCAATCGAAAAGCTCGGGCATGCTGGCCGTCCCAGGGTGGGCGAACTCTCGCCATACTTGCTACGTGAAATCCGGAGTGGTCCGAGATTATGGTGTGCTCCCCCCAGGAATAAGCGCCTTGCGGTCTCGGTCTCTTCGACCATTTGCAATCACCGGCTCACTGCCTCGGCCTTTATTCGCCGTGCCTCAACCGATGATGCAAGAACATCGCCATTCATTCGTATGACTCGATGGGCGGTTCAGTGACGAAGTGGCGTGCCAACGCAACCCGTTCTGGTCGACAACTTCACCGAAACCAATACGAATGAGAGGTCACGACTGCCTTTACATCGACACGTCGACACCCTTCGTCGAAGGAGAGTCATTCACGACATGGGTGGCCACTAATCTCGAGGTCGGGGTCCAGCGAATTGCAAGGCTAGCTCTTGGAATTGAGCACCAGCCGGTACAGTTATTTGTGGAGGGTGACGTGCAGCGGTTGATTAGTCGGTGGCGCCGAAACACACCGGAAGGAACGCACGATGAATCTGCTGATAAGCATTCTGATTAAACTCGGAATCCTGAAGAAAGATACGGACTACCATTTCGCTCGCGCAGTGATGGTGATCATCTATTTTTTCTTCGGATATCAGAAGTGGTTTCCCTATGAGGCGCAAGGATTGATCCCTTATATCAGCCATGGCCCGCTGATCTTTTGGATGTATTCCGTTTTCAGTGTCCGGGGTGCCACTTTCTTCTTGGGAGTTTCTGAATGGGTGTTTGGTGCACTGGTTTTCTGGGGCTTCTGGAACAAGAAGGCGGGAATCCTTGGCGCGCTTGGTTCATGTTTTTCATTTATATCAACAGTGACTATCATTCCGTTCTTCCCGGGCGGCTGGGCCGCATCGGCTGGCGGCTTTCCAGCAATGACTGAACACGTTGCTTTCCTCATGAAAGATCTGGTGCTTCTGGCTGTTTCATTCCATTTGCTGCGTGAGGACGTAAAACGTGTTTCGCACGCCGCGAAAGAATCGGTGCGGTCCGATGAAACATTCCTTCAAAACGACGCTTCGCTCGCTCAAGTCGGGCGGTCGCACCTTTAGCGATAGCGACTGCCGGCCTCAGGATTTCATCGCAGGTTTTAGCTAAAGAGGAGATATGACAATGAATAAATGGAAGATAGTGATTGTTGCAATCGGCATCGCTCTGTTTGTCGGATGGTATGCGTTTCGACCCGAGCGGCTCTTTACCAATAAACAGGTGCATGAAGCACTGCCGGTCGCGAACCCGAGTGCAACACAGCCAGTCGAGTCTGGAGTGTTTTATGGGATTGCACATCCTACAGAAGGAACCGCAACCGTTTATCGCATGCAAGACGGCGCTCTCATGCTCCGGTTCACGAATTTCAGAACATCTAATGGGCCCAATGTTCATGTTTACTTGGTGGCTGCGGATGACGCAAAGGATAGCGAAACCGTGCAGCGTGCCGGCTTTGTCGATCTAGGGCCGATAAAAGGAAATATTGGTGATCAAAACTATGCCTTGGCCTCCGATGTGGACCTCTCCAAATATCGCGTGGTCTCCATCTGGTGCCAACGCTTCAGTGTGAATTTCGGTGTTGCACCATTGAAGCCCGATCAGGAGGTCCAGCAGAACTGATGTTTCGACCGCACCTTGGGAAGCGAAGCTGGCGTTGCAATGGTTGCTTCGACGAGCTGAGGGACAGTAAAGGGTTTCCATTAGAGTAAAATATCTTGGAACTCATCTTCGTTCTCCGGTGGGCCCAAAGCGTTCCGTTCTTATGTTGTCGCGCTTCATAGCTGCGGCCAGAAGAAGGTCGGCTGCAGCTTCAACGAATGAAGTCGGACCGCAGATGTAGGAGGTTGGGTCAAGCACTGCTGGCCAGGTTGTATTCGCAACAAGGGTTGCGTTGATGCGACCTGCGGGTCTCGGCCAACCCATTGGAACTTTCCGCGTGTAAACATACGTCACGTTTAGACCGAGCTTGTCTTCTGAAAGAGCCTTCAATTCGTGTTTGTAAAAAATCGATTCGCCATCCCGAACGGAATATAAGAGCCGAAATTGCGACCTGTTTTCCGACGAAAACCGAGCACGAATCATAGCCATAAGAGGAACAATACCCGAGCCTCCGGCGATGAGTTGCACGGGCCCCGTTTGTTCTGAGCGCCACACGAACCAGCCACCGATTGGTCCGCGAACTTCAAGCTGGTCGCCAGGAGCGATCACTTGCGTAAGGTAAGGTGAGACCTCGCCATCGGGCATGCGTTCAACGGTGACTTCAAATTGTGGTTGGAGACTCGGCGCGGAAGCGATGGAGTAAGACCTAACGGCCGAATATCCGTCTGGAGCAGTCAAGCGCAGGTCGACATGCTGACCTGCGACATGACCCGGCCAATCAGGAACTTCCAGCGTGATTGTCCGCGCCGTCGAGGTTTCGTCGCACAGAGCGACGACGGTTCCAATGCGCCACATTATTGGTCGCCCGAGTATCGTTGCTCCCGCCATGGATCTCCGTAAATGTGATATCCGAGGCCTTCCCAGAAACCGGGCTTGTCTTCGCGCATGAACTGGAGACCTCGCACCCATTTGGCGCTCTTCCAGAGGTAAAGGTGAGGGACCAGCAGCCGAGCCGGGCCGCCGTGTTCCGGTTCGAGGTCTTTTCCGTCGAAACGGAAGGCGATCCAGGCCTTCCTGTTCTTAAGCTCGTGGAGAGGGATATTTGTCGTGTAGTCGCCATAGGAATGAGCCATGACGTAGGAGGCGTCTGCGTGTACGTCCGAGAGAAGTGTGTCGAGAGAAACTCCATCCCAACTGGTTCCGAGTTTGGACCACCGAGTGACGCAGTGCAGGTCAACGGTAGGCGATTCGGTTGGCAGCTCGCGAAACGATTTCCAATCCCATCTTCGCAGCAGCGCATTTTTTTCGTCGCGAATCGTGAACTCCCAGCGATCGAGCGGGATGTGCGGAGTCGGACCGGCCGACAGCACCGGAAAGTCTGTAGTGAGATACTGCCCTGGCGGAAGGTTGGCGGTTTCCGCATTTCCGCGGCCGGAAAATCCTCGGGAAATCACGCTCATCTGATTCTCCTTACTGGATAAACGTTGAGGCACGGTCTAAATCTCGACTTTTCCTCAACTAGACACTGCACAACTAGGCTGCGTGAGAGGCCAGTCCGCCCTTTTCAATGATGAAGTTCGCGATCGGGTCGACGCCCTCGCCACTTTTCAGGTTGGAAAAGACAAAAGGCCTCTGCGCGCGCATTCTCAACGTATCGGCCTTCATGATCTCGAGGTCGGCACCTACCATGGGCGCCAAGTCAATTTTGTTGATGACCAGAAGATCGGACCGCGTAATGCCCGGGCCGCCTTTGCGCGGTATTTTTTCGCCCTCCGCAACGTCGATGACATAGATGGTCAAGTCGGCGAGTTCCGGGCTGAACGTTGCGGCCAGATTGTCTCCACCAGACTCGACGAAACACAAGTCAGCGTGGGGAAATTTTCCGTTCATTTCGTCTATCGCCGCGAGGTTCATGGAGGCGTCTTCGCGAATCGCGGTGTGAGGACATCCTCCGGTCTCAACACCCATGATGCGCTCGGCTGGAAGAGCTTCCGCGCGAGTCAGGATGAGCTGATCTTCTTTGGTATAGATGTCATTTGTGATCACGTAGATATCGTAATGGTCGCGAAGGCGCTTGCAGAGCGCTTCGACCAGAGCGGTCTTGCCCGACCCAACCGGGCCACCAATGCCGACGCGAAGTGGGTGCTTTTGCGAGAGTGTGGCAGTGCGGTAAGTCATGATCGAAACAACCTCGTATATTGAGTTTCGTGAGACATCGAAGCGAGGTCCACCATGAAAGCGGCGGACCCAAGATCGTGGATCGTGGTGGTTACCGTATCTGCGCTCGTAGCGAGAACAGTGTCTTCGAGCGCGGCAATCGCAGCTTGCCCATCGGTCTGACCGAGAGGAATGAGCCGCACGCCGGCGGTCACCAGATTGGCGACGTAGCTTTGCAAATAAGCAGGCAGCGCGAGAACCAGCGGGATGCTTTGTTTTGCGCAGCAGATGCCAAGCACGAGGGCCACAGACAGTGGTATGCGGCGGTCCAGGAGGTTTTCCGCGACTTCACTCAAGAGGGAATCAGGCCACACCTGGCGGAGAGTTGCGTGATACGCGGAGGCCTGCTGCGCCGATTCGAGTGCGAATTCAGAGGTTCCGCGAAAAGCCGCGGCGAGTTCCGCAATTTCGAGCAGTCTACATTGATCGCCGAGAACGGCGGAAGACCAAGCCTCGCGCAAAAAGAGCGCTTCATTTCTCCCGGAACCATAGAGAAGGTCCGCAGCTAGCCAGTCGACAAGGCTCACCCGGTCGGATACAGACCCAACTTCCACTGCCCATTCGAGTCCGTGCGAATAACTGTAGGAGCCGGTTGGGAAAATCGGAGAGAGCCAGGTCTGTAGTCGAAGGAATGGCAGCGGCTGAAGGGAATCTAGCCCGTTACGCATGGCGGTGTGGCTCGTTGTCATGATGGTGGTCGTGATTGTGATTGTCGTGGTGATGATGGTGGCCGTCACTGTGCGTAGCACCGTAGGCTCCACCTTCGGGTTGGAAAGCGGCTTGTACTTTGCGGAGATCGGCTCCGAGACCTTGCAGCATTTCTTCAATCACGTGATCGGGTCGGATGCGGAGAGCGTCTTCGCGAATATCCGTGGGGAGATGGCGATTTCCGAGATGCCAAGTGAGTCGTATCAGTTGATAGCGATCTTTGTGCCGGACTTCTATGAGAGTTTCGGAGGCCGCGGTGATCCGTAGCCACGTACCGTCGTCGAGTTGCAGTCCGTCGCCATCGGCCATGGCGACCGCTTTCGGCAGGTCAAGGAGGATGTCCTCGCCGTTGTCTGCCGTGAGGCGAATGCGCCGTCGATGCCGCGCGTCGAAATCCAGGGTGAGAGTGCCGATGGCCTTTTCTTCTGGCCAGTGTCCCGCAGAGCGATGAATGGACGCGTTTCGCATCTGTTCCTCAGTACAAGAAATACCGCTGAGCCAAAGCCAGCACTCTTGCCGGTTCACACGTAAGCAAGCGGCCATCGGCGCGCACTTCATAGGTTTCCGGATCGACGTCCATGCACGGTGTCGCGTCATTAAGGATCATAGAGCGCTTGCCGATCTTGCGGGTGTTGACGACAGGTAGAAGCTTCTTTGCGAGTCCGAGAGACTCGCCGTTCTGCGAGAAGGCTTGGCTTACGAACGTGACGGAGCTTTCCGTCATGGCGCGGCCGAAGGCTGCAAACATCGGCCGATAATATTCCGGCTGGGGATTCGGAATGGACGCGTTGGGATCGCCCATGATTGCGGCCGCAATCATTCCGCTCTTCAACACCAACGCCGGCTTGACGCCAAAGAAGCCCGGACTCCAAATGCTAAGGTCCGCTAGCTTTCCGACCTCAATTGAACCTACATAGTTCGAGATGCCTTGGGCGATCGCGGGATTGATGGTGTATTTCGCAACGTACCGGCGAGCTCTGACGTTGTCGTTCTCGCCAGCTTCTTCTGCTCGCCTGCCAAACTGCTTCTTCATTTTGTCGGCGGTCTGCCACGTTCGAATGATGACTTCTCCCGCGCGGCCCATGGCTTGACTGTCTGACGAC
Organism: Acidobacteriota bacterium; assembly: GCA_013289825.1. GTDB lineage: Bacteria > Acidobacteriota > Terriglobia > Acidiferrales > UBA7541 > Acidiferrum. The sequence goes on along the minus strand of JABCZF010000004.1, from coordinate 22,684 downwards.
ATGATCGAAAGTGCGCCGAGGTCATGAAGGATGTCTTCTGCCGCAATCGTTTCCTTGCGGATCCGGCTCTCCGCAAACGCCAAATCTTCTGGTATGCGGCGGTCGAGATGGTGCGTCACCATTACCATGTCGAGCGCTTCCTCTAATGTGTTTACGGTGTAGGGACGCGTCGGGCCTGTCGAGGAGGGAATTACGTTCGGAAAGCCGCATACCTTAATAATGTCTGGCGCATGGCCCCCGCCTGCTCCCTCGGTATGGAACGTGTGAATCGTCCGGCCCTTGAATGCGGCAATCGTGTTTTCGACAAAGCCGCTTTCATTCAACGTGTCGGTGTGGATCAAGACCTGGATGTCCATGTCGTCCGCGACGGAAAGGCAGGAGTCGATAGCAGCCGGAGTGCTCCCCCAGTCTTCGTGAAGTTTCAAACCACAAGCTCCTGCTTCGATCTGCTCCACCAAGCCACCAGTTGAGCTTGCGTTGCCTTTCCCGAAAAACCCGAGATTTACAGGAAAGGAGTCGGCGGCACGCAACATCCTTTGTATGTGCCATGGCCCAGGCGTACACGTCGTCGCGGTCGTCCCCGCAGCGGGTCCGGTTCCACCACCCATCATCGTAGTCACTCCGGAAAACAACGCTTCCTCGATCTGCTGAGGGCAAATGAAATGGACGTGTGTATCGATCCCGCCGGCGGTCACTATGTTTCCTTCGCCGGCGATTACTTCGGTTCCCGGGCCAATAATAATGTCCACGTTCGGTTGCACGTCGGGATTACCGGCCTTTCCAATTGCGGCAATACGCCCATCCTTGATCGCAATATCCGCCTTGACGATGCCCCAGTGGTCTAGAATCAAAGCGTTGGTGATGACTGTATCGACAGCACCTTCACGGCGTGTTCGCTGCGATTGTCCCATCCCGTCGCGGATGACTTTTCCTCCCCCGAACTTCACTTCCTCCCCGAAGGTCGTGAAATCTTTTTCCACCTCAATGACGAGGTCGGTATCCGCGAGGCGCACTTTGTCGCCAACCGTTGGGCCGAACATTTGCGCATAAGCGCTTCGGCTCATTTTGTGAGGCATCGTTGGTTACCTCGAACACCGCAAACAACTCATTTCGATCGGATGGTCGCCAAACTTCCCATGACAGCCTGGTTGAATCCGTAAACCAATCGCGCTCCGCGATATGGAATGAGCGAGACTTCTCGCGATTGTCCCGGCTCAAATCGGACTGCTGTTCCGGCAGGAATATCGAGTCGGCACCCCAGCGCCGCGGTGCGATCGAAGCTGAGCGCTGCGTTGGTTTCGGCAAAATGGTAGTGACTGCCGACCTGGATCGGGCGGTCACCGGTATTCGCGACGTTCAAGGTGATCGCCTCAGCTTCCTCGTTCAGAACAATTTCTCCCGGTGCTGCAAAAATCTCTCCTGGAACCATTTTGTCGCTCCCTATCGGATCGGATCGTGAATGCTGACAAGTTTCGTGTTATCGGGGAACGTGGCCTCCACCTGCATTTCGTGAATCATTTCCGGGATGCCCTCCATGACCTGAGCGCGAGTCAGGACCTTGGCGCTTTCCGACATGAGTTCTGCAACCGACTTGCCGTCGCGCGCTCCTTCGAGCACAAAATCCGTTATCAGCGCCACGCTTTCCGGGTAATTCAGCTTGACACCTCTTGCAAGCCGCGCCCGAGCAACATGGGCCGCCACCGCAATCATTAGCTTGTCTTTTTCTCGAGGCGTTAAATTCACAAAATCTCCAATGCTAAGTCGACACTCAGCACGACCACATTTTCGGCACCTGAAAAGGTCCAGGAAGAAATCTGTTGAACTGCTGGAGCACGCTTCGCAGCGCTGTCCTCAGATCGTGGGAGTTTGGCGCAGCAAATCGGCCGACCATCAGTCCGCCAACCAGCGTCGCGGCACAGTGGCAGTGAAGGGAAGGAGCGAGATCGCGCACGAGTTCGAGAGGGGTGCCGAGGTTTGTCCCGAAGTAAACGAGCGTCGCAAGGGCAGAGCAGTCCGATAGAAGCGCTTTCCGACCTAGGTGCGGTAGAACTTCGTCGGTGACGCGGAAGCTGTCTGCCCAGATGAGCCTCCTGTCTTTCACGATCCGCCAGCGCTCGATGATGTTTCCAACAGAGAGTCTCTCGCCATAAGCGGCGCGGCCGAGTATCAACCATTCCAGCGCGAGCAGTTCGGTACCCGAAGTAACCTCGACCTGCGTTTCTCGGGAGAGCCGCGCTCGGTCGAAGACGATAGTTTCCTGCGGCAGCCACGCAAGTTTGGCGGCATCGCGAACTTTCAAATTGGTCGTGATTTGCGCGGATTCCCCAAGAGCTCGATAAACCTTTTCGGCCGCCTGCGTTGTGATTGCGATCGACGCGTCTTCAGTCGCCGTTACGTTTGTTTCAAGATGGTCACCTCCCGCAACACCGCCGGAGGTGTTGAGAAGGACGGCCTCCTCGACTCTTTCGCCAGAGGTTCTCGGAAAGAGGACGCGCAAGGGAGATTTTTGATAAACGTCCATGACGCGGGTGCCTCTCTGGGAGCTGCCAAGTACGATGCGGCACGAGCCTTCCGCTCTCTGCAGGTCTTGGTCCGAGAGATTGTGTGCGCTAGGCGCAAGCAAAACCGGAGTGTCTGTGTATGCCATAAAAACGCTGGAGATGACGTGTTGAACACCGACCTCACCTGCATCTGTGCCGATGGTTTCTAGTAGCGCGAGCCAAAGTGGTGCGGCTGGGAGGCCGCTTTGGGACCAAGCTCGGTTCACCGACGCTCGCAGAATCCCATAGCGGCCGTTCATCGAATCCGTCCAGCCGGACAATTAGAAGCCGGCCAGACCCTCTGGGCTGTTGTAGGGGATGGCGACACTCGTGACTTCCTCGAGCGAGCCGTCTGGTTTGGTGGCGTAGCCGACCAGCTTCGAGGCGTTCCCATAAATCTGATACAGAAAAGCGCCGTCGGGCGACACCCAATTGTCGCTCGGACCGCTGCTGACGTCTCCACAAAGCCCCCTGAAGGTCCCATCGCCTTCGACTTGGGGACACGCAGGATCTTTCGCGATTTCCAGTCCTGTGCCGTTGATGTGGTAGGTCGTGATGTTGCTGTACCCGAAAACCGTCGCGAACAAGAGTCGGTCATCGGGTGACACGGACAGCCAGCAAAGTTCAGCGATCTTGCCCCGCTTCGTGTTGAGGGGCACGACCTTGTCGACGCCGATTCTGCCATCTTCGTCGATTCGGCCCAGAGCTACTCCATCGCCGACTGCATATCCAATGATGAATGTATCTGGTCGGTTATGCAGGAACGCAATATAGAACGGAGAACCGCCTCCTCCATCCTGGAAGGAGCCCTCGCCGAGCGTGCCGTCGGCATTTACGCGGTGGACGACTATGCCGTCGGGATCCGGAGCATTCGAAGCGACTGACCGTGGTTTGCCGTCTGGCCCGTCCACCCAGAGGATTGGCGAACCATCCGGATACGTTCCGGAGATCGCGATGGGCACGTCGAACGTCGTGCCGACCATCAGAAATTTCCCGTCAGGTGAAAGGACCGCATGCGTTGGCACACGGTGCGGTTTCTCTGGCGTGTTACACGTGTACCTCTCCGCGCGAGGGGTCAGCTTGCCGTCGCTCGAGACCGACATAATGCGGATGTGGTCAGGTCCGAACGAGTGCACCACGTACAGCATGTCCTTCGAAGGCAGGTATGCCAACGATTTGGCCGTACCGCTTTTTCCTTCCACGGCATTTCCGGTTGGCTTAACATCCAGCAACTTCAGACGGCCGTCAGCGCTGACGGCGAAGCTGGAAGCCGAATTGTCCCCGCCGTTGGTGGCGAACAGGAACTTGCGATCCGGCGAGAGGATGACGCTGCCCGCTCCTTCAAACGAATTTGGTGCGCTCTCCTGGCCGCTGATCGGTTTGTAGGTTCCCGACCCTGCACCACCAGTGGAGACGCGTTCCGCCTCCGTGAGCGTGCCGCTGGCGGAGCGGTGGTAGTGGATGATGGTGTTCTTGACCTCGTTAGTTTGCATATACAAATGGCCACCGCGTCCATTCGTGTTCATTCCAATGTTCTCCCCTTTTGTCATGCTCATCTCCTTTGCCATACTTTCTTCTCCTTGTGCTCTTTTGGAAATTGGATCCACTGGAAGCGTCTGCAGGTAATCCAAACTATTTGGTTTTGTCTCCATCACGGAGGATCGGGTAGAACTGGATCCAAGTCATATCGGTTTTCGCGACGAAGGATTGGTGGCAGCCAGCGCACTCGGCTGGAGACGCTTCTTTGGACCACTCAGCGTAGGGAAGTGGGTGATGTCCGAAGTTGAAAAATCCCCAGCCATTCGTCGCCGCAAACCGCTTGCTATCTTTCACGGTCACATCCATGCCGTTATATTCACCGTTGAAATATCCTCTTCCGGATGGTTCCGTGCGCGAGCCGTCGGGGAAGGTGGGGTTAAGAACGCGCGTCAATTCCTTGACGAAGACGGTGCCTTCGGGAAAGGAACCGGTCTTGAGATATGCGTCCAGGTTTTTCTCTTCGACGTAAACGTGGTGATATTCCGGAAAGCCCGCCTTGCCGTTGTTGAGGCCATTGGGAGTTAAAGGAGCGCCCACAAAGACCCAATGACGATAACCTTCTGGCCGCTTCAACTTTCCGTCCGCGTCGAACACAGCCGTCGATTGCGGAGTGGCAGCCGCGACCCGGCTTGGATCACGCATCAATAAACTCGCGGCAACAATACCCAGCACCAAGATGACTACCACTAAAAGTTTTCGCATGCGTGGTCTCCTCCTAAACCTTTTCGAAAATGACGCTCGTTACGGGACAATTCCTACTTCGCGGCAAGAACCGGATACCCTTGGACGTATACCCAGTCCGTTCCCCTTGCAGGGATATGGCACCCCAGGCAGTCTTTTTTGTAGTCCGTTGCAACCTGCTTGTCGGGGGCGTCGGACTTGAACAGAGCCCATCCCCATCCATCACCCCACAGCGGATTGTCGGAATAACGCCCTTTCTCGTCCTTGATCATCACGAACCAGACTTTCGTTCCGGAAGCCCAGCGCACGTCGCCCGTAGTCATTTGTGCGTGGTCGGCTCCGAACACTTCCTTCACAAGGACTGTTCCATCTGCAAACTTTCCGGTCTTGCGATAATTCTCGGCTGTGCCCGGAGATGCGTAGGTGGCGTGCACCTGGTCGCCTTTCGGATCGAGCACCACGTACGTACCGAGTGACTGGTAGTGATCACGAACGTCGGCCGGTCTGCGAATGTTTCCCGCTTTGTCGACGAGATCGAATCCGCGGTAGTTGTTCTGCGGTTGAGGTTTCACTTCCTCGTAGCCGGCCAGAACCAAAGAGGTGAGAACAAGGATGCAGAGTCGCAAAATCATATCTGTCCTTCCGCGGTGCGAGCCGCTCGGTGAAGTACGATGCGCCGCATCACGACGTGCCGCTACTTCCCTAGCTCATACTGCAAGCGCCGGGCCAACGTCAGAGAGGGCTTTTAGTGCGAGATCGCTGTGAATCAGCAGTTTTCGAGAGTTACGTGTCAAATCGACTGTCGAGCCGAAGTCTCCGTGTCGGCGTGTGACGCTATTGCGACACTGCGGTCTTGAACATCGAAGGCGAGAGGAGTTTGCCGAAGCAGCATCACTCAAGAACAGTGGAGGGAGACGAACAGGATTCAATGCGGGAAGCTTTTCTGTACGTTAGCTAGCTTTGTCGTTTGCCATAAGAACTTCGGCTCGAAGAGGTGCTGTGCACGCGCTGGCCACTTGTGTCCCGGTTTACAACCGAAATCCACAGAGTACCTGAACCAGCCGCATCCGCAGGAACCTCACTGCACGAAGGCTTGCCGGGAAGGCTCAATGTCGAAGTTCACGTTCAGCGCATTCGTCTTGATTTGCCACGCTGGTCGCGAGATTCCCAACTTCTTCATCTTGGAAATTAAGGTGGTTCGCTTCAATCCTAGCCGAGCGGCCGCACCGCGGCACCCTCCTACAACCCAGCCCGAGGAGTGCAAGGCTCGCAGGATCATGGCTCGTTCTGCCTCCTGGAACGTGCTCGTCTGTGCGAAATGCAGCGCGACTGGATCGGTGTTGACCACATTCGAACGGAGGGAGTTCCCGTCCAACGCAGGGAAAGGATTAGCAAGCGTTTCGTCGTCTGAGCCGATTACCGCTCTTTCGATCAAGTTCTGAAGCTCTCGCACGTTCCCCGGCCAAGAATAGGTCGTGAACAGATCCAGGATTTCTTTCGGAATGGCGCCAATCCTCTTGCCCATGCGCCGGGAAAAGATTTCGACAAAGTGCGAGACCAGGAGCGCGATATCCTCCCGCCGTTCGCGTAGAGGTGGCAGCATAACGGGAAATACATTTAGGCGATAGTACAGGTCGCTGCGGAACTGATTCCTAGCAACCATTTCGCTCAAATTACGGTGGGTTGCGGTCACCAGACGCACGTCGATGCGATGTGTCTTCCCGCTGCCCAGGCGTTCGAACTCTTTTTCCTGCAGGACCCGCAGCAGCTTTGGCTGCAGAGCTAGTGAAATATCGCCTATCTCATCGAGGAAAAGAGTCCCTGTATCAGCCATTTCGAATCGGCCAATTTTTTGCGCGAATGCTCCGGTGAAAGCGCCCTTCTCATATCCAAACAGCTCGCTCTCCAGCAGGTCAAACGGAATAGCCGCGCAGTTCAACTTGATAAAGGGGCGTGCCCAGCGTGGGCTGCTCTTATGAATGGCCTGCGCGATCAACTCCTTGCCGGTACCGGTCTCTCCGAGAACCAGCACGGTGGCATCCGTAGATGCCACTCGTTCCACGGCTCCCAACACGCATTTTAAAGCGTTGCTGTTGCCGATGATCTGTTCAAAGCCGTGCTCACAACGGCCCTGTTCAAGCGACGGAATATTGTTGATTTTCTCCATATGGCCCCCGTTTCGCCAAACCCAAAACGCCCCGTCCTTTGTTTACCCTCATCCGACTAGCGCGTGAACCACAATGCATATCGAATCGCCTGAAACATGGTCCACTGATGATGTGCTCGCAAAATCCGATACCAGTCCAGGATCGAGAGCCGTGTCGCGCTCTTGGCTCCTGCACTCTTGTTGCGGGGAACTAGTCTGCCTTCATTCTGTCCGTCGACACTTATTTGGATTCCGATCGAATTTCCCATGAGTGCTTCCAATCACTCGCTGCGAATAACGCGAGCCGCCCAGTGTTTCCCTTGTCAGGCGCATTTTGGAAGGACTGGCTTCTCAGAAACAACCCCAAAAGGAAGGGATTTACGCTATCTCAATTGTATGATTTTACGCTCCGCGTTTTAGTGGAGAAACTAAAAGGACCCGATCGTTTTCTTAGTCTTCGAAGTGTTTTCTGCCGAACAACTGCGCATCGATGGACCACGCACCCGGCCCGATCATTGCCAGGGTCGCGCCAAGGGTCGCCAACAGGATGGAAATCCATGGATCGCCGGTATGAGAGAAAGCGATGCACAACTCGATGATGGCGACGAGCATTCCAGTCACCGGGGTCCACAAACCCACAAGGACAAATATTCCCGTCCCGGCGCCGATCAAGCGCAGAACCGGCAGGCTGGGATGAGGTGCTTCCTCAAAATAGCGGATTCCGTCGAAAAATAAAGCGCTGGCCGATAAAAGGCGTTGCAGCAGAAGTCCTAGGCCCGGCCAGCCGTTGGCAAACGTCGAGAATAGCCTTTGCAAATCCACCCCTTTGCAAGCTTTGAAGTTACGCTTCAGCGTAATTGGGCTGAAGGGGGTTGAAAACCGCTATAAAGCGGATTGCGCTATCCGCTTTTTGGTGGAGCATACGGAGCGGGAAGCTCAATAATCCCCCGGATTAGCGCAATCGTAACCGCATGCGTCCGGTCGTTAGCGGCGAGCTTCGATAGAATGTTGCCGACGTGCGTCCTCACCGTGGCTTCCCCGATGGAAAGCTGATCCGCGATCTGTTTATTGCCATTCCCAATGGCAACTAGCCGCAGCACCTCGATTTCTCGCGTGGTCAGTTCGTCATCTGCGGCGTGATTCGCAAGTTGGGCGGCAATCTCTTGGGGTATCCGCTTCTGTCCGCCATGCACGGCCCGAATGGCCTCCAGAAGTTCTTTATGGACGTGGCGCTTCAGAATGTAAGCTCGCGCACCCCCTTTGAGTGCTGCCAGGACCTTCGCGTCGCCGGCGTAGGTGGTCAACACGATGATCCGTGCCTCTGGAAACTCACTCCGAATTTGCTTGATTGCCTCGATTCCATTTAAGCCTGGCAATTCCACATCCATTAGAGTTACGTCCGGCCGGTGCAGCCGAAACTTTTCGATCGCTTTCGCTCCGTCTTCTGCCTCCGCCACTATGCTCATGTCCGGTTCTGCCTTGACCAGCGCAGCAATCCCTTCGCGCAGCAAAGGGTGGTCGTCCACGCTAAGTATCCGAATGAATTTACAATCGCTTCCCATGATCTGTCGCCCTGCGAAAAAACCTGAACCTCGGTTTATCATGCGAATTCTCGTACGCAACGGTAGCGGGAATTCTCAACTGGATTTCCGTGCCTACTCCGGCTTCGCTCCATATATCCAAATGTGCTCCGATTCGCTGTGCTCGCTCCTTCGCGCCGAGGAGTCCCCAATGCCCTGGGCGCCTTCCTTTCTTGAGGACCTCTGGATCCATGCCCTTTCCATCATCGCGGACCCGCACGCGAAGCTGTTCGTCATCATAACGAACCTCAGTTTCCACTCGACGCGCGCATGCGTGCCGAAAGGCATTTCTCAGCAATTCGAGTCCTATTCGGTAGACCTCCTCCTGCAGAATCGGAGACAAAGTTTGTCGCTCACCCTCCACGGTAAACGCGAAAGTCGCGCCAGTACCGTCGGGATTTTGGGTGGTCTCTAGTTCCTTGCCAGTTGCCATCAGCAGCTCTCCCAGATCGCTGCTAGCGGCCGCTGGGGGACGCAAGTCGGTTATCGCGTCCTGGCTTTCGGCGATGGCCTGTTCCGTCCGGGCAATGGCTTGATCGAGAGCTTCCATGGCCTCCTCCGGGCGGCGCGGGAACAAGTTTCTGGCCGCCTGAGATCGAAACAGCAATCCGTGCAGACTTTGCAGCAGTGTGTCATGGAGTTCACGAGCAATGCGGGTGCGCTCGCTGACGCGCGCCTCTAAACCGAGGTTGAGTCGATGTGCCATTTGTCCCAGGCGCAGCCGATGGACGCCGAAAACGATCAGCACGACACCCACGAGGCAGCTCGCTTGAAACCAGTACGTCTGCCAATACGCGGCTTCGACTTCAAACGGCTTCGTGCTCGCCTCCTCACTCCAGACGCCGTCCGGATTGCGGGCCATCACGTGAAACCGAAATTGCCCGGGCGGAACATTCGTATAGTCGATTTCGCGCAGGGTCGTCGGCTCATTCAACATTTGATCGACACGATCAAGCCGATAACGATATCTCACGCTGTCAGGATTCGGCACGTTCACGCTGGAGTACCGGAAAGTGAATCGGTGCTGTCCGGCCGGAATGCGATTCTCATGTGGCGGAAGGACTCTGCCGTCGACCAGAATCGCGTCCAAATGGATCGTGGCTGGGAACGCTGGCGTCGCGAACGCCGCCGGCTGCAGAAGCGAGATCCCCCGATTTAAGGAGAACCAAATGCGATTGCGATAATCTTTAACAACGGAGGAACTACGTTTTACTCCCTCAGAACTCGGCAAACCGTCGGCGATCCCAAACTCGCGATAATCGCTTTCGTCGAAGAATTGTTTGAGTAAAGCCGTACGCCTCACCCGCATCACATGATCGAGTGTCGCCATCCATAGCCAGCCGTCGTTCTCCGCAATGCCCAGAATTTCTTCGTAGAGCGCTTTGGGCGCTCCGAGTGGTACGTGCACAGTACCGGACTGAAAGAATGAAATGCCCTTCGTTGTGCCCATCCACACGATGCCAGAACCATCCACGAACATGCTCTCGATAGTGCCCGGCGGCAATCCGTCGCGTGCAGCATAGATCAGCCAATGGTTGTTCTTCAGGATGGCCAGCCCCTTCGGCGTGCCTACAAAGATCTCTCCAGACGCGTTTCCCGTGACTACCGAAACCGTATTGGAGGGCAGTCCGTCCCGTGTGGTGAATGTGTGCCATTTTCCTCCGCGGAGACGACTCAGGCCCCCGCTAACCGTTCCAGCCCAAACAGTGCCGTCCGATGCGCGATAGATCGCGGAAACGGAGTCTTGGGCCAGGCCGTCCCGCCGCGTATATGTCGAAGCCCTCGGGGCACCTCCGCTCAGCATCAGTCGAGTGATCCCACCATACTTGCGACCGAGCCACACTTCATCCTCGGAGCCTCCGATGATCGAGTAGACCGTGTCATCTTTCAGGCCCGCGAACTCAATCGGCTGAATGGAACCCTGTGAGAGCCGAAACAATCCACCGTCCCACGGCGCGAACCACACGCGATCTTGATGGTCGGCATAAATTGCCCCACAATTGGCGCATGGTAGGCCGAGCGAACTCAAATAGCTTGTGAATCCGCTGTCGCGATAGCGGGCAATCTTTTCCGCTCCACCAACCCACAGATCGCCGTCGCGATCCTCGAATAGCGCTGTCACCGAACCGGTAGCGTCCACATGATCAAGTGAATGGATTTGATCATCTCGACCAATGTCTCCCCCACTTGCTCGGAGCGCTTGATCTTCCGTACCGATCCAGATGTTGCCCGCCTTCCCCTGGGTCAGTGCGAGTATCTCGTGATTACGTAGCTCCGAGTTTCGCTGCTCAGTCAGATGGCCTTTGTTCAGGGTCAACAGACCTTTGACCGTGCCAACGAGCAGCGTCGATTCTCCGATGGGTAGGAAGCAGTTGATCCGCGTGTTTGTCGTGGCGGCAATATTCTGCACTTCTGGAAGATCATTAATCAGCCGAACGCGAAATACTCCCAGTCCTTCCGTACCGATCCAGAACGTGCCGTCCGCGGTCTGGGCTACGGCAGTAGGCAAGTTAGGCATAAGGCTTGGGTCGAGCAGGACGTGAGCCGAACCATGGTCGTATTCAACCAGGCCCTGTGCCGCAGACCCGAACAGGAGCTGTCCCTTGCGAGTCCTAGCGACTAGAGGAATTAGGCGGTATCGGTGCTTGTCGTTGTCGGGCAATGGACCAACGAGTTGATCCGCAGAGTATCGAAAGACATGGGTGTGGTCGTCGATGGCCCACAGCTGGTCGTCTGAATCCGTGAGCAGCCCCCAAACCGACAACCTCGTGTCTGGGTTGGAATCCCTCTGGTGTATGGTCACAAAGCTTCGACCGTCGAATCGGATTAGCCCCTTGCTGCTTCCGACCCAGATGTACCCGTCGGCAGTTTGCGTTATTGCGTAAACATATCCTCCAGGAAAACCAGCGTCGGTACTCCAGAGATCGTGCCGGCGGATGGGAGTGAGATTGCCGCGGACTACGCCGGAAACCGCGCCGAGCAGCAACATGGCCGACAAAAATCTGCCAGGACGTCCTATCAATGACACGCGACCTTTCTAGGGTAAGAACTCAAATCGGTCCACAACGACTTCGACAGGGTGCTGCAGACCGGGCAAGTTACCGTTCGGATCCCGATAGACGTACAGGGTCATCCGCATGGATTCAAATCCAGGTGCCGGAACCTCCGATGTAAAGACGTGCTTGGATATAACAGGCGCGCCAGCGCCCCCAGACGCCCGCGTTGTGAACATGGTGACTCGCCCTGGTTCCCAGGTGATGGTGTGCTCAAGCTTGCCGGCGGGTGCCATAAAACGTGAGATGTTCGCCGGCACTACGGGAGGCTGGATAACAAACTCCGCGTTCTGAGCTTTCGGGTTCGCCCGCCGAGCAAAGTTGATATCGAACTCGTTATAATTCTCCCGAAAGCTAGAAACGGAATAGTCCCACGTAAATATCCCGAAGACCGCCGAAGGTTCGAGGTGAGAAATGTCTTCGACGGTAAACGAATATGTGCCGTAGCCTAAGCTGCGGGTTAGGTTTACCTCCGAACAGGTCCACTGCTGATCGCGTTTGATTATTCTCAGATGAAGTGCCCCCGATGAATCGGTGTATACATTCTCCGGGCTGTATAGGTTAACTGCGCCGCCACGATCGCTGGGTACTTTGCGCACGCGCCATGTGAAGCCGCTGAAATCGACAAAAAACGATGACGATTTTTCTTGTCCATGCGTCACCGCGAACGCCGCAACGCCTTTTACGCGCTGCGGCAATTGCGCCAACACCGGTGAGGGGTCATATGAGGCATCAACCAGCAAGACCGCGTAATCCGTGCCGAGATGTAGTTCGCTTCTCCACACACCGCCCGGCAAAATGGTCGTGAAGGGAGATGTCGGGAGCGGCTGCACCCACCACAAGCCCCCGGACCGGGAGTATAGGACCAACCGTTGGCCCTTTCTTGCGCCCTGTACTGTGCCTTCCATGACATCTTGTAGAATCTCGTCTCCTTGGCTCCATTGCGGCACTTGAGTGAACGAAATTTTGGGTTCGACGTTTTGGTCTACCACCGGACGGCAACCAATCAGCGGGAAGAAAGTCGCGGCGACAAGCAGCATGGCGATTGCGATCGGCTGCGTACTCACATGACCTGCCCGTCGGCTTCCGTTCTCTATTTTGATTCGCCTTCGTGCGAAGATCCTCATCGTAGTCAGCACCGGGCCTTCAGGATCAGCTCTCGCTGCCAATCTCGGAACGTTTTTTTACCGGATGTCTGTCATTTCGATGTGTTTTCTGCCGTATAGCCATGCATCGATCGACCAAGCGCCCGGCCCGATCATTGCTAACGTGGCGCTGAGCGTCGCCAGAATGATTGGAATCCGCATGTCGCCCGCGCGAGAAAAAAGGATCCAAATCTCATCTAAACAAGTCAGTGTTCCGAATAACGGCGTCCATAAACCAATTAAAATAAAAATTGAGAAAACCGCCCCGATCAACTGCGGCAGAGCCGCTGGGGCCGAATCTTCTGCAATACGGGCAGTCACACAATATATAAGGACCGCCGCAACTAGCACGCGTTGAGCTAGCAGCCCTCGACCCGGCCAACCGCTGGCGAAATTTGAGAATAGTCGTTGCAGAGGTCTCTCTTCCGTTACGACGATAAGGGTATTTGCAACGGACTTGAAAGAATCGAAAGTAGGGTTCGGGAACGCGACTTTTGGGGGGGACTTACAACTCTATTATGGAGTTCCTACAACTGCATGATCCCGCGCTTCAGCGCAATCGTAACTGCGTGGGCGCGGTCGTTGGCGCCTAGTTTAGACAGTATGTTAGTGATATGGCCTTTGACGGTCGCCTCACCAATCGAAAGCTGATCAGCAATCAGTTTGTTCGAATTTCCGACAGCGATTAACCGCAACACATCAATCTCACGCGCGGTCAATTGATCATCAGCGGCGTGCTCTGCGAGCTCGGCCGCGATATCAGGCGGTATTCTTTTCTGCCCGGAATGTACCACACGAATGGTCTCCAGGAGTTGTCGGCGAACGTGCTCTTTCAATACGTAACCCCAGGCGCCGGCTTTTAGGGCTCGCAAGACTTGAACGTCACCTGTATAGGTCGTGAGGACTATTATGCGGGCATCTGGGAATTCACCCAGGATACAGTCGATAGCTTCGATCCCGTTGAAACCAGGCATCTGGAGATCCATCAGCGTCACGTCGGGACGGTCGAGTCGAAATCTTTCCACCGCTTCCTGCCCATTGGACGCTTCCCCTATCAGTTTCATATCCGGTTCGGCGTTCACCAGTGTCGCAATCCCTATGCGCATCAGCGCATGGTCGTCGACGGTAAGAATTCTGATAAGTTTTGGAACCGTGCCCATGAGTTCACACTTTGCGGAAGAGCTTCAATCTTCGCCGGCCTTTTGAGTTCTGATAGGCAATCGCGGCGGGAACCAGTAGTTCCACCTCGGTGCCCGCTCCTATTTCACTCCAGAAATCCAGCCGTGCTCCGATTTGTTGCGCCCGTTCCCGGGCGCCGCGCAAGCCCCAATGCCCCTCTTTGCCTCCTGCCTGTAGAACCTGAGGTTCGATGCCCTTTCCATCATCTCTTATTCGCACACGAAGCTCGCCTTCATCGTATCGAATTTCAGCCTCGATCCGACTTGCCCGCGCATGCTGAAGGGCGTTTCGCAAAATCTCGCGCGTAATCAAGCAGACTTCGTCGCGCGGGAGCGGACTTAAGGCTTTCCGTTCACCTTCCACTGTCAACTGGAAGACTGGTGAATCAGCGTTTGCATTCAGCGAGCGCGCCAGTTCTTGGCTTGTGGCTGTGAGCCATTGCGCCAGGTCCGCCTCGCTGCCCATCGCCGAGCGCAAATGCTGAATAGCACTTCGACTCTGGGTAACGGTATATTCGGTTGCTCCGAGCGCGTTGTCCAGAACCTCCGCTGCCTGGTCCGGCCGGCGCGGTAGCATGTTGCGAGCAGCCTGAAATTGAATCATCAATCCGTTCAGATTTTGCAGCAAGGTGTCATGGAGTTCTCGCGCAATGCGTGTTCGTTCGCTCTCGCGTGCTTCTAATCCTGCGTGGAAGCGCCGTCGGAGTTGGTGCAGACGCATTCGATAGAAAGCCCAAACTAATACCATTAATGCGGCCAAGCATGCGGCACGAAACCAGTTTGTCTCGTAATACATCGGCGCGATCGAAAAATTCAGCGTGTCGCCGGCCTCGTTCCACAGGCCACTGTTATTGGCTGCAGTCACACGAAAAACGTACTTTCCCGGAGGGAGGTTTGAGTACTGCACTCGCGGTCGTTAACAACCTCCCGCCAGTTGCGATCCTGCCCTTCGAGTTGGTAGCGGAACTGAACTTTTTCCGGAGCGACAAAACTGAGCGCTGTGTAATCAATCGTGAGATCACGAATTCGGGCTGGGAGGCGTAATCCGTTCAACGCATTGTAGGTCTTGCCATCCGCGGTGATCCGCTCGATGTTTACTGGTGGCGGGATCTTGTCACTCGGAAGATGCTGCGGATCAATTACGCTTGCGCCCCCCAAAAATCCATCGAACCATATTTTTCCGTCTAAGGACCTAGTCACTAGCGAGCCTACGTGGAACGTGATGGGTGTGCTCGACACTCCTTCGGAGCTGTCGAAAACTGTCGTTTTGACCTTCCGTTGAGAATCGGTGGCCCATGCATCCAATTCAGTGCGCCCAATGCGAACCAGGCCGCAGGTCATGTACACCCAGAAGGAGTGGTTCTCGTCTTGTGTAATCCAATGAATCGCGTCGCACGGCAGGCCATTCTTGCTGGTCATTGTTAGAACCCGGCCATTCTTGATTCGACTTAAGCCACCCTCCGTTCCCGCCCAAACAGCATCATCGGTGTCGATATACAGCGCGCTGACCCTGCCAGTGCCGAGTCCTTCCGCACGCCCGTAACTCTCTTTGATCTGACCGTCGCTGAAATACCCGATTCCACCCTCATTGAATCCGAGCCACAGCCCGCCAGTCGAGAGATCAGCCGCCAAAGACTGCGCACCATCCTTGTGACCGATGCTGGCCCAAGAAGTGCGCTGAACAGTTCCGTCTTTTGATAACCGTAGGAGACCTTTGTCTCGGTTCGCGATCCAGAGAATTCCTTGCCTGTCCTGGTCAACGGAATATACGAGGCCCCCTGGAACGCCACTCATCGAAACAAACCGGCCATTCTCCATGTGGCCGAACGCGGATGGCGTCGATACCAAGATTCGGCCAGCCCTGTCCCCAAAAACAGACACAAATAGATGGTCCCCCAACTCAGGATCGCTCACGTAGCGAACGGGCAACCATACCGTCCTTGATTGTGATTTGTAACTGCCAGCTCTACCGTAGATCTTTACTTCTCCGTGATTCCACACCCTCAAACCATCTTGGGTGCCGATCCATATACTTCCATCTTGAGCGGCGACCACAGAGCCCCACCCGGGGACAGTTCCAATGCCTTCGTGCTCGGCGTATGTTGCGATTGCGCAGTTGCGAAAACGATCGAGACCGCCCAGGGTGGAGACCCAAACATCACCTTCGCGATCTTCGAAAAGCGACGTAACGATATTCCCGGAAAGTCCATCAGCCTGAGAAAATACGTCGGTGCGTCCGTTATGGACATGCACAAGCCCGGCTCCCGCGGTCCCGATCCACACGCCACCATCGCGGTCCCGGAGAAATCTCACGCCCTCCACTTTGTCTGCCGGAGCAGGATACGGAGACTGCGTTTCTAGTTTCCCGGCCTCGAATCGAGCGAGCCTTCCCGGCAACGGAATTAAAAGGGCTCCATTCGCGGCCTCACCCAGGTCTTGTACCGAGAACGTCCCAAATGGCACGTGATAGAACCTGGGGGGCCCAGGCCTCCATTGCCAAATTCCGTCATTCCCAACCACCCAGAGCACGTCGTGGCTATCTTCATAGAGGGCATTTGCTCCTTTACCAGTGACGCCCAATCCGTAGCAGTGAACATTTGTTCCAACGATCGCGCAGACCTTTCCAGGTGGCCCCAATGAGAAGCTGCCGACCCAAACCGTCCCGTTCCGATCTTCAAGGATCGAAGCGGCAGCCGAGCCAACAAGGTCCGGGTACCGAGTGAGTTTGCCATCTCTCAAGCTCACTAAGCCTTCCAATGTGCCGATCCACAAAGTGCCATCGCGGGTGACATGCAAGCCCACGACAAAATCGCTGGGAAGTTGTTCGCCATTCAACGGTGGCTTCCAAAGCTCGGCGCGGACACCGTCGAACCGAAACAACCCAAAGCCAGTGCCCAGCCAGATATACCCGTCTGGTGTCTGCGCAATTGATCTGATGTAACCTTGCGTGAAACCCTCGCGAACCCGCCACGCCGTGTGAGCATATTGACTCACGTCGAGCGATGGGTTTAACGCAGGTGCGGAAGGACACAAGAACGTCAGGCTTAACGCGCCGATGACGAGAGCCCAGATCTTGAGCCGAGTTTTGACGTACGCTGGCATCTGTGGCAACACATTCCCGCCCGATTTACAGCTTCAGGTACAGGTGTGTATTACTCCCGAAGAATATATAACTGCATATCCCGTCTAGTCATGTTCCGTCTTCATGGCTTGAGAACGCGTTGCCGCGAGTCAATCCTCTGCCTTTGTGAGGCACTCAAACCTCTAATTCATGTTGCAGGCGAGGTCACTTCGCTGTGAACGGTCAAGTCCCTTTACCGCCTTTCTTACTGGCGAATCAGAAGCTGAATTTCAGCGCAAACTGAATCTGCCGTGAAGTGCCGGCACCCAGAGTCCTTCCCAGAGTGTTGAAGATTTCTCCGAAGCCCGGAGTACCGAACGTGGTATCCGGCTGAGCGAACGCCGGATGGTTAAAGATATTGAAGAATTCGGCGCGGAACTCGAGGTTGCAGGTCTCGCCGAGCTTGGTTTCCTTGAGAATGGAGAAGTCCACGTTACGGAAGTTGGGGCCATAGATCGTGTTGCGCCCGCAATTGCCAAACGTCCCAACAGCCGGCATGGAGAACGCGGCCGGGTTGAGCCAGTGGCTAGTGGTCTGTGGATGCGCATAAGGATCAACGCCCGCGACGCAATCCGGACGCTGGTTGATGAAATCGCCGTTCCCGAAGGTATTCGTCCCGATATAGACGGTATCGGCTACGCCTGTCCGCAAAATTCCCAGCGTGGAGACGCGCCAGCCCGACGCCAGTTTGCTGCCGAGACCCGAGCTGAGAACGCGATGTCGTTCACCGAGCGGCACGTCATATAACAGATCGAACGTAAAGTTCTGCCGCACATCGCCAGAACTGTTGCCTCGTTCGGCTTTTATGTTGTTGAGGTTCTGGGGATCGGAAGCGGAGACACTCGGGTCCTGGACGTCGTCAATCGCGTGGCCAAAAGTGTAGTTTGCCTGGAAGCTCAAACCAGCCTTTCCCGCACGGCGAACGAAGGAGAGCTGCAGAGCGTTGTAAGAGCTGAAGCCAGAGTTGGTCTGGAGGGTGATGTTGCCGAAGTTCGGGTTCGGACGAGCGCTGAGCGTGGGATCGAAGTAGTTGATGCCCTCTTCGCGCAACAGATTCACGCCATGGTTGCCGACATAGGCGACCTGGAAGGACATGTTCCGCGATAACTGATCTGCGATACTTAGGTTCCACTGATTCGCGTAGGTGTCCGGCTTGTCCCACGGAAATCCCGCGACGATTGGCGGAGGCGGTGCGGCCACCTGCGAGAGGAACGGATCATAGGGATAGGACAGGTTCGGAATCTGCTGCTGCAAAAGAGTGACGTTGCCCTGCACCGTGTTTCCAGGAACAAACAGGCCCAATCCCACCGGATAATCCTGGAAGTAAATTCCGTAACCGCTGCGGATCACGAATTGCGGCGTCGGAGACCATGCGATACCGACGCGCGGACCGAAGTCTTTGTTGTTGATCGCAAAGTACGGATCGCCGGGGGGCCCAAGTGTGCCGGTACGGGTATCGTAGGGCCGAGTGGCGTAGCGCGAGTCGTGAGGAACGGTTTCAATGTCGTAGCGGAGACCGACGTCCAAGGACAGAGTCGGCAGCACTTGGAACTTGTCGTCGACGAAAAGACCGATTTGTGTGGCGCGCACGCCGTTGCCGGGGGTGGCGTTGTCGATGGTGACGGTCGAGAGCTGGTCGTTGACGAATTCTTGCGGCGAATTGAACTGCATTGTCGGCTTGGCTGTGCTGTTGGTGTTGACCCAAATGCAGTAGATTGTACCGCCCCAGGTTAGAGCATGCCGGCCTTTCACCTTGCTCATCGTGTCGCCATACTGAAAACTCGTGTTGTTCTCGAGGGAGTTTCCTTGCGTTCCGGGGATGACGCTGTAGCCGACGATGGTGGTCAGTGGCAACGGTTCCGCCGTATCAATCTGGCTAACCCATCGCTGCATGCCGGCGAGGAAGTCATTTACCAAGCCGCTGGCGAAGACGTGCTCCTCGTGAATGGCAACGTTTGTCGTACGCACCGGAACGCTCTGGTGGTCGTCCACACCCAGAGAAGACGGAACAACTCCAAAGAGCGGACCGTCGACGTCGGAGTCGTTCACGTTGACGCGTACAAATGCGGAATCGTGGGTACTGAATAACTGATCGAAGCGGATGGAAGCGGTATCTTCACGAACATCAGAAACCTGGGTGGTCGTGTAGTTGTCGGTCAACTGATCGGGACCGGCTGAGGTGCCGATGGGAAACATATTTAGGATCGGAGTGAGTCGCGAAGAAGTGGCCTCGACCGCGCTGCGCTCGAGCGCACTTGGAACCGTGCCCGAGCCGGTGATGCCAATGCGTTGGCGCAATCCTTCGTAGTTCAGGAAGAAGAAGGTCTTTTCCTTGCGGATTGGGCCGCCAATATTCCCGCCAAAATCATTAAAGCGGAATTCCGGAGCGGGGCCGGTAGTTGCGAAGAAGTTCCGCGCATCAAGAATGTTGTTACGGAGGTAGTCGTACGCCGTGCCGCGGAAATCGTTAGTTCCAGATTTGGTAGCGATGTTGATGTAGGACCCTGCCGCGCGCCCATATTCCGCGCTGTAGCCGCTGGTCTGCACGTTGAATTGCTCGACAGTATCCAAGCTGCCGGTAAGCAATCGCGCGCCGCGCTCGAAGCCGTTCGCCATGAACGGGTCGGCGACGCGCGAGGCATCAATACCGTCGATCGAGAACTGGTTGTGAACGGAGTGTAGGCCGTCGAACGTGAGGTCCGCGATGAAGTTGCTACGGAAAATGGCTCCGGGAGTGAGCAAGCTGAAACGAGCGTAGTCGCGTCCGTTGATCGGCAGCTCGCCGACTTCCTCATTATCGAGGACTCTGCCGGTGCTAGCGTCAGCTTTATCAATGATGGGCATCTCGGACGTGACGACTACCTCCTGTTTCACCGAGCCTACCGTCAGCGTGAGGTTCAACGCGACGGTTGTTGCTACATTTAACATGACACCCATTTGCTTTAATTGCTGGAAGCCTGTGTGTGCCACAGCGATGCTGTACGTTCCCACGGAAAGGTTCGTTAGTGCATAGTGTCCTTGGTCATCGGTTTGTGCCGTGCGAACGGCACCGGTGGCGCTGTTCGTAGCCGTAACAGCAGCATTGGGAATGGCGGCCTTGGACGAGTCCACGACTCGTCCGGTAATTTCGCTGGCGGTTTGTGCCTGCGCATGTGCTGTCGGTGTTACGAAGACGAGAAACGACGGGATTGCAAAAGCGACCACCAATGATCTCAAGAAACGGCTACATCGAACAAAATGCTGCGCACCACTCGATAAGCGTTCGGCAGGCAGAACTGCCAACCTCGGCTCTGCGCTTCTAACGCCAGAGCCCGGAAGCCAGCCAAACTCCCCGAGGCGACATCTCTCGAAACCAAATATTAAATTTTGAGACATGTGTTAGGTCTGGCCCATGTGAACCGCTGCTGCAGGTCGGAACATGGACGTGATCTTACGCAGTTGGCATGATAACGCGCGTAGGCAAATGCAGCACGGCCTCGAAGACTGCCTCCCCGCCTGTGCATCCCGCAAATCCCATCTGCGACGAATGCCATTGAAATCAGCGACATGCGGAAGGGAGCCGGAGCCTGGGTTAAGAAGGCGATCGGGAAGTAACAATGTGACATTGACGGGAAACCGCTCGATGGAATTTTCGGTACGCACAACATGACAGGTGCTGTCCGGCTAACAACCAGTTTGTGCGGGTCACTCGAAGAACAAAAAGACAAAGAGAAAAGGCAAATAGCCCGGTAGTCCACGTAGTCCAACTGGAAAGCCCCCTCGAAAGGCTAAGTGATTGCCGCACCGTGCCTTATCTCAGATTTTTCCTCGTTCGCAACGAGGAGGCCGGGGGTTCGAATCCCCTCTCGTCCACCATCTTTTCAATAACTTGCGCACCATCCTCCTCCTCGTTTTTGCCAAACTGTGTCGTAAGTGTGTCGTAACCCTGCCGGGAGAGCGTTTCGACCGCGGCTCTTTTTGCGACTCTTCGCGGATGGCTGTAGCGGTCGAGCATCTTTCTCGACGTTTTCACCTCGCGGTTTTTCTCTTTTTTTCCGCGCTGTGAATCGTCCCCAACGCCGCTCCGCGTGTGGTGTGCGGAATCGTAAGGAAAGCGTTTCCACCCACCATTTCATTTGATTACCGCGTTTACTAAAAACTAGAACGCCGAAGGTCTCTTCACCGTCAGTTCGTAAACCAACGACTCGTTCTAAGTTACGTCGTTTGCATCTGGCTTCTTTTCTATTCGACTGAAATCGGGAGCGGGGAACAGGGCAGGCTTTTTCGGCAGACGAGGTAAGTTGCGGGTAATGCGACGGTGAGAATAGCTTACAAAAAGCATACAAACTAGAATTCCAACATTAAGATAAACAAGCGGAGGGCGGAAAGGCCGCCAATCTCTGAAAGCTTCCAAAACGCCAAACCAGAAACCGAAGAGGGCATAGTCCAGGACACAGAGCATCCAGTAGATTCGAGGGGGCTGGACGAATTTGGGACGAGGATAATTCAGCAACCATCGCAACCCACCAAACGGAAAGCCCACAACTAAAACTAGAAACCATTCGTGGGCGGTGCCCATGATTTCGCCTCCGGGCCGCTAAATGCTTCGACTAGCAAGGACCATTTTGTGGACTTGGATTCAGTATAACTTGGCGCTTGTTCGGCAGTCTAGGTTTCACATGCCTGATTTGTCGCATTACCGGGACAAATGAGAAATCTCCGGGCTCCGCACTTGCCGGTGAAAATGCGCTTTTTTTTTGCGCAGAGCAACTGTGTCGTAAGTGTGTCGTAACCCTGTAATTTCCGCGAAATTATCAACGACTTACGGGTCAATGACTTAGAACGCGAGAGCGAAGGAAAAACCCGCAAGTCCTTTCGCAGCTTGCACCTAGGTACCACTCTAGCTCTCTGTGGAACGCTTGCCGCTTGGTATTCGCAACGAGGAGGCCGGGGGTTCGAATCCCCTCTCGTCCACCAAAATAATCAATGTTTATGCGCGTTTTACGAAGAGGCGGAATTTTCGCACGCTCTAACGTCGGCTCAGGTTAACTTCAGGTTTACCGCAGGTTCAAGACGATGAGATTCCCGCATCACGGCTTACAGGTTGACCTGGACGACGATTGGTGGAAGGAAGCAGGGATGGCGGGGTTTTCTCCTATATCTCGCGCTTACCGGACCGATCCGCGGTTCTCTGAAACTGGCGAGCCAGCTCTGGAAGTCGCCATCGCCGACGTAGCGCCAGCGCCTCGGCCTGTCGGTATCTTCAGAGATAGCGAAGACGGAATTCCTGCCCGAGAACGAGTAGTCAGAATTTTGCGAGGGTTTCGCTTAGACGAAGCGATTCCACCGGTCCGCGTGGTTGAGAACAAAACCGGATCCCTTCATCGATACAAACTCACCGACGGAGCTCACCGCTTCTATTGCGCAGTGGCTTCAGGGTTCTCGCACGTACCAACATTGAAGGGGTTCGACCGGGAAGCTCTTTTGGAGAACTCGCGTTGACTGTCCATACCGAAAATGCTATCCGGCGCGAACGCCTGTGAAATCAGCGACATCCGAGAAAGATGAAAAGCGAGTCCTAACAATACAACCAGGATGTAACGCATTATGAAAGGGCGCCACCTTTAAGGTAAGTTTTGAGCGTTGGTCTCCAGGCGAAAGGAGCGATCACAATGGACACTACGAAATACGTCGGCATGGATGTTCACACAGAAGCGATTAC
>JABCZF010000003.1 GCA_013289825.1 Acidobacteriota bacterium | reverse complement strand
ATACGCTTCTCAGCGTCATTCTCATCAGCAACCTCATGGCGATGTTTCTGCAGGCGCTTTCGGCCAAGCTGGGCATCGCCACGGGGCGCGATTTGGCTCAGGCTTGCCGCGAGCACTACTCGCGTCGTACTTCCATCGCGCTTTGGATCGTCTGCGAAATCGCCATCGCCGCTTGCGACCTTGCGGAAGTGCTTGGCTCCGCCGTCGCTCTCAAGCTGCTCTTCGGTCTGCCGCTTCTCGCGGGAGTGATTATCACTGGACTCGATGTCTTGATCGTTCTTGCCCTGCAAGGGCGCGGCTTCCGCATCATCGAGGCCTTCGTCGTCACGCTCATTGCCACCGTCGCGGGCTGCTTCGCTTACGAAATCTTTTTCTCCCATCCGGTCTGGCGAGAAGCCGTCGTCGGGCTCATCCCGCGCGCTGAAATTCTGCACAATCGGGAAATGCTGTACATCGCCATCGGCATCCTCGGCGCCACGGTTATGCCGCACAATCTTTATCTGCACTCCAGCATCGTGCAGACGCGCGCTTTCGGTGCCTCGGTCCGCGACCGCCGCGAGGCCATGCGTTACGCTGTTTTCGATTCCACCGTGGCTCTCGGCTTCGCCCTGTTCATCAATGCCGCCATCCTCATTCTCGGCGCCGCGGCGTTTCATACGCGTGGCCTGCATGATGTCGCCGAAATCGCCGACGCTTACAAGCTTCTCAGCCCGGTTCTCGGCGTGAGCCTGGCCAGCACCCTGTTCGCCTGCGCGCTTCTCGCTTCCGGCCAGAACTCCACACTGACCGGCACTCTTGCCGGCCAGATCGTCATGGAAGGTTTTCTCCAGATTCGTCTCAAGCCGTGGCTCCGCCGGCTGATCACGCGCTCGATTGCTATTCTCCCCGCTGTTCTGGTAATCGGAATCGCGGGAGAAGGCCAAGTCACCTCGCTGCTCATCCTGAGCCAGGTGGTGCTCAGCTTTCAGTTGCCGTTCGCCGTTATTCCGTTGATTCTATTCACCGGTGACCGCAACAGAATGGGTGAGTTTACCAATTCCCGCTTCACCGTCGTCGTTGCCTGGATCGTCGCTGCCGCCATTCTCTTCTTCAACGCCGAGCTCCTGTGGCTCATCTTCCGCGGCCAGTAGCGCCAATCCTTTCCCTCTCCCCCAATTTCCTACCACTTCTCGTGCTCTCGGCGCCCTCTCGGCGCTCCGTGCTCTCGGTGAAGCGCTTCGTCTTTCTTGTTTCGTCCTCCAATCCTGTATGCGAAAATTTTCTTATGGCCATCAACTCACAGAACGCGGTTCGCGCACGGAAACTTATTCTAGCCCTGATATTCGTCACGCTCTGTGTTGTCGCCGTCTTTGCTTATTATGAAAATAGGCCCTGGAAAGTCCCCGACGAAGCCAAGCGCCGGCGCAATCCCATCCAGCCTTCCGCGTCAGCCTTAGCCGCTGGCCGCTCCATCTATCTGGATAAATGTCTGCAATGCCACGGCCAAACCGGAAAAGGCGATGGACCAGACGCCGCCAGCTACTATCCCTCTCCCACCAGCCTGGTCGATGCCCAGCACATGAACAGCGTTACTGACGGTGAGATTTTCTACCAAATTAGCCAAGGCCGAAAACCCATGCCGGCCTTCAAAAAACGCCTCACGGAGGAGCAGCGCTGGCAGCTCGTCCTTTACGTTCGTTCCTTCGTCCCGGTCCTGCCCTCTAGCCGCTAGCCGCACACAGTTCTTCCTAGTTTCCCAATCCGCGCCACCGCATTTCCAAAACATCGCCGAGCGATATATCCTCTCCTGTTCGGATTCGTCGCTTACGGAGAACACATGCGCAAAACCTTGTTGGCCCTCATGGCCTGCCTCCTTTTTATTTCGTCCGCCAGCGCCGCGCCCGGGGCGGTCCGCTGCGGTAAGCTTCTCGACGTCCGCGGAGGTCGCATGCTCACCGATCAGATCGTCGTGTTTGACGACAGTGGCTCCATTACCACGGTGGGACCCGCCGCCTCCACCAAATTGCCGGAAGGGATCTCGGCAATTGACCTTTCCTCGGTAACCTGTCTTCCCGGCCTGATCGACGTCCACACTCATATCACTGCCGACCCCACCGCGAGCGGTTACCAAGCCCTCGGTATTTCCGTCCCGCGAGAGGCTGTGACCGGTGTCAAGAACGCGCGGATTACGCTGCGCGCCGGATTCACCACCGTTCGCAACGTTGGTGCCACCGGTTACACGGACGTGGCCGTCCGTGATGGCATCAACGCTGGGGAAATCGAAGGGCCGCGCATGATCGTTTCTGGTCCGCCGCTCAGCATCACCGGTGGACACTGCGACAACAATCTTCTTCCCGCCGAATATCACAGCAAAGCGGAAGGCGTCGCCGACGGCCCGTGGGCCGCGCGCGAAAAAGTTCGCGAGGTCATCAAGTATGGTGCAGATGTTATTAAGGTGTGTGCCTCCGGTGGAGTGCTCAGCAAAGGCGACCAGCCCGGGACGCCGCAATACTCTTTGGAAGAACTCCAAGCCATCGTCGAAGAAGCTCACAAGCTTGGGCGCAAAGTGGCCGCTCACGCTCACGGCACGCAGTCCATCAAGGACGCCATTAATGCCGGAATCGATTCTATCGAGCACTCCAGCCTGATCGACGACGAAGGCATCGCGCTCGCCAAAAAACACGGCACCTATCTCGATTTCGACATTTACAACGACGACTTCATCTTGCAGGAAGGTACAAAAGTCGGCATGCTCCCCGAATTCATCGAGAAGGAAAGGAAAATTGGGCGCCTGCAGCGCGAGAATTTCCGCCATGCTTGGGAATCCGGTACAAAAATGGCTTTCGCCACCGATGCCGGTGTTTATCCCCACGGCGACAACGCTCGGCAATTCGCAAAAATGGTGGAATGGGGTATGAAGCCGATCGACGCCATCCAGGCTGCCACGGTAAACGCCGCCGATCTTCTCGGTTGGGCTAGCCAAGTTGGGGCGCTCGATGCGGGGCACTACGCGGACATCATTGCTGTCAAGGGGGATCCGCTTTCCAACATCCGTGTTCTGGAATCCGTAAAGTTCGTAATGAAGGGCGGCGTCGTCGTTCGAAACGATACCGCCTCCCAGTGACCTCAAATGGTGTGCTTCAACGAGAGCGGGCCGGCAATCGCCGGCCCGCTTTCCTTGCTTCTCTGTGAACTTTGTCTCTCCGCGTTAAGCTTTTCTTTCTTCTTCTACGCGACGGCAGCCTTGACCTGCGAGAGTGCCGCCGACACCTCTTTCAGATCCGGCACTACGGGAATGTCGTAGTCTTTCGCCCAGGCCACTTTTCCCGCCTTATTGATGATCACGATCGAGCGCCCCGTAATCCCCTTATCCGCGAGGAAGACGCCGTACTTTTCGCTCATCGCACCGCGCGGCTGAAAATCCGCCAAGAGCGAATACTTGATGCCCATCTTCTCCGCATACGCTTTGTGCGACCAGACGCTGTCTACGCTGACTCCGAGCACTTCCGCGTCCAGCGTTTCAAATGCCTTCATCTCATTTACAAAACACGCATGTTCATTCGTGCAAGTCGGGCTCCAGTCCAGGGGATAGAACACCAGCACGACATTTTTTTTCCCCGCGAAATCCGACAATTTTACTTCTTTTTTCTCCTGATTCATCAACGTAAAATCCGGCGCCGTTTGTCCCACTGCAATACTCATAGTCTGCCCTCCTGGTTTCCTCGATTCCGCCTCATATCTTACCAATCCCCAAGTTCCCCCACAAACGGACGGCTACAGCGGGCATCTACCTTCTTTTATTGGCGCTCAGGCCGCAGTACACTCCAGCGAAGCTAGTTATGAGCGCCGAACTCGTTCGCCGCACCAGTTCCATGACACTCGGCCAACTTGTCGACCTGTACCTCTCCCTGGCCGGCCAATTCAGCCAGCACGTCTCTCTTTCCTCGTTTCAACTCTCGGCGGAGGAAACGGAACGCCTTTTTTCTTCCTACGACGAGGATTACCACATCAGCCGTTTCTTCCATTTCACCGAAGCCCACGGCGCCAAATTCTCGATCGACGGCGTCCCGGCCACACACGTCTCCATCGATCCTGAAATCCGTTCCATCCTTTAGGCATCGATTCGAAGAGAGCGCTTCAGCAAGCAGGTCCAAGCGGCAGCCGAGACAGGCGCTTCTCGAGAAAGCGGCGGACGGCGGGGTCGCGTTCGAGACCGATAGCGATTTCGTAAGCGTGGCGGGCTTCCTCGTGCGCGCTTGTCTTGGCCAGCAGTTCCGCGCGTGTGGCCCAGTAGGGCTGGTACTCAGCGAGCCGCCCGTCGGCGGATACGCTGGGCATAACGTCCAGAGCAGCGCTGGCGCCGTGAATCTCGGCAATCGCCAGGGCGCGATTGATGGCCACCACGGGCGAACCGCAGATCGCCCATAGCGCATCGTACAGCTGGACCACCTCCGGCCAGTTACCGCGACCCGTGCGCCGACGAAAAACATGGGCCGACTGCAGCGCCCCTTCGAGCTGGTAGCGGCCAATCGCCTTCCAATGGCTGGCCGCGAGGAGGAGCGCCTCGGCTTCCTCGATCATCTCCCAGTCCCACAGAGCTGGATCCTGCTCGGCAAGCGGAACGTATTCGCCGTCCGCGCTGCGGCGCGCGCGCCGTCGAGCTTCCGCGTGAAGCATCAGGGCCAGCAGCCCCAGTGCCTCCGGCTCCTGCGGCAGCATCTCGGCCACAAGCCTAGCGAGAAAAAACGATTCCTCGGTCAGGTTGCGGCGAGCCACATCGGTCCCGCCAGGATCGGTCCAACCTTCTGCGAAGGCGGCATAGATGGAGCCCAGAATGGTGTCCAGGCGACCGGGAAGCTCGTTGCGCCCTGGGATGCTGAAGGGGATGCCGGCCTGGCGAATCTTGTCTTTGGCACGCACCAGGCGCTTGCCCATGGCCACGGGAGACACCAGGAATGCCGATGCAATCATGGCAGCATCGAGTCCGAGCACCACTTGCAGAATCAAGGGCGCGCGAATTCCGGCGTCGATCGCCGGGTGCGCGCAAGCAAACATCAACGCAAGACGTTCGTCCGGGATCTCCGATTCGGCTGCGGCCGCGTCCAGGCTTTCTGCCATGACCCGCAATTGCTCGCCCGCATTTTCATGTCGACGACGGCCGCGTGCCATATCGATCGCCTTTCGCCGCGCCACGGTTAGCAGCCACGCTTCCGGGTTCGAGGGACATCCATTGCGCGGCCAATCCGCGAGGGCCGAGGCGAACGCCTCGGATAGCGCGTCCTCGGCCGCGGCCACGTCCCGGGTGCGTACCGCCAGAAAGGCCACGAGCTTGCCGTAGCTGCGGCGCGCGACGGTGTCTGCCGTGCTGCGCGCCCGCTCCTGGCCGTCGTGGAAGGTCATGAACATTACGCTGCGACGCGGATCACGCGGGCATGCCCCAGATGGGACGCACCTCGACGACACCGTGGCTGGTGGCCGGGCACCGGGCCGCCCACGAGATGGCCGCATCGAGATCCGCGACATCGATGAGAAAGTAGCCACCCAACTGTTCTTTCGATTCCACAAAAGGGCCATCGAGGACCTGCGACTTGCCATGGGCAAGCCGCACGGTGGTCGCTGTCGAACTTGGCTGGAGGCGGTTGCTGCCCGCGAGGACGCCCGCCGCTGTCAGCGCTTCCCGGTACGCGGTGTAAGCCGCCATGCCTTGTTCTTGCTGGTCCTTCGTCATTTGGGGCCAAGCAGCTTCGTTCACATAAGCCATCAGCATGTATTTCATCTCGAGTCTCCTCTATTGGTATTTGGCAGGCAAGATGCGCCGCCACTAGAATGACGCCTGGCCGCCAGCGATTTGGACAACTACGACGCGCTGGCGACGCGCCGTGTCGCTTATGCTTATAAGGACAAGCCCCAGCAAATGCGCGGGAGTGCCTTCGAGGGGTGCAGCTGGGTTGGCCATGGTGCTCCTCGCTCAGGCCCCTGGCTGGTAACAAGCGAAGACCGTGCCATTGGCGAAGGTGCGCGACTTGGTCAGCTTGAAGTTCAGCTTCTCCTTGACGCCTGCGAACATCGTCCTGCCGTTGCCAAGAACAATGGGGCTCAGCGCGATCTGGTATTCATCGATCAGATTTTGCTGCGCCAGTTGGGAAACGATGCTGCCGCTTCCCAGAATTACCATGTCCGGTCCGGGCTCTTTTTTCAACTTGCGCATTTCCGCGGCCAGGTCGCCCTTGACCAGCTTCGTGTTGCTCCACGACGCGTTGTCCAGCGTTCGCGAAAACACGATTTTCGGGATATCGTTCATGGCTTTGGCCACCACCGGAGAATTCTCTAGCGCCATCGGTGTTGGCCAGTAGCTGGCCATCAGTTCGTAAGTAATCCTGCCGAAGACGAGCACGCCATTGCCACTGGCATTCTCGTTGACGAACGCGTTCCACTCCGCATCATTCTTGTGGGCCCAGCTCATGTCGCCTTTGCGGTCTACAAAAAAACCATCCAGCGACACCATATTGAAAACGACTAATTTACGCATGTTCTTCTCCTCTTGTCTTTGTTGACGTGTCATTGTGAAACTTGCGCTGCGTTCGGGCTTATTCTGGTTTGATGTATTGGGAAAGGTCGTCCGTCAGAAGCGTGCCCTCGCGCACGGGACGCACTTCGACGACACCGTGAAGAGCGGTTGGGCTGCGGGCTGCCCATGAGATCGCGGCGTCCAGATCGGCCACCTCGATGATATGAAAGCCGCCCAGCTGCTCTTTGGAGTCCGCATAGGGGCCGTCAAGAACCTGGGTCTTGGCGTTTGCGACCCGCACGGTCGTTGCCGCCGAGGTGGGATAGAGGCCTTTGCTGTCCTTTAGTATGCCCGCCTTGGTCATGGCCTCCATGTAGGCTTGATAAGCGCCCAACCAGTGTTCTTGCTCGTTCCTCGTCAATTGTGGCCAGCCCGCTTCGCCGACATAGTCCATCAGGATGTATTTCACTCTAGAATCTCCTTCACGGGTTTTGCTAAGCATTCCAGCTCCACTACTACTATGACGATTGAAGCGCAGCGATTTGGACAGCCTCGCCAAAATTACTTTTGCGGTGCCAGTTTGCCACAGCTCCTAAGCTCCGGCAGCCGATATCCATGCGACCACCAGGAGTCTTACGACGGCCTCGACCGCGAAAAACCAGCAGTCCGGCCCCAACAATACCTTGACGACGGTCAGCACGATTCCGATAACCAGCAACAGTTTCACGATGCTCATGGCCAACCCTCCAAGTCTCCGTTATGCGTTTCGGAGGCATCCTGCTCTGCTACTAGAATGTCGTTCGAAACATGGCGATTTGGACATCGGGATTCTCCGGAGCCACTGATTTCGGCTGCCGACACACTCGGCCGATCTCGGGACCGGCCGGGATGCCATCTCTTCGGCGACCCTGTTCTCTGAATTGGCCGTTACGCCGTGTCTTGGATATAATTCGTGTGCAATCATTTAGTCTCTGATTTGCTCACTGCCACCCTGGAGGTCCCTAGATGGCTGGCTCGCCAACCCTCTTGCCCGAATCGCGGCTCGGAAGCACGTTGCGCCGCGACGCTTGGTGGGTCGAACTTGTGCCCGTAATTATTCTTCTTGGCGGCTTTGGGCTATACGCGACGCTGCGGGCCTTTGAAAATAAGTACTTCGAATGGGGGCCCTATCTTTCGCCTTTCTATTCGCCGCTCATTGATCCTCAACATCATTGGTGGAAATTCTCCCCAGCTTTGCTCATCCTCGCCGGACCCCTCGGGTTTCGCGCCACGTGCTACTACTACCGCAAAGCTTATTACCGCGCATTTTTTCTCGATCCGCCGGCTTGTGCCGTGGGCGAATCTTCCAAACGCAACTACCGGGGCGAAACGGCGTTTCCCTTTATCCTGCAAAACGTTCACCGCTATTTTTTCTATCTTGCGCTCGTATTTCTTGGGTTTCTCTGGTACGACGTCGTGCTCGCCTACGATTTCGGCGGCCATTTCGGTGTAGGCTTTGGGACTCTGGTCATGAGCGTCAACATCGTCATGCTCACGCTGTACACGTTTTCCTGCCACTCCCTCCGCCATCTCGCTGGCGGAAAACTCGACTGCTTCTCTTGCGCCTCCTTCGGCAAATCCCGTTTCGCCGTTTGGCGCGGCGTCAGCTTTTTGAATGATCGCCACATGCTTCTGGCCTGGACGAGTCTGATCACCGTCGGCCTCACGGACTTTTATATCCGTCTGGTCGCCAGCGGCGCCATCCACGACCTGAGGCTCATGTGACCACCAGCTACGAGACACGCGAACACGACGTTCTCATCATCGGCGCCGGCGGCGCCGGATTGCGCGCCGCGATTGAAGCTCTCGCGAAGGGCGCTTCCGTCGGCGTCGTTTGTAAATCTCTCCTTGGAAAAGCACACACCGTGATGGCCGAAGGCGGCATCGCCGCGGCGATGGCCAACGTCGACGCCGCCGACGGCTGGCAACCTCATTTCCGCGACACCATGCGCGGTGGAAAATTTCTAAACAACTGGCGTATGGCCCAGCTTCACGCGCAGGAAGCTCCCGACCGCGTCCGCGAACTCGAGCAGTGGGGCGCGCTTTTTGACCGCACCGACAAAGGCGCGATTCTCCAGCGCGCCTTCGGCGGCCACACCTACAAGCGTCTGTGCCACGTCGGCGACCGCACCGGCCTCGAAATGATACGAACGCTTCAGGATCGCGGCGTGCAGCTTGGCTTCGACGTTTACATGGAGTGCACCGTCACGCGTCTCCTCACCGATGGCGGCCGCTTGGCCGGAGCGTTCGGCTACTGGCGCGAAAATGGCCGCTTCATCGTTTTCAAAGCCAAATCGGTTGTCATCGCTACCGGAGGCATAGGAAAAGCCTGGCCGGTCACTTCCAACTCCTGGGAGTACACCGGCGACGGCATGACGCTTGCCTACCAGGCCGGAGCCGAGCTTATGGATATGGAATTCGTACAGTTCCATCCCACGGGCATGGTCTGGCCGCCCGGCGTGCAGGGTCTTCTCGTTACCGAAGCCGTTCGCGGCGAAGGCGGGATTCTGCGCAACAAACTCGGCGAGCGCTTTATGGAGAAATACGACCCCCAGCGCATGGAACTTTCCACACGCGACGTCGTGGCCCGCTCCATCTACACCGAAGTAAAAGAAGGCCGCGGCACGGAGCACGGCGGCGCTTATCTCGACATCTCTCACAAGCCGGCCGAATATGTGAAGAAGAAACTCCCCAGCATGTACCACCAATTCAAAGAACTCGCCGATGTGGACATCACTAAAGGCCCCATGGAAGTGGGTCCCACGTGCCACTACGTCATGGGCGGCATTCGCGTCGAAGCGGAAACCGCGCAGTCCACCTTGCCGGGCCTGTTCGCCGCTGGTGAAGCCGCTGCCGGCCTCCACGGTTCGAATCGCCTGGGCGGCAATTCGCTCTCCGATCTGCTGGTTTTCGGCCGACGCGCCGGACTGGGCGCCGCGGAACACGCCAAGCGTGTCTCCTACACCGGAGTTTCCGAAGCGCAAATCGCAGAAGCCGAAAAGGAACTGCTC
This sequence comes from Acidobacteriota bacterium, assembly GCA_013289825.1. Taxonomy (GTDB): domain Bacteria; phylum Acidobacteriota; class Terriglobia; order Acidiferrales; family UBA7541; genus Acidiferrum. The sequence continues at coordinate 204,043 of JABCZF010000003.1, read as the reverse complement.
GCGCCGTTTTCGAATCCCAATTCCGAGAGTCCCTACGCCGTTCACCGCGACCTGCAAAAGGTCATGCAAAGCCTGGTCGGAATTTTCCGCACCGAAGAAGATCTAAAGAAAGCCTTCGCCGAGCTCGAACAACTAAAAACTCGCGCGGCGCAAGCCAGCGTCGAGGGCTCGCGCCTTTTCAATCCCGGCTGGCATCTAGCGTCGGAACTGAAGTCCATGCTCACGGTTTCCGAAGCAGTCGCTCTCAGTGCCCTCGCACGCACGGAAAGCCGCGGCGCGCACAGCCGCATCGATTATCCGAATTACGATCCCGTGTGGGAGAAAAAGCACAACATCATTGTCCGAGAAGGCGTGGAGATGAAGCGCCGCGAATCTGCGGTCGAGGAAATGCCCGATGAACTGAAGCAGCTCGCCATGGCTGACTAGGTTTTGTGGCCCGCAGTTTTTTCGGCGGGTGCTGGTGGTGCCGGGCTTTAGCCCACAATGTTCTAGCAATCTCGGGCGTAGTACCCCGAGCGTACTTTGGAGAACTCCTAGATGTCTGACGCAACATTACGAGTATTCCGCGGCGTAGGCACCGTCGGTGGCCAAACAGTCGACTACACCGTGCCCGTGGCCCCGGGCATGGTCGTACTCGACGCGCTCCACTACATTCAAGGCCATCTCGCGCCCGATCTCGCCGTGCGCTGGAACTGCAAAGCAGGGAAGTGCGGCTCGTGCTCCGCGGAAGTCAACGGCCGACCGCGCCTCACCTGCAAAACGCGCATGGACGATCTTCCCAAGGACCAGCCCATCACCGTCATGCCCATGAAATCTTTTCCGCGAATCAAAGACCTGGTCACCGACGTTTCCTGGAATTATCAGGTCAACAAGAAAATCCCCGCCTTTCACCCGCACCAGAACACCGACTGGAAAATCTCCCAAATCGATGTCGACCGCGTCCAGGAATTCCGCAAGTGCATCGAATGTTTTCTCTGCCAGGACGTTTGCCACGTCATTCGCGAGCATGACGCTAAAGCGAAATTCGGCGGCCCGCGATTTTTCGTACGCGTGGCCGGGCTCGAGCTTCATCCGCTTGACGCCGGCAATCGCGTTGGCTTGCTGAAGGAGGAGCTCGGCATCGGCCTCTGCAACATCACCAAATGTTGCACCGAGGTCTGCCCCGAAGAAATCCATATCACCGACAACGCCATCATTCCGCTCAAGGAGCGTGTAGTCGACCAGTTCTACGATCCATTGACTATGCTATTCCGCAAAATCCGCGGACAGTAACATAATCCGGCGGCACAGGCTGCCGCCGGTGCGTTGTTCTCCGGAGCACTCAGGAGGGTCCATGCCACACCAACTCAAGTCCATCTCCAAAGCAGGCATCCCCGAAGCCATCGCCAAAGCCGAACTCTACCGTTACCTCAACGAACCCGAAGAAGCTGAATCCATCTGCCGCGATATCCTGGTCGTTGACGCGGACCATCAGCTGGCTCGGCGCATGCTCGGCCTCGCCATCACCGACCAGTTCACCGGCGCTGCCGCCGACCGCTACGCCGAGGCCCACTCCGTCTTTCAATCTCTCCGCGATCCTTACGAGCGCAACTACTACAGCGGCCTTCTGCAGGAACGCCGCGCAAAAGCGCAACTCCACTCCGGCTGCTCCGCCCACATTCTCCTACCGCTTGTCGAAGAAGCCCTGCGCTGCTTTGCCGAAGCCGAAAAAACCCGCCCCGCCGGTAATGACGACAGCATCCTCCGCTGGAACCGCTGCGTCCGGCTGCTCGAATCCCGTCCTGAATTTCACATCGAACATCCCGGCCCCGCGGCTTTCGACAGCGAAGATTCTCCGCCTGCAGACGTCCCGCTCCGCCGCAAGACGTAGCTCGAGCCGGCCTGCCCTCGGGCCAGAGGCTCCTAGAGACATGCGAAATGGCCCTGCGCTATGGTCAGTTTGAGCGCTTCGTGCGGCCGGCGAAGATTGCCAGGGGACCCGCGGGGGCGGCAGGGTCTATTGGCGATGGCCAGGCGTTCGATGAGGTTGCGGCGGCGCCGGAGCTGGCGGTGGGAGTGCCGGTCTCAATAGCGTGGCGGATGACGGCGAGCGGGGCTTCGTCGTTCAGGCCAACCGCTCCGTCGGCTTCGACACCCAGTTGCTTCCACATGACCCGAAGGTCCACGTGCACCGGTTTGTCTTTCCACTCGGCGTACAATCTCTCCAGCACGTCCAATCCCACCGCGTGGTCGCCCGTCGCGAGGGCCTTCTGCAAATCCCAATCTTCGCGAATGTCGCCGCCGGTTTCGAGAATTCCTCGCAGCGCATCTTCCAATCCCTTTTTATTTTTGCTTTGCTTGCGGATTTCCACGTCGGCTACGAAGCAAAAGAGCGCCCCGCCCCAGTACGTTCTTCCCCAGGTGTGCGTGTGGTCCAGTCCCGCATCGTCCGCTCCGGGAAGTCCTTTAGGCATGTCGCGGACGAGGTCGCTCCACATTGCGAGAGCCGTCCAGTGGCCCGCTCGAATGCGAGCGATGGGCTCGACGTACACCGAGATGCCTTCTTCGATCCAATGGTGCTCATCGGCCATCGACGGAAACGCCAGATGGATCATCTCGTGGGTCAGCATCCAGTCTTCGGCAAACTCGGCTGGCGTGGTTTTGTTCCCCGCGTGGATGACGATCAGGCCGCCGTCCCGGCCCCAGGTCATGCCATGGCGTACGCCAGTCCCCTCGAAGGAAATGACTCGGAGGGTGAGATGGGGAACCGGGAAACGCTTGTAGTAGGTTGCGACGGATTCCGCCGCGAACTGCACCCACTTCATAACGTCGGTTTCGGAAAGCGGAGCGCTCGGTGTTGCGGACGATTGAATGGTCACGTCAATACGAGAACCACCAATCACGAGAGTCGAAGTCACATCAGACGCCTTGGCGACACGAAAGGGAACGAGCAGAAGCAGAAAGATAAGGCAAGCGCGTTTGCTGAAGCCAAGGGTAGTTTCCATCCGGACCATGAGTGCCCGGAATCCATCCTATCCCAATTGCAGGAATTGCGGGTGAACGATCTGCACGCCACCCTAAACGGGACTCTTATTCTCCCGCAGGGACTTAGCGAAGAACCGACTTAGAAGCGCGTCTAGCGAAAAAATTCCGGGGCCAAACAGGAACACGATGAGCGAAGCAATCAGAAACACGTACGGCGCTGCCGCAGTGAATTTGTCCGGATCAGAAAAAATGGAATGGAGCGCTTCCTTGTCGGCGGTGATGTAAGCCATGAGCATATTGATCGCAAGGACAAGCGAAATCACCCGCGAGAACAAGCCAACGGCCAGCAGCAACCCGCCAAAGAACTCGAGGCTGGAAATGGCCGTAGCCGTGAAACCAGGAGCGGGCAAGCCTAGACTGGTGAAAAAGTCCGTCACTTTATCGAGGTTGTGCAGCTTGCCCCAGCCGCTCTCGATCAGCTGGACGCCCCAGTAGAGGCGCACAAAAAGCAGAAATGGATGCTGGAGATAATCAGCGTAATGACAATACTTGTCGTGCCAGGATTCGAGAGTCGTGAGTGTTTTGTTCATGAGAATTCAGTCGTCGGCACTTTACTCGAGATATTCAAAGCGGCAAATCAATCGACAGAAGCTGCTCAGGGCAAATTGTGACGCGCAACAACAAGATTCAGCTGGCCGCCTGCTTTTTCTCCGGACGGCAAAACCAGCCCAGTGTAGACCAGGTTTCGAACCACGTCTGAACTTTCAGAGGCCGCTCTTCGGGCGCAATCTGGCTTCCGCGAAAGGCCCACTCGACCGCCGCCGCGAGCGTTTTTCCTTGCCGCAGCGCGGTGAGAATGGAAAATTCTTCCTGGTCGAGGCGGCGGAAATAAACGGTGTAGTCGATGCGATGCACGGCCAGAAAGATTGGTGCCGGCTTGAGTTTCGCGACCGCGCGGACGCGCTTGCGTTTCCGACGTTCTTGGAAGGTGTTGCTGGCGAAGTCCGTGTCTTCGTCTTCTTTGCGAACTTCGAGGAGAAGATCGTCGACAGGATAACGAAAACTCAGCAACCGCACATACGGTTGAAGGGTTAGCTTCATCCGCGGACCGGCTGCTATGGAAAGGTCGTCTGGACGCAGAGCGGGCTCCGTCTTTCCGTCGAAGGCTTCGATATCCGCCCATTCGAGCCGCGCAATGTCCAGCGCAAGTTCTTGATTCGGCCCCGCCCACTTGGGATTTTTTCGAAGCCACGATTCCATACGCGAGCCAAGATTGCGCAGCGTAAACGAGCGCGAAGGGTTGGCGATGAGATAGGCCCTGGCCATGGCGTCGAAGCGGCCTTGGCCCAGCACGGCGCACAAACCCGGGAAATCTTCGCCGAGCGCCGCGAGCACGCGAAACCAATACTGACGATTGTAGATTTCGAGCCGTTCGAAGGAAGTGAGGCGGTCATTCGGTTTGATGAAGCGCGAGGCGTAGCGCTTCATCGGACCGCCGTCGGGAGCACGGCCCTGCATGCGTTCGGAGGAGGTAAGCGGCTGCATCACGGCGCGAGCCATGGTGCGCTGGAGCTGCATCAGTTTCATACGGCTTCTGCCAGCGCGGTAGCGCGCAAAAATCTATTGGCTTTCCTAGCTTCGTCGTGAACTTCCTGGAAGGAGGGAATGCTGTCGTCCCATTCGAGGAGCGTTGCCGTATGGCCGGCAAGGTGGATGGCGCGCTCGTACAGTTTCCAGACTGGGTCGATCACCGGATGGTCGTGCGTGTCGAGAATGTATTTGCGATATTTGGAATGCCCGGCGATGTGAATTTGCGCGACGCGCTCGGCGGGGACGCTGTTCACATAATCGAGCGGATTGAAATTGTGATTTTGCGAGGAGACATAAATATTGTTTACGTCGAGCAGAATGCCGCAGTCCGCGCGCTCGACGACTTCGTTTAGAAACTCCCACTCGGTCATTTCCGAATCGTGATATTCCGCGTAGCTGCTGACGTTTTCGACCGCGATGGGAATTTCGAGAAAATCCTGCACTTCGCGCACTTTTTGCGCGGTAATGCGCGCGGCTTCGAAGGTATACGGCATGGGCAGCAGATCGTGCGTGTAGCGCCCGTCGACGCTGCCCCAGCACAGATGGTCGGAAAGCCACGGCGTTTTCGTGCGCTGGACAAGGTCCTTCAGTCGGCGAAGGTGTTCGCGATTGAGCTTTTCCGCGGAGCCGAAGTACATGGAGACGCCGTGCTGAACGACCTTATATTGTTCAAGAATTCGGTCGAGGATGTCGAGCGGCCGCCCGCCATCGATCATAAAGTTTTCCGAAATGATTTCGAACCAGTCGACAACCGGTTTGCGCGTCAGAATGTGGTCGTAGTGCGGGGCGCGCAGCCCAATGCCGATGCCGTAATCCGTAAATCCGTTGAAACGATTCGCTGACATTGCAATCTCCCTAGAAGGGTAGAGACGGGAGGGCCAGCGAATGCAAGCACCGGCCCCCGTCATTGGTAAAGCCCCTGCGGGTAACGGAAATTACGAGGGCTTCTTGTCCTCGGCGGGCATCTTCGAGCCATCGGTGGCACAGCCGCCCTTGCCCTTGCAGGAGTTCTTGGCCTTGCAGCCGTTGTCGCTCGACTTGCAGCCGCCCTTGCCCTTGCAAGAGTTTTGGCCCTTACAAGCGTGCTTTTCCTTCACCTTTTTGTCAGCCTTCTGGTCTGTGTCCTGGGCCGTGGCCGAAGCCTTGGCGCCAGTGAGCAGATTGGAAGCCTGAATGCTGGCGCCGGTTCCCGCGAGCAAGCCCGCAATCGCCGCACCAGTAATGAGGAACTTATTCGACTTTGTCATGTGATTCTCCGCCTCCTGTTATTTTTTGAAGCTACTACTGTCCTTCCGGCGGATGGCCCGCCGCGAAGCTCAAAAGATCATGGGGGGAGCGATTCTTGGCATTGTGAGCCAGGTCCTCGGTGCCGGGGCTCCCCACTTCTTGCTCCCCTATCCAGCCGCTTACGATTCCAGTCCGGGTTAGACGGCAAGTCGGCATAAACGATTCAACCATTTACAGAGCGTTCGCGCACCAAGAACGAATGACGAGTCTTCGCTTCCTTTTTTCCGGGATCGCATCCGAGCAGGGTTTAGCGAGAACCCTAGATAACCGTGAAGACCTGCGACCGGTCAGATTTATTCCCTGCCAGGATGATCCCGACACTTGCTCTTGCGCTCCAAGGATTTTGGGATGGTAGGGCCGCACACGCGTACCCTCGGTTGACACCCCGTCCCTCAACCCGGGGCTGTGGCACAACTGGTATCCTCCCATTGCGAGCCGCCGTCAAGCGAAAAAAACGAGAACCGTTCTGACGGCGAGCGCCGGGCGCGCCCGGGAGGAGCAATCCTGGCCTGCCCCCTGCTCTTATGTACGCGGGTTCTTCTGAACTGGATGTCCGGCCCATCAGCTGGGCCGGGTTTTGAAGTAGGCGATCACGAAGAGCAGGCCAAGCAAGCAGTCCGTGCCGGCAAAAACCAGGTCCGACGGGTGCATACGTCCTTGGGCGACCAGAGTAACGACGGCAACGGCGTAGGTAGCTTTTTCGAGAACGCAGGGAAGCATCAACGGCCGATAACGGAGGGGATCGGTGGCCATGAAGCAAAAGGCCACCTGCCAGGCCAGAGCACATCCCACGAAGCCGTAGAAAAAGCCCGGATGGGTGATGGCCGGCGGATCCTTCTGGCTGATGAGGTCAAAAAAGAAATAGAGCGGCGTGATGATTAGCAGTCCCCAGATGCCCGCCATCCAAAAGACAATTTTCGCGAATTTCATGGCGGCCTCCGCGTGCTCGCGTTTCGCTGCGATTTTATAGCAGCCGGGGCCGCGGGGAAATGGCGTTGATGGTTCCTTTCGATCGTCCCCCTCGGAATGCGAAAGTGATATCCTCCGCTGTGCATCCCGGGAGTGCGAACCAATGAGAATGTTTCCAAGGGCTGTGAATCTTTTCGTGCGGTTGACGGCGTGTTGCGCCATGGTCTCGGCAGTTTTGACCGGGGCAAACAGGGCAGGTGCGCAGTCTCCGTCGCCAGCGTTACTGGTTCTCGAGAAAGGCGATGAGCAGCTGGCCATCGTCGATCCTTCTAGTTTGAAGGTTGTGGGCCGCGTGCCCTCCGGCGGCGCACCTCACGAGGTCGTTGCGTCAGACGATGGACAGTTCGCTTATATCTCGAACTATGCGAGTGAAAAGGGCACGCTGAAAACGCTTTCGGTGATTGACTTGACGTCCCAGAAGGCCATGCCCCCCGTCGATCTTGGCGCTTTGCGCGCGCCGCACGGGCTGGCGTTTGCCGACGGCAAGGTGTATTTCACAGCCGAGGCCAACAAAGTGATCGGGCGCTACGATCCAGCCAGCCATCAAGTGGATTGGGTGCTCGGCACGGGGCAGAACGTCACGCACATGATGGTCCTGTCGAAAGACCTCAAAACGATTTTCACTTCGAACATTGGATCGGACTCCATTTGCATAATTGAGCCGGGCGGTGGGCGAAACGGCTGGAACGTGACGGCCATTCCTGTCGGCCAGGGACCGGAAGGGCTGGATCTTTCGCCTGACGGGAGAGAAGTGTGGGCGGCGAATTCCGGGCAGGGCAGCGTTTCGGTCATCGACGTGGCCGCGAAGAGAGTGACGGCATCGCTCGATGTGAAGACCCAGCGTTCGAACCGGCTCAAGTTCACTCCCGACGGAAAACTTGTGTTGATCTCCGATGATGGAGGCGGCGAAGTAGTCTTCGTCGACGCCTCTACGCGAAAAGAGCGCAAAAGATTGAAAGTGGGCAAAGGACCCGAGGGCACTCTGGTCCAGCCCGACGGGGCGAAAGCCTATGTGGCGCTGAGCGGAGAGAATGCCGTTGCCGTGATCGACTTGAAGTCCTTGGAAGTTACGGCGAAAATCGCGACGGGAATGGGGCCGGATGGGCTGGCTTGGGCGCAACGCAAGTAACTTCTGATAAGTGGTGAACGCCCCAGGCGAGGTCCAGCCGAGCTCAGGCCTTTTTCCCGAATTTCGCTTGAGCGGACTCGATCAGCCAAGACTTCAGTACCGTCAAATAGTGCGGATTTACATTCAGAAACCCGACGCCCATGCCCAGGCTCGGCTGAGAATAGAGCACGGTCCCTTGAGACTCGAAATATCTGCCCTCTGAATAGACCTTGAGCACCGCGTGCGCTCCTTTTGGAAGGGGATTAGAAATTTCCACGTAGCAGCCGTAGAGACTCAGCTCGGTCACGCGGGCGGCAATGCCCACAGGCGCGCCCGTTTCAATCACTTCCACTGTCGCGATGAAAGGAAACCTGGGAGTTCGGCGCCGCCCGTCTTCCACGCATTCACCCCGGATGGCCGTTGCGCAATTCTATCGCCAGTGGGCCGGATTAGGAGCCAATAATAATCTTCAGAATGGGGCGAAAGTACGGGAGAAAGTGGCCGAACGGCCTGGGAGGGGTTGGCAGCTAGGTACTTTTACTCCAAAAAAGGCACCTGTGTACTATTTAAGTTTCCCCCGGTTCTGTCGATGATACTCAAGTATGCCAAACCTTTACTTTTGCCAGCCACACGCGAAAAATCAGGGGATGTTGCGAGCGGTGCTTTCCTTAAATGAATGCGAACAGGTAATCAGAAAGCATCCTGTCACCTTTTTTGGCGATAGCTTTCCTAGCCTGTCCGAAGGCCCGGCCGGCGAGGGCGATTTTGCTGTTTTGAAATTTGCCGCGGAAGAAAATGTGGGAAACTGGCGCCCCGGATTTTACCGGCTCGACTCGGACCTGGGGCAACTAAACGCTGCGCTGCTAGATCTACAGAGATGAGTTCTAATTCTCTACTCCCTCTAAACGCTCCTGTGCCCGGATGATCCGGCCGTGCGCCTTTCTTCGCACCAAGCGCGCGCCAAATTTGATTCTTGGCGAGCCACGCAGGAGACCAAAGCCTTGTTCCACACCGGTCTGGAAATTATCTTGTTTCAAGCGTGCGCAGATTCTAGGCAGGGAGCGCCGAATCAGCCGGGAAACAGTTTCCTCTTTGGTGTCTAATTCTGTACAGAATTGCAGGTCCCTCCCAAGAAAAATGGTACTGTTATAATTGCCAATCACGATCGGTGCACCAGGCATTCACGCATTCAACTCAGCAGATCGCCGGAGAAATCATGGAACTAGTGGCCACACAAGAAGCGCGCCCGTGGGAACGTCCGTTCTGGAAACCAGTGCATGGCAAAGAAGGCGTCTTCGCGTATCTCGTCCTCGTTCATTCGCTCGCGGTCCTTGGACTGATTCTTTTCCCGTTGCCGAGCCTTAAAGTTGTTGGGCTGGCGCTCCTGTTCGTGGCTTTTGGCGGGCTGGGGACCACGGTTTGCTATCACCGCATGCTGGCGCACAAGACGCTTAAGACCAACAAGTTCATCGAGCAAGTGCTGATTTTTTGGGCGGTGTTCAACGGCTCGGGCCATCCCGCCAGCTGGGTCGCTTACCACCGACTGCATCATTCGGTGACGGACTTGCCGGACGATATCTCGAGTCCCAAACAAGGTGGCTTCTGGTGGGCGCACTTGCGTTGGCTGTATCAAACGCAACCCGCAGATAAAAAGCGATGGGCCCCCGAACTGACCCGCGGCATGTACACGACATGGGGCTGGCTGGAAACTCCCGTCATCATTCTCTCGATTTTTTCCGGTCTGCTGCTCGGTTTTGGCTGGATGGGTTTTTTCTGGCTTGGCGCGATCCGCCTGGTCTACACTCTGCACATGCAATGCTTCGTCAACAGCCTCACGCACTTGGGGCATGCCGAAGATGGCAAGGACTCCAGCATGAACGTGTGGTGGCTTGGGCCTTTCCAAATCGCGGCTTGGGGAGAGAACTGGCACCAGAACCATCACTCGCATGCAGGGTCCGCGCGTCTCGGTTTGCGCTGGTGGCAAACGGATATCGGCTGGTATTTCATCTGGACGCTGGAACAGCTGGGTCTGGCGCATAGCGTGAAGCGCCCGCGCGCTTCCTAGTTCCGAGGTGCATAGTCCCGCTCAAAAAAGGCACTCGCAGCGATGTTATGATGGCGGAGTGTACGCACAGAAATTCAAAGTAAATGTCGTCATCGGCGGCGAGAGCCGCGCCTGCCCTCTCGATTGGCTCGATCAATTCTGCATGCGCAATTTCACGAATTCCGCGGATTTTGACGACACGCTGCCCGTGGCGGATGGGCAAGTCGAAGCCAGCTTCCGCCTGACGCCAGAGCGCTTTGCCGAAGGGCTGGGCGCGTGGCTCACGCAACGGGGCAAAGGCCAGGGGCAGCCCGTCCTCGTCCGGGTCACCGAGCGATAGTGCGCACAACGCGCTTCGACTGGAAATGAAACTGGCTGGTGGTTGGCGCTAGGCCGCGGAGTCGCGTTTTTCGCCGCTGATGGCCGCGCGAATCTCAGGCAGAGCTGCCAAAGCGGCTGCCGCGCCCGCCGCGACCAGGTCCGGGGTTTTGGTGAAATCATCCCAAACGAAGGGTTTTACGTCGGGCTCAATGATGACGTCACTCTGCTGGCGCCAGCTAAGATCGGTGTGCCTCTGGATAATGTTGAAGGAACGGCTGAGCACGTCGGTGAAGGTGCGCGGCGGTTCGAGGTTGCTGGCTTCCAGATAGACGGCTATCACCACGTCAGCTCCGAGAAGCAGTGCGCCTTCCACGGGAACCGGCGAGGTCAGAAATCCATCCACCAAAGTGCGGCCCTCATACTGAATCGGGACGAAGAGCCCAGGATAGGCACACGAGGCGCGCAGCGGCAGACCCACGGGGCCGCGCGTGTAGTACACCGAGACGCCAGCGTTGATATCGGTCGTGGCGATCGCCAGGGGAATGGCCATTTCCTCGAAAGTTTTCACCGGAGTGAATCGGGAAAGAAATGTTTCCAGGCGGTGATTGGTTGCCAGGCCGAGCCATGACGGCGTCCAGCGGCCAAAATCGGTGAAACTGGTGGCCGCGCCGATGCGCTCCATTTCCTCGAGCGGCGTGCCAGCGCAAAAAGCAGCACCTATCAGAGCGCCGACGCTTGTGCCGGCAACCACGTCAATGTGTATGCCGGCCTCGCGCAGGATGCGCAGGACGCCAATGTGCGCGATGCCGCGCGCGAATCCGCCCGCGAGCGCCAGGCCCACGCGAGGGCGCTCCGTGGGTGTGCGCACTTCGCGCTCGGCCAAGGAGAGCAGTCTTTCTTTGGCGGACTGCAGCCAACCGAGGGCGTCGGTTACTTTGCGAGGGCTCATTCTGACCTTACTTTAACGCGCGCTTTCGGCCGGGGCTATAGTTCGTTTGACCAGGGGATGGCGGTTTTGTAACCTGTCCCCTCGTCTCCATCTACCGAGGGGCTCCGGAAAAGGGTTGCCATGAAACGTCGAATCGAGAAGGCCGCAGTGCTGGGTGCGGGAACCATGGGTTCGCGTATCGCCGCGCATTTGGCGAACGCGGGGCTGCCGTGCATCTTGCTGGACATCGTTCCGCCGGACGCGAAGCCCGGAGCATCCGCCGGAGAGCGCAACAAAGTAGTGCGTGCGGGGCTGGAAGCGGCGAAAAAATCGAAGCCCGCGGCCTTTTTCACGCCGTCGCTGGCCGAGAAAGTGTCCATTGGAAATTTTGAGGATGATTTGGCGCGCTGCGCGGAGGCCGACTGGATTATCGAAGTTGTTGCTGAAAACCTCGAGATCAAAAGGAATTTGTTGTCGCGAGTGGCGCAATTCCGCAAGCCCGGCGCGCTGGTCACCACCAACACTTCCGGATTGCCGGTGCATCTGATCGCAGAAGCCATGAGCGAAGAGTTTCAACAGCACTGGGCAGGAACTCATTTTTTCAATCCACCACGCTACATGAAATTGGTGGAAGTGATTCCCGGGCCGAGAACGTCCAGCGAAGTGATCGAGACGCTAAGCGAATTCTGCGATCGCCGGCTCGGCAAGGGCGTCGTGGTTGCGAAGGACACGCCGAATTTCATCGCCAACCGCATCGGGACATTTTCGATGTTGCATGCCATCCGGCTCATGACTTCGTTGGGGATGACCATCGAAGAAGTGGATGCATCGACCGGACCCGCGGTGGGCTGGCCGAAATCGGCGACGTTTCGCACGGCCGATCTCGTTGGTTTGGACGTGCTGGTGCACGTGATCAAGAACATTTACGAGAACGCGCCAAACGATGAGTCGCACGAAATGTACCAAGTGCCTGCGCTGGTCGAAGAAATGGCACGCCGGAAATGGTTGGGAGACAAAACGGGTCAGGGTTTTTACAAAAAAGTGAAAGGCCAAGGTGAAAAAGAAATTCTTACTCTGGACGTGAACACCATGGAGTATCGGCCGCGGCAGAAAGCGAAGTTTGCCTCGCTGGAGATGGCAAAAACGATTGAGGACACGCGGGAACGGCTGCGCGCGCTGGTAGGGCCGGTGCTCGAGGGGCAGAAAGGCGACAAGGCCCAGCAGTTCATCTGGGGCGGCCTTTCGGAAATGTGCCTGTACGCGGCGCGACGCCTGCCGGAGATTTCCGACAGCGTGGTGGACGTGGATCACGCGCTCGAGTGGGGATTCGCATGGGAAATGGGGCCTTTCGAAATGATGGACGCCATCGGCGTGAAAGCGTTCGCCGCGCAAGTCCAGAAAGAAGGGCGCGCGCTCCCGGCGGCGATCGAAAAACTGCTGGCCAGCGGCAGGAAAGGATTTTACGAATCGGAAAAGGGCGAGACGACAGTCTTCGATGTGCGCAGCGGCACCCCAAAGCCGCTCGAAACGCCGCCGGGTATCATCATTCTGAAGTCGCAAAAGGAAGCAGGCAAGGAAGTCGAGCGTAATTCCGGCGCCAGTCTGATCGACCTGGGAGATGGCGTGGTGTGTTGCGAATTTCACGCCAAGATGAACGCTATTGGCGCGGACTTGGTGTCCATGCTGCAAAAGGGATTAAAGCGGTTGGACTCGGATTTCGACGCCATGGTCATTGCCAACCAGGCCGTGAATTTTTCCGTGGGCGCAAACGTAATGCTCATGCTCGTCGCGGCGCAGGAGCAAGAGTGGGACGAGCTGCACATGGCCGTGAAGCAGTTTCAAAACGTGAATCTGGGGCTGAAGTATGCGCCCAAGCCGGTGGTCGCCGCGCCGCAGGGAATGGCGCTCGGCGGCGGATGCGAAATCGGCTTGCACGCTCGGAAGATTCAGGCGGCCGCGGAAGCGTATATGGGACTCGTTGAGACGGGCGTCGGTTTGATCCCGGGCGGTGGGGGCACGAAGGAGATGCTCATCCGCGCGAATGAACACGCGGCAGGCGGCGAAGATTTGGATCTGTTTCACGCCATGAAGCCGGTATTTGAAACCATCGCCACGGCAAAAGTGGCAACGAGCGCCGAAGAGAGCCGCGCCTTGGGATTCTTGCGGCGTGAAGACGGCGTCTCCATGAATCGCGAACGCCTGGTGGGCGACGCGAAAGAAGCCGCCCTAGGGCTGGTGCGCGGCGGCTATAAGCCGCCCGCGGCGAACTGGCAAGAAGGCGCGCAGACTACACAAATCAAAGTGCTCGGCGAACAATTCCTAGCCGGCGCCAAGCTGGTCATTCATATGATGCAGCGCGGCGGATACATCACCGATTATGACGCGCACGTGGGACGCAAGCTCGCGAATATCCTGGCGGGCGGGCCACTGACGTCGCCGCAACTCGTAAGTGAGCAATACCTGCTGGATCTCGAGCGCGAAGCCTTCGTTTCTCTGTGCGGCGAGAAGAAAACGCAGGAACGCATGGCGTTCACCTTAAAGACCGGCAAGCCCCTTAGGAATTAGTCGCGGCGATCACCGGGCGGTATCGCTAAGGTTGCAGTCCCGGCCAATGATTCTCCGCAACGGCGTAACGGGGGACTGCATTGCTCTAGAGTATTTGCGGGAACGGCACATCGCGCCCAGCCGCAGCGGTTCGCTGCAGCCCATGGCCATTTGAAAAACGGTGCTGCCTGGCCGATAGAAATCGTTCAACTCTTCTTCTGATTTGGCGAAAAAACGTCGCTTGAGAAAAGCTCGGCAGCCTTACAGACGTCATCGGCGGTCAGTTTGGTGGTGACGAGAGATACGGAGCAGCCCCCCCGGGGATTCCTAAGCGCTTTGTTTTGTTGCTCTAGGCCATGCCCGCGGCCTCCCGTGTTGTAAATCACTGGCAGCGGCCGAAGCGACAAAGGGCGGTTCACCAGGGCCTCTGGAGAAAACTAACGAATAAAAGCGCATAAAACCATACTACAATGGCGGTTTCACCAGCAGACGTCACGCCGTAGGTAAGGAGAGCGTCATGTACCGACCCGCCCTATTGCCGCCGCGCGAAGCATCGAGAATCTTGGGAATCAGTTACCCCACGCTCAAGCAGTGGATCTACCGCGGAAAAATCAAAACAGTAAAAACGCCAGGCGGACATCACCGCGTGCCCGAAAGCGAAATCGACCGTATGATTCCAAAGAAATTCGATCGCGGCGATATTTCCATGCGCCGCAGCAATTTCCGGAAAATCAGCGGCCGGAACCAGTTAGTCGGGCGCGTGATTTCGATGAAGTACAGCGGTCTGCTGGCGCAGGTAACGATGGCCATCGGCGAACAGCACATCACCGCAATTATCACTGCCGATGCGGCTAAAGAGATGCGGCTGAAACCGGGAGAGCGCGCGGCCGCGCTGATCAAGTCCACGGAAGTGATGATCTTGCGCGTGTGAGGGCCGCGGTGAACCATGACGCGTGACTGGCGGAGATCCGCTGTGCTGAAGCGTCGAGCTCTTTTGGTGCCTTTGGTAATGGTCCTGCCGATGGCCAGAGCTACACGGGCTCAAGAGATCCGCGTGGCGGCGGCCGCGGATCTGGAATTTGCCATGAAGGATGTCGCCGCTCAATTCGAGAAGCAGACAGGAACGAAGGTGAACGTAACCTACGGCTCGAGTGGCAATTTTTTCTCACAGCTGCGAAATGGCGCGCCCTTTGACCTGTTCTTCTCCGCCGACATTGACTATCCAAGAAAGCTGGAAGCGGCGGGCCTCGCCGAGCCGGGAACGGTCTATGAGTATGCGATCGGGCGCATCGCGATTTGGACGCCGGCGGATGCCAAGGTGGACGTCGCTCGCCAGGGATGGCAGACGTTGCTCGATGTCAGCGTGCAAAAAATTGCCATCGCCAACCCCCAGCACGCTCCTTATGGACGAGCGGCCGTAGCGGCGCTCGAAAAAGCTGGCATCTATGACCAAGTCAAAGCCAAACTCGTCTACGGTGAAAACATTTCGCAGGCCGCGCAGTTTGTGCAGTCTGGCAACGCGCAAGCGGGAATTGTGGCTATGTCGTTGGCCGTCTCACCCGGGATGAAAGCGGGCAAACGATGGGAGATTCCGGCGGACATGCATCCGTCGATAGAACAAGCCGCCATTCTATTGAAGACTTCGAAAAATAAAACAAGTGCACGTGCTTTCTTGGAATTCTTGAAGAGCGAAGGTGGCCGCGCGACGCTGGGGAATTATGGTTTCACAATTCCCGGAGCCAACGCTGCTCGACCGTCGCCCGGTTCGCAGAATAGATGAATATGGATGCCCTGCTACTTTCCCTTAGGCTCGCACTTTGCGTTTCCGTTATTCTCCTGGCGGGTGGACTGCCGCTTGCATATTGGCTCGCGTTTTCAAATTGGCACGGCAAGTTTTTGCTGGAAACCATAGTGGCTATGCCCTTGGTGCTGCCGCCGACCGTGCTGGGATTTTACGTGCTCATCGCCATGGGCCCGCACGGGCCGCTTGGGAAACTGTGGCAAATGTTTTTCGGGCACGGCCTGGCGTTTACCTTCGAAGGGCTAGTCCTGGCATCTGTGCTCTACAGTCTGCCGTTCGCGGTGCAGCCGCTGATCGCCTCATTCGAATCAGTCGACCGCACACTCCTCGATGCTTCCGCGGTTCTCGGGGCCGGGCGGCTGCGAACGTTCTGGCGTGTAATCCTGCCGCTTTCGATTCCCGGCGTGGTGATCGCTGTGGTGCTCAGCTTCGCCCACACCATGGGGGAATTTGGCGTTGTGCTCATGGTCGGCGGCAATTTGGCAGGCGTGACGCGCACCGTCTCGATCGATATTTACGACCACGTGCAATCGCTCGAATACGCGGAAGCGAATCGCATGGCCCTCGTTCTGCTGGCGATTTCGTTCGCGGTTTTGTCGGTGGTCTACGCCGTCCATCGTCGAGTAGGCCGCCGTCTGTGGACACCGTGGACGGCGAAATAAACCGGGCCGTGCTGACGGCGCGCTTGAAGATGGAACGGCTCCGGCCGGACTCTCCCCCTTTTCTGCTGGATATTTCCATCGAAGTTCCTCCGGGCATCACCATTCTTTTTGGGCCTTCCGGCGCCGGAAAATCCACGGTACTGGACTGCATAGCAGGATTGGCGCGCCCGGACCAGGGACGTATCGCGGCTGGCGAAGAAGTATTGTTTGATTCGCATGCCGGCATAAATTCTCCGCCCCAGGCGCGGCGCATCGCCTATGTTTTTCAGACGCTGGCGCTCTTTCCGCACATGAGCGCGGAAGAAAACGTCGCCTACGGACTCGATGGTTTGCCGCACCAGGAGCGCTCCGCGCGCGTGGAAGAAATCCTAGAAGCCTTCCGCGTGGACAAATTGCGCGCACGCAAGCCGCCCGAGATCTCTGGCGGAGAACGCCAAAGAATCGCCTTGGCACGCTCGCTAGTGACGCGGCCGCGGGTTTTGCTGCTCGATGAGCCTCTGACAGGTCTCGATGCGGAACTGAAGGCGGCGATCGTGGATGATCTCCGCGCGTGGAACGCCGCCCGGCGCATCCCGATTCTGTACGTGACGCACACCCGCGAAGAAGTGGACGCACTCGGCGAGCGCGTGATGGCCATGGATCACGGCCGCGTAGTGTCGGAAGGAACGCCGATCGAAGTTCTGGAAGCCCCGCGGCGCAAACGGCTGGCGCAAGCAGCCGGCTTTGAAAATCTCCTCAGTGCCACCGTCGTGGATTTGCGCGAAGCCGATGGCGTGATGCGCGTACACCTTAACGGCAGCCTTTCGGAACTCGAAGTGCCCCTGGGCTACGCGGCCGCGGGAGACCGCGTGCGCGTGGCCATCCGCGCAGGCGATATTCTGCTGGCAACGATGCCACCCCAAGGGCTAAGCGCGCGCAACGTTATCGAAGGCCGCATCGTCCGGATGGAAACGTGCGGCACATTGGTCCGGGCCCGAGTGGACTGCGGAGTTGAGTTCATCGTGCACCTCACGCCGGGAGCCGTCAGATCGCTGGAACTGGCGGAACGATGCCGCGTATGGCTGGTCCTTAAGACGCACTCGTGCCATCTCGTGGAGGAATGAGCGAGAAAGCGCGGCTCCTTCAGGATTTTGGCTTAGATGCCGCGCCGGCCGCGGCGGTCCCCGGCGCGGAGAATCTCACTTCCGCGGCCTCCAGCGTATCGCCCTTAGGCGTCGCGTGGATCACCACGCGGTCGCCCACAAGCAGATCAGAAGCCTTCGCGGGTTTGTCCACATTCCCGTTTCTGGAAATATACGTGGTGGTGGCAACCAGTTTGACCTCCACGGAAGTGCCGTCGGCGATTTTCACGGTGACGGAATCAGCGCTGGTTTTTTCCACCGTGCCAACGACGTGTTTCTTGTCTCCATGCGCCAGAGCAGCGCCGGCAAGGAACGCGACGGAAACAAGAAGTGCAAGGGTGCGAAGCTTCATCATAATGATCTCCAATTGGCTGGGGCGAAACGAATGCCGGAAACTCCATTATTCCACAAGATTCGACTAGCGGAGCCTCCGCGATTTTCTGCCTGGCCTCCTGTAGACCCGCATTTTCATCGTCCTAGTGCTGATGATGGGATTCGGGTTGGGGCGCTGGCGTTGCTCCATTCAAGAAGTCGTTCTCCTCCTGCTCCTCCATACGGTCGTCGGGTCCTTTCGGATTGTACTTTTCCATCTCCACGCGCTCATCTGCCGTCAACTGCGGCAGGTGCCGAATAAACTGCACCAGCTTCCAGGTGTCCTCCGGCGAACTGTGGTGGTTGGAGAATGCCGGCATACCGGTGAACCGCACGCCGTTCTCAATGATCCAGAAAAGCTCCCCGTCGGAAAGGTTCTGCGTTTCCGTAAGCCGCAGGTCCGGCGGTTTGGGATAGAGTCCGCTGCCCATCATGGTGTCGCAACTTCCGTCGTTTCCGTGGCAGATGGCGCAGTGGTCGGCAAAGTGCAGCCGGCCTTCCCGCAAATTTTCCGCCGAAGCGGGCACGGGGTTCCGCAAACCGCGGGCCGAGTTCGGCAGCGCCATGTGTCTCGCCTTCCGCGCCATGATCACCTCAAGCGCCGTCGGCGTGGCCTTGGCGCTCACGCCATTATGCAGAAAGGAAAACGCGACGAAGCCGGCGCCGAGCGCCGCAGTCACGAGCACCAGCAGAATCAGAAATCCGCTTTTCATGGCCCGGTCCCTAGAATAGACGACGCGAGCCACGCGCGGCTAGCCCGGATTTATTGCGACGGGCTGCTGGCACGTTGGCACCTGCAGAGTCACGCCGCCTCTGGTAGGATACGCCGTGGCATGCGGCACAAAATCCATTCGGGCCTGGATTCGGCCGTGGCCGATATTCCGGACGGCGCTCGAATCATGTTCGGCGGCTTTGGCGGGGCGGGCTTTCCCAATAACCTCATCCAGGCACTGGCTCAAAAGGGCACGAAAGATATCACCGCTATCAGCAACAATTGCGGAACACGCGATGGCGAGTTGGGATTGATGTTCAAGAACGGACAGATCCGGCACGTGATTGCATCGTTTCCAGGTCCGCACGCGACCTATTTTCAACAGCAGCTCGCCGAAAAAAAAGTGACCCTCGAACTGGTGCCACAGGGTATTCTCTGCGAACGCATGCGCGCTGCGGCTGCTGGTCTGTGCGCATTTTACACCACCGTGGGCGTGGGAACGGAAGTCGCGGCCGGCAAAGAAGAACGCGTTATCGACGGGAAACGCTGCATCCTGGAGATGCCCATTCACGCGGACTACGCCCTCATCAAGGCGGAAACCGCAGACCAGCTGGGCAATCTGACATACCGTCTTGCGGCGCGGAATTTCAATCCGATTATGGCCATGGCTGCGACCACGACCATCGTGGAAGTCGACGAGATTGTCCCGCTCGGCTCGATCAGACCCGAACATGTCGTGACCCCGGCGATCTTTGTGCACCGCATCGTGCAAGCCAAGGGAATCCGCTATGCCGGCTAAACTACGGCTGACCCGGGACCAGATTGCGCAACGTGCCGCACTGGAATTGCCTAACGGCGCGTATGTAAATCTTGGCTGGGGCATCCCCAATCTCATCGCGGATTATTTGCCGAAAGATGTCGAAGTTTATTTTCACAGCGAGAACGGCATTCTCGGCATGGGCCGGCGCGCCAGACCCGGCGAAGAGGACTACGACTTGGTTGATGCGATGAAGGTCCCGGTGACCTTGATTCCGGGCGCATCTTTTTTCCACCAAGCCGATGCGCATCTCATGACGCGCGGCGGCCACCTGGACGTGGCCGTGCTCGGCGGATTTCAAGTCTCCGAAAAGGGCGACCTGGCGAACTGGAAAATTCCTGGCGCGAAAGGCCCCGGCGGAATTGGCGGCGCAATGGACATCGCCGCGGGCGCGAAAAAGCTGATTGTTTGCATGGAACACACCACCAGGGAAGGCGCGCCAAAAATCGTGCGCCAGTGCACCTATCCGCTGACGGGGCTTGCGTGCGTCGATACCATCGTCTCCGATCTCGCGGTCATCGACGTCAAGCCGGAAGGGCTCATGCTGCGCGAGATGGCTCCCGGATGGAGCCATGAGGAACTGCAGAAGCTGACCGGAGCGCCGCTGTTGTCGCTGGGCCGCGCTTCGGAAATGAAATTTGTTTGAGCCGACCGGCGACACCCGGCCATGAGCCGGCGTGCTCGAAAGCTGCGCGGGCGCTTCGCGCGTGGTAGAGTTTCGATGCTCGGCAGTAAGGAACGGAATCATCAGGAGGCGGCCATGGCAGAAAATATCCCGGAAAGCTACGCGGACCTATTGGAAAAGCCGGCGTTCGGCAATCTCGGCACGATCATGAAGGACGGCAGTCCGCAAGTCACACCCATCTGGGTGGATTACGACGGCAAGTACGTGCGATTCAATTCCGCGCTCGGGCGCGTGAAAGACAAAAACGTCCGGCGCGACCCGCGCGTTTCGGTTTCGCTGCAGGATCCTGCGAATCCGTATCGCTACCTCGAAATTCGCGGCCGCGTTGTGGAGATTACCCAGAATGGCGCCGACGACCACATTAACAAGCTTTCGCAAAAGTATCTGGGCAAGCCCGTCTATCCGTTCCGGAAACCCGGCGAAGTGCGCGTCCTTTACAAGATCGAGCCGGAAAAAGTCAGCTCCATGGGGTGAAAAAATAGTGTCCTATCTGAAGCGAGTTCCCGCTCTCGCGAGTTTGTTTCTTGCGGCCGCTCTTGGCGTGTCCGCCAGCCCGGCGCACGAAGAAAACGGCCAAACCTTCGACGCGCCCGGCGGAAAAATCTATTACGAAATGACCGGTGGCGGCTCGGGTACTCCGCTCATCGTCGTGAACGGTGGTCCGGGCTTTGATCATACTTATCTGCACATCTCCACAGCTTGGGACGCGCTTGGCAAAAACCGCCGCATCATTTTCTACGACCAGCGCGGAGACGGCCGATCTTCGCCGCTGAAGCCCGGACAATCCTGCAATCTCGCCGACCAAATCGCCGACCTGGAAGCGTTGCGCGCGCATCTCGGATTTGAGAAGTGGGACATGCTCGGCCACTCCTGGGGTGGGTACTTGTCGATGGCCTATTCGGCACGCTATCCCGGGCACATCTCTCACCTAATGATCGTGGACTCCGCCGCGCCGAAGTGGAGCGATACGCTCTTTCTCTTCAGCCAGATCTTTCCGGAAATCACGGAACGTCGCACTGGCTACACCTTCGCCGACGAAATGGGCGACCAAGCCGCTTCCGACGCTTCGATTCACGACTATCTCACCATGCTCTTTTACTCGGCGGAGAAACGCGATGCGTTCGTTTCTCAAATGGGCGCCGGCGCGTACCGCAAACAAGTTTTTCAGGCGGTGATCAGCGATCTTCCTCGCTTCGATCTGAATCCCGAGCTTTCCAAATATAAATTTCCCGTCATGGTCATGACCGGGCGCTACGACATCAACGTCGCGCCGCTCGTCGCATACAAAATTCACGAGGCCATTCCCGGTTCGCACTTCGTGGTCTTTGAACGCAGCGGCCACATTCCTTTCTACGAAGAGCCGGACGCGTTTGTTCACGCCGCCGAAGAATTTCTAAACGCGAAATAGCTGCGCTGATTAGCGCGTCTTCCTTCAAACAATTTCGCAACAGGAACTACAACGCAACAGTTACAAACGCGCGGCAACGCGTGCCGCGATATGCCCATCGGCGGTGCGAAAAATCAGCACGAGGCTGTCGGTCAGAGGAACATCCCCGGCGGCAAGGTTGAGTTCATAGGACCACAAATACCGCTTGGGCAATTCTGCCGCGAGACTCGTGGCATATGGCTGTATGGGATCGACGGAGAAATGCACCAAGGTTATTTTTCCCGCCGATCGCAGATCCACGCCGTGTTTCCAGTACAACGAAAGCTTCATCGAGCTCATGGCTTCCTGCGTAAGATAAGCGCCAGTGCCAACGGGCTGCAGTCCAGTGGAACATGGCTGATCGCGGATGGTCATCGAGAGCAGGAGCTTGTCCGGGAATAGCGCGATTTCGTTGGTTCCGAGACGAAAAACAGTTCCATCCATGGTGTCGTAGGACTTCAGGTCATTGAAAAATCCTCCGGAGGTGACGCGGCCGTTGATGCGAAAGCATGGGCCATCGGGGATGCCGCCGTCGCCCATCAGGAACACGCCGCCGTAGTAGTTCTGGACGTTGCTCTGCGCCGGCTTGGGCGGCTTGGATTTTTTCTTCGATTGGGCAGCGGCGGGAAAACACAACAATACTCCGACGAGGGCTACGGACGAGATTCGTAAGAGGTTTGCGTCCATGGCAAATATCCAACGCCGTCATTTTACTCCGGCGGGTTCGGCGCGGAGAAGAAAGGTTATGCCGTCGGTCGTGTACAGGGCTTTGCCGCCTTCTAGAGGCTTGGCCTCGACGGTTCCGGCGCGGACGGCTACTATCGCCGTGACCAGACTGGGCAGCACGGATGGCTCGGCGACGGGGATGTTGTGCGCGCCCAGGACGAGCTTTACTTGTGGCGCAAGATCGGCGAGCCATTTCACGGACGCTACGTAAGCATCGAGATTTGTTTCCGGGCGATACAGCCAGATGGGAGCGGGATAGTAGGTGTCGCCGGTGAACAGCAGGCCGTTGGCGCGGTCGATCAGACAGATGGCGTCAGGGGTGTGGCCGGGCGTAGAAATGATTTCAAGGGTGCGGCCGCCGAGATTGATTTTGAAGCCGTTGTGGACGAACAGGGATACGTGCCACGGCTTGGTGGCGTAGGTCTTCGGGTCGAAGCCTTTTGGCAGATTGCCGCAGATCATGCCGGGGGCGAGTTCTTCTTGAGCGTCGTCGCGTGAACCCTTTGCATTTTGGCGGGTGAAGTCCGTGTCCATGCCGTAGACAAAAGTGAACAGCGCATTGCCGCCAACGTGGTCGTTGTGTGTGTGGGAATTCAGCACGACGACCGGGCGGCTGGTCAGCTGGGTGACGACCTTCTGGATGTTGGCGATGCCCATGCCGGTGTCGAACAGCAGGGCTTGCTTGCTGCCGACGATGAGATAGGAGATGACTTCTTCGGCCTGGTGCGGCTCGTAAAGAGCGAAAACGCCGGGCGAGACTTTGTAGACTTCAAACCAAGGGTCGCTCGGGAGAACGCGTTCTAGGGATTTGTATTCCGGGCGAGGGAGAGCTTTGCACCAGTCCGGGCTGATCGTTTGTGCGACAGCACTTGGCCCCCAGGACATGGCCAAAGCCAGCGCGATCGGCATTTTTGCTTTTATCAGTGTGCGCATAATATTTCTTAACCCTTATTTTCCCCCAACGGAAAATGCCAGCAAGACGTTTCCCAGAGCACTCCCCACGAAACAATACCCGGAGTTGACATACAATATTCCTCGAGCGATGACCGCTCCCAGACCGTCGAGTGGCCCTCCGTAAGCCTTCACGCCATTCCGGGTGTTGCGCGTCGCTATGTTGTCCACGTCCCCAAGGATCCGTCCATTCTGGCCCCGCTCCCGCCCTTGCCCACGTGCCTAACAAAATAGCTCACGGTGAGGAACTGGTTGACGGCATCAATTTGCGCCGGAGTGAGTCCCGAGCCTTGCAAGATCATGCTCTCGCCGAGCAGGGCAAAGCGAACGTTTTCCGCGGACATTTGCTTTAGGGCCTCCCGGTTGGGCGCCCGAGGTACTCCTCCCTCATGACCAGCGGCGCACCGCTGCTGGTATAGGGTCTCGCCCGCCTTGTTTGAGACGCTTTCCTCTTGCGGTCCGGAAGATTCAGAGTTCAGGGAGAAGAGAGAAAAAGAGAGCGACAAAACCCCGACCAAAAGACCGGCGAGCTTACGCGGCACTTGCGCTGCTCCGTCGGAAGCGGCCGAAAAGTTTTCCGAGCACGCTCTCGCGCTCAAGAATCTCAAACACTTCACCGATCCATCCAGGTGTGTCCTGATCATGCCGGAAGCCCGTAAGCTCCTTGGCAAGCTCGGCAGGCGCGTCGTAAACGTAATCCACGTCGGCCTGGATTCGGCAGTTTCTTTGCGTTTTCCCGTCGCGCGCAGACCCAGAGCCGCGCACGCTGTTTGAAGATTACCGCCCTTAAGCGCCGCCCATGAAAGTGACCAGCCCATTGCAGTTTACTTCGCAGCGGGGACGAAGATGGACTTGGGAATCATCATGTGAACACCCTTGTTGCCGTCAACTAGCTCGGTGATGTGGAGGTCGGCGGCGACGCTGGAGAGCATGTAGGCGTCGTCCCGGGAGAGATGCTTTTCGCTGACCAGGAAATCGATCATCTCGCGGACGGCGAGCGTGGCGCAGGCATTCAGGTCGTCGTTGAGGCCCATGGTGATGTAGTGCGTGGGCGTTTCGGCGCGCGGCCACTTCAGGTGCAAGTCCTTGCGGACGATGAATTGGAACGTGCCGATGAGCGAAGTTTCGAGCGCGGTGATGTCCACCTCGCCGTCGCCCTGGCCGGCGTGGCCGTCGCCGACTTCAAAGAGCGCGCCGGGTGCGTGCACGGGAATATAAAGCGTGGTGCCGGCGACGAGATCCTTGTTATCGAGATTGCCCGCCATAATCCACGGCGGCGAACTGTTGAAGCGGCCCGCGCTTTCGGGCGGCGCGTCGCCCATGCTGCCGAAAAAAGGATGCAGCGGAATCTCGATGCCCGGCGCGAATTTCGCCACCATGCGCTGCGCATCCAGGGGAATGATTTTTATTTTCGCGTAAGGATAGTCATCGGGCAGATACCCGCGGCCCGGCCCGAAAGCGTTGTAGGCATAAGGAATCGCGAGCTTTATGGCGAGAATTTTTACTTCCAGCACGTCGCCAACTTCCGCGCCTTCGATGTACACCGGCCCGGTAAGAATATGCCCGCCGGGGCCTTTGTCCTTCACCTGGTCGGTAATATCGCGCAGCGATTGCTCGACCTGCTCCGGCGGCAATCCCGCATCCTCCAGCCGCTTGGGGCTGTTGGTAATCAGCGTGTGAATCTCCACCGTGTCGCCCGACTTGACGCGTAACACCGGCGCGGCCTTCGCGTCGTAGTAGCCCCACGCGACCGTCTTCGGCGTCGGTTTCAACTCATAGGTAGTTTGCGAATGCAGGTTCTGCACGCAAAGAGAACTTGCGAAGGCTACGACTCCTAGGCCGAGCGGTTTTGAGTGCACTCTAGTGCCCCCCTTTTTTTGAGCTGTTTGACGGTTGCACAAAGACAGTGTCATCGGTAGACAGCGTTACTTCGTCAGGCAAGTTCATCACCACACGCAGACTCGGAGCAGTCATTTCGTTTTCCAATTTGTAAATGAATTTGATGGTGTGCTCGAAAGGTGCGTCCGGCGGACAGCCCGCACAGCCGAACGTCCACGTTTTGACGATTCTTTCTGCGTCGTCCCTTAGCACACCGATGTTCTTAGCCCCCACAGAAGATTCCGTTTTCAGGACGGTTCCATCCGCCGAAATCGTCAGTTTTATCACAATCGCTCCACTCACTCGCGTTTGGCGAGCAAGCGGAGGATAGCGAACTGGCGACTCTAAATGTTTCACGTAAACGATCGGCCCCTTCCGCTCTTCAGCAGATGTCCGTGCGCCGGGCGTGGGGATCTCATCAATCGTGTCGCCCGACTTCACGCGCAACACCGGCGCGCCCTCCGCGCCGTAGTAGCCCCACGCCACTGTTTTAGGCGTCACCTCGAGCGTATACGTCGCTTGCGCGTTAGCTGGCTCAAGCGAGAACCCCACGGAAGATAAGGCCAAAGACGACACCGCGAAGGTCCTCAAGCTTTTCACCGGCTCCTCCTGTCTGGTTCGACGATTTAACCCAGGGGCGCGCTGGAAAAACTCTTCCAGTAACGCGAAGACCTCTCGCTGTCCCCTTTTGGTCTCGTTCTAAATCATTTGCCGACTCAGGGGTGCGTCATGTCCTCGGGCTTTACCAGGGCGTCGAACTCTTCGGCGCTTACAAAGCCAAGTTTGATGGCGGCTTCGCGGAGACTGATGTGGGAGTGATGGGCCGCTTTGGCGACTTGGGCGGCGGCGTCGTAGCCGATTTGGGGGGCCAGAGCGGTGACTAGCATCAGGGAATTGTGGACGTAGTGATCGATTTGGTCGCGGTTGACTTCGATGCCGGTGACGCAGTGGTCCACGAAGCTGTTGGAGGCATCGGCTAGGAGTTCGACGGAGTGGAGATAGTTGAAGATGATGACCGGCTTGAAAACGTTTAGCTCGAAATTCCCCTGCGAACCGGCGAAACCGATGGCCGCGTCGTTGCCCATGACTTGCACGGCGACCATGGTGAGGGCTTCCGACTGCGTGGGATTTACCTTGCCGGGCATGATGCTGGAGCCGGGCTCGTTTTCGGGAAGAGCAAGCTCGCCGAGGCCGCAGCGCGGGCCGGAAGCAAGCCAGCGAATGTCGTTGGCGATTTTCATGAGCGAGGCGGCGAGCGTTTTTAGTGCGCCGCTTGCGAAGACGAGTTCGTCGTGGGCGCTGAGCGCAGCGAATTTGTTGGGATGCGAGCGGAAGGGAAGGCCGGTGAGTTCGGCGGTTTTTTGCGCGGCGCGTTCGGCAAATTCGGGATGGGCATTGAGGCCGGTGCCGACGGCAGTGCCGCCGATGGCCAGATCGTAGAGGCCGTCCAGAGCCATGGCGATGCGGCCACCGTCGCGGTCCAGCAGACTGACGTAGCCGGAAAATTCCTGGCCGACGGTGAGCGGCGTGGCGTCCTGCAAATGAGTGCGGCCGATTTTCACGATGTCGGCGAACTCCTGGGCCTTGGCGTCGAGAGCGTCGCGAAGTTTTTTTACGGCGGGGAGAAGACGCTGCCTCGTTTCCGTGGCGGCGGCGATGTGCATGGCGGCGGGAAACGTGTCGTTCGAGGATTGCGACATATTTACGTCGTCGTTCGGGTGGATGGGCTTTTTGCTGCCCATTTGGCCGCCGGCGAGTTCGATGGCGCGGTTGGAGATGACTTCATTGACGTTCATGTTGGTCTGCGTGCCGCTGCCGGTTTGCCAGACGCGCAGCGGAAAATGATCGTTGAGCTTTCCGGCGATGACCTCATCGGCAGCCTGCGTGATGAGCGCGGTTTTGTCTGCAGGGAGCTTGCCGAGGTCTTTGTTGACGAGCGCGGCGGCTTTTTTGAGGATGCCGAAGGCGCGAATCAGCTCGCGGGGCATGGTGTCCTTGCCGATGGCGAAGTGGATGAGAGAGCGGGCGGTTTGCGCGCCGTAGTAGCGGTCGGCGGGGACGGCGATTTTGCCCATGCTGTCGGACTCCGTGCGAGTCGGGACGTTGGCGGTGAGTTGGCTGGCTTCAGACATTTGTGGCTCCTAGACTTGGACGGATAAATCTTACCGTGAAACGGGGAGGGATGAGTGAGTCGTGGACGGTGGTTGTGGATTTGGTGGAAGAGCAGGCGGCCCGCCTCGGCCCTTTCGTTTGGCTCAGCTAAAAAGGCGGACACTACGGGATGGGTGCATTCGGCTACAGGATTGTCGTTCCCACCAGGCCGCCCTAAGGATGCATAGGATGCCGTTACGCGCGCTATTCATAGCGGAGGGCTTCCATGGGATCGATCGAAGAGGCGCGGCGCGCGGGCACGAAACAAGCCAGCGCTGCGGCGGCAATAAGGATGAGGGTTACGCCGGCGAGAATCCAGGGGTTGCGCGAACTCTCCATTACCCAGCGCGTGGAGAGTTTGTTGAAGGCCATGCATAAGAGCAGGCCGGCGGCAAGGCCGGCGCCCACGTTGACGGCGGTGGCGGAGAGCACCATGCGGAATACGTCGGAGCCCTTGGCGCCGAGAGCCATGCGAATACCGAATTCGTTGGTGCGCGTGGCGACAGAATAGGAAACCACACTGTAGAGCCCGACAACGGCGAGGGCCAGAGCAAGAACAGAAAAGATTCCGAAGAGGCCAGCTACCAGGCGCTGCTGGGAATACTCCTGAAGGCCAGTGATCCAGCTTTCCAGGTCGCGCACGTGCATGACCTGCTGGTCTCGGTCAATCTGAACGATTTGGGCGCGAACGTCGTGCAAAAGAGACATCGGCGGGATGCGCGTGCGCACCAGGATTTGGGTGAACATCGCCATGTGCAGGGCGTAGGGCACGTAGACAGCGGGCTTGACAGGGTTTCGAAGGCCGTCATCGCGGGCGTCCGTCACGATGCCAACGATTTGCAGCCAGCCTTCACCTTCCGGAGAGCCGGGTTGATAAGGCGGCTCGCTCTTCAGATCGAAGATGCGAATTTGGTGGCCGATGGCATCTCCGTTCGGCCAGTAGAGCTTAGCCAGGGTCTGATTGACCACCGCGACGGGAGCGCCGCGCATGGTCTCAGCGTGATCCCAGACACGTCCGGCGGCGAGGGGAATGCGGAGAAGCGGAAAGTATTCAGGGCTAATCAAGTTTAAGCGTACATCTGGCTTTCCTACTTCGGCGCGACCCATGATTTCGATGGTCTGAGCGAAGCCGTTCGAAGGCGGAGTGGCGTTGGTCGAGATGCCCGCAGCAACGACTTGCGGCATGGCCGCGATCTTGGCGCGGATTTGTTCAAAGTACTGGGAACGGTCTTGCCAGGAGATGTGGGTGTTGTCATGGACCGGAATCGGAACGGACATGGTGAGGTGGGGGTCGTAGCCGAGGTCCGTTTTAAGGAGTCGCAGAAAGCCTTTGCCAGCAGCGCTTGCTGCGGAGAGCAGCAGGAGCGTGAGAGCAACTTGAGCGGCGACCATCGCTCGATGGGTGCGTTTCGCGTTCGAGCTTCCGGCGACGCGGCGGCCGCTGCCTTGCATGAGACGGGCGACGTCGGGGCGGGAGAGTTGGATGGCCGGCGAGAGGCCGAAGAGAATCGCGGTGGCAAAGGCCAAGGCGACGCTGAAGAACAGAACCGGAAGATTCATCTTGATAACGGATTCGGCGGGGAAAGAATTTTCAGGCAGCCATGCCGTGATTAGAGCCAGGCTCCGCCAAGCCAGGATTACGCCGAGAATGGTTCCTGCCGCTGCGATGGTGAGAGATTCGCTGAGCAGCTGGCGGATTATGCGCAGGCGGTCTGCGCCAACGGCAGCGCGGACGGCAAGTTCCTGCTGGCGCTCGGTACCGCGCGCGAGAAGGAGGATGGAGACGTTGGCGCAGCCGATGAGCAGTAGAGACGCGACGGCACCGAGGAGGAGATAAAGCGTGGGCCCCAAGGGTCGCGCATACAATTCGGTGATGCTGCGCATCTCGACGCGGAACTGTTCGGGATATTGTGACGGCCGCTGTTTTGCAAACTGTTCCATGATGGGCTGGAGTTCGGCGCTGGCTTGGGCCACGCTAACCCCCGGCCGGAGCTTGTAGGAAACTGCAAAGCCGATATTCGCGTCCTGGGTCACTTTCAGCGGGAGGTAGATTTCTGCCTGACCCCACTTGAAGCGAGGTGGCATAACCCCGACGATTTCATAGGACTTGTGAACAAGCTGGATTTTCCGCCCGATGACGCCGGGATCACCCAGAAAATATCTTTGCCAGAACTGATAGCCGAGAACTATCACGCGTTGCGCATCTTCACCGGGCGGTGCGTCGGAAGGGATGAGCCAACGGCCTTTTAGCGCGGGGGTGGCCCAGTGATTGGGAGAGCCTGGGGAAATGTACATGGATTGCACATCCTCGGGAAGGTCGCCATCGGTCGTGGTCAGATTCCACCAGTCCATACAAACGACACTTTCGAGAGATTTGAGTTGCCGTACTTGTTCGATTTGCGGGCCGTTCAAACCCATGAAGCGGTCATTGCCGGCTTTGTCCACGAGGCGAAGTTCCATGAGGCGATCGGCGCCGGGATAGGGGAAGGGGTCGATGAGGACGGCGTAGACGACGCTGAAAACGGCGCTGGTGGCGGCGATACCGAGGGCCAGGGAAAGGATGGCGGTCAGCGCGAAGGTGGGGCGCTTACGGAGTTCGCGGGCTGTGTAGCGCAAGTCGAAGAGCAAGGAGTGCATGAGCACCTCGCACCGTTGGACGAAGCCTTTGATGGTCAGTTAGTAGACGAGAGTTGTAGAGGTTTGTTCCCTAAGGCACTGCAGATAGTGAGAAGGGCGGGAAGAGCGACGCGTCAGGGGCAGCCAGAGGCCGACCACGGGGGCTGGCCGGCTTCGAACTTGCCCACTAGCGGCCTACTCTTTCGCTAAAGAATTTGGCCATAAGTTCGAGGGCTTCTTGGGTTTCCGGGAGCTGGAAGTGGTACCAGAAGGCGTGGGGCAGAGCTTCGTAGACGATTAGTTGGGAGTTGTCGCCGGCGCGGAGTAGGGCGCGGTGGAAAAGGGTGGTGTCGCTTAGAAGGAGGTCGCGCGTACTGGTGATCAGGAGACTGGGGGGCATGGCTTTCAGGTCGGCGAAGATGGGGGAGAGAACGGGATCTTTGAGATCGGTCTTGGGGGCGTATTCCTCAGCGGACTTGCGATTGGCATCTTGTGGTTGAAGGGCGCCGGGGAAGCCGTTGAGAGTGAAAAGCTGTTGAGAATCAGTAGCATGGGAAAAGTCGGTCAAGACGGAAAAGAGGCCAAGGGCGGCGGGCTCGGGCAAATTTAGTTGTTTAAGGCGGATCGCGACTTCGGCCGTGAGAATGGCGCCGGCCGAGGTGCCGAAGATGCCGATGTTGCGGGGCTTATAGGTTTTGAGGAGGGCTTTGTAGACGGCCACGGTGTCGTCGACGGCGGCGGGGAAGGGATTTTCGGGGGCTAGACGGTAGTAGACCGAGACGACTTTGATTTTGGCGAGACTTGCGATGGGC
This sequence comes from Acidobacteriota bacterium, assembly GCA_013289825.1. Lineage (GTDB taxonomy): Bacteria > Acidobacteriota > Terriglobia > Acidiferrales > UBA7541 > Acidiferrum. Next base: position 173,558 of record JABCZF010000003.1, on the reverse strand, counting down.
ACTCCTTCGATGAGGGAACCGGAGTCGGAGTTGAAGCCGCCACCGTGGAGATTGATAAGCACGAGGTTGCTGTTGGCTAGCGACCTGGAGGGAGGAGTAATGATGTCGGTGCGCACGCCAGCAGTGGTGGTTTCTTCTACGGTGACGGGAAAGAGGCGGCGGGCCTCGGCGGATTGTTTGACGCGCCATTCGTCGGTGCGCTTGCGGCGTTCGGCCAGAGCCTCTGGGCCGGGAGCGGATTGCGCCAGCGAGGCCAGCCATTCTTGGGCTTCGGGGCTGATGGTGGAGGGCATGGGGATGGTGCGCGTGATGTGTGCGGTGCCGTCGGGATCGAACGTGGCGGAGTCTTGCGGTCCGGCTTGATGGGGATGGCTCCAAGCGAGCAACGACCGAAAGACGACCAGCATCAGGGGAAAAAGAATTTTTCTCGACATGGAAATGGCCTCCTGGCGGTTGCAAGGGAAAGCTGCGGGACATCCTATCCGGCCGACGGACCAGACGGTACTTTTTTTGTGGAAGACTTACGCGCAGTCTCGCGCCTCGGCGAGATATTGGGAGATTATTGGAGTTGGGCGGTTGGAAACATGGGCGGCGCTGGCGAAGACGGAGTGGGAGTGGGAACTGAGGGGTCGTGTATAATTGAAGCCTTGGGGAACTAGCGGAATTCATGCCAGAAGAGACAAAAGCGGCAAAGGCTAGCGCGGAAGTGTTGCTAGAGCGGCGGCGGAGGTTCCGGCGGACGCGTGTGCGCGAGCTGAAGATGATCGCCAAGGCGCTGGCCTCGACCAAACATCCCGTTTTGGTGCACATCATTCCGATGCGGCGCTGCAATCTGGATTGCGGGTATTGCAACGAGTACGACAATGTGTCGAAGCCGGTGCCGCTTCTGGAGATGAAGAAGCGGCTGGATATTTTGGCGGACATGGGGACGTCGATCATCACCATCAGCGGGGGCGAGCCGCTGATGCATCCGGAGCTAGAGGAAATTATCCGGCACATCCGCAAGCGCGGGATAATCGCGGGGATGATTACCAACGGGTTTTTGCTGAGCAAGGAGCGTATTGCCACGCTGAATGAGGCGGGGTTGGAGCACTTGCAGATCAGCATCGATAATCTCGTGCCTGACGAAGTGTCAAAGAAGAGTTTGAAGACGCTGGATGTTCGGCTGGAATGGCTGGCGGAGTATTCCGTGTTCCAGGTGAACATCAATTCCGTGCTGGGCAGCGGAGTGAAGGATCCGGAAGACGCGTTGAAGATTGCGCACCGGGCCGTGGAGCTGGGATTTACGAGCACGGTGGGGATCATTCACGACCATAACGGGCAGCTCAAGCCGCTGGGACCGCGGGAGCAGGAGATTTTTGAAGAGATCATGATTTTGGGGAAGAAGTCGTTTTCGCGCTTCAACAACTTTCAGCACAGCGTGGCGCGCGGCAAGGAGCACGACTGGCGTTGCCGTTCCGGAGCGCGGTATTTGTATATCTGCGAGGATGGGTTGGTGCACTGGTGCTCGCAACAGCGCGGGTATCCGGGGATCCCACTGGCCCAATATACGGACGAGATGCGCCATCGCGAATACTACACGGCGAAGCATTGCGCGCCGATGTGCACGGTATCGTGCGTGCAGCAAGTGGGGATTATCGACAATTGGCGCGGACCGCAGACCTTGAAGCCAAAACCTATGGCGCCTCCGGCGGCGCAGCCTGAGCTTGTGCAAATCGGCAGTACCAGAACTGACTCTTGATCGCGAACTGATTTCCTACCTTGTCGCGGGCTCCCTATTTTCTTTCCGAGCACATCGGCTGCTGCGGCCGATTGACGATAGGCCTGAGCTTGCCAAAAATGAGAGTGTGCCAGGCCATGCGATTGAGATTGAGAATCTGACCAAGGACTACCCGTTCGGGTTCCTGCACCTTAGGAAGAAAAGGTCGCTCGATGGGTTGACCATGCAGGTGGAGAGCGGCGAAGTGTTTGGTTTTCTCGGGCCGAATGGGGCCGGGAAATCGACGACTATCAAACTGCTCGTCGGACTGATTTTTCCCGAAGCGGGGACGGCGCGCATCCTGGGAAAGCCCATCACCGATATTGCCATGCACGGTGACATCGGGTATCTGCCCGAACAGCCGTATTTTTACGATTACCTGACGGCGGCAGAGGTACTGGATTACTTCGCCAGGTTTCATGATTTGACGGCGGCGGATCGCCACGAGCGCGTGGCGCGCATGCTCCGGAAAGTGGGACTGGAAACGGCGCGAAAGATTCAGTTGCGGAAGTATTCGAAGGGGATGCTGCAGCGCGTGGGGCTGGCGCAGGCGATTTTGCACGATCCTAAAGTGGTCATTCTGGACGAGCCCATGTCGGGGCTCGATCCGATCGGGCGACGGGAAGTGCGTGACATTATTTTGGAATTGAAGCGCGAGGGGAGAACGGTGCTGTTCTCGACGCACATTCTTTCCGACGCGGAGATGCTGTGCGACCGCGTGGGCGTGATCGTCGGCGGGAAGTTGCGCGGCATCGGTGCGCCCGGCGAGATTGTCGGGATGAAGGCCCAGGGGATGGAAATTCTGTTCGAGCTGCGGGAAAGCGGCTCGAGCGCTCGGGCGGTTCTGGCGAAGGCTATCGAGACGGGCGACCGTTACCGCTTGCAAGTTTCCGAACAGGAGCTGTACGGAGTGCTGGAACAGCTTCGAGCAGTGGGAGCGAAGATACTTTCCGTAGCGCAAATCAAGGCTTCCCTGGAAGAGTATTTCATGAACCTGATTGAGGCGGACCGCGCCCAGGCGGCGGCGGTCGAGGTGAGCGGGAAATGAGGCGCGCTGGCGCAGTGGCGTTGAATACATTCCGCGAAGCGGTGCGCGACCGCGTACTGTACAACCTCGTTTTTTTTGCCTTACTGATGATGCTGGCGGCGATTCTCGTCGGGGGAATCTCGATTGGCATCGAGGATCTGGTGATCAAGAGCCTGGGCTTGAGCGCCATCTCGGTGATTGGGCTGTTGATCGCGGTGTTCATCGGCGTAGGACTAGTCTACAAGGAGATGGACAAGCGGACGTTGTATGCGCTGCTGGCGAAGCCCGTGCGGCGATGGGAATTTCTTTTGGGAAAATTCGGCGGGCTGGTGCTGACGCTCGCCGTAAATACGATGGCGATGGCCGCGGGGTTGTTCGCCGCGCTGTTGTACGTGAAGCACCATCTCGAACGCACGGACGCCGTGCTGCTGATCGCCATTTATTTCATTTTGCTGAAACTTACGCTGGTGGTAGCGCTGGCTCTTCTTTTCTCGTGTTATAGCACGCCCTTGTTGGCGATTTTGTACACTTCGGCGCTCTACATTGCCGGATTATTCGTGGAGGAGATGCGAACTTTTCACTCTACCGCCGCGAACCCTTTGCTGGAGGCCCTGCTTCGAGGACTTTCCTACCTGCTACCGAATTTTGAGAATTTCAATGTGATGGCCGCGGCGGCGCACGGCCGGGAAATTCCTGGCGCTTTGGTTTTGCAGAATACGGTTTACGCCGCGCTGTACAGTGTCATCGTGCTGCTCGTTGCGGCCGCCGTTTTTTCGCGGCGGAATTTGAAATGAGTCCGGCGAATTCGAAAAAATGGCTGCTGCTGGTCTTGCTCCCGCTGGGTTTTGCCGGAGTCTGGGAACTGCAGCAACGCATCGACATCCAGCGACGCGCTTTCGAGCAGGAGCGCGACGAGCTGGTGCTGCGCTCGGGCAAGCTGGTCAGGGCCATGAGCCTCGAATATGCGCCGTTGATGGCCGACATCTATTGGACGCGCGCGGTGCAATACTACGGCGACAAGCACGCGAGACATGATCCGAATTTCGAGCTGCTGTGGCCGCTTCTGGATCTCACGACGACGCTCGATCCCAACTTGCTGGTGGCTTACCGCTTCGGCTCGACATTCTTGAGCGAGCCTTCGCCGCGCGGGGCGGGGCACCCGGAACTGGGCATCGCGCTCCTGATGCGTGGAATGCAGGCGAATCCCGACTACTGGCGATTTTACGAAGACTTGGGGTTTATCTACTATTTTGAGTTGAAGGATTACCAGAAGGCCTCGGCGGCGTTTGCGGAAGGAAGCAAGCATCCGGACTCGCAGATTTGGATGAAGATCATGGCCGCGAAAATCGCGGCGGAAGGAGAGTCGCTTTCGACGTCCGTCTTCTTGTGGAACGAGGTTTACCAAACGACGAAAGATCCGCAAGTGAAGGATAACGCGATGTCCCATCTGCATTTGCTGCGCGTGGAGCAGGATTGCCAACAACTTGATGCGCTGGCGGATGAATTCCAAAAACGTACCGGCCGGCGCCCGGCGCGCGTGGGCGAACTAGTCCAGGCGAAACTGCTGCCGCGACTCCCGGTGGATCCCATGGGCTTTCCCTACGTTTTCGGACCGGACGGCAAGGCGGTCCTAAATATCGACAGCCCGTTACTCGAGCAGCAACTGCTGCAGCAAAATTCGAAGTAGTCTTTGCGCCAGTCTGGAGTCCTATGCGGTCAGCGCTTTCTACCGTTGCGAGCGCGTAATTCTCGGGAATCAGAGGATCCTTGGCTGTCTTCCGGGGAACCCGCGTTCGATTCAGGGCTTTGACGGATTGTTCAGAAGGCGCGGAAACTTTAGTCGGTTCTTGTTGCCAGTCTTGAATAAGAGTTTGATGGACGTCTCTCGAGGCCCTTCGAGGCCACTATTCCGTGGTGCACAGGAGCGTCATTTGGGGGTCGATGACCAACTTGTGCGGTGGGAGTTGTGTGACGAATTGGAAGGAAGTTTCTGGGCTGGCGGCGATCACGGCGCCTAGAAAGACGTTGTGTCCGGAGCCGTTGTTGGCGTAGAGAGGAACGCTGGTAATGAATGAGCGCGGCACGCCGGTCTGAAATAGCTTGCCGTGAACGACTTCACCCTTGTCGGTGTGGCGTGTGGAGAATTCCACGCGGTAGTGAGGGATTCCTGTCCCGCGCACCCATTGCTCGAAAAACCATTCCATGGAGCGGCCCCCTTCAAGGTCCATGGCGGGCGTCATGGCGGCCTCGACTTCGCGCCGCAGATCGTCCGTGGAGAGCGCGCGATAGGCGTACTTTGTGGAAATGGCGCGAAGTAGAGCTACAAAGCGCGCGTCGGGATCCTTTGCGCCGGGCTGGCGCAGCATTTCGCGCAGCATGTGAATCACCCAAGAGCCTTTACTGTAAATCACTTCTTCGAAACCGAATGGCGACTTTGAGGAATTCAAGCGGTTGCCGAGAGGCAGAGCTCCAATTTCGTTTGCGGGTCTGTCCGAGCCTGGAACTTTTTCCTCGAGCTGCTTGCGATAGCGCTCCAGCCAGACGCGAAGTTCGTGTGCCGAGGGCTTCCTGCTGTCCGCGAAGAGCAGCGCGAGATAGTTGGCGATGGCTTCATCGATCCACTGGTCCCGGTAGTTGGACCAGCCGACTACGTTGCCCCACCACTGATGCGCGACTTCGTGATAGGGGACGATGTCGGTGAACGCTTCCTGCCGGGAGGCAGAGAGTCCCGCGCGGTTTTGCGCTTCCGAAGACAGAAAGGAATAAGTCGAGATGTACAGCAGGCCCGGCCAGCCTTGGCCGAAAGTGCCAGGGATTTGCGAAACGCTCAAGGTGTGAAAGGGAAAAGGGCCGCTGAAGCGTTCATAGAAGCGAATGGAAGAATCGATGTCCTTGCCAAGTTGTTTGAGGGCGTCGGCGGGGCTCGGCGGCGGAGGACGCATGGCCTCGCGGCTCCTGCCGCCGGACATGCTGAACGGAATATCGATTGGTGGCAGCGAGTCCGGGCTCGCCGAATCGAGACGATTGCTCAGGGCTTGTTCGAGCTGGCGATTGGCGTACACGTCAATGATGCGCGATTCCGTGGCGCTGGAGCTGGAAGCGTATTCTCCGAGATTGAAACCAGCGATGGACAGCGGCTTATCGCTTCGCCAATGGCCTACGCGAAAGTCTCCGGCGATTTGTTCATCGATCTTGGCGCCGGTGGCGACCAGTTTCAGACGGCGCGGCCAGCGCATGGTTAGGTCATAGGAGGCGAAGTCCGCTTGATCTCCGAAGCGCGGATACCAGCTTTCGCGCGCGCCGACGAAGATAACGCCGTTGCCGGCGTCCTCGATGACATTGCCGCGGTAATGAAAATGAATCGTGAACTCCTGGGCTTGCTGCGCGGGCTGCGGAAGCACGACTTGGAGATAGTCATTGCCTCGGACGCTGCGCTCCTGGAGGTTCATCCCTTCGTTTTGGAAATAAGCGAGCGGGTTGCCCCGCTCGTCCGTAACGGTTTCTGCGTGAAGAGCGCGGGAGAGTTGAAATGTAAGTACCCGCTCGCCGGAATGTTCAGCACGCAAGTGGACGGCTGCTGTAGCGTCGAGGGAGTTATCCGGCAGAACGGTGGTGTCCATGGTGTAATCCAGCGCGTGGAATACGACTGGTGGAGGAACGGAGCCGGGGACGCTGTAGGAAGCCCAAACATCGTAGTAGACAGAGTTGCCGGATTTCCGGCGCTGGCCGAGAAGGACCTGCTCCCTCCGTTGAAGATCAAAGAGGAGATCGAAGGCGCCGGTTTCGACGCCTTCGAGCGTGGCATAAAAATAGGGTTTTGGATCTTGCGAAAGACAATCTTCGAGGACGCGCAAGGATTGAGAAGCATTGAGCTGCGCGACGAATGGGTCCGAGAGAGAAGCGAAGCTGGTGTCCAACTGCGGGGAGAGATTGGCGGAATGGAACTGGCGAAGGAGCTCGTCCGCGGCGTCATCGGTGAAGCGCACGTAGGCGCTGAGGAAGACCTGGTCAAGAACCGGAGCTCCCAGAAAGTGGGCCATCTGTTGCTTTTCCATGACATCGCGCGGGAAAGCCAAGGCATGGCCGCGGCCGGAGAAGACGAAACCGGTGATGCGGCCGTCGATGGGAGCCAGGAAAGCGAGTTTGCCCTCTTCGAAGTAGATTTCCACGTCGCCGCGGCGGAGTTCGATACGGTTGGCGGTCACCAGTTGGTAGGTGGAAGCGGGATCGAGACGCAGGGCATTGAGCGCGTCGTAGAGCTCGTGCGGCGACGACGGGGCGGTGGACGAGAGGGGCGGCGCAAGGAGACACCACAAGATCGAAAGTGCCACACCTGGCCGCATGCAAGAAGTGTAGTCACATTCGGCATGGCGGAACAAGGCCGCGTCGGGAGCTTCGAAGAAGCAGATTAAAATGAGGAGATGCGGCAAATGTCACGAGGGGCTTGTGCTTTGTTTGTCGCCGTGGCGTTTTTTCTGGGGGCGGCGCAAGCGGACACCATCGTTCTGAAGAATGGACGGCGCATTGTCGCATACAACGTGAGAGAAGAGGGCGAGAAGGTAAAGTATGAAACATCCGCCGGTGAGCTGAGCCTGCCGAAGTCTATCGTCGACCACATCGAAAAGAATGGCACTGGGCCCCCGGGGAATTCTCCGGCGGAGGCAGCGGCGAATCTGGCCATTACCCCGCCTGCCATGGAAGCGACCAGCGGGGGTACGGAAATTGAAAGCGGAGCGGTGCACGACGGCGCCGTTGACAAGGAGTACATCGCGAAACTCGAAGAAGCGGCACGAGGCGGCGGAAAACGCGCGAATGCGAGCGCGGCCTTTGCGCATTATGCGGCGGCACAGTTTGAACTATCGCGCGGCGAGATGGAGCGCGCACTGGCCGACGACCGCACCGCGCTGACCTACGCCCCGGAAGAGCCGACGCTGCTGATGAACGTGGCCTACATGCATTTGCGGCGGAGCGAGTACAAGCAGTCGCTGGAATATCTGGAACGAGCGCGGCGGGTTGCGCCGGTGAACGCCGACGTGGCGAAGCTGGCGGGCTGGGCGTATTACGGCATGAACAAGATGGATCAGGCCGTTGCGGAATGGAAGCGAGCGCTGACTTTGCGGCCCGATCCGGAAGTCGAGGAGGCCCTGGACAAGGCGCAACGGGACAAACAGGAAGAACAGAGCTACAAAGAAAACGAAAGCAGCCACTTCACACTACGTTACAGTGGCACGGCGGAGCCGGCGCTGGCCCGCGAAGTCCTGCGCACGCTGGAGGTGCATTTTTCAGCGATTGAGTCCGAGTTGAGTTTCACGCCTTCGGATTCCATCGGTGTGGTCCTCTATACGCAACAGGCATATGCCGACATCACCCAGGCCCCCGATTGGGCGGGCGCGTTGAATGACGGGCGAATTCGCGTGCCGGTACAGGGATTGCGCGGTGTGACGCCGGAGCTTTCGCGGGTGCTGAAGCACGAGTTGACACACAGTTTTGTGAGACAGAAGACGCGTGGTCATGTGACCACCTGGATCCAAGAAGGTTTGGCGCAATGGATGGAAGGCAAGCGCAGCGGCGATAGTGCCGGCATGCTCGCCGAAGTTTACCGTGAAGGACAGGCGACTTCGCTTGGCAAGCTGGAAGGATCGTGGATGGGCCTGCCGAGCGATAGAGCGGGCTACGCGTATGAGTGGGCGCTCGCGAATATTGAATATATCGTCGAAACCAGCGGCATGGGCGACATCCAGCGCATCCTCGACCGTATCGGCAGCGGTAGTTCAACGGAAGAAGCTTTGCGTGCGGTGTTGCACGGCGATTACAACGACTTGATGCAGTCCACCGCGGAATATCTGCGTAAGACCTACGGACGCTAATCGCACCGCAGCCTTCAAGGCTCTTCAGGAGGGAAGCAGCAAAGCCGCTAGAAGCGCGGCGCGGGCGGGCATGGTGTCGATAATGATGTGTTCGTTGGCCGAGTGAGCGCCATGACCGACGGCGCCGAGGCCGTCGAGGGTGGGGACCCCCAGTGCGGCGGTGAGGTTGCCGTCAGAGCCGCCTCCGGCGGTGCATTCTCCCAGAGACAGGCCCATTTCGGCGGCCCGGGCCTTGGCTTTGGCGAACAGTGCGGCGCTGCATTTGCGTTCGAGTGGAGCGCGATTGAAGCCCCCACGAACCTCAAGCTTCGTGCCGGGTAGAATCGGACGGAGCGCGTGTAGTTTGCGCTCTAGGCGGCGCATGTCCGTGACGCGCAGCGCGCGAAGATCGAGCACGGCGCGGGCGCGTTCCGCAATGACATTTACGCGCGTGCCGCCTTCGATGATGTCGGCGTTGACAGTCACACCGCGGCGCAGGTCGTTCCATTCCTGGATGCTGGTGAGCTGCCGCGCCAGCTCGTGAATCGCGTTGACGCCTTCCTGAGGCTCGAGGCCTGCATGGGAAGCGCGGCCATGGACGATGAGTTCGGCCTCGCCTACGCCTTTGCGAGAAGTCTTGATCAATCCGCGTGGCCCGAGCGAAGGTTCGAGGACGAAAACGGCTTCGCTGCGGCGGGCTTCTGTTTCGATAAGTTTTCGCGCGGCGTCGCTGCCGATCTCCTCGTCGGAGGTGCACAGAAAGACCAAGCGGTGGCGCAGCGGGGCTTTCGTTTGCTGCAGAGTTTCGAGGGCGAAGAGGGCCTGCGTGAGGCCGGCTTTCATATCGAAGATGCCGGGACCATAGGCTTTTCCGCGAGAGACACGGAAAGGTATCTTGGCGAGAGCGCCCGAGGAATAGACCGTGTCGTAGTGGCCGAGCACGAGGAATTGACCCACGGGCCGCGATTTCTCGGGCCACCAAGTGGCGCGAAGCTGGTCGCCGCGGAGTTTCTGCGGGATTCGTTTGACGCTCGCGCCGCGCTTCTGCCATTCCGCGGCGAGTAGGTCGCAGCAACGGTCGGCGGGAGCTTTTTCTAGGCTGGGAGATTCCGCAAGGACCAGCCTCTGGAGCGTGGAGAGCATCTCCGGCAAACGGTTTTTTAGGAGGCGCAAGTATTCCTTGGGGTAGTTGGTATCCGGCATGGCCGGGACATGCTAACAATGTGCGGCTCAGGCGGCAATGATCGAGGCCGCGCGCAGGAAGAGCGCCAACTTCGGTGGGCGAGAGCACATTAAAGCGGAGGGGCCCTTAGATGCAGATCGGTAAGTCTCTCGCGCACGCGCCGCAGGAACTCGTCGCCAGGATCCGACTTTCGGGTCCGGTAACCCGGGACAAGTTCCAGAAAGAGAGGAGTTTTCTCCATGCGGCGATATTCGTTGTGGCCGAGCAAATAAGCGACCGAATATTTTCCGGCTAAGTAACGGACTAGGGATGCGTTAGCCTCCACCTGGCGATCGGTGAGCGGGTATTTTTCGCCATCACCCACGTTCTCGATGCCGATGGCCACGCGGTTCAAGCCTATGCAGTGCCGCGCCATCCACGTTTCGGGCATGAGCCGATAGATTGTGCCATCACGATCGACCAGAAAGTGAGCGGAGACGTTGAGCTCCCCTTCGCGTTGAAGCTCCGGACGAGCCGCTTCGATGCGCGTGTGGCTAAAATAGGTCCACGTTGCGTCAAAGGTAGGCGTTACCGTGTAGTGCAGAACGATGGCCTGCGGTGTGATGGTGATATCTTCGGCATCCGTCGCGTAGTGCTTGTGGATGTATTCAAGAGTGAGCCGGATACGTTCCTTGTCAAAGGGGATGGGCTGGTCAACGATGCGGAGACTTTCGGGGCTCTCGGCGGCGGTGGCAGCCATCAGCGTCATCGCGACGATCGCGCTCCGGAGTGCTAGCGAGAGTAGTAGCTCTAGGGAGGTCTGTCTGTGGATTGGCGGCGATGTGAATTTGGGCACTGCGAAGAATCCGGTCCTGAAACCGCTCGAAGACATCCTGAAAGGCGCGTTAGGAATTGTCAATCTGAGAGGTCCGGCCGCGGAATCGGAACAAGTGCCGAGCGGAAAGAAAACTAGTATTGACTAACGCTCCCGAAACTTTGTCGCAGCTTGGCGACGTCGGGGTACGCCTGGCTGCCATCGCGAACGATGGTGTTGCGCAGAAGGGCTAGCTCCCAGAGTGTGCGGCCGACCAAATCGGCAGGTGTAATCTCGTGGGTGTAATACAACGGACCATCAAAACTGGTGTTGAAGTCCGGCGCACTGCGAATGGACGCTGGTTCTTGCGCTTCGACGGGGAGCGGCGCGAAGGAGAGCGCAGTAGCCTTGGGTTCGCATATAATAGGGGGTTTGCCGGGGAACAGTGAGGCGCCGCTGTAAGGATCTGTGGCGCGATGGGGAGCACGGATGATACTCGACGCAGTGGAGATTCAGAAGATTTTGCCGCACCGTTATCCGTTTCTGATGGTGGACGCGATCCTGGAAATGGAACGACTGAAGTATATTGTCGGCGTCAAAAACGTAAGCATCAATGAATCGCATTTTCAAGGTCACTTTCCGGGCAAGCCCATCATGCCGGGAGTGTTGATCATCGAAGCGATGGCGCAGACGGGCGGGTTGCTGCTCCTGCTGGAGATTCCGGACCGTGACAACAAGCTGCTGTATTTCGTGGCTGTGGATGGCGCGCGATTTCGCCGGCCGGTGCTGCCTGGCGACCAGTTGCGGCTGGAGGTCAAAGTGATTTCGTGGCGGGGCGACTTCTGCAAGCTCGACGGCAAGGCCACGGTAAACGGGCAGTTGGCTGCAGAAGCGACGCTGATGTGCAAGATGGTGGATCGCGAGTTTGGCACTAAGGTGGAAGAACCCGCGAAATGAGCAGGCCGGAGATTCATCCGCAGGCAGTCGTGGCTTCGAGCGCGAAGCTGGGCCCTGGAGTGAAGGTGGGGGCTTACGCGATGGTGGGCGACGACGTGGAGCTCGGCGAGGGTTGCCTACTTCACCCTCATGCCACTGTCGGCGGGCCCGCGAAGTACGGCCGCAACAATGTGTTCTATTCGTTCTGCGCGGTCGGCGGTGATCCGCAGGATTATACCTATCACGGTGAGCGGACCGAGCTGCTTGTGGGTGACGGAAATATTTTTCGTGAGTACGTCACCATCAGCCGGGGCACGCAAAAGGGCGGGGGCCTCACGCGGGTTGGCAACGAAAACTTTTTTCTGGCTTACTCGCACGTAGGACACGACGATCAGGTTGGCAATCAAACGTTGTTTGTGAATGGCGCGACGCTGGCGGGGCATGTGGCCATAGAGGATTTTGCTACCGTTGGTTCGTTCTCCGTGGTGCACCAGTATTGCCGCGTGGGCCGTTACGCTTATGTTGGGGCTTCGACGGTGATTGTGCAGGACGTGCCGCCGTTTTCGCGCGTGGTGACGGAACGTGAGACCAAGAGCTATGGCGTCAACACCATCGGGCTGGAGCGCAGAGGTTTTTCGAAAGAGCGTTTGCAGGCGCTCGATCGCGCTTTTCGTTTGCTGAGCCGCTCGAAGATGAATACCACGCAAGCCCTCGCCGCGATGCGAGCGAAACTGCAAGGCTCTGACGATGTCGAGGAACTTATCCGATTTATAGAGACTGCCGAGCGCGGAATCGTGAAGTAAGCGTTGCCGCCCACCGTTCATGCCATGCCGGATGCTATCAGCAACACGACAGGATGGGGACTGATTGCCGGGAACGGGCGCTTTCCGTTTCTGGTGCTGGAAGGTGCGCGCAGCCAGGGAATCGAAATGACGGTGATTGCCCTGAAAGAAGAAGCCTCGCCCGAATTGGAAAAGAGCGCCAAGCGCCTGCATTGGGTGAGCCTCGGCGAATTGAGCAAGGCCATCGACCTGATGCACAAGGAAGGCGTTACGCAGGCGGTGATGGCCGGGCAGGTGAAGCACAACAAGATTTTCAGCGCGATCCGGCCCGACTGGAAACTGGCCAAGCTGCTCTTCTCGCTTCCGCGCAAGAGCACCGATGCGCTGATCGGCGGAATCGCGCGCGTTCTCGAGGATGAAGGGATTCAACTGGTGGACTCGACGCTGTTCCTGAAGCCACTTTTGCCCGAGCCGGGGGTGCTGACGCGCAGGGCCCCCAACGAGCAAGAAACGGCCGACATTGCCTACGGGTATAGCGTCGCGAGGCACATCGCGGGTATGGACATCGGGCAAACGGTGGTGATTTCGGACCAAGCCTGCATCGCCGTAGAAGCCATGGAAGGAACGGACGAAACCATCTCGCGCGCGGCGCGTATCGTCGGCGGAAAACCCCTGGTAGTCGTGAAAGTCAGCAAACCGCGCCAGGACATGCGCTTCGATGTACCCGTGGTCGGTTTGCCAACCATCGAACAGATGAAGAGTTCCCGCGCCACGGCCCTGGCGGTGGATGCGGGCCGCACCTTGCTGTTTGACCGTCAAAAACTGATTGAACTGGCTGACTCGGCGGGCATCGCCATTCAGGCGTTTGCGCCGGCTATGGTTGCGGAACCGAAGAGCGCTTCAGGGGGAATCAACAACAAATGAGCGGCGGAGGACAAGAAACGCGGAAAATCCGCACCGCCGTCGTTGGAACGGGAGAGTTTGGCCGCAACCACGCGCGAGTGTATCGCGAGCTGGAGGGTTCGGAACTCGTTGGCGTTTACGACCGAGATCAGGCTCGGGCAGAAGCCGTCGCGCTAGAATTTCAGACTAGCGTGCTGCGCAGCCTCGAAGAACTACGAGAGCATGCCGAAGCGGTCAGCGTAGCGGTGCCAACAGTCGCGCACGCCGAAGTGGGTTGCCGGCTGCTTGAAAGCGGACTCGACGTGCTGGTCGAAAAGCCCATGGCCGTGAATCTCGCGGAGGCGGATGCGCTGCTCGATGCGGCGCGCCGGCACAAGCGGATTTTACAGGTGGGCCACGTCGAACGCTTTAACCCCGCCGTAGTGGCGGTTGCGCCGATTCTCAATCGGCCGCTTTTTTTCGAGGTACACCGCTTGGGAGTTTTCACTCCGCGCAGTCTCGATGTGGAAGTGGTTTATGACGTGATGATCCACGATCTGGACATTCTGCTGGCGCTCGTCAAAGAGCCGGTGACCGAATTGAAAGCCGTGGGCATTCCCGTGCTGACCGACAAGGTGGATATCGCTCATGTGCGGCTGGAATTCGCGGGCGGCGCTGTGGCCAATGTAACCGCCAGCCGGGTTTCGACGGAACGGGTTCGTAAGATGCGATTTTTCCAACAGCACGAATACATTTCGCTCGATTACGCGCGTCGCGACGCTCTGCGCGTCGCAGTGAAGCGGCCCGGACCGCAGCCCGAATTTTCGTTCGAAAAACTGCCGGCGCCCGACGTAGAGCCTTTGCATGCGGAACTAGAGGCGTTTCTGGAGGCGGTCGGCACCCGCCGCGAGCCGCCGACCAACGGAGCCGCTGGCCGTGCGGCTCTAGAACTGGCCAGCCGCGTAATGGCAAGCATCCAGGAGCACGGCGAACGGGTCCAACCAGCAGCGTTCGCCTCGCAAGAGAAAGCAGGAAAATGATACCCCGGACTCTGGTGCCGCTTGGTTCCCGTCCGCCGGCCAAGGATGCGCCACCTTCGCAGCGGAGGCGTCCGACCACGCTAGATGAGCGCACGCTCGTTCCGGCGATGCTGCCGATCGTGGTGCTGGACGGGAAATCGAACATTCCCAGGTCGCTCCCTCTGGAGTCGATTGCCGCGCGCGTCGTTGTTCCGCGCGACGTGAACCAGGAAGCCTACAACGTCGAGGAAAACCATGCGACTCCCGTCCAACCGACAGACATGGACGAGCGCATCGCCGTGCCGCAGGGCGCAGCGCCTCCGGAAAGAACGGATGGACCTTTGATTCCTCCGGGGGATCTGGTCGATCTCGACGTGTTCATGACCGGCGAAGTGAATCTTCTGACCAAGCCGCAAACAGAAGAAAAAACAAAATGGGATTTGATCACGCGCGTTTCGTCCGTGGTGTTTCACATCGTGATGATTGCGGCCATTCTGCTCCAGGCAAAGCTTTTTCCGCCTCACGTCCCGACGCAGCAGGAGATTGAACTAGCCAACCGGCAATTGACGTGGATTCCGCCGGAGAGTTCGTACGCGCCTAAGCCAAAACCTGAGCCTCGACCGGCGCAGCCACCCGCCGTGCATGTGGATCCGCGCGTAATCAATAAAGTGGCTCCTCCCGTTCCTCAGCCGGCGCCGAGGCCGGAGCCTCCCAAGAGAGAGTTGCCGGATGCTCCGGCACCGAAAATACAGGTGACGCCGCGCGAAGTGGAAGCGCCCACGCCCAAGACGGATCCCCCTAAAGCGCCGCTGAAACTGGATACTCCGGACATGCCCAAGCCGCAGCACGGGCTGGTGTTGCCGAAAGCGCCCTCGGTCGCGGATTCCATACAAGAGGCCCTAAAGGCGCCGAGTTCCGGCGGCAAAAGCGGCGCGATCACCGGGCCAGGGCCACGGGCGAGCGGCTCTCCCGGGGGTGGTCCACCAGGGCATGGGCAGGGGTCGTTTGGGAACGGCTACGAAATTTTGACGGACTTGCAAGGCGTAGATTTCGACGACTACATGCATCGCATGCTGGAAAACGTACGCCGGAATTGGTACGCGGTGATGCCGCAGTCGGCGCTGCTCGGAGAACGTGGCCGCGTTTTGCTTAGATTTAAAATCATGGCGAACGGCAGCGTTCCGAACGACGACCCATCACGGGAAATGGGCTCCGGGAAAGAGCCGTTGGACCGCGCGGCGATCTCCGCCATCCGTTCGTCGAATCCGTTCGAACCTTTGCCGTCGGCTTTCCCCGGACCGTCTATCGAGATCCGCATCATGTTTTTGTACAATTTGCCGATCGAAGACGCTTATAAGTGAAGCTCGTCCGCCGGCAGTTCTCGGCAGTCCGCGCTTGGCATATTCTGTTTCCATGAATCCTGGCATATCTGAACTTCCGCTCATTTCGGAACGGGAGAATTTGGGCGCAACCATGCGCGCGTGTATCGCGAGCTGGAGGGCGCGGAGCTCGTTGGGTTTACCATCGAGATCAGGCTCGAGCGGAGGCCGTCGCCAGGGAATTTCAGACCTGGGTGCTAGCAGTCTTCGAGAAGTCCCGGAGCTTGCGGATGCCGTCAGCGTAGCGGCGCCTACTGTCGCGCACGCCGAAGTGGGTTGCCAACTTCTTCGAAGCGGTCTGGATGTGCTGGTTGAAAAGCCCATGGCCGTTAGTCTTCGGGAGGCGGATGCGCTTCTCGAAACCGCGCGGCGGCACAAGCGGATTTTCCAAGTGGGCCACCTCGAGCGCTTTAACCCCGCGGTAGTGGCGGTTGCGCCGATTCTCAATCGGCCGCTTTTTTTCGAGATGCACCGCTTGGGAGTTTTCACTCCGCGCAGTCTCGATGTGGAAGTCGTTTATGACCTGATGATCCACGACCTGGACATCCTGCTGGCATTGGTGAAGGAACCGGTGACCGAATTGAAAACCGTGGGCATTCCCGTGCTGACGGACAAAGTGGACATCGCGCATGTACGGCTGGAGTTCGCGGGTGGCGCAGTCGCTAACGTGACGGCCAGCCGGTTTCGACCGAACGCGTGCGTAAGATGAGGTTTTTCCAACAACGTGAGTACATTTCGCTTGATTACGCGCGGCGCGATGCGCTTCGCGTGGCCGTAAGACGGCCGCGGCCGCGACCGCGGCCTGAGTTTTCGTTTGAAAAATTGCCGGCGCCCGACGTAGAGTCTTGGCATGCGAAACTAGGGGCGTTTCTGGAGGCGGTCGGCACCCGCCGCGAACCGCCGACCAACGGAGCCGCTGGCCGTGCGGCTCTAGAACTGGCCAGCCGCGTAATGGCAAGCATCCAGGAGCACGGCGAACGCGTCCAACTAGCAGCGTTCGCCTCGCAAGAGAAAGCAGGAAAATGATACCCCGGACTCTGGTGCCGCTTGGTTCCCGTCCGCCGGCCAAGGATGCGCCACCTTCGCAGCGGAGGCGTCCGACCACGCTAGATGAGCGCACGCTCGTTCCGGCGATGCTGCCGATCGTGGTGCTGGACGGGAAATCGAACATTCCCAGGTCGCTCCCTCTGGAGTCGATTGCCGCGCGCGTCGTTGTTCCGCGCGACGTGAACCAGGAAGCCTACAACGTCGAGGAAAACCATGCGACTCCCGTCCAACCGACAGACATGGACGAGCGCATCGCCGTGCCGCAGGGCGCAGCGCCTCCGGAAAGAACGGATGGACCCTTGATTCCTCCGGGGGATCTGGTCGATCTCGACGTGTTCATGACCGGCGAAGTGAATCTTCTCACCAAGCCACAAACAGAAGAAAAAACAAAATGGGATTTGATCACGCGCGTTTCGTCCGTGGTGTTTCACATCGTGATGATTGCGGCCATTCTGCTCCAGGCAAAGCTTTTTCCGCCTCATGCGCCCACGCAGCAGGAAATTGATCTAGCCAACCGGCAATTGACGTGGATTCCGCCGGAGAGTTCTTACAGTCCCAAGCCTAAAGCGCAGCCTCGAACGACGCAGCCGCCCGTCGTGCATGTGGATCCGCGCGTAATCAATAAAGTGGCTCCTCCCGTTCCTCAGCCTGCGCCGAGGCCGGAGCCTCCCAAGAGAGAGTTGCCGGATGCACCTACACCGAAACTACCGGAGACTCCCCGAGAAGTGGAAGCGCCCACGCCCAAGACGGATCCCCCTAAAGCGCCGCTGAAACTGGATACTCCGGACATGCCCAAGCCGCAGCACGGGCTGGTGTTGCCGAAAGCGCCCTCGGTTGCGGATTCCATACAAGAGGCCTTGAAGGCGCCGAGTTCCGGACCGCGTCCCATTGGGGGTGGAGGTCGCGTTTCTGGCCGTAGCAGTCCTGGCGGCGGTGGAAGTGGGGGAACGGCCTACGGCGGAATCGAAATGCTCACGCCGGATCAGGGTGTGGACTTTAACAGCTACCTCCAACGCGTGTATGTCACGGTAAAACGCAACTGGTTTGCCATAATGCCTGAGTCCGTCGAGCTTGGTGAGAGAGGCGTTGTCGTCCTGACGTTTAAGATTATGAGGGATGGCAGCGTGCCAGGCGCTGAACCGGTCATTAACCGCAACTCGGGAAAAGAGCCGCTGGATCGGGCCGCGTACTCTTCCGTGCGCGCCTCCAACCCCTTCGAGCCGCTCCCTGCGCAATTCAGCGGGCCGTACATCGAGTTGCGCTACACCTACCTCTACAACGTGTCGCCAGAAAACTACAACCAACAGAAGTGAAGAGCCCGCGCCAGCAGGTTCTCGGCGGTCTCCCTTCTCGCCGTGATTTTGCGCGTTGTGTTGCTTCCATCCCCCGCGCTTGGCATATTCTTTTTCGATGAATGCTGGCATATCTGAACTTCCGCTAGTTGCCGTGGTTGGCCCTACGGCATCGGGGAAGTCCGCGCTCGGGGTTTGGCTAGCTGAACAATTAGGCGGAGAAGTACTGGCTTGTGATTCGACGCAACTCTATCGCGGCTTTGACATTGGCACTGCCAAGCCGGCGCTAGCGGAGCGCCACGGAATTCCGCATCACTTAATCGACGTTTTGACGCCGATCGAGGAAGCCACCGCCGGCCGATACCGGCAAATGGCGTTGTCGGTATTGAATGATTTGCGGCTAAGGAGCAAATTGCCGATGGTTACGGTCGGGACAGGTTTGTATTTGCGCGCGCTGCTTGAAGGACTGGCAGAGGCGCCCCAGCGCTCTAAAGAATTGAGAGACAGACTGCGCGCTAGCGCGGAGGAGCGCGCCCCGCATTATTTGCACCGCTTGCTCAAGCGTCTAGACCCCGAAGCGGCGGGGAAAATCGCGCCTGCGGATGAACAAAAATTGATCCGCGCCATTGAAGTGTGCGTGCTGGCCCGGCGGCCCGTTTCCGAAGTGTACCGTACCGGCCGCACTCCGCTCGAAGGCTGGCGCGCATTGAAAATCGGACTGATGCCGCCGCGCGAAAGCCTCTATGAGCGCATTCACGCGCGCACCGACCGCATGCTGGCGGAAGGCTGGATGGAGGAAGTCCGAGGTCTAATGGCCAGTGGATCGCCGGGCGATGGCAAGCCGTTCGATTTCATCGGTTATCGCGAGCTGCGCGAGGTCTTGCGCGGAGAGAAGACGCTCGAAGAAGCGCGCGTGGCGATTCAGCAATCCACGCGGCGCTACGCAAAGCGCCAAATGACATGGTTCCGCAAAGATCCCGGCATTCACTGGTTCACCGGCTTTGGCGACGATCCACGCTTGCAAGACGAAACCAGCGGCTGGATCCGCCAGCAGGGCATTCGCGAGTCGCCGCCGAGAAGCTGAGCGCGTATAATGGCCTTAGGTGAAGAAAGACTCTCTCCTTCATGGCTCGTTCCGCTCGAAGGCTTCGGGACTGACTTCGTGACCAAAACCTCACAACCTGTTTCGACCGCGGACCGCGCTTTGCTCGTTGGTTTGGGCTGGAAGCGGGCTCCGCGCTTTCCCGGTATGCCAGTCGGTGAGCAGGGGCGTGAATCGCTCTTGGAGCTTGTGGAGTTGGCGTGCAGCGCTGGCGCGGAAATCGCGGGCACGGTTTTTCAGGTGCGCGAATCGGCGGACCCCGCGACGCTGGTGGGGCGCGGCAAGCTGGACGAGATTCGCGCGGAAGCCACCGCGCACAAGGCGCCGCTGATTATTTTTGATAGCAACCTCTCGCCTATGCAGCAGCGGAATATTGAAGCCGCCACGGAGCGCCGCGTCATCGACCGCACGCAATTGATTCTGGATATTTTTGCGCGACACGCGCGCAGCCGCGAAGGTCAGTTGCAGGTCGAGCTCGCGCAGTTGAACTACATGCTGCCGCGGCTTACGGGCAAAGGCGCTTCGATGTCGCGCCTCGGAGGCAAGAGCGGCGGTGGAGGTTCCGGCGGAGCTGGCGGGGGAGCGGGGCGCATCGGCGTGCGCGGACCTGGAGAAAAGAAGCTGGAAACGGACCGCCGCCGTATTCGCGATCGCGTGGGCAAAATCCAAAAGAGCATCGAAGACATTCGCAAGCAACGCGCTCTGCGGCGGGAAGCCCGCAACGCGGTGCCGCTCGGGACCATCGCACTTGTGGGTTACACCAACGCTGGTAAGTCGACTCTGTTTAATGCGCTAAGCCGCGCCGAGGTGCTGGTCTCCTCGCGGATGTTCGCCACGCTAGACCCCACCATACGCGCCGTTCGTTTGCCCTCCAATCGCCGCGTCCTGGTGTCCGACACCGTGGGATTCATCCGCGATCTGCCCAAGGGATTGCTCACGGCGTTTCGTGCCACGCTTGAGGAAGTGCAGGAATCCGCGCTGATTCTGCTTGTGAGCGACGTCTCGAACCCTCATCACGCCGAGCTCGACGATGAGGTGGACAAAATATTGAACGACCTCGGCGTGGCGGACAGGCCAAAGCTCCGCGTGTTCAACAAAGTGGACCGGCTCACCGAAGAGCAAAGGGCTCTGCTCAACCATCCCAAAGCGAAAGCCGCGGGAACAAACGGCGGACCTGTGCTAGTCTCGGGTCTTACGGGCGAAGGCGTCGAAGAGTTGTTGCGGCGCATGGATCGAGCTCTTCCTGTCGATCCGCTGGTATCCCTTTCCCTGCAGCTGCCGCTCGCTGAAGGCCGCACCCTGGCGCTCGTTCATGCGCTCGGACGCGTGTTGCATTCCGAAGTTCAGGACTCGCACATGTTGCTGGACGCCGAAGTTCCCGTGTCGATTGCCCGCAAGCTCAAGCTGAGTAGCTTTGCGATTGACGGAACTTCAAAACGCGTGCGTGCGTAATACGAGGTGAGGAGATTGCCATGGTTGGATTATTGCTCTGGTGCATCTTGTTCTTCTTCTGTTGGCCTCTCGCGCTGCTGGCCCTGGTGCTCTATCCCTTTGTTTGGTTGATTCTACTGCCGTTCCGCATCGCAGGAATCGCCGTGCATGGCGTTTTGTCTTTCTTGAGAGCTCTGTTTTTCCTTCCGGCGCGATTGTTGCGGGGACCGCGAGCGAGCTGACGGCCGGCTGCCTATTTCCGCCAAAGTAACTCCGATTCCATAAGCCCGAAACCGCCCGTTTAGGCTGCTAAATGGGTCTTTCTTGAAGGGTTTAGGAAGATTCGAGACACCCCTCCCGCTGTGGAAACCTTGTGGAAACTGTTACGTGCAAAAAAAAGTCCGCGCGAATCCGTTTTGCAAAAGGGCAGGCGAATCTGCCAGAGACCAGTTCTAATATACTGATTATAAAGACTTTATGCCAGTTACAGAGGGAACCGTTGAATTCCCGGACCGAGCAAGTTCTTCCGTGCCGGTTTTTGACATTTGCACAGGTTTGCAGCAGCAGGGGTACGTAAGAGTATCACCTGCGCGGCATGACAACTCATTTCACTTGTTGACGTTACAGTACCTGCCAGCAGGCTCGCCGATTCGTCCTCAAGACGTTGACGCCTACCGACCAGGAGTCTATAGTCAGGCGGAGCGGTGGCCGAATCCTCAGGGGCGGCCTCCCCACCGCCACGTTCCTATGAATCTCCCCAACTCGCTGACGGTTCTGCGTATCTTTTTCGTTCCTCTGCTGA
Source organism: Acidobacteriota bacterium (assembly GCA_013289825.1). GTDB lineage: Bacteria > Acidobacteriota > Terriglobia > Acidiferrales > UBA7541 > Acidiferrum. The sequence goes on along the minus strand of JABCZF010000003.1, from coordinate 152,278 downwards.
TTGCGGTTTTGCTCACGAAGAGCCCCAACCTGGATTTCCGTGGATTCCCCATGCATTTCGAGTTTTGGGGAGTCCTAATCCTGCTTTTGGCCGCGGCGACCGACTGGGCCGACGGGTATTTTGCTCGGCGCCGACTGCAAGTGACAACGCTTGGCATTCTTCTAGATCCCATTGCCGACAAGCTGCTTATTTCAGCCGCCTTCGTTTCTCTTGTAGGTATGCAGCTGGTACCGGCTTGGATGGTGGTCATCATCATTGGGCGTGAGTTCACCGTGCTTGGTTTGCGCAACATCGCGTCAGCGGAAGGATTCACGATCGCGGCATCCTTGTTGGGCAAAACGAAGATGGTTTTGCAGGTGTGCGCGGTAGCAGTCCTGATCGCCGGAGCGCGGCAACAGCAACACCCTTTGCTGAACAAGCTGGGGCTATTCCTGCTCTGGCTGGTGGTGATTAGCGCGCTAGTATCGGCGGCGCAATACTTTTTGAAATTTTGGGGCCAGCTCGACGAGCGCATCAAGCAGCGCCGCAAGCTACGTATGATGGAGAGCCACAAAAAGTCCGAGGATGCCGTCCCTCTCTGAAGCCGATCGCCAGTCCTTGCTCGAACTTGCACGCCGGGCCATTGTCGAAGCCGTTTCTTCCCAGAAACCCGCCGCATGCATACCTCACAGCGGCGTGTTTGCGGAGAAACGCGGCGTTTTCGTCACTCTCCATGCGCGCGGCCGTTTGCGGGGCTGCATCGGCGTTATTGAGGCCTTCGAGCCGCTGGGCGAGTCCATCACGCGCTGTGCTGCCAGCGCGGCCTTCGAGGATCCGCGATTCTCGCCCGTCAGCCAGGAAGAGGTCCGAGAACTGCAGATCGAGCTGTCCCTGTTGTCTCCGCCCGAGCCCATTCTTCCTCAGAACATCGAGATTGGGAAACATGGACTGCTGATTTCGCAGGCTGCGAAACGCGGGCTTCTGCTGCCGCAAGTTGCTGTGCAGCACAAACTTGGCCGCGAGCAGTTCCTGGAAGAGACTTGCCGCAAGGCCGGCCTGGCCGCGCATGCATGGCAGGAGCCGGAAACACAAATCCTCGGATTCACTTGCGAAGTCTTTTCGGAAACTGCCGCAAACGGGGATCAGTCATCGTTGGAGGCCTGAATTCCACCGCGCAAAACAGTCAGGATGCTCGGGTCGCGTCCAAATAGAGAGGCCCGCGCGAGCAATATCTCGAGGCGGGCCGGAAGTTCCTGTTGGGGAGTATCGGCTATTCGATTTCGATGTAATCGCCAACGTAGATATCCGCAGCGCTATAGGTGAGATATACCGTCGAGGAGTTGCGGCTCACGTTGATGACGATGCCTTCGCCCAACACCTCGCGCGGCAAATCGTTCCAGTTATACCGCTCCGGCGAGCGACCAAAGCCATACAAACGGTCCTGATACTCCTTGGTCTGCGGGGCCATGTCCGCCAGCGTACCCTCGTAACGGAATATGCGAAAATAATCGCCGACTTTGACGCCTCTCTGGGTTCCCAGGTTGACGTACACGGTGTTGCCTTGACCGGCGGATTGCTGATAATCCTTCGACTCGACGATCATCGCCACCGGCTTGCCGCTGATGGGCGCGAAAAGGTCGAAGGCGCTGGGATCCTTAAACGTCGGCTCCGGCCTTTCCTGAAACGGGAGGACGATATCGCCGCGCAGCATGTAGTCGCAGGATAGGGTTACTTCCGCGATCGCCGTCTTGGCCTGAACATTAGTAACGCGGAGTTGACCGGCGTCCAGATAATGAGTCCCCATAGCCTTGAGGAGCTTGATCTGCCACTTGAACCAATTCACCATTTGCAAGCCGTCCGACTCCGGCCTCACAACAGAATAAAGATCGCCGACCCGTACACCCTTGTCCTGCCCGCGATTGATGGTCACAAAGTCGCCGCGTCCGAACAATATTTTGACGTTGGTCTCCTTTCCGGAGACCAGTCGGGTGGCATCGGGGACCCTTTGGTCGCTTACAAAACCCGAACAATAGACCGTGGAATAGCTTGCCTGCGGAGGAGCAGTTTGCGCCGAGCAGATCCCGGCACCGATAAACACAAAAAGGCTTAGAGCAGCTAATTTAGCGCGCATTCCGAGACTCCTTCAAAACACGCCCAACCGGCCGTGCGGGGACGATTCTTTGCGAAATTAACAGGGCCGGAGCGATGCGTCAACCAATACGCCGAGAGCGCTTTACACTTTTGACACTGCGAGCTACAAGCCGTATTTTGAATCCTATGCCAAAAGCTGCCCGGCGGACGAGACTGTTTGGCGTCGGGATCAGCCGTATTTGCGCGGTCGCCGCAGCCTCCACGGCTTCGGAAATGGCCGATTTGGTCCGGATGGGACTCCGCGAAACGCCTACCATGGAACTGCGTTTGGACTGGTTGCGCAACAATTCCGAACGTTCGAGCCTGCTCCTCTGGCTGAAAAAGAACCGGCCGCGCGGTACTACGTTCCTCGCCACCTGCCGCCGCCGCATAGGTGGCGGCAAGCTCTCTGGAGGTATCCAAGCCGAACTTTACTGGCTGAACGAGGCCCGCGAGGCGGGCTGCGCCTGGGGCGATCTGGAAATCGAAACGTTGCGCGAATTGCCGGGCAAGTCCCTCAGTGAACTGCGCTTACCGCCGCGTATCTTGCTCTCCCTGCATGACTTCCAGCGCTTGCCGGCACGGCTCACGTCTATCCATTCCGCGGCGCGTCCCGGCGTCGAGGCCCTAAAGATTGCGGCCCACGCGGAAACCATTGGCGACAGTATCCGCCTGTTGCGTCTGGTTCGTCGCTGGCCTAACCTCGTTACCGTTCCTATGGGCGAAGTCGGCCTTCCGGCGCGTATCCTGGCCCTGCGAGAAGGTAGTGCGCTGGCCTACGCACCCATCGGGGAGGCGACTGCGCCCGGCCAAGTCTCCCTCGACACCTTGAAGCACCTCTACCGCGCCCACGAACTGACCAGACGTACTCGCGTTTATGGCGTGATCGGTGACCCAGTCGGGCATTCCCTATCGCCACTACTCCATAACACCGGCTTCCGTGCGCGGAGCATCGATGCGGTTTATTTACCCTTCCTGGTGAAGGATCTGCGTGATTTTCTCGAGGCTGTGCCGGAATTCGGGATTCGCGGCTTTAGCGTGACGATTCCGCACAAACAGTCCATCCTCAAGCACTTACAAGAATGCGATCGGCTCGCGGCAGAGATCGGTGCGGTCAACACGGTGGTGGTCCGGCGCGATGGTTCGCTCGTCGGATCGAATACCGATTACATCGGGATTCTGCGGGCCCTGGAGCAAAAACTTCGGCTCGCGGGAAGCCGCACATTGATCTTCGGCGCAGGCGGTGTCGCCAGAGCCGCGGCGTTCGCTCTCGCGCGAGCAGGCGCTCACGTTGGGATTTGCGCCCGGCGTGAAAGGGCGGCGCGAGAACTGGCCAAAGCGGTCGGCGGCGAAGTTGTTCCGCGACGGGCATTACGCAGCGAATCTTTTGACGCCGTCCTGAACGCAACTCCCATCGGCATGCATCCCCACGATCGGGTCTCGCCGCTATCCCCCCGGGAGTTAAACTGCCGCGTGGTTATGGACCTCATCAACCGGCCGCAAAGGACGCGGCTCTTGAAGCTCGCCGCCCGCAAGGGCATCACGACAATTTCCGGCGTGGAGGTGTTTGTCCCGCAGGGCGTCGCGCAATGGGAACTCTGGACCGGGCGGCGAGCGCCGGAGTTCCTGATGCGTAGAGCCGTGGTGCGCGCGTTGTGCGCGGAAGAAGAGTCCCGGCAGCACGGTTAATCCAGAAATGCGATAATGCCGACCTCGGCGAAACAAGCTGTGGCCGTTTACTGATCCCATGATTCAACCCGACTTCCGCGAATTCCAGCGTCTCGCAAAACAGGGAAACCTTATCCCCGTCTATGAGGTATTTCCCGCGGACTTGCTCACTCCCGTCAGCGCTTATCTCCGTCTGGCCCAGGGTGCGCGCTACTCCTTTTTGCTGGAGAGCGTGGAGGGCGGCGAAAAAATCGCCCGCTACACATTCGCCGGCGCGAATCCCGAGGAAGTTTTTCGGTACGCCGGCGGCGCTTGTGTGCTGGAGAGCCACAACCGCATCATTTGGGAAGAGCGCGATCCGGTGACCTTTCTTCGCGCGAGGATAGACCGCTTCCGCCCGGTGCGCTTGCCGGGTCTGCCTCCGCTGGTGGCCGGTGCCATTGGCTATTTTTCCTACGACATGGTCCGCCTCATCGAGCGGCTCCCCAAACGCCTGCGCGACGACATCGGCTTGTACGACGCCGTGCTGATGTTCTATCACGGCATCATCGCTTTCGATCACGTCCAACACCGGCTGTGGATCGTCCGCAATGTGCACAACGACGGCGAAGGCAGCCTCCGCACGAAGTACAACGCCGCGGTGCGCGAGATTCGCAAAACGCGCCAGTTGCTCGACGAGACTTCTCCCGCCGAGCTGCCAAAAAAGAAATCCAAGAAACGCCGCGCCCCCCTCCGAGTTACTTCCAATTTTCGCCGCGACGAATATCTCCAGGCCGTTCGCAAAGCGAAAAACTACATCCGCGCCGGCGATATTTTTCAGGTGGTGATCAGCCAACGATTCTCCGCCAAAACGCACGCTGAGCCGTTTGACGTCTATCGCGAGCTGCGCGCGCTCAATCCGTCACCCTATCTCTTCTTTTTGCAGATGAATGACGTCGCCGTCGCCGGAAGTTCGCCGGAAATGCTGGTGAAGGTTCAGGGCCGCGATGTTTTCTATCGGCCCATTGCCGGGACCCGCTGGCGCGGCAAGGACGAAGCCGAAGACCAGCGTCTTGAAAAAGAAATGCTCGCCAGCGAAAAAGAGCGCGCTGAGCACATCATGCTGGTCGACCTCGGCCGCAACGATCTCGGCCGCGTCTGCGAGTACGGCACCGTGAAACCCGAAAAGCTGGTGACCGTCGAGCGCTACTCGCATGTGATGCATCTTGTTTCCAGCCTGCGCGGGCGCCTTCGCGAGGATGTCGATTGTTTCGATGCGTTGATGGCGTGCTTTCCCGCAGGAACCGTATCCGGCGCTCCGAAGGTGCGCGCTATGGAGATCATCGAAGAGATGGAACGCACCCGCCGAGGCATTTATGCCGGCGGCGTTCTATACTTGGACTTCGCCGGGAATCTTGACTCCTGCATCGCTTTGCGCACCATGGTCATCAAAAACGGCGTGGCCCACGTGCAAGCCGGCGGCGGAATCGTCGCCGATTCCACGCCCGAGGGCGAATACCAAGAGTCCGTGAACAAGTCGAAGGCCTTGCTCACTGCGCTTGAGGCCGCGCATCGCAAGGGCAGGTGAAGAGGAATTACAAGCGCACCACGAAAGTTTCGAATGACATGATCCTGCTGCTCGACAACTACGACTCCTTTACCTACAACCTCGCCCAGTATCTTGGTGAGCTTGGCTGTCAGGTGGAAGTGCACCGCAACGACAGAATCTCCGTCGAGGAAATCGCCAAGCGCAAACCGGAGAAGATTGTCATTTCTCCGGGGCCGTGCACGCCCGAAGAGGCCGGCATTTCAGTGGAGTTGATTGAGCGGCTCGCCGGAAGATTTCCCATCTTAGGTGTCTGCCTCGGCCATCAAGCCATTGGCGCCGCTTTCGGCGGCAAAATCGTTCGCGCCCCAAAACTCTTCCACGGCAAGACCAGCGAAATCCATCACGACGGCAAAAATATTTTCCGCCAACTTCCTGAGCCTTTCACCGCCACGCGCTATCATTCGCTAATCGTCGAACGCAGATCGCTTCCGCGCGAGCTAACCATCACCGCCGAGACCAGCGACGGCATCATCATGGGCTTCCGCCATCGCCGCTACAAAATCGAAGGGGTCCAATTCCACCCCGAATCCGTCCTCACTGTCTGCGGCAAGCAACTCCTCCAAAATTTCCTTAACCTCTGAGTTTCCCGGTGATCTCTGTGTTAAATTCTCCGCTTCCCTGGAGCTCTAGGCCTGACATGCGCCGCATCGCACTCTGTCTCCTCAGCTTTTTTTGTTTTGCCGCCGCCTGCCGCAAACCCACCCAGCTCCACCTAACTATCGGCTCCAAATTTTTCACCGAGCAAGTCATCCTGGCCGAACTCCTGGCGCAACACATCGAGTCCCGCACCAACATTCCCGTCGACCGCAAAACCAACCTCGGCGGCACTCTCCTGGTTCACAAAGCCCTCCTCTCCGGGAACCTCGATCTTTACGTCGAATACACCGGCACGGCGCTAACCGCCGTGCTCAACGAATCTCCCGGTACGGATACCCCCGCCGCCATCTACAATCGCGTCAAGCAGCAATACTCCCAGCGCTTCCAACTTGATCTCACCGAACCTCTAGGCTTCGAAAACACTTTCGCCATGGTAGTCCGCGGCGAAGACGCACAAGTTCTCCACCTCCGGACGACGTCCGATCTCGTCCCCGTCGCCCCAAAGTGGCGCGCCGGTGTCGGCTACGAATTCCTGGAACGCCCCGACGGCTTCCCGGGCTGGAGCGCGCGTTACTCTCTCCACTTCGCCGCCCCACCAAACGTGATGGACCTCGGCCTCCTGTACCGCGCGCTGCTCGATCATCAAGTCGACGTCGTCGCCGGCAATTCCACCGACGGCCTGATCGATTCTCTTCACCTCGTCGCTCTCGAAGACGACCAACACTATTTCCCGCCCTACGACGCCGTCCCGATAGTGCGCCGCGCCGCGCTAGAAAAATTTCCCCAACTCCGCTCCGCCCTAGCCGATCTCTCCGGCAAACTCACCGCCGCCGATATGCGCCACCTCAACGCTCAAGTCGACGCCGATCAACGCGACGTCGCGGCCGTAGTCCGCGCCTTCCGCGCCACAAAGAATCTATAGGCCGTAACCTTTTGGCCTCATGCGGGCGTCTAATTGCCAGCGCGTAGCACCACGGCCCTCATCACCGAGCCAAAGTTTCCTAAAAGCAACTTTGGCGGCGCACCCGGGTTTTGCCAGTTGTGAGCATAACCGCCCGGTCAGCCGAGAGCAGCAGAATTCCCGGCTCGCGAATTGCGGCAACACAAATCCGTTTGGAGGCTCGCATGAAATCTCTCCTAGGAATTTTTAGTTTGTTCTTGATCTGTTCGATTCCGGCTCTCGCACAAGAAAAACACCAAGGAGGTCCGCCTTCTAAAGGCTTCGGTGGAGGGCACATTCCCGCTCACGGGCCTGCTCCGGCCCGGCCTCCATCACACGCGGCACCGCAACAAGCCGCAAAGTATGCCGACAGAGCCGGCCACCCCGAAGCTCCTCACGTTCACACCAACGATAAGTGGATAGGCCACGATTCCGGCCGCGATGATCCCCACTATCACCTTGATCATCCCTGGGAGCATGGCCGTTTCACCGGAGGCATCGGCAAGGGCCACGCGTGGCGCATCGAAGGTGGCAACCGCGAGCGCTTCTGGTTCGGCGGTTTCTATTTCAGTGCGGCCCCCGCTGACTACGCCTTCTGCGACGACTGGGCCTGGGGCACCGACCAGATCGTAATCTACGACGACCCGGACCATGACGGCTGGTACCTCGCCTACAACGTCCGCCTCGGCACTTACGTGCACGTCCAATATCTCGGCGGAAACTAACTCGCCTCCATTTCGCATTTCTTGCAACCGAGGCGGAAGGGCACTCCTCGGTGTGCCCTGCTGCTTTTAGTTTGCCAGACAGGCTACGCGAATTTCGGCAATCCAGACGAATTCTGCGACCTCTTCGACGGTTTGGCCTGTCGACGCGCGTTTTCGCGCGGCAACGAACTACGATGTTGTATACAACTGCACAGACAGCTCCCTCTCTAAAGACTAGGATTATGTTGCATCAAAAGCACTGCAGTGTTGGCCGGTCCATGCCCTTCGGCTTGAATACCTCGACCCGCAATAAGCGCTGAGGACATCGAACAACACATCTTGCGCACCGCTTGTCTGGCTCGTAGTTCGGCGCTTAGTGGAACGCAACCCATTCAACGCGTTCTCCGCACCAGGCAGAGCGAGCCGTAATCCTTCGGCCCGGCTTGGACGTGTCTCGCAGCGTAGACAGAAAGGTAAAAAGCTATGCCTCTTATGCAAGTTTTCATAGCCCTGATCGTCGTGGGCGTCCTGCTTTGGCTGGTGAATCGTTTCATCCCTATGGCAGGCAGTATCAAGTCGATCCTGAACGCTCTGGTGGTCATCTGCGTCGTGCTCTGGCTCCTTAATGTATTTGGTCTGTTCCACTCCCTCTCTCGTATCCGCGTCGGTTGACCAACGCGGCTCAAGGAGAGGCGCAGCGAAGATTTTCAGGCTTTGGATGGGCATCAACGATCGGGAACATCAGGCGCACCCTGTAAACCTAGGTGACGAGCGCATTCGTAGACACAATGGGGATAACGTATGAAACCAATTCGAGTTATAAGCGCAGCCGCTCTATTACTACTTTTCGGAATCGCAGCACCGGCCCACGCAGGGCAAGAGAAACAACAGGAAAAGGCCAAACCTGCCCAACAGCAGCAACCAGCCAGGCCTGAAAGGCAGCAACAGGCTCAACCACCGAGACAACAGCAACAGCGCCCGCAGCAGCAAGCCCAAGCTCCCAAACAACAGCATCAACAGCAGCAACAAGCACAAGCTCCCAAACAACAGCAACAGCAGCAACAAGCCCAAGCTCCCAAACAACAGCATCAACAGCAGCAACAAGCTCAAGCTCCCAAACAACAGCATCAACAGCAGCAACAAGCTCAAGCTCCCAAACAACAACAACAGCAGCACCAGCAACAAGCCAATGGGCGGCAACCGCAGCAAAACAACTCCGCAAGGCAACAGCAACAAACCAAGACCCAGCAACAGCAACCGCGCCAGCTGCAGGCAAGATCTTCACAACCCCCCCAGCGCACGCAGCAGGCAGTCGATAGACAACGCTCTCAGCCCGCGCTCCGCCTCAGTTCCAGGGGCAGCGGTCGAATTCCTGAGGATCGTTTCCGTTCCCATTTCGGCCGGGAGCACGGATTCCACATGGGCAACCCTGTTTTGGTCGGCGGATACTCTCGCTTCCAATACAACGGCTTTTGGTTTGGATTTGTTGAACCCTGGCCGAATGGCTGGTACTACACCGACGACGTCTACATCGATTACGTCGACGGCGGATATTACATGTACAACCCGTACTATCCCGGCTCACGCTTCTCAATCAGCGTCGTGATTTAGCCCCTGATCCTTCGCGCTGATCGAGCGCGGCTCCGGCCAGGAGCGGAATTTGTCAAAGAATGGCAGTGTCGCCCAGGGCCGGCAGGCAGTTTGCGTTTTGATCCAGTGGATTTTCTTGAAAAGAGGAAAACAATGCTTGGAACTATCTTAATCATTTTCCTGATTTTGGCTCTCTTTGGCGCACTACCACGATGGTCGCATAGCAGAGATTGGGGATACCGGCCGACGGGAGGCCTCGGGTTGATTCTCGTCATTGTCGTAATCCTCGTGCTTCTCGGACGTATCTAGACTTTGCCGCTATTGTCAATCTGGAGGTGAGCGATGGATGAATCCAGGCGCCATGCAATCGCGTTTCTCGAAAAAGAGATCAAGACATACTTGGCGCTTTCTCTGTTCTTGTCGAAGCGTGGCATCAAAGCGGACCTGCGTCTTGGAGAGAAAAAGGTCCTGATCAGTCCGGCCTTCTACAAAGAAAGAATGAAGGAAGCGAAGAAAGTTGTCCATGAACTCAGAAAAACAAAATAGGACTCGGTTCAGCGAAGCCGTTTCTCCGCGTGGACGGTACGCTTGGGGCATCCGTCTGGCCGCCGTCTTTATCGTCCTGCTTCTCTCGGCCACGGGTTCGTCGGCGTATTCCGTGCTCACCCACGAGGAAATCGTCGACCTTCTCTGGACCGATCAGATCAGCCCGCTTCTTCTCAAGCGTTTTCCTACGCTTACGGAAGAACAACTCAAGCTGGCACACAGTTACGCTTACGGCGGCGCCGTCATCCAGGACCTCGGCTACTATCCCTTCGGCAGCGTGGAATTCAGCAATTTGGTTCACTACGTCCGCAGCGGGGACTTCGTTCGCGAGCTGCTCTTACAGAGTCAGGATGCCAATGAGTACGCCTTCGCCCTGGGGGCCCTCGCGCACTACGCTTCCGATCTGGCTGGCCATCCTGCCGTCAACACCGCCGTTGCCATTCAATATCCTAAGCTCCGCGCCAAGTACGGCAGTTCCGTGAAGTATGCCCAGGACCACACCGCGCATCTGAAGACCGAGTTCGGATTCGACATGGTGCAGGTAGCCAAAAATCGTTATGCCTCGCAGCAATATCACGATTTCATCGGATTCCAGGTTTCCAAGCCTCTGCTGGAACGGACTTTCCCCATCGTCTACGGAGTGGAATTGAAAGACGTGCTGACCCACGAAGATCTCGCCATCGGGTCCTATCGCTTTGCGGTGAGCCGCATGATTCCGCAAATGACTCAGATCGCCCTTCGCACCCACCAGAAGGACATGATGAAAGAGACGCCGGATTTTGCGAAAAAGAAGTTTCTCTACCGGCTCTCCCGCTCCGATTATGAAAAAGAGTGGGGAAAAGACTATACCAAGCCCGATTTCGGCACCCGCGTGTGGTCCGTCATCTTGCGATATATGCCGAAAATTGGCCCGTTCAAGGCGCTGGCGTTCAACAACCCTACTGCGCAGACCGAGGACATGTATTTCAAGAGCATCAATACAACCGTCGACCAATACCGCATTTATCTGAAGCAAGTTGCTTCTGACTCCCTGGACCTGCCGAACAGCGATTTTGACACCGGCAAACCGACCAAGGCTGCCGAGTACTCTTTGACCGACGAGACTTATGCAAAGCTGGTAGGCCAGCTGGCGGCCCGTAAATTCGATCTGACTTCCCCCGATCTCCGCGAAAACATCCTGAAGTTCTATTCCGACCTCTCTCTTCCTTTGGAAACCAAGAAGGACAATGTTCGATGGCAGAGTGTCCTGGCCTCGCTCGATCAATTGAAGTCCGCAACTCCCAACGCCAGTGCTGCACCCGCCATGTCTCGACAGACACCTAGATGAGGCCACCAGATCAAGGGGGATTTCTTGCGTACACCCAAAATCACAGAATGCGCTTGTGGACTTGTCGTCACCATCTTGGGGTTCGGTTTCTCCTCGTACTACATACGCGAAGTTCTGGTCTCCCTGGCGCTCTTTAGTGTGGCTTTCCTTTTCCTCGCTCTGACGGTCCTGGCAGCGATCCTTCTTTGGTGGGCAAGCGAGCAACTAGCAGACTGGAGTGGGCCGGCCTCCCGAAGGGTGCTCGCCTTCTCCCGCCGTCTCATGGCAGCCTACGCGCGACCATGAGCTTTGGATAGGTCTCTAATCACCATAAGCGGCTTCCCGGGCGCTCGCGCCGGACTCTGAATCTTCTCTGTCACGTCTGGCCGCTGTTGTTCCGTTCTGTACGCCCCCCCGGCACCCGCGAATTTGCAAATAAACCACGCAACTGTACGCAAGTGAACAGTCTTTTTGCGCGCCGCATATTATTCTGTTTTCTCCAGCAACAAATCAATTCGAAAGATTTTGGGAGGAAATAGATATGAAGTTCGTAAAGACAATTTTCGCAGTGTTTGCACTCACACTGCTCGGCGCCACCTTAGCTCCTGGCGCTCGTGCTGATGAGTGGAACAAAAAAACCATACTGACTTTTAGTCAACCTGTAGAAGTCCCCGGGCAGATTCTGCCTGCCGGAACCTACACCTTCGTCCTGCTCGATTCGCCTTCCGACCGCCACATCGTTCAGATTTTCGACGCCGACGGCTCACACATCATCACTACGGTCCTGGCGATCAACAACTACCGGCTCAAACCGACCGGCGACACTGTCGTCAAGTTCGCAGAGCGCTCGGGCGACAATCCGGAAGCTCTCAAGGGATGGTTTTATCCCGGCGATAACTTCGGCCAGGAATTCGTTTACCCGAAGCAGCGCGCTATCGAACTTGCCTTGCTAGCGAAAGAACCAGTTCCCGCACTCGCCGCCGACAATACGGATCTGAAAGTGGCCCCCATCGTCGCGGAAACTCCCGACCAGAAGGAAGAGCCAGTAGCCGAAGCGATCCAAGTCACTCCAGTCGTTCAGGAAACCGCTCCCGCACCAGTCGCCGCAACTACTCCGGCACCTGTTGTGGAAACCGCTCCAGCGCCCGTTGCAGAAACTCAGCAATTGCCGCAAACCGCCAGCCAGCTTCCTCTAATTGCGCTGCTCGGCGTGGTTTCACTCGGCGCTGCGCTTCTTCTCAAGCGCTTCTCGAGCTAAGGCCCATTCCTAATTGCAGTGAAACTCCAGTGCGCCGCGGGCTACTTTATCCCGCGGCGCAAGGAGATTTGCCAGTGACGCCGACCCTTCGACCGCCCCACTTCTCTCTGCTCCCTTGGTGCTATCCTCTCGCCGTCCTTCTACTCTTTTCCACTGCTGGGAGCCTTTCGAAATCCCAACAATCGCCTCCGGACGCTGCTCCTTCGATTATTTCGGTGCGCGCGGAACTAGTTGAACTTCCTGTTCGGGTCACCGACGCCCGGGGAATTGTCGTCTCGGGATTGAACCTCGGAGACTTCCGCGTCTTCGAAGACGGCCGCCCGCAAAAACTCACTCTCTTTGAACGAGAAGACGCCCCCGTTACCGTTGGCCTGGTCGTTGACCACAGCCGCAGCATGGCTCCCAAGCTCGCCGAAGTGTCCGCCGCCGTTTCCGCCTTCGCGCATTCCAGCAATCCTCAAGACGAAATGTTCGTCGTGGACTTCAATGATGACGTTTGGTTGCAAATCCTCGGCGGAAAGCCTTTCACCCACAACGCCAAAGATCTCGAGACCGCCATCGCGGCGGTTTCCGCTCGCGGGCGCACCGCCCTGTATGACGCGGTGGCCGAGGGCCTCAAACATTTGCGTTTCGGCCATTGCGAGAAAAAAGCCCTGATCATCGTCAGCGACGGCGGCGATAATGCCAGCCATCAAAAGTTTTCGCAGGTCCTCGCTCTCGCGCAACGCTCGGGAGTAATGATTTACTCCATCGTGCTTCAGGGCGAAGGCCAGGAGGAGAATCCCGGCGTCCTTCGCCGCCTCAGCAAAAGCACCGGTGGCATCTCCTACTTCCCGCGCTCTGCGGAAACCATCGCCAGCATCTCCGCGCTTATCGCCCGCGACCTGCGCGATCAATACACCCTCGGCTTCGCGCCAGAAAAACAATCCACCGACGCTTCCTTCAGAAAAATACAAGTGAAAGTGTCTGCCCCCGGTCGCAGCAATCTTCACGTCCGCCATCGGCCCGGTTATTTTGCCGGCCAGCCTCCCCCGCACTCCGACAAGGACGCATCATGAAACCAGCGCTCCGCGCCGCTGTTCGGCCCCGGCGAATCACCACCGCAATCTTGCGCGCGGCCACCTACTTTTTTCTGGCCCTCGGCATCCTGGCCCTCTGCTATGCTGGCTACGTCGTCCTGGACGCGGATTCCTATCAAGCCTACGAACAATCAAAGTTCGAAAATGCAAGTCCCGGCGAAACTCCGTCTCCTCCCCTTGTAGAGGGCGGCGTGATCGGTGAGATCCAGGTTCGCCGTCTGCACCTGAAAGCTATCGTCGTTCAGGGTTCCTCGCACACGATTTTGCGCCGCGCCGTCGGCCATATACCCGAAACAGCCTTGCCGGGCAAACCAGGCAACGTTGCTCTCGCCGGTCACCGCGACACCTTTTTCCGCCCGCTCCGAAATATTCGTTTGGGTGACGCGATCACTTTCAAAACCAGCGATGGAGCTTTTCAATATGTTGTCGAATCGACCGCCGTCGTGGCAGCCAGCGAGGTGGGCGTCTTAGCCTCGTCCGACGGCCGCACGCTAACACTGATCACTTGCTTCCCGTTTGACTACATAGGCTCAGCCCCCAGCCGCTTTGTCGTCCGCGCCCGCGAACTGCTCTCCCCAGCCCCAGAACCGCACGCCATCCCCTAGATGAAATTCCTGGAATTCTTCACGGAAGCCGCAATTCATCGCCCGCGCCCCCATTTTGCTTCTTACTGGCCTCAACTTCCAATTCCGAACGGCAAACCAAGCTGTGCACTACTGGACAGACAGCGCCATCTCAATTCGTCTAACATTCCTTCCTACAGGGTAGCTGGAGCGTTGTTTCGTGGATCCGCCCATTTCGTTTCTGCCTAATGGCCTCGGCTTCAAACCCTCAACACGGAAAAAGTAAAGCGGAGTTCACGTGCTCTGGACCTATTCTGCGATCCTGGTGGTCCTGTGCTTCTTGAGCTTAGCCGGATTCTATTTACGCGCTGCTTTCTTAGGCAACTTTTTTTATTTTGGCCGCTTTGATCTCTTTATTCAGAGTCGCTCGGGGCCAAAGGACAGCCTCTTGACTCGGAAGTCTAAAGTATGAAGCCGATCTTTCTAGCCGGAATTGTCTTGGTGGTTCTTGGTGCTCTGGCACTTGCCTACCAGGGTTTCTCCTATACCCGTCACGAACATGTATTGGATGTGGGACCAATGCATGTCACGACGGAAACTCAGGACCGAGTTCCGATTTCCCCCATCGTCGGGGGACTCGCCCTCGTAGCCGGAATTGTCTTATTGGCCGTTGGGGGCAAGAAAAGTTCTTAACTAAAAATTGCAGCAACGCCCGCCTGAGAGTCGGGTAACGCATCACCCTCTCGCAAATGCAATTGTGTTGAAGGTTCTTCAATCAAGATTTTTTGAACCAAACAGCCAGCAGAAGATGTTTAGACCTTGGAGGTCAGCAATGAAGAAATTTATGGTTACCGCAGCATGTCTTACTCTGGCGGCCGGTGTCGTTTACGCCAGGCAACTGAACAAGGAACAAAAACGCCTCGAAGAGTGTGGCGTCGTCATGCAGGAAGTCCTCAACATCCCGGACAACATTCCTCATGACCTTTTGGAAAAGGCCGAGTGTGTCATCGTCATCCCTTCCGTCAAAAAGCTGGCTTTTGGAGTCGGCGCAGACTATGGGCGCGGCGCGATGGTGTGCCGCACCGGTCAGCACTTCCGTGGCCCCTGGGGAGCCCCGGCGATGTACGCCCTCGAAGGCGCCAGCGTCGGCTTCCAGATCGGCGGCGAAGCAACAGACTTGATCTTGCTGGTCATGAATGACAGCGGGATGAACTCGATTCTCAGCAGCAAGGTTAAGTTGGGCGGAGACGCTTCCGTTGCCGCGGGTCCTTTGGGCCGTGATGCTTCCGCAGCCACCGACGCTTGGATGAAGGCTGAAATCCTCAGCTACTCCCGTTCACGCGGCGTGTTTGCGGGCATTTCACTCGAAGGCTCCACCATTCGCCCCGACGATGATGCCAGCGCAGACGTATATGGTCACCCCATGAAGGCTAGTGAGATTGTCCGTGGCGAACATACCGGCGTGCCGGAGACCGGCCGTCACCTCGTCAAGGTTCTCGACAAGAGCGCACCCCGCAACGAATCGGAGCACGCAGCTTCGAATTCTCGTTAACTCCAAGGGCCAGTTCGCCGGAAGTTTTCTCCTCCCGGCAAACTGGCCTTCTTCATCACCAGGCTGTTGGGCGGCCCGCTCCGCTGGGCCCTCGACAAAGACCCTCTACAAAGCAGGCTGCTTGAACCAGACTTTGCAGTCCGGCCTTTGGCGTCTAGAGATCATCTGCTTGCGACAGCCCCCACGCGCGGAAAGGATTTGATAACCGGAATCCCTAAATTGTCGCCCATCGTGAACCACTAAGTCCTTCAGACGCATTAAATTCCCGCTGGAAGTAATTTTCAAACGAAGTTAACCTCCGCCCGCTCGCCCATTGGCGGCGCTGGGCTCTTTAACTTTTTAATGCTGGAGCATTAGCGCGAAACTACCCTGGCCAGCACGAGCCCAGGATGCTGCACGCGGCCGGTTGGCGCATGCGCGAAGAAAATTCATGGAAGCGGTGAAGTTGCATCTTCAATATGCCGGGCGGTGCGCATTGGCAGGCTCATCGATGAGTTGTTTGCCATCGATTCCGAAGCCGCGCATGGCGAATCTGGACCACGCCGCGCGCCACGTCCTAAGCAGCAAACAAGCTCCTGCGTTACTTGCGGAGAGCAAAGCCGCAATTACCGCAGCACGTACGGCGTCCTTGCCCGCCAGCGCCCTGGCCAAGGCCGCGAACTACGCGCGGGCGCTTGGCCGAAACTCACAAGCTTCCTGGAATACCCGGAACTCGAACTGAGCAACAACCTCGAGGAAAACTCTAGACGCCCTGCGGCGCCTTAGGTCGCTGCCATCCTCTGCGTCGTCCAATCCTGTCGCCGTATCAGCATCCCCGTCGGCGACTATCTGGCCGCGGTTCTCCCCGGCCTTGCCGAACTTCAGATCCAGCGGCTCCCAGATCTTACTTCTGCTGTCTGGGCTACTCAGCATTGGCAATCATCCCATTTCTGACAACCACGATGGGCTGGGTGTCCCTCAGACATCTATGTCGACACACTCCGGCACAGCCATCGCTTTCCGCGTCGTCCTCAGTATCTTGGTCTTTTTTTGGTGCGATGATGAAGCGGACTGAACGAAGAGGTAATGGCCAATTAGGCGCTGTGTTTGTGGCTTACGCCTAGGCTGCGGCCGCTGGAGCTGGAGTTGACTCGAACGTGCACATCGTTCCTAAAGGTGCTCCGGCTGTCTTTAGAATGAACCTGCTGCGCCGGGTTATGGTTGACCAGGCTTTCCTCACCCACAGGACCGGCCCTGGCGTGTCTTACGACAAAAAGGAATTCTCGCTACTCACTATCCACCACGCGCTCTCACTTCGCCTGAAAATCACCTATGACGCCGGTCGTTTCCGTGTTCCGAATGCCCATTGGCATCCAGCCAGCTTAGCAAGGCTCGTATACTACCGTGCGCCAAAGCAATGCTTGAATCCGCCGCGCCGTAATACAGATTGATAGTGTCCCCATCAGACGCCACCGTATAGCCGCAAGGGAAAACAACATCCTGCACATCTCCCTGGCGTTCGTAATCCTCCTCCGGAGCAAACATCCAGGAATCTCCGCGTATCAGGCATTTTTCCGGCTCCTCGCTATCGAAGAGGGCTAAACCCAGCCGATAGATCGAACTCGAAGGCGTCCTTCGCACGCCGTGGTAGATCATAAGCCAGCCACGGGAAGTCTCCATCGGCGGCGGCGACATGCCAATCTTGTTTGCATCCCACCAGGCGCCCCGGCGCGCTTCCAGCATAAGCTTGTGATTTCCCCAGTGGCGCAAATCGGGAGAGTAAGAGATCCACACATGAGCTCCCAGCGGCGTCATAGGCCGGTGGATCAACGCCCAAAATCCGCCGATCCTTCGCGGCAGAATCGCGGCGTCCTTGTCGTCCGGCGACATCACGACGCCCAGCCTTTCAAAGCTCCGAAAGTCGTTCGTCAGTGCCAGAGAAACTCCAGGCCCACCCCGGGAATACGAGGTGTAAGCCACGGCATATTTCTTGAGTTCCGGGACGTAGGTAATGCGCGGATCCTCAATGCCCCAGATTTCCTCGGGGTATCGCTCCGGGTCGGGCAACAGAGTTGGTTCGCGATCGATCTGCCAATCGTCTACGCCATTCACCGAACGCGCCGCGCATAAATGTGACAGCCCGCGGCGATCTTCCACACGGCAAAGCAGCAGCGTGGAACCATCCGGCAGAAGCGTTGCGCCGGCATTGAATACGCTGTTGATCGAATACGGCCAATCCTTTCCCGTCAGAATTGGATTACCCGTGTGGCGCTCAAACAAAGTTTCATATTGAACCAACGTGGTGGTGTTCATGGAATACCTGACTCCGTTCGTGGAAGGATTTCCCAAATTTTGCTTCAGCGGCAGAGCAAGCGCTCCGTGCGCTTCAAATCTGTTTCCCAGTACCGTCGTATTCTTCCACCTGACGCATTTCCAAAAGTGCCATCAGAAAGGACAAAGTCGATTCGGCGCCCTGGTTTTCGTTAGCCCGGTCAGGATGTAGCCCGTCTCTGCAACCGCCTGTGGCCGAATCGTAAAGTGCGATCTGAAGATCGTTGTCTCCCAAGAACCAATTGAACGCGCACCAGGCTTCTTTGCGCCAGCGGCCCTTTCCCGTCGCCCGGTAGGCTTCTAAGCACGCCGACACTTCCGCGCAGGCTTCCACCGGTTGCTGGTCGAAGCGGGCCTTCTCCATGGTCTTGGAATAAAATCCCTCCGAACCGATGGGTACGAAATGACCGTTCACCTCGCACCGCTGCAGCATGGCCAGCCAATCCAACGCTTCAAGTCCCGCGGATACCATCTCTTCGTTCCCGGCGCGCACGCCCGCTCGTATCAAAGCCTGCGGCAATCGCGCATTGGAATAGGCCAGCCCGTTTTCAAACCACTTCCAGTCATCGGTTCGGTGGGCCCGGTAGGAATTCAGAAGTCGATTGGCCAGCATATCCGAAGCACCTAGCGCGGCACGATCCCCGGGAAACGAATCAAGGTATTCCTGCAGTCCCAGCAACGTGAAAGCGCAGGCCCGCGGGCTCCGGAATTCCACAGCGACAGGCACGGCAAGTTCAAACATACGGCCCGCGGCTCCTCGCAATCCCGCGTTCTTAGATCGCCCGAGAACTGTTCCTAATCCCCACACGGCTCGTCCATGACTGTCTTCCGATCCTTCAACCTCATGCCACTGGCATTCGTAAGTCAGGGAATTTCGAAAACGCTTGGTGGCGGGATCAAACGCATGCCACAAGAAGGCCAGGTACCGGGACGCTAGGTCCGCCGAGTTTGCCGGTGCGTGAACCCCAATCTCTTCCAAAAGTGTGGTTACGATCAATGCACGCGCGTTGTCATCGGTCGAGTAGCCCTCCGGATAGTTTGGCACTACGAAAACTGCATGCTCCACCATTCCCGTATGGTCGGTCATTCGATACAGGTGATCCAGCTTGATGGCGGGCAGGCGGTCCAGTGCCTTTTCCGTGTTTTGCGCCGAAAATGTGGCCCGCGGAGTGCGCAACCGCTCGTTGTAGATTCGTGCGAAACTCTTCATATACTTCTGCGCTACGCGGCTCCACACCATGTCTCTCGCGTATAAATAAGCGCGTTTCCGCATGGCATGCCTTGCTGTGCCGCTGTCCAGAAGGTCAATCGTCTTTGCAGCCATCGCTCCCGGATCATCAAACGGAACAAGCGCGCCGCGCTCGTCATCCAGAAGCTCAACCGCATGCAGATAGGGTGTCGAGATGATGGCCTTGCCGGCGCTCAGAGCGTACGCCAGCGTGCCTGAAACCACTTGCGCCTTATGTTTGTATGGCGTGATATAAATGTCCGCGGCGCCAATCAATTCAACCATCTCCTGCGGACTCACAAACCGATTGCGGAAGATTACCTTGCCTTCTACGTCCAGCTCTTTGGCCAGGTTCTGCAAATACTGCCGGTATTTGTCGCCTTCCCGCCGCAAAACATGCGGATGCGTTACGCCGGAAACCATGTAAACCACATTGGCGTGACGCGCCAGAATTTGTGGCAGCGCTTTTATGACGTTTTCTATCCCTTTATTTGGCGAGAGCAGCCCAAACGTCAGCAAAACCTCTTTTCCCTCCGTTCCGAACGCGTCCTTATAAAAGCTGGGGTCGGTGAACGGCAAGTCGGGAATGCCATGGGGAATCAGATCGATCTTGTCGGCTGGAACGTGAAACACTTCCTCCAGGATCTCCACGGATTGCTGGCTCATGACGATCAAGCGGTCCGAAAGCGTCGCAATTTCCCCCATCACTCTGAGCTGGTCGGCATTTGGCTCGCGCAGGACGGTGTGCAACGTCGTTGCGAATGGCATTCGCAGCCGCCGCAGGAGCTCCAGAATATGTCCCCCTGCCCGTCCTCCAAAGATTCCGTATTCGTGTTGCAGGCAGACCAAATCGATGTTGCTGAAGTTTAGAAAGTCCGCGGCTTGCCGGTAGGACGCCAGGTTATCCTCAACAAGCTCAAAGCGCACTCTGGCGGGATACGCATAACCCTCCTCCGTATCGTTAACCGGAAGCGCCAGCAACTCCGTGGCACCGTATTCCCCGTGTATGGCGTCGCATAAATCCGCCGTGAATGTGGCAATTCCGCATCGTCTCGGAAGATAGTTCCCGACGACCGCAATGCGGCTGGGGAGCACGGAGCGTTGCGGCACAGGTGTCAGTGACATCTTCTCTTCCACTACCAGAGATGGCAACTTGATCAGTGTTTCGGTTTGCGCTAGAGGTATCATTTTCAAAGACATTCGATTTCCAGTGAATCCCTGACTTGCGAAAAAATCACCGCCTGCTGGCCCCAGATGTGCGGCCCTGGGGGTGCCTGGAACAACGCGGTTTTCTGTCGAATCCTGAATTCCGTCCCGTGTAGCGGAGAGGAGCGGGCTGCTTTACTCGTGCAAGACCACCGTCAGCAAGGACTTGTTGACCTTGATCTTCCCGTTGTATTCGATGAAGCCCAGTTTTCTGAATTTGTTCATGAAGAAATTCACGCGCGAGCGCGTCGTTCCTACCATGTTGGCCAGCGTCTCCTGCGAAACTTTCGGCAAGATGCGAACCGGCTGATCTTGTTTTCCATACCGGGCGAGCAGCAGCAGCGTGCGCGCCAGCCGCTTTTCACTCGAGTTGAACAACTGATCGACCAGATCCTCCTCGACCCGGATGTTATGCGCCAGCATGTAGCGGATGAAATGGTCGGATAGTTCTTGCTCGGCGTGCAGCACGCGCAGCAGTTCCTGCTTCTCAATAACCAGAAGTGTGGTTGGTGTAATGGCTGTGGCTGTGCCCATGCGGATCGCCTGGCCCGCCATGCATCCCTCGCCAAAAAAATCGGTCGGTCCAAACATCGCCACCACCGCTTCTTTTCCGGACCCATTCACCACCGATAATTTTACCCCGCCCTTCTGCACGTACATGACGCTCTCTGCTGCGTCCCCTTGCGCGTAGATGGACTCTTTTCTGCGGTATTCGGCAATTTTTCGTGACACTCCTGCCGTATCGAGAAATACCTGTGGGTCGAACACCTCTAACTTGCTGTTGGTCTTGTGTTTGTGTGGTTTCATAGTAAGGCCAAAACGCCATTTGCGACATGGTCGTTCGGTGGCCACGTTCACCCTACCAAGAACACCTTTGACAAGACTGTCCTAAAGGAGACAGCGCGCGCCAGGTCTTGTCTCTTAAGATAAACGTGTTGGGCGCCTGAAGGAGCGATATTGGCCGGTTACCTGGGCTGGGGCGGGCGA
Organism: Acidobacteriota bacterium; assembly: GCA_013289825.1. Taxonomy (GTDB): domain Bacteria; phylum Acidobacteriota; class Terriglobia; order Acidiferrales; family UBA7541; genus Acidiferrum. The sequence continues at coordinate 131,047 of JABCZF010000003.1, read as the reverse complement.
TTCCCCCCTTGCGGCTCCGCTTATGGCGGTCCTAGAAGGTGCTGTTTCCCTCACCTCGGCGAGCCGCCGATGTCGGCCTGTTCAAGCTCTAGAATGCTCTCATGCCAGAAAACAAACTTGCACCGACCATTTTCATCAGAGAGAACACCCGTTTGCCGGCCGGCGTGATTCTCGAAAGCGAGACGTTCTTGCCCGGCTGGAGATCCGTCCAGAACCTCAACGGGCGCGAACTCGGCCGCAAAATCGAAAAGGCCATGTGGAATTATTTCTATTTAGCCGGACCACTGAAGGCCACGGTACTCGGCCGCGAAAGCCTCGCAACTCTACGCAAAGCCGTCCAGCGTGTGTTGGCGAAGAAGCAGAGCCAAAACTACAACTCCTTGGAGATCTCAAAAACAATCTCAAAACGGTTCCTCGGCGTGCCCTATCTAACTATCTCCGCGCACTCCCGCCATATCCAGGAAGGCATGTACCTGGTCCCCGTCAAGGATTTTCGGCTGAGCGCCCGAGCGGATGTGACCACCACTCCGCTACCGGCAATCGCCTTCGGCGCCGCTAAAAAGGTGCCCCAGGAATAACCCGCCACTGGCGGTGTTTCGAATTCCTAGCAGTTCGCAGGAGATGAGAAAATGAAAACGGTACGCTGCGTGATTCTTTGTCTCACTGCACTGCTTCTTACGGCCTCCACCCTCCACCCACAAGATTTGTCCAAATATCGAGGTTTTTCACTCGGAACAAACCTCGCAACAGTGCTGAAACAAACAGACCAGAAGTTAGCCGACGTCACTGTGACTCATCCGGGCCCCGCACTTTTTCAAGAAGTGACCTGGTGGCCGCCGAACATTCCCGGGTCCGCCTATCGAACGGACAGCGTCGAACAGATTCTATTTTCTTTTTATGACGGCGCGCTCTACAAAATGTCCGTAACCTACGATCAATCCTCCACGGAAGGCCTCACTGCGGGGGACATGGTCAAGTCCATTTCAGCGAACTACGGCCCTTCGACAACTCTTGCTCCGGCCGCCGATCCAGCGTCGACCGACCGGTATGAAGCCCAAGGAAGCCTGGTCGCTTCCTGGGAAGACGCGCAGTACTCCTTCAATCTGGTCCATTCCGCTTTCACCGAACGTTTCGGACTCGTCCTGTACTCCAAGCGAGCCAATGCCGAAGCGGAACTCGCCATCGCGGAATCCGTGAGACTCGAGAAACAAAACGGCACTATGAAAGAAGCCGATCGTCAGAAAAAAGAAACAGATGCTCTGGAGGTCGCGCGCCAAAAAAATCAGAAAACGTTTCGCCCGTAGCCACTGCCCGCAATCACAAAGTTGGCATAGCCAATCCGGACCGGGTTCTTCCTCCTTTCTGCTCCTGCCGCTCTCAAATGAAATTCCCCTGTTGACATAGGCTCGATTCAAGCATATATGTCGAGTCTCTAGGTATCGCTATGCCGGAAAGCACACAAGCACTCCTTCGTGGCGCTCTCGATATGCTGATCCTCAAGGTTGTCGCCCTGGGCCCCAGCCACGGTTACGCCATCGCGCAACGACTTCAGCAAATATCGAAAGAATTCTTCCAGGTCCATCAGGGCTCTCTCTCTCCTGCGCTCCATCGTGTGGAAGATAAACGCTGGTTGCAAGCTGAATGGAAAGAATCCGAAACCGGCCGGCAAGCCAAGTTCTACTCGCTGAGCAAAAAGGGCCGCAGGCACATGAACGCTGAGGTCATCCATTGGCAGTGCCTCTCGGATGCCGTCGGCCTTATCTTGCGCGCTGGGGAGGAGTCCTGATGCTACGCCCCATTCGCCGCCTCTTTCAAAAATCTCGCTCGGAGAAAGAACTCGACCAAGAACTCCAATTCCACCTCGAACGCCAAATGGCCGATTACGTCGCCGCAGGAATCACCCCAGACGAAGCGCGCCGCCGCGCAAGACTCGAATTCGGCGGCCTCACCCGCGTCACAGAAGAAGTCCGCGACGTCCGCTGGGAGACGCACCTCGACAACCTCCTCCGCGATTTCCGCTACGCCATCCGCAATCTTCGCAAAGACCGCCGCTTCGCCATGATCGCCATTTTCGCGCTGGCTCTGGGCATAGGCGCCTCCACGGTCGTCTTCAGCATTTTCTATAATCTATTTTTTAATGCGTTTTCAGCAAAAGACGCGAACCGCTTGGTAATTCCGATCATACGGAACACGGAAAACACAGGCCAGGTGGAAAGCAGCGTAGAATCTCTGTCCCTTCGTTTGGCAGATCTGGATGTTGTCCGCGAGCAAAACCAAGTCTTCGAAAACATCGTTGGCTACATCACCGCAGGCGGGATCGTGCTTGCCAACGACGGCTCCCAGATGTACCAGTTCTACGACGCTCGGGTTACCTCCGACGCCTTTGATTTTTATGGAGTGCCGCCGCTCCTCGGGCGCGGCATCGCTCCGGAAGATGGAAAACCCGGAGCCCCGCCCATTTTCGTGATGAGTTACAAAACGTGGAGAGGCGTTTTCCACGAGGACGCGAAAATTCTCGGCAAGACACTTACTATCGATGGCGAACCGCGGATGCTGGTGGGCGTGATGCCCCCGCGCTTCCAGGCCTTCGGTTCTCAAGCCCAAATCTGGATTCCGATCGCCCGCTCACGCGACACTCCGCGCGCTGATGGAGAATTTCCGGCTACCGTGTTGGCCCGCCTAAAGCCCGGCGTAACGATGGAGACGGCTTCCGCGGACCTCGAGGTAATCGTGAAACGCCTGGCGCTTCTTCATCCCGACGATTTTCCAAAACACTTCGCGCTGCGAGTTCTGACCGCGGCCGACTTCTTTATGACACCGCCGAAGGGGTGGGGGCAATTCAGTTCTGACTTAAAACATCTGCTCTATGATTTGCTCGCGGCGGTCGCGATGCTGCTCCTAATCGCTTGCAGTAATGTGGCGAATCTGCTGTTAGCCCGCGCGACCGTACGAGAAAAAGAGATGGCGGTCCGCTCTGCCCTTGGCGCAACTCGCGGTCGCCTGGTTCGCCAGCTCTTGGCGGAAAGTTCTGTGCTGGCGATTGCCGCTTGCGCTGTGGGCTGTCTCCTTGCCTGGTTCGGCACGAAATTCGTTCCGGCCATCCTCCCCCGCACGGGAGACATCTCTGGCGGCGGGCATATAGGAGGTGAAACAGGACTCGGGCTCAATCCGCCCGTTTTATTCTTCGCCTTGGGCCTTACTCTCCTTACGACGCTGATCTGCGGATTGGCTCCGGCGCTTCATGTGATGCGCGTCGACTTGCAACCGCAACTTGCGGGCACAGGCAAAGGCGCAAACGGCGGCTTCCGCCACGGCAAGCTCCGCGCAGGATTGGTCATCGCTGAAGTCGCTTTCTCCATCGTCCTTTTGATCGGCGCCGGATTGATGATGCGCAGCTTTTTCTTTCTCACGCACGTAGACCTTGGTTTCAATCCCAAGAATGTCTTGCTCGTCGTTTTCCTGCCTCCTCCGAGCCACAACAGGACTCCCGCTACCCAAAGATTCGCTTCGCCCCAGGGACGGGTCGTACTCCTGGGCGTCGTCGAACGGTTAAAAGCCCTGCCCGGCGTGGCCCACGTTTCGGTCGAGGACGCGCTTCCCGGATATTCGCCCACGCGCGGTCTCCAAGTGACCGCGCCCGGGGCAACGCATTCCGAAGAAGCGGGTCTTCTGGCTTGCGACGAAAATTTTCTTCCAACGCTGGAAATGCGCATGATCCAGGGGCGGTGGCTCTCCGAAAGTGAAGTACGAACGGCACAATACGCCGGCGTGATCAATCAGCGATTGGCGCGCGACCTCTTCGGCGATGCGAACCCCATCGGCCAACAGCTCCAGCTGAAAGCCTTCAAGAGCATCACCCAACCGCCGCAAGATTCCGATTTCGAAATCGTCGGCGTTGTCGCGAACATGAAGAATGCCGGACCTCAGCAGCCCGCCATGCCCATGATCTTCCTTCCCTATACCGTTCGTGGGGGATTCTCTCTCCTGTTGAAGACCACCGTAGATCCAGCTTCCCTGAGGAACGCCGTTCAGGAACAAATTTGGGCGGTGGACCGCGACGAAATCATTGGGCTTTCCAGCCCGCTCGAAGATTTTCTACAGAGATTTTCCTACTCCACGCCAGAGTTTGGTCTGCTGATCTCCATGCCGCTGGCAAGCATTGCCCTGCTGCTCGTCGTGATTGGCGTCTTCAGCGTAATGGCCTACACGGTCTCGCTGCAAACTCACGAGATCGGCATCCGCATGGCCCTCGGCGCCCAGCAATCCAGCATTTTGAAAATGATTCTCACAAAAGGTGTGCGCCTGATCACTACGGGAATCCTTATCGGCTTCTTCGCAAGTTACGGCCTGACTCGATTTCTCGTCAGCCAGATTTGGGGCGTTTCTGCGACGGACCCATGGACGTTCACCGCAGTTGTAACGCTTGTCGTGCTCGTCGGCATCGGCGCCTGCTTCTTGCCCGCCCGCCGCGCCACCCGTGTCGATCCCCTGGTCGCCTTGCGTTACGAATAAGTCATGGCCAGTGCCCCCCTTCCTTTCAGGACCACGAACCAGGCCTCATCCAACAGCCGCTTTCTTTGACTCCGCCGGCGCGCCAACATACAATCCCGCGGGTTCGCGAGATTCGCCGCGATCTAACTTTGAAGCTGGGAGCAATTCGATGAACAAGAGTTTGTGGGTTTCGACGGCGGGATTCCTCTGGTTGTGTGCTCAGGCGCCGTGCCTCTCGGCGCAAGCCCCGGAGCGGGAAGCGAAAGCTCCGGAAGTCAAAGCTCCCGACAAGTGCGACGCAGCCGCTACGAAGGAAGATTCTTCCGTCACCGATCACACCATCCGCCTCGGAGGCCAAGCCATTCCTTACAAAGCCACCGCCAGCACCACGCTCCTCAAGAACGACAAAGGCGAGGCCACCGGATTGCTGTACTCCGCCGCGTACACGCGCAGCGACGTACGAGACCTCAGCACCCGCCCCATTGCCTTCCTCTACAACGGAGGCCCCGGCTCCGCCACAATGTGGCTGCACATGGGCGCCTTCGGCCCCCGCCGTGCCTGGACCGTTGACGGCACGTTCACTCCGCCCGCTCCGTACAAACTCGTTGATAACAGCGAGAGCCTTCTGGACAAGACCGATCTCGTTTTCATCGACGCGATGGGCACTGGCTACAGCCACGCCGTCTGCAAAGCGGTGGAAAAGGATTTTTACGGTGTCGACGAAGACGTCGAGGCCTTTGGACAATTCATCGTCACCTACTTGAGCCGCAATGACCGCTGGAATTCACCGAAGTTTCTGATCGGTGAAAGTTACGGCACGTTCCGCTCCGCGGCGTTGGGAAATTATTTGCAGAACCACGACACCGTGCACTTGAACGGCATCGTCCTGATTTCTTCGGTTCTCGATCTGTCCACCATCACCTTTCCTGCGGGCGATGATCGCTCCTACATCTACTACCTCCCGAGCTACGCCGCCGTCGCCTGGTACCACAAGGTGTTGAAAGACCGGCCCGTCGACTTGCCCGGATTCGTCGAGGAAGTGCGGAAATTCGCCTCCGGTGAGTACGCCGCTGCGCTTTTCAAGGGCAGCGAACTGTCTCTAAGTGATAAAGCCGTTGTAGCGAAAAAACTTTCTCGCTTCACGGGCTTAAGCGAAGACTATTTGATCAAGGCGGATCTGCGCGTGAACCTCAGTCAGTTCCGCGTCGAACTCCGGCGCAGCGAAGGCCTGACCACCGGCCGTATCGACGCGCGCTTCACCGGCTACACGGCCGATCTGCTTGAGGAAAACGCGCAAGGCGATCCCGAAGGCCCCGCCGTCGGCGGCGCGTACACCGCGCTCATCAATTCCTACAATCACGAGGAACTGAAGTTCGGCAAGGACAAGGTCTATCACAACACCAGCGGCGGCGGTAGCGGCTGGAACTGGACTCGCCAATCCCGAGGGCCCCGAGGATTTTTTCCCAGCGGTCCAAATGTCCAGGGTGATCTCGCGCAAGCCATGATCACCAATCCCAGGCTCCTCCTCGAAGTCGAAAACGGCTACTACGATATGGCCACGCCATTTTTCGCCACGGAATTCACCATGGAGCACCTCGGCCTGCCGCCCGATTTGCAGAAAAACGTCAAGCTCGACTACTACAACGCCGGCCACATGATGTACCTCCACGATGAGGACCGCGTAAGCCTGCACAACCAAATCGCCGGCTTCATCGACCGCGCCACCAAGCAATAGGTTTTCGCGTTTCGTGCGGAGAGCTTTGTGAATTCGCTTAAAGTTTCCCATGGCAAAATCGCCCATGAAGTTTTCAACCAGCCGCCGCCGCTGACAGGATTGAACCTCTATCTCGCTGACACTACCCTGACAGAGGTGGTCGAGCGCGAAGAGGCGGGATGGGCGGACGGGCGGCTCCGTGAACTCGGACGACGGCTCGGGACAGAAGAGGTGCAGCGCTGGGGATTTGAGGCCAACGAAAACGAACCGGTGCTGCACACCCATGACCGCTTCGGCAACCGCCGCGATGAGGTCGAGTTCCATCCTTCCTGGCATAACTTGATGCGGACGTCCGTTGAGAACGGGCTGCATAGCCTGCCCTGGGCTGAGCCGCGAAAAGGTGCCAACGTGGCACGCGCCGCGATGCTGCTGTTGACGACACAGAACGAAGCGGGGCATACCTGTCCAGTATCAATGACCTTTGCGGCCGTGGCTGCGCTTCGCGCGGAGCCTGGTTTGGCGGCGGAGTGGGAGCCGCGAATTCTCGCCACAAACTACGATCCGCGATTTCGTCCCGTGACAGAAAAATCCGGCGCCCTCATCGGCATGGGGATGACGGAGAAGCAGGGCGGGTCCGACGTCCGAGCCAATACCACACGGGCGGAGCAAATCGGAAATTCGCGGGAGTACCTTATCAGCGGCCATAAATGGTTTTGTTCGGCGCCGATGTGTGATGCGTTTCTCATCCTTGCGCAGGCCCCCAAGGGATTGTCGTGTTTTTTGCTTCCGCGGTGGACGCCCGCAGGCGAGCGCAATGCGTTTCACATTCAACGGCTGAAACAGAAGATGGGAAATCGCTCGAATGCTTCAAGCGAGGTGGAATTTGCGGGAGCGTGGGCCAGTCTGGTCGGAGAGGAGGGCCGCGGGGTGCACGCCATCATCGAGATGGTGAACTGCACGCGCCTGGATTGTGCGGTCGGCGCAGCCGGACTGATGCGCGCAGCAGTGGTACAGGCCGTGCATCATGCCAGACACCGCATGGCGTTTGGCAAGCCATTGATCGAGCAGCCCTTGATGCAGAATGTTTTGGCCGACCTGATCGTGGAGTCGGAGGCCGCCACGCTGCTGGCGCTGCGGCTGGCAAGCTCGTTTGATTTGAAACACTCCAGTGAGGAGCAACGGCGCTTCGCGCGTATAGCCACGGCCATCTCCAAGTATTGGCTTTCGAAGCGCGCCCTATCGCACGTGGGAGAGGCTCTCGAGTGTCTGGGCGGGAATGGCTACGTGGAAGAATCAATTATGCCCCGGCTTTACCGGGAGGCGCCGCTGTATTCGATCTGGGAAGGCTCGGGGAATGTGATTTGCCTGGACGTGTTGCGCGCGTTCGCGAAGGATCCCGGCACACTGGATGCGCTCGTGCGGGAAATCCGGTTGGGCGCTCGAGGAGTTCCTCGCTTCGAGGATTTCATGGAAGCAGTAGAGGGTTCCTTACGGAAACATGCGCGGCTGATGACCGAAGGCCGCGGCTCCGAATCCGAAAAGGAGGCACGAAGGCTCACGGAGAATGCCGCGGTGGCCCTACAGGCATCGCTTTTGTTGCGCTATGGACCGCCCGCCGTTGCGGAAGCATTTTGTGCCACGCGCATCGGAGGAGATGGCGGTCACACTTATGGAACTCTTCCAGCAGAACCTGGTTTCGAGCAGATCGTGGCTCGCGTCAGCGCCAATTTGCCAATGTCAGCAGGAATAGAAGCGCGCCGCGAAGAATGGCTGTAGTTCCCGGCTTCAGGAAGCCGGTCTCAGGAAGCTTTTGCTTCGGCGTAGGCCACGAATTCTTCGTACGGACCCTTGAAGTCTTCGATCTTGCCTTCGTGGAAGTGCCAGATGCGCGTGGCGACTTCGTCGATCACGTCGTGATCGTGCGTGACCAGCAGAACGGTTCCGTCGTAGCGCTGCAAGGCGATGTTAAGCGCGTTGATGGATTCCAGGTCGAGGTGGTTGGTGGGCTCGTCGAGCACCAGGAAATTTGGTTTCTGCAGCATCAAGCGGCAGAAAATCAACCGCGCCGATTCGCCGCCGGAAAGCGCGCGGGTGGGCTTTAGCGCATCTTCGCCGCTGAAAAGCATCTGGCCCATCAGCCCGCGCAACTCCTGCTGCGAAGCGGCGGGATCGAACTGCCAGAGCCATTCGATGGCCGTCATGCCCTTGGTGATGGATTCGCCATGGTCCTGCGCGAAGTAGCCGACGGCCACTTCGTGGCCCCACTTTACTTCGCCGCCATTGGTTTTGAACTGGCGGTCGTCGTCTTCGATGAAGCCGGGCGCATTGAGAACCAGCGATTTCAGCAGCGTGGTTTTTCCGGTTCCGTTGCGACCCATCAGCGCGATTTTTTCTCCGCGCGTCACGGCCGCGGAAAAACGCGGAATCACTTTCAAGTCGCCGTAGGATTTTTCGACGCTGCGGATTTCCAGCGGATGCCGTCCCGAATTGCGCTTCATGTCCCACTTGATGTAAGGCCGCTGAATGTTTGATCGCGCCAGTTCAGTAGTCTGCAGTCGCTCGACTTCTTTTTTGCGCGAAGTGGCTTGCGCGGAACGCGTACCAGCAGAAAAGCGCGCAATGAATTCGTTTAGCTGCGCGATTTTCTTTTCGCGATTCGCGTTTTCCGTTTCAATGCGCGAACGAATCTGCGTCTTCGCAACGACCATGTCGTCGTAGCCGCCGACGTACATGATGATCGTTTCGTAGTCGATGTCCGCTGTGTGCGTGCATACGCTGTTCAGAAAATGGCGGTCGTGCGAAATCACGATGAGCACGCCTTCGTAGTCGGCCAGATATCTTTGGAGCCAGTGAACGGAATCGAGGTCCAGGTTGTTGGTAGGCTCGTCGAGCAGCAGCGCCGTGGGAGTGCCGAAAAGCGCTTGCGCGAGCAGCACGCGAACTTTTTGGCCGCCCTGCAATTCGCCCATTTTGCACTCGTGCAGCACGCTTTCGATGCCCAGGCCGTCCAGCAGCGTTCCGGCGTCGGCCTCGGCGGTGTAGCCGCCTTCTTCCCCGACAATTCCTTCGAGTTCGCCGAGGCGCATACCGTCCGCGTCGGTCAATTCTTCATGGGGCTTGGCGTAGAGAGCGTCGCGCTCTTCGAGTGCTTTCCATAGCGACGCGTTTCCCATGATGACGGTGTCGATCACGCGAAATTGATCAAAGGCGAACTGGTCCTGCCGCAGTACGCCCATTTTCTTCGGGCGCGTGATCGAGCCCTTGGTGGGCTCGATTTCGCCGGTCAGGATTTTCATGAATGTGGACTTGCCGGCGCCATTCGGGCCGGTGACGGCATAGCGGCGCCCGGCCATGAAGGTGCAGGTGACGTCTTCGAACAGCACCCGGGGTCCGAAGCGCATAGATATATTGTTGACGGTCAGCATAACCCTCCCATTGTAGCGTGAAACTGTTGCGCGCGCTTGTCACAGTTTGTTGCAGCCAGTACATTTGTCGCGCGCAAAAAAGGCAATTCGAACGCGGCGAAAAAGTGATTCGAGGGGTACGACCATGACAGCGCACCAACGGATTGTGGAAGAGGAATCAAAATGAAGGTTCGGACGGCGTGATACGAGCGATTCGAAAGGCGGCGACCTCCCTGGCGCTTATCGTGATGGTGGCGATGGGTGTGCGCGTGGCGTTTGCTTGGGACCAGGCGCGGAAGATTTCACCGAGGGTGTTGGGGATTGTTCCGTTTCAGCAGGAGACCGGGAACATGGCCTACGCGCTCGCCCAGGGCAAGGGATTCAGCAACGTGTTTCGAACGGAGACTGGGCCCACGGCTTGGCTTGCTCCGGCTTATCCATTGCTGGTGGCCGCCATGTTTAAGCTATTCGGAACCTTCACGGCGCGGGCTTTTTTTGCGGCGGTTTTTCTGAACATTCTTTTTTCGGCGGCGGCTTGCGTGCCGATTTTCTTCGCTGGAAAACGGCTCGGCGGAGTAGGAGTGGCGGCGGGGGCGGCGTGGCTTTGGGCGGTTTTTCCGAGTGCGGTGATGATGCCGTTTGAATGGATTTGGGATACCTCGTTGTCGGCGCTTTTGGCGGCGTTGATTTTGTGGGCGACTCTGGAGCTCACGGAATCGGAACGGTGGCTGGACTGGGGTGTGTATGGATTGCTGTGGGGCTTGGCGTTGATGACCAATCCGGCGCTTGGGGCTTTGCTGCCGTTTTTGTTGGGCTGGGTCGTGCTTCGTGGACGTAGAGAAAGCCGCTGGCGCTGGAAACGGGGGGCGCTGGCGGTTGGCGTTGCGGCGCTGTGTTGCGTGCCGTGGACGATTCGTAACTACGTTGCTTTTCATCGATTGATTCCGCTGCGTTCGAATTTTCCTTTTGAGTTGTGGATCGGGAACAACGACATTTTTGACGAGCATGCCCGGAACGGCAGGAAGTCGATTACCAGGACGGAAGAGGCGAGGAGGTATGCGCAACTTGGCGAGACCGCTTATATGGCGGAGAAATGGCAGTCCGCGACCTCTTTTATGGAGTCGCATCCGGGCTTGGAATTGCGGCTGACGGGGCGGAAGTTTCTGGCGTTTTGGATGGGGACGGAATCGCCCATCAAGAATTTCCGGGAGACGGATCGAAACTTGATACGCGGGATTTTATTGTCCAGTTTCTTGACGGCCATTGGTGCTTTGTTTGGGTTGATTGTGTTGCGCGGAGGACGGAAAAAGATAACGCAGAGAGGCACAGAAGGCCGGGGCGGCCGAGAGAAGAACGGCCGAGAGAAGAACGGCCGAGAGGAGAAAGCAGAACTGGCCGGGAACGTCGTTTGGCCGCTGGCTGTGTTTCCGCTGGTTTTTCCGTGTTTGTATTATGTGACGCATGCGGATCTGCGCTACCGGCATCCCATCGATCCCGTCGTTTTGTTGTTGGCCATGGTGGCCGTGGCGGGAGTGTGGAGATTATTCGCGCGGGTGGCTGTTCGGGTCAGGAAGTGAAGGAATAGGGAAATGAGAGTGCAAGGCCAAGACCCAGAGTTCACCGGAGATGAGAAACGAGATACGAGAGGTGAAAGCAGATCCCGCTCTGCGCTGGGGATAACCACGAGCGCGGCCGGGTGAGGTATGAGTTTATTGCGATTGGCTTGCAATCGGACGAAGTGGCTGGTTGCTCGTGTTGCAGGCGCTTTGATACAGTGACCGTTCGCATGCAAACGGCGGATTGACGATGGGAATGGAGAGGCCTATGGGAATTCCGCAAGAGTTGCTGGAGATTTTGGTTTGTCCGATCTGCAAAACGCCCGTCAAACTTACGCCGGACAACCTGGGCTTGAAGTGTGAGACCTGCCGGCGGGTTTATCCGGTGCGCGATGACATTCCTGTCATGCTGCCGGAAGAAGCGAAGATCGCTTCGGAATAGTGGGCGGCAAATATTGAACATTCGAACAGAGGAATACAGGCCTGCGCATGCCGACAAATACATCTGAACTCCTTCCGCGTTTGAAGCGCTTGATCCCGAAATTACGGGGGAAGCGCATGGGTGTGCTTGGCGACTTGATGCTGGATAGGTATTTGTGGGGGACGGCCACGCGGCTCTCTCCGGAGGCGGCCGTGCCGGTCGTGGATTTTGTTTCCCAGAGCGAGTGTCTGGGCGGAGCGGGGAATGTGGCGGCGAATTTGGCGGCGCTGGGGGCCCAGGTCGAGACCTTTGGCGCCATCGGCACGGACGAGGCCGGGCGGGCTTTTCAAAAATGTTTGCGCGCGGGGGGCATTATCGACAAAGGAGTCGTTCCTGACCCCAAGCGAGTGACAACGGTGAAAACGCGGATTATCGCAAAACACCATCATGTTGTCCGCGTTGATCAGGAACGGCGCGAGGAGCTGCGTCCCGAGACGGAAAAGAAGCTGCTTGGTGTTCTGTTCAACGCACTAAAGAGTTTGGATGCGTTGGTGCTTTCCGACTACGACAAGGGGTTGATTACGGATGATTTTGCCGACCGCGTGTTGAGCGCGGCGCATCAATTGAAGGTGCCTGTTTTTGTGAAACCCAAGACTTCGCGGTTGTATGCGTATCGTGGGGCGCGGGCGATTGTTTGCAACGCCAAGGAGGCGGGATTTTTTGTTACGCGGTCGCTGGGGGATGAGAAATCGTTGGAAGAGGCGGGGCGGGCGTTGCTGGCGCACTTTGGGTGCAGCGCCGTGGTGATCACGCGGGGTGAGAAGGGCATGAGCGTTTTCGAGGAGTCGTCGCCGCGGCATTTGCAGATTCCGGCGATCGGCCTTGAAGTGACTTATGCGCGAGTGGGGCAGAGCGGGATGGAGCGCGGGGCTACGGGGCGGCAAGTGTTTGATCTTACGGGCGCTGGGGATACGGTTTTGAGCGTGCTGTCGCTGGCGGTGGCCGCGGGGGCGCCTTTGCCGGACGCGGCTGTACTGGCCAACACAGCCGCAGGTGTGGTGGTTGGGAAGTTGGGGACGGCCAGCGTTAGCCCGCAGGAGTTGGAGCACGCTTTGGAAGATATTCGGCGTTGAGAGAGAGTGCGCGGCTCGAAGGAAAAAAAGCATAACGCCGAGACGCCGAGAGCCGCAGAGGCACGCGGAGAATCTGGTGGCGTATGCCGAGAGGGGCGACCAAATTGGGTGAGTTGCCGCAGGAAACAGCGGACTTCTACGGCGGGAAGCTGAAGGATTTGTCTTTGGTGTCGACCCACACGTTCACTACTTTGGTTTTTTGGCTTTTTTCGGGGTCGTTGTTGGCAGTGGGCATGGGGGAGAAGGGGCTGATGGCTACGCGGACCTCGACGCTGGTGGTTGAGCCGTTTGGAGATTTGGCTTTGAGGATGCTGTAGCTTTTTACGGGGCCGTAGTACCCGGTGGAGCCCCAGTCGGCGACGAAGTCCTGGAGTTTGTAGCTCGAGCCGGGACCGGGTTTCCAGAGCTGGTAGGCGGTGTCCATGTCTCCGGCTACGACGGCGTTGAAGAATTGCTCGGCGGCTTTTTTCTCGGGATAAAAACGAAGCCAGAACCATACGGCGATGACGGCGATGATGAAGGCCGCCGTCATGGTAAAGATCATGGCCCGAGATTTTTTGTGAGTATCGGCAGGCGGTTCGAGAAGTGACATTCAGTGGTCTCCTGCCCGGCGAGCGTCGGAATCGAAAGTGAAATGACTCGAGAAAATCCTTGCGTATTTGAGCAACACTAAAACATTACATAAAATTGGGACGCGAGTAAATGGTTTGGGAATGACGGGAATGACGGGCAGCAGGTCTTTTTTAATGACTGCGGGCTGCATTCCGCGTTCCGGTTTAAGCGCTTCCGTAATATATTCCGCCTACCGTCATGCCATCTCAGGCCGATCCTCTTTTCGTGATCAATGTGCCTATTGGAAAGGGCTGGCGTCGGTCAAAAGTAGGCTATATCAACCGTCACGGCGTGCAGGTCATACCTCCGCGTTTCGATGACGGGCTGAACTTTAGCGAAGGGCTGGCGGCGGCAAAACTGGGAAAGAAATGGGGGTTCATTGATCGCAGCGGGGAATTCGCTATCCCTCCGGAGTTTCCAACATTTTCACGTTTTCACGAGGGTCTGGCCATAATGAGCGAGCCCAAGCGGTGGGGCTCTTCAGCCGTCTTCCGGTACGGACATTTTCAAGCTTAGACAAAGACTTGGCGGAGATCTGGTGCCGTAAAAGGTTTGGATTTATCGACCGCTTCGGTAAAGTCATTCTCGGTTACGAATACTCCATGGCTGGTGACTTCTCTGAGGGCGCAGCCTACGTTCCTCAGTTCCGAACTAAAGACTTCAAGGCAGCGTGCTCTTTCATCGACGGAATAGGATGTGTGCCCGTCGACCACAAGTTTGGTTACATCAATCGAAAGGGAGAGTTCCTCATCCCGCCGGAGTTCGATACCGCTGGAGCTTACTCGGAGGGACTGGCTTGCGTCCGGCTGGGTGACCACTACGGCTTTATCGACAAGATAGGACAGTTCAAGATTGCGGCGAGATTCAACCATGCAAAATGACTTCAGCGGGGGTCTGGCTCTCGTGCGAGTTGGCGAACGACGAGGTTTTATAAACCTTGATGGGACATGGTTATCCTCCCGCAGTTTATCGGAGCCGAGAATTTTGAATATGGGCTTAATTACGTCGAAACCGAAGGCACGGTTGGCTATATCAATGCGTCTGGAGAATTCGTATGGCAAGGACCGTACGTGGAGAGCCGCAGTGGCTCTCGGAGATGAGCAATCGACGGACAGGCCAGATTCTTGTGAGAAATGCTGACTAGCCCTCGAGGGCGCCGGCGGAGCCTTCGGGGAGTTCGATGGCGTATTTGGTGCGGGCTTTTTCGGCGTGTTGTTCGAGGGCTAGCTCGATGAGTCTGTCGATGAGTTGGGCGAAGGGGATGCCGCTGGCCTCCCAGAGTTTGGGGTACATGCTGATGGAAGTGAAGCCGGGGATGGTGTTCACTTCGTTGAGATAGGTTTTTCCGCCTTCTTTTCCAAGAAAAAAATCGACCCGGGCCATGCCGCTCAGTTCCAGGGCGCGAAACGCCAGAACGGCGAGGTGTTGGAATTTTTTTACTTGGACGGGCTTTAGATCCGCTGGAATGAGGAGTCTTGTGCCCTCTTCCAGATATTTTGCGGCGTAATCGTAGAACTCGCGGTGAGGGACGATTTCGCCGGGGACGGAAGCTTGGGGATCGTGGTTGCCGAGGACGGAGACTTCGATTTCGCGGGCGTTGACGGCGCGCTCGACGAGAATTTTCATGGCGAATTCGGAGGCGAGATTCAGCGCGGGAGCCAGCTCCTGGCGCGAGTGGACTTTGCTCATGCCGACGCTCGAGCCGAGCGTTGCGGGCTTCACAAACAACGGATACGGGAATTCCTTTTCGATTTGGTGCGTGATGATGTTTTCGTTGCGTTCCCACTCGTCGCGGCGGATCGAGACCCAGGGCACTACCGGAATTTTGGCGGCTTGCAGAAGTTTTTTGGCGACGTCTTTATCCATGGCGATGGCGGAGCCCAGGACGCCTGCGCCTACGAAGGGGAGGCCGGCGAGGTCCAGCAGGCCTTGGATGGTGCCGTCTTCGCCAAAGGTGCCGTGCATGACCGGGAAGACTACGTCGATACGCTGGCCGCCGCCGCTGCCATCGAGGCGAACCAGGGCGGCGTCGGTGGGATCGGCGCTCATCGTGACGCGCTGGCCGGTGCGGAGAACTTCCGGGAGCATTTTTTGTGCGCCGCTGCCGATTAGCCAGTGACCTTCTTTGGTGATGCCGATGGGCAGGATCTCATATTTGTCGGGGTCCAGGCCGCGAATTACGGAGGCTGCGGAGGCCAGGGAGACTTCGTGTTCGCCGGAGCGGCCGCCGAAAAGGACGCCGATGCGCAATCGTTTTCTGTCAGGGGTCATGGACATCGCCGGTTTTTGGTCTTTCGGTGCCAGTTCTTAGTTATAGGGGAAAGATGAGGAGTTGTCGCGGGGGAAGTGGGGGTTGCGTGCTGGAGTGACAATGGAGATTCGGCCGCCAATATTCAACCGTCGGTATTGAGGAAAGAAATTTAACCACCCGTACGGAACTTTCCGGCATTTCCATCGTCTACAGGGAAGCAGGAACTAGGCAGGAGGGTCCGTGTCTATCGAAAGGTCATCCCAAAACGAGAGTGCTGGAACGCCGTTTCTGGAGAATCTGCGGCGGGATGTACGGTACGCGGTTCGGACGCTTTGGCGAGATGCGGGGTTCGCTGCTTTTGCGATTTTGATTGTGGGGCTTGGCGTTGGAGCTAGCTGCACGATTTTTAGCGTGGTGAATACGCTTTTGATTCGGCCGCTGCCGTTCCGCGATCCGGGTAGGCTCGTGTGGATAGCGAACCACCAGGACGACACAAACGATATGTCTGGAAAGACTTCGCAGACGGACTACCTGCTGGATATTCGAGCGCGGAACCAGTCGTTCGTGGACCTGGCCGCCTACTACGCATTTTACGGTCTGGGGGACGCCAAGCTGATTGCGGATGGCCAGCCGGAGAGGCTGACGAGTGTTCCGGTGACGCAGAATTTTTTCCCGCTGCTGGGCGTGGAGCCGAAGATTGGGAGACAGTTCAGCGCGGAAGAGTGCAAGCAGAACGGGCCGCGAGTGGCCATGCTGAGCGACGGACTGTGGAGGAGGAAGTTTGCCGGCGATCCGAGCATTGTCGGGCGAGCTTTGTCGTTTGATGGCGGGCCGGTAACGGTGGTGGGGGTGCTGCCGGCGGCTTTTGATTTTGCGACGATTTTTACGCCGGGGAGCCGCGTGGATATGTTCGAGCCCCTGCCCCTGTCGCCGGAGATTAACCGCCAGGGGAATACGGTTGCGATTATTGGACGGCTCAAACCGGGCGTGAGCGTCGAGAGTGCGCGTGCAGAAACGGCCGTGCTTGGGAAGCTGCTGATGCAGGAGCATAAAGAAAGAAATGACTTTGAGCCGAAAGTCTCCAGGCTGGCGGATCATGTGAGTGGAAGGCTGCGGCCGACGCTGGTGGTGCTGGCAGGCGC
Source organism: Acidobacteriota bacterium (assembly GCA_013289825.1). Lineage (GTDB taxonomy): Bacteria > Acidobacteriota > Terriglobia > Acidiferrales > UBA7541 > Acidiferrum. The sequence continues at coordinate 114,323 of JABCZF010000003.1, read as the reverse complement.
GGTGGGCGTGGTGATGCTGATTGTGTGCGCGAACCTTTCGAATTTGTTGCTGGCGCGCGGAGCGACGCGGAAAAAAGAAATTGCGATTCGCACGGCCATGGGAGCGGGACGCGGCCGGCTGATCGGGCAGATGCTGACGGAGAGTTTGGTGCTGTCGTGCTGCGGAGCGGCGTTGGGATTGTTGCTGGCGTTTGTGGGGACGCGCGCGTTGGCGCAGCTGACGTCGGTGAGCATTCCGTTGCTGAGTGAGGTACGGATTGATGCCCGCGTGCTGGGATTTACGTTGGTGGCGGCACTGCTGACGGGATTGCTCTTTGGATTGGTGCCTGCGCTCCAGGTACAAGATCTAAAACTGCACGACACGCTGAAAGATTCGAATCGCGGGTCGAGCCAGGGCCGCGGGCACGCGTGGATTCGCGGCGGGTTGGTGGTTTCGGAGATTGCGTTGGCTTGCGTGTTGCTGGTGGGAGCGGGACTTTTGATCCGGAGTTTTCTGCGCGTTCTGGACGTGAATGTGGGATTCCGGCCGGAGCGGGCCGCGGCTTTGCGGATCGACCCGAATGCCTCGTACAAAACCCAGGAGCAGAAGAACAGCTACTTCACGGAAGCCTTGCATCGTGTGACGGATGTGCGGGGAATTGAGGCAGCGGGACTTTCGGATTCGTTGCCATTGGGACACAACCGGAGCTGGGGCGTTGCGGCGAAGGGCGTGCAATACACGCCGGAGACCTATCCTTTTGGATTTCCGCGGATTATCAGCGACGGATATTTTCACGCGATGGGTGTTCCGCTGCGTGCCGGGCGTGACTTCACCGAGCGGGACACGAAGGGCGCGTTGCCGGTGATTATTCTGAACGAAACCTGCGCACGCAATTTGTGGCCAGGCGAGGATCCCATTGGAAAAATCGTAGCCGAGGATGTGGACCGCACGGTAGTGGGGGTGGTCGGCGATGTTCATCACATGGCCTTGGAGGAGGGTTCCGGCAACGAGTTCTACATTCCGATGAGGCAGACGCAGGATTACGGCACGGTGGACTTGGTGGTGCGCACGTCGCTGCCAACGGCGGAACTGGCGTCGAGGCTTCGAGAGGCGCTGCGGCCAATCGAACCGGATCTGCCAACAGGGAACTTGCGGACGCTGGAGACGTTGGTGGATCGGGCGGTGTCGCCGCGGCGTTTTGTGGTGCTGTTGCTCGGCGGGTTTGCGGGATTTGCGCTGGTGCTGGCTTCGCTGGGGATTTATGCGGTCATTTCGTATTCGGTGAGCCAGCGGACGCAGGAGATTGGGATTCGCATGGCGCTGGGTGCGTCTGCGGAGAGGCTCGAGAGAAGTATTTTGTTCGAGACCCTGGGGCTGGCGGGGATCGGGATGGTTGTGGGAGTGGTGGCGTCCTGGGTGCTGGCGCGGACGTTGAGCGGGCTTTTGTTTGGAGTGACGTCGAGCGACCCGGTGACGTTTGTTGGGATGCTCGTGATTCTTACCGCGGTGGCAGCGATTGCGGGGTATTTGCCGGCGCGGCGGGCTGCGCGGATTGATCCGATGTCCGCGTTGCGGATGAGCTGAGTCACAAATATAAAAAGCTGATCAGAGTATTTTTTTGCCGAGGGCGGAGAGGACCAGTTCTACGCCGAGGAGCGCGGTGCGGTTGTGTTCGTCGATGATGGGATTTATTTCGACGATTTCCAGGGAGACCATGGCTTCGGAGTCAGCGATCATTTCCATGGCGAGATGAGCTTCGCGATAGGTGACGCCGCCGCGGACGGGCGTGCCAACGCCCGGAGCGTCGCTGGGGTCGACGAAGTCCATGTCCAGGCTCACAGCGATGCCGGCGGTGTCGTCCATACAGTATTTGAGGGCGTCGGACATAACTTCGCGCATGCCGCGCTCGTCAATGTCGCGCATGGTGAAGACGTGGATGCCGGATTTTTTTACGATTTTGCGTTCCTGGGCGTCGAGGTCGCGCGCACCGACGATGACAATGTTGCCGGGCTCGGCTTTGGGCTTGAAGCCCAGCAGGTCGACTAGTTCGGGCGCGCCGTAGCCCATGATGACGGCGAGGGGCATGCCGTGGACATTGCCTGACGGCGAGGAGTCGGGCGTGTTCATGTCGCCGTGGGCATCGAGCCAGAGGTAGCCGATCTGCTTTTTGTCTTTGCGAAAAAACGCGGAAACCCCCGCGGCTACGCCGGCGGCGATGGAATGGTCGCCGCCGAGAACGAGGGGTAGGAACCCTTCACCAAGCGATTTTTCGACGTTGGTGGCGAGATCTTTGCAGGTCTCGGCGATTTCCTGAAGATACTTGGCGCGCTTTTCGCCGATCTGCATCTCTTCGGGCTGCTTGACTTCGAGGTTGCCGATATCTTCGACCTGATCGCCGAGCTGCTTGATGCGCGCTTGAAGGCCTGCACCGCGAAGGGCGGAGGGGCCCATGTCCACGCCGCGGCGGCTCTGGCCGAGGTCCATGGGTACGCCGATGATGCGAACTTTTTGAGCCATAGGTCCTTGTCCTTGCTCCGTGTTTCGCTACGCCCGAAAGTGCGCGGCGTATAAAAGACTGCCAGCGTTTTACTGCGAAAGAGCTGCGGAGCACTACACGCCACTGATTGCACATACCCAGGCGTAGCCGCCGCCGGGAGCGCCCGCCGCCCACGAAGCGCCTAAGGATAAACCCGGTAGATCATGCGCGGGAAGGGAATGACTTCCCGGATGTGCTCGGTTCCACAAATCCACGCGACGGTGCGCTCTAGGCCGAGGCCAAAGCCGGAGTGGGGGACACTGCCGTAGCGGCGCAGGTCGAGATACCACTGGAAAGACTCCTCGGGCAGGTTATGTTCGCGCAGCCGCTTTAAAAGCAAATCATAATCGTGGATGCGCTGGCTGCCGCCGATGATTTCGCCATAGCCTTCCGGGGCAATCATGTCGAAGGCCAGGGCCAGCTCGGGACGCGCGGCGTCGGGCTGCATGTAAAAGGCTTTGATGGAAGAAGGGTAGTGGTGGATCAGCACCGGGCGATCGAAGGAACTCGAAATGATGGTTTCTTCGTCCCCACCGAAATCGTCACCGAATTTCGCCGGGTTGCCGGCCTTTTGAAGCACGCCGACGGCGTCTTCGTAGCTGATGCGAGGGAACGGAGGTTTCACGTTTTCTAGCTTGGTGACGTCGCGCTTAAGCGTTTCGAGCTCGCGCGATCTGTTCTTGAGGACCCCTCGCACCATCGCGCTGACCAGGCCTTCGGCGAGCGCCATGGCTTCGTCGAACTCGACATAAGCGGCTTCGGGCTCGAGCATCCAGAATTCAGTGAGGTGGCGGCGAGTCTTGGACTTTTCGGCGCGGAAGGTGGGGCCGAAAGTGTAGACCTTGCCCAAGGCCATGGCAATGGCCTCGGCATAGAGCTGGCCGCTTTGCGTCAGATACGCTTTTTGGTCGTCAATGTAGTTCACTTCGAAAAGCGTGGAGGTGCCTTCGCAGGCCGCGGGCGTGAACATCGGAGCGTCGGCGAGCGTGTAGCCCTGTCCGTCCATGAATTCGCGCGCCGCGCGGATGGCTTCGGCGCGTATGCGAAGAATGGCGGCCTGGCGTGGCGTGCGAATCCAGAGGTGGCGCTGATCGAGCAGAAAATCGACGCCGTGCTCTTTGAGCTGGATGGGAAAGGGCGTTGCTTCGGGAACTTTCTGAACGATGTGCACTTTTGCCACACCCATTTCGAATCCGCCTGGGGCACGCAGCTCGGCGCGAATTTTCCCGGTAACGATGACGCTCGATTCCTGCGTCAGCCCCTTCAGCGCCTCAAAGGCTTCGGGATTCTCTTTGAGCGCACAGACGCCTTGGATGATTCCTGTGCCGTCGCGAAAAATGGGAAACATCAGTTTCCCGGATTCCCGCAAGTTGTACAGCCAACCACGAATCGTTACTTCTTGCCCGTCGTACTTGCCGGCCTGCTCGATAGTGATGATCGTCATAGTCCGCTATTTCAGTGAATTTTCAAAAATTCAGTTTAGCAGAGAAGGCCGGATATTGACGCGAGCGCGGCAAATCGCCGAAGACATTCTGCTTTGCCATCGTGCGCATTGTGCCGAGGCCCGCAAGGCGTTGATCCGCTGTGACCAGCGTCAAGTCCAATGCCGGCGCAATAAGGAGGGCGAACAGGAGAAAGGGAGCGTCAAAGTTCGCGCTGCTGGAGCCGCTGAAGTTTCTGGAGCAAGGAGAAGCGGCGCATACGATCTAGGCACGCTATTTCCGGCAGCTCCGGATGAAAACGACATCATCGAGGACCAGGTCTGAGTCGAGATTCGCCAACCAACCGAGGATATTATGCTCAGTCCAGCCAAGCACGCGCGTTGACAATCGGCGACTTAGGACACCCACTGCACATATCTACTTTCTGTACATAAAATCTTGTGCTGCAACACATAAACTTTATCTTAACGGGCTGGCAACCACCGCTCCGAGGGCCTCACGCATAGCTCCGCCGCTGGGCGGCTAGGTTCAAACGCCGTAACCGCCAAAGTTGATTTGGGCGAAGGGAACTTTACCGGCTTGAACAAATCGGTAGTTAGCCTCTTCCCCTGCCCAAAACGAAGCCGTCACGACGAGAGCCGTTGACGCCGCCGAGGTGCGGTTCTTGGGCAAGGGACAGCAACTCACAGGAACCCCCCGGTGTCTAAGCTTGCAAGGTGTAGGACTTGAAGCGTTCTAATACCTGCTCTGCGAGAATAGCTCGCACCGGAGGACGCCGTGTTGCACAAATCCTTCCGCTTTTTCTGGGTCGCCATAGTTCTTTGTGCGGGCTGCGCTCACAAAGCTGCGACTTACCAGAGGGCGACTGGCTTGTCAGAGGACGAAAGTGGGCAGGCTTCCCCTGCCTATTACGCCCCTGCAGCGCGCCTCCGAATGAGCCTGGCTGGTGGAGGCGGAGACGCAGTACTTGCCGCGCCGCGATTCGTGGCCGTGCGGCACAAGCTGGAAATCGTCGAGGCAGGCTCCGGGCTAGCAAAATCGATCGAAGCCGTGGTTGCGTTTTGCGGGACCATTCAGTGCGAGGTGCTCTCTTCGAACGTCACCAATGAAACGGCGGTGTTGTCCCCCTCGGGGAACATCACGGCGCGCGTCGCGCCGCAAGACCTGAACAAATTCCTGGATTTCGTTGGGAAACAAGGAAAAATTGCGCAGCACGCCACGGAATCGGAAGACAAGACCGCGGCGGTCGCGGACGTCGAAGCCAAACTCCAAAACCAGACTGAGTTTCGCGACAGTCTGCGCAGGATGCTGACTAAGCCCGGCGTCAGCGTGGCCGACCTGCTGCAAATCCAGGAGAAACTTGCGGAAGTTCAGGCGGAGCTCGACAGCGAAGCCACGCAGCGCAAGGTCCTCGCCAACGAAACCGAGAAGGTGTATGTCGAAATCGCCTTTCACGCCGAACAGCGGACGATTAGCCGCGGCTCCTTCGCGTCCGTCGGCGAAGCGCTGCGGGATTTCGGCTCCGTCCTTGGCGACAGCCTCGCCGCTCTCATTACCGCCGTCGCGGCCATCATTCCCTGGTTGATCGTGATCATTCCCGGGTCATGGTTCTTGATCAAAGCCGTTCGCCGTTTCCGGGAGCGTCGGCGTGCCGCGAAGGCAGCCACACCGGCCGCGTAGTCTAGCGGGGCACCTGCGAATTACGTGGCTCGTGTCGAAGGCAACGTTCTGCCACCGGTCTTCGTGGACGACGGACTCGTCATCAGATTCTTTGGAAAGGCTGTCGAGATACGGCAAGGCGCGATCCACGATGGCTTGCGCGGCCGTGGCACCGGGCAATACTGCCGCCTGGATTGGCTTTGCCAGATGGCTAACACACACGGCTTAGCATCGGCATCCATTTTGAATCGACGCTGTAGCGAAGCCGCTATGCGGCCTCATGCGCCCGCGCGCTAATGAACACGGGCCAAAAACGCGGCGCAGGGCTGCTCAGATTGCTTCATTTCGTCGATGTAGTTCGAATCAAAAGCCGGGAGCGTGCCTTCTTTTTGCATGCGCAGATAGACGGGCAGCGCAAGGTCGAACCACGTACGTGACTCGCCACAATAGCCGATTCGCTGACTGTGCGAAACATTCTTCTGGTTGGCCATGTCGGCATAGACTTGGCCCATGAGCCCCTGGTCTTCGGCGATTTTCAGGCTCAGGTCGAGATTGGAAGAACCATTTCGTGCTACGGATTCACGGATCCGCAAAGCCTCCCTGCCCCTTGCGAGGGCATCCTCATAGTCGCCCTTGAGGCGCAAAATGTCGGCAATGTAGCCGGACGTATTGGCAAGTCCCAATTGAGCGCGAGTGTCTTTGGGGTCGGCGGCCGCCAGGACGGCGCGAATGTCAAGGGCCTTGCGATAGTAGGAGAGAGCACCTTGGTAGTCGCCGCGCTTCTTGAGAATCAAGCCCGTATCGCTATAAGTGTACGTAATGAAATAGCGCGCGTTGAGATTGTCGGGATGCGCGGCAAGCTGCGCTTCGTCAATGGCCAAGGCCTGGCGATAGTGTTCGAAGGCTTCGTCGAGTCGATCCATCGTATTTAGGACGCCACCGACGTGTTTGTGCGCGAAAGAGAGCTCGATTTGGTGCGACTCGTTTTTGGGATCCGCTTTGGCCAGTTGATCATAAAGGACCAGTGATTTCTGGTAGGCCGCGAGCGCAGGATTCATATCCTTTTGATTGAGCAGCAGGCCCGCTTGCAGTTCCCGGATTTTTGCGAGGCCCTCCTGGGAAGCCAGGTCTTGGGGTTTCGAAGCGACCAAAGGTTCAAGAAGCATCTCGCCTTCGTGGAGAGCGGCCTTCTTTTCAACCTGATTTGGAGTCGTTACTGAAATACCCGCATAATATGTGGCTAACTCGCGGGAAATTTCCCGGTTACCAGGTTGCAAGGCCAACGCCGATTTGCCAAGTTCGACCGCCTTTCGATAGTCCTCGGTGGCTTTCGTAATGTTCCCGAGATTCGCATCGCGCGCATCGCCCAAGACGGTGGCCAACCTGGCGTAGCTGATCGCGAGCTCCTCGAGGAGAGCGGGGTCGTTGTGAGCTTCTTGCGCAAGGCTATCGAGGTATTGCTGCGCGCGTTCGACAATCAGCTTTCGCGCGGAGGTCGCGCCCGGTAAGTTAACAATGGAAGTATGGACTTCAAAGATCAAGGAACCAGCCAGAGCGCGGACGTCATTGAAGCGGCGTTCGGCGCGGGCGCGTTCGGCCCGGGCGATACGCGCCTGCCAGAGCGTCGCAATCATTCCCGCGGAGAGGCTGACGATCAGGAGCGCGGCAGCCGCAGCTCCCCATGTGTGCCGGCCGATGAACTTGCGGGCCCGATAGCCGGGGGTATCTTTATGAGCGAGAATCGGCAAGCCCGCCATATAGCGTCGAATGTCTTCTGAGAATTGCTCGACAGAGGAATAGCGCCGCGAAGGTTCCTTTCTCAAAGCTTTCAGAACAATATTGTCCAAATCTCCCTCCAGAATTTTCTGGAGCCTTTTGCGGTTCCCTTTTTCGGGCCGCGACTTTGCCGAAGCGGTAGCTTTCAGCGATTCAGCAGTAGGGACTTCTGGCGCCGAGTCGCGAGCGCATGCGCTGCTGGGCTTTTCGGGATCCCTGTCGCAGATAGCCTTCATGATTTCCTGCGGAGAATCGCTTTCCAAGCGATAGGGACTGTGGCCAGTCAAGACTGTGTAAAGAATGACGCCGAGGGAATAAACGTCGCTTGCCGTGGAGATCGGCTCGTTACGGACTTGTTCCGGACTGGCATAGTCCGGAGTGAGCATGCGCATGAGCGTCAAGGTTTGTTGCGCGGAATCAAGGCGGTCCGCGGGATTCAGAATTTTCGCGATCCCGAAGTCGAGCAGTTTGGGGACCCCCTCGGAAGTCACGAGAATGTTGCTGGGCTTGAGATCGCGGTGCACGACGAGATTCTGGTGCGCGAACTGGACGGCGGAGCAGACGGTCCGGAAAAGTTCAAGGCGCTCGCGAGTGTCCAGGTTCTTGTGCGCGCAGAACTCGTCAATCGGCAAGCCCTCGATGTACTCCATCACCAGATAGGGAAGGCCTTCTTCCGTTGAACCGCCGTCCAACAGACGCGCGATATTGGGATGGTCGAGCGTGGCGAGAATCTGCCGCTCGTTCTGAAAGCGAGAGAGGAAAAAATCCGTGCTGCGCGCTCCCTGGATGAGTTTGATGGCCACTTGCTTATCGAACGTGCCGTCAGCGCGGACCGCCCGGAACACGTCGCCCATGCCGCCGCTGGCGATTTTTGCGACGCAGCGGTATGGCGGGATGAGCCGTCCGATCCAGCGGGAGGCATCCATTGGGTTGTGCAGTTCGTCGGCAGCCAGCGCCTGAGCGGCGGCATCCATGGCGCCGGCTTCCATGAAGGTGTCCGCTTTATGGCGATGGACGAGGAGGGATTCCACTTCGCGGCGCAATTCCTGATCGCTTCCGCAAGCGGAGGCCAGGAACGCAGCTTGTTCGTGCTCGTCGCGTTCGAGAGCGGCCTGACACAGCTGTTCGACGCGGGTCCAGCGCTCAGCGTCCATCGTAACTTTCTCCACTCATTTCACGCAGCAGCCAGAGTTTTGCGAGACGCCAATCGCGTTTAACGGTTTCGTCGGACACGCCGAGGACCTCCGCGGTGTCCTTTACGCTGAGGCCGCCGAAAAAGCGGAGCTCGACCACGTCACTTTTGCGCTTATCAACAGCAGAGAGGCTCTGGAGCGCGTGGTCCAGAGCGACTAAGTCTCCGTCCGGTTGGGGAGTGATGTGGAGGTTCTCGTCAAACGTGATGGGTTTGGCGCCGCCGCCGCGCTTGAGGTATTGGCGGGACCGAGCGAAGTCCGTGAGGATGCGGCGCATGAGACGGGCGCAGACGGCGAAGAAATGGTTGCGGTCCTGCCAGCTAACGCCCTCGCAATCGACGAGGCGAATGTAAACCTCATCGATCAGCGCCGTCGCTTGCAGCGTGTGGTCCGCGCGTTCGCGGGCCATGTAGCGCTGCGCGGTACGGTGTAACTCATTGTAAATCAGCGGAGTTAGCTCTTCGAGAGCGTGACGGTCGCCACCGCTCCAGGCGCGCAGAAGACGAGTGATTTCGTGGGCCGAGGGCATGGGAAAGTGCACTCTCCGCCGAGCGTGAACAGTTCCCTCAGTGAGGCTGAGCCTATCACACGAACCCAACAGTTTTCTAGCGGAGGTGCTGGCGCCCCAGGTCGTGTGCCTGCGGCTCGCTAGCGCGCCCTCGCGTGCTGTGAGCATGCGTTACCCGTTTCGCCCGCCATTCCCGCTATAGCTGGTAGAGGAAGAACGCAAGGAGACCAGCCATGAAGTTGCCTCGTCGTATTAGCGATTTAGCCATTGCGGTCGTCGCGCTGGTGTCCGCCGGAGCGGCGCGGGCACATGCGGCGCCGCAGACGCCTCCGAGCTGCAAGAACTTTGGATTGGTTAGCGAATGGAAAGGAACTCTCAGCCTCGTCGGGACCGGAAGCGGGACTTTGTCCGATGGCGGCACCTACAACATCAACGAGTCCATCACGGCATCTCCGGACATAAACGCCCAAGGCGCGGGAAGCTGGACCGGAAATTTCAACGAGACCATTCACATCGATGACCTGGAGTCTCACCCGGATGGCACGTTCACGCACATCACCGACGACGAGACGATTCCGCAGGGACCCATTTCCGCTACGGCTGGTGGCTTCTTACCCGGAGCCGGTTTAAACGCCAATCTATCTGCCTGCACCTTTGAATTCGACTGGGATCCATCGCTCCATGTGACGATTACGTCCAACTCTGGCACCGAGACGGGAACTCCCTCGCAGTATGGCTTTGTTGGTCTTCAACAAAGTGGGTCCGTGACATTCAACGTGGGGTCCATCCAGAGCCCGTTGCCGACGAGCGGACTGGTTCTATCCGGCAATGCCGCCGTGAGTTATTTCTCGGCACTCCTGGGCGATCCGGCGAATTGGACGCTGACATGGTCGCTAAATCCAGTGCTCGATTTAGACCTGATCGTGACGATTCCGCAGTACTCGACGTGGCGGCCAACCGCTGGTTTGACCGAACTGGACACCGGGGTGGATGATTCAGGAAGACCGAACCTGCTGACAATCCAGGCTTTGCTTGTCAAAAAGTCCACACAGCAACCGGTAGACTTCCCGCCGGATAATGTGACGTTTCTGCTCGCGAGCCCTTCGCATCAGCCCGGAGTGTCCATGAACTGGCCACCCAAGAGCCAGCTCATAAGTCCGGCTCCGTCGGATTTGAGCTTTGACAAGAATCAGGCGGCGAACGCGAATTACCAAATCAATGCTGATGGCACGCAGGCGCAGATAAGCCCGACAACTCCCCCGGTGGTCGCACCAGTCACTATTGTCCTGTCCCCTCACGATTGGGGCGGTTGGGCTGCCCTTAACGTGACGGCAACAGCGGCTGGACAAACAATCGAAGGACACTTCGCGGGAGATCCTAGCAACTACCTTGTTTTGCCAAAGCGCCAACCCGGTTTGTACACCGCGGACGTTTGGAAGGATGCGCACGGCATCGCCCTGTCCACTCCGGACACTGACGACTCCGAGCCAAACCCGGAAGGACGCCCCGATTGTCTCGGAGATGGGCTGACGCTCTATGAAGAGTATCGGGGCTTCATGGAAAACGGGAAGCACATCGAAGGCGATCCGACAAAAAAGGACTTTTTCATACAGAACCTCATCGGGGGCGATGCCGAGGATGGCCTAGACAACTTCGTCTCTATCAGCAATCTCGTCGTTCATAAGGATCTCACAAAAGATGAGATGGATGGCATTCATCAGAGCCGCTTTACTCTTAGTGCCACGCTGGGAAATCGATTGATTAATTTCAATCATCTGGACAACGACCCCACGCATGTGACCGACCAACATGGCGTAATCATCGTGACCTGCAGCACAGGGGGGCTCAGCAATCCCTTCCACGGCGGAGGACTGACACTTTTGACCGTCGATGGCGTTCACGGCCATCCGGGAATAACCCAATATATTTGTCTCGAGGATCCCTTTCGGGTCGGCGGGCAGATCACTCCCGATAACACGCACAGGGGAATTATCACGCCAGCTGCTGCGACGCTGCAGTACCGGACCGCTATGGCACACGAACTGTTGCATTCCGTCGGCGTGGACCACCACGGTGACACGGATTTAAGAACTAAGCGGCTGACTTTCTATTCCCCAAACGACCCGGCCAATCCAACGGGTCAGCCGAGCTTCTTGCTGGGTGATGCGGGCGTCACGAGCGGTTTCTTTATCCGGCTCTTGCGAGAAAAGGATGGGCAGGATGAGGGGGCTCTCCTCTGGCAGGTGCTCCAGACCAAGCTAGCCGTCTGCCAGACATTGCCTTTGGGCCTAGTGCCGGAAATGGTGGTCGATTGGTGTAAGAGGGTTCTAGCTGCTTCCCATTACACTATTTTCCCGTATGTCGGCGAACCTCACGGTCAGCACAGCGGAAACGATAGCTGCGTCATGCGCTATTGGTTCTCGAATCTGTATCCGTCTGAGGCCAACGGATCGGTCTACTACGACCCAACCGATGGCACGGAGCAAGTGGGCTATACGATGTGCACGAGCCCGGCAGGAACGGGTGTGAATGATCCGAGCCACCCACCACAACCACGCTACTTCGAAGCCTCGCCTGGACGAGGCTCTTGTAAGTTCTGGGTTTGCGTCAGCGACGCTTACGCCAACGTGAGTGATCAGCCATGAAAAGCCTACTCTTAGTCCTTGCTCTTCTACTCGCCTCAACTCCACTGTTGGCGCAACAGCCTGTTCCGCAAATCTATCTCACAGCCAACAACTCGCAATTTGTGTATCTCTTCCCGGGATGGCCACTCATTGTTCACACCACCATTATGAACTCGCTTCGGTACGGCAATAGCCCCAATTTACCGCCGCTCGTCATCTCGCCGACCGGCGAGCCTTGGACGAGCGCTGTTCAATTCACGGCCGTGTCAAGTTCCGGCCAAGCCGTCACGTGGCCGCTCCAGTTAGTCGGGGTCCCCGCAAGTCCCGCGCTGACGTTGCAATCCACGGACAATGTTACGTTCGCTGTCGAGATATCGCCCGCAGACGTTTCATCTCTTCCGCCGGATACGTATCAGTTGACTGCCACGCTCCAGGTAAGCAACTCCCCTGGCTGGAATGGTACGGTCCGAACCCGCCCGGTCACCATTACTGTCGGTCCAGAGCCACAGCTCGATCCAGTCCTGCAATCCAACAAGGCGGGCCTCATCGCCGAGTATCAGGTGAACGCCGGAGATATCAACGGCGCATTCGCGACTGCGCAACAACTTCTCCAGGCTCAGCCCGGCGATGTTAAGGGCATGACTGCGGCAGCAGCCCTTCTCGAATCTGCTAGTTACTCACAGCTGGCCTTTTTCCAGGCAAGCGATGCGCTGGATACGTTTTACACGGCCAACTCCGACGCCCCAGAAGCGCCGTTTGAGTTGCTGACTATGTATCGACGCCTCTGGACCTACATGATGACGCCAGATTCCACGCTTCAACAAACATCCATATCGGCATCCAGTGCTAGCATCGTTTTTAGCCCCAACCCACAGAATGTTGCACTCAGCGCCGTTGTATCAAGTCCAGTCACTACCGTGGACGGTGGAACCGTCACTTTCGTGGTGCCCGGCGTCAGCGCACCAGTTAACTCTTCAACAGTCTCCGGAGGTAATGCGACAGTTTCTTATGCCATCCCCGGGGGCCAGAAAGCAGGGACCTACTCGATAAGGGCCGTGTACAACGGCACAGCGACTCTTTCTCCCAGCACGGATGTCTCGCAGTCGCTAACTATCCATAGTGCGATGCCTACAATTACCTGGAACACTCCCACCTCGATCGCCTCCGGCACCGCGCTTGGCAATTCGCAACTGAACGCCACCGCCAGCGTTCCGGGCACGTTTGTATACAATCCGCCGGCGGGCACGGTTCTTCCCAGCGCCACCACGCAAACGCTGAGCGTCACGTTCATGCCTGCCGACGCCAACGACTACAATTCGGCCACTGCTTCCGTTTCGGTGACGGTTCTCGGTGGAACCTACTCTGGTTCGGTTTCGCCAACATCCGCGACGGTCCCCGTCGGCAGTTCGCAAACCTTTAACATCACGGTCAACTCCAGCACTTTCGACGGACTCGTTTCTTTGACCTGCGCCAATCCTCCTAAGGGCATCACCTGCCAGTTCCAGCCCTCCCAACTCAATCTGAGTCCCAACGCCTCTTCTTCGACGATGCTAAAGGTAACCGTGAGTGCTAAGCCGGCGGCTCTTGTCGTTCAGCCTCCGGCAGGTCGGAGCAACAAACTGCCTTCACTTCGACTGATGATCATACTGTTAACGATGGCAATCTTGGTTCTAGTTCTGTGCCTCACGGTGCGTGAACTTCAGCGCGTCGAATTCGGTCAACGACGCCTCGGACTGGTGCGGCTATCGCTTGCGCTCTTGCTCTTCGCGTCGTTCCACATGGCCGCTTGCGTCAGCGCAAGCCTCACCGGACAAGGCCCCGCCAAGAACGGAGGAGGTGGGGGCGCCGCGCCGGCTAATGTGATTCTCACTATTCAGGGCACTTCTGGCGCCAACGCCGCCAACATCACGACTCTGTCCATCACCGTTCCGTAAACCCGACTCACACCGACGGGTAACAGATACGGTCACGAACAGTGGCGCTAGACGGTAGTTAAACGCTGAAGGATGGTATGGAGACGAATCGTATATTTCCTTTTTGGTTGGCCATTATTCTTGCTCTGAGTGTGAGCATCAGCACATCAACCCTTGTTCTGTGCGCGGAAACGAGCAAAGCTCCGGGCTCCACTTCAGATACGACCTCTGGCGATGAGCTGCCGATTCCCGGGAATCCGCCCTTGACGCAAGCCATCGTGGACCAGGAGACCCAGTTCTTTGAATGGCTGCTGGATGCACCGTTCACCGTGGAGCAGCGCGATCAGTTTCGCGCCTCCCTGGTGCGCACTTGGAAAGGCCATCATCAGGATGAAATTGATTCGACGATGAACGTCCTGAAATTTCAAGAACAGCTCAACACCAAGCCTCGCCAACAACGGGAACTCGTGCGCGAGCAATTGTGTGAAAAGTACGTGGGTGGGTTGCGGCAGAATCCGGACTCCATGCTCTCAAAATGGGTGCTCAACATCTATGACTCCGCGCACCGCCCTATCGCCAAGGGCAACCCTCCGCTCACCACGCAAGTTGCCGATGCTTACGCCGAAGTCGTCGCTTTCATGATTAAGGAATCCCTGGGCAAACAGGTCCTGCATACGAACCGTCACTTCAAGGATTCGCTCGCCAAAAGTCTCGCCGCGCAATACAGCAGTTACTCTCCGGAGCAGCAGCGGAGCTTCTCTCAAATGCCGTACCTTTGGAAGGCGCTTCGCTACAGTTGGGCTCAATCTTCAGAGAAAGAGAAGAAGCAATTCCGCAGGCGATTGGGACCTATAGTGCAAAATCTCTTGGCCAGCGCGTCCACGCAGGATGCGGCGAGTAAACAGGACGAATCTTCTGACGCTTGCGGCTCCCGCGAGTTGAGCTGCAACAGCGGGTACAGCGAACATCGCTTCGTCGAGAACATGTGCAACAGTTCCTTTGCTTCGACAATCAGCATGCACATGTCCGTCTTCAGATAGAGCTAACGCGTCTGTGTGTGGCTTGGTTGTAGAGAGCTGATGGGCTGCAGCAAGGGATCAATGGAAGCGACTTTGTAACTCTTCGCGGGACATCCGCGCATGTCAGGTCTGAATCGAGATTCGCCAACCAACCGAGGATATTATGCTCAGTCCAGCCAAGCACGCGCGCTGACCATCGGCGACTTAGGACACCCACTGCACCTATCTACTTTCTGCACATAATGTTATGTGCTGCAGCACATAAACTTTAGAACGGCTAGGGCCATGAGTACCAAAAATCGTTCGATTCAGCGCGACGGCGGTGTCATCCCCATTCGCGCTCGAAGCGCTCGAGGGATTCGCTGGCGGCGGCCAGTTGCTCGGCAGTGGACGGCGTGTCGTTGCCAGTCCTTTCTTTGAGTTCGAGCGTGAGTGCGAGGTCTTGTTCGGGCGCGGACTTCATCGTTTTGACAGCGGATTCCCAATCGATGGTGCCGTCGTAGGGCGGTAGGTGCTCGTCTTTTTCGCCGTGATTGTCGTGGATGTGCGCGGAGATGACCAGTTCGCGAAGCGGGGCAAATGCTTTTCCGATGCGCTCGGCTTCCGGACCGTCGGCAAGGTGTGCGTGGCCGATGTCGAAGTTGAAGCGCAGGTCGGTCAAGCGCGTTTCGTCGACGAAGGTGCGGAGATAAGCGGGATCGCCCATCTCGCTGGTGGTGTTTTCCACGGCGATGGTTACCCCCCGGTGGTGAGCATGCAAAACCAGATGCTCGAGGGAACTGAAGGCGGCGTCGCGCTTACGCGGGTCAGCGGTTTCGCGCGGACCACCCATGTGTAGAATCAGCCGGGAATAGGGCAAATCTTCGGCGACGTCGATCACGCGTTTCAACTCGTCCATGGCTTCGACGCGGCGCACGCGTTCCACTTCGGTGATGGAAAGGGGTGTGCCGCCTTCGCGCGTTGCGCTCAGATCCCGACTAGTGGGGGCATGGAGCGACAGAAGCGCGAGGCCGTGCTGCGAGAGGGCGCTGGCAATGGCTTGCACCTCTTGCTTGGTGGTGTAATCGAAATGGCCGCGTGTCCCGAAAATCTCGACGGCCTCGAAACCGGCTTCGGCGATCTGGCCGAGAAGTTCGGTGGTCAACCTTCGCGACACGAACATATAAGTGGATAGGATTCTTCGCATAGCCCCGTGCACTGCGCTCTGAGATGAAAAGCCAAACGCCCAACTTCGGACCGCCCCCCGGTACCAGCCACGAGGAGTAAAATAATCCCGTTCAGTAACCTACCGCAGCTCCGTTGTCGCGCGGGTCTGCTGCGCCGAGACGTTCACCTGTTTGCGGATCGATCCCGATGGCGTTCACCAGACCAATGTGGCCACGCCGCCGCGTCTGGTAGCCCTGCGCCTCCAGAGCAGACTCCAGGCTTGCGGGAAAATCCTTTTCCATCAGGATCACATCGGGCAGCCACTGGTGATGAAAGCGCGGTGCGTTGATGGTGGCCTGCGCTTCTAGTCCCAGGCGCATCCAGTTTAAGACGCTGAGCAGCGTTGCAGAAATAATCGTGGGCCCGCCGGGCGAACCAGTTACGAAGCTCAACTTGCCGTCGCGCAGGAGAATTGTCGGGGTCATGGAGCTGAGCGGGCGGTGGCCGGGAGCGATGGCGTTTGCGTCGGATTGGATTAGGCCGAACAGAGCGTTGGGGACGCCGGGTTGCGTTGTGAAATCGTCCATTTCGTCGTTTAGGAGGAAACCCGCGGTGGAAGTTACGTGCGAGCCGTAGCTGTTGTTGAGCGTGTAGGTGCTGGCGACAGCATTGCCGGCTGCGTCCACAACGGAAAAGTGCGTCGTGTGCGGCCCATCATTGAGGCTGATTGTTTCCCGAGCTGCCTCGCTCGAAGCCGAAACTCCGCAGACGTGGGGCATGCCGGCTTTGACCGTTTTGCTGGAGGAGGCGCGCAGGGGGTCAATCGTAGCGGCCAGTTCTTTGGCGTAGCAGTCGCTAGTGAGGCCGTCGACAGGCACTCTGGAGAAGTCCGGGTCCGCGAGATACGCGGCGCGGTCCGCAAACACTCGCCGCATCGTTTCCACCACCATGTGGACGCTTTGCGGGTCGTCCCAGCCTTTGAGCGGGACGTCCTGAAGCATATTCAGGGCTTCAATGATGGCCACGCCCCCGGAGCTCGGCGGGGGCGAGGTGATGACCTCCCACTTGTGGCCGTCGTACTCGTAATTGGCTTCTAACGCCTGGCGAACCTTGGGCTGGTATTGCGCAAGATCCTCGAGCGTGATCAGGCCGCCCATGCGGTTCATGTCATCGACGAGCATCTTCGCGGTCTCCCCACGGTAGAATTCGGCTGCGCCGTTTTTCGCAATGCGCTTCAGAGTGGCGGCCAGTTCCGGTTGCCGGAGCGTGTCACCCGCGTGGAACATTTTTCCATCATTCAAGAAGATGCGGCGGCTGATGGTGAACTGCTGCAACTCACGGCGTTCTCCCTCCAATTGCCGCGCGAGTTTTTCGCTGATCGGAAACCCGTCTTCGGCAAGATGAATGGCTGGAGCCAGCACCTCGGCGCGCTTCAGTTTGCCGTAGGTTTTGAGGGCGAGCTCAAGACCAGCGACGGTGCCAGGCACCGCGACCGATTTGTAGCCGATTACCGAGAGCTCTTTGTCGAGAGCGCCATCGGGTTTGAGGTACATGTCTCGGGTGGCTTTGGCGGGAGCGACTTCGCGATAGTCGACAAAGCTGGTGCGTCCATCTGCCAGACGCACGAGCATGAAGCCGCCCCCGCCGATGTTCCCTGCCGCAGGCTCGACGACCGCCAGAGCAAAGGCCACTGCTACTGCGCCGTCGACGGCGTTTCCACCGCGCTTCAGGATCTCGACGCCCGCTTCTGAGCCCAATTCTTCGTCCGTGGCGACCATGCCGTGCGCACCGCGAACCGCTTGTTGCGGCCAAATCCCGGCCGACTGCGCGTGGTCGCGATATTCCGCAGCGGCTTGGCCTCGCGCCAGGGGAGCTAACCCGGCCAGTGTTCCGGCGGCCAGACATAGCCTACGCACACACGTTTTCATCAGAGACTCCCTGCAAGGAAAAGACACTAAGTGATTGGAGGGAAAGCGTCAAGGCAGGTACGCTTTTCCCGAGCTGAGTGAGTTGCTGTATTCGAAAGAGTTCCGTGGTTTTTTTGCGCGCATCGATCACTGATGGGAATCACCGTTTCGGGTGCGACTGATTCTGAGATCCGTCAGAAGGCTTTAGAGTCGAGAACGAAGCGTGCGTACTGGTGAGAAACGACCGGGAATCCGGACTCGGTCGAGAGCTCCAACGCGACAGAGTTCATATCGGCACCGGTTAGAAACCCGCCCACAATTCCCGTATCGGGCTTCCGTTTTGGAAGGCGCACCTGGCTGAAGTCCTTTGCATTAGGAGAGGCTAAGACCTCGAAGGGAACCGGACTGCTTAACTTCTCATTCGATAACAGTCTCTCGAACACGCGCCGAAAGCCAAAGTGCACCATCCCCGCTAGCAGACAGCTACAGACACAGTCCGTCAGCCCCGCCGAGCAAAAGGACTCCACGGCCAACGCGTGGATGCCGGGTCCGCTCGGAGTTGGTGTCGCAGCTGTCCTGTATGGTCTAATGCGCAACGCACGCTCGCTAAAGGAGTATGTCCTCGTCATGACCCTTGACAGCTGGTTGAGAGTTTCCGCGCTGGCATTGCCCCTGACTTTTGCTCACTGCGCTACCGCCCAGAACGGCCCGCCAGTGGACCTGGACGCGTATGTTGCTCTGGACATGAAGACATTTGATGTGCCCGGGATAGCGATAGCCATCGTTAAGGACGGCAAGGTTGTACTCAGGAAAGGGTATGGCGTGCGAAAGATGGGAGAGACCGCCCCGGTGGATGACAACACCCTGTTTGGGATTGGCTCGAACACCAAGGCGTTTACCAGCGCGGCGCTGGCATCGCTGGTGGACGCGGGGAAAATTTCCTGGGACGACAAGGTATACGAGCGGTTGAAGGGTTTCCAGATGTATGACCCGTACGTCTCGCATGAGATGACCATTCGCGATTTGCTTACGCATCGGAGCGGGATGGGGCTGGGCGAAGGCGACCTGCTTTTCTGGCCGCACACGACGTTTACGCGCGAGGACATCATTTATAGATTGCGATTTATGAAGCCGGCCTCGAGTTTCCGCAGCCACTATGCCTACGACAACTTGATGTACATCGCGGCGGGACAGATCATCCCGGCCGTCACCGGGAAAACTTGGGAAGAGTACCTTCGCGAGAAGATCCTCGAACCGCTGGGGATGAAGACCACTAACTTGAGCACCACCGCTTTCAAGCCAGCCGACGATTACGCGTGGCCCCACTCGAAAGTTGATGGCAAGCTGCAAAGCATTCCATTCCAGGATTTGGACAACGCCGGACCGGCGGGAGCGATCAACTCGTCGGTGGCGGAAATGGCCAAGTGGATCATGCTACAGCTCAACCACGGGAAAATTCCGGGGCGGGAAGAGCGGCTTTTCAGTGAGGCGCAATCTCATGAGATGTGGACGGCCCAGACGCTCACACCTATCAGCACGGAACCCTCTCCGACAAGCGTCTTGCGCCCGCAATTTGCGGCCTACGCGCTTGGTTGGGGGATCCGCGACTATCATGGGCGAAAGTTGGTTGGACATACCGGCGGAGTCTCGGGCTTCGTTTCGCGCGTGATGCTGGTGCCGGAAGAGAACCTGGGAATGGTGATTCTGACCAATGCGGAGCAAGGCGGGGCATTCGACTCCATCATGTACCACGTGCTGGACGCTTATTTTGGCTTACCGCCAACGGCCTGGACTCCGATACTCAAGTCCGCAGAAGACCAGTCCGAGAAAGCGGCCAAGCAGGCCATGGCGGCGAGCGACAAGGGCCGGGCCGTGAATTCCAAGCCGTCCCTGCCACTAGAAAAGTATGCGGGAGTTTACAACGATGCCTGGTATGGACCGGTTACCATCAAACAGGAAAACGCGGGGCTGGCCTTCAGCCTGGATCATACGCCGAAAGCCGTGGCCGACCTCGAGCACTGGCAGTACGACACGTTTAAGGCCCATTGGCGCGACCGGACTATCGAAGATGCGTTTGTGACCTTCACGCTGAATCCTGACGGAAGCATCGACCACTTCACCATGGCCGCGGTTTCGCCGCTCGCGGATTTCAGCTTTGACTATCAGGATCTGTGGTGCACACCGGGGCAGGTGCGGACTCACTGAGGGGGCCAGCAAATTGGCTTGGATGGTTGCCGGGATGGGCGGTATGAGGTTGTTGATGGGCCATGTAGGCGGCCTGCGTGGAAATTCTCCAGTGATTGGGGCGCCGGCGACTTGCGATTTAGAGTAAGCCTTTTGTTTTGTTACTGTTCGTTCAGGAATTCGATGTCCGGAGGACCGGGGAGAAGGCCCGCGGCAGTGCCGCGCTCGATTAAAGCTCGTACGGCTTGCCTGCCGCGCTCGCCGTAGCCGAGCGTCCAGCGGTTGACGTACATGCCGACAAACTTGTCGGCGACTTCGGTTTCCATGTCGCGGGCAAACTGCATGGCGTAGTTGAGCGCTTCTTCACGATGTTCCAGTCCGTATTCGACGCTATCCTTGATCGTTTTCGCGATTTGCAAGCCCAGGGCGGGCCCCAGAGCGCGTCGTACGGCGTTGCCACCGAGGGGCAGCGGTAGACCCGTTTGCTCGTGCCACCAGACGCCCAGGTCGAGGACGCGGTGCATACCGAGCTGCGGGAAGAGCAGTTGCCCTTCGTGGATCAGGAGGCCGGCTTCAACGACTTCGTTCTTTACGGCGTCCAGGATCTTGTCGAAAGCCATCACCACCGGCTCAAAGTTGGGTTCAAAGAGCTTCAAGGTCAGATAGGAGGTCGTCTTGAGCCCCGGGACGCCGATCCTCTTTCCAGCTAAGTCTTCTCGTTTCATAGGTTTGGAGGCAACAACAATGGGACCGTAGTTCTCCCCAAAGCTGGCCCCGCAATCGAGCAGGACGTACTTATCGCGCAAGCTCGGGTAAGCAGCAAAGCTTACGGCGGTGACGTCGTAGGTTTCCGTAAGGGCTGCTTCGTTCAGGGTTTGAATGTCGGAGAGGATGTGGGTGTATTTGTAACCGGGGGTGGCGAGCTTGTGGGTGGCCAGCGCATAAAACATAAAGGCATCGTCGGAATCGGGGGAATGGGCGAGTCTGATCTCGACGGTCTCTTTTTCGGTCTTTGAGGCTGCCTGTGTACCGGACATGGGCTTATCCAGTTCCTTCTGACGGCCAGGCTCCGAGGGAGCCGGTTATCGAATAGTCCGAGTCGCTCGATAGGTTTCTCCGGAGTGAGTTTTCCCCCCTCGGGGAACTCTGCTGAGGAACAGTAGGAGAGAACGTTTCGGACGCTGGACTTGCCTGGCGCGTGGCCAAGCTGACTTCCGCACCGCAAATCCTAGCACAACCGCAGTTTCTCGACAATCTTTACCGCTGGAGAAGGTGCCTGGCCGCGATAATGTCTGTCTCGGACCAGTCGGAGGTGCGGGACAACCATCCTTTTTCGAATTTCCAGCGACGGAGTGGCTTATTCGAGCGGCCCCGTGCCGATCCGAGCGAAACTGTTGGAAGTCCAGGGGTTTAAGGGAGTTGGGCGGGGATCGATGGGTCTCGAGCGACGGTGGAAGTGTGTGGAAAAGCCGAGAAGCAGCGGTGCGTTCGCAGTCGACACCTATCACATTGAGAGGGAAAACGCCGAGAGTAGACCAAGGCCTGCCAGAGGCCGAGCCCCCACCCTTTGCAAGCCAACCCGTATGGATTGTTTACCCGGCACCCCTCCTGCGCTCCATTATTTCCGGGCTCGATCGTCCCAGACCAGCGCGTTTTGTCGGCTTGCGCGATCCAGGAAACTCGATTACGCTGGCCCAGTCGCCAGCGGTGCCTGCCCTCCCACCCGCTATCTGTTGTTCCAGTTGCGAATCAAGTTCTTTGAGCATTCTTGTCAACGAAGGATGACCAATGACGCGCAAAAACACTTGGGCGGGACTAGCTGTGGCGGTACTGCTGAGTTTGCCTCTGGCGGCCTGCAAGGACACAAAAACCCTCGAAGAGAACGAGCAGTTGAAGGCTCAAGTGGCCGAGCTCCAGAAAGAGAACGGCCAATTGGGAAACGATCTGGAAACAGTAACAGCTGCGCGCGATACGTTGGCGAAAGAGAACGAGACGCTTAAAGCAGAAGTCAAGGCCCGGAAAACGAAGCGCTCCGGTACCAAGGCTACGAGTCGCAAACGTCGTCGCAATTAGAGGCCTCGGCGGTTTTAAGACCCGCCGGCGACAATCAGTGCGCAACCGCTTTCTGTTTTCATTGTCAGAGATCAGAAAAGGGAGGATGGGAGCATGAAAACGTTTGACGTGCAATTTCGCTTTCGAGATCGCAGTGAAGAAACGGTGGAATCGACAGTCACCGTGCAGGCGTCGAGCCTTCCGGGAGCCGTTGCTAAAGCGGCACGTGGATTTGTGAAAGGCTTGGACCGGAAACAGAGATTCGATATGAACAAGAATGGACTCGAAATTACGGCCAAGTCCGGCGGCACGACGACGCCGGAGCACGCGGAGACATCCAAGGAAACCGCCGCTGGTTGAGAAGTCCTACCATCAGCGGCGTTCCTTGCTTGCGATTTGCGCGACCCGCATCTGCACCATTTTCTTGACAAGTACAGCCGGCAGTGGCTTGTCCGTGGGAAAGTGGATGGTCCCTTTGGATGTGGAGAAGCCTTTCAGTTCGTTCCTGAAGGCCTCGATCACCGACGCCGTCGGGAAGAAACTGCAATGGTTCGAAAACGCGGCGAACCACACCAGCACACCTTTGTGCTTGAACGCAGGAATCCCGTAACTGATGGTCTCAGTCGCTTCGGACGGGACCGCGGACCGAATCGCCGCACGAACCTTGTTCAGGGTATTGCGGGCCGGTTGTGGGACGCCACGAAGGTATTCAGCAACGTTTTTCGGAACGCCGTTGCCTTTCGCCGCAGAACTGCGGTTGCCAGATTGCCGTCTTTTCATGCACACCATGCTACAAGGACTTCCACTTCAAGACCATCCGTCAGACCACCAAGCGCCGGAAAAAGGATAGGATCTCGCAACTCCTTTAAACCCACAGCAGGCCCGCAGGGAAGCGGAAGTGCGGGAGAGCCTGCGCAACGGAAAACCTTGGAGCCCCACGGGCGAAGCCCAAACACCAAAAAAAGATGTGTGAGCGCGGAGCGCTACAGCGCGGAGACCATGCGGGCGATGGCGTCGTCGAAGGTGGATTTGTTGTCGAGATAGGGCTGCCAGAAGCGGGTGAGAAGCTGGAGGTAGTCTTTCCAACCACGTTCGTAAAGGCCTTCGCGGATGGCGTAGGGAATGTAAGTTTCTTTGCGACTGGCCGGAGGGCGATTGATGTTGGGCTTGACGGCGTCCTCTTGGTCCTGTGGGTCGCCCTCCGCCGGCGTTAAGAGGGGTCTGATCACCTCGCCTGTCGTATAAAAGATGAGCGCGTGCCAGAGGTCGCGAGGAATGGCTTTATCACGCTGGCGGCATTCGCGAATAATGGCCGATTCGACAGGCTCGGCGATGCCGTGCGAAGCTTCGTGGAACAGCACTTCAAAGGCTTCGTCGCCCTGGTTGCGGGCATCCGTGCTGGAGATGGTGACGCGGAGCGGGTCGATCGTGGTGTAGGCCCCCGATGGATTTGCATAGGCGCTCACGTCGACGCGAATTTTTTCCTTGGGCCATTTGGTCTGATAGATGTCCGCAAGCCGCTGCGAAATACCTACACCCTGTTCTTCGACCAGAGGGGCCACGGCGGCAACCCAACGGCGGTTGGCGCGGTCTTGGTCGGCCCACAGATGGGCGCGATAGACGGGAGCGGCGGCATCCAGCGCTTGGGTCAGTTTGGGGGCCAGGCCGGCGTCGCAGGTTTTTTTTTGGGCGCCGGAGAGTTCGTCACAATCTTCAAAATCCGCGAGCTGGTTTTTTATAAGGATGAGTTCGTTATTGAAGAGCAGGTCTTTGTTCGCGTAGTTGGCCGCGTAATAGGCTACGGAGTTGTCCCAGGCGATACGCTCGGCGGGGCTGAGGGCCGTTGCGGCATCTTTCATCAATTTCAATTTTACTTGTGGAACCGGATTGCCTTTCTGAGAGGCGTTGGGCGGGAATTCGCGGAGCCTGGCTTCGTAGTAGAGCGCGTGGTGGAGATTGATCCAGAAGCCGCTGTGGAATTCGAAGACGGGAAGTGGGCCGTAGGCGGAGCTGGATTGCTGCGCCGGAGCCGTCAGCGGCGTCAGGAGAGCGAGAGACAGGAGCAGGAAAAGCGTTCGAGTGGAGGCCGGGCGCATGTTGAATCGCACGATAGTAGCGCCAACGCCTCCGCGGCACAAATCCGGGATTCTTTCCTTTCCCTATTTCGCAATAGACGATGTACTATGCCCGCTCATTTTGGTGGCGTTTTTTGACGGGAGAATCGGATGAGGAAATTTTGTGTGGTGGGTGCCTTGGCGGCGGTCTTAATTGTGCCCGCGGGACTCGGCGCGCGGCAGGCGGGCCAGCTCCCCGCGTTAAAGCAGGAAGCGGCGGCGGAAGTGGACAAGCTCCAAACGTTTAC
Source organism: Acidobacteriota bacterium (assembly GCA_013289825.1). Lineage (GTDB taxonomy): Bacteria > Acidobacteriota > Terriglobia > Acidiferrales > UBA7541 > Acidiferrum. Next base: position 90,022 of record JABCZF010000003.1, on the reverse strand, counting down.
GCAGCAGATGGTGGACGAAATTTTCAGCTTCAGCGAACTGGGATTTCAGGAATACGAGACTTCGCGTTACGTAACCGGCATTCTTGAGAAAAATGCATTTCGCGTTGAGCATGGCATTGCGGGCGTGCCGACGGCCTGGGTAGCCACTTATGGGAACGGCAAACCGGTCATCGCGTTCATTACCGACATTGATTGCATCCCGCGCGCTTCGCAGAAGCCGGGAGTGGCGTATCACGACCCCATCGTCGAAGGCGCGCCAGGGCACGGAGAGGGTCATAACTCGGGGATGGCCGTCAACGTTACCGCGGCCCTGGTCTTGAAAAGGCTGATGGACGAACACCACATCGCGGGGACCGTCAAGATTGTCCCTGGCGTTGCGGAAGAGTTGCTGGGTACCAAGGCGTTCTTCGTTCGCGCGGGAGTGTTTAGGGACGTGGATATCGTTTTGGGCGCACACGTGGAGTCGGAATTTTCGACTTCCTATGGCACCGGGAACGGGGAGTGGAGCGGTCTTGTTTCCGTGCAATATTTTTTTCATGGGAAGGCGGCGCACGCGGCTTCGGCGCCGTGGGAAGGGCGCAGCGCGCTCGATGCTGTCGAGCTGATGGATGCCGGCTGGGATTTTCGCCGGGAGCATCTGCGGCCGGCACAACGATCGCATCGCGTGATCATCAACGGTGGGGATCAGCCGAACGTTGTGCCATCGGAGGCGGCGGTTTGGTATTACTTCCGCGAGTTGGACTACCCGCATATCAAGGATCTCTATGAGTTGGGAAATACGATGGCGGAATCCGCTGCGAAGATGACGGGCACCACCGTGGATCACAAGCTGGTGGGATCGGCGTGGCCGCCATACTTGAACAAGGTCATCGCAGAGACGCAGCAGAAGAACATCGAGGCCGTGGGGATGCCCAAGTGGAGCGTTGCGGATCAGACGCTGGCAAAGGCACTGCAAGAGGAAATCGGCGCGAAAGTGGAAGGGCTTAAGGAAAAAATCGAGCCGCTCTCGGAACCGGCGAAGAGACCCACGGGCGGCGGATCGGATGACATCGGTGACATTTCCTGGAACGTGCCGATGGTGTACCTGATGTATCCGGCTAACATTCCTAATCTGCCGGGACATAGCTGGGCGAACGGCGTGGCCATGGCCACGCCTATCGCTCATAAAGGTTCGACGGCAGGGGCCAAGGTGCAAGCGATGACCGCACTGGACTTTTTTCTCGAACCGCAACTGGTGCAGCAAGCGTGGGAGTATTTTCGGAATGTTCAGACCAAGGACGTCCATTATGAGACGTTTCTAAGTCCCGACGACAAACCCGCGGTGGAGACGAATAAAGAAAAAATGGAGAAGTTCGCGCCGCAATTGAAAAAGTATTATTACGATCCCCAGCGCTTTAAAACTTATCTTGAACAACTGGGGATTCCGTATCCCACGGCAAGAACTAAACCGTAGTGCTAAAGGCATGGGCGCCGCAGGAATCGGTGTTACGGCAACCGCGGATCTAATGCGGCGCCGACCGCGCCTTGGCGGTCCGCGCCGCGAAGCGTTCCCGCTGCATCACGGAAAAATGAACGATGGCCGGTGCGCCCATAGTTGAGCGGCGTTGCGGCGATTTCAAACTTCGCCGGAGCGCCTAAACCGCTGGCACCGACAATGACGTAGCGGAACGAATAGCCATTTTTCATTCCGGTAGCCAGGTCACCGGCTATGAGATCCGCGGCTTCCGCGTTCTGCGGACCATGCAGCGGGGGCCCCAGACTCGAAAGAGAGTCGGGCAGCCTGGTGTACTTGCGGCGATACTTTTCGACGGCTTCGGCGATGTCTTTAAGTGATTCGATGGCAGCTTGCTCATTTTTGTCGGCTTCCGCGGAGTCCCATTCCAGTTCGAGGGAAGGCAAGTCGAGAAGGACCAGACCTAGCGAGAGGATCTTCCATTCGCCATTCTCGCGCACCAGGCCCATGTTTACTTGGATCGCGCTGGCGCCGGAGGAATCCGTGGCGTCGCGCAAATCCACCGTTAGAAATGCCACATTGTCGCGGGTGTCAGCGCCGCCGATTTGGATCTCCGCGGCCCCCGCCGGCGTATCACAACGGACCATAGGACGGCCTGCTGGATTGGCGGTTACTGCGGGTGTGCCCGGCTCGTTGAGCAGCACGAATCGTTTCATGAAGGCAACGCGTGCGGCCGGGGCCATGCGGGAAAAGGATTCTTTGTTGCGTGCCGTGAGAAAACGCGCAAATTCATTCTGGCTCTGTGAGCAGGCGGCCGTCAGGACATCGCGAAGCGCTGCCGATGGTCCGTTCGGCGAGGCGGCTTGGGTTGCGGGATTTGCACTGGACTCTTGTGCACAAGCGCCGCTTGCGAGCGGCACTAGCAGTGCCGTTAGGAGCAGCGCGGCCGCCGTTACTGTATTCTTTCGAAGTCTCACATCAGTCCTTTGCGGAGCTCAGGATCGCGGCTAGGTTTTGCGTAAAGGCCGAGCGGGGCATGACCTCGTTGCAGCCTGCGGCCTGCGCTTGCGCCGCCATCTCCAGCTGCACGTGAGAGAGAAATCCGATGACCTTCAGGTCTTTTTGTGCGGCGCGCACGCGCTCGATGGCCGCAAGGGGCTGGCTGCGCGCGTTCAAATCTACGATGACCAGATTTGGCACGGGTTCCAGCAGGCCTAGAAGCGCGTCGCCGTTCGTGGCCACTTTTAACTCCAGGCCGAGATGCTTGGCCGTCTCCGCGACCTTCATTTGAAAAAACAGGTCGTCCATCATTGCCACGATTCTTCCCATGCCGGTGTTTCCTCCGTGTGTTACTCATTATGCGCCAGTTCAACTTTCCGCGGCCTTTTCGAGTAAGATGCATGTATCGCTTGGGAGGTCCACCCATGCAGCAAGCTGTAGCTCGATCCACCGAGTCCGACGTCACTCGACCCATCCAGCCTGCCCTGTTGCTCCTTGAAAAGACGCCGATTCTGATCGAAACGATGCTTCGAGATTTGCCGGAAGATCTCTTGCGCTGGAAACCTGCGCCGGAGCGCTGGTCCATAGCGGAAGTGCTCGGGCATCTGGGGGACATTGAAATGGTGTATGCCGACCGGACGCGCCGCATGGTCACGGAAGAATCGCCGACGCTCGAGAAGTATGATGGGGCGGTTACCGTGGTGATCGGCGACTATGTGCGCGGTTCGGGTAGCGAGAATCTGGCGTTTTTCACTAAGACCCGGCGTTCGACGGTCATTTTGCTGCGGAGCATACCGACAGACTCCGGCGAGCGCGAGGCCACGCACTCCGAGCTTGGCAACATCACGCTCCATCAGATGCTCAGCGAGTGGGCTTCGCACGACCTCGGACATCTCCGGCAGATCGCGGAGCTTTACCGCGCGCGGGCGTTTCATCCGTATGCCGGTCCATTTCAGAAATATTCCCATCCGAAACCGTGAATCCGCATCTGGAAGACGCGCGCCTGGCCGCCGCTGCACCGCGCGAGGTGACGCTCTACACGCGCCCGGGCTGCCATCTTTGCGAAGAAGCTAAAACGGCCGTTGCGCCGTTGCTGCGGGAATTCGGCGCTGTGCTGCGTGAAGTGAATATCGAAGACGATGCTGTTCTTGAAGGGCGCTACGGGCGGGACATTCCGGTGATCTTCATCGGGGCGCGCAAAGCCGCCAAGCATCGCGTGGACGTGGAGCAATTCCGGCGTCAGCTTCAGGTGAGCAAATCGAAATAAGAAGAACTAAAGGAAGAAACTGCTCATTTTAATGCCCGCCGCCTGGCTCATGCGCGCCAACCGTTTTGTCTGGCACATCGCCGACACGGCCTTTGACGCGATCGTAGACGCTGATTTGGCTCACGGACCCGAGCGCTTCGTTGTAAAAAGTCGGGACGCCCAGCGCGGTCCGCAATTCTTCGTTGAACCTTCTCAGATTTTCAAGATGCGTCGCCAGCGCCGGCAGCTTCAAGCCGTCATCGGCCAGCAGGAACTTTTGGTAGCCTGCGTCCCAAAGGCGGGTGAAGCGGCCCTTCAGCATGATCGTTGGCATGACCGTCATCTGGTAGAGGTCGTCCGTGCCTTTGCGAAACTCCCCGCCGCTGCCGTATTTCTCGACACGAACGACGCCGCGAGTACTGCCGACGGCAAAGCCCAGCGCCGCCAAGCTTTCAATTTGCTTGGGTGTAAACCGCTCTTCGACATTCCACATAATGCTCTTAGCCTATTAAATGCAAACGCTCCTGTAAAGCGGACCGCCATTAGCGATTGTTGAGAAGCGAATTTCGCGTGCTGGTTTTGACGAAACCAAGACATTCATCAGCTTTTGGCTTCTGACCAGGAGCGTTCCCAAGTGCGCCACAACGAGGCGTCTCCCAGGCCCAGCTGGTTCCACCACAAATCCAGCATCTTTTGATCGAGGCGAAGAATGCCATCGCGCGAGACTCCCGAGGGAGGCGGGAGGAGGGTTGCCAGACGGTCGTAAACGGAGCCGCGCTCCGATTCGTCAACGCGAGCGAGAAGGTGCCAGACGGTGAGCGCGTCACGCTGGCGAGACTCCGCTAGGATCCTGCTGAGTTCGGCGCTCCGTTCTTCGGGTGTGCTCGCGCCAAAATCAAACTTGGACAAGGCTGCACGAAACGATGCGGAAGCGTCATCAAAGTACGGAGTGCCTGGCCCAACTTTCGGGCGCGTCGCGCAAACTGCGCCCGCGGGGATGAAGGCTTCGTGTCCATCCAGCTTGAAGCCAACCCAACCGAGTTTAGTTCGCAGCAGTCCGGCGCCCGAATCATCCACTTCAAGCGTATAAGAACAGCCCAGGTCTACGGCGATCGCGGAAGGCGTATCCACCGTAAACTCCCCCGGCAAGGCCCAAATGTAAGCGTGAATGGTCCCGCGATCGAGTGCCAGTCGGTTGTGTCCATGGCCCCCGGCGACTAGGCGCAGACGCGTGTTCGTTTCTACACTCACCGTTCCAATATCGGCGACGGAAATGTTGGCCTTGGAATGGCTGTCGGTGACCAGCGTTTGGCCGATGCCAAGCTTGGTGGCTCCGGCGTTTCCCCCGAAGGCGCTCGATTCCACTTTTGGCGTGCCCGCGACACTCTCAACGTCCCATCCTGGTTCGGAATTTGTGCTGGGCTTCTGACTCCACCAGAGAATCCCAAACGCAGCCATAAACAGGACGGTGGCCGTTGCGGCTGCGAGTCCGAAAGACCAATTGGATGACACGAGCCGCCGCCAAGATCGCGGCTGCCGCGCCGCTGAGATTCGAGGAAATTCCGGCGCCTCTCCCTGATGGCGGAATTTGGCAAGACGGTTTTCCAATTTTTGAATCTCCGGGTCGGGTTCGCCGGAACCATCCCAGAGGTAGTCGTCATTCATGGCTCATTCCTTCTACGCAATGAATTCTTTCCCTGCGCCGCCGCGTTTCTTCCGCTCGAGGAATCGGCCACTAGCCCACTGGCGAGCGCTGCCTGGTTTAATTTCTCGCGAAGCTGCTGCATGCCTCGATGCAGATTGACGCGAACGGACCCGGGAGTCAGTCCGGTGCGCACGGCGATCTCCGGCCCAGTCATGCCCTCCACCAAACGAAGTATCAGGGTTTCGCGATATGTTTCCGGGAGGCTGCGAACAAACGTCAGGATGGCCGCTGCTTCGGCATCTGGAGCGGTGTTCGAAGCGGGCAATTCCGCTTCATCTTCCGGCAGGCTCTCCGTTACTGCGGCGACCGCGCGCGTTTGCCGGTAATAATCGTTGGCGCGGTTGCGTGTGATGGCTGCTATCCAAGGCCCGAAGCGCGCGACGTCGCGCAGATCGCGGAGGCGGGGCAGCGCACGTAGAAACACGTCCTGAACAAGATCGTCTACGTCGCTTGCGGGCACCCTCGCCAGCAGGATGCCGTGGACCATGCGTGCGTACCGCGCGTACAAGCCACCAAATGCGGCGCGGTCGCCTTGGCGCGCCGCCAGCACCAGCGAAGAATCATCCGCGGGTCGAGGGGCAGGCGCGTCCGTCACCGCTCGACAGTCTCTGATTGTGAGGCGCGAGTCAACTGTGCTTCCAGCTTGTGATCTGCCGACTCCCGGTATCATCCCGGTAGGCATGACGCTTGGCTCTCAAGGAGTGTTAACAATGGACCGCTTTCCGTCTGCTCCAAAAGTCTCCGGATCGCACAACCGATTCCCTAGTTCGAGTAGGGTGATTGCCTCTAACTGCCGCTAAAGGCAGGTTATACCATCAAACTGGCGTGCCGCATCTAATTCGGAGTAAACTGGTCGCATATTCGGGGAGATAACCGCACAATTAAGGGCATGGCCGCCACCAACCGCATTGCTGCTTCAGACGAAACACGCTCTCGCCGGGGAGAAAAGCCTGGGGGCCGGACCGGGCAATCTGTGCTCGAGCTGATTGGCAACACGCCGCTCTTGCGTCTGTCGAGAATCGGCAGCGAGTTTCCCAATGTGGAATTCTACGCCAAGGCCGAGTGGTTCAATCCTGGAGGCTCCGTCAAGGATCGTCCGGCGTTGAGCATGATTCAGGCTGGTCAGGATAGCGGCGCGCTGCGCCTCGGCAAGACCATCATCGATGCCACCAGCGGCAATACGGGAATCGCCTACGCGACGATTGGGGCCGCGCTGGGCTATGCTGTGAAACTTTGCTTGCCGGACAGCGCCTCCCACGAGCGCAAACGGATCCTGGAAGCTCTGGGCGCTGAGCTGGTCATCACTTCGGGTGAGGAAGGAACGGACGGCGCGATCCGGCGGGTGCATGAGATTGTGGCGGCCGACCCAGAAAAGTATTTCTACCCGGACCAGTACAGCAATCCGGCGAACTGGCAGGCGCATTACCGCACCACCGCAAAAGAGATTTGGGAGCAGACCGGCGGGGGCCTCACTCATCTCGTGGCGGCCTTGGGCACGAGCGGCACATTTGTGGGCACGGCCCGCCGACTGAAGGAACTGAACCCGTCGATTCGATGCGTAAGCCTGCAACCTGACGCGGCGTTTCACGGACTGGAAGGCTGGAAGCACATGCAGACGGCGCTCCGCCCAGCGATTTATGACCACACGCTCGCGGACGAAAATCTCGAGGTTGGCACGGAAGAATCCTATCGTCTGGTAAAGCGCCTCGCGCGGGAAGAAGGTCTAATGGTCAGCCCCAGTGCCGCCGCAGCGCTGCTTGGCTGCTTCCAGGTGGCCAAGGGCCTAGCGCCAAGCCAGCGCGCAGTGATGGTCACTATTTTTGCGGATTCTGCGTCAAAGTATCTGACCGAACGCTTTTGGGACGAAGAGTGAGTTTCCTATGAGTGAAGTCCTCGAGGTCGCGATCAGCGCGGAGCTTGCGGAGAAAATTCGCGAGCACGGCGTGGAGACCTATCCTTACGAATGCTGCGGTGCGCTGCTCGGACGGGACCTCGGGCTTGCGGAGAATGCCGTCTCAGAAAAAAAGAGTCTCAGCGTTTCGCGCGAGGTTCTTTCTCTTTTTCCTCTTGTGAATCGTCGCGATGATTCGCCGCGAAATCGTTTTTCTGTTACTGCGGAGGATGTAAAAGACGCGGAAAAGACCGCCAGGGCGCAAGGACTGGAAGTGATCGGCTGGTATCATTCGCATCCCGACCATCCGGCGCGGCCGAGCGACTATGACCGCGATCATGCCTGGCCGTGGTACAGCTATATCATCGTCAGCGTCCAGTCCGGAGTGCCGCAGGACATGACTTCCTGGCGTTTAGAAGATGACAGGTCGGGATTTTTGGAAGAGAAGATTGCGGCGATGAAGGTAAGCGCCCGAAACTAGAGCGCGCTAGAGAGAACGGGAGAAATCCAGATGTCTGTCAAAGTGATGATTCCGACGCCGCTGCGGGCCTACGCAGGTAAGCGCGATTCCGCGGAGTTTAGCGCTGCGACCGTCGGCGAAGCGCTCAGTGGGCTCACCAACCAATTCCGAGAGTTGCGCAAGCACCTTTACACGGAAGACGGCAAGCTGCGCGCGTTCGTAAACGTTTATCTGAATGATGAGGATATCCGCTATCTGGCGAAGGAGAATACGCCTACCAAAGACGGGGATACCATCAGCATCATTCCGTCCATTGCGGGTGGTTCTTTCGCGCGCTAATTGATTTCCAATCGACAGGAGCTTTTGTCATGGCCACAAGCACACAGCCGCAAACCGGCGCGAATCGGACGACCAGCCTTTCCAATGAGGAAATTCTTCGCTATAGCCGCCACCTGATCATGCCTGAAGTGGGCATGGATGGTCAGCTCAAGCTCAAAAACGCGAAGGTGCTGCTGATTGGCACCGGAGGGCTTGGCGCTCCGTTGGGACTCTATCTTGCGGCCGCTGGCGTGGGCCGGCTGGGACTCGTTGATTTCGATGTCGTGGATTTCACGAATCTTCAGCGGCAAGTCACATTTGGCTCAGATGATGTCGGCAAGCCGAAAACAGAAGCAGCACGCGCGCGGCTTGGCAACTTGAACCCCGACATTCAGATCGACACTTTCGAAACAAAACTCACCAGCGATAACGCGCTTGAGCTGTTCAAGGATTTCGACGTTATCGTCGACGGGACCGACAATTTCCCGACGCGGTATTTGGTCAACGATGCGTCGGTACTGCTCGGGAAACCGAATGTTTACGGCTCAATCTTCCGCTTTGAAGGGCAAGCAACCGTGTTCGGCATGCCCGAGGGGCCCTGCTACCGCTGCTTGTATCCGGAGCCACCTCCGCCGGGGCTGGTGCCATCCTGCGCTGAGGGCGGCGTCCTGGGCGTGCTGCCGGGCATTGTTGGCTCCATCCAGGCGATGGAAACGATCAAGTTGATTCTGGGCGCTGGCGAGAATCTTGTCGGGCGTTTGCTGCTCTTCGATGCCCTCGGAATGAAATTTCGCGAGCTGAAACTGCGCAAAAACCCAAACTGCGCGATGTGCGGCGAGCATCGAACCATCCACAAGCTCATCGATTACTATGAATTCTGCGGTGTACGCGGCGAAGAGGCCCCCGGCCCCGATGTGCAGGTACCGGAGATCACCCCACGTGAACTAAAAGCGCGTCTCGACCGGGGCGATGAGCTCTTCATCCTGGACGTGCGCGAACCGCACGAGTTTCAGATTTGCAACTTGAATGGACATTTGATCCCGCTCGGCGAATTGCCCCGCCGCGTTCACGAACTGGATTCTTCGCTCGAAATTGTGGCGCATTGCCGCAGCGGAAAACGCTCGGCGGAAGCCGTGGATTTCCTGCGCAAAGCCGGCTTCCGCAAAATTCAGAATCTTAGAGGCGGCATCCTGGCGTGGTCGGATGATGTCGATCCCCGCGTGCCCAAGTATTGAAGCGCTTCCCCTGGTTGAGTTCCCGGCAAACTCTGCGTAGTCTAGAGTGCGCGCTTCGGCGACAACGTCGAGCGCGCTCCTACCTTTTTCGGAGGCCCGCATGGCTGCTGCCAAGATCACCGTCAACAGTAACGGATCGATTCGCGTGGAGGGGGATTTCGAAATTGTTGATCCGGAAGGCCGCGCCTTCGGCCTGGCTGGACGTACCTCCATCGGCCTCTGCCGCTGCGGCCATTCTCTGAACAAGCCGTTCTGCGATGGCTCCCACAAGACCTCCGGCTTTAGTGATCCCGTGGTGGCTCGCGAACTGGCCCCGCCCAAGCCCAAACTGTAACCCGCAAAAGAGAGAAGCGAGACAGAGGATCGATGAGACTGTCTCACCCTGAGACAGTGGCCGCCTGTTGGCTGATACGCTACAAATTGTTGATAACTCGCTGGAAACAAAGATGATAGATTCCCTAACGCGGCCGGTTCTCGGCGCCCACCCCTGTCTCGCTGGAACACTCCCTGCCAAGTCCTCCGGAAACCCTCTTTTAACCTACTTAAAATCAGCGGTTTACAGGCCAATAGTTTGCCCCAAGAAAGGGCACCAACTTGCAATCTCACGGTGTTGTAGTTGTTTCGTCGGCATTTGGGGGGTTTCGTGGGTGGTTGGGGCCAAATCGTCGGGTTTCTTCGGAAGGAGCGATCGCGCGTCCTGATCGCTTCGTTCGTGGCCCTGACATTTGTCTTATTCGCGGCCATCCTGTACTTGCGTGAAGCGGCCGTTTCAGGTTCTCCGGAGATTTACGCTTATTTGGAAGCTGGCGGCACGCTGCTCAGCTTTTGCTACGCGGCGAACGCGCTGGTCAGGTTCCGCGGTACGCACGACCGCACCGCGCTCATTTTGGCATTCGGATTTGTGCTTTCCGGAATTATTGAGACGGTTGGCTATTTCGGTCTGAACGATGTGTTGCAGGCCGGGCCCGGCGCTCTCACCAGAATCCCGATGGGTTGGATGGTCGGCCGCACCATACTCGCCGTTTTCTTGCTCTCCGCCATCGCCGTGGAACGATATGTCCCCACTGCGCGGCAGCCCAGCAAGGAGACCGCTGGAGCATTGCTGGTGGTGGCTATCGCCACGTATCTCACTAGCGCAGCCTTTCTCGCCGCGCCTTCGGCGCCTCTCGCTCACGTCGCCAGCTTTGTCTCTCGTCCCTGGGATTTGCTTCCGGGTGCGCTGTTTCTGTTCGCGGCCATTTGTTTTGGGCAGCGTCTCCGGAGCGGCCATAACGACAAGGCCGCCGCGAGCCTGTACGACTATTCGCTCTTGGCCGTGGCCTTGCTCAACGTGGTTTGCCACCTTTCGGCGGCATTTTCCCGGCACCTCTTCGATGGCCCGTTCTTCCTGGCGGAGCTGAGCAAGACGGCCAGTTACGTGGTGATGCTTTCCGGCGCACTTCTGGATCAGGCGCGCTTGTTTGACCAGGTTCGTTCGATGGCCGTCAGCGATCCCTTGACGGGCCTCGCCAACTATCGCCGCCTTATCAGCGTGCTGGAAGCGGAGCTAGACCGCTCGCGCCGCACGCAACGTCCTTTTAGCGTGGTGCTTCTCGATATGGATGGTCTAAAAACTATCAATGATCAGTACGGCCATCTCACCGGAAGCCGCGCCATCGTTCGACTCTCGAGGATCCTCCGCACCCATTCTCGCGCCATCGATACAGCCGCGCGCTACGGCGGCGACGAATTTGCTCTCGTGCTTCCTGAAGCCTGTACGGATACTGCTGCTCGCGTGGTTTCCAGAATTCGCGAACGTCTCTCTGCGGAGGCGGAGCCGCCCACGCTTTCTGTCAGCACGGGAGTTGCCGCATTTCCTGAGGATGGCGATACCCCGGAAAAGCTTCTGGGCGCTGCCGACCGTGCTCTCTACGGCATGAAGCATCGCACGGACAGCAGCAAGGTAAAAAATCTCGCGCGGATTGCCGCGTGCCTATGAGGATGAATGCCAGTCAAATCCAACAGGCTCGCTTTTCCTTTTCACCGCGTCGAACGACGGATTCCCATGGAGATCCCCGTGCTTCTCGACGGCCATCGCCGGATGCCCGGCACGGAATCGACTTTTACAGAGAATGTGAGTGCGCGTGGCGCGCGGGTGGTGAGCACCCGCCGCTGGGAATTGGGCGAACGGCTGACGTTCGTATCGCGCACCGGAGAGTTTCGCTCCTCGGCCCGGGTAGCTTACTGCCACTCCTTGCAAAGCGACGGTTTTGCGGTCGGTGTGGAGTTTCTCGAGCCGAATGGGCGATGGGTTGTTTAATCCCCGAGATAGCTTGACGTAAATCGGCGAGCGGATAGGAGGGAACGCCTGGAACAAGAGAAGACAGAAAACTTGCGCAAAATTAAAAACATTTGAAGCGCCGTGCGGATCGAGAAGGAGCCGCCCGGCGCTTCATCTTTTATCGACCCCTTTGCCACTGGTGACGACCCTAGTGACGACACCTGGCGCGTAAGCCTTTCGGCGAATACCACTAATGTCTGGTTTTGCTACCCAAGACCTCCTCGTAAACGCGAATGATTCCATCCACCATGCGCTCCGCGGAAAAATTTCGCTCGACTCGTATGCGGCCCTCTTTCGCGAGGCTCGCGGCAAAACGCTGATCTTTGAGAATTCTTCCGACCGCTTGGCAAATTTCAGCCACGTCCGGGCCGGAAACCAGCAATCCGCTCTTCTCGTTTTCGATGATTTCACCTAGCGCGCCGCGGTGGAAGGCAATGCAAGGAATTTCGTAGGCCATGGCCGCCAGCAGGGAATTATTAAGAGCCTCAAAAAAGGAGGGCAGCAAGAAAACATCCAGAGCCGCGTACACACTTTCCACGTCCTTCACAAAACCCGTAAACAAAACCGCTTCAGGAACCCCAAGTTCGTGCGCAAGCACTTTCAGCTTGGAGAGGCACGGCCCATCACCGGCCAGCAACAGCTTGGCCCCTCTGAATTCTTTCCGGAGTTCGGCGACCGCGCGGATCAGCCACTCCTGGCCCTTGTCAGGGAGCAACACACCCACACATCCGAGCAATTGCTCATGGTCGGAAATTCCCCAGCGCGAGCGCGCCGCGACTCGCTCGGCCACTGTGAATAGCGCTGGAATCTCTGTGCCTTCGTAGACTACCGTCAATTTTTCCCGTGGCGCTCCGGAACTCGCCGCTTGTTCCGCCACCCAGTTCGAATTTGCAATGATGCGCGAAGCGGCTTCATAGCGCGCACGCGAAGCGCGGCTCTTCCCGATCGGATATCCCACCCGGCGCGAAATCAAGAAAGGAATGTGTCGATGGGCACCGGCGAGCCACACCGCCGAAACGGCGTGCGCTTCATTCGCATGTACGAGATCAAATCCGCCGCCGCGGACTAATTCGTGAACCTTCCACGCCGCCGGCACACGAAATAATCCACGGGAGACAAAATGAACTTGCCGACCGCTCTCCCGTGCGCGCTCTCCGAGCGCCGAGCCCTGCGCGGCCACCAGTTCCGCTTCCTGGCCGTGGGCGCCGAGCCCTTTCAGTATTAGAAGAGCCTGATTTTGACCGCCGCGCCAGGCTGTCTCGAGATCCACCAGCAGCGCCTTCATGGCTGCTCTCCGCTCGCCCCTCGCTGCTCTTGCTCGATCAATTTGCCCAGTTTGGCGTATTTCAACCGCACGGAGCGCGCCGCCATCTGCGAAATCAGGGCTCCGCGGTATCCATCGAGAAATCCGCCCCGCAGGAAATAGTTCTGAAACCAGCTCCACGGCGTCGCTAGCCACATGGCGCCATGCCAGTTTCGTTTCCCGGCCTCGAACATTTGTCTGGCGGCCAGCGCGGTGTACCGCTCGACATTCGCTTGGTGCTCGGCAAACGACCGCACTGTGTAGTGCAGCAAGTCCCCGGGAAGCCGCCCCGGCTGGCCGGGGAATTTCAGTGATTCGTGGATGATCCCGGCGAACTGCGCCACCTCCCGCCGGTACAGCCGCCGCTGAAAATCCGGGTACCAGCCCGAGTGTTTGATCCAGGCTCCCAGATACCAGGTTTTTCGCGCCATTTCGTATACGCTGAATTCGGTCTCGCGCTTTTTCCAATCGAGCAGGGCAGTCTGCAGTGCGCTGCTCAGCTCTTCATCTGCGTCCATCGACAAAACCCAATCGTTCTCGGCGCGCGCGGCCGCGCAATTCTTTTGTTCGGAGTAATTTGTCCACGCGCGCTCAAAAAAAGCCGCTCCATGTTGGCGCGCAATGACCTGGGTCTGGTCTGTGCTTCCGGAGTCCACCACGATGATTTCGTCCGCGATGCCCTCGAGCGAGGCCAGGGCGCGCGGCAGATTGTGTTCTTCGTTGAGGGTGATCAGGCAAGCGGAGAGGCGATTCATCGGGTGCGTCGGCGGCGGAACACTATCATCCGTATCTTACACTCACGTTCGACCGCGTTAGGCTGTAATTTCGAAAAACACGGGACCGGGAAGCCCGCGTCATTTTTTCTGGAAGCTGACACGAATGCGGCTCTCGCCAATGCGAAACTCCGAGCCGTCTAGGAGCATGGCCGCTCGCACTCTCTCTTCGTCATAAAACGTGCCATTGGTGGAGTCAAGGTCCTTCAGGTTGATGAATTTGTCGCGCACTTCCAGCAGACAGTGGTGTCGGGAAATCTCCGGGTCATTCAACGGGATATCCGCACCCTTCCGCCCAATGACGACTCTGGGTTTTGCCAATCTAAAAACCTCGCCGTTCGCAGGCCCCGAGGTTACCGCCAGGACAACTACGCCATTGGCGGGCAGCTTCAACCCGTCGTCCGCCGGCGGCAGCTTCAAATCCGAGCTGGAAGCGTCGGCGCGGGCAAACGAAGGCAGCGGGCTGATCACCACGGTCTGGTCAGCGCGCCGCTTGACCTCCACAACCGTCGTTTTTCCGCATTTCGAGCATTTGAATTGCACTTTTGGATGGAGCGTGGAATCGGCATCCTTCAGCTTGTGCTCTGTTCCGCAATGGATACACGCAGCTTGCATCCCTCTAATTTAACACTCGGCGCGCGACGGAGTTCCGGTCTCTTCCGCTCCATGCTGCAAGGGTAATTTTGCGCCGTGCGCGAACAGGAGTCATAGGCGCGGAGGCCGCTGGCCCGCGTCTTGTGCTACGATGGAAGGTTCCAAACCAAGCAGGAGACCGTTTGTGCCGGAACATATTTCGCGTAAGGAATTGAAGCAGGACAAAATCCACGACGCCATCGAGCATGGTGCAGAGGCGGTTTTCTCGCATACCACCGTTCTCGCGGCAGCGGTCCTAGCTGTCGTGGTTGTTGGTGTCGGATACGGAGGCTGGCGTTTTTATACCGACCGTAAAACTGTGCAGGCAACCGCCGCGCTAGACGGCGCCACAAAGGCCTACTCCGCGCGCATCGGTGCAACCCCCGATCCAAACGATCCCGGCGAACCGTTCTATCTCACGGAAACCGCGCGCGCCGAAGATGCCGCTAAGAAGTTTTCCATCATTGCCGAAAAATATCCAAGCACGAATCCCGGCAGGCTAGCCGCCTACTATGCCGCGCTTTGCTACGAAGACCTGGAACGCCACAACCAGGCTCTCGAACAATTGAGGAAAATCAGCTCTGGCAAGGACAAAGAGCTTGTAGCCATGTCGCAGTATCAAATAGGGGTTATTTACGAGCGCACTGGAAAAACGGCCGATGCCGCCAAGGTTTTCCGCGACCTGGCGGAGCATTCCTCGGTCTTCGTGCCGCGCCCTCTCGTTCTGCTGGAGCTTGCCGAGACCTTGCGCCAGAGCGATCCGAAGGAAGCCGCTAGCGTCTATGAGAAGCTCAAGAAAGAGTTTCCCAACACGGCGGTCTCGGAGGAAGCGGACCGCGGGCTGGAAACGCTCGCGCCAAAGTCTTGAGCCCGGGCTTCTCTCTGCAGCAATTTTGGGCGGACATTCAAGTCTTTCGAAAACGTTTGAAGATTCTTGGGAACGCAAACGGACAGTGATGTCTGTGTCCCTCGCCGGAGCCGCTCATCGAACCACTCCCCACAAGCGCGCCGTGGGCGATGCGTGTGGAACTCTCACGCGGCCGCCGCTATCCGGAACCACCGCATCCCTACCGCAGCGAATACGCGCGGGACCGCGACCGCATCATTCATTCGCGCGCCTTCCGCCGCCTTGAGGCCAAAACACAGGTTTTTACCATTCGCTATTCTGATCATTTTCGCAATCGGCTCACCCATACTTTGGAAGTTTCGCAAATCGCTCGCACGGTTGCCGCGGCGCTCGGCCTCAACTCGGAACTTGCCGAGACGCTCGCTCTCGTCCATGACATCGGACATCCACCCTTCGGCCACGCCGGCGAACAGAAACTCGACGCACTCATGCGCGCCCGCGGCGCGCGCTTCAATCACAATCTCCAGGCGCTCCGCATTGTCGAACAGTTCGAGAGTCCCTATCTCGATTTCCCGGGCTTGAATCTCACCTTTGAGGTTCGCGAAGGAATCATCAAGCACTCTCACGATTACACCCACGCGGAATTTCCGCATCTCGCCGAGTATTCTCTCGATCTTCGCACGCCCCTCGAAGGCCAGCTCATCGATTGGGTCGACGAAATCGCCTACAACACGGCGGACCTCGACGACGCCCGCGAAGCACAGCTTCTAGATCTCGATGCCTTGCGAAAGGAAGCTCCGATTTTTGCCGATGCCTATGCTCAAGTCGATGCCGCCTATCCCGCGGGGCGGGAGAAGCTCAAATTCAACGCATCCCTCAAGCTGGTCCTCGATCAGCTCGTTAGCGATCTCATCGAGACCACCCAGCAGCGCGTACTGGCCTCCGGCGCCGCCACCGCGGACGATATTCGCCGAGCCGCAAGCCGGCTTGCCGGTTTCAGCGATGCTTGTGCCGGGCGCAACCGAGAGCTAAAACGTTTTCTCTTCAAGCACATCTACGATCACCCGGCGATCGCCGAAGACCGGGATCGCTCGGTCCGTTCGCTCGAAGAGCTTTTTGTCTACTACCTCGATTCGCCCGGCTCCATGCCCCCCTCTTATGAAGAATCTACACGCCCAGAAGCCCGGCACGTGGTCGTTTGCGATTACATTGCAGGGATGACCGACCAATTCTTGCTTCGCAAGCACCAGGAGCATTTCGGCTCTCTGGCTTCTTCTCGATCGGACGCGACTAGGGAATCCTGACAATCCCGGAGCGAACGCGACCCTACACTATGCAACCCACACACTCCGAAGCGCTCGTGGCCATGTACGATCGTGCCCCGATTAATAAATGGTTCCGGCCGTTACTCCGCATTCCCGAAGAAGGACGCGCGGAGATTGAGCTGACCGCCCGTGAGGACTTCCATCATGCCGCGCACGCGATTCACGGAGCGGTGTACTTCAAAGCGCTGGACGACGCGACGTTTTTCGCGGTCCAATCTGTCGTCACGGATTTCTTTGTCGTGACCTCTTCTTTCCAGCTCTATTTTTTGCGGCCGGTCTCCGAAGGGCTTCTCCTCGCCCGCGGCCAGGTCGTCAGCCGTTCGAAACGGCTGTACATCGCCGAAGGCGTCCTCGTCGACAGCCGCGGCAAGGAAGTCGCTCGCGGCAGCGGAACCTTCATGCCCAGTTCCGTCGAACTCGGCCCCCAATTGGGTTACCGCTGATGGCCCCGGGCCATGGCCCGTCGTAGCGGCTCGATTCCTCTAAGCGTCACAATCGGTTGTGATAGCCTTAGCGGTCCTCAAGCAACAAAAGGTGAAAAAGCATGTCGCCGGGCCCACTCACTTTTCCAGTGCTCCGATGGTTTGCCCTCGTCTGGATGGTCGTCTGGCTTCCCGCATACTCCCGCGTCTGGGGCTGGGCCAATCTGTTGCACTTGTGCGACGTCGCAGTAATTCTTACTTTTGTGGGGATATGGTTGGCCAATCCTCTGTTGCTTTCAAGTCAGGCAGTCGGCTCGCTCGCGGCCGGCTTTTTTTGGATTCTCGATGCTGGCTGGCGATTGACGACCGGGCGCTTTCTCGTCGGCGGCACCGATTACATGTGGGACGCGCGATACCCGCTGTGGGTGCGCCTGCTCTCCACGTTTCACGTCGGATTGCCACTGCTGCTTCTTTGGACCCTGCGTAAAGTCGGCTACGACCAGCGCGCGCTGGGTTTAGAAGCCGCGATCGCAGCCGTGCTTCTGGTCATCTCTCGCTTCTTGTCTGCGGGGCTCAACATGAACTACGCCTACCGCGATCCCCTCTTCCACCGCGCCTGGGGCCCCGCTCCGGCACACATAGCGATGATCTTCATCCCACTCGTGGCGCTCATCTATTGGCCCACACACTTACTGCTCGGCTGGCTCTTTCGCGCGCCCGGTGGATCCCCATAAGGAAGGAACATGAGACTCGCGATCAACAATACTTCTCCATTCCGAGTGCTTAGCTTTTTTGTGTGGTTGGCTGCGAGCTCACCATGGCGCGCGTAGATCGCGCCTGCGGCCATCGACCCAGCAGTGGTAAACCTTGCCCGTCGTATAGCGGAGCCTTTGCAAAAGAAACATGCGACGAAGGTCTTCGTCGCTGATCTGCGCGGTCCGGAGGGCCAGCAGCATCCCGTCGGGAAGCGGCTGGCTGATCTGTTGTCCACAGCTCTTCAGCGGGATTTCCCAGGATTGCAGGTCCTGGACCGTCGAGAAGAAGGTGGCATCGCCGAGGGCAGCGAGGATCTCGGAAATCAATTTCAGCCAATCGTGCTGAAGCAAGAAAGAGACGATTCCCGGCTGCATCCATTGCCCATCGCCGAACGGATGAGGCCCGAGCTGCGAAATACCAGGGTGTAGTCGTCCTGGAGGTCACCGTGACGGCCGACGGGCGCGCCACGCAAATCGCAGTTGTGAAAGTACCCGGCAAGGGATTAGACGCGAAGGCCGTGCAGGCGGTCAGCAATTGCAAGTTTAAGCACGCCGTGAGAGCTGATGGCCATCCTGTGGCGGTCGTGGTTCCAATCGAAGTCACATTTCGCCTGTACTAAGTCATATGAGTCTCGGCCTTATGCTGTCCTTCGAGTACGTCTCGACGGCACAGGCATTTCGAAGGCGTCGCCTCTCAATCGGCGAGTTTCAGTTTTTCTAAATAAGCGTTGTAAGCCGCTTTGATTCTGGCCGGGTCAGGAGTTTTGGTTTTGTAATCCATCAAAGGCAGTACGAAGTCATCCATCGCTTGGTCGATCTGTTCGAACAGATCGGGATGGGTTTTCTTGAGCGCGGTGTCGCCGCCGTAGTCCTCGCCCTTATCCCATACTCGCTCGAGGCTACGTGCAAGTTGGGCAGCCGCCGCGACGTCGCCTTTCTGAAACTCGACATACGCGTGCTGGGCGATGGCGCGATAAGCCCCCATCTTGGTGTTATCCACGCCGGCCGTTTGCGGTACTTTCTTTTCCTGAGCCGAAGCCAGGGAGAATCCCGCCATTCCCAGGAACAAGGCAACAAGAATCGCAAAGATTGGTGCGCTGATCCTGCGGAACGAGTGTGTCAACGTCATCCTCCCAAAAGTTAGTCGAGGTTCCCGGCGAGCATCTCAATTCTTACAAGTTTCTGTGCGGGAACTAAGTGAGAGGCAAAACTCTGTATACAAAAGAATACGTGTCCACTTTCAGGCTAAGCGTGGAGAACTCCCGTGCGCCGGCGAGTGCGTTCCCGGGCCGGATCGTGATTCGCCCACCACTCACGCCAGGCGTTAGCATCGTTTCCAAGCGCCGCGCCGGTAATCACGCGCAGCGTACCATAGACCAACTCCCGCGTCGTGGTGTTCAGCGAATCGTCGTCCGCAAAGTTCAGCAAATGGGGCACGGCGGCCAGACGCTCTTCGCGCGTCAGCATGCCGGATTGCCCCAGGCTGCTTGCCGCTCGTTCGCGCACGCGAGCCGAAGGATCGTGGGTCAAGAGTTCGAGTAGCGGGGCGACCGCGGCATCGTTGCCCAGCATCGCCAATCCTTCCACTGCCCAATAACGCGTGTGCTCGTTCCGGTCGTGCGCGTAGTTCAGCAGGCTGTCGAGCACTTTCTCCGGTTCAACGCCGCGATTTCCCAGCGACCCGAGCCGCCACAGTGCCATCCCGCGGCCTTCCGGATCGCCCTGCAACTGCCTTAGCAATCGCGCCACACTTTCGGGTGATTTGCTCAGATTGTTTGCTGCAAGGTCGACGTCAATCCCCGCCGTCCTCACGCGAAGGTCTCTGGCGTGCAGCGCTGCCAGTACCAGGTCAAAAAGTCGGTCGGTATTTTTAATGCGGCCCCGCCAGTCATCCACATTTTCGCGCAGCTTGTCCAGAGAAGACTCGTCGCCATGCATGGCCCGTTCCAGCAAACGCTCGGCTTGCTGTTGCGGGGGGAGGCGCTTGAACTCCGCATCACTTTTGTTCTCAGGTGCCGGCATGCTTACTGGCGAGACGGAAGGAGAAGAGCCCTGGGCCTCTAGATCGCTATCCAACTTGGGAGCGGGGAACGTCGTGCGCGCGGTCTCGAAACCAGCCACGAGCGAAAATGCGCCAAGCATCACCAGCACCGCCGTGTAAGGGATCGAAGGTCGCCACCGGCCCCTCTTTGTTTCCAGACCGGATGCGCTTCCTGAACAAATTTGATTTTGCAACTTCGTCATTGGCTGGGACCCCGCCAGGCGTGGGCGCGCAATAAGGGCGCCGCCTGTTCCCAGCGAAATTACGAGATCGCCTTCGAAGTGGGTATGGTACGCCGGGCCAGATGGCCATCGCTCACGTTCTAAGCTTAGTGCTTTCAGCTAGTTCAGGGAGTTACTCATAAGCGGAAGAATGTGGCGCGCCGTACCTCTGTACAGGGTGTCTTCCAGCATTTCGATAAGCCCGATGGTATCGCTCGGTGAGGATCTTCTAGCAACGCCAGAGTGCCGCCGGTCTATCGGGGACTGGCTCTAAGGAGCCGTCTGCCGAGGAATGGCTTTGGTATCCTTTGGCGTGAACACAAACCGCACTCGCCATTCGCTCGCCACGCTCTTTCCATTTACTTCCGGCGGGGTGAAGGCCCACTTGCGGGCCGCC
The DNA here is from genome assembly GCA_013289825.1 of Acidobacteriota bacterium. GTDB lineage: Bacteria > Acidobacteriota > Terriglobia > Acidiferrales > UBA7541 > Acidiferrum. The sequence continues at coordinate 69,678 of JABCZF010000003.1, read as the reverse complement.
TGCAAAGCGAGGTCCGCGAAAAACTGGCTCGGCCCCCGAGAATCGAACTCCGCTTCCGATACGCCCCCCGACGGATCGACGTTAAGTTTTACGGTGACGCGCACTTTCCCGTGGATAGTGGCACGCGCTTTCTGCGAGACGTCCGGCAAAACCTGATCCAGGACGTCACCCTTGGCCGAAGCAATTTCACGCGCGCCCGGTTTCAGAGTTTCCCGAGAAGCAGCCGTCGTGCCCGAAGAAGCCGCTGGTAACGGCGGCTCTCTTTCGCTGGTCTTTTTCAAGGAGTCCGGAGCAGCTACTGGCGCAGCCGGCGGAGCCGCCTGTGGAACTGCCGGTGCCACGGACTCTGCCGTTCGGGTAACCGCTGATTCGCGCTCGGGCTTGGCCTTGGGCTTGGACGACTCGGCCGATTCGGCCGGCTTCCGAACGGCAGTCGGGCTAGCCGGTTTACGCGGGACTACCGTCGCGGCGGACTTTGCGTCCGGGCGATGCGGGAGAAGTCGCGGCACCGTCAGAATCGCCGCAAACAACAGCGCGCCTACAACCAGCGGAAGAAGAAAGCGTGACCCCGATCCCGATCCTCTATAGGACGGCGGCCTCTGGGGGTGGTGCTGCATTCTTGCGGCGGCTCTCGGAGGCCCCGGCAGCGAGGGCACGGGCAATGCCGTTCGTGGCGATACCGGACCGGCTGCAGCGAGGGGACCGACACTCGGGCTCGCGCCAGAAGAAGCTGATCGAGACGCGGCCGCCGCCACCGCGCGTGGATTCATCCGTGCGGCAATGTCGGCCACACCTATGCGCCGATGAGGTTCCAGCCGCAAACACTGGCGGGCGATTTCCAGGAATGGCGCGGGAAGATTGACAGGCACCACCGGTTCGCGATTTGATGCGGGCTGCCATTCTGGCAAATGCTGCGTCAAAACCTCGACCAAAGTCATCCCCAGCGACCAAACGTCGGCAGCCGGCGTCAACATTCCGCCGCTCGCTTCGGGTGGACCGTAAGCGCCGGCTCTTCTTGGAACGCTCTGCGATTCTCCGATCCGCGAACTCGCGTCGCTCGAAAGCTTCAGATGGTCTCCCGTTGCCAGAATATTTGCGGGCTTCAAGTCGCCATGCACAAATCCTCTGCCATGAAGGTATTCCAGCGCATCCAGAACCGGCCCCAGCATGTCGCGTGTTTCTTCCGGCGTAAGTGCGCGTTGCGGCAGAATCTGCGCGAGGTCTTCTTCGGCATACTCCATCACCAAATACAACAGGTCATTGCCGTCGATCCCCGATCTCCCCGACTGGAACAATCGCAAGAGATTCGGGTGAGATAGTTGCCTTGCAGATTCCCAACTCGATAGCTGCAGATCCGCCGTCACCAGATCGAAAGGAAAAAGCTTGATGACAGCTTTTTGCGGATCACCACCGCCGAACTCGGTCAAGAACACCGCGCTATGGTCGGATCCACCAAGATACTGACGCAAAGGGAAAACCCCTTCGACAATCTGGCCTTCCCATTTTTTCGACGCTTCGGTCATATTTGCACCTCCGCCTGACGGCCCAATGCTTTCGGGTCTAGGCGCTTCTTTCGGCACTACGCCCTGAGAAGGGTATCTGGCTGGACGCCTACATACTATCAAGACTGCCTGCCCTTTCAACTGACCCTCAGACCAGTAGTCTTTTTCGATTCCAATCGGATACTCTCGGAGCGATCACAGGATTCGAATTCCCGCGAATGGGTGACCAGCCGTGTTCTGCGACCGCTGTGGACTAAACTTTCTGCCGAAACAATCCGTTTGCACACGGTGCAGGCGTGTTCCCACGCGCTACTGGTTCCAGCTAATGAGCCTGGTCACGCTGCTCGTGGCCGTGGCTGCCAATGGCCTGGTGGCCATGTTCCTGCTCCCGCGCTATGCCATGGGACACAACGCACGTTTCCTGTTTCGTGCCTGGTGGTGGCTGGACCAAAAAGCCGCTCTCTACGGCTGGGTGATTTTCGCCCTCGCATTGTTGGCCTGGGACTACTTCGTTTGGAAAGAGGCCCGGCCAAAAATTAAAGGCTGGTTTACACGCAAGCTTCTGACTCTTTCGCTCGCTGCCGGTGTTGCTCCCCTGATTCCCTGGTGGGTTCCCGCAGGGCAACCTCCGGGCCAATTTCTCTCGATGATTGGCAGGTATCCCGGCTTGCCCGCGATTCTTGCCTGGGGAGTTGTACTCGTTGTTTCCGTGCTTCTCTGCATCGACGCAGAATCACGCGACTATCTCCTCGGCCACGGCCGAATCCTAAGCGTTGCCAGCACCGCGATGCTATTGTTCGTGCTGGGGATGACGGTTCTGGGATGGTCGCTGACCTAGTGAGCCGTCTCGCTTTTCAGACAATTTCTCCCGAGCCCCGGGCCCCCGGGGAAACTCACAAAAATCCTCGTCTCTCGAGAGCCTCCAGGAAAGGGCTTCCCCCTCCCTAGTTTCGGCGCGCCATGGCCAGGAATAACGTCATATAGCGTTTGAGTTTCTCCGTGATGAGGAAATTTTCCTTCACGTGCTCATGCCCATTCTCGCCGAGCCTCGCCGCGATCTCCGGATGTGACAACAAGAACCGAATCTGATACGCCGTACCCTCGACCGAGTGCGCCAAAAGCCCGGTATGCTTGTGGATGACCTGCACAGGAATTCCCCCGACGGCCGAAGCCACCACCGGCTTCTTCTTCCACAGCGCCTCGGAAACCGTCAACCCGAATCCCTCCCGAAGGCTCTTCTGAATCACAATCGTCGAAGCTCGCTGCAGCGCGTTCACCTCCAGCGGAGCCCAGGCAGGCAGTTCGATAATATGAATGTCCGCTTCGCCGTTGGCTTCCTGCTGGACCTCTTTCAGAACCACCGCGCCTTCCGGGTCGTCGGAAGCGCTGCCGCCGGCAAGCACCAGTTGGCAATCGAAATACCGCTTCACGATGCGGTACGCGCGAACCACGCCGACGGGGTCTTTTAACCGGTCGAACCGCGAGATTTGCGTAAGGATGGGCCTTAGCGGATCGATCTGATACTGCGCGAGCGTGCGGGCCACAAACCCACTCTCCAGCTCGCGATTCTTCTCCGAAAGTGGATCGATCGCCGGATAAAAAAGATACTGCGGGATGGGCAACGAACGCGAAAATTCCGGCGAAGAAAACATCGCGGCATCGTAGCGCGCCACGAATTTATCGAGAAAATCCCAGACCCCGCGATGGGGATGAGAAAGGTCGATATGACAACGCCAGGCCCAGTGATTCCCGTTTTTCTTGCGTCCATCGATCAGCGCAGCGGGTTGCGGATCATGGATGATCATGAATTCGGCGTCGAGCGGAAGCCGCGCGCGGTTCCGCTCGTTGCACGCGAGAAAGATTTCAAAGTCTTTCGGGTCCGCGTGATACGGAGCGCCATGCAGCGCGTTGTGGAACGCTTTCGTGACCCCGTAGAAGTCGTCGCCACCGGTCATCACCTCCCAGCGCATGTTCAACTCGAGTTCCTCTGCGAGCGGCAACAGGCGGTTAAGAATCTCCGCCACCCCGCCACCCACCGCGGTCGAGTTAATCATCTCTATGCTGCGCCCTCGCAGCGGTTTTGCGAGCACTCTCAGTTCGTCGATCTCACCTTGGCCGAGCAGCGCCCGATAATCATCCAGTGGAATTCGGCTGGCGATCGCTACTTCACTCATGCTTTGGTCCTCTCGCGGTCGATCAGCCTTAGCAGCTTGGCGCGAGCGCTGTCGAGTGTGTTGGTATAAATGTCGATGCGGTTGACGCTGTCTGCCAGCGTTCCAAGTCCAAGGCCATCCGCAAGCCAGTGCGAAAAGTCATTCGTTTGCAGCTGCAGCCGCAGCCGCGAGGAAAGGAAATGAAAGTAGAAAGAGGCGTGGCTGAGATGCTGGATGGCGTCGCGAAATTCCTCAAGCGTTCCCGCAGTCAGCCCAAATGGCAGGGTGACCTCCACGCTCTCGCAGAAGTAAAAACGATCCAACGCGGCTTGCTCCGAAAAAGCCGGATGTTCGATGCAATATTCGCCGACCACGCGGCACAGGTCGCCGCGCAGCGCCGCAATCGAAAGATAATCGCGCACGTCGAGCGCCGCCAGCTGCTCGGCCAGGTCTTCGCGGCTGGCGTCGGCGTGAGCCCACTGCGCGAAGTCATTTGAAAAACCTTCGGTAAGGAAGTGATGGGTGCCCAGGGTCTGGAAAGTGTGATGAAAGATGGAGGCGTCACTGCATTCTTGAAGGCCCTTGAGAAACTCGGCTATCGTGCCCGCGGACTGATTTCCAATGCGCGTCAAGTACGAAACGGTAAAAAACTCGAACGGCGTTTCCGAAATGTTCATGCAGATGCACTCTCCTGTTCTCGAAACTCCATGAGGCGTGATGCCAATCTGAAAACTCGAAAGGTCGGGCGTCCGGCGGCTTGATCACGGTATTTGGGGCACCTCCAAGCGCTCCGGAGCGTCAATGCGGATCTCTGTTAAGTCCGAAAGAAGATGAGCGGCCCACCTGTAAACGTTGTGCTCGCGTACGTTCGTGCGCATCTGCTGCATTCGCCGGGCTTGCTCTTCTTCCGGCATCTCCAGCGCGCGATGTATGGCTTCCGCCATCTGCTGCACGTCGTAAGGATTCACGAGCAGCGCGTCGGGCAATTCGTGCGCTGCCCCAGCAAACGTGCTCAGCATAAGCACTCCCCGCTCATCCTCGCGCGCCGCAACGAATTCCTTCGCCACCAAATTCATGCCGTCGTGCAGGGAAGTGACCAGGCACACCGACGCGGCCCGGTAGTACCGCGTAATTTCCTCATGGGAGTGATGTTTCTTCAGCAGTACGATAGGTTTCCAACGCCCCGCCTGGAACCGTGCGTTAATGCGGTCCGCTTCCGCGCTGACTTCTTCCAGAAAAAGTCTGTATCGGTCAATTTCCGCCCGGCTTGGCGATCCTATCTGCACAAACGTGAAGCGATGCTGGTAAGCGGGATAAAGATCCAGAAAGTGCTCGATGCCCCGGAACCTCTCGATGATCCCCTTGGTGTAATCGACGCGGTCAACGCCCACGCCCAGCAGGCTACCCTCGACGCCCAGCTCGCCGCACAGAGCGGCACGCTCCTCGCCCGCATTTCGTGTTTCGTTTATAGCGTGGCCATTTTCCGCAAACGCCACACTGATCGGATACGGCCGCACCCGCGTGACATGCCCCTGCCGGTTTACGGCAAAACGGTCCCACTCCGTCAAGGCCTCCACGGCACGATCCACTGTCGCCAGAAAATTGTTGCAATGCGATTGGATATGAAACCCGATCAGGTCCGCCCCGAGTAGACCATCGACCAATTCCCGCTGCCACGGACAAATCCCAAACACTTCCGGGTTCGGCCACGGTATGTGCCAGAAAATCGCCACCCGCGCATCCGCACGCGCCTCCTTAACCATGCGCGGCAGCAGGGCAAAGTGATAGTCCTGGGCCAGCAAGATCGGTGATTCTGTCCCTTCCATCTCCTGCAGCACGGCATCCGCGAAACGCCGGTTCACCCGCTGGTAATGCACCCAATCTTCCGGACGGAACACCGGCCGGGTATGCGCAATGTGGCACAGCGGCCAAAGCCCTTCGTTCGCAAATCCCTGGTAATAGCCTTTTTCTTCTTCATTGCTGAGCCACACGCGGCGAAGCGTATAGCTCGGACGCTCCGGGGGAACACGCTGGTGATCATGGGCATCGGAAACTTCACGATCCGCGCTCCCCGATCCATGCGCGATCCAGGTCCCATCGCACGCCACCAGCACCGGCTCGATCGCCGTCACCACGCCGCTGGCCGGAACGATGCTCTCGATGGCATGACTTTTTTCGTTGTAGGCGTTCAAATACGGTTCACGGTTGGAGACCACAAACAGCGGCTTTTCCTGCAGCTTGCTTCGCAAACTCACGCGCAACCGCTCCGCCGTCCAAATGGACACATTGGAATTGCGTAGCCGCGCTTCTTCTTCCGCCGTGGCCCGCGCAGCGTTCAAGTCCTTCGCAAGATGCGTCACTTCTTGATGCAGCTGGTCAAAAATCTCTCCCTGCGGGGTCATCGGCGGAGCATCAGTCTGCCCGGTTCGCAGCGTTCGCAGCCATTTCGCCGTGCGCGCCAGCGGCGCGGTAAACGTCCACCGCACCAGCACAATCGCCAACCCGCTGATCAGCAGGGTCTGGATCGCGGCGTTAAGAAGTGCGTCCCTCAGCGTGTGTCGAACCTGCACGTCGATGTAACTTGTGTCATGAAACAAGACCAGCGTGCCCGCCGCCTGGCCGTCGCGATGCAGGGGCAACGCAAAGATGTGCATCGGTCCCACATCCTTTTGATCCGCAGCCGCAGAACTGTCCATGGTCAGGAATTCACCATAGCCCGCGTCTTGCTGGGCGGCGCGCGTCGCGACCGACGGCCGTTTCTGGAATTCCGAAGGGAGGCCCGAAGTAATCGCAATAGCCGTGCCCTCGGCGTCGTAGACCGCCACACCCTTTAAATGTTCTCTTTGTCCAAAGCGCGCCACCAGCCGCTGCAGGTTTTTGGTTGGCCCGTGATCCAAGAGAGGCTCGACCGTTTCTTGCAGACTATCGCCGAGAATCTCCGCACGCCGCGAAAGATCCCCGCGCAGGTTGCGTTTCTCCGTGCGCACCTGGTACCCCGCGAACAGCAGGGACACCACCGCCACGCTGACGATTAAGGGCAGGACTATCTTCAGAGTCGTGCGCATCAGGACTCCTCAGTTGCGTCGAGCATTCCAGAATGCCGCAGGACTCGACCGGGCGATATACAAGATTGCACTCAGTTCAGAAAGAGAGAACCCCCCAGGTCAGTCGGGACCAATGCCAGAGGCCGGCGTTACCACCACGTGAACGGCGATGTTTCGTCCGCTGTCCGAGCGGTACTCAACCAGCGCTTGTGCCCCGATGGTCAGTTTACCTTCTACTTTCGTCTTGTCATCCACCAGAAATTCCACAGTCTGTGGGCCCTGCTTGCCTTTCGTTATGTTTATGGCGAATGCGGCGTCGCCCACCGACGCAATCTGCCCGGATACGGATTGATCCTCCGGTGGGCCGCCCGTATCGGTTGGCCCGACCATCGGAGGCCAGGGCTCAGCAAACACGGCTAACGTGAAGCAAGTCATAAACAGGGTGGCCAAGGCAAGAATGGCGCGGAATCTCATGAAAGTCTCCTCATTTGTGATTTCGACCGGGACATGAACTTGGGCACGAAACGAACCAAATGCACTCAAATTCTGCCTGGGTCCAGTAAGTGGCCTGATGTCAGTCAGATATGCAGGTCGAGGGACGCTTGCCAAAAACTGCGTCCTAGTACTAGATCCATGCAATTTGTACTCACTTCGCGCTCTTCTTGGTGGTCTCTTCTCATCTGCAAACTTGGCGCGGCCCCCAGACCACCACCGAGCGCATGCTTTCACTACCGCCACCTCACGCGCTTCATTTCCGCGGTAATATCCTCACTCCGAGGGGTTGCCTAGAAGAATCAGAATCGGGGGCCGCACCGTTCGGCGGAGTGTGAGATAGGCGCACGTTGGAACGCTACACGGAAAAAGCCCGCGCGCGATTCTCTTCGCACGCTAGGAAGCCAGCCAGTACGGTGACCCGTACTTCGAGTCGGAGCACCTGCCGCTCGGATTATTGCGCGAGGATCGCCGGCGCTCAGAAGCTCGTTAACCAGAAAGGCGGACGGCAATCTCGCTGTGCAGGTCTGTTAGAGCCGGAAAAACTGAATCCCCGGCTGCGTTCGCTTGACCGTTATTCTGACTCAGAAACCTGGAACATCGCGCGGGCGCAAGCCATCGGTCTAGCGCCGCAATCCCGCTCAGCAACTGTTAAACCCGCCTCCTACGGCTGTCGGTACTAGAGCCACCCCTTGCCGACCGTGCAGCAAAAGTACCAGAAAGCGGCCCCGTTCCTTGACTTGCTGCTCGCGCGACGGAATAATGATAAAGCATGAGCGTTAGCGCGGGAGGCGTTCAAGACTTGTTCCTCGACGTAAAAGATCTCGCTGTTCGCAAGCTGCGCATCCGGAAGATTTATGCGCCGGGCAGCATCGACTACCATACGTCTGAGATCAAGCAGGTCGCTCCTGTCGAAGTCACCGCCACGGCCGAGTTGCTCGAGGGCCAGATTCGCATCGAAGGTCAACTCGAAACAAAGATCGAAATGGTCTGCGCGCGCTGCCTCGAACCGGTTATCGAAGACGTGAACCGCTCTTTTGATTTGTTCTATGCGCCCTTGCCCAAAGGCGCCAAACCGAAAGAAGACCGGCTCAAGGATGACGACACCGAGATTGGTTTTTTTGAGGGAGATGGCCTCTTCCTGGCGGATGTGCTCCGAGAACAGGTACTATTGGCTCTGCCTCTGAAGGTCATTTGCCAAAGTGACTGCCGGGGACTGTGCCCAAACTGCGGTGCAAACCTGAACCATGAGGAGTGCCGCTGTGAGACCCACGCGACGGACCCGCGGCTGGCCCCTCTCGCGCGCCTGAAACAGGACTGGCTGAAAAAACAATAGTTTCCAGGGCCGAAAGCCCATAGAATCCGTCCACTGCGGCGGGAACGAGGAGTATTGCTATGCCTAACCCAAAAAGACGGCATTCGAAGCGTCGAACGAGCACCAGACGGGCCCATGATTTTCTCGAGAAGCCGCCGCTCGGCGAATGTCCTAATTGTCACGAAACCAAGCAGCCTCACCAGGCTTGTCCCCATTGCGGCTTCTACAAAGGCCGCGCGGTGCTGGACAAGTCGACCTGACGCTGACTTTTTCTGCCTGGTCCCGTCCAAGAACTGGCGGTAAGTAAATCCGATGATCACTATCGCTGTTGACGCCATGGGCGGAGACAACGCGCCCCGCCCCGAGGTTGAAGGCAGTGTTCTGGCTGCTCGCGAACTAGGCGTACGCGTGATGCTGGTCGGGCAACCCCAGATGGTGCGCGCGGAGCTGGCCAAGCACGCCGCGCCGAACTTGCCCATTGAAATCATCCCGGCAAGTGAAGTGATCACTATGCAAGATCACCCGGTTCAGGCATTTCGGCGAAAGAAAGACAGCTCTGTTCATGTCGCCGCTCGCCTGGTGCGTGAAGCCAAGGCCGACGGGCTGGTCAGCGCGGGCAACACCGGCGCAGTCATGACCGTAGCAAGATTCTTGCTAGGTACGCTGGAATCGGTCGATCGTGTCGCGCTCGCCGCGCCTTTCCCGAATGCCAAGGGTGGCGTTTCCGTCCTTCTGGACGTCGGCGCCAACGTTGATTCGAAGCCTGAGCACTTGGTGCAATTTGCGGTGATGGGCGAAATCTACTATCGGGCGACATTTGGCAACCGCCGCCCCCGCGTCGGCCTGCTATCGGTCGGCGAGGAAGAAATCAAGGGCAATGAACTCACGCGCGAGGTTTACACGCGTCTGAAAAAGAGCGCGGTGCATTTTGTGGGCAACGTCGAGGGCGGAGATCTTTTCTCCGGAAACGTGGACGTGATCGTGAGCGACGGTTTCGTCGGCAATATCGCTCTGAAAATCTGCGAAGGCCTGGCCGTCCAGATTTTCGGCCTTCTGAAAAAATCGATCCAAAGCTCGCTCGCTTCGCAAGTTGGATTTCTTTTTTCGCGTGGTGCTCTCAAGGGGCTAAGAAAGACGATTGACTATACGGAGTACGGCGGCGCGCCTCTGCTAGGTGTGCGCGGCGTTTGCGTCATCGGCCATGGCCGTTCCAACGCCAAAGCCGTGAAAAATGCCATCCGCGTAGCCGCGGGACTAGCCCGCGCTCGCATCAACGAGAAAATTGAACAGGAACTCTCGGCCGCGAGCGTTCTCGCATGACGCCTCAGGAGAGGAATTGACGATGGGCAAAGTTGCATTTGTATTTCCGGGGCAAGCTTCACAGTACCCGGGCATGGGCAAAGAGCTGGCCGAAAAGTATCCGGCGGCGCGCGCCGTTTTCGACGAGGCCGATAAAGCCCTCGGTTTCTCCATCTCCAAAATCTGCTTTGCAGGCACCGAAGACGAGTTGAAACTTACCGCCAATACGCAACCGGCCATCCTCACCTGTTCTGTAGCCGTCTATCGCGTCCTTGCGGATCGCGGCCTCACTCCCGATTTTGTAGCAGGCCACAGCCTCGGCGAATACTCCGCTCTCGTAGCCGCCGGCGCGGTGAAGTTCTCCGATGCCGTGCAGCTGGTCAGGAAGCGCGGCACCTACATGCAGGAAGCCGTCCCGGCAGGCGTAGGCGCCATGGCTGCCATTATGGGCCTTTCGCCCGCGGTGGTAGCCGATGCCTGCAAACGCGCCACGAACGGCGAAATTTGCTCCGCCGCCAACCTGAATTCTCCGGAACAAACGGTAATCTCCGGCCACGCCGGTGCCGTCAAGCGCGCCGTCGAAATCGCTTCCCAACTCGGCGCGAAGCGTGCCGTAATCCTCGCCGTCTCTGCCCCCTTCCATTCCGCGCTAATGATGCCCGCGCAGGAGCGCCTGGCTCAGGATTTGAAGAGCGTAGTATTTCGGAATTTATCCGTTCCCCTGGTAACCAACGTCGATGCCGACACCATCTCGACCGGCGACGAAGCCCGCGAAGCCCTAATCCGCCAGGTCACCATGCCCGTCCGCTGGGAAGAATCTGTCCGCCTCCTGATCGATGAAAGCGTAAATACGTTCGTCGAAGTAGGCCCAGGCCGCGTCCTAACCGGCCTGCTACGCCAGATCGAGCGCTCCGTAGCCACGCTCAACGTAGAAGACGAAAAAAGTTTAGCTGCCACGGTAGAAAAAATCGCTGGCGCACGTTCCGACGCGGCTTAGGTAGCAGCGACTACGGGCTGTGCGCGTCACAGGATTTTCGCCGAAGTAACCAGCTACAGCTCCGGGCGAACGGCTGAGGCTCTTCATCAGCAGCCGCAACTCCGCGCAGGGTGAGCCAGGAAAAAATTAGATGTTCAGTCTAAAAGACAAAGTCGCGCTCCTAACCGGCGCCTCCCAAGGCATCGGCCGCGAAACCGCCCTCGCTCTAGCCGAAGCCGGAGCCAAGGTCGTCGCCGCCGCGCGCAACGAAGAAAAGCTTGCAGCACTGGTGAGCGAGATCATCGCCGCCGGCGGCGAAGCCATGGCCATAAAAATGGATGTAGCCGATGCCGAACAAGTAAAATCCGGCTTCAAGCAAGCCCTGGAAAAATTCGCCCGCCTCGACATTCTTGTCAACAACGCGGCCATCACCCGCGATGGCTTGGCCCTGCGCATGAAGCAGGAAGACTGGGACGCAGTAATTCGCACAAATCTTACTGGCGCGCACCTCTGCATCCAACAAGCCCTTTCCACGATGATGCGCGCCCGCACAGGCCGCATCATCAACATATCCAGTGTCGTCGCCCAAACGGGCAACGCCGGCCAAGCAAACTACGTCGCCGCCAAAGCCGGTTTGGTCGGCCTGACCAAAGCCATCGCCATCGAGATCGCCTCCCGCAATATTACCGTAAACGCCGTCGCCCCCGGCTTCATCGCCACACCCATGACCGACGTGCTGTCAGACAAAGTGAAAGACGAGCTGAAAAACCGCATCCCCCTGGGACGCATGGGCACAGCCCGCGAGGTAGCCTCTGCCATTGTCTTTTTAGCGAGTGAAGAAGCCGGCTACATCACCGGCCACGTCCTCGATGTCAACGGGGGACTCTATTTGGCATAGTGTGCGAGCCCAGTCGAAAAGGCCTCCTAAAGTTGACCTTGCCGGTAGGCCTGACTAGAATGGGCTGGTTGCCTGATTGAGTAAATTCGAGTCCGTAGTGCGGCATTGGGTCCGAAAGACTGTTAGTGTACGTCGATGCACAATAAGCGATAGCAAATCGCGGAGGACACCGGAATGGCCAGCGTGGAAGAGCGCGTAAAACAAATTATCGTCGAGCAGCTCGGCGTCGATGAAGCCGAAGTGACGCCGACGGCGTCCTTCGTGGACGACCTCGGAGCGGATTCCCTCGACCAGGTCGAATTGGTGATGGCGTTCGAGGAAGCCTTTGGAATCGAAGTTCCCGACGAAGACGCTGAAAAGATGACCACGGTCAAGGACGCCGTCGAGTACATCGACAAGCACGCCAAGGGAAAGTAAGCCACGAAATTATCACCTCAACAGGGAGCATCAAAGACTTGACTCGCCGGGTAGTCGTTACGGGTGTTGGACTTGTCTGCGCGCTGGGCATCGGCACGGAGGAATCCTGGAAAAACCTCCTCGCCGGCCAAAGCGGCGTTGGCCTCATCACGCAATTTGATACCACAGACTTTGACTGCAAGATCGCCGGCGAAATCAAAAACTTCGATCCCTTCCGGTGGATCGAGAAAAAAGAACTGAAAAAAATGGGCCGCTTCATCCAGGTCGCTCTGGCTGGAGCGGACTTTGCCGTAAAATCGGCCAACTGGAAGCCCGAAGATTCTGACCTCGACGAAGTCGGCGTCTACGTCTCCTCCGGCATCGGCGGTTTCGACATCATTGAGCGCGAGCATCGGAAATTAGTGCAGGGCGGACCCGGCAAAATCTCCCCTTTTTTCATCCCTTCCGCCATCGTTAATCTCGCTTCCGGACACATTTCCATCCGTTACGGAGCCAAAGGACCGAATTCCGCCACCGCCACCGCCTGTTCCGCGTCGGCCCACGCCATCGGCGATTCCTTCAAAATCATCGAGCGCGGCGCCGCGGAAATGATGATCTGCGGCGGCACGGAAGCCACCATCACTCCCATGGGCATCGGCGGTTTCGCCTCCATGAAGGCCCTTTCCACTCGCAATGAAGATCCCGCTCACGCCAGCCGCCCGTTCGACTCCGGCCGCGACGGCTTCGTCGTCGGCGAAGGCACAGGCATTCTCATCCTGGAAGCCCTCGAGCACGCGCAAAAACGCGATGCCCCCATCTTCGCCGAAATCGTTGGCTACGGCATGTCCGGCGACGCTTACCACATCACCCAGCCCGCAGCCGACGGCGACGGCGCCTATCGCGTAATGAAAGCAGCCATGAAGGATGCCAAGATCAAACCGGAAGACATCGGCTACGTAAACGCCCACGGTACCTCCACCCCCATCGGTGATGTAATCGAAACTCGCGCCCTCAAAAGGGTTTTTGGCGAGAAGGCGAAAAATGTTCCGGTGAGCTCGACAAAATCGATGACCGGCCATCTCCTGGGCGGCGCCGGCGGCCTAGAAGCCGGCATCAGCGTCCTGGCGTTACGCGACCAAATCCTGCCGCCCACAATCAATCTGGAAACCCCCGATCCCGAGTGCGACCTGGACTACGTGCCCAACGTCGCCCGAAAGGCTTCCGTGGAGTACGCGCTCTCGAATTCCTTCGGCTTCGGCGGCACAAACGCCGCGCTGATTTTCAAACGCTGGGCCGGTAACTAACGGTGCGGCTTCGCGATCTTCATAGTGTGTACCGTTAATTAAAAGCATGGGTGGCGCACCCCGGTTTTTTGAGGGTGGGGTCTTCGGCAGGATTTTCGCAATAAGGACTAACTTTGTGAACATCATCGTGTGCATCAAACAGGTTCCGGCAAAAGACGCTCCTCTCTCCATCGCCGGAAACTGGATCAAAGAATCCGACATCGGCTTTGAAATGAACGAACCGGACAGTTACGCCCTCGAAGAAGCCCTGCGCCTCAAAGAAAAGCATGGCGGCGAAGTCATAGCTCTATCTATGGGCCCGGAGCGTGTGAAACAAACGATCAAAGAAGCCCTGGCAAAAGGCGCCGACCGCGGCGTGCACATCGCAGACGACAATTTCGCACAGCTCGATCCGCTGGGCTCGGCAAAAGCATTAGCCGCAGCCATCAAGAAAGAAAAAGTCGAGCTGGTGCTGACGGGCCTGCAAAGCGACGACCACGGTTTCGGCCAAACCGGCGTCCTGCTAGCCGCCCTTTTGGATCTTCCGCACGCCACCATCATCATGCAGATCGCCATCCAGGACGCCAAGATGCGCCTAAAGCGCGAACTAGAAGCCGGTTGGTTTCAGCACATCGAATGCCCGTTGCCTGCCGTACTCTCGATCCAGTCCGGCATCAACAAAGTCCGCTATGCCACGCTGAAAGGCATCATGGCCGCCAAGAAAAAAGACCTCGCCACCATGACTCGCGAATCCCTTGGCGTCGCACACGAATGCACACAAAAAATTGAAAGAATCTACATACCCACGAAAACCAAGAAAACCGAATTCCTCACAGGCAATCCCAAAGAAATCGCCACCAAGCTGGTGGAAAAGCTCAAGTTCGAAGCGCGGGTAATCTGACATGAAAATCCTGGTCGTCACCGAACTCCGCCAAGGCAAGTGGAACAACTCGAGCTTCGAAACTCTAGCCGCTGCCCAGCAGATCGCCACGGACACTTCCAGTTCGATCACCGCCCTGGTCATCGGCAAAGGCATCTCTCCATTCGCGGACGAACTGGCGGCAAAAAACGTCGCGGAAGTCCTCGTCGTAGAGCACGCCTTGCTGGATGCCTATACTCCAGACGGCTACAGCGTGGCCCTCGAGCAAGTTATCCGTACCGTGAAACCCGATCTGGTTTTGTTCCCGCACACCTACCAAGTTCGCGATTTCGCCCCCAAACTCGCCGCCTCCCTTGGCAAAGGAATGGTCGGCGACTGCATCGGCTACCGCAACGAGTCCGGCAAGCTGGTCTTCGTCCGCCAAATGTTCCAAGGCAAAACCGCCGCCGACGTCACCTTTGAAGGCGCCTCCCCGTGGTTCGCCTCCTTCCAATCCGGCGCCTTCCGCGCCGATCTTCTGGCCGCGCATCCGTCCGGCAAAGCCCCGGTAAACACAATCGCCGTAACGCTAAGCCCCGATCAAATCCGCACCAAGCCCCTCGAGCTTTTCAAAGAAGCCAAATCCGCAGTCGACCTAACGCAAGCCCCGCTCATCGTCGCCATCGGCCGCGGCATCAAAGCCCCGGAAAATATACCCCAAGCCGAAGCCCTCGCCAAAGCCCTCGGCGGAGAAATCGCCGCCTCCCGCCCCATCTGCGACGAAGGCTGGCTGCCCATGGAGCGCCAAATCGGCAGCTCCGGCCAAACCGTGGCGCCCAAACTCTATCTGGCACTGGGAATCAGCGGGGCCATCCAGCACGTAGTCGGCATGAAAGGCGCCCGCACCATCGTTGCCATCAACAGAGACGCCAACGCCCCCATCTTCGAAATCGCCGACTACGGCGTAGTCGCCGACATCTTCGAAATCATGCCGGCCCTAACCGAAGCCCTGGAAAAGGCAAAATCAACCTAGGCGCCCGGCAGCAGATGGCAGCGCAATCGCCTAGCCGTTCGAGTCATCTGCTAAACTATCGATATATCGTGACCGTGCAACGCGAACAACTCGAAGCCGACGTCCTAATCGTCGGCGCAGGCCCTGCAGGCCTCTCGTGCGCCCTGCATCTAGCCAATCTCATCAAAAAACACAACGAGGCGGGCGCAAAACCCCGGCTCTCTGCCGAAAATGTCTACGTCCTCGAAAAAGGCCGCGAGATCGGCGCCCACCAACTTTCCGGCGCCATCATGAATCCCAAAGCGCTAGCCGAGCTAGTCCCCGATTTCCTAAACACCGCTCCACTCGACACTCCCGTCACTGATTCCGCCGCTCTCCTGTTCACCAAAAACTCCTCGTTCCGTTTTCCCATCACTCCGCCGCCATTCCAAAACAAAGGCAACTACGTCGTCTCCCTGAGCAAAATTACGAAATGGCTAGGCAGCCTGGTCGAAGCCGCGGGCGTCAACGTCTTCAAGGAATTCGGCGGCGCGCAACTCCTCTACGAAGGCGAAGGCATCGCCGGCGTTATCACTGAAGACAAAGGCCTCGACAAAAACGGCAAGCCCAAAGACAACTTCACTCCCGGTTACGAACTCCGCGCCAAAGTCACCGTCCTGGCCGAAGGCCCTCGCGGTTCGCTCACAAAAAATCTCGTCAGCACAAAAAAGCTCGACAACATCAATCCCCAAAGCTATGGCATCGGCATCAAAGAATTGTGGGACATCCAGCCGGACCGCATCCAGCCGGGCTACGTCGCGCACACGCTGGGCTGGCCCGTCTCGACCGACATGTACGGGGGCGGCTGGATCTACGGCCTCTCGGGCAACCGCCTCTCCATCGGCCTGGTCCTGGCCCTCGAATACGCCGATCCCCAATTCGATCCCCACGCCGCATTTCAAACCTGGAAAACGCACCCGTTCCTCAAAAAAATTCTCGAAGGCGGCAAACTAGTCCGCTACGGCGCAAAATCCCTGCCCTACGGCGGCTGGTACGCCATGCCCCGCAATTACCTCGACGGCGCCCTCATCATCGGTGACTCCGCCAGTTTCCTCGATTCCCAGCGCCTAAAAGGCATCCACATGGCCATCAAGAGCGGCATGCTAGCCGCGGAAACCATCTTCGATGCCCTAAAAGCCGGCGACGCCACCGCAAAAACGCTTAGCGCCTTCCCCCTAAAAATCGAGCAAAGCTACATAAAAAAAGAACTCTGGCAAGTCCGCAATTTCCATCAATCCTTTCAACACGGCATGTTCCGCGGCTTCTTCCACACCGCTCTCCAACAAATCACCGGCGGCCGCGGCTTGATCGACCCCCTGCGCGCCCACGCCGGCTATCAGGCTTACAAAAAAATCAACGGCCGCCCCGCTCCCGAGCGCTTCCAAGGCGACGGCAAACTCACCTTCGATCGCCTGACCGACGTCTATCACTCCGGCACGCGCCACGAAGAAGATCAGCCCTGCCACCTCGTGGTCAGCGACCTAAACGTCTGCGCAACAAAATGTGTAGTGGAATATGGCAACCCCTGCCAGTATTTCTGCCCCGCTGCCGTCTACGAAATGGCCAGGCAACCCGACAACTCTCTAAAACTAAAAATCAACGCCGCCAACTGCGTCCACTGCAAAACCTGCGACATCGCCGATCCCTACCAGATTATCAATTGGGAAGTTCCCGAGGGCGGAGGTGGCCCCAACTATGAAGGCATGTGAGAGTTCGCCGGGGAGAAAGGATCGGCACCTTGAATCGTCGGCCGCTCCTGGGCAACGAAGGATTTTTAAGGCAGCAGGATTAATCGACGTACCAAAGTCGGGGTGGCCGTCAAATTCGCCGGCGCTGTAGGCGGTCGAAACAATGCGCGGAGCCAGACTGTGTCCCGAACAATAGGACGGGACTCGATTTCTTTCCCGCGAGAGTCCTAGCGCTCAAGGCCCGTTCCGTCAGCTCCCTCGCGTCCACAACTTCCTCAAAAACGACCGTAGGCGGTCGACAATCGAGCCCTGCGCCGATGCTGCCGCCGCATTCGTCGGAGCATTTACGACGGGCGGCTGGGGCGTCGCCGCCACCGCCGTTGTTACCGTCTCGCCCTCTACGCGCCCCTGAAATAGCAGCGTTGGCCTCACTCGCACTCGCCTCACGATCACCAGCAACCTCGGGTCCGGTTCCGGCTGCGCCTTCGCGTTGGCATCAAATCTCAAGGGCGGCATATCCACGGTGTAAATCGGCTCTTCCTCCTTGGAAGCTTTTTCACCGGTCTCACCTGCGTCGCCTGAATTCCGCGCCGCTTGGCCTCTGGCGCTTTCCACGGTTGTGGGTGGCATTTCATTTCTCGGCAACGGAACCACCGGCGCCTTGGCAATCTGCAATTCACACTTGCAACGTCCTGTGCCGTTTCCCAGCGCATCGATCTGCCCGTTCGCCAGCGTCACATCTCCGCCCTGCGGCACCATCACGCTCTGCCCGCTCAACTGTTGCTCCAATCGCATCGCCCCTCGATAGGTGCGAACGCACATGATTCCCGCGCTCTCGAATCCCACAAGAAATTCTCTCGGCTCGTCACCAATCGCCACCGGCTGCCCCTGAATCTGTGCCGTGTAGACAGTCAGCGCCGGTTCCCGCTCCAGGCGCGCATGGATCGCTCCACTATCCAGCGCCACCGTCACTGCTCCGCCCGATTTCAATATCGAAAGATGCGCTGGTCCGCAAATGGAAATCTGCCCCCCTTCGACAAGGCTGATCCGCGCTTCGCCGGACTTCACTCGCACGTCGCTTCCGCTGCGCAGAATCGTCTTCGCCTGCCCGCCAACCACTTCCACGCTCATCGGCCCGGTCACCGCAATGTCTTCGCCCTCGATTAAGCCCACGGCATCGCCCACCGGCTGATCTGGCGTGGTCGCTGCCGCAACAAAAAAACCGGCGCCGATCATCACGCACACCACCGCGAAGAGCCGCGCCCGTCTCACCGATTCACGAAAATAATCCGCCAGCAGCACTCTCAACGACTCTCCGGCAACCCGCCCAAGAAACTCTCGCCTATACTATACGTCACGTCGCCTTCACCAGCAGGCGCACCAGAAACCATGACTGCACCCGACCGCACCAGCCCCGCACCACGCCATCCCGCGGACGAGTCCGCCAAGAAAATCCCTAGCGATCCGGTCAGCACCCACTACGACACCCGCTCGCCAGACCTACCTTGGTCCCGTCGCATGCAAATCCCCCTTATCGCCGCCGCCGTTTACACCGTGATTCGCATTCTGGGCCCTACCTTGCGCTACGAAGTTCTCGGCTGGCAAAACGCCGAGCGCGTCCACGCCCGAGGCCAGCGCTGCATCTGGGCCTTCTGGCACCGCGTCATCGTTCCTATTGTGTGGTGGCACCGCAATCACGGCGTCGTGGTGATGAACACCACGGCCTTCGACGGCCAGTGGACCCGCAAAGTCATCGAATGGCTGGGCTTCGGCACCGCCCAGGGAAGTTCGTCGCGCGGCGGTCTCCGCGGGCTTGCCGTCATGGCTCGCCGTCTCGAAGAAGGTGTCGACTGCGCTTTTACCATCGACGGCCCGCGCGGTCCTCGTTACGTCGCCAAGCCCGGTCCGGTAATGCTAGCCAGAAAAACCGGCTGTCCCGTCCTGGTCTTCCATATCGGCGTCGACCGGGGAAAAACCTTCGAAAAAACCTGGGACCACTTCCTGCTGCCCGCCCCTTTCGCCCGCGCCGTAATCCTGTTCGCTGCGCCCATCTATGTCCCGCCGGACGCCAACGCTGAGGTCCTAGAATCCAAGCACGCCGAAATGCAGCGGGAACTAGAACGCGTCCGCGACATCGCCGAATCCTGGTTCTCTCTCAGCGAAGCCGATCGCCAAAATTTTCGCACCGAGTTTTCAAGCTGCAATAGCAAGAGGTAGGCTCTGGCCCTTTGCCACCTTTTTTCGCCGCTTCACAATCTCCTAATTCCCCGAGCGCTCCCCCAGCTTCACGGCCACATCCATCTTCTTCCCACCTCTATACACGGTGATACTCACCGTATCCCCCGGCCTCTTGCGATTCAAAGCCACATTCAAATCAAACTGATTCGCAATCTTCTGCCCATCGATCGCCACAATCACATCTCCCCCCGTAGCAATCCTCCGCATCCCCGCCATGGCCGCGTGGTCTCCACCATGCAACCCCGCCGCCGCCGCCGGCCCGCCCCGCGTTACTTCCTCGATCAATAATCCGTCTTTCACCGGAAGATCAAGCGCTTCCGCAAGCCATCCACCCACCTCGAGCGTCTGCGCCCCGAGAAATGCCTGCCGCACGCGCCCTTCCGTCATCAAATCGTGTGCAATCCGCTTCGCCGTATTCACCGGAATTGCGAACCCAATCCCCGCGGTAGTCCCGCTAGGCGTATAAATCGCCGAATTTATTCCGATGACTTCGCCATGCGAATTGAGGAGCGGTCCGCCCGAATTTCCCCGGTTAATTGCCGCGTCCGTCTGAATGGCCTCATCGATTAAGGTCGTCTGGCTGGTCTGAACGTTTCTCCCCAGCGCGCTCACCACTCCCGTCGTCAGGGTGCTCTGAAATCCAAACGGGTTCCCAATCGCCAAAACCTTTTGCCCCACTTGCAGCTTCGACGAATCTCCCAGTTGCAGCGCCACCAGCGGCTTTCCTTTCGGTTCAACCTTTATCAAGGCCACATCATTGCGCTGGTCCGCTCCAATAAATTTCGCCGGATACCGCGTCTGATCACCAAGCACCACTTCAATCGACTGCGCTTCCTGCACCACATGGAAGTTCGTCAAAATATACCCGCGCCCATCAATCACAAACCCCGAACCCGCTCCTTCCACGGGCACAGGATCCATAAAGAAATCATATTCCGTGGCCTTCGTCAGAATATTCGCAACTGCCCCCGACGCCTGCCGGTACACCCGCACATTGATCGATTCATCATCGGTCAGTGCTCCCTCCCTCGCAGAAACTTCCGCCAGACCGGTCCCTAGCGGCAAGGCCTCCACCTTCCTCGGCTGACGTTCTCCCCATCGCCCCCCTGCCCAATAGGCCCCCGCAATAACCACCACCGCCACAACAAACAATCGCACCGCATTCGACGCTTTTCCCGCATTCATATTGACAATCCTTCCGCCACCGCTTAACGCAAACGATACCACATCAAAATTCCCGCGCGGAATCTGTAGTGGAGGGTCTCGTGACCCGCGCTTTTCTCTCTGCTTCTTTCCTCTTAGACGCTCCCCGCTGCCCGCCGCCTCAACTTCGCCGCCAACTCCCCCACTTGCCGCCGCGTCTCCTCCAACGACCCTGAGCAGTCAATCTTCTCCGTAGCATACTGCAGCCTCTCCGCCGCAGGCATCTGCGCCGCAATCCGCCGCCGCGCCTCAACCTCCGTCAACCCTCGCCGAAGCAGTCGCTCCACCTGCTGCTCCGGACGGCACCACGCCACCACCAATCCATCCAAATTCTTCTGATAACCGGCTTCCACCAGCAGCGCCGCCTCTACAAACACGGCATCGCGAACCCCGCCTTTCTCCCATTCCCGAAATTGTCGAACCATCTCCTCTTCGACACGCGGATGCAAAATCCCATTCAACCGCTCCAGTTTCCCGCGGTCCGCAAAGACCATGGCCCCCAGCTTCTTCCGATCGATCCGTCCGTCCGCCCCCGTAGCGCCCGCACCAAATTCCCGCACTATCGCGCCATAACCCGGCGTCCCCGCCTCCATCAAGGTGTGCGCCAATCCATCCGCATCCAGCACGTTAAATCCCATCTCCCGCAACATGCCCGCCACGGCGCTCTTGCCGCTGGCGATGCCCCCGGTAAGTCCGAGTCGCAACATGGTCTGCTTTAGCGCTTACCCAAACTAGACGGCCCGCCCGCCGAAATCGTCCTCGGTATGGTCTTCGCGCGCCGCATCCGCGCCGCCCTCACCGTATTGCTCATCAACATCGTTATCGTCATCGGCCCCACCCCGCCAGGCACGGGGGTAATCGCCCCCGCCACATTCGCGGCATCTGGATGCACATCCCCCACAAGTACATTTCCCTTAACCCGAAACTTCTCCAACCGCGCAGGGAAGTTGCTGAACAGTCGCTCCGCTTCCCGGGCATCCGTCACGCGATTCGTCCCCACATCAATCACCGCAGCGCCGGCGCGTATCCAGTCCGCCTGCACAAACCCGGCCTTCCCCATCGCCGCCACCACAATATCCGCCCCGCGCACCACATCCGGCAAATCCCGTGTCTTCGAATGGCAAATCGTCACCGTCGCATTTGCATGCATCAAAAGCAAAGCCATCGGCTTCCCCACAATATCGCTCCGCCCCAAAACCACCGCGTTGGCACCTTCAATCGGAATTTCGTTCCGCCGCAAAATCTCCAGGCACCCCGCTGGCGTGCAAGCCACCAAGCCCGGCCTCCCGCTCACCAACCGGCCCAAATTCACTGGATGAAACCCATCCACATCCTTCGCCGGATCCACCGCCTCCAGCACCCGCTTCGTATCCACCTGCGAAGGCAAAGGCACCTGAATCAAAATCCCATCCGTATCATTGTCGCGGTTCAAATCCTCTACAATCGCCAAAAGTTCCGCCGTACTCGCGCTACTCGCCGGCGTGATCAACCCACTGCCCATCCCCAACTGCTGACAAGCCGCAATCTTGCTCTTCACATACATCGCGGAAGCCGGATTCTCCCCCACCAATACCGCTGCCAACCCCGGCCGTATCCCGGCCGAGGAAAGGATCGCCACCTCATCCTTCAATTCCGCAAAAATCGCATCCCGGATCTTCGTCCCATCCAGTATTCGTGCCGTCATGCCATCCCCTGTGATGGCCGGTCTTTAGACCGGCTCTTCTCAAATCTTGCTGTCTTCGAGCCGCCCGCCAGATGTTTCCACGAGCAACGAAGCTAACAAATTGTCCCCCACTTCGCCCCCCTCTGTCATCTCAGCCAAAGCCTTCATGGCCTAGCTGTTCCGACTAGCGCGCCAATCGGCCTCTGATGGCTACAGGGCGGGACGGGTGTATCTTGAAGCCAGGAGGTTCGAGATGCGGCGAACATATATTCTCATTGTTGTAGTCTTCCTAATGGCAGCGACTACTTTTGCGCAGACGACTTCGTCAGACTCAGGAGACACTCGAGGCCTTGCTGACCGGAGTCCGACAGCTTCGCCAGGGCTTGCAGGTTTCACTTACGAGAATGGCAAGCGCCCAAATTCTGCTGTCGCGGTTCGAAATTCAGGAAGTGGCCGTTTCGCGTGCGTCACAACACTGGGATGACGCTGGCTCCAAACTCGCAGAAGTTCAAGTCGTGCTCAGAAGTGAAGCGGCCGAGATCAAGCATTTCGAGGAGGCCCGCAACACCGGAGACAACGCAGCGCAGCTCGAAGTTGCGCTCAACCGCGCCAAGGCCGACCTCGAAGCCTCAACGGATGTCGCGTGGCAACGCCAGTCGACAGCCACAGATGCCGAACTACAACTACGAACCGAACAGGACAGACGCAGCAGGCGCGAAGCACTATTGGACGAACTTGTTGAGAAAACAGCTAGCCCCTTCGAGCAACCGGGTGGCCTTCCACGCTGATGCGGTTGATTCGCCCGAAAGGACTGCACCTTGGCTCTAGCGCCTGCTAAGTAGCGCTACCTGCAGCTGACCTACCTTCGAACCTTCATCCCTCGCGGAAGCGGGACCTGCTGTTCTCTTCTCTTTCTGCGCGCCTCTCTCAGCACCCTGCGCCGCTGCGTTATCTTTTTCCTCGCTCCCTCTCCCCGTCCTATAATCTCAAACATGTCCACCGGTCCCACTTCCCGCGCAGAACCGCACCCTTACCTCAGCGTCCAGTGCGTCAACATCTTCGTGCGCAACCACGATCGCAGCATCCGCTTCTTCGTTGAGCAGCTCGGCTTCCACCTCGCCTACGATGCCAAACTGCAATCCGGCGAACGCCTGGTCGCCGTGTCCCCTCCAGATGGTTCCACGGTTCTAGCCCTCATAGCTCCCAAGCCGAACACCCGCGAATACAAACTGATCGGCCGTTCCACCAATGTCGTCTTTATCACCGAAGATGTCCTCCGGAAGTTTCAGGAATGGTCCAAACGCGGTGTCCGCTTTCACACTACTCCGCGCCTCAAGCGCATAAAGTACGACTCTGAGACGGGCTCTGGTTCCCGTCGGGCCGATTCCCCACTTCTCGGTGCAGAAAGTACGGTGTGGGGCAGCGTCGTCGCCCGTTTCCGCGACATCGACGGAAACTCTTTCTATCTCGTCAGCTTTGACGAAGTGACCCATGCCCTGGAAGCCCAGCGCCGCGCTGCCGCCGCAAAACTCGAAGTCGAACGCCGCGCGGCACAGGAGCTCGAAATCGCCAACGAAGTGCAGTGCCGTCTTTTTCCGCAAATTCGCCCGCCGATCCACGCTCTCGATTATTTCGGTCACTGCTTTCCGGCCCGCGCCGTCGGTGGCGACTATTACGACTTTCTCGACCTTGGGCCCGGCCGTTTCGGCCTGGTCATCGCCGACGTTTCCGGCAAAGGCATCGCCGCCGCCCTGCTCATGGCCAATCTACAAGCGAATCTCCGAAGCCAGTGCTCCATCTCTCTTGATCAGCCGCAGCGACTCCTCCAGGCCGTCAATCAACTCTTCTCTCAAAACACTCCCGATGGCGCTTTCGCCACCCTCTTCTTCGCGGATTACCAGGTAACCTCCGGCCGCCTCCGTTTTGTCAATTGTGGCCATCCGCCCGCACTCATCCTCCGTCATGACGATTCGATCGACCACCTCGACGCCACCGCCACCGTCCTCGGGATCTTCAAGAAATGGGACTGCGAAATCGGCGAGCGCACCTTCTGCCCCGGCGACACCCTGGCCCTCTACACGGACGGCATCACCGAATCCTTCAACGAAAATCGCGACGAATTCGGCGAAGACCGCCTTATCGAATCCCTCCGCCGCCATCGCCGCCTGCCCTCCCAATCCCTGCTCGAAAATGTCGTCGACGACGTCCGCCGATTCGCCCCCCACGAACAGCACGACGACATCACCCTAATCATCGCCAAATCCTTCCCCCCGTAGCCGTCTCTCCCTTCGTCCCGCCCGGTGAAACGATTTCTGCCCCCGGCGGCTGACGGGCGCCCGTTCCATTCCTCTTTTTGGAACTCCGTCGCTTTTTTGATTCCTTGTTGGTGTATTTAACCAGGCGCTTAACTACGCCCCCGTTTTTCTTTCTAACTATTCCTTCTTTCGAAGGCTCGTAGGGGCCGGGCGAGACAAGTCCCAATGCGTCGCTCTCCGCTTTCTTCAACACTGGGATACCCGGGCATTTCGCAAATCGTGGCGAGGCGGCTCACTTGTGCTCGGAGACGCTCAGGACATTTCCGTCGGGATCCTTGAACCACGCGACTTTCGTCCCATCCGGCGCGGTCCAAATCCCTCGTTCTTTGTCTTGCACAAATGGATATTTATCGAACTCAACGCCGCGTTTCGCGAGCCAGTCAACAATGGCTTCGATGTCGTCCACTTGCCAGCCGAGCACGGTGCTCTGTAGCGGCGTAAAGGTCGGGACCTTCACGATCCGAATCATGCTCTTGCCTGCTGCGATGACCAGCGCAAACTGGTCCAGACTCACAAACTCAAATCCCAGATGGCCAACGTAAAAAGCGCTCGCCTTGTCGTAATCCTTCGTAAGAAGGAAGCCCACCATGTTCATGGAAGCTAGCATTTTTCTCTCCTGACCGAGGAATCTCGGGGTCCGAGGAATAGCACTTGTGGGCGGAGTTTTCTTTCGCTATTGTGACAAGAAATGTCGGAAAAGTGCCACAGCCTGCTTTTTAGCCAGCGCGGCCGCCCGCTCGCCGAACTCGCCAGCGTCTCCGCCGACCTTCCCGACGGGCACACCATCCCGCAGCATTTCCATCCCGAAGATCAACTGATCTTCGCCTCGCGAGGGGTCATGACCTTGCGCACCGATCAGGGTTCCTGGGTAGTGCCCCCCATGCGCGCGGTCTGGATTCCGGCGGAAACCCCGCACTCCGTGGCCATGTCAGGGCCGGTTTCGATGCGAACTCTCTATTTTCTGCCGGGGTTCGTTAAAGGGTTTCCCCAGAAGTGTTTCGTCATGAACGTGACCCCGCTTCTGCGGGAACTGATTCTCCACGCTTGCACATTTAAGACCCTGAACAAGAAAGCTCCCGTACAAAAGCGCATTCTCGAAATTCTTGTCGACCAATTGCGGGCCGTTTATTCCATCCCTCTGCAACTGCCGCATCCGGCCGACACGCGAGCCCTGCGCATTGTCCAAGCATTGCTTGCCAATCCCGGCGAACCGAAAACACTAGAAACACTCTGTAAAGACTGCGGCGCCAGCAAAAGAACGATCGAACGAGTGTTCCACGCCGAAACGAAAATGACGTTCGGCAAATGGCGCCAGCAGCTTCGCCTGCTTCACGCCCTCGAATTGCTGGCCTCCGGAGAAAAAGTCACAGCCGCGGCCTTGGACGCTGGATATTCGAGCACAAGCGCCTTCATCTCCATGTTCAAGAAACAACTCGGTGCAACGCCAACTCGCTATTTCGCGAGTTGGGGCACAAACGACAATGAAAAAAATGTCTTCAGCTGCAATGGGCATTGAAGAATGGCAGGGAACCCGAGAGAAGGGAACCGAGGCGTGAGCCGGTTTGAACCATTAGGAACGCGCAGGGAACTGGAAAACAGAGCCAAGGCCGAAGGCCGCCTTCCGCCGGGCCAGTCGCTGACCCTCAAATGGCCGGTACTCCATTACGGCAGCATCCCGCACTTTGATCCGGCCAAGTGGGACTTCAAGATTTCCGGCGAAGTCCAGGAGCCCCGGCGCCTCACTTGGAACGAATTTCGCGCCCTGCCCGAAACCGAAACCTTGTCGGACTTCCACTGCGTCACGCGCTGGAGCCGTCTGGACAATCGCTGGAAAGGCGTGCTCTTCAGCGACTTGCTGAAGCTCATCAAACTAAAGCCGGGCGCGCAATTCGCATCGATTCTCGCGGAAGAGGGGTACACGGCAAATCTACCACTCGAAGATTTGCTGAAGCCGAAGGTGCTCTTTGCCCTGGAGCACGATGGCGAGCCGCTGACCGGGGAGCATGGCGGCCCGCTGCGACTGATCGTTCCCCACCTCTACGCCTGGAAAAGCGTCAAGTGGGCGCGCGGCTTTGTGCTTCTCGACCACGACCGCCTGGGTTTCTGGGAGCGCAACGGCTATCACGCCTACGGCGATCCGTGGAAAGAGCAGCGCTACTCGGACCGTTGAGCAGGAAGAGCCTTAAGGGCGTAGGATTTCAGGCATGAAAAGTTTGATAGCTATAAAAGCAAGATCGCACGGCCGCACTTTTCTCTTGAATTGACATGCGTCCTGCCATTCTGGAATCATCCCAAGACTGTTGCCCTGTATTTCGCGAGTGGCGGAGGCCTGGGGAACCACGGTGTCTTTTAAGAAGTAATTTGTGTGGTGGCGCTTTCGTAGAGTAAAGATGAGAGGAATTAGGACATGGCCGCCGGCATCCGCACCAACGAATTGCGCAAAGTCTATAACTCGGCGCCGCCTCTCGCGGCCGGCGCGGGCGGCTTCTCTTTTGCTGAGAAACGCAGCAAGGGCAAGCAGCCGAAACCGGAAATTGTCGCGCTCAATGGAATTTCTCTCGATATCCACGCAGGCGAAATTTTTTGCCTTCTGGGGCCCAACGGCGCGGGGAAATCCACGACCGTGGGGGTCCTCACTACGCGAGTAAAGCCAACCGCTGGTCAGGCCTGGATCGGCGAACATGACGTTTGGAAAGAACAGTCCACTGTCAAACGACTGATCGGCGTGGTGGCCCAGCGGCCCAACCTCGATTTTTCTTTGACAGCGCGCGAAATCCTCGTTTTTCACGGCGCCTATTTCGGCCTCAGTTCGCACGAGCGCAACCATCGCGCGGCCTCTCTGCTCGAGCGCTTCAAACTCACCGACCGCGCCGACCAAATCGTTCGCGGATTTTCCGGCGGCATGATGCAGCGTCTTTCTATCGCGCGCGCCATGATGCACGATCCGCAAGTGCTTTTCCTCGATGAACCAAGCGCTGGTCTCGATCCGCAGACCCGCTTGCTGTTGTGGGAGATCATTCGCGAATACAATCGCAGCGGCAAAACCGTTCTGCTCACCACGCACAACATGGAAGAAGCCGACGCCCTCTGCCAGCGCCTGGCCATCGTCGATCATGGCCGCATCATCGCGCTAGGCACTCCGGCCGAGCTGAAGGCTTCCGTGCCGGGCGGTTACCTGGTACGCGTCCGTTTTGGCCAGCATTCGCCGAATTTGTTCGAGCGCCTCCAAGCATTATCTGGCGTCCGCGAAGTGCGGGCCACGGAGAACAGCGGCGCCGACCTGTACGCCGACCGCGGAGGTTCGCTGGTCTCGGAGGTCGCCAATCTCGCGCTGGCCGCGAACATCGAGTTGTGCGACGTGCACATCTCCGAACCCAGCCTTGAAAACCTCTTTCTGCACCACACCGGCAGGAGCTTGCGCGAATGAACTACAAAGCGTTCATGGCCATGCT
Source organism: Acidobacteriota bacterium (assembly GCA_013289825.1). Taxonomy (GTDB): domain Bacteria; phylum Acidobacteriota; class Terriglobia; order Acidiferrales; family UBA7541; genus Acidiferrum. The sequence goes on along the minus strand of JABCZF010000003.1, from coordinate 41,851 downwards.
GGCGCGCGACGTGCGCGTAGCGCGCCGCAACATCGTGGCGCTGCTGTTCCAGACGTTTTTGCAGCCGCTGATGTTCGTGTTTATTTTCGGCCGCGTGATGGTGGGCAGCGGCTACATGCCCCCTTCCTACAAGAGCCTGCTGCTTCCGGGCATCATGGCGCTCAGCATGGTTGGCACAGGTATTTGGGCCGTGGCCATGCCGCTCATCGGAGAGTTTCAGTTCACGCGTGAAATCGAAGACCGCTTGCTCGCACCGATGGACATATCCTGGGTCGCCATTGAGAAAGTTGTCGCTGGAACGCTGCAAGCGCTGGCCGCCGGATTGATGGTTATTCCCTTCGCCTGGCTGCTGCTCAGGCCAGGCGTGGATTTGAGCCTCCACCGGCCGATCCTTTTTGCTGTTGTGGCGCTGTTGGTAGCCGTTTTTTCCGCTTGCGGCGGCCTCGCACTCGGATGCAGCGTCGAACAGACGCACATCGGCCTCATGTTTTCTCTGGTGGTCGCGCCGATGATCTTTTTTGGCTGCACCTACTATCCGTGGAGCGCGTTGGCGAATTTCCCGATCATGCAGAAAATAGTCCTGGTGAATCCGCTGGTCTACGCCAGCGAAGGTTTGCGAGCAACTCTTGTGCCGCAGTTTCCGCACTTGTCGCTGCTCGCCGTGTTTGTCGCTTTGTTGGGATTCAACGCGCTATTTCTTACCGTGGGATTGCGGCAGTTCCACAAAAAAGCGGTTAGCTAGGCGGTGTTTCTCGGCCCGCGGTGTTGAAAATCGAAGAACCCAGGATCTTTAATCGTGCGCTTCGCTCTAGGCTGGTGAGAAATACGGGGAGCGAAACAGACATTGCCGCCGCGGGGAGGAGGTTAGCGTTAGCCGGAGAGTTTCAGCATCAAAGGAAAACCATTAGCGCCAGCGAAAAAGTTTCAGCGCCACAACGAAGCAGAAGATGAGCCAAGCGCCCAGCACGCCGACCTGCGGTGCCAACTGCACCAGGTTCGCGCCCTGCAACATGTTTGCGCGCAACGCATCAATGGCCGCGGTCAACGGAAGAGCCTTGATGATAGGTTGCACGACATCGGGAAACCGCTGCGCGGAGAAGAAAACGCCGGAAGCGATCCACATCGGCAACATCACGGCGTTCATCAAGCCGGAAGCTGCCTCGATAGTTCTGGCACGCGACGCAAGCAGGAGTCCCAGCGCGCTGAAGGTCAGCGAACCGAGCAGGCACACCACCGCCAAATCGAGTAACGAGCCGCGCACCGGCACATGAAAAATCCAAGCGCCGAATCCGAGCACGATTCCCACTTCCGCCACGAGCATCAAAATGCGCGACAGAACGTAGGAGAGCAAAAAGTATTGCTTCGGCATGGGAGTTGCCACCAAGCGCTTTAGTAGCTTTTTGCGCCGGGCGTCGACGACTGTAAAACCCATGCCCCAAATCGCGCTGCCCATCAGATTCATTCCCAGCAAGCCAGGAATGAGGAAATCGATGTAGCGCGAGCCCGGTTCGCGCATCAACACGTCGCTCGAAACAACCGGATCGACGCGGCCGGCGGCTTGCTGCACGGCGCGATCTGCCAGCATGCGCGCGGTGCGCCCTTCCGGGTTGGTATCGTCGTAGCGATAGACGACAGATCCATTCGCGCCAGGCACGGCGAGCAAAGCAATCTTACCGGTGCGCAGCGCTTCCTCTGCGGACTGCAAGTCGAGTTGCTCGACGGCGAGAAGTTTTTCCCGCTGTAGAGACTGCGTTATTTCCGTCGAAACCGTCGCGATCTTCAGGACCTCCGCGGGACGATTGCGGAAGGCAATACCCAGGCCAGCCGCTAGAAGAATGGGAAACGCGAAAATCCAGAAGAGCGCTTCGGGCTCGCGCAGGGTTTCGAGAAAGCGCACGACGGTCAATTGTACGAGCGGATGCTCGGCGAAAACTCTGCCACGAGGAGCTTTTCGCTCCGCTGTGCGGGCGCGAACATCAGGGATGGCGGTGGTTTCACTCATCTGGATCGCTCACTCATCGCGGAGGTGGCGCCCTGTTAGGGCCACGAACACGTCCTCCAAAGTTGCGGAATGCGTGCTCAGTTCGGTAAGTGGAATATTTTGGCGTGTCAATTCCGCGAGTAACGCCGGCACCGCGAGATGCAATTCGGTGACTTGCATTTCGACCGTGCCGTTTTCGGAACGAACATCGCGAACGCCTTCGATGCGGCGCAAGGCAGGTACGTCGAGCACCAGCGAATTGGCGCCGGCGGAAAACGCGACCATGTGTTCCGCGCAGGTGGAGGCGATCAATTCGCGCGGACTGCCGAGGGCGATTTGTTTTCCGTTGTCCATGATGGCCACGCGCTCACAGAGGCGCTCGGCTTCGTCCATGTAGTGCGTGGTGAGAAGAATGGTGCGGCCGGAGGACTTGAACTGCTCGATCAAATCCCAAAGCTGGCGACGGGCCTGGGGATCGAGGCCGGTAGTGGGCTCGTCGAGAAAAAGAAAGTCGGGATCGCCAACGAGCGCGCAAGCCAGTGCCAAGCGCTGCTTCTGGCCTCCGGAAAGATTGCCGACGCGAGAATTCGTTTTTTCCTCGAGCTGCACGAGGGCGATGGCTTCTGCCGCGCCCGGTCCTTGCTCAAAAAAACTGCGGAACAGCCGCAGCGTTTCGAAGACCGTCAGCTTCTCGGAAAGCTGCGTATCCTGCAACTGGATGCCCAGCCGTTGGCGGAGTTGCTTGGCGTCGGAGTTCCAATGCATGCCGAGCAGTTCCACGTCGCCGGAATCCGGGGCGGTCAAACCTTCGCAGATTTCCACGGTGGTTGTTTTTCCCGCACCGTTGGGACCGAGAAGGCCGAAGCACTCTCCTGCGCGCACTTCGAGATCGAGGCCCTTGACGGCAACCACGTCTTGGTAGGCCTTTTGAAGACCCTTGACGCGCAGGGCCAGTTGGGAAGCGACCGCGGACATGAATCCAGTATCGCGTCTGGGAAGGGGACATGCAACCATCGAATCGGTGCCCCTGAACATGATGCGAATGGCATAAAGCTTTCGCGCCATGCAAGGCCTGGGTGATAATCTCGCTGCCGTTTGCAGAGGACCGTCAAGGAATGAAAATGAAAATGAAAAGGAAAAAGTCTATTGGACGGATGAGCTTGGCGATTGTGGTTGCTGGCGCCGTTTCTATGGGCGCTCTGAGAGCGCAGCAGGGCGCCGCGCTGACGCAGGAGCAAAAAGATCAGCGAGTGCAAACGGAAAAAGAGCTTGCGTCCGTTGCCATTATCGAACGTAAAGTGATGGTAGCGATGCGGGACGGCGTGCGATTGGCGACGGATATTTACCGGCCGAAGAATGCCAGCGGGCCCGTGCCGATTATTTGGGTGCGCACGCCATACAATTTTAATTTTTGGGATGTGCGCAACGGATTGCCGGCGGACATGAAGTCGGCGCTGACGGCTGTGAAGCGCGGCTATGCCCACGTGGTGCAGAACGAGCGAGGGCATTTTTTCTCGGAAGGGAACTACGACATTCTCGGCGCGCCGCGGGCGGATGGAAGCGACATGCTGGATTGGCTCAAATCGCAAACCTGGACAAACGGCAGAGTGGGCACGACGGGATGCTCTTCAACGGCGGAATATCAGATGGGGATTGCCGCAATGGGTCATCCGGCGTATGCGGCGATGAATATTCAAAGTTTTGGCGCGGGCGTGGGGCGCGTCGGACCGTATTTCGAACAGGGAAACTGGTATCGCGGCGGCGCTGTGCAGATGTTGTTTATTACCTGGCTTTACGGCGAGCAGAACCAAGTGCGGCCGATGTTTCCGGCGAATACCTCGCAGGAAGATTTGATTCGCGCGTCGAAGGCCTTTGATCTGGCACAGCAACTTCCTCCGGTGGACTGGACCAAGGCCCTTTGGCATTTGCCGGAGCAGGACATTTTGAAGGCCGTGGATGGCCCGCACGGAATTTACGCGGACACCATGCCGGTGCCGACCGGCGGGCGGATGATTCAACGCACCCCCAATGATCCGGCTTGGTACCAGGGCGGACTGTATCACGATGACATGCCGCTAAATCTGCCCGGGCTGTGGTTTATGACGTGGTACGACGTTTCGGTGGGACCGAACCTGGCACTCTACAATCACGTGCGAAAGACAGCCAAGCCGGAGATTGCGGATGAGCAGTGGGTCATCATTGCACCAGTGACGCATTGTGCGTATACGCGAGCGACGGAGGACACGCTGGTCGGCGAGCGCAGTATGGGTGATGCCCGGCTGGACTATCAAGAGATTACCTACAGCTTTTTCGACCGTTTCCTGAAGGGCGAGAAAAGCCCGAAGATCGACACGATGCCCAAGGTGACGTACTTCACGATGGGCATGAATAAGTGGCAGACCTCGGAGACCTGGCCCCCGGCCGGCGCGCAGACGATGACCATGTATCTATCCAGCGCGGGCCGAGCGAACTCTTTGACGGGAGATGGGACGCTGGTTACCTCGGCTCCTGTGGCGGATAAGCCAGATTCGTTTGCTTACGATCCGATGAATCCGGTTCCGTCCTATGGCGGCAATGTCTGTTGCACAGGAACCGCGGTGCAAGCCGGCGCATTCGACCAGCGCAAAATGGAAGCGCGCAACGATATCCTCGTGTACACGTCCGAAGCATTCAAGGAAGGGACGGAGTTGAGCGGGCCGATCGTCCCGACGCTCTATGTTTCGTCAGACGCGAAGGACACGGATTTTACGGTGAAAGTGCTCGACGTGTATCCGGATGGGCGAGCTTACAACCTCGACGAATCAATCCAACGGCTGCGGTACCGCGATGGATACGATAAGCCGCTCACCTGGATGGAGCCGGGGAAAGTGTACCGGGTGACGCTGCAGCCGCTCAGCACGAGCAATTATTTTGCGGCCGGGCATCAGCTGCGCATTGAGATTTCGAGCAGCAATTTCCCGCGATTCGACCGGAACTTGAACACCGGCGGAAATAACTACGACGAGGAAAAAGTCATCGTGGCGCACAATTCTGTTCATCACTCGAAGCAGTATCCTTCGCAGCTGTTGCTGACGGTGGTCAAGAAGTGATCCGCGCCATCTGAACAGTCCAGGACCCAGAACCCAAGATGCCCACGGTCATAAGCAGAGGGAGGGGCATCGGCGCTGAAGGGCAACGCGGAGATTGTAAGGGTGTGCTGTCAGTTGAACATTTTGCTTCGTCCCTGCGTACTGAATGACAAGTTGCGGTGGGTCCCGGCTGCGGCTGAGTTTCGATCCCGCGCCGAGGGAGGCAAATCCTGGATAACTTTCTCTTCGACCTGAAATATTCAGTTCGCTCACTATGGCGCGCCAAAGGGTTTGCCCTAACCGTGTTTGTGACTTTTTCGGTATGTATCGCAGCCAATACAGCTCTTTTCGCCATCGTAAACTCCGTTGTTTTGCGGCCGTTGCCGGTACCTCAGGCCAATTCCATCCTGTTGATGTCGAATGAATATCCGAAGGCTGGAGTCGTCAGCATAAACAACAGCAGTTCGGGCGACTACTTCGACCGGATGCACGAAATGACGGTTTTTGAGAGCCAAGCGGTTTTCCAGGAACGCGATCAAACCGTGGAGCTGAATGGATTGCCGCAGCGGATTCACGGGATGGTGGTGACGCCGTCATGGTTCAAGCTGCTGCGAGTGTCGCCTGCGCTAGGACGGCCATTCTCGGACGAGGAAGGAGAAATCGGGCGAGATCACGAAGTGATCCTCAGCCACGGGCTGTGGGAGCAGTTGTATGGCGGAGACACATCGGCGGCTGGACGAGACCTGCGGATTAGCGGCCAGCCGTTCAGGATTGTCGGCGTGATGCCCAAAGACTTTGATTTTATTGATCCGCAGGTACGGCTGTGGATGCCGTTGGCGTTCACCGCCGAACAGAAGACTCAGCACCATAGTAATAACTGGTATCACATCGGTCGTTTGAAACCGGGTGCGACATTGCAACAGGCGCAAGCTCAGGTCAATTCGATTAACGACGAAAATCTCGAGCGCTTTCCGGAGTTCAAAGAACTGTTGATCAACGCGGGATTTCATACCGTGGTGACACCGCTCGAGGACCTGCTGACGGCGGGGGTTAAAAGAACCCTCTATCTGCTGTGGGGTGGAGCAGTGCTCGTGCTGCTGATCGGCGGGCTGAACATTGCGAACCTGGCGCTGACTCGGCTTGCTCTGCGGCGAAAGGAAATGGCCACGCGTATCGCGCTGGGGGCGGGCCGAGTGCAGTTGGTGCGGCAGCTGCTTTTGGAGAATGTGGGATTGGCTTTGGTGGGAGGAGTGGCTGGTCTAGCTCTCGGGGCGGGGCTACTGCGGACTCTGAGCGCGATTGGATTGGAGCATTTTCCTCGCGCGGGGGAGGTTCGCGTGGATGCGGCGGTCGTTCTTGTCGCCCTGGGGCTGTCTGTGGCCGCTGGCGGGTTTGTCGGATTGTTTCCAGTGGTGAGCGTTTCAAAACTCGCAATCAACGATGCGTTGCATGAGGACAGCCGCACGGGCACGACGGGAAAAAAGACGCGGACCGTACGGCAACTTTTGGTAGCGGCGCAGATTGGATTTGCGTTCGCGCTGCTGATGGGTGCGGCACTGTTTTTGGCCAGCTTTCGGCACCTCTTGCAAGTCGATCCAGGATTTAGGCCCGAGGGCGTGGTGACTGCATCCGTCGCTTTGCCACGCTCCAAATATGCCAAAGCTGAAGACTGGCGCAAGTTCATGAACCGGGCGCTACCTGCGTTGCGAGCAATCCCGGGAGTCGCCCTCGCAGGTGCAACGGACGTGATTCCTCTGGGCGGCGATCACAATGACAGCGTGATTTTGGCCGAGGGCTATCAGATGAGGCCGGGCGAATCGATAGTTTCGCCATTAAGCATGGACGTGACGCCGGGCTACTTCGAAGCCATGGGTATTTCGATGGTGCGGGGACGTCGCTTCGATGAGCGCGACAACGAGACAGCGCCACGGGTAGTGATTGTGGATGAAAGGCTGGCGAAGCATTTTTGGCCGAACAGCGATCCGATCGGCAGACGCATGTTCCAGCCGAGTGACTTTAAGGATCTTCAGAAAGTTGACGAGCATACCGTTTGGCTGACGGTTGTAGGAGTTGCACGGACATTGCGCTACGAGCATTTGGACGATTCCGGCGGGACCGTTGGGGCGTACTATTTCCCCGTCGCCCAGGAACCGGACAGCACTTTGACATTTGCGCTGAAGACGACGGGGGATTCCGATTCTGCGGTGCGCGCGCTGCGCGCGGAGATTTTACGGCTGGATCCGGATTTGGCGGTGTTCGATGTGCACACGATGTCCGAGCGAATGGACCTCTCCTTGTCTCGACGCCGGACTTCCATGCTGCTGGCAAACGTCTTCGGCGGGGTGGCATTGTTTCTGGCCATGCTCGGAATTTATGGAGTGCTGGCGTATTTGGTGGCCGAACGCACTCGTGAAATTGGTATTCGAATGGCGCTTGGCAGCACGCGAGCGAGTATTCTCAGGCTAGTTCTGTGGGAAGGATGCGAACTCGTTTTGATCGGCTTGGTTTTGGGAATTATCGGCGCAGCATCGGTCGAAAAAGTTATGGCTACCGAAATATATGGCGTGCGGCCGCTTGAACCGCTGGTGTTAGCGAGTGTTATGGCGTTGTTGGCGATCGTGGCGCTCGCGGCTTGCGCCGTGCCTGCGCGGCGCGCAATGCGCGTGGACCCCATCGTTGCGCTGAGGAGTGAATAGCTCAGCAGGCGCGGCTGCTGCGAACGCAAGGAGTGTCATGAGCCGGCTAAATTGACCAAGCGCATCGTGGCGATGAATTCTTTCCATTGGACGAGTCAGCAACAATCTGCAAAGGTGGCGGTGTAGAGTTCGCGCGTTTGCCACGCCGCAACGTACGACGAGAACTACGCAGTTCTTCAGCAAGCCCGACCAGCCTCTCGATGGCACCTGTTGTTCTCTGACCTCGTGGTCTCGAGCGGATACAAGACAACTTAGCTGACGCTCCGAGCAAAGCTTTGCGCGTCGATCCAAATCTAAAGTGGAGGAACAAAATTGACAACGCTCTTAAGTAAATCGATTTACTACAGAAGAATCGCGAGAATGGCATTGCTGGGACTAGCGGCCCTAGGGGGAGCCGCAAGCCCCCTTTTTGGCCAGGATACCGTCGCCGGACGGTTCACACTGACCGAAAATACGCGCTTCGGGTACAGAATACTGCCCGCGGGAGACTACAAGTTCTCGATTGCTCCCGTCGGCATTTCACAAACCGTCGATTCGATCCGCGGCGGGCGTCAGCCCGTTTTGGTCCTCGTGAAGCCCGGGACGAGCAGCGGGCCGATTATCGGCGTTTTCGCGATGGCTTCGCGAAGCGACCACCCGATGGACTCCAGCAAGCTCATTCTGGAGCCAGCCAGCGATGGAATGGCCATGCACACCATGTACCTGGACCAGCAAAGACTTGTTCTCGATTTCGATTGGTTGAGCCCCAAGGACAAGAACTCCACACTGGTTGGGGCCACACGCCCTGAACCGGCGCGGGCCTCCAAGGCCACCGATTAGCGGAAGTCCCGGTCTCGGCGGGCCGTTCCAGCGGCCCGCCGCAGCCGTTTTCCTTTCGATTCAGGCGCTGCAAATTTTCAATTGGACCCCACGATCCCGGCCCGATAAGTTATTGGTTATGAATTACGATAGTGGCCCATTATCGGTTAAGAACGACGAATTGGACATGCTGCATGAAATCGGCAACCGCATCGCGACGGCCGATCCACTGCCGGAGGTTTTAGGACGCGCCGTAGAACTTATTTCCGCCGTGGTGGAGTCCGATTCGTGTTTTGTCTACGTCCTGGAGGGCCATGAGCTGGTCCTGCGGGCGTCGAAAAATCCCCATTCCGAAGTTGTAGTTCGATTGAAGCTCCGAGTAGGACCAGGCAGCACAGCGTGGGTTGCCGAGCGCAAGACTCCCGTGGCCGTCGCGCGCGATGCTTCAGAAGATCGACGGTTCCGATTGTTCAACGAACGGCCCGAGGACCTTTACCAGGCATTCCTGTCTGTGCCCGTGCTATCCCGAGACAAACTGGTGGGAGTCATAAACCTGCAACACCGACAGCCCCACAACCACAGCCAGCGCGAGATCCATCTGATTTCCACGATAGGATTTCTGGTAGGCGCGGAAATTGAAATGGCGCGCCTCGAGGGAGAGAATTCCGAGCTTTCCGAACAATTGGAGACCCGCAAAGTCATCGAGCGCGCCAAAGGAATCCTGCAGCGGGATTTGCAGCTGAGCGAACAAGAAGCCTACGTCACGCTGCAACGGCAAAGCCGGCAACGCCGCAAATCAATGAAAGAAATCGCGGAAGCCATTGTTCTTAGCGACGACGTCAAACGTACTCCAGGCAAGCCCAGACCTAGTTAAGTCCGCAGCGTCGCCCGACGCAGCTCGCTAGAGAACCGCAAAACCATCCTTTGCGCCGGATGGCAGGCAGCACAGCGCTGTGGGGATGGGCAACCAGGCGGCGTTAGCCTGCGGCGGCTTGGGCTTTGGCCGGGTCGATTTCGATGCGGCCCTTGAAATGGGCGCCATCTTCGATGCTGATGCGCGCGGTGGAAATGTCGCCGATGACCGAGCCATCGGTCTTGACGTCGACGCGATCGCGGGCGTAGACGTTGCCGACGACTTTGCCAAACACGATGACTTCGCCGGCATGAATTTCCGAAGTGAGCACGGCCGTGGGGCCGACGGTGAGTTGATGGCCATCGAGCGAAATGGGGCCGTCCACCTTGCCGTCAATCTGCAAATCTTCCGTGCCGGTGAGCTGACCTTTGATATGCAGGCCCGCACCCAGGCGAGCTGAACTGCGACTGCCCGTAGAGGTGGCCGGCCTCGGGGCTGAGGGTGCGCTGAAAGCTGGAGATGGCGAGGCCGGTACCGGCGGAGCGCCGGGGGCCTCAGGTTGCGTTTGCTGCTTGTTCCACATGGTTCCTCCCTTAATCGGTCCACAAGACTAGATTGGCCCCGGCTGGTAGGGAGCAATATGAAGTACTTTAGACGGGCACAGGGAGACTAAGCAATGCAAAATTGCGCCAGCCTAGGGCCCTCAAGAACCTGTCCCTGGGGACAGGCGAGAGGCAGTGAAGTTCATGCAAGGTTGACAATGCGATTCAGGGAGCCAACCAGGTATTTCCAGGCCAGGTAGTAGGCAATCAGGCTGAGCGGGGCGGCGATCGGAAAGATGTGCGTGGCAAAGCCGGGAATTGAAAAATTCAGGATGCTTGCGAGAACCATGCCCAGCGGCGCAAGCAAAAATGGCAACAGAGCGCCGTGCAGGCCGATGGGGATTTCCAGGCGAGAGCGCCACGCCACGAAGAGGACATTCCAGAGGCCCCAGACGTTGGGCACGACAGCCATCGGGAAAACGATGATGCGCTCGACGGGAACGGGGAAGTTGTAGACGTAGCGGCCGATGGTAAAGACCGTGACGCCGACCAGGAGAAAAATCGTGGGGACCACGACGCCCGCCATGTACGCGCGCAAATAAGGGTGCTGATTCATAAAACCTCCAGTTTCACAGGTGATACAACAGAGCCGGGATGGAACCGGGAAAGAAAATGAGAACCACGCTCAAGATGGCGGCGAGCACCCAGTCGAACCAGGGAACACGGTGGACAGAAAGCGACTGCTCGTCGAGTTCAGAGAGCATTTGCGGCCAGAGGTCGCGGCGGAGTTCGCTGTCCGGAACGGGAGCGACGGCCTGCTTGAGGAGTTCTTTCATGTGCTTGATTTCTTCGTTGCTCATTTCGTGGCGACCTCGGCTCGAAGGAAATTAAGTTTTTTCCGCAAGATTCGAACGGCGCGGAAGACTCTGACTTTTACGAGCGATTCGGAGATTCCCGCGGCTTGGGCGATCTCCCTGTAGCTTTCTTCTTCCACCAGAGCCAGACTAGCTACCAGCCGGTATTTTGCGGGAAGCTCATGGAAAGCTCTGTTGATGCTGTCGCGAGCCTCTCGGCTGACGGCGCCATCCGGGCTTGGCGCGCAAGGGAGATTCTCGGGAAGCGTAGTTTCCGGCCGGGTGTGCCTCAGATGGTCGAGCGCCGCGTTGGTGGCGATTCTGCGCGCCCAGGCGCGGAAATTGCCGTCCGGCTTGAATTGGGCTCGGTGTTTGTAGATGCGCCAGAACGTTTCCACGGTTAGATCCTCAGCGATGCCCGTGTCGCGGACGATACGGACGGTCCAGGCATAGACTTCCTTCTGGTGTTGCCGGAACAGCACCTCGAAGGCCTCAAGGTCGCCCGCCGCAAACCGATCCAGCAGTTCCATTAGGACTCTCTATATCTCCTTACTGATTTTTGAGGCCCATGGTTACAGGTATTTGGCAGGGTTGCCCACGACTGGCAAGGGGGCCGGCGCAAAAAGCTTGGCATTTCCAGAGGTGCAACCAGACCAGTGTGCTGCGCCGGTACAAGACCAAGCCAGAGAAGAAACGAGAGACCGGAGAAGCAGTGAGATTCTCAAGAACGACGAAACGGAGGTCATCGCCAGTAGTCCGAAGGAAGGAGACGGTGGTGCGTCCTGAATAACCGGACAGGAGTTAAGGAAAAGCCGTATACCGCGTCGGCGTACCTGCGTTGCCGTTGGACCTCCGACAGTTTTGGAAGCGTTCGTTTTTTTGAGGGATTCATGGGCGCGACATTGGTAACGCTCGCGGCCTCGAACACTCATCCATCGACGGCCGTGCGGAAGCGCCAATAAACGCAGTAGCGCTGATTGAACAGGCGGTACAAGGGACTGAGAGTGACGTCTTCAGGACGGCCCGCGCCGGCGGTGCGAAAACTGAGCGGTTTATCTTTCGCGCTGACCGCTTGAATCCATTTGTCGAGGGCCTTCCGTTCGCCGGCGAGTTCGGGCACGGCCATGGCGGAAAATCCGCCGTGCAGAAATTTGTCCTCGGAATAAATGCGCTTAGGGTCGAGATTCTCAGCGCCGAGTTCGCCGGCGAGCACCAGCGGGCCATACATAATAGCGGCTAGTTTCGGGTCATCGGGAATCGTTTGCAAATGCAAGCGCATGGGCAGCTTCACTTCCACATGGTCGCCGTCCTTCCAGGTGCGGTCGATTTTCGCGTAGCTGGAGGGTGCCAACTCTTCGTTTGGTCGGAAGCGCTTGCCGTTGATCGTCACGCTGGCGTTGTCCGCCCAATAAGGAATGCGCACGTTCAAGCTAAAGTGGGCGAGCGATTTTGTCTGGATGACCAGCCGGGTCCCGGCTTCCTCGGGGAAACGCGTTTCCTGCCGGATGACGACGTTCTTTTCCTTCCAGTTCACTTCGGAGGCGAAGAACAGGTTCACCCAGAGAGACTGTGAATTGTGAAAATAGAAGCCCTCGCCGAGCTTCGAGAAATTTTCCAAGCCCGTACCGCAGCAACAGAAGAAGCCCTGGTGCGGAACGAAGTGAACTTTCCACTGGCCGGGTTGCATTCCGAGGTAGTAAAGCGGCGAACCCTCCGCCGGGTTGGGCGTGGCAAGGATGTGGTTGAGGAAAGCGCGCTCGTAATAATCGGCGTATTGCGGCCCGGCCTGCCAGGTGAACAAGTGGCGGGTCAGCTTGAGCATGTTATAGGTGTTACAGGTTTCCTGCGTGAGGTCCGTGAGTTCTGAGGCCAGCACGTCCGGCGGCGTGCGGAAATGTTCACTGATGCTGTTGCCGCCGGTGACGTAGCTGCGGTGCAGCGCAACCTGTTGCCAGAAGAATTGCGCGGCGTCACGGTAGAACGGGTCGCCGGTCAGTTCGAATTCGCGAGCGGCCCCGATGAACTTGGGTATCTGGGTGTTGGCGTGGAGTCCGCTGAGCGCATCACGCCCTTGCGCGGCGAGGTCCATCACCGCGTGATGGTCGAAGCGCTTCGCGACCAAGAGATAATGCGGGTTTCCGGTGGCGGAGGAGAAGTTGGCTAGGACTTCGTTCATGCCGCCGAATTCGGTTTGCAGGGTGCGCTGCATTTGTTCTTCGGGGATCCGCCCAGTTCGCCAGTCGACCCATGCCACCATGCCTTCGAGCACCTTAAGCGCCTGCGGATTCAGGTTGCGCTGGTGGACTTCGAGCAAGCCAGCCATGATTTTATGGAGCGCATACCAGACCACGGCGGAAGGACGGCTCTGTTCAAGGTCGTCGAAGCTCGATTCGGGGAACGCAGAAAGATAGCCCTGGTCGCCGAGCTGCGTCTGGCATTTTGCGAGTTCCGCCACCATGGCGTCGGCCTTCGCCTTGATGCGGGCATCGCCGGTCGACGCATACATCTGGCTGCAAGCTGAAAGAAAATGCCCGACGTAATGACCGCGCCAACCGTTGGTGGGCGACTCGCGGTTGTAGAGCGGCTCGGCAGACGACGGTAGATTGGCGTTGACGCGGAAGTTATGCAGCAGGCGGTCAGAATCAAGGGCGAGCAGATATTTCAGAGTTTGGTCGCGCATCCGGAGCAGGTCCGGATCGAGAATCCTGACGTCTTCAAGAGGGCATGGAAGAGCGGTCAGGGTGGGAAGCCGGTGCTTGGTCTCGAGGTCCGTGGCGGTCAGATTCAGCGGGTCAAGCGCGAGGGCCCCGCCATCACCCAAAGGCGGCTCCAGCTCTTTGCCGGCCGCACCGGTCGCGGCAAGCGCCGTGCCGCCGTAGAGTATGCGACGCAGAAAGTCACGTCTGATCATAAAAACATCCTTTCACTGAAGCACCGGGAGTCTGGGGCGGAGGCCCGACATCCCTCTCGGAGCCGCCGGGATCGCGATGTACGCTAGGCTCAAAGAACTATCATGTTTTCTCCCGAATGCGGAGCGGAATATCGTCCAGGCTTTTTGCCCTAGCCACCTTTGTGCCCGTCCGTATGGCCTTCGCCGCTACACCCGCTGGTCATCACATGGCCCTAGGGATAATCAGTTTATGAAGGATGGAGCTTCGCGCGGCTTGCATGCCTGGGTCCGTGATCTCATAACAACGTGGGCTCCCCAGACCCGAGTAGGCTCGGGTTGTTGACCACCCAGTTGTACCCGCACGTGAGAATTCTAGGAGCATGATTCTCTCGAAGAAAACACGGGAGCTGTCGCACCAAAAACAAAGCGCCCGAGCCTTTCGGCCCAGGCGCATGGTTTTGCTGATAACGGAAACTACTAACGGGCCCTCAGTAGATGTCGTACTGCTCCCAGTGGAGGGTGGCGTCGGATTGGATGATGATGTGTTTGTGCGAGTTTTGTTCGAGTTCGTCCATCAGCATGGACTCGCGGGTTTTTAGAGCTTTTGCGATTTCCGGATGAACACGAAGGGTCAGATTGGGGCCTTCATGTTCGGCGGTGGCCATTTTGCGGGCTTCGGACTGGATTTCGTAGCAGAGCGTGGGGATGGATTTGACCATTCCGGAGCCGGTGCAATAGGGGCATGGTTGGCACAGGACGCGTTCGAGAGCTTGCTTGGTGCGTTTCCGCGTGATGCAGACCAGTCCAAACTCGTTGAAGGAGAGGGCCTTCGACGGGGCTTTGTCCTGTTCCAGGGCCATTTGCAGGGCGCTCAGAACCTTCTCGCGGTTGCGACGTTCTTCCATGTCGATGAAGTCGACGACAATGATGCCGCCTAGATCGCGAAGGCGGATTTGGCGGACGATTTCCTTTACGGCTTCGAGGTTGGTTTTGACGATGGTGTCCTCGAGGCGCGTAGAGCCTTTGCCGACGAACTTGCCGGTGTTGACGTCGATGGCCACCAAGGCTTCGGTGTGGTTGATGACGATGTAGCCTCCGGATTTTAGCCAGACCTTGGCGCGCAGGGCCTTATCGAGCTCGTGCTGGATGCCGAATTCTTCAAAGATCGGGGTTTCCTTGGTGTACAGCTTGACCTTGTTGACGAGCTTGGGTTGGAAGCGGCTGACGAATTCGACGATCTTGCCGTACTCCTCTTCGTTGTCGATCCAGATGCCGGTGAAATCGTCGCTGACGTAGTCGCGGAGAATGCGCTCGACTAGATTGAGGTCGCGATGGAGTAGCGCGGGAGACTTGCGCTGCTCGCTGCGCTCCTTGATTTCGTTCCAGCTCTTGCCGAGGAATTCGATGTCCGTGCGGATTTCGTCGTCGGTGGCGCCGCCGGCGGCGGTCCGAACGATAAAGCCGCCAGGATAGCTGTTGCCGGCCTCGCTGACCAGGCGACGCAAGCGCGAACGGTTTTCGGCGGAGATGATTTTGCGCGAGACGCCGGTGTGATGGACCGTGGGCATATAGACCAGGAAGCGGCCCGGCAGAGCGACGTGGCTGGTGATGCGCGCGCCCTTTTTGCCGAGAGGCTCTTTGGCGATCTGCACGACCACGTCTTGGCCGGCCTTCAGCATTTCTGAGATTAGCTGCGGGCGGCGCGGCGGACCGGAGTGGCTGCGGTGACCGCGATCGTGCCGGGGACCACCGGGGCCGCTGGGACGCCGTTCGAATCGCGGGCCGGAAGGGCGTCCGCGGTCTGGACCACGATCTGGGCCGCGATCGGGACGGCCGCCACGGCTGTCTGGGCGGCCACTGCGGCCGCGATCGCGTCCACCACGCTGTGGGCGCTGGAAACGGGCCCGAGGATTGCCGCCGATGCGCGCGGAATCGCGAGGAAAGTCTTCGCGAGGAGCGGAGGCGCCGCCGATACGGGGGGCGCGAGTCTCACCGGGAAGCAGAATGACATCGTCTTCGATCCCGGCAGGCTCTCGGGCGATGTCGCCGGCATGCGCTTCGATCACTTCCGCTGCGGCATGTTCGTGTTCTACATGTTCCTGTGCGGCGTGTTCGGGCACGGTGTGCTCGGGATCACCGAGGGCGGCAGCGTGTTCCGCGCTTTCGTGCGCAGCGTTGGCTGCGAATTCGGCGCGATCGGCGGCGCGATGCTCTTCGACTTCTTCGGTTTCATCCTCGGAAAGCTCGCTTTCCGCGGCGGCCTGATCTTCCGCAGCGTCGAGGTGGGCTTCTTCCTGGCGCTCCTCTTCTTCGGCATCTTCGTCGTCGGCGAGTTCGGTTTCTCCGGCGGCGTGAATTTCCTCGGGTTCGTCGTCGAATTCGGCGCCGCCGACCAGGGCATCGGCTTTGGCGTGATCGGAAGTCTCTTCGTGTTTTGCTTCGGCCAGCTCCAGAGAGAGGGATGCCGTCTGCTGTTCGCTTAATTCGACGTCGTTGCGCGCGGGCAGGGATTCTGAAGCAGATGTTGCGGGCAACTCGAGCGGAGAAGCCTCATGCCGCGGTGGATTCGCGCCATGAGCAGAAAGCGAAGAATCGTCGGCAACTCCGATATTTTCCTCCGCGGAGACGGGGGCAGCTTCCGATTCGGAGCCAGTGTCGGCAAGAAGCCAGCGGGGAAGTCCGCCCGAGAAACGGCGGGGAACGTTGCCACCAGTTGGGCCGCCCGCAGGTCCTGTTGCAGGAACAGGAGAGCTCAGGTTTCCGGAGGGACGAGAAATTGTTTCTTCGCTTTCAGGTTGCGGCTCGTGAGATTCCGGCTCGACAACTGGAAGAACGGGCGCGGCCGCGGGCTTGCCACGATACTTGGCGAGAGATTCGCCAGGCAGAACGATGGGTTCTTCGGTGGCCTCGATGGATGCGGAGGAACTGGCAGGATGCTGAGTATCCGGCGGGCGATGATCGAACCCGCGCTGCGCGGGGCCACGTGGTTCGAAACCACGCGGCTGGCCGGTGCGATTTTCAGGGCCGCGCTGATCGCGGCCACGGTTATCGTAGCCGCGCGAATCGTTGCCGCGAGATTCACCGCCTTGCGGTGCAGCGTACTTGGAGGGAGGCAGGTTGCGGCCGCCGACGGCTGGGCCTTGCGGGCGTCCACCGCGGTGACGTCCGCCGCGGCGGCCCCAGCGCCCGCCACGGCCACGATCACCGCCGCGATCTCCGCCGCGATCTCCACCGCGATCTCCACCACCGCCGGGGCGGGGCGGATAATTCTGAGTGGGATTGTAGTGCGGCGAGAAATTCTGAGGGGCAGAGGCGTTCGAATCCGGCTGGCGCTCCTCGGGGTGGCCCGCTTGAGATTCCTCGTGTACTTCTGCGGCGTGCGCGCCATGAATCTCGCCGTCTGTGGCGTGGTCTTCCACGACGCCGGGTGGCTCGCTGTGAGACAAGGAATCGTGGTCAGAGGACTCCTCATGCGTGTCCTCGTGGTGAAATGATTCGGCTTCTTCGCCGTCAGCTTGGTGCGCGTGATCTTCTTCCTGCTCATGCGAGGAAGCGGCGTGCGCTAACGTTTCACCAGGCAACGCTTCGACGGCGTTTGCGGGCGAATAAGCCGGGGAGAACGCGGGGGCGGCGGCTGGCTGATCGGTATGGGGATGCCCGTGATCGTAATCCTCGAGGTTTTCGAAAACGTCGCTGACATAAAGGAAGGCATCGCCATCAAGGCCGATATCCACGAACGCGGACTGCATGCCTGGGAGGACGCGGGTGACTCTGCCTTTGTAGATGCTGCCAACGAGGGCGAACTCTTTTTCACGCTCGATGTATATTTCGACTAACTGACCTTCTTCAAGAATCGCGACTCGCCGTTCGTGGGAGGCCGCGGAGATAACCAATTCTTTTGACATGAAAACTCCTGACTGTTGGTGACCCCGGCTGAGCCGGAGGTCACTTTTCTGTGCAGCCGCAAAGGGCCGACAGGACGCATCGCCGCGAGCTCTTGCCCGTCGGGGGTCCAGTAAATCGGGGCCGGCCCGGTTTGCACCGGGACACACGCTGGCCACACGGATATCGAGATGGCTTTACGTTCGCAGCCGGAGGGAAAGTTCCTCTTGCTTACGAGGCTGGTCCGTTGCCGGAGAGCTTCCGGGCCAACGGCGGACGATGCTGTCCTCACTCTAAGATCCTTGTTCCTTGGGTCCCAAGTACCGGGGCCACCATTGCCTATCCGGCGGGATTTGCCTGAGCAAACACCTCGCGCGGGACTGGCGGCTGGTTCAGTTAACGAAGCGGCGAAGCCGAACATTCATAACCAGACCAATCGCCAGGAAAACAAACAACGTAGCGGAACCCCCGTAACTCATGAGAGGAAGCGGGATACCAGTCACGGGCATAGCGCCGATGACCATCGCCACGTTTACTAAGACATGAAAACCAAGCGCTGCTGCGACGCCCATTACAAGAAACATTCCGGCGCGGTCTTTTGCGCGCTGAGCATTCTGTACTAAGCGTAACAGAAGAGCCATGTACAGCCCAAGGGCAAGAAGCACGCCTTTGAAGCCCTGCTCTTCAGCCCAGGCCGACATGATGAAATCGGAATATCGGACGGGGATGTAGCCCAGTTGATTCTGCGTGCCGTTGCCAAAACCTTTGCCCCAGAAGCCGCCCGAGCCGACGGCAATCTTTGATTGCAGAACTTGATAGCCGGAGCCTTTGGCGTCCTCTTCGGGGTGCATGAACGATGTAACTCTTTCCCTCTGATAGGGCTTCATGACGCGCCATGCAACGGGAAGCATCAAGAGCCCGATGAGCGCAATCGCCGCGGCATGTTTCCATTGCAAGCCCGCGAGAAATGCGCCTACCACCAGCAAGGGCACCAGAACAAGCGCGGTGCCCAGATCGGGTTGCTTGAGAATCAGAGCTAGCGGCAACCCCACGATGAGCCCTGCCTTGATCAAATCCTGCAGGGAAAGCTCATCGGTGCGCACATCCGCAAAGAAGCGCGCTATGACGATGATTATAATCAATTTGACCAATTCCGACACCTGAAGAAATTCTCCGAGGATGGGAATCCAGCGTTTGGCGCCGAAGCGCGTGTGGCCGAAGGCCAGGACGGCGATAAGAGCGGCGATGCCGATGAGATAGAGGATGGGGGCCTGATCGAGAATTAGATGATAGTCGAGGCGGGAGAGCGCGAACATCAGCACAAAGCCTACCACCAGCCAACGGAGCTGCTTGTTCTGCATGCCGGCGAGGGCGCTGCCGTGCGTGGCCGAGTAGATCTCGATGACCCCGAGCGCGCAGATGGTGGCGAGGATGGCTAGCAGCCACCAGTCGTAATCGCGAGTTCCAGGTGCGTCGTTCATAAAAAAGAAGTTTACAGTCTACCGCTAAGAGCCACGAGCCAAGGACCAGATGTCTGCTTGCTGCGCTTTTCTGCCAACTAACTTTTCACTCCCAAATATTTCAAACCGCAAAAACTTAACGCTCGGGATCGACGCTTGCGGCGTGCCCAGGCGCTATCCCAGAAGCGGACTTCACAACCGGCTGCGCATGGATCGTTAGAGCGGCGGCCGCGCCAGGACCCAAATCATACCGTTCGTCGTCGGCGGTGAGTTGGCCTTGGGTCTTCCTTGCTTTCTTATCGTAATAGGCTTTGATGATGTCGCGCGCGACAGGCCCGGAGGCTTCACCTCCGTGCTGGCCGCTTTCCTGGACCAGGACGGAAACGACGATCTCTGGATTGCGGCGCGGCGCATAGCCGACGAACCACGCGTTGTCTTCAAACTTCTTTTCTTTTCCGACGCGATCGCGGGTCCCATAACCGATGACCTGGGCGGTGCCGGATTTTCCACTAAACTCAATCCCAGCGAGTTTCAATTTACCACCCGTGCCGCCAGGTTCGTTGATGACGCCGTACATGGCGTCGGTGATCTTTTCGACGGTCGGCTCTGATATGGGAAACCGCTCCTCACCAATATTCTGGGCATCTTTCAACATGTGCGGCTGCTTGAAAACGCCACCCATGGCGATTCCGCCAATCAAACGGGCCAGCTGCAGCGGCGTGGAAGTGACGGCGCCTTGGCCGGTGGCTACAGAGATCACCTCACCCGCATACCATTTGCGATGAAAGACTCTCTCGACCCATTCCTGCGAAGGCATCAGCCCGGGCTCCTCGGAAGGAAGATCGATGCCGGTTTT
Organism: Acidobacteriota bacterium; assembly: GCA_013289825.1. Classification (GTDB taxonomy): domain Bacteria; phylum Acidobacteriota; class Terriglobia; order Acidiferrales; family UBA7541; genus Acidiferrum. The sequence goes on along the minus strand of JABCZF010000003.1, from coordinate 21,971 downwards.
GCGGCCGACGCCAAGTTTGCTGCCGTAATAGGATAGTCTGTCGATGCCCAAGCGCATGCCCACATTGTAGAAAAAAACGTCGCACGATTTCAGAATCGCATCGTGCAGACTCAGCACCCCATGCGTCCTCGGTCCGGTCTTCGCGTAGTACACCCAGCAATGGTACTGGCGCCCGAAGAATGTGCCGTAGCCGGGACAAAACGTCTTGAAACCTTCCTCGGGAACATGGTCCTCAAGCATCGCCGTGGCGGTCACGATCTTGAAAACGGAACCGGGAGCAAGTTGCGCTTGGATGGCGCGGTTCAATAGGGGATGCAGAGGGTCGTCGTTGAGACTCTTCCATTCGTCGGCTGAAATGCGGACAGCGAAATCGTTTGCATCGGGCGTGGGTCGGCTGACCATGGCCAGGACTTCCCCGGTGCGCGGATCGAGAGCGACCACGGCACCAGGCCGCACACCGAGAGATTGCTCGGCGACCTGCTGCAAATCGTAGTCGATGGTGAGCTGAATCTGCTTGCCGGGAATCGGTTCCTGTTCGGTAAGGTGCCCAAGATCTTTGACTTCTTTGCCGACGCTGTTGACGACCACGCGGCGCATACCGTCGGTGCCCGTCAAGATGTCGTTGTACTGGCGCTCGAGACCGGTTTTTCCGGCGAGGTCGCCGGGGCGAAATCGGCCATTACTGGCTTCGATTTGCTGCTCGCTGACTTCGCCAACGTATCCGCTGGCGTGAGACATGAAGCCGCCCGGAAGATAGCGACGTCGCTGGACCATGAGCATTTCGAGGAGGGGGATGTCGAAAAGGTGCGATTCGATGAAGGCCACGTCTGCGTTGTTGGCTTCCGGCTTGATAACGATGGGCTGGAACTTCGGAAGGTTTTTGGTGGTTTCCAGCTGGTCCTTCAGATCACTGATCGGGATGCTCAGGCCTTCGGCGATAGCCGGGAGACTTTTGTCGATCAGAGCGGGATCGTCGCGGAGAAGCAGGATACTGAAAGACGGATAGTTGTCCACCAGGACGCGGCCATCGCGGTCCAGCATACGGCCGCGCGGAGCGATGATGGGAATGGAACGAACGCGATTGCGCTCGGCCATTTGACCGTACTTATCGGAGTCGACGACCTGGAGTTTCCAGAAACCGAGGAGCAACAAACCGACCATGCCCACGATGACGTAGGAGGCGATGGCCAGTCTGGCCTGTGGCAGACGATTGTCGTTGCGAAACCAGTACGACACGAAGACCCCGCGCGCGAGCCTTTATTTTATGGATGCCAGGCGGCCGACACTCTCATCGGGGCTGTTCGTCGCCCGTCCCGCGAGTGGGCCGGGACATGCTCGCGTCACGAAAAATCTGCAGCAAATGTCTGTCGAAAACTTTCTTCGGAAAGAAATAATTCGAAAAATTCCCTAGGAGTTCCCGAGTCACTGCCGGACTTGTGCTTCGTTAGAGCACCAAAGTCATTCTAAACGTAGCACTTGGGGAAGGAGGCTGCAAGCCGCCTGGAAGGACAGTTGCTTAGGCAATACTCTCTGTGGGAAACCGGCGGGTTGGGACAGGGTAAGCAGAGCTTGGCAGCGAACTCTAAAATCAACCGCTCATTCGTGGCGCAACGCCACCATAGGATCGACTGCGGAAGCTTTGTGCGCGGGGAAACAGGCGGCTGCTATGGCGACGATAAGCAGAAGGGCGGTGACCAGGGACAGAACGACTAGGTTCGTGGCTTTCAGGCCAAAGAGCATGCTGGTTAGGAGATGGTTGGCGGCCAGCGCGCAGGGAATGCCGATGGCCACGCCGAGCCCAGCGAGGAACAACGCTTCGCGCAGTACCATTCGCAAAATGCCGAGGCGTGCGGCGCCGAGAGCCATGCGAATGCCGATTTCTTGCGTGCGGCGGGCGACGTTATAGGCGAGCACGCCATATAGACCGATCGAGGCGAGGGCCAGGGCCAGCAGTCCGAAGATTCCAGCAAGACGCGCCATGAGACGGTCATGGTTGAAATTGCGGGTGACTTGTTCGCCGAAAGTCATCATGTCTACAACCGGCATATTCGGGTCGATGCTGGCGAGTGTTTCGCGAATCAGCGGCTGAAGATTTTGCGGGCGTCCGGAGACCCGGAGCTCGATGTCGTGAATCCAGTTCGAGCGGATCTCCGCGGATTGATCGGCCTGGTCTCGGAACTTCTCAGTTTGGAGGAGGGGCCGGAAGAAGGTGGGCCAGGCTACATCGCGTGGATCCATGTATTTGGCGTCGGCGACAACTCCGACGACTTCATAGTCGGCGGCGTGCGGCGCGTCGCCCAGACCAAAGTGTTTTCCGAGAGGATCGGCGTTGGGAAAATACTTTCGCGCGAAAGTCTCGTTAATCACGGCCACGTGCCGCGAGCTTGGCGTATCACGTTCGTCGAGGAAGCGGCCGCGAGTCAGGCGCGTACCGATGGTTTCAAAATAACCGGCGCTGACGCGCAACCAGGAAGCGCCATCGAAATCTCCGGGGTTAGCGGGTGCGCGTCGGCCTTCGATGCTAACGCCGCTGGACCAGCTATTGTCGGACATGGGGCTATAGAGAGAGACTGACGCTTTCGACTCCGGGAATTTGCCCGAGCCGTTCTCGCAGCGTACGGTAGAGGCCGTCGAGGCGGTCGGCGGTGTAGCCAGCGAGCCCGGGATCAACCTTGACGATGAGCCTACCGTCGGTCTCGAATCCGAATTGCTGGCTCTCGAGATTGCGCAAACTCTCCGTGAGCAAGCCCGCTCCGGCCAGAAGCACGAGCGAGAGCGCGGCTTGCAACACGATCAAGGATTTTTGTGGAACGCTCGAACCTTCGTGAATGCTGCGCTGCGCGCCGCGCAGGGCTTCACCCGCATCAGCCCGCGAACTGATCCATGCGGGCGCAGCGGCGAAGGTGACGCTGGTTAACACGGAGAGCAGCGCGGCAAAGGCGACCACCGGGAGCGAAGGCGCCGTGTCAATGGGCACGTAGTGCGCGCCGCGAAATGCGAGCGAGAGGATAACTTGCGTTCCTACATAGGCCACGGCCAGGCCCGCCGCGCCTCCGAGGAGCCCCAGCATCAATCCTTCGGTGAGAGCTTGCCGGATCAGACGAAATCGTGGTGCGCCCAGCGCGACGCGCATCGCGGTTTGCGCTCGTTGCGCCGTGCCTTGCGCGAGCAGCAGATTCGCAACATTTGCGCACGCAATCAGAAGCACGAGTCCGGACGCAGCCGCGAGCAAGCGCAAGCCATCGGCGTAGTTGGCGCGCAGGCGCGCTACTCCGCTGCCCGCCGGACTGAGAGTGACGTGTTGCTTGGCAATTTCACCGCGGAAGGTCTCGGGGATTTGTCCTTGACTCGTGAGCCACTGCTGTACCTCCAGCGTTACGCGCGCTTCGACTTGCGTGGGTTTTGCTTCGGGCTTTATGCGCCCGACGACGTAGAGCCAATGCAGTTCCGGATGCGTGAGCAGGGAGCCGTCTGGCCGCAAGAGAGGTTCATCGGCGAGCGGGACCCAAAAGTCCGGCGGATCCCTGCGCAGCGTTTCACCAAAGAATTCCGGAGGGGTGACGCCAACGACGGTTGCGGGATGTCCGTTGACCAGAAAACTGCCACCGATTACGGAGGGATCGAGCGAGTAGTGTTCGCGCCAAGCGCGGTAGCTCATGACGGCGACGGGCGGGGCGCTCGGTAGGTCGTCAGACGCCGAGAGCAGCCGGCCGCTATAAGCGCCTAGCCCGAATGTCGAAAAATAGTTGCCCGAGACGAATTCTCCGACATACGGTTCAGCTCGTCCGGCTGCGCCGGCGCGGCGTACGCTCAAGAAATTCAAGGCGCCGCCGAATGCAGCCATTTCGGAGAATTCGGGAGTGTTGGCCTCTAACTGCTGATAGAGTGAATATGAGAAAATTCCGAAATTCCCCTGCAGGCCATCAAGGACGCAGCAACTGGTGCCTGCTCCCAGGCGGTACAGTTCTCTGGGATTGCTGACCGGCAAGCTCTTTAACATCACCGTGTGGATCAGGGAAAAGATGGCGGTGTTCGCGCCGATTCCGAGCGCTAGCGTCAGCACCGCGACGAAGGTGAAACCTGGACTTTTGCGCAGCTTGCGGGCGCCCAAGCGGATGTCTTGAAGCAGGCCTTCCACCGATACGAGTGTCCACATTTCCCGGCTCCTCTCTTCGAGACTGGTGGGGTTTCCGAACTGGCGGCGCGCGGCGTAACGGGCTTCTTCCGGAGCCATCCCGGCGCGGCGGTTCTTTTCTTCGCGCATGGCCAAGTGAAACGCGACTTCGTCATGGAGATCGCGATCCAGTTGCGGCCGCTTCCACATGGCTTTGGCGCGCCGCCAGGTTTTGTTCCGCCACCCTTGCACGTCTTCTCGCTCCAGAATTTCGTTGACAGCTAGCTTGGAGTTTCTCGTAACGGGAACTTACTCCTAGCGCCAAGCGTGCCGACGCGCGTGGCCCGCCGCGCCTCGGACGTCCGGTCGAGCTGGGGCCGCTTCCAAAGCGCTTTTAGTCGCAACCAAGTTTGGTGTAGCCGCCCAGAAAACATAGTCTCCTCCCGCGCGATCTAAGCCGTTTGGAGTATTCGCGCGACGGCCCCCGACATGCGGTGCCAAAACGCGGTCTCTTCGCCCAACTGTTTTCCTCCCGCCACGGTCAGGGAATAAAACTTGGCGCGGCGATTGTTATCCGATGCGCCCCATTCTGAGCGGAGCAGGCCGCGCAGCTCGAGTCGATGCAGCGCGGGGTACAGCGCGCCTTCCTCGACCCTCAGGATGTCTCGGGAAGTCTCGTGAATCCACTCGGCGACGCCGTAACCGTGCCGGGCGCCGCGAGCCAAGGCTTTTAGAATCAGCAGGTCCAGCGTTCCCTGGAGCAGATCTCCGGGATTTTCACGCTTTGCTTTCATGGAAGGACCTCGCCCTTATCCATAAGACGCTTAGGGGAGACAAAGGTTTCATGGGATCTTTCTCGGCAAAAATGTTTCTGATCGACAGGGAATCTGGCTTGCGGGCGATGGGCGGGGATGCGGCAATCTACCGTCACCAGATTGACGGTAGACTGCTGCCAAGGTTATTTCGGAGTTTGCACCTGGAATCTCTAATGGCCGGACAAGTCAGTCGTTTCTAACGCAACTGGTTTTTCCGTTGTCAGGATTTGTATGGCGATGTTCTCCGGCTGGACACGGTGCGTCCTTGCCTTCTCGTCCCTGGTCGCCAGTACGGCCCTGATCTCCGGCCCGTCCCTGGTCTCCGGCCCGTCCCTGGTCTCCAGCCCGTCCCTGGTCTCCAGCCCGTCCCTGATCTCCGTCTCGGCCCTTTTCCCCTTCACGGCCCGCTTCGCCCTTGCGGCCGGCATCTCCAGGCTGCCCCGAGTCTCCCGGCTGGCCGGTGGCACCTTGTTGTCCGGGGTCTCCCGGCGGCCCCGCAGGCCCTGCCGCTGGCGTCGGGCTTGCATAGCACCCGCCGATGAGCAGCGCCAGCGAGAACGCACCCACAACTAGCAATGTCTTTACCTTCATTGGATTCTCCTTGGTGGCGTCGCTCGATTCCTAACGTTTCCACCGCGAACGATTGCACGCAGCAAACATGGTACCCATAGCGTACCCGTGGGCGCTGTCCGTATTCGCACAGTTCTCGAGCAGCGCTCACGGAGCCAAAAAAGCTTGGATCGGTTGTCAGGATGGGCATTCTCAAATGAGCCGGCCGCCCAGACCTGGTTGGTTGAGCGCTCGAGACTTATCGACAGCGCACAGGTCCACACGCTTGCTCACCGGACCGGGCACGCGTTATCGTAGTCTGACTGTTCTCATGCAAAGCGAAGCCTCCTTGCCTCTGCGTTTGGCCCTTATCGGGATGTCCGGTGCTGGAAAAACTTTTTGGACGAAGAAATTATCCGCCGAGGGATGGAATGCTATTTGCTGCGACGACTGTATCGAGCGGAAACTGGCTCCGCGGCTGGCCGCCGGCGGGTATTCCGGGATTGACGGTGTGGCGGCGTGGATGGGCTGGCCGGATGCCGCGAAATATGCAGAACGCGAGGCGCAGTACCTCGAGGAAGAGATTCACGCTCTGGGCGAGGTGCTGACGTCGCTCGAGCAGCCACCCGAAAAACCGCTGGTGCTGGACACCACGGGCAGCGTGATTTACACGGGGAATAATTTGTTGCTGCGCTTGCGGCGGAGGATGACCGTCGTGTATCTGGCCGCCTCGGCGGAAGAGCAGCAGCTTCTCATCGAACGCTACTTGAGTGACCCCAAACCGGTGTTGTGGCGGGGTGCTTTCCAGCCAAAGCGCGGCGAATCGCCCAAAGAAACAGTGGCGCGTTGTTATCCCACGCTGATGTCTGCGCGGCGGCAGAGCTACGAAGCTTTGGCGCATTGTACGTTGAAGGTGGCCGAGTTGCGCGATCCGGCTTTCGATGTGGCGGCGTTTCTAGGGAAAATTGGCGGACAGCTTGAGCGCCGGCAATGAGGTACCGGAGCACCGGGCGCAAGGCGGCGCTGACTTCGCTGCGCGGCGCGGTACTGCGGGGGCTGGCGCCCGACGGCGGGCTCTATTTGCCGGTGGAGATCGCGCGGCGCTCACCCGAGGAACTCGAAGAGTTTCGCCGCTTGCCGTTCACGGAAGTTTGTTTTCGCGTGGTGCGGCCTTTCGCTACTCCGGATGTGCCGGAAGAGGTTTTGTGGCAAATCGTTGCCGAAGCCATCAATTTTCCCGTGAAGCTGGTGTCGCTCTCGCCCGGTTTGCACATCCTCGAGCTGTTTCATGGTCCCACTTTGGCGTTCAAGGATTTTGGCGCGCGATTTATGGCGCGGCTGATGGGCTATTTCGTTCGGGGAGAAACGCGGCCGCTGACGGTTCTGGTGGCCACCTCCGGCGACACGGGAAGCGCCGTGGCCCATGGCTTCCTCGGCGTGCCGGGAATTCGCGTGGTGATTCTCTATCCTTCCAAGCGTATCAGCGAAGCGCAGGAAAAGCAGTTCACGACGCTGGGCGAAAATATCACGGCGCTCGAAGTGGCGGGCAGCTTTGACGATTGTCAGCGGCTCGTGAAGCAGGCGTTTTCGGACATGGAGCTGAACAAGCGCACTTTTTTGACGTCGGCGAATTCGATCAACATTGGGCGGCTGCTGCCGCAGATGTTTTATCACCTGGCGGCGTACCGCCAGCTGCCGGTGGCCTCGGTGCCGCTGGTCGTGTCTGTGCCCAGCGGGAATTTCGGGAATTTGACGGCCGGCCTTTTCGCCAAGCGCATCGGCTTGCCGGTGGCCATGTACGTAGCCTCGACCAACGCCAATGATGTCGTGCCGGAATATTTGCGGTCCGGGGAATTCCGTCCCCGCCCGGCGACACAAACGTTTTCGAACGCCATGGACGTCGGCAACCCGAATAATTTTCCACGCCTGCTGGATTTGTGCCGCGGCCGCATCGAATATGTGAAGCGCGAAATCTGGGGCCACGCCGCGAGCGATGACGAGACGCTCGAGGAAATGAAGTCCCTCCACGAGCGCTTCGGCTATATCGCCGATCCGCACACCGCTGTCGGAGTGCTCGGCTGGGAAGCCTATAAGCGCGAGCATTCCGACCCCGCGCAAGGATTGGTGCTGGCCACCGCGCATCCCGCGAAATTCGCCGATGTGGTCGAGCGCGCCATCGGCACAGCGCCGCAGCTGCCGGATCGCCTCGCTGCCTATTTAAAGCTCGAGAAATTGTCCCGGCCGATGTCCAGCGACTACGACGACTTCAAGCAATTCCTGCTAGCTCAGTAGGGGTTAGGAGGGTTTACGCAGGCGGTCGAGGAGCATGAAGAGAAACACGGCGACCACGGCGTTGACCAGCGCGGCGATGCCCAGGTGCATGGTGAACCACGGCTCGGGCTGAGAAAGAAGCAGCCGACGCGTCAAGGCAATGACGCCCTGGTGAACGGCAAAAAATGCAATGGTCAGGGCGAAACGCGCCGCGGGATGTTCCGTATCGAGGCGCGCGCCGATCGAGGAAGCCAGATAGCCGATCACGGTTTTTCCGATGCCGTAGAGTCCGAGGGGAACGGTGGGCCCGCTGAGACTGTCTTGCAGAATTCCGATCACCATGCCGAGGAGCAATCCCGTGGAGGGATTGCGCCGGCTCAGGCCAAAATAGATGACCAGAAGCAGCGGAAGATCCAGAATCGCGGCCTTAGAGAAATAAATCGGCAGAAAAGCCTGCAACACGAGGGCAAAGGCGGTAGCCAGAATGATCGCGCCCGCACGGAACTTGTGCACCTCAATGTGCAGCTCGCCACCGCGCATATCGAAGGCGTCGTTCATGGTTTCTCTTGCGAAGCCGGACTGGCTGCAGCGGCGGAAGGCCCCCCGGCAGGGGGCGCTGCGGAATTCGGCTCCGCGGAATCTTTTTTCATCTCCAGCTGTTTCATCGTCAGCAGCACGAACACCTCTTCCAGACGTTCGAGGTTCGCAGCGGGCCGCACGCGAATCTGCTTGAAGGTACTGCCTGCCTTGATGTCCGCAATTGTTCCCACGGGCAAGTCACGCGGAAAAATGCGATCCATGCCGCTGGTGACGATGCGGTCCCCGGGATTCACACTGTTGTCTTCGTTGGAGATGTACTTCATGACCAGCAACGGCTCACCCGTGCCGCCAACTGGTTTCTGGACGCGCGAATCCATCAGCATCGCGCCCACGCCGCTGGCTTTGTCCGTCAGCAGCAGAACTTGCGCCGTATCCCTGTAGGACTCGATGACCTTGCCGACCACGCCGTCCGGGGTGATGACGCCCATGTTGCGGCGGATGCCGTCGCGCTCGCCGCGATCAAGATAAATGGTCTGGCTGTCGGAGTCGGCGCTTCCGCCGATCACGCGGGCGCTAACCATGGGCACGTCCACACTCGTTTGGCGGAACTTCAGCAGTGCGGCAAGACGATCGGCTTCGCCAGCTTTGCTCTGGAGTTGCGTGATTTGCAGTTTCAGCGCGCCGTTTTCACGCTTCAATTCTTCGTTATCGCGCCAAGCGTTTTGCAGCGCGAAATAGTGTTTCCAGGTGTCGCGAATGTAGCTGATGCCGTGAGCGCCCGCGCGCTCGAACGGCGACACCGCTCCAACCGTCCAAACGCGGATCAGCCGGCCTTGCGAGTCACGTTTGATCTGCACCGCGAGCAGCAGCACCTGCAGGAGCACGACGCCTCCGAGCAGGAAGAGTGATCTGTGTCGAGAAGGGATGCCAACCATGGAGTCCAGTAGCACAGACCTTGCCCTGTGCGGTTCAAAATTTCTGCGATAGCGACAAATCCGGAGAATCCGTTAATCGATGCAAACTTGCCGCAGCAACTTGAAATCGCTCAACATTTTGCCGGTGCCCAGCACCACGGACGCCAGCGGATCATCGGCAATGGAGACCGGCAGACCGGTTTCTTCCCGGATGCGCTTGTCGAGATTCTTCAGCAGCGCGCCGCCACCCGTCAGCACGATGCCCCGGTCGCTGATATCGGCGGAAAGTTCGGGCGGTGTGCGTTCCAAGGCTACGCGCACAGCATTAAGAATGGTGGCCACGCATTCGCTCAAGGCTTCGCGAATTTCGCTGTCGTCAATGGTGACCGTCCGCGGGACGCCTTCGATCAAATTGCGGCCCTTCACTTCCATGGTCAGCGGCTTTTCCAGCGGATAGGCCGAGCCGATTTCCATCTTGATCTGTTCCGCGGTGCGTTCGCCGACGAGCAGGTTGTATTTTCTCTTCAAGTACTGCATCACCGCTTCGTCCATCTCGTTTCCCGCCACGCGCACGGAACGCGAGTAAACGATGCCGCTCATGGAGATCACGGCAATGTCCGTCGTCCCGCCGCCGATGTCCACGACCATGTTGCCGGAAGGCTCTTCGATCGGCAGACCAGCTCCAATGGCCGCGGCCATGGCTTGTTCCACCAGATACACTTCGCTGGCGCGCGCGCGATACGCGGAGTCCTGCACCGCGCGCTTTTCCACCGGGGTAATCTCGCTGGGCACGCCGATAACGATTCGCGGATGCACCAGCACGCGGCGGTTATGCGCCTTCTGAATAAAATACGTCAGCATTTTTTCGGTGACTTTGAAGTCGGCGATGACGCCGTCCTTCATGGGCTTGATAGCCACCACGTTTCCCGGCGTGCGGCCCAGCATTTCCTTGGCTTCGCGGCCGACGGCCACGACTTCGCCGGTGGACTTGTTTATAGCCACGATCGAGGGCTCGTTTACCACGATGCCCTTGCCGGCCGAAAACACCAGCGTGTTGGCCGTCCCTAGATCGATGGCGAGGTCGGAAGAAAACAAACTAAAGATCGACCTCAGGTTGTAACCGTTCTTATTCATCCCTCCGCCCCCCGCGGAAAAACCCTCTCCGCCGTCCGGTCGACAACGAGCTGCCTAACTTCCCGACGGTCTCCTGGAACCGCCGCGCGGCCCACTAGACCATTGTCTCCGGACTTGGCGACCAGCGCAAAGTCGCGCCTGCCTCTTCTTTCTGGCGTGACCAGAAAACGATCAGCGTTTTGAACTTTTACTTTGGCACGACGATGGTTACCTTCTGTTGGGCCGTACCGCCGCGGCGATTCTCTCCGACGATGACGATGGTGTGCTGGCCTGGTTCGAGCGGCTCCGTAAAGTGCCGGAAGGTGCCGTCCGCTGCGATGATCGGCACGGGCTGCCCATTTACGATCAGCGCCGCGCCCGGTTCCGTCCGGCCGATGATTTCCGCCACCCGGCCATGAATCTGTGTGCCCGTAATCTCCAGAAGCATCTCCTGGGTTTTTCCCTGAGCGACGAGGGTAAACCGGAACGTTTCGCTGACCTCGCTGGTTTCCTTCTTGGCATTCGTCGCCGTTACGTTCCAGAAGTAGTCGCCTCCATCGAGCCCGGAGATATCCACGCTGGTTCCCACAACCCCTGGAGCTTCCTTCGCCGTTCTAGTGAACATGGCCGTCGCGCTGACTCGCACGGTGTAGGAAACCGCCTGTGGCACGGCCTTCCATTCGAAATGGATCGCCGCGGTTTTGGGATTTTCCACGATGAGCGGCTCAAAGTTGCGCGGCGAACTCAGCTCCGGCGGCGCCAGCGTGTCGGACTTGGTGATCGGCCCGCCCGTCGGGAAACTGGCCTTCTGATGAGCCCCAATCTCCACTCTTTCCTGGCCGCGCTGCACTTCCGCGCTTCCGCTGGAGACCACGATCTCGTTTTCCTTGTGCTCCGGGTCGGACTTCACGGCCGCGCTACTGTTCGAATGCAGTGATGCCACGGAGTCTTCCATGCTCACCGCGGCCTTCGAATCCGGCGAAGAATAATTTGGCGTCTTCAAGTCCACTTGCCCGGTCTTGATGCGTATTCCCGAACTCGACGGTTGCTCGCGCCCCATCGAATTCTCCTCCACGGTGATGAATGTTCCGGACTTCACCGTGTACGTCGTATTGTCAGCAAAGGTGATGCGCGCCGCGCCATCCGCCGAAGTCTGAATTTGATCGCCCTTGTCCAGCGAGGTGCGGAAATCCGCGTCCACCCATTGCACGGAATTGACTTTCTTCACTTGTACTTTTCCGTCGAGGTTTACAAACTTGGCTTGGGTCAGCGAGATGGGCAGCGCGTCGCTGTCCCCGTTGCCGATGGTTTTGTTAAGCCTGTCGTAGGCCTGCGTGTACAGATTCGGATCGATCAAATAGACCGCCGCGAAAACGATGGCCACCAGCAGCACGGCGTAAACGGCCACGGTCTTGTACGTCACCGTATGCCAATACACTTCCACGCGCTTTATTTTCGGGTGGTTCGGGTCGTGTGGTGTTGGTGTGCTCACGGGTCTTTCGCGCAACAATGCTGCCAATCTTCGAATCTAGCACAGTAATTAGAACGCGGACGCCCGCTGAACCTTGCCGTGGTTAAACAGCAAATAGCGCTTGTGCATCCTAGACGTCAGGGCAGGGGGCTTGGCCCGAAAGGACAGTGGCGGCTTTTTCGGGCCCGCTTATCGCTTTTTCCGGTTTTCTGGGTTCACCTTCAGCCAGATCTCGCGCGCAGGAACGCCAGCGTCAACGGCCACGCCAGCAACGCCGCCGCGGGGCTATAACTTGCGCGTGTGTCGCAAAAAAAAGCGTGGTCGGCGTTCGAAATCTCGACATTTACGAAATTTTTCCCCGTGGCGCGCAGCGCATCGGTCACCGCGCGCACCTGCTCCGGCGGAATGTGCTTGTCGCGCCCGCCCCAGAAAAGCAACAAAGGGGCCTGAATCCCGCTGGCCCGGCCCAGCAGTCCTGGATTCGTCGCATTCGGCGCAATCCCGCCGCCATAGTAGGAAATTGCTCCGGCGAGCGGCAAAGTGAGCGCCGCGAGAAACGCCGCGCGCCCGCCCAGGCAGTAACCGATCGCAAAAATCGGCAGCTCCGCCCCAATTCTTCCGCGCACCCAGTCATGCGCCGCTCGCAAATCTGCGCCCATCGACGCATCGTTCAGCGCTTTCATGTGCGGCACGGCACTCGGAAAATCGTCGTAGTGCCCGTCAAATCCCGCGCCGGTGCGGTGAAAAAGTTCCGGCGCCAGGGCCACGAATCCTTCCCGCGCAAACCGCCCGGCGATGTCGCGAATGTGCGCGTTCACCCCGAACGCTTCCTGAAAGACCAGCAAGCCGGGGTACGCGCCTTCTTCTTTTGGCCGGGCCACCCACGCGCGCATCGTGCTGCCGTCATTCACACTCAGTTCTACATAGGCACTGCTGATTTCCATGTTCGCTCCCGTGCTCGAGGAGGTTCCGTCGCCAGGTCCCGTCACGGGGGCCCGTCGCCTGTCTCTGTTCCATGCCGGACGAAGTAGCCGCGCTTGTCGAGACTTGCCGCGACCGCCACGTCGAAAAACCCCACCATCATCTCATCGTAAGTCTGCTCGCCCCAGCGCACGGCCGCCTCCGGGTCTGGGTTATGCGGATTGTCACGCGAATTATCGTACCAGGCGACGGCCTGCAACTCCGTCCCGGCTTTCAGCAAACGCGGTTCCGCGAGACGGTAGCTCATCTGCCAGTGGAAATGATAATGGACGTCGAGCAGCGGTTCCATTCGCTGATCCTGGCTCGCGCCAGGACTCTTTTCTCTGTGAATAATGTTGTACGCAAACCGTTTTCCGCGCAGGTGCATGTGCGGAAAAAAGCTCAGCAGCGTCGCATCGTTCGGCAAAGTGCCGCGCGCTTCCACACGATAATCCGGCGCTTCCGGCGGAATCACAAAGTGATCGTTCGTAAGCTGCAGCGTAAGCACGCGCTCGGCCGGAGCATGCCTAGGAAAAATCAGCCCCACGCTGGTTTGGTCGCAGCCCGTGTGCCCATTGGTCGTGTAGTGCATCTGAAAAACAAGGTCGGACCCTCGAGGAATAAATTTTGCCATGCCATCCGGCCAATTGTCCGGCGAACTCCCCGGCGCATATACCAGCAGCACGTCGCTGTCCGTCCAGTGCGCCCCGCGCCGGTCCTCCGGATCGTCGAGCGTCCGAGCGGTGAACGGCACGCCCACCGGAGCGCGCCGCATCCACTTCGAATCCGGGGGCCGCACATACACGACCGCGTGATGCACGTTTGGGCGAAGCGACGGCAAAACTTCCACGGCCTTCACCCAGCGATCCTCCCGAAATCCCGTCGCCACAATTTCGTACGTGTATTCAACATCCCCACTCGCAGGAAGCGCTACGCACTTCGGCATTTTCAAAATCAAGTCCGGCTGCGCAATGCTCCAACTTTCCGCCCAGTGCGGGGGTGGCGGAGCGTCGTGCGGGTCTCCTCGAAGCGCCCCTGCTCGATCCCACGCGGCGAGCGAAGCGATTTGTCCGGGCGACAGCGAGGGATCATTCGAGAAATGTCCAATGAGGGGATCGGCAAACCACGGCGGCATGGACTTGTCTCGGGCCGCAGCCGAAATCGCCGCTGCATAGGGCCGCGTTTGTTCGTAAGTTTCGAATCGCGCAGGCGCAATTCCCCCGGCACGATGACAAATCTGGCACCGTTCCTTGAGAATGGGCAGCACATCGCGGTAAAACGTCGGCGTACTCCCGGCTGCCGGCGGTTGCGCGAGGTTTTGTGGGGACCCTGAGGTCGTCCCTCGGTTTATCGCACCCAGCCAAATCAAGACCAGCGCCGGAACAAAGAGCGGGCCTCGCGTTCGAATCGTATTCAATTTGATCATCGGCTACTTTAATGGGACCAGATCCGATACAAGTTCCGGTGGACACTTTGTTTGGTGAATGTGTATGCCCAAGCAATAATCGTCTTCTTTTTTGCGTTGCTTGCGGCCTGGAGGTCTTCGCAGGAGGTCGTATGTGCGATAAAGCGGTAACCGCGCCGGGGCACGGTTTCAATGAACTGGGGCGTTTCCGGATCGTCGTCGAGAGCCAGCCTGATCTGCCGGATGCAGAAGTTCAGGCCTTGCTCAAAATCAACGAAAGTGGTGCAGTCCCAGATCTCATGACGGAGCTCCTGCCGAGTGACGAGCTGGCCTGGTCGCGACCCCAGGGCGGCCAGAACTTTACAGGGCTGAGGCTGAAGCCGAACGGATTTGCCCCGCTTGCGAAGCTCGCCGTCCGCGATATCCAGCTCGAAGACCCCGAATCGTACCCGACTGTGGTTACCCAAGCTGCCAGCCTCGGACCGCGGCTGGCCGGGTATTATACAGCTTCCTGAAACTGAACGGCTAAGTCACGACTTAACTTAGCCCCCTCATAGCTCCTCATAAAAAACTCAGAGAACACATATTGACCGGGCCACCGCTGTTTTCCCCGACCGGGAAGTTAGTCGTGAATACCGCGGTTGCGACCCTTATCGGTACCTATGTGGCTAATGCCGACGGAACCTTGTCCGGCAGTTTCAAAATCACAATCACGCCGCCCAACAAAGACACGGTTCTGTTCCAAGCGGCAGGTACCATCCAAGGCGTACGCATTGGATGATCGGATCGCGAGTACGGGACGAAGGTCGAACTGCCGCCGCCAATGCCGAACCAGGCCAGCGGGCGATGCGTGGGTTCAGCTGTTTTGCCGACGCCCTTCGTGGTTGCGCCGGAGCAATGGGGGCCTCCCTAAGCTAATGTATCGTTCCGCGCACGATTCTATTTGAGGCGCAAGCCTCCAATCTCCTATAATGGTATGTTTGCTTAGGACTCTTGGGGGATTCAGCGGATGGCTGGCAGCTCAGAAAACACGCAAAAACTCTTTTCCCGCATCTTGCTGGGTGTGGTCGTGCTGGCTTTGTCCGGCGGCATGCTCCTCTATCTCGTGCCGACAGGTCCAGGCGACACGCGGACGTCCACGGATGCGGTGGCAAAGGTTGGCGATCAAACCGTCACCGTCGCCGAAATCCGCCAGCAGCTCAACCAGATCAAGCAGCGCAATCAAGTGCCGCCCATGCTGGAACCCTACTACGCACAGCAGATTCTGCGCCAGCTCCTCCTTCAGAAAGAGATGGAATACGAAGCTGGCCAGATCGGCATCCGCGTTTCGAACGATGAGATTGCCGACCGCATCAAGCTGATTCTTCCGGCCGCCTTCAACGGAGGAACGCCCATCGCTCCCGATCAATACGCCGCCTTGGTGCAATCCCGCACGCAAATGACGGTATCCGAATTCGAAGACAACGTTCGCCTGGGAATGCTCCAGGAAAAGTTCCAAAAGCTGGTCACCGACGGCATCAGCGCCGGCCCTCGAGAGCTCCAGGAAGAATTCGTCTACCGCAACGAAAAGGTGAAACTGGACTACGCGTTCATCAAGCCGGAAGATCTGCAAGCAAAAATCACCCTAAATGACGCGGAGATCTCTGCCGCCTACGAAAAGAACAAAGCAAAGTATCAGGTCCCTGAAAAGCGGGTGGTGCGCTATGCCATCGTGGACGTGAACCAGGTTCGTCAGAGCCTCGAAGTCTCCGACGATCAGTTGAAGGTCCAGTACCAAAAGAACATTCAGGATTACCAAGTGCCGAACCGCGTGCATGTCGAGCACATCCTGCTGATGACCGTGGGCAAAACGGACGCAGAGGTCGATGAGATTAAGAAGAAAGCCCAAGACATTCTAAATCAGGCCAAAAAAGGTGCAAGTTTCGAAGATCTCGCCAAGAAGTACTCCGAGGATCCCGGCACAAAGGACAAAGGTGGAGACTTGGGGTGGATCGTACAGGGGCAAACGGTCGCGGAATTCGAAAAGGCGGCGTTTTCACTTCCGAAAGGCAGCATCTCGGACCTGGTCAAGACCCAGTATGGCTTTCACATCCTCAAAATCATTGACAAAGAGTCTGCGCACACGAAGCCCTTTGATGAAGTAAAGGATTCCATCCGCGCACCGCTGCTCCTCACCGAGTCCGATAAACAGGCGGGCGATGTGGCCGATAAGCTCTCCCAGGCCATCCGCCAGTCCAACAAAGTCTCTCTCGACGACCTGGCCAAGCAGTATCACCTCACCGTTGGTGAGACCCGCCCGGTTGCGGTAACCGATCCCCTCGTCGAATTGGGCAATTCTCCGGACGTTAAGGTCAGCGATGCCATCTTTCGGTTGCGCCAGGGTGAATTGAGCTTGCCGGTTCACACCGATCGCGGCTACCTGGTGCTTTCCATCAAGCAGATTCTTTCCGCGCACCAAGGCTCCCTGGACGAAGTGCGGGACAAGGTGGTTGCTGAACTCAAGCAGGAAAAAGCATCCACGGAAGCTCACACCAAGGCGGATGAGCTAACCAAGCGGGTTAGGGCGGGAGAAAAACTCGACAGCGCCGCCAAAGCGCTCGGCTTAGAGGCCAAATCTAGCGACGATTTCGCTCGCGCCGGTTCTATTTCCAATGTTGCCAGCGGAAAGCAGCTTGCTCCCGCCTTCCAGTTGAAGCCCGGCGATGTCGGCCCGCCGCTAAGTCTCGGCAGCAACTGGCTGGTCTACAGAGTCGCGGACAAACAAGAGCCCAAGCCCGAGGATTTTGACAAACAGAAGAAGGAAATTACCGAACAGGTGCTGCAAAATAAACGCTCGATGGCCTTTGAGGCCTTCCGAACAGCTCTCGAAGACCGCCTGAAAAAAGACGGCAAACTCCAGTTGATGCCCGAAAAGCTAAAGGGCTTTGGCGACGTTGGCTAATCTAAGTAACTGATAATAAATGTCTTAAATGGTCCTTACAGCGTGCTTGTCTTTCTCCTCGCACCTCGGTAGCCTATGGTGTTTCCCGAGTAGCCGATTTCCAGTCTGGTTCTGCGCTCCAGCGAACCCATGGGCAGGCCGCAAACCAGGCGAACCCGGAACACAATCGCCATGGCTCACCAGCGCCAAGACCTCAGGACTTTATGAATACCAAGAAGACTCCCTCACGCACTCCCACCGTCCGCAACGACTACCGCTGCAGCATGGAAAGAAACCAGTCCGGCAAGTACTGCGTTCGCATCCAGGTCTTTTACCCTCGCCACGCCTGGAATCTCGGCGTTTTCTTCCTGGCTTCGTCATTTGACCGGGCCATGAAGAAGCTTGAAGAGTCGCTCGACTTCCTCCAGCGCCATGAGGAGAAGCTGTGGTTCTGGGGAGTCGACCGCGCCGAGGATATGGGCTTCTCCGCCGAGTTCCTTCGCGAGGCAGGGCTCAAACTGGATCACCGCACTGAATTTCCGCGCCGAGCCACCAATCTTTCCCTGGCGCCGGAGCGCGAAGTGCCGGCGTTCGTCCTGGGCCCGATCCGCCGTGGACTGGCCGAATCGGTCGAATCCGCACGCAGCGCCGTCGCCGGCGACTGACTGCTCGACACGGATCGCCGGAGACCAATCGCCCGACCGCTGTCGCGTTCAAACAACCCCTCTGGACGGAAACTCCCTGTCCCGGTGGCCAGTAAATGGTCCTCTGCCATCTGGTCCTCTGCCATATTGACTTCACCGCTTTTCTTCGCCATCATGCCGGAATTCCAGCGAGCCCCGGTTCCCGTGGGTGCGCATTTCGGTGAGAAGCGAATCGATGAACCGTAACGCGAAGAAGCTGTCTCGGGCTCTGCTCGTGGCAACGCCCGCCGCGACTATGCTCGCTGCAACTCTCTCCGGCCTCGGGAGAGAAGCTCGGCAATCGAGCATCTCGGACCAAGCGCTCGCAAACGGCAGCGCCGGCCACCCGGCCGAGCTCGGCAAAGCCAACTCCCACTTCTTCTCTTGCCACCACTCCGGCGTCAGCGTCTTCCGGATCGGTCGAGCGGGTATGGCGAGGGGAAACGCGCCCATCGGCGTATACCGCAGGCAGGGAACTCGCTGGTACGGAAAGACCAAGCCAGGCAGGTAGGAATCAGAGGCCCTCCAAGCAGGCTAGCAACCGGCGAAGTGTGGAGCAGCACGCGAGAAAAATCGAATTGCAAATCGGTTTTGTTGAAACAAAAAGGAGAGAGCGAAATGAAGAAACCATGGAACAGAATGATTCTGGCGGCTCTACTTTTGCTTTTGGGAATGGGCGCTGCGTATTCGCATGCGCAAACTCCTGCGGCAGCGACTAAGGCCGCCGCGGCGCCGACGAAAGCCCCCGCGGCGCCCAAGGCCAGTGATTTAGTGGACATCAACAGTGCCACGCAAGATCAGCTGAAGGCCCTGCCGGGCATCGGCGATGCGTACTCGCAGAAGATCATTGCCGGCCGTCCGTACCGGGTAAAGACGGATCTCGTCAACAAAAAGATCATTCCCGCAGCGACGTACGACAAGATCAAGACTCTGATCATCGCCAAGCAACCCAAGTAGCCGAACAGGCCGACTGGCATAAACGTAGCAGTCGAAACCGCCAACTCTCGCGACCAAGCTCCTGCGAGCTTGGTCGCTCGAAATTTGAGCGGAGCACAGATTGCTACTCTCCGCTTCATCTGTCATTTTTCGCGGAGGATGACTTCGCCTTGGCCAACGAGTTGATCGTTCAGCCAAAGGCGATATTTGTAGGTGGCGCCCTTGAGGCCGACGCGCGGCGGGCCGCTCAGCAGGCGCATGCCGGCCGGGGCTTGAAAAATATTGGAGGAAAAGGGGCAGCGGTTGACGTCAAACTCGACGCGAAGATTGCCGGCGTCGGAGATCCAGGAGATTTGATCCCCGGGGTCGAGTACGACGACCTGGGGTACGAGTCCGACGAGTACGGGACGCTCTGCCATGGTTTTTCTGCTCCTTGCTTAATGCCTGCCACTTCGTCCGCGCCGCGACGATTTTTCCGCTTCGGGCGGGAAGAGATTCCTCGCTCCGCCCGCAATGACGGGATTAGCAGGGTGCGTGAAAAATCCGACAAACTCTTGCAAACGGACGATAGCACATCTGAGAGAAGAGTTCCGCTCGCGACGCGTTCGTTGCGCCGCTCCAGCGAACAACGGATGCTGGTGTGCAATTCTGCACTTACCGCCAACGGGTCCTTTGGTACGTCTTGACCGGCGCATTACGCATCACTAGACTGAACGTAGTGAGCCGTGCTGTTTTCTTCGTTGAGCCCCAGCAGCGTTTCGCGCTCGCACAAAAAATTGTAAGAGCGTCCGCCGGACGTGAAGGAAGTTACTGCATGGCCTCACGCACTCTATCCATACCTTTGCCCAACGGATCCCGTATTCCGCTTGTTTTGGCGCTGCCCTTCGCACTGATTCACATCCTGGCGATGGGCATATTCTTCGTGCATTTTCGCTGGTCGTATCTGATTGCTTGCCTGGGGCTTGCCGCAGTGCGCATGTTTTTTGTTACCGCGGGCTACCACCGCTATTTCGCGCATCGTTCCTACAAGACCAGCCGGATGTTTCAATTCGTGATGGCCTTTCTAGCGACGACGTCTTCGCAGAAGGGGGTGTTGTGGTGGGCCGGGCATCACCGGCACCATCACCGGCATGCGGATCAGGAATTGGATCAGCATTCGCCGACGCTGTTCGGATTTTTTTGGTCTCACGTGGGCTGGTTTGTTTCGGATAAATATGATGTTACGCCGCTCGAAAACATCGGCGACTTTGCGAAATTTCCGGAATTGCGCTGGCTGAACAAGTACCACCTGGTGCCACCGGTCGTTCTGGCAGCGATCCTTGTTTTGATCGGCGGATGGTCGCTGTTTGTCTGGGGTTTCTGCCTGAGCACCGTGCTGCTGTGGCACGACACGTTCACCATCAATTCGCTGTCGCACTTGTTCGGATCGCGGCGTTACCAGACGACCGATACCAGCCGGAACAACTGGCTGCTGGCGCTGCTGACGCTCGGCGAAGGGTGGCACAACAATCACCATCACTTTATGGCTTCGGCGCGCCAGGGTTTTTACTGGTGGGAGATCGACATCACCTATTACGGGCTGAAAATGCTTTCCTGGTGCGGGTTGGTTTGGGATTTGCGCAAAGTGCCCGCGCACCTACTTGCCGAACACACACTCGCCGCGTAGCTTTCTGGGAATCCGCATCGATCGTTCGCGAAGAGCGGAAAAAACGATACCGCAAAGACGCGCGGTTCGAGCGAAACAGAGTCAAAATCTTCCTGCCAAGGGAGGCCTGTTGCACCCCGCGATGCGTCCGTTGTCTGCCATCATGATGCGCCGGTCTGGTTGTTTTCGGCTTCCAGCGAGCGAATCCATTGCTTGAGCCGCGCCGCCTCCATGGCGATCATGCCGGGGTCGTGGAAGGTGTGAGCCAGCACGGACACGCCCTGCGTTGCGGAGAGCAGATGCACGGCGAGCCCGCGTGAATCGGCGCCTTGGCCAAGGGCCTTGAATTGCGCCTCCATCCATGCCAGAGCCTCGGTGAATAATACCGTCGATTTCTTTGCAACTGTGCCACCGTGCTTGTGCAGCTCGGAGCACAGGGTCCCCACCGGACAGCCACTGCGCGCCAGCTCATCGCGGTTGTTGATCTTGATCTGCACGAAGGCGCACAGCCGCTCTTGGGGAGCATCGGCCTTGTCCAGCTCGTTGAGCAACCTCCTGAATCGCGAGACACGCCGCTCCACAATGGCATCGCCAATCTCGTCCTTAGTCTTGAAATAGTAGTAGATGTTGCCCACGGGAACCCTGGCCGCCTTGGCGATGTCAGCGAGAGCCGTCTTGCCGAAACCGTACCGATAAGTGACCTTCTCGGCGGCTTCGAGGAGCCGCGTGCGGTTGTCTGCTTTCCCTTTTGGCATCACACCGTCCAATAGTCAGTTGACTAGCTTACATGCTAGGTTCGCGGGCCTGGACACGTCAAGAGCCAGGCGCTCCGGATTCCTTCTTGACGCGTGAAAACGAATGCGGACAGCGGACCGGAGCCTTTGCGGGCCAGGGCCTAGGAGGCCCTAGAGGGCGTTGACGCCAGCCCCTGGTCTTGGCCATGGCCGATATGATTGATCTCGCTCTCTTCAAATGGGGTCACTCGGAGGTCTGACCTGGGTATCGGGCATTGCGGATTCGCAACAAATCACAATTGAAAGGGTGGATATCGCATGACTGGAGAATCTGTCCCCCGATCATCGGGGAAGAGGAGCGCGCTATTGGCAATCGCCGTGGGCGGCGGGATTGCTGGAGCATTGGACCTGACCCAAGCTTGCGTCCTGTTTGGACGGGACATTCCGCTCGCGATTGCCGCGGGCCTGCTGGGCCCGGCGGCTTTCCAGGGAGGCGTCGGTACCTACGTTCTTGGTGTCTTGCTGCACTTCTTTATCGCTTGCTCAGCAGCGGCTGTTTACTACGGGGCAAGCCGCAAGCTCGTTTTTTTGAAGGAGCATCCGCTGGTGTGCGGCTTGTTCTTTGGCGCCGCGGTGGAAGAGGTAATGAGACTGATCGTTTTGCCACTCTCCGCGCTTCACGCCAAGGGCCCTTACAAACTTAATGACCTGATTCTTGGGCTGCTTGTGCACATGGTCGTGGTTGGGCTGCCGATTTCCTTCAGTGTTAGGCGGTTCGCGAAATAGACTTGTGGCCGCCCCGTTCGAAATGACCGTGGGGTGGAGGCTTGGATGGAGGGAGACGTGGAGCAATACGTGTTCGTGAGGTTGCATGCCCGGGAAGGGCAAGAGCGCGGGGTGG
>JABCZF010000002.1 GCA_013289825.1 Acidobacteriota bacterium | reverse complement strand
GTAATCGCTTCTGTGTGAACATCCATGCCGACGTATTTCGTAGTGTCCATTGTGATCGCTCCTTTCGCCTGGAGACCAACGCTCAAAACTTACCTTAAAGGTGGCGCCCTTTCATAATGCGTTACATGCTCATCGCCGGGTTAGCACGGCCAGATTGCGCATTCTAGAATCGTAGCAGGACGAGGAATCCTGAGGAATTATGGGGCGAAATAACAATTCGCCAGAGACTGGCAGCCCCAAAACGCTGCAAGCTCCTGGTTGTAGCGGAAAATATACCGGCTCCATCGGCGCGGATTGCGGCGCAGGCGGCGCGGGTTCTGGCTGTTCTGGTTCCGGCGCTGGTTCCGAGGGTTCCGAGGGCTGCGGGGGAGCAGGCTCGGTCGGTTCCGGTGCTGGCTCCCGCATCTTCCAGACCGGTTGCCAGTCGAAGTCGTTCTCTTCTAGTTCGGCAGCAAGCGCTGCTTGTGTAATTTCTGCCAAAGTTAATCTTCCGGTGGCGTTGAGCTCTTCGACTTCTTCGCGAGAGCCTCATCGGCCGACGCAAAGTCCTTGGAGATCACCACCCCGATACCATAGCCACTACTACGTTCCTAATGCTTCGAACACAAACTGAAATCCGGCGAGGCTCGCAAGCAGGATTCTAACACTGCGGCCTCGTTGTGACGCGCTGCTTTTTGTCGCTTGGGCGATCCGAGACGTACGGTCCTCGCAACTCTCCATTGAAGAGCGCTTGAACGTGGGGCTTGGCGGTCTGCACCATGGGCTCCTAGCTCCGGATGGATGGGAAGATCGTGAACAACTGGAGCCTGTTGGGCGGTCGTCAGGGCTGCGGAGCTCATAAGCGCAAGCGAAACCGCAAGAAAGCCTTTGCGCTAAGATTGTGCCAAACGATGGGAAATGGCGGGCAACGACTGGCAATGACGGACAGTCAAGTCGCTGGACGAATTGTTAAGTCGTTTGTTTGGAGAAGCAGGGCGCCGTTTCGTAATCGGCAGGCCGCGAGTTCAACTCTCGCCCTCGGCTCCAGAATTTGTTGGGTCCAGCCGGATCTAAGAGGAAGAGAATTCAGACCCTTCTCAAACTGTGCGACGGAGATGATCACGTTGACTATCTTTGCTACCTTCTGACAGGCCTTCGGGACAAGGAAATGAGCTATTGAAAATATGGCGAGGACGACGAGACTCGAACTCGCGACCTCTGCCGTGACAGAGCACCATTATTTGGTAACTGCTCGAAACTACGCGGCACGGATGGCTACCAAAGTCGCGCTTCGGAACCGCGAGGAACAAATAATGGGCCATGAATGGAGCAAGAAATGGACTCTGCCCTGCAACTCATTTCGCGCGATCAAGGACGGCGGCTGGTCCAGTTCTGGAGCTTAAGTCCGGGGACGCGCTTGAACTCGCGTTCATTGTTGGTGACGAGAGTGAGCCCCGCGGATTTGGCGTGAGCAGCAATCCAGAGATCGTTGCCACCGATCATCTCACCGCGGGTCTCCAACGCTGCGCGAATCTCGCCGTAGGCTGTCGCCGCTTCCCCCGGCAAGGGAACCAGATACAAGGCGCCTGAGAGATTCTAGAGCATGTGTGCGTTGCTGGCTTCGCTCTGCGCCATAATGTAGCTCGCCATAGGTAATCACCGATGTAACGGCGTCGCCATGCTGCATGTGGCGGAATCGCGTGGTCACTTCTGGGGGCCGGTTCTGCCGCAAATAGATGCAGATATTGATGTCGAGCATATAGCGGGCGCTCATCAGAGACCTTTACGGCTCTGGTGGTCGCGGGTCTTTGCGCTTCTTAGGGAACATGTCCGCTGGCAACTTGGCTAGCAAATCCAGCACGCGTACCATTCCGCCGGCTTTCTCTCGCAATACGATCTCGTCGCCGCGCCGGAAAATCTCAACTTCCGAGCTTTTGACCCGGAACGTTTTGGGCAGCCTCACAGCTTGGCTGTTCCCGGACTTAAATACGCGAGCGATGGCCATGACTTGCCTCCCAGATATATATACATCAATGTATATACATTTGAAAGCGCCACGGCCAAACAGCGTAAACACAGCCTACAGCTACGACAATTTGTCACGTATACTTTCGGTACCGCCTCCAACTTGTCCGAAGATGGAAGCGCCGCCACAACCGCAAACGCCCGCACCTTACTATTGCACGCCCGAGTTGCAGTGGGATTGTGTTCCTAATCCGTTTCCACAGGCTAATCCCAGTTTCCCCTGGCTTCCTCGGTTCCCGCGTTCGCCTGTTTCTGAACCGACGGAACTTCCGGACAGGTTGCCTGCTCCGGGCTAAGTGCGAAACGGTCGGGCGAGATTGGTTGCAAAAATATGAATGAGAACATCGCTGAGTCTTTTGACAAATTGATTTGGCACGACTCGAAGCTTCGCTTCTTGCGAATCCTTCGGAACGGTGACGTTGACGAAGTCCTTCTGGACGTGGAACTCAGAGGTATGCCAGGGCAAGAACTTGTGCCGATGACTGTCGTGCTTGAGGACGCCGTTTTCTTTTTTAGTGACATTGATCTACAGGGGAAGCGGGAATGTTCAGATGACATTTCAAGCGCCAAGTGCGCGTCCAAGACGGACCTGATGAATAAAGTGCAAAAGGAGCGAGTCCGATATTCACCAGACGCCCCGGCGGAGCATTTTCACTTTTTCGGTCTACCTGATCCCGCCCGGCGGTGTTGTGGATGTCATCGCATCTGGTTTCAGGTTGGAGGGCCAGACGAAAGAGTCAGACGGTCGTCAGCAGCCACCAAACGAGTAAGTTCCGGCTGCCTCCACAGAAGCGTTCTGAGAGCTGCCAGGCGGGGTAGCTGGTAGCCATTGTGTTGATGCAGTGTTTTGGGGCATCCGTTTGCGGCTGTGGCGTCTAGCTTCCGCATTTCCGCCACGGTGTTCATCCGCACATCATCACTCTTCGCGTGCTCGCGGATGACTCGCCAGTAGCCCGGCCGCGACAACCCGATAAGCTGGAGGAATTCATCGTCTGGACAGACCCACTCACGCCACTTGCGGCATAGCTCCTGCTTGTAACAGGGATCGAAGTGATGGGCGTGATCTGCCCTCTGGCTCCCCGCACAAGGTCATACGACACAAGATCTCCTAAACTCACGACTTTTGCCTCAGCCCGTTCTTCGAGTTGCAGCGCGCAGGGAGCCATAGGCGACCGCAGTGCGCCAATCCCGCCGGCCTACTCACCCGGGGCAAAAAAGCGAATGCTCAACTAGTGAGTGGTCATGGTTTGGGGTGCTCAGCGGTGTAGGGATTGCAGCATGGCTCCTTGACTGGCTTGAACTCCATAAATTCGACGCGAGTGAAATCGGGATCGTAGATGTCGAACGACCATTTGCCGTCGCGGCCGATTTCGGGTGCGTCGGTGGTCTGGAGACCGTCGGCTTTGAGTTTGGCCACTGCAGCTTTAATTTCCGGGACGACGAGAGAAAAATGATTTTGTATGCCGCGCTCTTTGGCGTCCGCATTAGCGGGGATGTTGAGCATGTATTCGATCCAGTCGGTGCCGTCGGGAACTTGAATTTCCCACCAGTCGTTATCCGTGTCTTTGAAGCCGCCGTGCCAGTACATGCGGAAGCCGAGGAGGTCCCTGTAAAAGCGATCTTCAACCGCGCGGTCTTTGACGATGAAGCCAGCATGGATCATACGGGAGCCGGCTTGCTCCGGGCGCGCGTTGAGGAGTTGCAACCCGGGATGCTGCACGAAGGCGATGGGATTGCCTTCCGGGTCGCGAAGTGCGAAATGCTGGAGGCTGTTGAAATCCCTGGTAATGGCACCGGCTGGGACGTTGTGCGCGAGGAGATAGCGGCGCATCGCAGCAACGTCGGTCGTGGTAAAGGCGACCTCGGCAAGGAGACTTGCAGGAGCGGCAGAAGGCGCCTGTGACAACCCGATTTGCTGGTGGTCGTTGATGATGAAACACGGACGGCTCACGCCGGTGCAGCCACCGCTGCGCGGCGAGAGGCCCAGGATTTTGCTGTAGAAATCGAGCGATTTGTGAAGATCTGTGGAATAGATGCGGACGTGGGCAATGCCGGTGATGGGCGGGCGCGTGGGTTGGTCTTGCGCTTCAAGTGGGATGGCAAGCAGAGCGAGAGTTATCATCGAAAGGGCGCAGCGCATCAGATCACCTCAGGATTCAGACACCGATTTAGATTTTAGCTTACGGATTTCGTCGAGGCGAGCGCGAAGGCGCTGTTCGAAGCCCTGGGCGGTGGACTGGTAGTAGGTGCGGGCGGCGAGATTGTCGGGGTGGCAGGTCATGTCGGTGACTTTGTCGTCGAAATTGTGGAGTGGGCTCAAAAAGCCAGCGCTGAGCTGAGTTTGAAGGTGCCGTTTCGTAATTGGCAGGTCGTGGGTTCGACTCCCGCCCTCGGCTCCAGAAGAGGTATAGTCCCGTTCGCCATGAAAAGCGACATCCGATACGGTTCCTGGTTGCGCTGGATTTTGGCGAGCGTGCTCCTGGGCGCGCTACTGCCTCTGGCCTCGACCGCCCCGCAGACGCCGACTCCTGTTGCATCGCTCCAACAAGCCGCGGATGTTGCGACGGCGTCACCGCAGGCCGCTCCTGCGCGAATCAGCGCTTACACGCTGTCTCCGGAGTTGTACCGCAAGGCGCACAGACTTTACCAAACGCGCTTTGCGATTCGCGTGATTTCAACGTTCTACGGAATTTTTGTTTCTTGGTTGATTCTTCAGGCGAAGTGGGCCGCGAAATTTCGCGATTGGGCGGAACGTGTCGCCTCGAGGCGATTTGTTCAGGCACTGATTTTCACACCGCTGCTGGTTCTTGCGATCTCGCTGCTGCAATTACCGCTGGACCTGTTCGGGCAGTGGCTTCTGCTGCGCTTCGGCATTTCTGTCCAATCGTGGGGCTCGTGGGTCGGCGATTGGGGAAAGTCGTTGTTGCTGACCTTCTTCTTCGGAAGCCTGCTGGTGCGGCTGCTGTATGCGATCATTCGCCGGAGCGCACAGCGCTGGTGGCTGTATTTCTGGATCATCTCGCTGCCGCTTCTGTTATTGATGATGTTCGCGTCGCCGTTTGTCATCGACCCGCTTTTCAACAAGTACGAACCGCTCGCCTCGAAGGCGCCGCAGCTGATCCCGAAGTTGCAGGAAGTCAGCCGCCGGGCTGGACAAGAGATTCCTGTCGAGCGCATGTTTTGGATGAAAGCGAGTGACAAGACCATCGCGACAAACGCTTCGGTCAACGGATTCGGCGGGTCCAAGCGTATCGTCATTTGGGACACGACGCTGGCCCAGGAAACCGATGACGAGGTGCTGGCCGATTTCGGCCACGAGTTGGGGCACTACGTGCTAGGTCACCTGGCGAAGGGCTTTTTCTTTCTCGCCGCCGCGTTGTTTGTGCTGTTCTATCTGGGGAAACAGAGCATCGGCTGGTTGCTGGCGAGGCGTGGTGCCCGCTGGGGCATTCGTGGCGTGGAAGACTGGGCGTCTTTGCCCGCTCTACTGTTGATCGTAAGCATTTTTGGCATACTCGCTACGGTAGCGGGGAACAGCTTTAGCCGGTACTTGGAGAATCAGGCTGATGTATACGGGCTGGAGGTCACGCACGGAATTCTTGCGGACGCAGGCCAGGCGTGTGCGCGATCCTTTCAGAAGTTTGGTGAAATGGTTTTTGTCGAGCCGAATCCAAATCCGGTGGACGTGTTTGTGTTCTTCGATCACCCAACGGTCCGAGATCGCATTCACCTCTGCGTCACCTATGATCCATGGTCAAAAGGAGAGACTCCCCAGTTTCTAAAATGAGGGGGATAGAGACGGTTTGTCAGTTTTTGGGACATGGGGCTTGCAATCAACCGACCCCCAGGAACGAATCTCACACATCGCGACTGTATTTGGCGAATTGATACCTAAACCGATTTGCCGCTAATCGCGCCGCGAAAGTTAGATGCGTCTCACTCTGCGAACCGCCATTCATGGGCGGATGGCTGATCGACAAGGGAGAGGCGCTATCGCGCGAGCTGGGCCGGGCGCTCGTGGAAGCTTGAAGAACTGCAACGCCATCGCGTCCGAAAGCAGCTCGAACCCAGGAAGCAAGAAGTTCAACTCAGTGAGGACGAACGAGCGGCAGCGATAACGTTGCTGCGCGATCCGAATTTACTTGGCCGCACCCTCGAAGACTTGGAGCGGTGCGGAATGGTGGGCGAAGAGACCGGTGAGCTATCTGGCCGTGACTTCGCGGCTGCTCGAATCGCTGCTCGCGAACCTGGTGCAATTGAAGTGGCCGAGCGTCACCCGCGGAGCGCGAAAATTGCGCTTGTTTCCGGCGCCGTTCCAGAAATCGGTCGGCGCGACGAGTCAGTTCATCGGATACCAGGCGGGAAACGGAGTCGATGGAGGGGGCCATCGGTTCCGCTTGGGCTTGCTGCAGGCGCGTTTCCAGCACCGCAGCGATGCCGCCGAGACGCAGTTGCCGTAGCGGGTGATGCCGCCCTGCGAAAGGCAACTAAGGAAAAATGACCCATTTGGTTTATCATTTGAGTCTTATCAAGTACTTGAAAGGAAATGGTTTAGGTGTTGATTGATGTCGGGTTATTATTCACATAACCTTCTGCCCGTATTGCGGAAGCAAACTTCAACTGGAAACAGTGCCGAATTAACGTTAGAGCCTTATCGAACGGCGCTGAGCACCGCTTGCAACTTTGCGCCTTGGAGAGAACGGCGTATTCTACATATAGAATGGCGCGTTCTGCATAGCGCAACAGTCCGCGGGCATCTAGATTGGGCACAATGTACAACGCCGAAGCTTATTCCGCTGGCCGGCGTCCCAAAATCGAGGACATCGCCGATGCGCTTCATATCAGCTCCCGTACTTTGCAGCGGCGTTTGCAAGACGAAGGATCCAGCTTCCAGGAGTGTCTTAGAAGGAGCTCGTGGTCAGCTTGCTCGCCGCTATGTCAATAATTCCGCCCTGGAGCTGAATGAAACCGCCTATCTTCTCGGATAGAAGGACGCGAACTCTTTCGTTCGCGCTTTTCGCACCCGGAAGGAGTTCCACCTGCTCGCTGCCGCGAAAAGCAGCGTGCAAGAGCGGCGTCATTAACACGCGCTATTTTAGGAAAGAGAAGCAATGAAGAAACGCAAACTTGGAAAAAGCGGTCTGGAAGTATCGGCCATCGGCCTCGGCTGCATGGGAATGAGCTTCGGTTATGGTCCGGCTGCGGACAAACAGGAGATGATCTCTCTGATTCGGTCGGCCGTCGAAGGAGGCGTGACGTTCTTCGACACCGCCGAAGTTTACGGTCCTTTCACCAACGAGGAACTCATGGGCGAAGCGCTGGCCCCACTTCGCGACCAGGTGGTGATCGCCACCAAGTTCGGGTTCAAGCCTGACCCCAATGGTGGACCGCGTTGGAGCGGCCTGGACAGTCGTCCAGAACACATCAGGGAGGTCGCCGATGCCTCGCTCAAGCGCCTCAAGACCGATGTCATCGACTTGTTCTATCAGCACCGCGTCGATCCCAACGTCCCGATTGAAGATGTCGCCGGGGCCGTAAAAGACCTCATCCAGCAAGGCAAGGTGAAGCATTTCGGACTCTCGGAAGCAGGCGTGCAGACCATCCGTCGCGCAAACGCCGTTCAGCCGATCGCGGCACTCCAGAGCGAATATTCGCTTTGGTGGAGAGAGCCTGAAGCGGAAGTGATACCCACACTCGAGGAACTGGGGATCGGGTTCGTTCCCTTTAGTCCGCTGGGAAAGGGCTTCCTCACCGGTAAGATCAGCGAAGGCACGCAGTTCGACAAGACCGACTTCCGCAATATCGTTCCTCGCTTTACGCCGGAGAACCGGAAAGCGAATCAGGCGTTGGTTGATCTGATTGGCAAATTCGCACAACGGCAAAAGGCGACGCCTGCCCAGATCGCTCTTGCATGGCTGCTAGCCCGGAAGCCGTGGATCGTTCCGATCCCGGGTACAACCAAGCTGCATCGACTCGAAGAGAACATCGGAGCCGCCGCCGTCGAACTTACACCCGAAGATCTCCGGCAGCTCGAAACCGCCACCGCAAAGGTTGCGGTGCAAGGTGCTCGGTACCCCGAAGAACTGCAGAAATTAGTGGGCCGCTGAGCAACAACAGGTCACGAAAGCCGAGGCAAAGCAGCATGCTCGGGGGATTGCCGCCAATAGTTCGGGTCCATCCGACGAACTCCCCGTCGAGGAGATCCCAGACGCTGGCCTGAGACATTCCGGGATTGAACGACGGATTCTGAAACGTCCGTCGTATCCCGCTCCCCTTGGGCTCACGCCTGCAAGACCGATCAAGGTCCAACCCACTGTCCCGAGACTAGACAGTCGCTGGTAGTGATTCTGGGATCAGAAAGTGGACGAGCCGCGGTGAGCATGGGATTGAAACGCCAGAGACTTGCCACGTGGTTTCGCTATCGAGTAGCATGCGACGGCTGCGATCCAGATGACGGCAGAAACCACTCGTAGGCAATCGAGTTATGTCTGTGGTGCTTCAACCGCCACATTGGTCGGGCGCTGCATTGGGCAAATCCTGGACGAAGCTGCTGATCATTATCCGGAGCAAGACGCTCTCGTCGTCAAACATGAGAACCGGCGCTTCACTTATCGGCAGCTGAAACAAGAAGTAGAACTTGCCGCACGGGGTTTTCTGAGCCTGGGCATTAAAACGGGCGATCGGATCGGCATCTGGTCGACCAATTCGTCGGAATGGGTCATAACACAGTTTGCCACCGCGAAAATTGGCGCGATCCTCGTCAATATAAATCCTTTGAACCGGGCATTTGAGTTAAAGCATGTCCTTCGGCAGTCCGAATGTCAGATGTTGCTACTCATCGACGGTTTTCGCGATGCTAACTATGTTTCCATTCTTCGAGAAATCTGCCCGGAAATGGAATCGTCCGCTCCGGGCGACCTGCAATCAGGAAATCTGCCGGACTTGCGGACGATTATCTTCGTTGGAGAAGCCGTTACCACCGGAATGTTCTCTTGGGAAGAGCTGCTTCGCCGAGGGCAGACAACCTCGCCGGATGAGTTACACCAGCGCGAATCTGAGTTGGAGTTCGACGACCCCATCAATATCCAATACACCTCCGGAACCACGGGGTTGCCGAAAGGTGCGATGCTTTCGCACCATAACATCGTCAACAACGCGCAATTCATTGCCGCGGCTCTTCGCTTGTCACCACAAGATCGTCTTTGTATTCCTGTGCCTTTCTATCATTGCTTTGGCATGGTGCTCGCGAATATGGCGTGCGTGGTCAGTGGGGCCACCATGGTCGTTCCTGCGGCCTACTTCGATCCCGAAGCGACCTTGCGAGCGATTCACGAGGAGAAATGCACGGCTTTGCATGGCGTGCCTACCATGTTCATCGCTGAGCTCAGCTGTCCGAACTTCAAGGATTTCGATCTCCGCTCGCTGCGAACCGGGATCATGTCGGGGGCGCCGTGTCCAATAGAGGTTATGCGGCGGGTCGTCAACGAGATGAACTGCCGGGAGCTGACCATCGCGTATGGACAGACCGAAGCGTCGCCCGTCATCACGCAAACTACGACCGAAGATCCCATCGAGGTTCGCGTTACAACGGTCGGCAAGGCCATGCCTCACACGGAAGTCAAGGTCATCGATCCGCTCACGGGCCAAATCGTTCTACGCGGCGCGGCTGGCGAACTGTGCACGCGCGGGTACCTTGTGATGAAGGGTTTTTACGGAAACACGGAGGCCACTCGCAAGGTCATTGACGCTGACGGTTGGCTGCACACTGGTGATTTGGCGGTGCTCGATGATCGCGGCTATTTCAAGATTGTCGGGCGTTCCAGGGACATGATCATTCGCGGGGGTGAGAATCTCTATCCGCGAGAAATCGAGGAGTTTCTCTTCTCCTGCCCAAGCATACTGGATGTGCAGATCGTCGGCGTTCCAGATCTCAAGTACGGCGAAACGGTCGCTGCCTGGGTAAAACTCAAGCCAGGTGCGGCTCTCACGCTCGAAGATCTAAAGCATTTCTGCAAAGGCAAGATCGCAGAGTACAAGATTCCCCGGTATCTTAAAGTGACCGACGACTTTCCCATGACGGTGTCTGGAAAAATCCAGAAATTCAAAATGCGTGAAATTTCGATTCAGGAGTTTCGACTCGAGCAACCTGCCAAGACAGAAACGGCGTAATCGCCGTCCTTTGCCAACAAAAAGGAGAAATATGCCCGTACGCCCGCCGTCCCAGGACGAACTCCTGGAAATCGCCGCCTCTTTTGGCATGACCCTCGACGCGAAAGACGCGGAGTCTTTCCGTGGCCTCATGGCTGGCTCGATCGCTTCGTACAATCGTCTCGACCAACTGCCGGAGCCCAAGCTCCCCGTGAAATACCCGCGAACACCGGGCTACCGGCCGGGTCCCGAGGAGAATCGCTTCAACGCATGGTATTGGAAGACCGACATTGCCGGCGCTTCGGAGGGGATTCTTGCCGGTAAGAAGGTGGCAGTGAAGGACAACCTCTGCGTCGCGGGCGTTCCGATGATGAACGGCTCTCGCTGGCTCGAAGGCTATGTGCCGGAGGTGGATGCGACGGTAGTGACCCGCGTCCTGGACAACGGTGGCGAAGTGGCCGGGAAAGCCGCCTGCGAGGATTTGTGCTTTTCCGCTGGGAGTCACACTTGTGCTACCGGTCCTATTCGTAATCCTCACAATCCCGAATACAGCACCGGCGGATCCTCGGGCGGCAGCGCCGCTCTGGTGGCCGCGGGCGAAGTGGAGATGGCCCTTGGTGGAGACCAAGGCGGTTCCATTCGCACGCCTTCGGCATGGTGTGGCGTGTACGGATTAAAACCGACTTGGGGCCTCGTGCCTATGAGCGGCGGCATGCCCATCTCTTACTCTGTTGACCATTGCGGCCCTATCTGTAACAGCGTCGAAAATGTAGCGCGGCTCCTTACGGCCGTTGCTGGCCACGATAGTCACGATTCCCGCACCATCAACGCACCTTCCGGCGATTACCTGGCCCACCTTGGGCAAGGCGCGAAGGGGCTGAAGGTTGCCATTCTCCGCGAAGGTTTCGGCCATCCCACGGGAGATTCCCGCTCACCGGCAACCGACGCCAAGGTTCGCGAAGCTATTGGCGAGTTCAAGGCGCTCGGTGCGTCGGTCGATGAAGTGTCTGTGCCCATGCACTGCGATGGACCGCACATCTGGACGGGGATAATTTTGGAAGGCGCCGCCGAAATGATGATTAAGGGCTTCGCGATGGGGAACAATTGGGTGGGTTATTATACGACTTCCTTGCAGGAGGCCTTCGCCCGGGGCTGGAAGGCTCAGCCCGATGACGTCTCGGAGACTGTGAAGCTCGTTCTTCTGCTCGGCGAATACATGCACCGCAGCTATCACAATCGCTACCATGCCAAAGCCCAAAACCTTCGTGTGTTACTGCGCAAAGCATACGACACCGTGCTGAGTGACTACGATTTGATGGTGATGCCGACGATTCCTTTCCCGGCTACCCGTATCCCGCCGTCGGATGCGCCTCGCGAGGTCTACGTCGATCGAGCCCTCAACATGCAGCAAAACACCTGTCCATTCGATGTTTCGGGCCACCCCGCGTTTACGATTCCTTGCGCCAAAATTGACGGCTTGCCAGTCGGCATGATGTTGGTCGGCAAACATTTCGATGAGCCAACGCTCGTCCGCGCCGCTAGAGCCTTTGAGCAAGCCACGGAATGGCAGGAACGCTAGTATTCGCGATCGCAGCGAGGGCTTCCGGCGGCCATTGCTCTGGGGGACCTCGTCGGGAATAACGGACGGCCATTTAGTGTCTAACGGATACGGCTGAACTCCAGACCGGATCGAGGGATCGGGAGGCAATTATGAAGTGGGGAATTTCCATCGGTGTTTCGACGCTTTTTCTTTTGATGGCTTGTGTTTCAGCTCGTGGCCAGGAAACCCATGCGACCATCATCTACGATGATCACGCAACCGAGATCAGCAGTGCTAACGTAGATCGAGGCCAGCTATGGATCACGACTGTCGACCTTAAACGTGCCACGGGCTTTGCGTTGAAGCCGCAAGGTATCTGCCGGGATGAACTATGCTTTCCGCTGCCCAAGTTCCGAAAGCAGGAGTTCGTGCGCCAGAGCTCGGGGAAGACTTGGTTCAGTCTCATGACCTTCGCGCGGCTCGTGCATCAGCCGGTTGCCCATGATGAAGCGCTGGCCACCTGGTACTTTGGGTTGCGTTCCGACCAAAGACAGGGTTTGTCCTCGCTCGAGGCTCCCGATTTCACGCTTCCGGACATGAACGGCAAGATTCACTCGCTTTCGGACTTTCGCGGAAAGAAGGTATTGCTGATCACCTGGGCTTCCTGGTGAGGGTGCCGTCTAGACTTGCCAGGCTGGCAAGCAATTTATCAGCAGCTCAAAGATAAGAATCTCGAGATTGTCGCTGTCGCCCAGGATACCAACGGTATTAAGGACGCTGGTCCGTGGATTACCGCCGCCAACCCGACCTTCACTGCTTTGATTGATGAGAGACATTTGGTTTCGAAGCTGTACAACATGGTCAATGTGCCCACCGGAGTGTGGATTGACGAGCAAGGAAAAATTGTTCGGCCAAACGAAGTGGCTTTTGTTGACGACCGGTTCAAGAACTTCAGTGGCCTTGATTCCGCTCCTTACCTCAACGCTTTGAGGGATTGGATCGAAAAGGGTGACAAGAGCGTCTACAGGATGAGCGAAGAGCGGCTTCGCGAAAAACTGGCTGTCAACGACCCCGATGTCATTCTAGCTGCGGCCGAGTTTGCGCTCGGTGAGCATGTCTATAAGTCCGGACATTTGCGTGAAGCGATCCCTCATTTCAAAGAGGCGCAACGTTTGAATCCCAAGAGTTGGAATTACAAGCGCCAGGCGTACGCGCTGTCCGATGCCAAGCGCGACTATGGAACGACCTTTGTGGACGAAGTCGAGAAGGCCGGTGGGAGCAAAGTCTACTATCCCCCTCCCGACCTGACACCCGGGGCCGCTACAAAAGACAAACAGCCTCAAGAATAATTGCCATCGGGGTTGCGTGAGACCGAGTGTGGTCGCCCATGGTGTGTCGAGGATCACGGCCCATGCGGCGTAGAGCGCTCTTCGGTTGAACAACATCCGACGATAACGTTACATGGGATTTGCCGAGGAAGGTTGATTGAGCTAAATTGGCAAGGAATTTATCGAATACCTAGTATCAAGAAAATTTGTAGTTGTTACAGGCTGCCATACAATGGCAGATTCTGACCGGCAGAAACCTGACGTCGTGATTCAAATCGGCAGACCTACACGGGAGCACAATGAAGGTAAAGGCAAAACGGAATGCCCCAGGGAATAAGAAACCCGTAAAATCGTTGCTCAAGGCTTTGCGCATCCTCGATACGCTCAGTGACGGCGTGGATGGCCTAGGCATTACGGATTTGAGCGGTGTGCTGAAGACCCCCAAGAGCACAGTGCATAGGCTGATCGCGACTCTGGAAACTGCCGGGTATGTGGCGTTTGATCCACCGACGGCGAAATACAGTCTCGGCAGCCGGGCCGCCAGACTAGGGGAGCAGCTGAATCATCACTCTCCCTTGCTTACGTTTGGGGCACCGATGCTCGAACGACTCACAGAAGCGTGTCACGAGGCCAGCCATCTGGCGATCCTGCAGGGAACGGAAGTGGTTTATGTTTCCCATGAGGAAAGCAAGGAGCCTGTGAGGATCAGTTTCGGAATGGGACACAGAGCGCCGGCCCACTGTACGGCTCTCGGCAAAGTTTTTTTGGCGGGGTTGTCAGATAGTGAGATTCTGATGCTCTACAGGAACAAGAAGAGACTCGAGAAACTCACGCCGCAAACAGTTTCCAGGCTGGATCAGCTGCTGTCGGAGATTGCGGTCGTGCGCAGGGAAGGCATTGGTCACGACAACGAAGAATATACCAGGGGACTGCGCTGCATAGCTGCTCCGATCCGCGATTTTTCTTCGAGAATCGTGGCAGCCATGAGCCTGTCGATGTTCAAGCACAAGATGACCGCGGAGCGAAGGGAGTTCTTCAAAGATGCTTTGGTTCGGGCCACCTCCGAGGTGTCCGAAAAGCTTGGATTTATGCCCGTATCGAAGAGCTAGAGTGCGCGAGACTCGACGAAAGCCGGCCTGAGCAAAGTTGGTTTTTCCAGTAAGGCCTCCTTGGTTGAGTAGGTTCGTTCTCCTGCAGGCGAGCGCCTCTGCGAGCCTGATTATCCAACAAATAAGCATCACCAGAGCGATCAGGCAGAATCCGCCGATTAGAATCGTTCCACTAAGTGGAACGGCGTTCCAACATATTTCTTGACAGCGCTAATGGGAAGATGTTACGAGACATGCCTACTTCTGGAGTGGAACGACGTTCCACTTCGGGGCAGGGCCGTCCCAGCGAGTGGCCTACCTTGGAGGTGTGTGGTGAATTCTCGAAGCAAAGTCGGTTTGTCGTTGGTGTTGCTTGTGGCGCTCATCCGCTGCGCCGGTGTTTCAGGAGCGTGGGGGCAAACGGCCGCCACTGGGCAGGTCATGGGAACCGTTACGGACCCATCGAAAGCGGCCGTCGGTCAGGCCACCATTACGGTGACGAACGAAGCCACCGGCATCACGCGTACCGTCAAGAGCAATGCTGACGGAGATTTTGTGGTTCCTTTGCTAACACCGGGATCGTATTCGGTCACCGTGGAAGCCACGGGATTCAAGACGCAAACCAGTGAAAATATTCTTGTGCAGGTGGCCAGCACCGCCACGGTGAACATCCGACTGCAGCTTGGCGGATCGGCTGAGAAAGTGGTCGTGGAGGCCTCCGAAGAGATTCTACAAACCGACAGCTCTGCGAACGGCGGCACGGTAAACGACAAAACCGTTCCGGCTCTGCCGCTTAGCAGCCGGAACTACACGCAGATCCTGGATCTAGCGCCCGGAGTCTCGGGCTCGGTGCCGAACGCGGCAAGCTTGGGAAAGAATTCCGTGGATGTGTTCGTCAACGGCGGCCGAATCATGGACAACAGCTATCAGATGGATGGGCAAGACGCCGGGAATATGGAGACGCAAGGCACTGGCAGCATATTGTCAATCGGTGGAATCTCCATTCCCAACCCGGATGCCATACAAGAGTTCAAAGTGCAAACCAGCTTGTACGACGCATCGTACGGGCGCGGCGCGGGCGGGAACGTCAATGTGGTGACCAAGTCAGGTAGCGATCAACTGCATGGCGCGCTTTTCGAATTTCTTCGCAACGACATCTTCAACGCGAATGACTTTTTCCTGAATCGAAACGGAGTTCCGCGGCCTCCCCTGAAACAGAACCAGTTCGGCGGAACGATCGGCGGGCACATCATCAAGAGCAAGCTGTTTTATTTTGGTTCCTATCAGGGAACGCGACAGATAAATGGGGTGAGCTCGAACTCCGTGGCCACGGCAATATTGCCAGGTTTGACGGACGACCGCACCGCTGCTGGCATCGCCAAAGTGTTTGGGGGGCTCCAGGGCAGCAATGGCGGAACGATTGCTGCGGATGGATCGAATATAAATCCGGTAGCACTAAAGCTACTGAACCTCAAGACGGCAGGAGGGGGCTTCCTTATCCCTACGCCACAAAAGGTTACGGGAACGGACTCGCAAGGAGGTTCGCAGGGGCAATCCTCGTTCAGTATTCCATCTAAATTTAACGAGGACCAGTACATTGCGAACGTGGACTATGCGCCAAGCAACAAGCATACGATCTCGGAGAAGTTTTTCTACGCGAAGTCACCGGAATTTTTGGCGTTCACGTCTTCGAATGTTCCCGGTTCAGGCACGAATGACCTGTTCAAAAACTGGAACGGCAACATCAAAGATACCTATGTGATCGCGCCGACGCTGATCAACGAGGCCAGCATTGCGTACCATCGCTACTACGGCAGAGTAGCCAGCCAGAATCAGGTCACAAATCAATCCATTGGGCTGACGCCTGGGTGCACCAGCGCGTTCATGCCGATCATGGTCATCGGTTCGACGGAGTTGAGCGGCAACTTCAATGATGGTCAATTTACTGCGCCGACGGCGTGGGCAGCACAGGATCAAGTCTCCTGGACTCACGGAAGGCACAACATTCGCGCGGGCTTTGGATGGGAAAGAGACATCGCCGATTCCGCAGATCAAGAAGTGACGCGCGGTGATATTTCGTTCTTGAGCTTCGAGGATTTCCTGCTCGGAATGAGTGCCGCGCAGAACGGCGGGAAATTGAGCAACATCAACGTGTCGGATGATCTTTGCGGGGATACCACAAGAGAGTTTCACGTCGGCAGCCTGTACACCTTCGCCCAGGACGACATCAAGGTGAACTCGCACTTGACCGTAAACGTGGGATTGCGCTGGGAGGGCCTGGGTCAGACTTCGGACGGAAAAGGGAAAATTGTCGACTTCTGGCCGTCGTTGGCTTCGAACGACCTAGCGAACAAGCCTTTCTCAGGTTTCATCGCGGCTTCAAACTTCCCGGGCACTCTGCCGGCCGGAATTATGCGGAATTCCAATCCGACGTTCGCAGCGAATGGTTGGGCGCTGAACAATTTTGGGCCGCGGCT
The DNA here is from genome assembly GCA_013289825.1 of Acidobacteriota bacterium. Classification (GTDB taxonomy): domain Bacteria; phylum Acidobacteriota; class Terriglobia; order Acidiferrales; family UBA7541; genus Acidiferrum. Next base: position 244,656 of record JABCZF010000002.1, on the reverse strand, counting down.
GGGATTTGCGTGGACGCCGCCTCTCTTCAATGACAAGCTCGTCGTGCGCGGCGGGTATGGACTCTACTACACGCATCCGCCAGTGAATGACGCGTTCCAATTGATTGTCAATCCGCCGTTTTTCTCGAGGCAGACCAACGTTGGCGCCTTGAACTCCCTGGCAACTTTGCAGGTCCCGTTCAATCCTCCCTCAAACGAAGTATTCCCGAACTTCGTTGAGCGATCTCCAAATACCGCGCTTACGATCAATTCCATCAGCCCCGACTGGAAGCCCCCGATAACGCAGCAGTATAACTTCGGCATTCAATACGCGTTGAACAGCACAACTCTGGTCCAAGTCGGCTACGTGGGGACCAAGAGCAATCGCATTGAAACGACGAACCAAATCAATCAGGCCGAACTGGCCGGCGCTGCGAACCCGGTCAACGGGCTGACGACAAACACATTTGAAAACGCCGCCCAACGCGTCCCTGTTCTCGGCATAGCGCCTAGCGGATTGGACCAAGCGCAATGGACCGGGATTTCTAACTACAACAGTTTGCAGGCAAACATCCAAAAGAGATTCAGCCACGGGATTCAGTTCGGGCTGGCCTATACCTATGGGAAGACGCTGACGGACGTAACGGGTGTTGGCACCTTCCCGCTAGGGGGTGGCGCCTACAACGACCAATTGAATCCGATGAACGGCTACGGCCCGGCAGATTTCGACACTCGGAACCGCTTTGTCGCGAACTACCTGTGGGATTTGCCCAACTTCCATAACAACAAGGGAATTGACGGAAGGCTGCTCAGTGGATGGGGAGTGTCGGGAGTAGTCGTGGCGCAGTCCGGGCCTGCGCTGACGTTTACAGATCCCGCTGCCGGCAGTATCTATGGCCTTGCCGGAGCATTCGGGACCTTTGGAGCGACTTTGTGTCCCGGTAAAACCGCCCAAAACATTCTGACTCCGGGTCCGGTGCAGACGAATCTGGATAATTTCTTCAACGCCAATGCTTTCTGCGCACCTCCGCAGATTGGTGATGGAACTGGGTTCGGCGCGCTAGGCCGCGGCGTAGTATATGGTCCGGGCCAACACAATATGGACATGTCGATATTTAAGGACACAAAAGTTGGAGGTCTCAGTGAAGCCGGAACGGTTCAGTTCCGAGCGGAGTTCTTCAACACCTTCAATACCCCGCAGTTCGCTAGCCAGACCACCACGCAATTTTCGACGGCGATTACTCAGTTGCACGCCCCGAGCTTTGGGCAGATCACGGCAACCACGGTGTCCCCGCGCATCATTCAATTTGGGCTGAAGTATACGTTTTAACTCCGGGGCCGGGTGACACCACAGACTGGAGAGGGGAGCGCGAGCGTTTCGCTCCCCTTCTTGATGAGAGAGGGGGGAAAATGCGCAAGCTCTTGCTAGGGATAGTGCTGGTTGCGACCTTCAGGGCGAGTCTAGAGGCGCAGCAAAAACCAACGCTCTCGTCGCTCACCAAGAGCTTCGTTACTGTGGATTCGACTGTGGTGGCGTTGGAGCACGTGCGGGTCATCGATGGGACAGGGGCGGCTCCGGAGGCCGATCAGACCATTCTCATCGAAAACGGAATGATACGAGGAATTGGACCTTCCTCTGCGGTGTCTGTTCCCCCCGGCGCGCACGTCCTCGAGTTGAAGGGGCGCTCGGTGATTCCAGGCCTTGTTGGAATGCACGATCACATGTTCTACCCAGCAGCTTCAGGGGAAGGACCGGTGGAGGGCGCCCCCGCGCTTTATGGCGAAATGGGATTCAGTTTTCCGCGGCTCTATCTGGCCGAGGGCGTGACCTCAATTCGAACGACAGGGAGCCTGGAAACCTACACGGATCTGGCTTTGAAGAAAATGATCGACACCGGCAAGATGCCCGGGCCCAAGATAAACATCACTGGGCCGTATCTTGAGGGCGCGGGCTCCTTTACACCACAGTTGCACGAGCTCAGCGGGCCCGAGGATGCCGTGCGTCTCGTGAATTACTGGATCGACGAGGGGGCAACCTCTTTCAAAGCGTACATGCACATCACGCGTGCTGAACTGAGCGCGGCGATCAAAGCCGCCCATGCACGAGGAATCAAGGTTACGGGCCATTTGTGTTCAGTGGGATTCAGCGAAGCAGCGGAAATGGGGATCGACGACCTGGAACACGGCTTGGTGGTGGACCAGGAGTTCAACCCCGATAAGCTGCCGGATGTCTGTCCACCCGATGCCGACCGGCACCCAAGCATGGAAAAGATGGATATAGAAAGCGAAACGGTCCAAGCGGTGATTCGTAAGCTAGTGCAGCATCATGTTGCGGTGACTTCCACGCTCGTCATTTTCGAAACGTTTGCCGCGAATCGCCCGCCGCTCGAGGACCGGGTATTGCAGGCGATGTCCCTGCCATCGCGTGCGGACTATCTAGCAGCACGTGCCAAGATTGCGGAGGGCAGCGACAACGGTACAATTCTGCTTAAGAAGGAAATGCAGTTTGAACACGACTTCGTGAAAGCGGGAGGACTGCTGCTCTCCGGCGAAGATCCCACAGGATATGGGGGAGCGCTGGCGGGATTCGGCGATCAAAGACAGACGGAACTCCTGGTTGAGGCAGGGTTCACGCCGCTCGAAGCTATCCACATTGCTACGCAAAATGGGGCTGAATTCCTGGGACAGGCGGATCGCATCGGCACGTTGAGCGCCGGCAAACAAGCCGACATCGTTGTGGTCAAGGGCGATCCCAGCCAGAAGATTAGAGACATCGAAAACGTGGAACTCGTCTTCAAAGACGGAATCGGATACGACTCAGAGAGACTTGTGCGTTCCGTCCATGGTGCGGTGGGATTGCACTAGAAGTTTGCTCCAGTCAACGCTGCGCCAAGCTGCACAGCTGCTAGGACCGGGGTTGCGATGGGCTAAGAGAATGAGGTTTGATGACTGATTGACGGCCTCTCCGTTGATTTTCTTGCAGTCTTGAACTCTTCTTCCACCAATTCCATCGCGCTACCTGCGATGCACTCAAACGCTTCTGGTAGTCATTCATCGCGAGGCGTAGAATCGCTTGGATGGTTTGTGACCAGAGGATTTGTTTGTCGGCTTTGTACGGGCACATCAGCGCGCTATTCCTGAGCCTGATTTCCGGATTATCCCAATACCTGCAACCCGACTTTCGAGCGCTCGCACGCGAGTATTCACCGTAGTTTATTGGACATCGGCCTGTGGGCCAAGTTGGAACCAGCATCCAGCCGGTATAAACTGTAACTCCCTTCTTGGACCAGCACGTGCTTCCGAGCCGCCCCTCGGACTTGCGACACTGTGTCTGTCCCAAAGCCCTCCGCTCCTAATCTGGAGTTAGTTGAAGACGAACGTGGCTTCGCATAGGGCAGAAATAATGACCTTTTCTGGGGCGCGAAGGGGAGCACGCCAATACTCCTCGCCCGGATCTGAACTCGCTCCAACTGAACCTGCCCAAGAAGGACGGCCGGGAGGTCTTGGCGGAACTCAAGGAGAGCCCGGTACTCGAGAGTATCCCGGGGTTATCTTGACGACCTCCGCATCCGGGACGGATATCCCAGAGGAGTTATCACCCATGAGAACTGCCACCTTACCAACACTGCAGATCTCGAGGGGTTCCTGAAAGTGGTGAAGAGCATCGACAGTTTTCTAGTCGTCGGTGGTTAAGTTGCCAAGGGACGCACGCTCATGAAGCAAAAGACACTGCGAGTTCTTCTGGTTGAGGATAACGAGGGAGATGCTCGCTTGCTCCGTGAGATGTTCGGCAAAGAAAGCCCGAATAGCTTCGAAATGACGCACGTCTCAAACATGCGTGAGGCCGTCATTCGCCTGGCGAAAGGCGGGGTGGACATCGTCCTGCTGGACTTGGGACTGCCGGATGCGTATGGTCTCCAGTCCGTCCAACAGGCGCGCGCAGCGGCCCCGGGCATCCCCCTCATCGTGCTCACAGGCATGGACGATGAGGCGCTGGCGGCCGAAGCTATGAAGGCCGGTGCGCAAGATTACCTGATTAAGGGACAGGTCGAAAATCGCGCGCTTCCCAGGGCTCTTCGTCACGCCATCGAGCACCATCGCATACAAGTAGAAACTACATACCTCGCGCAGCACGACGCGGTGACCAACCTGCCCAATCGGCTTGTGTTGAACGACCGGATCTCTCAAGCGATTTCCTTAGCTCGCCGTCGGAAGACCCTGACAGCGGTAGTCTTTCTCGATTTGGATCGATTCAAGTACATCAACGATTCACTGGGACATGCCATCGGGGACCGACTGCTGCAATCCGTTGCACTCCGGTTGGTGGCCAGCGTGCGCGATTCGGACACCGTCACCCGCCAGGGTGGAGATGAATTCCTGATCCTCCTTTCAGAGATCGCTGGTTCGCAAGACGCTGCCAAAAGCGCGAAAAGGATACTTCTTTCTCTGACTGCGCCGCATTTCATCGGGGAGCACGAACTGCATATCGATGGCAGTATCGGCATCAGTGTCTATCCGGTGGACGGAGAAGATGCGGAAACGTTAATCAAGAATGCGGACACGGCGATGTATCACGCCAAGGAAAACGGCCGCAACAACTTCCAGTACTTCACGGCGGAGATGAATGTGAAGGTCGTAGCGCGGCAATCTCTCGAAGCCAGTCTGCGTCGCGCTCTCGAGCGACAAGAGTTCTTGTTGCATTACCAGCCCAAGGTAAATCTCAACACCGGGGAGATCACAAGTGTCGAAGCGTTGATACGCTGGCAGCATCCGGATCGAGGACTCGTCTCTCCTGCGGAATTCGTGCCCATCGCCGAAGATAGCGGGCTAATTCTGCCCATCGGCCGCTGGGTGCTGCGCGAAGCGTGCCGGCAAGCCCGCGCCTGGCAGGACGCAGGACTTCCGCCAATCCCCGTTGCTGTTAACGTCTCTTCCGCGGAGTTCCGCAAAACTGATTTTGTTGAAGGTGTCCGGACGATCCTCAAGGAAACCGGCTTGGAGGCGCGGTACCTCGAACTCGAACTCACCGAAGGCGTTCTTATGGACGATGCCAAATTCACGGCTTCCGTACTTCAAGAGCTCAAGGGCATGGGAATACGTCTCGCCGCGGATGACTTCGGTACTGGCTATTCCAGCCTTAGCTATCTCCGCGAGTTTCCCATCGATATTTTGAAAATCGATCGCTCGTTTATCAACCAGATCACTGCCGATTGCGATGGCTCAACCATCGTGGACGCGATCATTAGCATGGGAAAGAGCCTCAAGCACGTGGTGGTCGCCGAGGGCATCGAAACGCAAGAACAGAGGGCCTACCTTCAGGCCCACCATTGTCAGGAAGGACAGGGGTACCTCTTCAGTAGGCCGCTACCTGCTCCACAATTTGCTGCTCTGCTTCAGACAGGCTAACAGAAGCTCTCGTCCGCCGAAGATCCCAGCCAGTTGCTCCGCGTGGTGATCATGAAGCCGGGACGCTCCACTTAAGCCAGGCAACGAACTCCATAAGCGGTATTGCGCCGTCTTCAGTGCTTCTTCGCCGTTTGTAGGCGATAGCTGAATCACACGTCCTACGAATCTGTGATGGCCGGGTCTTAGCGTCTAGCGAGGCAGGCGCGGCCATCATCCAGACGCCGTTGTCAACAAGACGACTGCATCAGGAGTGTCTTTAACCCATCGTGTGCTCCCATCGGCCATCTGGACTTCTGTCGCATTAGGGCCAGAACTGATGGCAACAATTTGATCGGTATTTGCAAAGAGAATTCCCGTTTCTTCTCCGGCTTCATTGGCCTCGCGAAGCTTGATTAGCGCCATATCAATTCCCGCTCTATCTGTTCATTCGGATTGAATACCTCAACTACTTATAAACCTGAATTTTCCCGTCCACCACCACCGCGATGTATCTTCCCGCTTCGAGAAACTGCATGACTTTTTTTTCCTCCCTGGCGAGCTTCGCCCATCTGGATTTGGTGTTCGGGTTTTGTTCCAGGCCCCGCAATTCTCGCCCTTCAAAACGAAAATCAATTTGTTTCAACCTGCTTTTGGCCGTCTGCTTGACAGAATAAGTTTCGCCGTCAATCTCGACAATTTTCTTCTTATCGACCAGACCCTGTTGCCAGACGGACAGAAGAGCGGATTCAAAACTCGTGGGCACAGGCTGAGGATAGCACCTAATTATTCAAGGCGCCGTACAGGGCGAGCTAACCAGGGGTTTCTGAGGCATGCGGTTGGTGATCTAGCGCGGTCAGAACCCATTTCTGCAAAACGGCTCGAAACTGGGGCTTTATCTCCCGAAACACCAAGCCCATGCCCTCGGGCTTGAGATAGAGAACTGATGCCTCGGCCTCGAAATGCTCTCCCGAGTGGTCAATCTTCAGCAAAACAGGTAGCTGCATCTCAAACGACGCAGAAGTCTCTAGGAGACACCCCCGTAAGCTCACCTCCGTCACCCGTGCCTTGACAAAAGCAGTAGGCGAGCTTTCAGGAGCGATCTCGGCACTGGCGCTAAACGCAAACCTTAGCCCACGATGGTCATCCACCGTTCGAGCCTATTCCATTGAATAATCGATGTCGAGTCACTCGATGAAGGTCCGTTACGTATTGTCTACTACTGGATTTCCAACCGCGAAGGCCGGACTATCCTGCCGCCTTTTTCTGCGCTCGAAACTTCCTCCACCGCTTCTTGGCAGCTTTCCCGATCTTCGCTCTGGCGGCAGCAGACATAACGCGCTTCTTTACCGCTTTGAGTTCCTTGCTCGTCGAATCGCCCAAAGCTTTCCCAGCCGATCGTATTCCGTTCAATTGGTGCTGTAGCTTGCCTAACTGCTTTTCGAGTTTTCTCTCTTCGCGCTTGATGGCTGCTAGAATGTCCATGAATCCTCCCGATCAAATCTATCGCAACCGGAGGCGCCGCACCAGACGTAAGGCGGGAGGCAAGTGACTCGGCAGTAGCTCGGGAACGGAACAAGTTAAAGCCCGCGACGCGTGGGCTAGTTTGCTCATGGGAGTATGTCACCTTCTCGATCAAACGGAAGTAATCTCTTACCGATGAGTTGTGCGGGTGACGAACCTACGACGATCGGTCGGTGCAGATTTGATACTACGGACATGGGCTTTCATATGTTCCGGTCGCCCCAAATTCTAAACGAACTAGGCCATAGCCGGTTTGCCAACAAGACCTGCTGTTCGAAGGGTAGTGCATAAAAAACCGGCGCGGCTGACCCTGGCCGGCTGACACTATCGCCCGATGCTTAAGGCGCCGAGAAGGCGTCTACGACCTAATCCAGGAAGTGACGTATTTCTGGTGTCCAGCCTCGACTTTTTTGAAGTCCAATTTCTAAGAAATCCGGCTGCAAAGTCCGGCCTGAAGTTAAGGGTTCGGTCCAGTTCGCCCCAAGATCCTGCGCCCATTTTGCGTCGAGCATCAAGTCTGGTACTGTTCGAGAAAGAACCAGGCGATGGTGGGGTAGTCCGCAAATAGGGACGAGTCGGGACGGCAGGACACCCCTAAGATGAAAAATGGGAGGAGCGAAGACATGAAGACCAACTCCATGAGAACTTTTGTAGGTCTACTCATTCTGCTGATCTGTCCCTTTTCTGTCTTAGGCCAGACCGCGACCACCAACCGAAATGTCATTCTTCGTCGCGATCCCTCGACGGCGAGCGTCGCCCTTGCTCATCTCCCCGAGGGAGCGAGACTAACTCTGGTGGATGAAGCCCCAGATAGTGGCTTCTACCATGTTAGGACGGAGGATGAACAGGTCGGTTGGATCTGGTCGAAGTTCGTGACACTTTCGGTGCCGCCTACACCACCGTCCGCTCAGCCGGCCCCCCTAACCCCGCCTCAGCCGCCGGAAACGCAGTGTGATCCGACGCTGTGGAGCCATGTCTACCATGCGCCGCGCCTCATCGTGAAACAACCATGCGTCACTGTCACCGGGACCATCGTGGATGCTACTGCGGGCAAGAAGTCTGACGGCGTTCGCCACGAAGCCGATGGTGACACCCACGGCTGGCTGAAAGTGGACCCGCAATTTGAAAATCTATTGAACGCCGGGAACATCAGCGATGAAGGAGGGAATCTGGTTTTCGAGATTGTATGCAGATTTCCTGTTACTCAGCAGGACGCCAAAGCGGCGTGTGCCAACTACACCGATCAAGTGTCTCTGCCGCCGGTGGGTTCTCACGTTCAAATAGTTGGCACTTTGGTCCAGGACAGTTTCCATGCACAGTGGATGGAGATTCATCCGGTCACGAGAATTACGGTACTCCCATAGAGACAGAAACGATGCCGGTCCCATCAGTTTGACGCTCCGTCGCATGTGATTTGCCGAATGTGCCCAAACATCCTCTGGCTACTGCACTCCTCGCTTCCAACTTACTTTCTCTCCATCCGTTCACTGGTTTACGCCACTGGCAAGGATTCCGCCATCAACAATGAGCACGGAGCCCGTCGTGAAACTGGCCGCGTCAGAGGCGAGGTAGACGGCCGCGCCGGCCAGCTCCTCGACTTGGCCAAAGCGCTTCATAGGTGTGCGCATCAGAAATTCATTGCCTCGCGGCGTACCGTCCAGCAGCTTTTCGTTCAGCGCGGTGCGGAAGACGCCCGGTGTGATGGCATTCACGCAGATTCCGTGGGGCGCCCATTCGACGGCCAGCGACCGCGTCAGCGAAGCGACTGCGGCTTTGCTCGCAGAGTACGCGGCCACCTCGAATATGCCGAGAAAAGAGCCAATCGAAGCGATGTTGATGATCCTTCCGTAGCGGCGCTCCGCCATGTGCCGGCCAAAAATCTGGCAGGCGCGCAGGATGCCCGTGAGATTTGTTTCCAGAATGTCGTTCCAGTCTTGTTCGGTAAAATCCATCGTGGGGGCGCGCTTGGTGCGTCCGGCAGAGTTCACGAGAATATCGACTTTGCCGAATGATTTCAACGCGGCACGGAGCACCTGCTCGAGCGAAGCTCGGTCGGTCACATCAGACGTTTGGCGAAGGGCGCGGCGTCCCAGTGCTTCGACTTCACGGGCGGCGGCCTCCACTTGGTCGGGGCGCCGCGCTGTGGGGGCGACATCGGCGCCGGCTTCGGCTAGGCCCAGGGCGATCGCTCGGCCGATGCCGGAAGTGCCGCCGATGACCACGGCTGACTTGCCTTTCAGATCGAGCTTGCTGTATCCCATTGTTTCCATCTCCACATGAAGATCTTTTGCTTACTAACTGCACTCGCGACGCGCTTACTGCTTTGGTTGCGAACAGCGACTCGCCCTACCAGTTGAACATTGTGCCGTCCAACTTTCTATTAATGGGCAAGTACGCGCGTTCGTAAGGAAACGTTTCCGCGAGCTTCTCATTGTAGTCGACGCCCAAACCGGGCGTGTCTCCGGGGTGCAGGAAGCCGTCGCTGAAGGAATAAGCGTGCGGGAACACTTCGTCGGTTTCCTTGGTGTGAAGCATGTATTCCTGAATCCCGAAGTTGTTGACGGACATGTCGAAATGAAGAGCGGCGGCTAAGGAAACTGGCGACAAGTCTGTCGCACCGTGGCAGCCGGTGAGGACGTGATAAATCTCTGCGAGAGAAGCGACTTTTTTGAGGTGAGTGATGCCGCCGCTGTGGACCGTGGCCATGCGAATGTAGTCGATCAATTGTTCGGTGATGACGGTCTTGGCGTCCCAAATGGTGTTGAAGACTTCACCCAGCGCGAGCGGCGTGGTGGTGTGCTGACGCACGATGCGAAACCCTTCCTGAAGTTCCGCCGTGACGGCATCTTCGAGCCAGAAGAGGTGATAGGGCTCGAGGCTCTTGCCGAGGCGAGCCGCTTCGATCGGCGTAAGGCGGTGATGGGCGTCGTGCAGGAGATGAACATCATCGCCAAACTTCACGCGCAGTGATTCGAAAAGTTTTGGCACATGCAGCAGATATTTCTCCGTGGACCAGAGATTTTCCGGAGGCAAGCCTTTTTCGGCAGGTTCGTAGTAGAGCTTGTCTTTCGCAACGCCGTAGGTGGAGGGAATCCCGGGAATACCCGATTGCGCGCGAATGGCGCGATAGCCCATGGCCGCGTATTTGCCGACTTCGTCGATGGTTTCTTGGATGTCGCGGCCGTTGGCGTGGCCGTAGACCATGACGCCGGTGCGGCTTTTTCCACCGAGAAGGTTGTAAACCGGAGTGTTGAGGGCTTTGCCCTTGATGTCCCACAGGGCGACGTCGATCGCGCCAATCGAAGCCATGGTTACGGGGCCGCGGCGCCAATACGCGCCGCGATAGAAATATTGCCAGATGTCTTCGGATTGAAACGGATCGCGGCCGATGAGGCACGGAATTAAATGCTCGGATAGATAGGCGGCGACGGCCAGCTCACGGCCATTAAGCGTCGCATCGCCGAGGCCGTAAATGCCCTGGTCGGTATAGACCTTTAGGGTTACGAAATTCCGGCCCGGAGCCGAGATCAGCACTTTTGCATCCGTGATTTTCACCAATCCTCCTCCAATTGCAATTGGTCTTTCCCGCCTAGGATTCGCTACTCTCGGCCGCACTGGCAACCACGTGGTGCGAGAAATCTCAGATTCGGCGGACCAGGCAGTGATCCGTCGCCTTTGGATTGCGCACCAGCATAAGCACGAGAATCATCCCCACAAAGGGAATCAGGCCCGCGATAACCATGAGCGGGTCGAACAAGTGCGTCCCCGTCGCGATACCACCCATCGGAAAGTTGGCCCGCCAATTCGAAAACGATAATCGTGCCGAGGGCGGCCCCCGTACCGCCGAAGCCGCTGACGGTCGCCACGGATTCGTTTTTGTAAAGGTCAGAAGGTAACACGTTGGCGATGGTGGTGAAAGATGCGTAAGAGAAAGTGGCAAGGGCAAACGGGAGAGTGAGCAAATGGAGATTCACCGTGAGTATGGTGAGAATAAGCAAGGCTATGCCGAAGCCGCCGAAAACCACCAGGGCCTGCGGCGCGTTTCCGACGGACCAGCCGCGTTTGAGCAGAAAGCCGGAAAGCCAGCCGCTGAAAAAATTGCCCAGATCGGCGGCGATCAAGGGAATCCAGACGGCGATCAAGCCGCTTCTGAGAGTAATTCCTTTGGCGATCAGATAGATAGGAAACCAATCGGCGATGAAGAAAAAGACCAGGTCGGTGAAGCTCCTGGCAATCATGGTTCCCCGGGTTTGCGGGAGCTTCGGAAGATCGCGCCAGCGCGGGGACGTTTTTCTGGGTGCTTGGTCCTCTTGGCTGTCGGCAAGGATCATGTGCCGCTCGGTAAGTCTGCGTATTGTTCCGATGCGATCCACCAGCCTGCCGTTCAAAGCTTGTCCGATAGGATAGGCTACGCGGAAGCCGATCACTGCATTGGCGTAGTGCGTGTTCCTCCAGTGGTAGTCCTGTTTGAGCAGCGAGAGCGTTTGGCGATCGATGTAATTGATGACCGTCGAAACAAACAAAAGTGCGCAGATCCACCATCTTAGCGACGGAATGCTGTGGCCGCCGTGGAAGTTTGTTTCTGTACTTTTTGCTTTTGCGCGAGTGTCCATCAGCAGGCGGTGAAAGAGGAAAGTGTCGCCGGACTAAGCAACGCCGCGGATTGCCGGTCTAGATAGACTGTTGCCCTCGCATGCGATCCGAGGATCGACGCTGGAGCCATTGGGCTCATAGGTCCTTCGAAACAAACCTTGACGGCTGGTGCTTTGCGGGCGTCGGGTACCACTGCAATGATCTCTCGGGATTTGAGGATTTGGCGGATGGACATAGAAATGGCTTGCCGAGGCACGGCCGACAGATCCCTAAACCAGCCCTCGCCGACTTGTTGCCTGCGGCACGCTTCATCGAGATCCACGATAAGGTATGGATCGTTCGTCTCGAAATCGGCTGGAGGATCATTGAAGGCGAGATGGCCGTTTTCACCGATGCCGGCAAATGTGACGTCGATGGCAGCGGACGCTATGGCCTTGCTTGCGCGACGGACGATTTCTGCCGGGTCGTCGGCGCCGTTCAACAAGTGGAGCATGGTGATCCCGGTTTTGTTGATCAGGCGGTCCTGCAAATATTTACAGAAACTGGCTGGATGCGAGGCCGGAATTCCTATGTACTCATCGAGATGGAATAATTCCACGTTTTGCCAGGCGATCCCGGTCGTCGCAGTCAGCGCTTCCAGAAATTCGAGCTGAGAGGCGCCGGTTGCGGCGACTATGCGCGCCTGACCTCGTTCCTTGATTGCGCCGCGGATAGCCGTTGCAGCTTCGAGGGCGGCTGCCTCGGCAAGTTCCACCTTGTCTTCGAATATTCTAAAGATCACGCTTCACAGTGTTCCTTCGCATGGATTTTGACTTGCGGCACGCAGATCAAATCGTTCGCGCAATGATTCCGCTCCGTGCGAACCAGAGAGTTTACATCACCGTCTGCGAGAGCTGAAATGGGATTTGGCGCAGATGCTTCCTGCGTGGCGCGGCTTGCATCCAAATGGTGCCGCTACCTGAGTTCGCTCTATTCCGGCCATCGCTTTTTGATATAGTCCCAACCGCGATGCCTCTTGATTCTTCGAACGACCGCAAGTCCGCTCGCGTCCCGCTCACCGGAAATCAAATTCGAGGGTTCTGGGCCGCGTGGGGTGGATGGACTCTCGATGGCATGGATTCCTTCATCTACGCATTGGTACTATTTCCCTCGCTTCGAGAACTTCTGCCTCGATCCGGCATCGCCGCGACAAAAGGCAATGTCGGCTACTACGGTGGATTGCTTTTCGCTCTCTTCCTGCTTGGCTGGGGGTGCGCTTTCTTATGGGGGCCCGTAGGCGATAAGTTCGGCCGCGTGCGCACCTTGATGCTGACCATCGTTTGGTATTCAGTCTTTACGTTTCTAAGCGCACTCGTCACCAGCGTCTGGCAGTTGGCGATACTGCGTCTCCTCGCAGGAATTGGAATTGGCGGCGAGTGGGCCATGGGCGGCACATTTGTCGCAGAGGAGTGGCCGGAGAGCCGGCGTCGCGCGGGCGCGGGCTACATGCACACGGGCTACTACGTTGGCGTGTTCCTTGCAGCGATCGCCAACTACGCGATCGGCAGCCGCTACGGCTGGCGCGCCATGTTTGCCGTCGGGGGCTTGCCCGCACTCCTCCTTGCTTGGGTGCGTCATGGCGTTACCGAGCCGTCGCGCTGGTCCGAGAAGGCAGATATGGTTCGCTCCTGGAGGCTGTATCGCCCATTCGCGGCGCTTTTTTCGCCTGCTTTGCGTCGCCGTACGACTCTGAATTCGTTGTTCATGCTTGCTTCGATCAGCGGACTTTGGGCTGGCACAGTCTATGTACCGGCAGCGGTAACGTCCCTTGCCGAAGCGGCTGGCCGAGGTGGCCCGCAAGCCGCGCGGCTTGCCTCCGGCGCGACCATGCTCGTCGCGTTCGCCACGATTCTGGGGTGCTTGGCGATGCCCTGGCTTGCCGAACGGTTTGGCCGGCGCGGCGCATTGAGCTTTTTCTTTGTTTTGATGATGGTGTTCATTGCACTCACGTTTGGCAAAGTCTTCTATCTAGGGCCAACCGCGCTTTCGTGGTTTTTTGCCTGCTTGTTTTTTCTGGGTTTGGGCGGAGCGAACTTCGCGGTCTACACGCTGTGGCTGCCGGAGCAGTATCCCACCGAATGCCGCGCAAGCGCGTTCGCTTTCTCCACGTCCTTTGCGCGCTTCGGTGGAGCAGGGATCACATTTCTGGTCGGAAGCGGCGTCGAACGATACGGCTCGCTCGGCATTCCCGTGGCCGTCACTTCGTTTGCATTTGCTGTTGGTCTGCTTCTAATTCCCTTTGGAGCTGAAACACGTGGCCAAGCATTGCCGGCGTAACGCGAAACCCCTGCGGAGTGTTTTGGATGGGAAGGGCCGAAACCTTGGCTACCATGAAGGGCCGTCAACTCCTCATCGGCAGAGGCTCTAGCGTGCAAATAACCGACCCAGCGGTTACCTCCAAATCAAACGCACGTCACGCGGTTCTTGCCGGTTTTCTTGGCTGGACCCTCGACGCCTTCGATTTTTTTGTGGTTGTCTTCATGTATGACGTCCTTGCTCGTCAGTTCGGCGTATCCAAGAAAGACATCATCTTCACTACCTTTGCGACACTCGCTTTGCGTCCGGTGGGGGCAGCGATTTTCGGAGTGCTATCCGATCGTTACGGGCGGCGCAGACCGCTAATGGCGAACGTCATCTATTTTTCGCTAATCGAGCTTCTGTGTGGTTTTTCACCAAACTACAAGTTCTTTCTCGTCATGCGGGCCCTGTTCGGCGTCGGCATGGGCGGCGAGTGGGGCGTAGGTGCATCCCTCGCGATGGAGGCGGCGCCCGTGCGCTGGCGAGGCATCCTCAGCGGGATTTTGCAGAGCGGCTATTCGATCGGCTATCTGCTGGCCGCAATGGCGGCACGGTTCCTTCTGCCCGCCTGGGGATGGCGACCGATGTTTTGGATCGGCGCACTACCTGCCCTGCTCGCGCTCTACATCCGGCGAAAGGTTCCGGAGTCGGAAGCGTGGAAGCAGCATCGCGCCGCCAGCACGGGTCAAGTCTTGCGCACCATGGCGCTGGAATGGAAACGATTCCTCTACCTAGTCGTGCTTATGACCTTCATGATGTTCATGTCCCACGGCACGCAGGATTTGTACCCGGACTTCTTGCACGAAGTACATCGCTTCTCGGCGGCGGTAGTCGCGAACACCGCGATTATTTACAACATCGGTGCGGTCGTGGGTGCAATTATCTTCGGACACCTCTCGCAGGTCGCCGGCCGGCGCAAGAGTATGATCGCGGCATTGGGACTTTGTTTACTCATTATTCCTCTGTGGGCGTTTGGCGGGAGTTTAGCTGTTCTCGTGATCGCTGCGTTTGTGATGCAAATGGGCGTGCAGGGCGCCTGGGGTGTGATTCCCGTACATCTGAACGAAATGTCCGCGGATGCGACCCGGGGATTGATGCCCGGGCTTACCTATCAATTGGGAATCCTGATCGCGTCGCCCACAAATGCGATCCAGTATTCTTTGCGCGACCGCGTGGGCTATCAGTGGGCCATTGCCGGTTTTGAAGTCGTAACCATCCTGACGCTTACGGTCCTCCTGCTGCTCGGCTCGGAACGCCACGGGCGAAGCTTTGTACGGGACCCTCAGAAAAGCGCCCCCGCAAGCCCGGCATAGCCGCTCGGCTCATAGAAACACTCCGGTTCGCCCGATAGTTGAATTCGAGCTTGGCGTAGGCCCCTGCTTCTAGTATTTTCCAATGCGAGAATCTTTATGGCGAGAGCAGGCAACGGTGAGTCCTCCGAGAACGTCAGATATGACGGGAAGGTACGCCACCTACGATGAACGTTCGAGAACTCTTTGATCTCACAGGACGCCTGGCAATTATCACCGGCGGATCCATTGGGCTCGGCCGTCAAATGGCGGAAGGCCTGGCGGAAATGGGCGCCAATCTCGTGCTGTGCGCTCGTAAGAAGGAGCGTTGTGAGCAAGCCGCTAGGGAATTCGAGAGCCTCGGCGTACGGACACTGGCACTCGGCTGCGACGTAAAAAACCCAGCTGAAGTCGAAGCCGTAGTCGATGCGGCGATTTCTCAATTCGGCCGCATCGATGTTCTTATCAACAACGCCGGGACTTCCTGGGGTGCTCCAGTCGAAGAAATGCGCCTGGAACACTGGAACAAAGTGATAGAGACGAATCTGACGGGCACTTTTCTCTTTTCACAGGCCGCTGGAAAATTCATGACCGCCCAACGCCGCGGAAAGATCATCAATATCGCTTCGGTCGCGGGCATGCGCGGTGCTCCGCCTGAATTTCAAGCCATCGGCTACCATGCCAGTAAAGGCGGCGTTATCGCCTTCACCAGGGACTTGGCCTGCAAATGGGGTATCCACAATATTCAAGTGAACTCCATCGCTCCGGGCTGGTTTCCCACAAACATGTCGCAGGTCGTGATAGAACGAAATAGAGAAGAGTTCTTGAAGAAGATCCCGCTACGGCGATTCGGCAATGACCACGATTTGAAAGGCGCAGCCGTCTTTCTTGCTTCGGACGCCTCCAACTACGTCACCGGGCATGTTCTGGTCGTCGACGGAGGCCAAACCGCCTAGAAGGCGCTGGATACTATATGAACGTCCCACTCACACCTCTTCGATGCTTGCGATACGCGGAAGCGCAATTTCCGAACAGGACCGCGGTGGTCTGCGGCGATCTGCGATTCACCTACGGGCAGTTTGCCGAGCGCGCGGCTCTGCTGGCGGGTGCGTTGCGCGCAGCCGGAGTGAAACCCGGCGACCGCGTCGCCTTCCTAAGCATGAACTGCCATCGGTTGCTGGAGGCTTACTATGGCGTTCTCGACGCAGGCGCTATCCTGCTGCCCCTAAATATCCGGCTGGCCCCACATGAACTTGCTTTTATTTTGAACGACGCCGGAGCCAGAGTGCTCTTTCTCGAAAACAGTTTTCTCCCGACGGTCGAGTCCTTCCGGCAAAGCGCCTCGACGGTTGAAGCCTTCTATCTTCTCGACGGCACGCCACAGGCCGATTGGCTCGCGACAAAAAACTACGACCAACTTCTTGCCGACGCCACGCCCTACCACACCGACATCATGGAAATTGACGAGAATGCCGTCTCCGAGATTTTCTACACCAGTGGCACCAGCGCCACGCCCAAGGGCGTGATGCTGACGCATCGCAATGTGTACATGCACGCGCTCTACGCCTGCCTCACCGACGATCCCACTGCCGAAGGCGCGCAGCTTCACACCATTCCTCTGTTTCACGCCAATGGGTGGGGCACGCCGCACGCCCTTGCTTTGACCGGCGGCAAGCACGTGATGCTCCAGCGTTTCGAGACAGCGCGCATTTTCCGCCTGATTGAACAAGAACGCGTTCGAACGATGTGTCTCGTTCCGGCCATGGCCACGGCTCTCGTCAATTGTCCCGAGCGCACCAAGCATGATTTGAGCAGCCTTCGCATCATTAATATCGGCGGGGCCGCCTCGTCTCCGACCCTGGTGCAGGAGGTTGAAGAAAAACTTGGCGCAAGCTGCCGCTCCGGCTACGGCCTCACGGAAACTTCTCCCACGCTTTCCGTGTCCAGAATGAAGCCGGGGCTCGATTGGCAAGGCCAGCAAAAATACATTGGCCAGGCCATGACCGGTTTCGCAATTCCAGGTGTCGAATTGCGTGTCGTCGATTCGAGTGACAGGGATGTCCCGCATGACGGGCAGTGCATCGGCGAAGTTGTGGCCCGCAGCGATGTGGTGATGGAGGGCTATTGGGGGCAGCCGCAAGCGACCGCCGAGGCCATGCGCGGCGGATGGTTTCATACCGGCGATATGGCCACAATCAATGAGCATGGCTATCTGCTGGTGGTCGACCGCAAGAAGGAAATCATCGTCAGCGGTGGCGAAAACATTTCTTCGCTGGAAGTGGAGAAAGCCCTGCTCGCCCATCCGAACGTGTACGAGGTTGCCGTCGTTCCGGTTCCCGATGCGAAATGGGGAGAAGTGCCCAAAGCCCTGGTTGTGCTAAAGCCTGGCGCGCAAGCCACGGAAGCAGAGCTTCTCGACTTTTGCCGGGCTCGCATCGCACATTACAAAGCGCCTCGCTCGGTTGAGTTTTTCGATAGCCTGCCGAAAACGGGCACCGGTAAAATCCTGAAAAGGGAACTGCGCAAGAAATATTGGGGTGGACAAGACACCATTCGCCCTGAATTTGCCAGCCGTAAGTGAAGAGTCTTATAAATAAGATTTGAGTCCGCACGGCGGCAACCGGCGCGAGCGTTTTTCCGTAAAGTTTAAATAGCATTTCACGAGAAAGAGCGTCCACCGATGAGCGATCTAGTTCAACTTACCAAAGACAACGGGATTGCCGTGATCACCATCAACAATCCTCCCGTCAATGCGCTGAGCCCCGGCGTGCCGGAAGGCATTGCTGCTGCGATCGAGCAGATCGACAAGGACGATTCCGTCAAGGCGGCTGTGCTGATTGGTGGCGGCAAAACATTCGTTGCCGGCGCGGACATCAAGGAATTCGGCAAAATCACTTCCGGCAAATCCGGCGGCGGATTGGAATTGCCGTCGCTGCTTTTGAAAATCGAAGATTGCCGCAAGCCCGTGGTCATGGCGATTCATGGAAGCGCCTTTGGTGGCGGCCTGGAACTCGCCATGTCTGGTCACTACCGCGTCGCTGTGCCCAGCGCGCAGGTTGGCCAGCCGGAAGTAAAGCTTGGCATCATCCCTGGCGCGGCCGGCACACAGCGTTTGCCGCGTCTCGCGGGCGCCGGTAAAGCCGTCGAAATGTGCGCGGAGGGCAACCCCAGTAAGGCCGCGGAAGCACTGAAGTTCGGCATCATCGACCGCTTGGTCGAGGGCGACTTGTTGACGGGCGCCGTCCTGTTCGCCCGCGAAATCGCAGATAAACCCGTCCGCAAAACGCGCGAGCGTAACGACAAGCTCGGCTCAGCGGATGAAAACGCCGCAATTTTTGCCGGCGCGCGCGAAAACGCCAGGAAAAAGCAGCGCGGAATGATCGCGCCGCTAGCAGCAATCGATGCGGTGGAAGCTGCCACAAAACTCCCGTTCGAAGAGGGCTCGAAACTCGAGCGCAAACTCTTTCTGGATTGCCTCTTCTCCGATCAATCGAAGGCCCTCATTCACGTTTTCTTCGGCGAGCGCGAGGTTGCCAAAATCCCCGACATTCCGAAGGAGACTCCACTCATCCCGGTGAACACGGCCGCCGTCGTTGGCGCGGGAACGATGGGCGGGGGCATCGCCATGGTTTTGGCAAACGCCGGCATCCCGGTTCTCCTGAAAGAAGCCGACCAAGCCGCCCTCGATAAGGGTGTGGCGAACATTCAGAAGAATTACGCGAACTCCGTGAAACGTGGCCGCTTCACACAATCATTCGTTGATGAGCGGCTCAAGCTGATTCAGCCGACGCTCAGTTACGATTCTTTTCGAAACGCCGACATGGTGATCGAAGCCGTCTTTGAAGGAATGGCCCTTAAGAAAGAAGTCTTCGCCGAGCTGGACCGCGTCTCTAAGCCCGGCGCCATCCTGGCGAGCAACACCTCTACGCTGAGTATCGACGAGATTGCTTCCTCGACCGCACGTCCCGAAGCTGTGATCGGCACGCACTTCTTCAGCCCCGCCAACGTAATGCGTCTGCTCGAAATCGTCCGCGGCAAAGCGAGCAGCAAGGAAGTTATCGCCACGTGCATGCAGCTCTCGAAAAAAATCGGCAAGATCGGCGTCTTGGTAGGGAACTGCCGCGGATTTGTCGGCAACCGCATGTTCCATCCTTACGTCCGCGAGTCCGTTTTTCTTTTGGAAGAGGGCGCCAGCGTCGAGGCTGTCGATTCCGCGCTCTACGATTTCGGCATGGCCATGGGCCCGCTTGCTGTCGGCGATCTCGCTGGTCTCGATGTCGGCTGGCGAATCCGCAAAGAATATCGCCACTCGGAGAAGCCCGGAATACGCCAGGCTTTTGCCGGAGATCGCCTCTGCGAGATGGGCCGTTACGGCCAGAAAACCGGTGCTGGCTGGTACAAGTATGACGAAAACCGCCGCGCCGTTGCTGATCCGGAAGTCGCCGGGCTGGTACGAAAATGGTCGGGCGAAGCGCGGATTCCCCAGCGAGAAATTTCCAGGGAGGAAATTGTCGATCGTTGTGTCTACGCGCTGGTCAATGAAGGCGCCCGCATCCTCGAGGAAGGTTATGCCCTGCGCGCCGTCGACATTGACATTATCTATCTCAACGGGTACGGCTTCCCGGCGCATCGCGGCGGACCAATGTGGTACGCCGACACAATTGGTCTCGAAAAGGTTTACGATCGCGTTGAAGAATTTCACAAGCAACATGGCGAACTTTGGGAGCCGGCTGCGCTACTGAAGCGGCTCGCCGAAGAAGGCAAGAAATTTGCCGATTTCCAAAAGGAACAGAGCGCGACGGCCTAGCGCAGCGGTGTCTCGGCGCTAATCGACTTCTTGCTATCCGTTAGTTCATGTTCCTTCACGAAAGACTCGCGCTTTTCTCAGGTGACGCATGGGACGCGTTTTTCTGGTTCGCCACGCTCAGGCTTCTTTTCTCGAGCCGGATTACGACAAACTCTCGGCCACTGGCGAAGCCCAAGCCCGCGTCCTCGGAGAGTATTGGGCTCGGCACAAAGTTACTCTCGACCGCGTTTTGACCGGGCCGCGTGTCCGGCATCGCGACACGGAAAAAGCGGTGCGCGAGACTTTCACCAAGAACGGTTTGAAGTCTCCGGAACCTGTCGTATTTGATGAATTCGACGAATTTCAAGGGGACGTGGTGCTGGAAAAGAGTCTCCCACAGCTCGCCCTAAGCGATCCCCACATCCGCGATCTCCATGCCGCCGTACGAAATGCGAATAGTCCAGCACAGCGCCACAGGAATTTCCAAAAACTCTTCGAAACCGTAATCACCATGTGGGTCAGAGCAGAATTAATGGTCGATGGCGTCGAATCCTGGGAGGATTTCATCGCCCGTGTCAATCGCGGTCTCTCGCGATTTTTGTCTGCCGCCGGTAAAAACGAGACAAGCGCCATTTACACTTCAGGCGGCCCCGTGGCCGTATCCGTGCAGCGGGCATTGCACCTTTCGCCGCAGGACACTTTAGAAGTAGCCTGGATGCCGCGCAACTGCTCGTACAGCGAATTTGTGTTCTCCGGGGATCGTTTCACGCTGAGCACGTTTAACTCGTTTCAGCACTTGGGCGATCCCGCATTGCTGACCTATCGCTAGAGGAGAGCTCGCGAGCGAAACATGCCTGGCTCCGAAGATCAAACGACCGCCGTTCGCCCGGGAGAAGAGCTGGACCTCGCGAAGCTCGAACCTTTCCTCCGCCATCATTTCCCAGGCGAAGCTGGACCGCCGATCGTTCGGCAATATCCAAGCGGCCACTCGAATCTTACGTATTCTCTCGAATTCGGTTCGCGCGAGATGGTTCTTCGGCGTCCGCCGTTCGGCAGCAAAGTCAAAACCGCACACGATATGGGACGTGAATACCGCGTGCTATCAAAACTTCACGCTCACTACCCCCCGGCTCCGCAGGTCCTCATTTTTTGTGACGACGACTCCGTGCTGGGAGCTCCGTTTTATCTAATGGAACCCATCCACGGCGTTATCCTTCGGAGAGATGTTCCGCCGGATCTGGATTTTTCTCCGGAATTAGCGCGGCGTGTGTGCGAATCCTTTCTAGACAATCTCGCGCTTCTTCACGGCCTCGACTATAACTCGATGGACCTTGGAGATTTGGGCAAACCGCAGGGCTATCTCGAACGGCAGGTACGCGGCTGGATCGAGCGCTACCACGGCTCCAAGACCCACGACATTCCGGATGTCGAAACAATCTCCGATTGGATTCAGCAACACATGCCTTCCTCCGGCGCCGCCGCGCTCATCCACAACGACTACAAATATGACAACGTCGTTCTCGATTCCGACGATCTCACCAGAATAATCGGCGTACTGGATTGGGAAATGTGCACCATCGGCGACCCGCTCACAGATCTGGGCTCGGCGCTAGCCTATTGGGTCGATCGAAGCGATCCGCCCGAAATCCTCGAAACACGTTGGGGACCTACGACCTACCCGGGGAGCTTGACGCGCGCTCAACTCGTCCAGCGTTACGCGCAAAAAACGGGCCGCGACGTTTCCGACATGGCTTTCTACTTGGTGTTTGCCCGTTTCAAAATCGCCGTCATCGTCCAGCAGATTTATTATCGCTATCACCAAGGCCTGACCCATGACGAACGCTTCGCCACCATGCCGCAACGTATCACGCTGCTCCTGCGCGCCGCTCTGGGAACCGCCGAAACCGGCGCAATCTAGTGCGGTTATTCCTTGGTAGTGTTCAATTCCGCGAACTGCGCTGGGCATTCAGACGTAATACCGCACAATCGATTCTGCGACGCAGCAGGGCTTCCCGCCGCCCTCGCTCTCCACAGTTACGGAAAATGCGATCTCGTATGCGCCCGGAACGTCTTTGACACTCAGCAAAGTGACTCGCGCACGAATCTTTGAACCGGCGCGCACCGGAGCAGGGAAGCGCACGCGATTCAGCCCGTAGTTGACCGCCATGCGGATTCCGCCGCGAACTAGAATCACATCCTTCATGAAGCGGCTAAGCAGTGACAGTGTCAAAAAACCATGAGCAATGGTGGTCCCGAACGGCGATTCTTTCTCGGCACGCTCCGGATCAAGATGGATCCACTGCCGGTCTTCGGTAGCTTCCGCGAATTGTGCGATACGCTCTTGTGTAATTGTGAGCCATTCGCTGACACCGATTTCCTTTCCCACATGTTCTTTCAAAGACTCCGGAGTTTCCACTACGACTGTCGCCACGCCACCCTCCCGGAAAGAAACGCCAACAGAGAATCAGGTCCGAAGACGCGTTAGTCCGAATGCCCTGGTGCCCGTGGCTTTCCCCATTTCGCGAGTTCCCATTTTGCGATCGATTCTCTATGCACTTCATCCGGTCCGTCGGCCAGCCGCAAAGTCCGCACATTCGCCCAAGCACCTGCAAGAAACGTGTCCCCGGATACTCCCGCTCCGCCATGAGCCTGAATGGCCCGATCCAAAACGCGCAGAGCCATGTTTGGTGCGACAACCTTAATCATTGCAATTTCCGCCCGCGCTTCCTTATTCCCGACGGTGTCCATCATATAAGCCGCCTTCAGCGTCAACAGCCGCGCCTGCTCGATTTCCATGCGCGACGTTGCGATGTCGGCGCGGATCGTTCCTTGCTCTGCGATCGTTTTTCCAAACGCTGCGCGCACTTGCACTCGTTTGCACATGGTTTCCAGTGCGCGCTCGGCTACCCCCATGCATCGCATACAATGATGAATGCGTCCCGGCCCTAGCCGCCCCTGCGCAATCTCAAATCCTCGTCCTTCGCCAAGCAGTATGTTCGACGCGGGAACCCGCACGTTTTCGAACGCGATCTCCGCATGCCCGTGCGGCGCATGGTCGTATCCAAACACCGTCAGTAGACGCACGATCTTGACTCCCGGTGTTTCCAGCGGGACCAAGATCATTGACTGCTGCCTGTGCGTCGCGGCCCCGAGATCGGTTTTGCCCATGAAGATCGCGATCTTGCATCGCGGGTCCCCAGCTCCGGACGTCCACCACTTCCTGCCGTTGATAACGTATTCGTGTCCATCGCGCGTGATGCTTGCGCGAATGTTGGTCGCGTCCGAGGAAGCCACCTCCGGCTCGGTCATCGCAAAACAGGATCGGATTTCGCCTTCGAGCAGCGGCTTTAGCCACTTCTCCTTTTGCTCCGGCGTTCCGTAGCGCGCCAGCACTTCCATGTTTCCGGTATCTGGCGCCGAGCAGTTGAAAACTTCGGGGGCCATCACGCTGCGGCCCATGATCTCGCATAGCGGCGCATATTCGAGATTCGTCAGTCCCGCGCCACGTTCATCATTCGGCAGAAAAAGGTTCCACAGCCCCGCTGCCCGCGCCTTGGGCTTTAGATCTTCGGTGATTCGCGCCGGCTTCCAGCGATGGCCATCAATTTCTTCCTGGAACCGCTGCTCATTCGGATAGATATGCTCGACCATGAACGCTTCGAGCCGCCGCTCGAGATCTTTTGTTTTCTCGCTGAATTTGAAATTCACGCCAACCACCTTTCGATCACCCAACGACGCACGCAGCTCTGCGACCTGCTCAATCGACTCACCCGCTGCAATCTTTGCATGACCACTTGTTCAGCCAGATGATATAGCCTTAGCTGATTCCTTGGGAGCGCCGCAATTATATACGACATTCGTTTTGTGAACCGGCCACCAAGTCACAGCGCATGTTGCGGGGAGATGAGTTCATCATGAAAACTCTTGCGAGTTTCATTGTCGCAATCTTTTTCGTCTTTCTCGGTTTCAACACTCCGACAGGAGCTGGACCTTCCTCTAACTGGTTTTCCGTGCCACATGGAAAGCTCTGCGTCACCGAAGGTGCCATCGAGCAGGCCTCCGGAAATCGCATGTCCGTCAACGTGCCCAAGATGCGCGCGTTCGTCACCGTCGTCACCGCGCAAGATGTGGAGGCTCGTTTCACCTATCTCGGCGAAACCGCGGGAGAAAAGCCGCTAGGCTCCGGCGAGATGCGCCGCCAGTTTGGCCTCAAGCTTCGCGCCCAGGACGCCTGCAATCTGGTTTACGCGATGTGGCGCATCGAACCAGAATCGAAGCTCGTCGTCTCCGTCAAAAGCAATCCCGGCCAGCACACCAGCGCCGAGTGCGCCAACCGCGGCTATCGCAACATTAAGCCCGTCCATAGCGGTCCGGTGCCCGTCTTGCGTCCTGGCGTCACGCACACGTTGCGCGCCGAGCTGAATGAAGCGGAAATGCGCGTCTATGCAGATAACAATCTGGTGTGGGAGGGAAATGTTGGGTCTCTAGGAGGGCGCCTCGACGGTCCCGTGGGCATCCGTTCCGACAACGCCAAACTGGAAATCGAACTCCGCGCCGGACAGTCCAGCGGCTCTCATCCCGATCATCAGCTATCCTGCCGCCCCGGCTCCAGTGAAGTTGAGTAACTCTCTTCGCTCGCTAAAGCCACCGCCGCGCGAGGGTTTTCTGTTCCAGCTTCTCGCGCTCCAGTTCAAAATGCGTAAACCTCATCCTGAGAGGGAATGAGCGGACACATCCGAGCAGACTGCTGTGGACACCACCAAGCAAGTAACGAGACGGCGGCGGGCGGTTAAAGAGAAGCGACGAATCGTCGAAGAGACCCTGCGGGACGGGACATCGGTCGCGGGTGTTCTGCGTGGTGCGTCCGCAATTTGTCTGCGATTTGTTCCCAGTTGACCGAGCGGCGCCGCAGTCTTTTCCGTGATCCCAACGGCAATCTGCTTGCTAAACAACTTGCTCCGCCGCTCTGGCACAACCTATTTTTCAGTCAGGGAGATCCGTCAAGCGGAGCGATTAATGCTCGACGGGGGCTGTCTTCGCTCTGCTGCCTGGAAAAATACTCTTCACAATCACGTAGAGCACCGGGATAAATAACAAGTTGAGCGTGGTCGCGGCAATCATTCCGCCGAACACCGTCGTTCCCACGGAAATCCGTCCCGCGCGTCCCGCTCCTCTCGCCAGCACCAGCGGCACCACGCCAAGGATAAAGGCGAACGAAGTCATCAAAATTGGCCGCAGCCGGATTCGCGCCGCTTCAATCGCTGCCTCAACAATCGACATCCCTTGCTCGCGCAATTGCTCCGCAAATTCCACAATCAAGATGGCATTCTTGCTGGCCAGCCCGATCAACATCACCAACCCAATCTGGCAATAAACATCATTCTCGAGCCCGCGCATGGCCTGCGCCCCGATGGCACCCAAAATGGCCACCGGCACAGCCATCAAAACGATAAACGGCAGCACAAAACTTTCATACTGCGCCGCCAAAGTCAGATACACCACAATCAATCCAAGTCCGAAAAGAATCAGCGCCTTGCCCCCAGACTGGATCTCTTCGAGCGAAAGCCCGCTCCACTCGAACGCCATACCCTGCGGCAGCGCCTTTTTCGACAGCTCTTCCATTGCCGCAATGCCTTCGCCGGAGCTGTGTCCCGGCGCCGCTGATCCATCAATTTCTGCCGACCGGAAAAGATTGTAGTGGCTGATAACTTGCGCGCTCGCCGTCGGTTCCACGGTGACTAGATTGTCCAGCGGAATCATCCGGCCAGCATCGGAACGCAAATAATATTGACGAATATCCTTTGGCTGCGAACGATACTTGCTGTCCGCCTGCACATACACGCGATACGACCGGTTGTTGAAATCGAAATCGTTCACGTACACCGAGCCCATGTACACCTGCAAGGCATCCGTCACCTGGCTCAACGGCACCTGCAGGCTCTTCGCTTTTTCACGATCGATTTCGACCAGATACTGCGGGTCGTTGGCAGTAAAGCTGCTGAACAGGCCCACCAAATCCTTGCCCGAGTTGCCCTGGGCCGCTAGCTTCTGGGCCGTATCCGCGATCGTTTGCAGGGAGTTCCGGCCGAGGTCTTCCAGCTCATACTGAAATCCGCCGAATTGCCCCAAACCTTGTACAGCCGGTGGATTAAAGGGAATGACGAGCGCTCCCTGAATCGCAAAAAGCTGCCGGCGCAGCCGTTGAATCACTGCTCCTGCGGAATGTTGCTCGCCCTTGCGCTCCGCGAACGGTTTCAGACTGCTGAAGACCACCGCGCGGTTCGGCGCTCCCCCAAATTGGCTGAACCCGGGCAGCGAAAAAGCGCCCGCAATCTCCGGGATTTGCGAGAGAGTTTGTTCCACTTTTCCGCAAATCTCTTGCGTGTACTGCAGCGACGCACCCTGCGGCGCCTGCACCGCAATGATGATGTATCCCTGATCGTCTTCGGGAATAAACGCGCGTGGAACCTTGTTGTAGACCCAGTACGTCAATCCCAGGGCCGCGAAAAAAACCAGAACCGCCGCCCATCTCCAGCCGAGAACGCGCCCCACGGCATTGCGATACAAATTCGTACCGCCAGTCACCACGCGGTTGAAAACATGAAAAAATCTGCCTTCCGCGCGCTCGCGGTGCCGTCCAAGCAAAATCGCCGAAAGCGCCGGTGTCAGAGTCAGCGCGTTAAAAGCCGAAATCGAAACCGAGAACGCAATGGTCAACGCGAATTGCCGAAACAAAATTCCCGTAGTCCCCGGAAATAACGCAACGGGCACGAATACGGCCACGAGCACGAGCGAAGTGGCAATGACCGCACCAGCCACTTCTTTCATAGCCACGGATGCCGCGTTGTGCGGCTCGGTGATGCCTTCCATGATGTGCCGTTCGACGTTCTCGATCACCACAATGGCGTCGTCCACCACCAGTCCGGTAGCCAGGGTGATCCCGAAAAGCGTCAACGTATTGATCGAAAAGCCCAGCAGCTTGATGAAGACGAATGTCCCAATCAGCGAAACGGGGATGGTCACCGCGGGAATCAGCGTGCTCCGCCAGTCCTGCAGAAACAAAAAAATCACCGCGATGACGAGAACAATGGCTTCCACAAGCGTGATCAACACGTCCTGAATGGATTCGCCAATCACCGTTGTCGAATCAAACGCCACCGCATACTTCAATCCTGGCGGAAAACCCTTCGAAAGACGCAACAATTCCGCTTTCGCGTCGCGGTCCACATCGAGAGCATTCGCGCCGGGAAGCTGCGTCACACCAAACCCAATAGCGTCGTGCCCGTTGAACCGCACGGCAATGTCATAATTCTCAGCGCCCAGCTCCGCGCGCCCCACGTCCTTCAGCCGTACGAGCGTGCCGCCGGTCCCGGTCTTCAAAATAATGTTCTCGAACTCCGTCGGATTCGTCAGCCGCCCCACAGCCCTCACGCTAATCTGAAACGCTTGCTTTCCTGCGTTGGGCGGCTGTCCGATCTGCCCCGCCGCCACCTGCACGTTCTGTTCTTGCAGTGCGGTGATTACCGTCGTGGCCGTCAGCCCCCGCTCCGCCATCCGCGAGGGATCGAGCCACACACGCATGGCGTACTTGCGCTCTCCAAAGATAAACGCGTCATTCACTCCCGGCACGCGTTTCAGCGCATCGCGCACGTAAACATCAATGTAGTTGCTAAGAAAAAGGCTGTCGTACTCCCCGTGCTCTGAATAAACTCCCGCTCCAAACACGAATCCGCTGGCCTGCTTGGTGATAATCACGCCGGTATTTTTCACTTCATTGGGCAGTCGCCCCAGCGCCTGGCTCACGCGGTTCTGCACGTCGACCGACGCCAGATCCACGTCGCGCGTTACGTCAAACGTCACGGTAATCGTGCTCACTCCGCTGTTGCTGCTCGTCGAGGTGATGTACTTCATGCTCGGCACGCCGTTGATGGCTTGTTCCAGCGGAATGGTTACCGCCGATTCCACCGTTTGTGCGTTCGCACCGATGTACACGCTCGTAACCACAACCTGCGGCGGTGCCAGGTTCGGGAATTGCGCAATCGGCAATGAGGGAATGGAGATCGCGCCAGCAAGAATGATCATCAGCGCGCACACCGTCGCAAATACCGGCCGCCGTATGAAGAAATCAACGAACAAGGCCGGGTTCCACCTTTACTGGGATTGGGAGGGAGCCGCTCATTAGGTTGACGGCGCCTAGCGCGTCGTGGCGCTCTTGCCGTCGCCCGTCTTCACGTTGGCTTGAATCTGCTCCAGCACAGGAGCGCCATCCTGCAGGAATTGCGTGCCGGAAAGAATGATGTGGTCTCCGGCCTTCAGTCCGTCCAGCACCGTATAGTTGTCGCTGGTGGTGTCGCCCAACTTTAAAAGCTTCTGCCGCGCCACCGTTCTTTGTCCTTCGTTCACTGCGACAAACACAAACGCTTGTCCGTTGATCCTCAGCACCGCAAGCACCGGGACCACCGGCCCGTCGTGCGAG
Source organism: Acidobacteriota bacterium (assembly GCA_013289825.1). GTDB lineage: Bacteria > Acidobacteriota > Terriglobia > Acidiferrales > UBA7541 > Acidiferrum. The sequence goes on along the minus strand of JABCZF010000002.1, from coordinate 216,290 downwards.
CCCCAGGTCACTTGCGCGCGCACCTGCTGCGCAATGCGCAGCTTGGCTCGCGCGTTCTCGACGGCCGCTTTCGCGAGCACTGTTTGCGTATCCGTCTCGACTTGCGGCGAAACAAAGGTAATATGCGTATCGGATACCGATTCGCCGGTTTCCCCAAGCAATCGCACCGGCAAGCCCAGCCGCAAATCCTTCGCGCGGTCCGCCGGAACATAGATGTAGGCTTCGAGCGCCCCCGGCAGGTCTACGGTCGTCAAAAGCGTCGTAACCGTCACGCGATCGCCCACGTGCACCGGAATGTCCCCGACAATTCCATCCGCCGGCGCGCTCACCTTATAGTAATGCAGCTCCACCTTCTGTTGCTCCACTTGCTGCTCGAGGGCCTTCACTTGCGCAGCTATGGCATCGTAATTGGACTGCGCGTTATCAAAATCCTGTTTGCTGGTAACTCCTGCAGCGTAGAGCTTTTGCGCTCGCTCCAGCGAGATTTTCGCCAGCCGCAGGTTGGCCTCCTCGGACGCCAGCGTAGCCGTCTGGCTATTCAGCGTGGCTTGCTGCTTCAGTGGATCGATCTGCAGGAGCGGGGTCCCCGCGTTCACCTGGTCGCCGGACTTCACAAATATCTTTGTAATTTGTCCTTCCACCTGGGGGTTGATCACCGCCGATTGTCGCGACTTCAGCACCGACAAGTACTCGGTGGTGTCCGGGATTCGCACCGACTGCGCCACCTGCACCTGGACAGGCATCGCCGGCGGCCCCCCGCCTCCCGGTCCTCCGGCAGAGGTCTTTTGGCCGCAGCCCATCGCCCCGAGCCCCGCGGCCCCCAACAAAACCAGCGCAGGTCTTCGCCACGTATTCGTCTTTCTGTCTAAACCTGACATAGTTGACCGCATCTCCCCGGGGGCGCCACGACAAATCTTACGACACCTTCCTGCCTCCACCAAGGCGCAAAACAGGCGTGCCCGTTAGACGCCTACAAAACAGGACGGTTACATTCGAGGCGAGGGGGGCCTATCTCAGTAAAAATCGCTCGGATCGATGCGCTTCCCGGAGAGGCCGAGTTGCAGCACTTCCATCTGATTTTGCCGGTCGAACACCTTGCCAGGGAACAATCTCTTGGTGACCACACGCACTCCACCAAAGGCAATGCCCAGCACCACCGCTGCCACCATGAAAACGCCAGTCCCGATAAAAATTTTCACCATGATACTCGTAATGGGAGGGTCCGTGGCTAGCTGGCTCGCCTCGTTCCAGGTGACTTGCGTCTCGTAGTCGACCGCCTCCCGCAAGTTTTTCGCGTATTCCGCCGAGCTGGGAGACAACACCACCGAAAGCAACGATCCCTTCCGCTCAATCACCGTCCCCGCCTGCTTCACTCTCGCCGTCAGCAATTCATCCAAGTGATGAATGTGCTGCTCGGCAAGTTGTGGCGTAGGGTATTCGAGAAGCAGCAATACTCCGCTGTCCTTGCCGCGGCTCGCATACCGCGCCAGCATCGCTTCTGCCCCGGCGGAAAATCCTGCGGCATCGGCTATGGCAGCTAGTTCTGACTGCCCCGATCCGTTCAGCGCGGCCAGCATGGCCTCGGGTCCCAGCGCATATCTCTCTGATCCGAGCACTCGTCCAGCTCCAGGAAGATAGGTCCGTATCGGCGGCAGGGGCGCCTTCTCGCTGCTCGCTTCGACCGCCTGAACCAGCGCGCCCAGATCTTCCTTGGATATATTCGCCGTCGACCCCAAAACAAGGCTGCCCTCAAGAATCAGCACGCCATCTTTGTCGAACGCAGAAACTTGGCCCAAGTTGGTAGGAACCATGCCGGCCCTGAGCGCACTCGTATAAACCTCAAACCCGCTGCTTGGGTCGTGGTACCGGCCGACCCAGATTCCAACGACCTTGTCTCCTGACTTATACTGGCACGTGCGGTATCCCCGTTCGCCAGTCTCTCGCCCGAATGCATAGTGCGGACCAGGACCGCAGCTTGTCAGTTTCCAGTCACGGAATTGCTTCGGAAGGAGATCCCCCTGGGCAAACAGGGACGAGGCGCTGAGCAGCGCAGTACCGCAAACGAACAGGAAATGGCGTCGCATCCCTAGCCTTACTTAGACACCAACAGATTACCGTTGGTTCCGCGATTGTTCAACTGAAGTCGGCACCGCCGGCCGGCTTGCGGCACTTTTGCCAGACAGGTTCAAGGTCATGCTATTCAAGCTCTCCAGATAGCTCGCCACGCCCTGATAAAGTCCTTCGGCCACCCGCTGCCGGTATTCCGGCTTCTTCAACAATTGCTCATCCGCGGGATTACTGAGAAAAGAGATCTCTGTAAGTATCGAAGGCATATCCGCCCCGATCAAAACCACAAACGGCGCCTTACGTACGCCACGGTTTTTTACCGTCTTGCCAACTTTAAGAACCCGTTTCGCCAGCGAGTCCTGAATATCTTCCGCAAACTCCTTCGATTCGTCGATCTTCTCGCTCCGCGCAATCTTCTTCACCAAATCCTCGAGGTCATGAACGCCCTGGTCCGACGACGCATTTTCCCTCGCCGCCACTTCCATCGCTTCCGCCGACCCCTTCAGGTTCAAATAGTAAGTCTCTACGCCCCGGGCCGCATGGTCCTGGCTGGAATTCGCGTGAATGGAGATAAAAAGATCGGCCTTGGCCTGATTCGCGATGTTGGTCCGCTCTTCGAGCGGAATAAAGGTATCGTCCGAGCGCGTATACACGATCTCTGCCCCAGGCAACCGCTGCTGAATAATCTTGCCCAGCCGCAAAGCCACATCCAGGCACAAATCTTTCTCCATCAACCCGGTCGGCCCGATCGTCCCGGTATCATGCCCGCCGTGCCCCGCATCGATCACGATGCGTCCAATCTTCAGCCCCAGCGCTCGTGTCAAGGTGGACTGCCCGTCCCGCGTAGGCTGCGGCGCGCTGGTCGGCTGTATCAAATCAGGCTTCGAATTCGCCTCCGAATTCTTACTCGACGAACTAAGTTGCTTCCCACGCGAATTCTTCCCACCGGCCGCCGCACTTCGCGTCATGGCCTTCGATGGTGAAACACTGGGATCCACCCCCGAGTTTCTCTCTGAAACACTCTTCACGTTCGCTGCATCGCCGGAAACGGCCCGGGCGTCCTCAGTTACATCCCCCGGGCCAGCTGTCGGCTTTGCGGGTTTTGCTCTTGCCGACCGCACCGCCGCGCCATTCCGCTCCGTCGAATACAGGAAAATCACCAGCTGCGGCGGATTGCCGAGCAGCGACGCCGCGTAATCCTTCACACCATTTACGTCCAGCACCACACGCACCACGCCCGCCTGATTCTGCGCCACGCGCACCGCGGTCAGCAGACTCCCGATGACCTGGACATTCCCTCGCGCGACTTCCGGCGTAAGCCGCGCCGAGTGCAAATCGAAAAATATCCGGTCAGGATTGGCGATCCGCGCCGAGCTGTACTGCACCGTGTCTTCAAGGTCAATCGTCACGCGCGTGGCATCCGCATCCGTGCTCGCGCTGATGCGCCGGATACGCGGAACACCCTCGGAGCCGCTGCGCCTGGCCTCAACTCCGCCGCGTACCGGTCCAGGCATTTCCGCCTCTGCCAGCGACGCCGCGGGAGGCGATCCTGCAGGTGGAACATGATTCGCAGCCTCCGACGCATCGCCGTGTTGCAGCAGCGCCAACTCCGCCAGTTCTTCCTGCGCCTCGCGCCTGCGGGGCGAATGCGGATACCTCTTCAAAAAATCTTCGTACGTCTTGGTGGCCAGCGCGCTGTCGCCCAGCTGATCTCTCTCGAGCTTCCCAATACGCAGCAAGGCGTCCTGGCTGTACTTGCTCCCGGGATATTCATGGACCAGAAACTGGTAGGAATCCACCGCCGACTGGTAATAACTCCGCCCGAACCGGTCACCCATCTCGGTGTAAAGTTCCGCGACGGACAACAGGGAATCCACGACCTCGGCAGCTCGCGGCGTAATCAAGTACACGCGGCGATAACTTGCGGCAACCGTCTTGTACTCCGCCAGCGTGCGCTTCTCCGCCGGCTTTCCATTCAAATTCGCGCGCTGCTCTTCGGCCCGCGCAAATTGCGCTCCCGCAGCCTCGCGCTTCACGGCTCGCGCTGTGGTGGTGTCTCCCGCTCGAGCCTTCGCAAAACTCGCGCACGGATTTCCACAGACTCCGGCCAGTGCCATCCCCAGGACCACAAAAACCGGCGAAAGCCGGGCGAATGTTCTGTTCAAAATTTTTCGGTCCCCCCGCATGCCCGCCCTACATTCTTTGAAACCACTAATATTGTAGTGGAAAAACCGCGGCCCCCCGCAGGCTTTTACGTCTAGGTCGCTTAAGCGATTACCCTGCCGCTCGGCGGCTCGTCGGGTCACTTGCGAATCAATCGTTCTTGAAGATGATGCGTCCGGAAGGATCGACTTCTCGATGGATGGCGCGCGGATTCGAAAACGCGCTCTCAAGACGCCCCGATCCAGGCCTGAAATACGCATCCTGTACCTTTTGCACATAGTTCCGAGTCTCTCGGAACGCGGGGATGCCGTGAGCCCGATCAACAGCTCCCTCACCCGCATTGTACGCCGCCAAGGCCAATTCCAGATTGCCATTGTATCGTTCCAGCAATCCCTTTAGATGTCTAACCCCCGCATCGATGTTCTGTTGCGGATTGAACACGTCGTTTGCACCGTACCGTTGTGCCGTCGTGGGAATCAACTGCATCAGGCCGCCAGCTCCCTTGCGGGAATACGCCGTGGGATTCCAGTTCGATTCCGTCTCAATCACCGCGCGGACCAATGCTGGGTCCACGTTGTGCCTCTCTGCCGCTTCCCTTACGAGCTTTTCCGCCCCGTCCCGGTCGATACTCACGGCCGGATGGCTTGCGCCCATAAAGGTAGATTCCGCAGGGAGGTAGATGGTTTTGCGTGACCTCACGGCCGACAACCTGACAGTTATCGGCGGATCGACGTTTACAAACATTTCCCGTCCCGTCGGATCAACCGTCCTGGCGATCTGGGCGCTCGCCCCAGGTGCAAACGAACTTGCACATAAAGCGAATGCTCCCAAATAGATGCTGGCCGTTAGTGTCGTGCGTTTGGTCATCTTGCCTCGGGGAAGGCCTCCTCGAACGGTGGTGCCGCTTCCTTACAATGTGTTCGGGGCAGCCCCACCGTTTCGCTCTAAAATCCCGAAGACGGTACTAGGCTGACTCGTCTTGCTAACAACCAAGCCGTGCCCTCTGCCGCAGTTCCCAGCCCTCTAACCGGGCCCGCGAATGTCTCCTGCTGGACACGCTTCTGGCTGGCGCCGGTATGCATCATAACAACGGCTCCAGGAGCGCGGGGATGGTACCAAGAGTACTTTTTAAGGCCGATGTGTCCTTTCCGCCAGCCTCCGCCAAATCCGGTCTTCCGCCCCCAGAACCGCCGACCATTTTCGCCAGTGCTTGTATCAGCTTGCCAGCATGAACTTTATCGGTCAGGTCCTTGGTCACCCCGGCGATCAAGGCCACCCTCCCGTCTTCTACGGTTCCCAAGACAACCACTCCCGACCCAAGTTTTTGTCTGAGAGAGTCCACCAATTGCCTGAGTCTTTCCTTGTCCGTCAGGGTGACTTCCGCCGCCACAACCTTCACACCCTTCACCATTTGCACCTGGCCCACAAGCTGGTCCAGCTGCCCAAGTGCCCCGGCACGCTTGTGGGCCTCAAGCTCTTTCTCCAGCTGCTTGACAGTTTGGGACAGCTTCTCGACCGTGGCCACCACGGAATCCTCGCTCGTATTTAGCCGACTGGTTAGAGACGATAGGATCTGTGCTTGGCGCTCGTAGTGCTCCAAGGCTCCCATTCCGGTCACCGCCTCGATCCGCCGGACCCCCGCCGCCACCGACCCTTCGCTGACAATCTTGAGAACGCCGATGTCGCCGACTCGGTGGACATGCGTGCCCCCGCATAACTCCTTGGAATAAAAGCCCCTTGGCGAGCGCTCGTCGGGAATCGTCACCACCCGGACATTGGCTTCCGGATACTTGTCGCCGAAGAACGCCAGCGCTCCCGAGGCCAGGGCGTTGTCCAGCGAAGTAATCTCGGTTCCCACCTCCGTGTTGTGACGGATCTCGTCGTTCACCTGCTGCTCGATGTCCTTCAACTCCTCCCGATCCACGTGTGCAAAATGAGAAAAATCAAATCGCAGCCGTTCAGGAGCATTCAGCGACCCCGCCTGCTTCACGTGCGTCCCCAAAATGTTCCGCAGCGCCGCATGCACCAAATGCGTCCCCGAATGATTGCGAATAATCCGCGCACGCCGCTCGGCGTCCGCCACCACCGAAACGCGGTCCCCGACGCGCAACGTTTCCTTGGCCACAACTCGATGGGCCACCAGACCCGCGACCGGATAATAAGCCCCGGTAACCTCTGCAAGCAGCTGCGATTCCGAGTTGTCGTAGAACGCGCCCGCGTCCGCCATCTGCCCGCCCGACTCGGCGTAAATCACCGTGCGGTCGAGCACCACTTCACCACTCTCGCCAGGCTTTAGCTCGCTGACCGGCCCACTCGTGGTAAGAATCGCCTCCAGCCGGCAATCCTTCGCCGTAGTCGCCTGGTAAAAATCCTTCTCCGTCCTAAACGTCTCCGCAATCTTCACGTACGCCGGGCTCGCCGCCTCCTTGGCCCCACCCTTCCACGAGGCCCTCGCTCGCGTCCTTTGCTCATTGAGGGCCGTGTCAAATTCGGGCCAATGGACACGCACGCCCCAGTCGCGCGCGAGATCTTCTATGAAATCCCGCGGCAACCCATAGGTGTCATAGAGCTTGAACGCCTGTTCACCGGAGTAGACCACCTGCTGGCCTCTCGCGCTGAGTTTGGGAATCCGCACACGCAGACTTTCGTATTCATCCTTTCCTGCACTCTGCGTCCGGTCGAGCTTCGCTTCGCGTCCCGTCCGCTCCATTTCGAGAACGATGACTTCCAAATCGTCTTCCCAACGCCCCAGCCCGGCATTGAGTGTATGGGCAAACCTCGTCTCCTCCCCCTTCACAACTGCGGAGACGCGCCCAGCACTCTCAACTACTTCTGGATAGGCGCCCTTCATAAGATCACGCACGGCATGCACCATTTCGTATAGAAACGGCTTGTCTTGGCCCAACAGGCGACCGTGGTAAATCGCTCGTCGCATGATTTTGCGCAAAACGTATCCCCGGCCCTCGTTGGACGGAACAACGCCGTCGGTGATGAGAAACGTCGTTGCCCGCGCGTGGTCGGCAATGACGCGTAGGGAAGCAGCGCCGCCTCTTCCTTCTTCCATGAGTCCTTGGCGTCCAAAATCAACGCCGCAAAGTTCGGCAGCGCGCTTCGTCAACGGCAAGAAAAGATCCGTGTCGTAGTTCGAAATGACGCCCTGAAGCACGGCCGCAACACGCTCCAGCCCCATTCCAGTGTCCACGCAAGGCTTGGGAAGCGGAGTTAGTGCGCCCGACGCATCCCGGTTGAACTGCATGAACACGAGATTCCATATCTCCACATACCGCCCGCAATCGCACGGAAACTTACAGTCCGGATGCCCTTCCTCGGACGCCTCCGGCCCCATATCGTAAAAAATCTCGCTGCAAGGCCCACAAGGGCCGGTGTCTCCCATGGCCCAGAAATTGTCTTTAAGCCCGGGAACCGGCACAACCCGCTCCGTTGGTACCTGCTGCTCCTGCCAAATCTTCCTGGCCTCCAGGTCCACGCCGAGGGTCGTACCGGGCGCCACTTCGGCCCCGCCAAAGACCGTCACATACAGCTTGTCCGTCGCTATCCCAAACCACTCTCGGGAAGTAATCAGCTCCCACGCATACGGAATGGCCTTCTCCTTGAAATAGTCCCCAAAGGAAAAATTTCCCATCATCTCGAAAAAGGTGTGGTGCCGCTTCGTAAACCCAACATTTTCCAGGTCGTTATGTTTCCCGCCCGCGCGCACGCATTTCTGTGCCGTCGTGGCTATGTTGTACTCGCGCTTCTCCAGCCCTAGGAACACGTCCTTGAACTGATTCATGCCGGCATTGGTAAAGAGCAGCGAAGGGTCGCCATGCGGAACCAGCGACGAGCTGCGCAAGCGACGGTGCCCTTTACTCTCAAAGAATTCGAGAAACTTCTCGCGGATTTCGTCTCCGCTCATGAATTTCTTGCTGGAATCGTCGGCCGTCACGTCTACCCCAATCTTTCTCCCGTGATTATCGCAGAGCATCGATAGTGCCGCAATCTTGCTAACCAGCGGCTGGCGGATCGCGAGTCCTCGATGGGTTCTCGTGGCCACGCCGCACTAGTCCCCTCCGTGAGGGCCAACACTCGCCACTCGGCAAGAACGGCGGCGTAGATAGACACCACTCTATGCAGCGCCGGATACCCGACCCTGGCGAGGAGTCTCCTTTTGAACAGACTCTCTGAGCGCGGCTTTGGTGGAATGGAGGTGCCATCTCAAAAGAGCCACGATCCACCTATTTCATGTGCGAACTCATGAAGTTTCGCCTAAGGAATGCCAGGCCCTGCGGTGCTGTTAAGGATTTGAAATGACTACAAAAAACTTTCGCGTCGCAGGAGCCGGCCAACGAACCGGCCCCGACGGAAAACAAGTAACGAACAGAGTGCTGCTGGCAGCCCCCGACAATGAATACGAGCTGATGCGTCCTGACTTGACGTACATCGACCTGCCGCATCATCTCAGTCTTCATGAGCCGGCACAAAATATCGAGTTCGTTTATTTCCCGAACCGGGGAATGGTTTCGCAAGTTGTGGTAACCAAGGACGGCCGCACCGTGGAAGTCGGTGTAGTGGGTAAGGAAGGCTTTGTTGGGGCAGGATTGGCCGTGGGCTTAACCAGAAGTTCCGTGCGTGAAGTAATCCAGATCGCCGGCGATGGCTTCCGAGTGATGGGGAATGCCCTGGAACGCATTTTGCGGTCGGCCCCGCAGTTACAGGTGCTATTGAACAGGCATACAGGGCTTCAAGGGATGCAAGTCGCACAGACCGCGGCCTGCAATCGGCTCCATGATATACAGCAGCGTCTCTCGAGGTGGCTGCTGATGACTCAGGACAGGGTGGGTTCCGCATTACTTCCCATCACCCACGATTTCATTGCGACCATGATGGGCACCGACCGGTCCACGGTGAGCCTGGCAGCGTTACTAATGCAAAAAAACGGAATCATAGATTACGTCCGAGGTGCAGTGAAGATTGTGAACCGCAGGAAACTCGAAAAATCCGCCTGTGAATGCTACAGCGTTATTCAACACTTCGAGGATGAGCTGGGATTGAGATAGCCGTTCCTCTAAGTGTTGGATACCCCACAGACAACAGCCTTCTTCTTTCGCTAATGTCGAGGCCTCGTGTGTTCGCTTCGGCTTGCTGTGTGTGCAAAAAGAGACGACTCGGGCAGAGCCTCGCCCAGGGCCATTGGAAGAGCCGTTCTTGTCGTCGCCGTACCGTCGAAAACCAAAGCCACGCCATCGGTTAAAAAGGGATAACTGCACCAAATCTCGAGTCGTGCTAGGGAGGCCATGCGCCGCAAACTGGTATGGATCGAAAGGCGAAAGTTTCACGGCTACGGTTGCTCGGAATGCGCATGGGTGTTCAAGCCTCCGGGAGAGCCCGCCGGCAAATCACTCGATGAAATGAAGCGGAACTACGAGCGCCAGCGCGATAAACATTTTAGAGACCATGTTTGTAAGGAAGGCTCCAGAGGCAGGAAAACAAAGATTAAATAATCCCGGCTGCCTCCAGTAACTTTCCGGGCTCCGATGCGAAAACCAGAAGCGCGCTAAACGCGGCGCCCACGGGCCAAGCCGTAGCCCAAGTTCAACAGCGGCACACCGAGGCCCGACCACGCCCTCAGCCTGAAGAGCGCACAGGCCTACTTCTTCACCTACTTCTTCACCTACTTCTTCACCTACTTCTTCACCTACTTCTTCAATTGTTCGGCGATTTCTGTGGAACCGCCCTGACAAACATCTTTGTATCGTACCTGAGAGAGCAACGATGCGTTCCTATTCCTTTTGCAAGGCGCCAACCTCGCACCCTTCGATTTGGGAGCAATTCCCGAGGATGGCATATGTGCATCCTGCATCAGCGAACGATTGCGATTATCGCAAATGCATGAAACTAGGCCGAGATTCCATCCATCTCACATGCTGGGGAACATAATCCCCAGGTCCTGGTCGGCATGGAGGTTTCAATGCTTTCTCGACTGAGCCTACTCCTCTCCCTGGCTCTTCTTCTCGCGGGCCTCGCCCCTGCCAACAACAAAAAAAAGGATTCTCTCCCCGCCGAGGTTCTCGACGCCCGCACCGTCGTGGTGCTCGTCGATCCGGACGCTGGCATGTCGACATCGGCTCCGCTCGCCAACAAAACCGCTCAGGACGACGTAGAAAAGGCTCTCGCCAACTGGGGGCGGCTGAAGCTGGTCCTGATCGGAGGGAACAACGCTGACCTGGTCATCACCGTGCGCAAGGGCAACGCAAAAATTGTGCAGCCGACGGTTAGCGGCGAACCCGCAAACGATCGTCCCGTCGTCGTTGTGCCAAGCGACACCGGCATCCACATCGGCGTTCAGCAGGGCCGTCCTGCGGATTCCACGCAACCCCCGCCTGCGGACACATCTCCGGGCCTCGGTGGTGAGGTCGGGCCCACGGAAGACACCTTTCTTGTTTACAGAGGCGGCTCGGGCAGCCCTCCCCTGGAGCGCGCTCCCGTTTGGCGCTACGTCGCCAAGAATGGCTTGCGCTCGCCCGATGTCCCCGCGGTCGCCGAATTCCGCAAGGCCGTCGAAGCAGCTCTGAAACAGCAACAAAAGACAACCAAGCCGTAGCTCGCGCCTCCTGCTCCTATCGACGGAAGCCGCAGCGCGTGCGTTAGGTCAGTCTCCGATATTGCGGCTTAACAGAGCGTCAGAGCCGGAATCCTCGCGTGCCAGCTTCATTTCGCGCGATCGGAACATCGCGCGTACCAACCTGTTTTCCCGCAACTTGCTGCCGTAGAAGGGCACGAGAAAAAGACCACGCCGCAGGTCTTTCAGCAGCGCTCGCTGCTGTCGGAAGTTAAACAGCCCGCGCCAGCCGAGCTTTCTAAGAAGAGCAAGGCGCAGACGCGCCAGGTCGAAGGCCATCTTCGACAAAGATTCCGCAATGTCCTCCTCTCGGTGATGCTCGTAGTATCCGAAGTTCATGGACTTGCCGGACTGCACTTTAATGAAGTTATGGAGCTCGCGATTCTTCGGAATTGCCGCAACCTCTCGTATAAGCTCTTGAAACTTCTCAGAATCCGCCTCAATTGTTTCCAGGCTGGAAAACCAATTGATCAGTTTGACTCCCAGCGGATCCCACAGGTAGTCGTTCAGAACCAAGGGAAGCGCGAGGTGGAAAAGTTTGGTCACTGCCAGATGCACCCGCAGATGGCATTGGTATGCATCACCCATGCATTCATACAGCCGCGTTGTATCGCGCGTCACGCCGCGTTGAAAGGCGGCGAGCACGGTATCGAGATCCTTGGTGAATTCCCGAGTTTCGCAGCCGTTCAATTCTCTTTGGATAACGGCCGCGATCTGCCGGATTTGCAGCGTCGACAGGGCCAGTCCGACGCTGTACAAGGGATCAACCGTATCGCCTGCGTCGCCGATGATGTACCAACGATCCGGTGAATATCGCTGGCGGCATTCCCACATGTAGGAGCTATAAAAATTCGTGTCGACGATCGTGCCGCTGCGCACCAACTCTACGACGACAGGGTGCTCCCGCCCGACGCAGTCGAGGAACTGCTCCAGCGTGCGCACCTCGCCGTGCGGATAGACATCCTTGCGATAGGTGATGCCGATGCTGATGAGCGGCTCGTTCTCCGGAGAGCGCATCGGAATGCACCAGATCCAGTTGCCTTTTCCGAAGAAATGATGCGTCGCGTAGTACGGAACGTAGGAGCGGTTAGGTTTTTTGATGGCCTGGATATGACTCAGAATCTCAGGTTGGAAATTCTTCAGGCGAAACCAGTAAACGTTTTTCTGTTCCTTGATCTTTTCCTGGAGCTGCAACTGTTTCGCGAGTACGCGATTCCGGCCCGTCGCATCGACAAGCCAGCGCGCGCCGAGCGTCTGTTTTCCGCCGGCGGAGTCGTGCACGGTAACCGTGTGCAGCTCCTCGCGGCCCTTGATATCGACTCCCATCACGGTGCCGTCGATCAACTCCACGCCGTTCTCGAAGTTGCGGTCCCGCACTTCGCGATCGAATGTGAATCGGTTTATCTGGAACGAGAGTATCTGCGGCGCCGTCGGAATTTCGTCGACAACGTAGGCGCGATCGGCCGGATCGTCGATCTGGGGTTTGAAGTAGTACGTTAGACCGTATTTCGGATAGTGCTTTTCCACCAGATAGGCGCCGAGGCCAAGCTCGAGCATGAAATCGACGCTCACCTCGACCAGCGATTCGCCGACAATCGGACGGTTTTTGTGGGGGCCCTCCACTACCGACACTTTCAGCTTCGGAAAGCGCATCCGGAGGTAGGCGGCCGCAAGCTGGCCCGTTGCGCCGCCTCCCATGACTAGAATATCGCTGGTCATCGTCGCGCGCGTTTCAACTTTCTGAATTGGTTGAATGTAAGGGTCATACGCGAGCCGTGAACCGTAAAATCCTAACATAGCGAAAGCGAATGTACCGAACCCGCCATCGTCAGGAGTGCGGATGGAACTGGCCGGCCCTGCCGCTTAGCCCTGATCAATGCGAAACTCAGACGAGGGAATCTCGGGCGAAAGGGGAGCTAGCCGTTGCTAAACTGACTTCCGGCGAAAGCCGCAGAAATCAGATCGCGTTACCATGCCCTAATAAACTCGCCAGACTCGAGAGGGAGAAGTGGCCATCATCAAATTCAGCTACGCCGTGCCGCTCGAACAAACCATGGTTTTCGAGTCGGTCTATCACCCGGGCCTGCAGCTCGAGCTTCAGCAGAAGCAGGAAGTTTGGGAGACGCCGGGCGCGTTCTTTGTCTGGATGACCGTGGATGGACAGCTCGCGGGCGAGTCCTACGGCATCCCGCTCGGAAGCTCCAGCGAACTCATCGAAGATCTCTTGGTGCTTCCTGAAAGCGAAAAGGAAAAAGCCGTGTGCTGTTTCTCCAACACCATCCTTCCCGCATTTCAAAAGCAGGGCTATGGAAGCATTCTGAAAGCTCACTGGTTAGGCTTAGCCGCCGGCAGAGGATTTGACGTCGTCTACGGCCACGCGCGGCCCGGCGGGAGCCAGGCACTTAACGCCAAATTCGGCGCGGTGTTTCTCGAAAACCTTCCAGACTGGTTTGGCTCCGGCGAGGACTACCGCAAGTACCGGCTGGTCCTTAAATCGAAGACCCCTTCATGAAGCACGCTGCGCCGTTCGAGGACTGCTAGTTCATTCGCCACGGCGAACGCTCGGGCCAGTGGCGGAGCGCTTCCGTCGCCCAGGCGGTGGTCTTATCGGTATGGCAACTCGTGCAGGGATTGGGAATCTTGTATTTGTCGGTCATCGCCGGGGTTATGAAATCGAAGGTGTGCGCGCTGACGAACACGCCGGGAATGGTCACTTCGATTTTCGGCATGTGGCACGCCACGCACTGGCTCCCCGGCGAGCCTGCTTGGTGATGCGTATGCTCCTCGAGAGTCGCCGTGCGCGGTCCGTTGCGTGAGCCGGGCTCATGGCACTCCAGGCAGATTTTATCGACCGGCTTTCGGAGTTGTGCGTAGTTCTCCGTACCGTGCACGTCGTGGCAATCGAAGCAGGTTACGCCGCGTCGGTACATGACGCTCTCGACGAAATCGTTGCCTTGCATGCGATTTTTGTGCGCCGTGCCGTCGGCAAAATGCGTAAAGCTTTGTTCGCCGAGCTTGTGGTCTTCGAGTTGCCAGTAATCCCGCAGATTTTGGCCCACGTGATAGCCGACCGGCCAGTCGTAGTAGTTTCCTTCCAGGGGATTGGTTAGCGGACGTCCCTGGGAGTGGCATTGCACGCAGGTGTCGTTGGCGGCGACATACTCCATGCGCGCGGGATTCAGGATGTTGCCGCGCGTGGCATGCTGGGCGTGCTCGCTGCCTGGGCCGTGGCACTTCTCACAGCCCACATTCCACTCCGCCACCTTCTTGGTCTGAATGTTGTAGTCCACGGAGTGGCAGCCGTCGCACGTTGGGCCGGTCGGACGCTGCCTGTTGTCCGGTGGATAAAACGGCTCCCACCAGTCCGTCCCCTTCGCCACAAAATACGGTTTCCATACGTGGTTGGTCACATCCCACTGCGCAGGCTCCGGAAAATAATCATCGCCGATTTTTGTAAAATAGCGCTGCTTCCAGACGCTTCCGTAGACCAACGCAATATCCTCTTTTGCGAATGTTTTGCTGACATGGTTCGTCGCCAGGTCAGGAATAATGGCTTCCGGATGCTCACGCGGATCGCGCACGACGTTGGCCATCGGGGTGCGCTTCCAATGCTCGTAGATTTGCTCATGGCATTTTTGGCAAGCAGTGGAACCAACGTAGTGCGCCGATTTCAAGGCCGCAACTTGTTGCGACTGTTCCTCGGGTGTCAGCCCAGCGATGCTGCGAACGAACAGCACCAGCTTCCAGGCGTCGGTGTCGTCTTGCTCCATGTGTGGATTTCCCCAGGCCGGCATGCCCGTCAGCCGGACCCCATTCCTGATGATGTAGTGGACTTCGCCATCGGTCAGGTGTTGCGTGGGGGGCTGGCGGAGATCGGGTGCCTTCGGATAAAGATTCTGGCCAATCGTTGATTCTCCGTTTCCATTGTGGCCATGGCAGTTCGCGCAGCGCTCCGCGAAACGCTCTCTAGCTTCCGCCAGTACCCGCGGATCCGCCGCCAGCGGATTCTTTTCTTTTCGCGCCCGCCCCGGAATTCCGATGTTTCGTACCGCTCGCGCCATGACGCGCTCCAAGCCCGACGGCTGGTCCGCAGCGCTGAATCCTCGCCGGATAACGGCTACACCGTACACCGCCGCCACCAGCGCGACGAAAACCAGAACGGCCATGCTCCAGCGTCTCATCTTGTTCTCGGACTCCCACGCTCGCCAGAGATTCGGCAGGGCAGAATACCAGATGAAAATAACTCGTGGATTAACTCATTTTCCGTTTGCGTTGAAGCGGCTCCGCTCTTAACAGTGCGCCATTCGCTATTCCTCGGGCTCGGGCTCTTGCTCTCCAACGTCCTCGCGCGTTATCGCTTTCAGTTCTCGGCGCACCACATCAGCGGAAAATCCTGCGCGCAGGAGGCTGCGGTACATCGAAGCCATCTTGAGCTCGTCGATTTCGCCGCGGAAGGATCGGAGCCTGCGCTCGAGGCGTTGCCGCACAATCGCGGCCTCGTCGGTTTCCTTCGCCGTTTCCGCGAGCGCCGCTTCAATGTGCCGGTCCAGCACCCCTCGCGCGCGCAAATCCCGTGCAATGCGGAATTTGCCTTGCCGCCGGATTTCCGTGCGCTGCCGCACAAACTGTTTTGCGAACCGCTCATCATCGATCATCTTGGCGCGCTTCAGGCGGTCCATCACGGTTCTGAGAAGGTGGTCGTTTTCTGTTCGCCGGCCAAGCAACTGCTTCATTTCGTATGCGGAATATGCCCGCCGCATCAACGCGCGCACCGCGGACTCGTACAATTCCGATTCAGTTTCCACTTGTCGCAGCTTTCCAAACATGTGGCAAGCATAGGTGCAGGGGGCGTAACAGTCAAAGAGAAGGATTTCGGGACCACTTGCGACGGGCTAATTTTGAGATTCCGAAAAGCACAAAGAAGAACTAGCGACAAGAGTTCCGCTTAGCTGAGCGAGTAGAGCAGTCGGCCGCGGGCGGCATAGCGAAGCACACCAGGCGGGGCAGACCAGCCACGTGAGCATGACCTTCCTTGCATGGGCTTTACCTCTTGGGTCGCACCTAGGTAGCCCGAAGCTACTTGCGGGCGAAGCGGTCGAAGTCGGCCATTTGGCGCTCCATCTCCTCGCGGGCGGAATCGGCGGCGGAGCGAATACCTTGGATGCGCAGTTGGAACTCGTCTGGGTTTGTCGAGCGGAGCAGCGCTTCTTCGAGGGTGATGAGTTGCTTGGTGTAGAGGTCGAAGAGCGACTGATCGAAGGTCTGCATGCCGTATTGGCTGGTGCCGGCGGCGATGGCGTCATGAATCAGGCGCGTCTTGTCGGCGTTGATGATGCAATCGCGGATGTAGGCGGTGGCGATCATGACTTCGACGGCGGGGACGCGGCCTTTGTCATCGGCGCGACGAACGAGGCGCTGCGAAACGATGGCTTTGAGCGTGGATGCCAGCTGCAAGCGAATTTGTTTCTGTTCTGGCGGCGGAAAGACCGCGATGATGCGCTGGATGGTTTCCGTGGCGTCCAGAGTATGCAACGTGGAGAAAACCATGTGGCCTGTTTCGGCGGCCAGAAGCGCGGTGGAAATGGTTTCGAGGTCGCGCATTTCGCCTACCAGAATCACGTCGGGGTCCTGGCGAAGGGCGGCCCGCAACGCCGTCGAAAAGTTTGCCGTGTCGACTTCGACCTCTCGTTGGTTGATGAAACTGCGCTTGTCGCGGTGAAGGAACTCGATGGGGTCTTCGATGGTGATGAGGTGGTCGGAACGATTCGCGTTGATGCGGTCGATCATCGCGGCCAGCGACGTGGATTTGCCGGAACCGGTGGTTCCCGTGACGAGAACCAAGCCGCGCTGCTCTTCGCAGATGCGCCCGATAACAGGGGGGAGATTCAGTTCCTCGATCGTGCGAATCTTGGTCGGGATGACGCGCAGAACCATGCCCACGTTGCCGCGCTGCTGGAAAACGTTGACACGGAAACGGCCCAGGCCGGCGACGCCGTAGGCCATATCGAGCTCGGCGGTTTCCTTGAACTTTTGTTTCTGTCGATTGGTCATCATGCTGAAGGCCATCGACAGCATTTCTTCGGGGGTAATACGCGGAACATCCGCGATGGGGGCGAGAAGACCATCGACGCGCAGATAAGGATGGTTGCCAACCTTCAAATGCAAGTCAGAAGCTTTGCTTTCGACAGCGCGCCGGAGAAGTTCATCAATGCTGATTGCCATGTCCGTGTGAGCTCCGCGAGAATACGAGGCAACTTCGACGTTAGCACCCGGAGTACAGGTGGGCAAGCAAGCCGCACTGGCCGGTTGCGCGGTAGTCACCTGCACCAGAGGACAGTTTTGGGAGTGCCGGAGGAGAGCTGCGCAGCGGAAAGTTTCCGCTGCTCCGAAGATTAGGCTTTTTTCAGGAATAGCGAGTCGTACAGGAATCCCGCCAAGAATCCTCCCGCTAGCGGGCCGACCCAGAAAATGCCCCAATTTTGCCAATGAGCAGAGGCCAGCGCGGGTCCGAACGCGCGAGCCGGATTCAGCGCTCCTCCGGTGAAAGGCCCGGCAATCATAATGCCCAGGAAGATGCTGAGGCCGATGGCGAAACCGGCGACCGGGCGGAACGAGGAACGTTCATCGACGGTGGTGGCGAAGACCGTAAGTACGAGAAAGAAAGTGGTGATGCCTTCCAGGATCATGCCGTTCAGGCGCGTGAAGTCGTGCGCGAACATGGGTGTACCGAGGGCCACGGCATGCCAAGTGTCCTCCGGAATAACCGCCTTGAGGAGAAACGCCGCGGCAGTGGCTCCCGCCAGTTGGGCGGCCCAATAGGCAACGGTGTCGAGCGTGTTCAGGCGTTTGGTGACCCAGAATCCGATGGTGATGGCGGGGTTGAAATGGCCCCCGGAAATGTGGCCGAGCGCGGAAACCATGATCGCTATGGCCAGGCCATGGGCCAAGGCGATGCCCAGAAGCCCGAGGGCGTTGGACGCGTGGGGATACCAGTCGACGCATGCGGCTCCTGCGCCGAAGAAGACCAGAGCAAACGTGCCGATGAATTCAGCCGTGAGCTTCTGCGCAAAATTGTACATCAAGGCGCCTCCCGGCCGGAGCACCAGCGGTGTCCGCTGCGACCGGGAAGGATTCTATCTGGAACTTAAACGGTAACGCCAGTTATTACCGCAACATTTTGCCGCGAACTCTTGCCCTTTATCTTGATACGGCGGCGACCGGGGCGTTAACAGGAGTCAGCCAGTTGTGGCGATCGGGCTTGCTGCCGCTGGTGAGCGCGAAAAATTCTTCCTGGAGCCTGCGCGTTACTGGACCAGCGACGCCTTTGCCGACCTGGATCTTGTCGACCGAGCGGATGGGGGTAATTTCGACGGCCGTGCCGCAGAAAAAGAGTTCGTCGACGATGTACAGCATTTCGCGGGGAATGACCTGTTCTTTCACGGGAATGTTCAGATCTTCCGCAAGCGCGACGACGGTATTACGCGTGATGCCGGGCAAAATGCTGGTGGCCAGCGGCGGCGTGTATAGCGTTCCCTCATGAACGAGAAACACGTTCATGCCCGAACCTTCGCTGACGTGGCCACCCGAATCGAGCGCGATGCCCTCGGCGTAGCCGTTGAAGAACGCTTCCATGCGGATGAGCTGCGAGTTCATGTAGTTGGCGGCAGCTTTGGACATGGCCGGGAGAGTGTTTGGCGCGATGCGGGCCCAGGAGCTGACGCCTACTTCGACGCCTTTGGTGAGCGCCTCCGGGCCGAGATACGCGCCCCAGGACCAACACGCCATGTAAACGTCGATGGGGGAGTTGAGAGGATTGACGCCGACCTCGCCGTAGCCCCGAAGGACGATGGGCTTGACGTAGCAGGAGTTCATTTTATTGAGGCGCACCAATTCGGTAGCGATACCCGAGAAATCATCGAGGGAGAAAGGCAGGTCCATGCGGTAAATTTTCGCGGAGTTGATCAGGCGCTGCATGTGCTCGCGAAGGCGGAAAATGGCGGGACCCTGCTTGGTTTCGTAGCAGCGGATGCCTTCAAAGACAGCGGAGCCGTAGCTCACCACGTGAGAAAGAACGTGAAGGGTGGCGTCGTCCCAGTTGATCCACGTTCCGTTATGCCAGATTTTTTCGGTCTTTTGGATGGGCATGATGGCGTCCTTTGGGTGTCAGCACTCGCGGCGAAGCCTGAAAGTCGAGAATACGGTACGCGACCGAGAGCGTCAATAAAGTGTAGTCGATGTGCTAGCAAGTGCAAAAACCAAATTGGCGCGTATCGCTAAGCGCAGGAAATCGAACGCCGGTCGAGGCCCGCGATCCTGCTGCTTCGGGGAATCACGTTCGAGATTTACTTCGGCGCATCCGGCGGAGGCGCGGATTTCGGCGGCCCGTTCAAAGAATCGAAAGCGGATTGGGCTTGCGACGTGATATTGCCGAATTTGTTTTCCCAGAGGCCCAGAAGAAGAAAGGGAATGGCGGTAGCAATGACCAGAAGCTTTGCGTTTCGACGCACTTTGACTTCTGGCTCCCAGCGAAAAAGCTGCGCGGACAGAAAAAAAGTAAGAATGGCCCAGCAAACCAGAGAACCAAGCGAGATGAGGACGTTGTGGTCCCAGAGGGGCGCAGATTCAAAAATGGCGCGGCGGAGTCCCTGGACGAGGTAAGTGGCGGGCAAAAACAGGGAGACCTTTTGCACCATTTTGGGCAGGAAAACTAGAGGAAAAGTGGCGCCAGAAAGAAAAATCAGGGGAAGCCAGAGAAGCTGGTTGATGACCTGAGTTTCCTGCATGGTGTTGGTGATGCTGGCAACGACCAGGCCCAGCGACGCGAAGGAAACCGTGCCGATGCTGATCAAAATGAAGGTGGCCAGCAGGTCGCCAAAATTCGTGACGTGAAAGACGGCACGCGCGAAGACGAATTCCAGGAAAACGGTCGGAAACATAAGGACGTAGTTGGCGACGATGCTGGAAGCGAGCATGTCGCTGGCGGTGACGGGCGTCACATGGAAGCGGCGAAGGATGCCTTGCTCGCGAAACGTAACAAGAGCCGCGCTGAGGCCCCAAAAGCTGCCCATAACGGTAAGCGCGACGACCGGGCCCAAGAAAAACTTGACGACCAGGGGCTGGCCTTTCGCAAAGACGCCGGCATAGAGAAAGAAAAAGCCAAACGGCATGAGCACCGTGAAGAACAGGAACATTTTATTGCGCAGCGTGAGTTGAATGCGCATGCGGGTGAGTGTGGCAAAGTTTCTCAATCGCGCAGCCTCCTTCCGGTCATTTCTATGAATACGTCCTCGAGGGAGGGTGAGGCAATTTCGAGGCTGACCAGTTCGTTGCCCTGGGCTTCGAGATGTTTGACGATGGCCACGATGGTTTGCGGCGGGCGGTGCGAATGAAGGACGTAGGCGCCGCCGACTTCGCGAGCGTCGGCCACGCCGTCCAGGTTTTTCAAGGCCCCGTCTGGCTCGGGTCTTGCGAGTCGGACTTCGATTCGCGTGGAGCCGCCGGAGCGCGTTTTGAGCTCGCGGGGCGTGCCCAGCGCGACGACTTTGCCGTGGTCCACGATGGCCACGCGATCGCAGAGGCGTTCGGCTTCTTCGATGTAGTGCGTGGTCATTACGATGGTTTTCTTTTCGCCCTTGAGCTCTTCGATGATGTCGTAGATTTCGCGCCGCACTTGCGGATCGAGGCCGGCCGTAGGCTCGTCGAAGAAGAGCACTTTGGGGTCGTTGACCAGGGCCATGGCCAGAGCCAGGCGCTGTTTTTGGCCGCCGGAAAGCTGGCTGTAAAAGGCGTTGCGTTTTTCTTCGAGGCCGAAACGCTTGAGCAGCTCTTCGGGATTGCGGCGGCGTTTGTAAAAGCTGGAGAAGAGGCGCAGCGCTTCCATGACGCGAAGTTTGTCCGGAAGGGAAGTGGATTGCAGAGCCGCGCCGATTTCGTGTTTCAGTGCCTGCGAATCGCGTTGCGGGTCAAGACCGCAGACCGAGACGCGGCCGCTATCCGGATCGCGGAGTCCTTCGAGAATTTCGACGGTGGAAGTTTTTCCCGCACCGTTGGGACCGAGCAGGCCGAAGACTTCGCCCTCTTGGACGGAAAAGCTTACGCCGCGAACGGCTTGGACGGCGCCGTAGCTCTTGACTAGGTTTTCGACCTCGAGGATGGAATTTCCCATGGGTTTTGACGGCTGCTTCATTCTACCGAAAGACGGCCCTTAGGATAACGCATGTGCGGGCTTTCCCCGCAATGCTGGGGCGCGGAGCTGCCCGTCATTTCGGGGCGTAGAAAAGGTAGTCGGCGGAATAGGGAACGCGGACTTCCTGGCCGGCGTGCGAAGCGTCGCAGCCGGTCGCCGGTGCTTTGCCGCCTTTGGTGTTGAGGCGCTGGATGGTTGTGGCGCGGGAGAGCACGCCGGCGCCTTGGTGGCCCACAATGTTGACCAGCAGCCAGGGAATGGAGTCGGCGTCCGGTGAGGGCGCGTTGGCAACGGCTTTGCCAGTAACACGGCTGCCGTCCTGCGCTTCCCAGGAGGGTCCGGCGAAGTGTTTGCCGAAGGGTTTGCCGTCTTGGTCGAAGAGCTGGGCTTCGGGAGCTTTGAGCGTCCAAGCGAATTGCGCCGCCTCGCCTTTGCACGTGTAGATCTGATCACCCTTCGCATGGACTTGGAGCAAGAGTTGTTCCGTGGCGGGCGGCTGGAGTTGTTGCGGGACTTGTTGCGCCGCGAGGGAAAACGAAAAGGCCAGGCTTAGGACGGCGAGAACCGCGGCTAATGCTGGTCCGTGAATTCGAAAGCGCATGGGTCGATTCCTCCTATCGGACGACAGCTCAAGTTCGGGACATAACATAACTCAACTGGTCTTTGATCATAAACCAGACCCGTGGTTTAACTCTTCCGCGAGCGGCGCGCCGGAAGCCGACGAGCTAGTTCGTTCGATTCCTTGGGAGAGCGGAGAATTTCGGCAAGAAGCCGTGCTTGGCAAGGAACGCGTCTCCTTTGGTTCGAGCGTCCGCGAGGTCCTTCGGATCGGGATCGAAGTGGTCTTCCTGGGAGTCGAGCTTTCGAGTGAAAAGGTGGCCTACATTGGGATATTCCACGATTTCGCAGTCGCTGTTTTGCTGCCGGGCGCGTTCGCAGAAGCGGCGCACTCCGGAGATGGGTACGAGGGTATCGGAGATGCCGTGAAAAATAATCGTAGGTGGAAGACGCTTGGTGATGTGTTCGTCCGGGGAGAGATCGACGACTGGCGCTTTGCCGAGGAGCATGCGCTCGACCCAGCCGTCGCGGGCTACAGAGACGGCCGGAGAGATCAGCACCAGCGCACTTGGTGCGGCGAGAGCATGAGAATGCTGGGGGTCATCTATGGTCGCAAGCGCAGCAGCAAGGTGGCCGCCGGCAGAGACACCGTAGGCGGCAATGTGGTCGGGATCGATGCCCAGCTCGGCGGCGTTCGTGCGAGTCCAGCGAAGAATGTCGCGTGCATCGGCCAGGGAATCAAGGGGCGTCACGGTTTTCTGGTCCGAGAGGCGATACTCGACCGCGATGGCGACTGCGCCATGTTGCGCATAGCGCTCGGCGGCTTCGTAGACCCACTCGGGCGAGCCGGCCACCCAGCCTCCGCCGTGAAATAACAGGATGGCGGGGGCACGTTTTCCATCGGAGGCCTGGAAAGGATGAAAGACGTGCGCGGTGAGTTTGGCGGCGCCAACGGTTTTGTAGACGCGAATGTCGGGGCTCGCTGGGCCAGCCGCCGCTTGCGCGTTCCCCGCCCTACAGAAGAGCAGGATTCCAAGAAACATTTGAGCGCTTTTCATAGTGCGGAGAGTATACGAAAACGCGGCAAAGTCCGGGAAACCCGATTTCCGGGAGAATCCACATGAAGGCTCTTTCCGTGAGTGCGAAAGGAAAAGCCGCAGGGCTCGGCGGACTCTGCCCTGCGCTACATTTTTATTTGGATTTTGGCAATGGACGGCGGCTTTTCTTTATGGTGCGGGATTTCTTTCGCTGCGGAGTCCAGAGATATTTTTTTATGTTGATGCGGGATTCGACGACGGCAATGCCTTCGGATTCGAGGAGCTTTTTCTGGAGCGAGGCGTAAGGTTCGCGGATCAGGATTTTGCCGTTGGCGCCGAGCACGCGGTGCCAGGGGATGGCTTGGCCTCGCGGAGTGGCGCCCATGGCGCGGCCGGCGGTGCGGGCGCCGCCGGGTAGGCCCAGGGCTCGAGCCAGGGCTCCATAGGTTAGAACCCGGCCGCGGGGAATTTGTTTCACCAGCCTGTAGACGGGATCGAAAGACACGACGAATCAACTCCTTGCGCGGGCCCAACGACGAATGCGAATTTCATGACAGAGTTCTTCGAGACCTCCATCGGGACCCGCGCGAGACATCCTATGAGCAAGCGAGAAGCGCGACAAGAATAAAAATCGGCCGCAGGGAGTCTATTGCTGTGGGAGCCGGCGACGCGGGCACCCAGCAAACACAAATGGCTCGGGCGCGCATCTAATAGAGTAATGGAAGGGAAGCTGAAGAGAACGACAATGATTGAAGGAACGGATGAAACAGAGCGGAAAAAGTAATGAACGAAACGGGATCAAATTCGCTACGTTGTAGGCATTACCGGTCGAATCGAAACTTTCGCGCTAGTACGCAAGGTTCATTGACGGCCGTAGTGGAACGCAAGTACACTACGGACACAGTCGCTGATGCGAGGTGATGTCATGGCTTTCGTCCGCCGGAAAGGGAATTGGTTTTATTTGGTGCACAATGTGCGCCGCGGCGGAAAAGTGCGGCAGTTACATCTTGCCCGGCTCGGGGAACGCGCGCGGATCACCGATGAAGTGGTGCGCGAAGTTTCCAAGAAGCATCCGTTCGTGGAGCTGAATTGGCAGGCTCTGCGAGCACAGATGAGTGCTCAAGTGGATCTAGCCGATGCCGGCTCTCCGGCGATCCAGAAGCTCGTATCCAGCCTGCGAGCACTGAACCTCGAACTGGCGGACCTCTTTCCGCCGCTTCTCCGGATTTCTGAAACGCCCACGGTGGCGCGAGAGCTGTTAGTGCAACTTCGGCTTTTGCAATCCACACTTCAGGTAAAACTAAGCCCGTTTGACCGGAAGCGCGGACGGTTCAGTCATGCGACCTTGCGGATGCAAGGCCGTTAGGAGGAGACCATGAGCTCCCAAATACTGCCACTCGATCCAAGTCTACGCAGCAACACGACCATCGAATTTCATACCGCTTTGCTGTCGAAGATCGTGGGACAAGCCGAAGGCGTGCAGGCGCTCGTAGACTTGTATCAGGTCTTCTGCGCGGGGTTGAACTCGCCGGGGCGCCCGGTGGGGAATCTCCTCTTATTGGGACCGACCGGATCAGGCAAGACCAGAATTGTGGAAGCGGCGGCGGAGATTCTGTTTGGCGATGCGCGCGCGGTGATTAAGGTGGATTGCGCGGAGTTTCAGCACTCGCATGAGATTGCTAAGTTGATTGGCTCGCCTCCAGGGTATCTGGGGCACCGGGAAACGCATCCGTTGATCACACAAGAAGAGCTGTCCAAGAGCCATACCGACAAGCTGAAGTTGAGCTTTTTGCTGTTTGACGAGATTGAGAAAGCGTCGGATGCCTTATGGCAGTTGCTGCTGGGGATGTTGGATAAGGCGACGTTAACCCTGGGAGACAACCGCCGCGTGGATTTGTCGCAGACGGTTATCTTCCTGACGTCGAACCTGGGCGGGGGAGAGATCACGGAATTGATGCACGGCGGGATGGGATTCATCCAGCCGACGGATACGCCGACGACAGGATTGGATGAGAAAGTGGAGCGCACGGCGATGGAAGCAGCGAGAAAGAAGTTTTCCCCGGAGTTCATGAACCGCCTGGACAAAGTGGTGGTGTTCCATCCTCTACAACGGGAGCAACTTAAAGAAGTACTTGAGATTGAACTGGGGCAGGTGCAGCAGAGAGTGCTGGAGACCGCCAAGGGGCAGTTTTTGTTCCGGGTAACGTCGGCTGGGAGGGATTTCTTGTTGCAGGAAGGAACAGATCAGCGCTATGGAGCCCGGCACCTGAAGAGGGCGATTGAGAGGTACGTGGTGTATCCGCTGGCGAATCTGCTGGCGACAGAACAAGTGCATTTGGGAGACCTCGTTTGCATCGATTGGGACGGCAAGCACAAGGAACTGACGTTCGCTCGCGAGGGCGAAGGCGCGCTGGTGACGCCAGCGGTACCCCAAATTGGAACGCTGGCGGCTGCCGCGGAAGCAAAAGACGGCAAGACAGCGGATGCGCCTGCAGAAGTGGTGGTGGCTGAGAGAAAATTGCGGGCGGCGCAACCCTCGGTGGGACCCGCCACGGCTCCGCAGGGACGCAAGAAGTTGGAGCGCTAGAGAAATGAATCGCTTTGCAGGAAGCGGGAGCCCCTTTTTGTCGTTCGCGGACTGACAGAAACTGCTTCATCCTCTCATTTTGAACCTATATGAAACAAAGTCTCATGGTGTGAGACTGTTTCCACAATGGCAACACTCGTATGTCATTGAGTTTGTAACGGTTTGCGCCGACGAGATTCAGAGTGCGGATTGGCAGTTCTCATGCTCTACTCCTTTCATGACCGAGACGCATGGGCGTCTTCCGACAAGTGTACGCGGAAGGGAACAAAGCCATGAAAGCCGCCGCCAGACAGCAACTTGACCCATCTATCCGTAGCACCGACACCCGTGACTTTGAAGTAGCTTTGCGGTCGAAGATCGTGGGGCAAGCGGAAGGGGTACAGGCGCTGGTGGACCTGTATCAGGTCTTCTGCGCGGGGTTGAACTCGCCGGGGCGCCCTGTGGGAAACCTGTTGTTTCTTGGCCCAACGGGTTCGGGCAAGACCAGAATTGTGGAAGCGGCTGCAGAGATTTTGTTTGGGGATGGGCGCTCGGTGATTAAGGTGGATTGCGCGGAATTCCAGCATTCTCATGAGATTGCGAAACTGATTGGTTCACCTCCGGGGTATTTGGGACACCGGGAAACGCACCCGTTGATTACCCAGGAAGCTTTGGCTGCGAGCCATACGGAGAAGCTGAAGTTGAGTTTTTTGTTGTTCGATGAGATTGAAAAGGCCTCGGACGCCCTTTGGCAGTTGCTGCTGGGCATGTTGGACAAAGCGACTTTAACCCTGGGAGACAACCGACGGGTGGATTTGTCGCAGACGGTGATTTTCCTAACGTCGAATCTGGGCGGGGGAGAGATCTCGGAGTTGATGAACGGCGGCATGGGCTTCATTCAGCCAAAGGACAAACCAGCCGCAGGACTTGACCAAAAAGTGGAACGGACGGCAGTGGAAGCGGCGCGCAGGAAGTTTTCACCAGAATTCATGAACCGGCTGGACAAAGTGGTGGTGTTTCATCCCTTGCGCCGGGAACAGCTTGAGGAAGTGCTGGAGATCGAGCTGGGGCAAGTGCAGCAGCGAGTTCTGGAAACGGCGAAAGGGCAGTTCCTGTTCCGAGTTACGCAGCCAGGAAGAGAGTTCTTGTTGCAGGAAGGAACCGATCAGCGCTACGGAGCGCGGCACTTGAAGAGGGCCATCGAGAGACACGTGGTATACCCGCTGGCCAATCTGCTAGCGACCGAGCAGGTGCACTTGGGCGACCTGGTGTGCATCGATTGGAGCAAGGGAAATGAAGGACTGAGCTTTGTTCTCGAAGGGGAGAATTTGGCGATGCCGGCGAGGCGGCCGGAGCCAGTTGTCGCCGTGCGGGCAACCCAGGCTCGGAGCGGAAAAAGCCTTGAGGCACCATCTCCAGCAATTGGCCCTGATCCAACACCGCGGATGGCGCGCTGAGCGAACATCTCGTTTTACCGTTCTTAGCCGTACAGCCTCAGCGTTTTTAGGCCGGGGATAAACCCCTTATAAGACTCTTTTCCTGCGGTTCCCTCACAAATTTCCTCGTCCGCCAAAAGGACCTACTGGGCGGGCAACCCAAAAGTAAAGCCTCTTCCTTGTCCTCCGCTGAATTTGCGGAAGGAACCCACCGAAGAGACCGGACCAAAAACACGGCTAGGTGGGAACCCTGGCCCTTTTGGGGCGAGGAGCATAGCAATTCCTGAAACGGCCCGGGAGGATCTCTTCCCGGGCTTTTTCTTTTGCGGACGGCTCGGTGTAGAGTTATCGATATGGGTCCTTCTAGGCTGCGTGTTCCGGGAGCAACACTTCTCGTCTTGCTGTGTCTTTTGATTGCGCCGGGCGCTCGGGCGCAGCGGACACAGTTCAAGGCGGGATGGAATCTTTATTCGCCGCAGGAAGACATCAGGCTGGGGAGGCAAGTGGCGGTGGATGCCGAGAAGCAGTTGCCGTCATGCAACTCGCCGAAAGTGGACGCTTACTTGGCCGAGCTTGGCAGCAAATTGATTGCTAAGTTGCCGACAGCAGGAGTGGAGTATCCGTTTGAGTTTCATTGCGTGAACGATAAGGCCATCAATGCTTTTGCGTTGCCGGGCGGTTTTGTGTTTGTGAACCGAGGGGCTATTGAGGCGGCGGACAATGAGGCGCAGCTTGCTGGAGTGATGGCCCATGAGCTTTCGCATGTGGCGCTGCGGCACGGGACAAGCGAGGCCACCAAGGCCCAGGCAGCCCAGACGGGTGTGGGAATACTGGGAGCTATTTTTGGAGGTAATGCGGGCGGGGCGCTCGTGACCGAACTCGGGAGGTTCAGCGCGGGGGGCGTGTTGCTGCGGCATTCGCGTTCTGCGGAGACGCAAGCGGACGTTGTTGGTACCCAAGTGCTTTACGATGCTGGATACGATCCGCGGGCACTGGCGCAGTTTTTTGAGAAGATCGAGGCGGACAGCAAAGGGCAGAACCCGCCGGAGTTTTTTTCCGACCATCCGAATCCGGAGCACCGCGTGGAGCGTGTCGAGGAGGAGATCGACAAATTGGGCGGGCTGCCGAGGAATGTGAAAAGGGACTCGGTGGAGTTTGAGGCCATCAAGCACGAAGTCTTGGCCCTGCCGACGGTAAATAAGGACAGTCTGACTGCTGGCGGACGTGCTCCCAGACCGATGGGGCCGCCGCCAGTGCCTTCTCGGAATTATACGGAGTATCAGGCCAGCGCTTATGGGATGAAGTATCCAGACAACTGGAAAAAGTATGGGGAGAAAGACAGCGTTTCGTTTGCGCCGGATGGTGGCGTGACGGAAGGGGAAGACGGACAGGCTGGGTTGGCGTACGGGGTCATCGTGAACGTCGGGAAGGTCGAGGGACCGGCTGGCGACGCCAAGGCGCTGGAAAAGGCTACCAGGGAGTTGATTGCGACGCTCGAGAAAGGCAATCCGAAGATGAAGATTGCGCGGCAGCCTGGGCCCGTACGTTTGAATGGCCAGCCGGGGCTTTCGACTTATTTGAGCAATGAGTCTCCCGCGGGTGGGGAGGAGACGGATTGGCTGATTACCGTGATTCGGCCGGAGGGGTTGGTGTCTTTTGTGTGCGTGGCGCCCGAGAAGGATTATGAGAACTACGACAAGACATTCAGCGCGATTCTTGACAGCGTGCGGCTGGCGAAATAAGCAAGCGCTACTCGGAATATCAGCGGGGGGCATTGCCTGAGAAGAACTACTCTTCCGAATTTATCCACAGCAATTTGAGCGATTGACCAGCGGCCTCGAATTCTTCAATGCGGGGCCGCTTGACTTTGAATCTCACGCTTTGTTTGCACCCAAAGCTCCTGCTCTATGTCTGAGAGGAGTTTTTTCCTGTATGTACGAAAATTAACGCCGGACTCACACAATCGCAACAACTCGCCTATATCACAGTTCGCTGGAGGATTTCTCATGTTTTCTAAGTTGTTAGCCAAGCCATGCTCGTTTCTTCTTGCTTCTGCCATCTCGCTTGCTCCGGTCGCCGGCGCGCAAGAAGGGCACCGTTCCGATGACCACCTCGGTAATCGCCATGTGCTGCTGATCAGTATCGACGGAATGCACGCAGTCGACTTCAAGAACTGCGTGGCTGCCGGCACTTGCCCAACTCTGGCGACACTCGGCAAGACCGGCGTAAACTACACACGCACAACCACTTCCAGGCCGTCCGATTCCTTTCCCGGCCTGCTGGCACTAGTGACGGGCGGGAGCCCCCGAACTGTAGGCGGGTTCTACGACGTGGCTTACGATCGCGTTCTGGCTCCGCCTCTAAAGACTACCGGTAACGGGCTGCCGGGCACAGCCGACGACATGACACTGCAACCCTGTGTCCCCAATCAAATCTATAAGAACTCAGACGGATCAACCGGGACAGAGACGGAATATGAAGAGGGCGACGAATTCGACCAGACGCAGCTTAACGGGCGCCCCGCTCCTGCCAAAAGTGCATTAGACCTCATCGACGGCAACGTTACATCAATAAATTCCGCCAGGCTGATACGCGATCCGTTTAACAATTGCCAACCCGTATATCCTTGGAACTTCATTCGCACGAACACCGTTTATGGCGTGATCCACGCCGCAGGCGGCTACACAGCCTGGTCCGACAAGCACGCTGTTTACGCTCTTGTTTCGGGTCCCACCGGAACCAATCAGCCCAGCAATGTGGATGATTATTATTCCCCGGAAGTCAATTCCAATAAGATTCCACTCGCTGGCCTGACCACAGCGGGAACCAACTACAATTGCGCCAACGTCGCAATGGACGGGAATGACTGGACGACCGACTTCGACGCCATCAAGTGCTACGACCAGTTAAAGGTGAACGCAGTGGTGAACTGGATCAACGGCAAGAACCACCTCGGGACGAGCAAGGCTCCGGTCCCGGTGATCCTCGGCATGAACTTCCAGGCGGTCAGCGTCGGCGAGAAGCTTATTAGTCCCGCAGCCTTGCCCGCGGCGCGAAGCGACAGCAACTCAGGTGGTTATGAGGACGCCCAGGGTACGCCCAGACCCCTGATGATGAAGGAAATCGTATTCGTGGATGCAGCCATCGGGCAGATGGTCGCTGCGCTCAAGCACGAAGGTCTTCTGGATTCGACCACCATCATCATCACCGCGAAACACGGGCAGTCGCCGATCGACCCGTATCGCTTCTTCCCGATTCCTGGGAAGACCAACAACGGTGAGCCGCCCTCCGCGGCCCTCCTGCCCCCTAATCCCAACCTTCTCCCTGCAGTTTATAGCGACCCGAACAACGCCCTCGGAATAGCTGAGGACGACATCTCCCAAATCTGGTTGGCAGATTCAAGCACCACCGCGGCCGCGGTAACGGCTCTGGAGAATGCCGGGACAGCGATCGGACTGGGCCAGATCTACTATGGCTCGTCTCTTAACACGCTCTTTAACCCGCCGGGCGTACCGACTGTTCCCGGTCCTTGCTGCTTCCTCAGGGCGGGCGGCGATCCGCGTACACCCGACATCGTAGTGATTCCAAACGTCGGCGTGGTTTATACCGGCGGCGACAAAAAGCAGTCCGAACACGGCGGCTACGCATGGGATGATACCAACGTCATGCTGCTCGTCTCCAACCCAGGCATCAGCCCCCGTACGATCCACAGCTTCGTCGAGACCGCTCAGGTGGCTCCCACAATCCTCGAAATCCTGGGACTCGATCCTAACAAGCTGGATGCCGTCCGCATGGAAGGCACGCCAGTTCTTCCCGCTGTGCAGTTCGGCGGCAACGATTGATTAGCGCCAGTTCGCACCGAATCGCAATAGCTGGCAAGACACGGCAATAAATACGCGCAAGCGGGCGTCTCGAAGAGGCGCCCGCTTTTTTTTGTTGGGCGAGTACCGATGCTCGCTGGCGGCAAACGGCAGGCCTTTTTCGCGTTGCTAGACCACCTTAGCGGCAGACTCCTCGTGCGCGGCAGTGTGGTGTGTTCTATAGAGACTGGCGGCACGTTCGATTGCATCGGCAATGCTCGCACAGATGTTTTCCGTGCCGACGTGGCGCTCGAATTCGGCTTGATGCATGAGCTGGGCGGGTTGTTCGCGAGCTCCGCACAGTAACAGCGAGCGACCGGAGGCGTGCAGCGTGTCGGCCAGATCGCGGATGGCACCGAGGCCGGTGGCGTCGATGGCGGTCATGTTGCGAAGGCGCAGGATGACTATCGGCGGCAGGCAATTTAATTCAGCGAGGATTTCCGCAAATTTGTCGGTAGCTCCGAACAGGAATGGCCCGTGAATGCGGTAGACCGTCGCGTAAGGCGGAATGTCTTTGCCTTGGAGAATGTGCTTGCGGCTGTCTTCGACATAGTCTTTTGTAACGCGGGCGACGGTTGTTGTACGGGAAACTTTTCGAATGAACATTAGCGCGGCGAGGACCATGCCGACTTCGACGGCAAAGGTCAGGTCCGCAATCACGGTTAGCGTCAGGGTAATCAGCCAGACGGCGATATCGGCGGCGGAGAGTTTCAAAATTTCGGGGATTTCGTGCCATTCGCCCATGTTGTAAGCGACGATCATCAAAATGGCGGCGAGTGCGGCGAGAGGAACGTTTTTCACCAGCGGCGCGGCGAAGAGCACGATGGCCAGGAGCGTGAGCGAGTGAATAATCCCTGCAAGGGGAGTTTTTGCGCCGGAGCGCACGTTGGTGGCGGTGCGGGCGATTGCGCCTGTGGCCGGCAAACCGCCAAATAATGGAGAGACGATATTGGCTAGGCCTTGCGCCACTAGCTCGACGTTGGGATTGTGCTTGTCGTTGCTCATGCGGTCGGAGACCACTGCGGACATCAGAGATTCGATGGCGCCGAGCATGGCGACGGTGAAAGCCGGGGAGAGCAGTTGGCGCGCGATGTCGTAGCTGAAATGCGGTATGGCAAAGGTGGGAAGGCCGCTGGGAATACCTCCGAAGCGCGTACCAATCGTTTCGACGGGGATGCCCAACAGCGTGACGGCGATCGTTGCGCCGAAGGTGACGACGATGGCTCCCGGGATGCGCTTGGCAAACTTGAGACAGAAAATCATTATGGCGATGGAAAGGATGGCGAGGGCCGTCGCGGGCATGGAAATGGTGTTCCAGGCAGCGCCGAAGGCTTCTATGCGATGGAAGAAGTCGCCGGGGACGTGGTCCATGCGGAGGCCGAAGAAATCGCGAATCTGGGTGCTGGCGATGAGGATGGCGATGCCGTTTGTGAAACCGATGATCACCGGGCGGGGGAAATATTTGACGGCAGTGCCCATGCCGGTGATACCAAGAAGGACCAGGAGGACGCCAGCCATCATGGTGCATTCGAAGAGGCCGTCGATGCCGTGCTTGGCGATGATTCCGGAGATGACCACTACGAAGGCGCCGGTAGGGCCGCCGATTTGCGTTTTTGAACCACCGAGAGCGGAGATGATGAAACCGGTGACGATGGCGCAGTAGATTCCGGCTTGCGGGGAGACGCCGGAGGCAATGGCGAAAGCCATCGCCAAGGGCAGAGCGACCAACCCTACGGTAACGCCTGCAATCAGATCGGAGAGGAATTTATGACGGTCGTAATCGCGCAGCAAGAGGACGGATTTTGGAAGCCATTGATCGAGCGCTGATGTCATTCGAGCACGAGCCGAAGAGTTAACTCCAGTCTGATAGTCTATCAGGAGAGGGGCGAGCGGAGTTTCATCAAAGAACAAGTGTGCCGCAAAAGAAAAATGTGGCGGCGGGGCGTGACGAAACGGCGGAGCAAGGTTGGCTTAGTCCGCGGCTTCGGTGCGGGAGGCTTGGGGCTTCCAGCGCAGGATGGGTTTGCGCGCGGCGCCCACTTCATCGAGACGGCGGACACGGGTGGTATGCGGAGCGGTCCTGACGAGTTCGGGGTTGGTGGCGGCTTCTTCGGCGATCGAGCGCATAGCGTCGATGAACAGGTCGCACTCTTCGCGGGATTCCGATTCGGTTGGCTCGATCATCAGCGCGCCGGGAACGATCAGCGGAAACGCGGTGGTGTAGGGGTGGAAGCCGTAGTCGATGAGCCGTTTGGCGATGTCCATGGTGTTGACGCCATTTTTCTTTTGCAGCGCGTCGCTGAAGACTACCTCGTGCATGGAGGGCAGAGAATAGGGGAGATCGAAGATGCCTTCGAGGTGCTTGCGGATGTAATTTGCGTTTAGGACGGCGTCTTCTGTGGCCTGGCGGACGCCGGGGCCGTACGCGAGGATGTAAGCGAGTGCGCGGACGAGCACGCCGAAGTTTCCGCTGAAGGCTTTGACTCTGCCGATGGAGTGCGGACGGATTTGCTCAAGCGCCAGACGGCCAGCCTCTTTTTCTACAAGGATTGGCACGGGACGGAAGGGTTCGAGGATTTTTTTCATCGCCACCGGTCCGGCTCCGGGACCACCCCCACCGTGCGGGGTCGAGAAAGTCTTGTGTAGGTTTAGGTGCATGACGTCGACACCCAGATCGCCGGGGCGGGTGATGCCGGTCAGCGCGTTCATGTTGGCGCCGTCCATGTACAGGAGCGCGCCTTGGGCGTGCAGAATCTCTGCAATTTCCGGAATGCGCTCTTCAAAAATACCCAGCGTCGAAGGATTGGTAATCATCAGCGCGGCCACGTCTGGGGTGACCAGGTCGCGCAGTTTATCGACGTCGATCTGACCGTGCGATTCCGACTTGATGTTTTCTACTTCGTAGCCGGCGATGACCGCGGTGGCGGGATTTGTGCCGTGTGCCGAATCGGGAATCAGGACTTTTTTCCGCGGGTTGCCGTTTCGCTCGTGGTAGGCGCGGATTAGCAGCAGACCTGTCAATTCACCTTGCGCGCCGGCAGCTGGTTGCAGCGTGACTGCGTCCATGCCGGTGATTTCCAGAAGACACTTTTCAAGGAGTTGCAGAATCTTTAGGCAGCCTTGGGAGAGTTCCTGGGACTGGTAGGGATGCTCGGTGGCCAGGCCATCGAGGCGGGCGACAAATTCGTTGACGCGCGGGTTGTATTTCATGGTGCAGGAGCCGAGCGGATACATACCGAGATCAATGGCGTAGTTCCAGGTGGAGAGGCGAGTGAAGTGGCGAATGACTTCGATTTCGCTGACTTCGGGGAAACCTTCTACGCCTTTCTGGCGGTAACTCGCGCCTAAAGCTTTGGCGGGATCGGCGGCGGGGACGTCCAGCGGGGGGAGTTCGAACGCGCGCTTGCCGGGTGAGGATTTTTCGAAGATCAGGCCTTCGTTTTGGTTGGTGTGTCGTGTGGCTTTTTTGATTTTGTCAGTCATGTTTGATTTCGAGTTTGGAGTGGCGCAGCGTGCTGCAGCACTCGAAAGAAATTCGTTCCTCTAAACGGGTTGCTCCAGGGCGCGGCGAACGGCTGCGGCGAAGCGTTCGATTTCGGCGCGTGGCGTAGTTTCTGTGACGCACACTAGCGCGTGCTTGGTTAATTCGGGGTAGGCCGTGCCGAGGACGAAGGGGCCGATGATTTTTTCACGTTGCAGATAGGCGTTCACGATTTTGACGGAGCGCGGGAGCTCGACTGTAAATTCGTTGAAGAACGGGGCGTCGAAGGCGCGGCGGACGCCGGGAATGTTTTCTAGTTCGGCGAGGGCGAATTTGGCTTTCGAGAGATTTTGGCGAGCCACCTCGCCGAGGCCTTCTTTGCCGAGCAGCGTGAGGTGGACGGTGGCGGCCAGCGCGCAGAGAGCTTGATTCGTGCAGATGTTGGAGGTGGCTTTCTCGCGGCGGATGTGTTGCTCACGCGTGGCTAGCGTCAGAACGAATCCGCGGCGGCCTTCTGAGTCGGTGGTCTGACCCGCGAGACGGCCGGGCATTTGGCGCACAAACTTGTCGCGCGACGCAATGACACCGGCGAAGGGGCCGCCGTAGCTTGGAGCCAGGCCGAAGCTTTGCGCTTCCATGGCGACGATGTCGGCTTCGGCGGGCGGAGTCAATAAGCCGAGCGAAACACCTTCGGTGATAGCGGTTACCAGGAGCGCGCCAGAAGAGTGCGCGGCGTCTCGGAGCGGGGCCAGCGACTCGATCACGCCGAAAAAATTTGGGGATTGAACGACCACCGCCGCAACGTCGTCTTTGAGCGCGGATTCGAACGCTTTCTGATCGAGCGTGCCATTCGCGCTGTAGGCAATCTCTTCCACGTGCAAACCAGAATTTTTGGCGTAAGTCTTGAGGACGTCGCGATATTCCGGATGTAGGGAACGCGCCACGAGGATACGCGTGCGGCCGGTGAGGCGCTCGGCCATCAGAACGGCTTCGGTGGTGGCCGTGGAACCGTCGTACATGGAGGCGTTGGCGACTTCCTGGCCGGTGAGCTGGCACATCAGGGTTTGAAATTCGAAGATGGCTTGCAGCGTGCCCTGGGTGATTTCCGCCTGGTAGGGTGTGTAGGAGGTGAGAAATTCTCCACGCTGGATGATGGCGTCAGTGACCACGGAGCGAAGATGATGGTAGACGCCGGCGCCGAGAAAACTGGTGTAACCACCGGAATTCTCGGCCGCGCGTGCTTTGAAAAAGTCGATGACTTCTGTTTCGGATAGGGGCCCGGGCAACTTCAGGGCTTCCTGAAGACGGTAACGCTCCGGAATGCTCGAAAACAGATCATCGATGGATTTTGCGCCAATGGCGGCAAGCATGTCTTGCCGCTCGGCGGGACTCTTCGGAAGATAGCGCATCAGGCGGAGGCTTCCTTGCTTTGCGAGGCGATATAGGCTTCGTAGGCGGCCGTGTCCATGAGGCCGCTGACCTCCGAAGGATTGGCGAGGCGAACTTTGATGAGCCAGCCGGCGCCATGCGGATCGGTGTTAATTTTTTCCGGAGTATTGTGCAATACCTCGTTGGCCTCGACGACTTCTCCCGAAGCGGGAGCGTAAATGTCGCTCACGGCCTTTACCGATTCGACGGTGCCAAAGGTTTTGCCGGCTTCGATCTTCGAGCCAACTTTTGGAAGCTCGACAAAGACCACGTCGCCGAGTTCGTGCTGGGCGTAGTCGGTGATTCCGATGGCGGCCAGATCACCCTTTAGGTCCACCCATTCATGTTCCTTTGTGTAGCGATAATTCGCAGGATATGCCATTGGACCACTCCTCACCGCCCCGGTTAGGCCGGGGCCGACCTGATTACCTTTGCTCAGACCTTCGCCGCGGCTTCGGGCGCCGCAGCTTTCTTCGCCCGCTTGTAGAATGGCGTCCGGACCACCTGGGCTTTCGACTTCTGCGCGCGAATCTGCACGTAGATTGGCGTGCCGAGAGCGGTCATCGCAGGCGGGACGTAAGCGAGCGCGATGTTTTTAGAGAGCGTCGGCGAAGGCGAGCCGCTGGTGACCACGCCGATCACTTCGCCGCTTTCGTTCGAGCAGCAATACTCATCGCGTGCGATGCCCCGGTCGACCATCTCGAGGCCCACCAGCGCACGCGTTTGACCCGCGGCTTTCGCGCGCAGTAACGCCTCTCGGCCGATGAAGTCGCCTTTTTCCATTTTGCAGTAGCGATCCAAGCCCGCTTCCCAAACGTTTATTTTGTCGCTGATTTCGTGGCCGTAGAGAGCCATCTTGGCTTCGAGTCGCAGAGTATTGCGCGCGCCCAGGCCGCAGGGGAGGATACCGAACCCGCGTCCGGCCTCCAGCACCTTGTTCCAGACCATCTCGCTCGTCCGGGCGTCCGAGGGAACGTAGATCTCGAAACCGTCTTCGCCGGTATAGCCGGTACGTGCGATGAGCGTGCTCTTTAGGCCCGAGACGGTGCCATGCGTGAACCAATAATTTTTGATGATACCGAGATCTGCGTCGGTAAGTTTCTGCAACAACTCTAGCGCGCGAGGGCCTTGGATGGCGAGTTGGGTGTAAGCGTCGCTGAGGTCTTCGACGAGGCAGTCGATACCCTTCGTGTTTTCGCGAACCCAGCTGACGTCTTTTTCGCGCGTGCCGGCGTTAATCACGAGCAAATAGTCGTCTTCGCCGAGACGGTGGACGATTACGTCGTCAACAAACGTGCCTTCCGGATAGAGCATCGCCGAATAGTGCGCCTGGCCGATCGAGAGCTTCGAAGCGTCGTTCATGCTGATGTGCTGGACCGCGGCGAGAGCGCTCCCGGTGCCGCCACCACCGCGAATCCGGATGTCTCCCATGTGGCTGACGTCGAATACACCGACACCGGTGCGCACAGCCTTGTGCTCTGCCACCAGGCCGCCGCTCGCAGGGTACTCGACGGGCATATCCCAGCCGCCGAAATTGACCATTTTCGCGCCCAAACGGCGGTGCACCGCGTTAAGCGGCGTCTTCTGAAGTTCGGTGATAAAAGGAGTCGTGACGGATTCCATTCCGTATGCCCGGGAAGAAACTGATACTAACATGCAGCTCGAAACGCGTCAAAGAAGAGGTGGAGGCCCGCCACGGACGAAGATGACCGAACCATCTTGGCGCCAAGAAGCGACAGGCCAGGTCATGGAGGAAACGCGGCATTACCCCATGGTCCAGCTTGCTGGCTTCGGCCAACGTCAGGTACAGTTTCGAGGGAGGCTCCTATGCAGGCTCCTGTAGTTTGCGTTCAATGCGATAAGCCGGAAGGTCAATGTAACTGTGAGAAGTATTGCACGATTTGCAAAGGGCAGACCAACGTGAAGCTCTGCGCCGACGGCCTGTATTATTGCCCGGAATGCCGGGAAGCTTGCGATGTCTCGCTCGCGAGCAGCCACAGTGAGCGCTGAAGCCAAGAGCATTCAGTTGCAGGTTGACGCCGACCCGCGGCTGGCAGCCGCTGTGGGCGGCGCTGCGCATTGCTTCGCAGAATCCGCTGGTCTGACAAGTGACCCTGTGAGAGAGCTCGAGAAGGCCGTCGTCGCTGCTTGCGAAGAAGCCTTCGAACATCTCACCGGGGAACATCCGCACCTGACCGTGACGCTTACGCGTTATCCGGATCGCATTGAAGTGGCCATGGCTCACGAAGGCGGCGGGGAGCCGGCGGTGGGACTGGACCGGGTCGCCGGCTTTGCGAATCAGCTCGGCTCGGGCGGGTTAGGCGGAGTTGACCGTGTTCAGTACGAAGCGCACGAGGGATTGGCGGTTACGCGCTTGACGAAGTATCTGGGCCACGCGCCGCACATTGCCTAGATCTTTATGGAAAAGCAGAAGAGCCGAGCGCGCTTCCGTGTCCGGCTCTTTTTGTTTTTGTGAAGCAAGACCGAACGAAATCCAGATTCCTACATTTTGAAAGAGAAAGTATTGTGCTTGATCAGCGAAGACATTTGATCGTCGCTGAGAGACATGTGCAGCGTCACTCGGTCGCCGCCAGGCGTGATGCGAACCTGATCGAGCAACTGAGCGAGATCCGGATTGTCTTTTTGCGCTTGATAACGTTTGTAGAGGAACCCCGCCTGAAGCAGCTGGCCCATGGTGTTGGCGTCATCGGTTGAACCGCAGATCGCCTGGACTTTCGCGTCGAGGTCGCTTCCCGCTTCGATATTGATGATGGTGTTTTGCATGCGCGTCACCAGCTTCGCCGCTTCGGGGAACTGTGAGATCTCCGGAGCGAGTTGCTGGATGGCCAGGCGAGTGTAGGCCGGGTTGGTGACCAGCCACACGGAGCTGCCCGTGTTGGCTTCATTGATTAGCGAGGAAAATTTGTCGTTGCGCAGGAGACTGTCCTCATCGCCGAAACGCACTCCAATCATTTTTTCGAGGATGCTCTTGTGCCCATATGCGGCGGTGCTTGCATCGATGAAGACGAAGAACAGGTCCGTGGCGCCGGTTCCGGTGCCAAAAGCGTAAAGGGTATATCCGTGAATAGTTGCCGTGGGCAGCTTTTGCTTCTTGAAGTAGGTTGCGGTGGAGTCCTGGTTGAAGTTGCCGATGGCAACGCCCACCATCTGTTCACCGCTAGGAACTGCGTCCGAGCCGACACCCTCAGTCTTCGCGGTCAGCCCCTCGGCAACGAGAGCCCAGGCGATTTCATCGACCTGGCTGTTCGGGTCATTGCCGGTGGAAGCGAGGAATTTTTCGAATTGCCGGAAACGTTCGGGAAGCACCTGCTCTTGCAATTGCGGAAACCATTTCAAAGTGCGGGCTTTCTTCAAGTCGGCGTAGCCAAATTCACCGACGTCTTTGGGGAACATTCCGATAATATCCGCGCCAAGGTGGCCGGCCGCGGCCGGCTTGGGCAGCGTCAGGGCCACGACGGCCAAGAGGCCAATAGCCAAGAATCTGTAAATTGCCGACGCCATGCGGATGGGGCTTAGAGTCGCCGTCAGTTTCATGTAGTGCTCCTTTTCAAAGGCCGGTAAAGATCTATTCTACGCGGTCGTCGAGGGTGGTGCATTCCCCAATCGTTCACGAAGCGACGCTATTTTTGAGCGCGTCTCGGCAATGTAGGCGCTATCGGCAATTCCATCGAGATTGATCTCGACGTTAGCCAAAGCTCCGCGCGCCCCCGCAGCGGCCATGTAGCGTGCCACTTCTAAGTCTGACCTCATGGATGCGGCAGCGATAGCGTCCAGTTGTCCCAGGCGTTCGAAAAGGGCAACGGTATGCTCGGCCACTGCAAGAGGAACGTCGGACGCCCGTTTTGTAGCGGCTTGCATCGAGGATTCCCGATTTTGCACTTCCTCGGCGTTGCCTTGCGGCAATTTGAACGCGGCTATGACGGCGTCGTAGGAAGCAGCGTCGCGGTCGACGGCTTCCGCGAGTTCGTCCGTGACGCGGCGCAGGGAGTCCAGTTCTCCCGAGAGCCTGTCAGCGTAGGCAGCTTGCGACTTCTTTTTGCGAGAGAGTCCCGCAACCATCTGTCCAAGCGAAGCCGCTAGCGCGCCCGCCAGAGCTGAAACGCTGCCGCCCCCGGGCGTCGCTGTCGGCGCGGCCACGGCTTCCAGAAATGGACGCGCCAAGTTGGCCAGTTTGCCGTCCTTGCGGGCTTCCGGCGGGGCTCCGCCAAGGGCATCGGCCAACTTGTTTTCAAACACCTGCGCAGGAGAGAAGTTTTCCAGTTGCAAGAAAAAATCAGCGGCCATTTCGATTGCTTTCTTGGGGATAAGGCCGACAATTTCGCTGCCGACAGGTGCCGCGCCATAGCGTTCGGCTTCGCGCTTGACCATCTCGTAGACGCGGTGCATCGGAGTTTGCTCGAAGTCGGTGAGGTTGATGGAGACTTGCGCGAGGTTGCGCGCTTTCAGCTCCACGCCCATGGATTTGACGTAGCGGAGGCCGCCGGAGGAGAAGCGAATGGCTTTCGCGATTTTGTTGGCGATGGCGACATCCGAGGTGTTGAGATTGACGTTGTAGGCAATCAGAAATTTGCGCGCACCTACCACGGTGACTCCCGCTGTAGGGTGCAGCTTGGGCTCGCCAACGTCGGGCTGGCGGTCGTGATTGTGCTTCATTTCCTGGCGCAAGCCTTCAAACTGGCCGCGACGCACATTTTCCAGATTGACGCGGTCAGCTCGCCTCGCTGCAGCTTCGTAGAAAAACACCGGGATTCTGTAGCGCGCCCAAATCTCGTGGCCGGTGCGGTGGGCCAGAGCGACGCAATCTTCGATGGTTACACCTTCGATGGGAATAAACGGAACAACGTCGGTCGCGCCCACGCGCGGGTGCGCTCCGCTGTGTTTCGTAAGATCGATGAGTTCTTTGGCCTTGCCGATGCCGCGCAGGGCCGCTTCCGAGACGGCCTCCGGCTCGCCCGCCAGGGTGATCACGCTGCGATGGTGGTCGGCGTCCATCTCGCGATCGAGGACATAGACGCCCGGGACGGTGCTCATTGCGGAGACGATAGCATCAACCTTCGCGGGATCTCGTCCCTCGGAAAAATTCGGTACGCATTCA
Source organism: Acidobacteriota bacterium (assembly GCA_013289825.1). Lineage (GTDB taxonomy): Bacteria > Acidobacteriota > Terriglobia > Acidiferrales > UBA7541 > Acidiferrum. The sequence goes on along the minus strand of JABCZF010000002.1, from coordinate 175,773 downwards.
ATCAGTCGTTTCATCCCTAAAGGTGTCCCTCGCCTCTCACCACACCATCATAGGAGATTTTGTGCCCCGAGAGCCAATGGCGCGCAGCAAGAGGTCCTGCCGCTGTCGAACAGCCTGTCGAAGGATTATTTTGGAGGCTTAATAAAGGGGCTCGGCGGAGGATATCTTTTGTCACCCTCTGGCGGCATTGCACGGAAACCTTTGCTCACTCGGGGTAGCGCTGGCGGAGTGTACTTCTGTGATGGCAAGGACGCCAATGGCTTTTTCTCTTCCTTTTTGGGAACTGGGGCGCCCCTCAGGAAGCGCACCAGCTGCCGCAAAAAAAAGATAACGCCCACGATCCAGAGGCCAACTACGGCGGACTCGTCCCAGCGCAGGCCGAACGCCGTCAGAATGAACAGGGCGACGACAAAGAGGATTCCCAAAAGGGGATAAAAGTGCTCCAACAGCAAAGACTCCTGCTCCGTCCTCTTTACTTGCAGGATTTTTATCTTTTTGAGCGGTTTCTTGTGCGCGTCAGTGTGCGGTTTTGTTGGCGGCATGGACCACGACACCCCGCTTTATCGTCAACCAGCAGGTGTTCATCCCAAAATAATAAGGAATTTCTCGGTAATCGGCCACTTCGAAGACGGCGAGGTCCGCGAATTTGCCAACCCCGAGCGAGCCGATGTGCCTCTCGCGGCCAAGGGCATAGGCCGCATTAATAGTCGCGGCGGTGATGGCTTCGGCAGGAGTCATCCGGAGTTGCGTACAAGCAAGCGAGAGGATCATGGGCATGCTTACGGTCGGGCTGGTACCGGGATTGTAGTCCGTCGCCAGCGCAACGATTGCGCCGCTATCGATCAGCTTGCGGGCTGGGGCGTAATGCTCGAGGCCGAGATGGAAATCGCAGCCCGGCAGAAGTGTCGCAACGGTCTCGGACTTGGCTAGCGCCGCGATGTCGCTGGAATTGACTTGCTCTAGATGGTCGCAACTGGCCGCGCCAAGTTCGACCGCCAGTTGCGCGGCGCCTCGGCGCGTAAGCTGTTCCGCGTGCAGCCTCGGCGCTAGGCCGTGGCGTTTACCTGCTTCGAGGATTTGCTTGGCTTGCTCTCTGGTAAAGGCCCCTCGGTCGCAGAAGACGTCGCAGTACTCCGCGAGTTTCGCTTGCGCCACCTCGGGAATGAGTTTTTCAGTGAGCAGCCGGATGTACCTTTTCGCTCCTGTAGGCGATTCGCGATACTCCCGAGGAACGATATGCGCGCCGAGAAACGTCGAAACGATGTCCAGAGGCTGATCCGCGGCAAGTTCCTTGTGGAGCCGCAGAATTTTCAATTCGCTCGCTACATCCAGGCCGTAGCCGCTTTTTGCCTCGATCGTTGTCGTACCATAAGCGGCGAATTGCGCGAGCGCCTGGCGCGCGCGCCGTTTCAGGGCCTCCGATGTGGCGGCGCGCAGTTTTTTGACGGAGTTCAGGATGCCGCCGCCCTTGCGGGCTATCTCTTCGTAGCTTCGGCCGGCGATTTTCATCTCATACTCTTCCGCGCGGCTGGCAGCATGGATCAGGTGAGTATGCGAATCGACGAACCCCGGCAGTGCGACGCGGCCGCCGAGGTCCAAGATCTTTGCCCCCCGCGCTTCCGGAAGGGCCTCAAGCGTTCGGCGAGTTCCGAGCGCCCGAATCAGACCGTCGCCGACCAGCAGGGCTCCGTCTTGGATGATTCCGAGGTGGGCCAGCGCCGCGCCGCGCCGAGGGTCGCAGCCGCCGAGCGTCAAGAGTTGTGAAGCGCCAGTGATGAGCAAAGAGGTCGGCAAGTCTCGGGTATTATGCCGGAGGCAGGACCATCCTGCACAGCCGGAGATGCAGCGCAAACCTCCGCGCATTAGAGAGCGATTGGCTTCCTAAAGCGGGCAAAAACTGGAGAGACAAAATGTCTGGCCCATCACTTCAAGCGCTCGTGGCTTGCCCTTTATAGGCGGGAACAAATACGTTGTGCACAAATTCCTCGACGAGCGTGGGCGTTGTGTTTGCTTGGGAGCGGGGCTCAAGCGCGTGCATGTACCCGCTATTCAACGCGTCCGACATTTCGCCCATCAGCGTCGCCATATTCTTGGAGAAGCCCATCTGGGTCATCGCTTGAAGGACCTGTTCGGTGGGCAGCTGAATATAGGCGAGATCCGGTATTCCAATGGCTGCTCCTATGATCTTGGCCATTTGTGAGTACGTAAGATCTTTGTGCCCCAGCAATTCGCGCGTCTGGTGGCCGGTAAAATCGAGTTTGACCAGGGCGTCGGCTGCTGCCGCGCCAATGTCCCTGGTGGCGATCATGGGCAGTGCGAGATCCGCGCGGACCGGCCCAGCCATCATTCCAAAGCTCTTAATGATCCCGACTTGCGGAAGGGTGTTTTCCATGAAATATCCGGCCCGCAGGTAAAGAGCGTTCAGCTTGGGGATTTGTCGAAAGCTCTCTTCCATCGCGTGGAGTCCAGCCACGGGGCCGGTCTTCGCCGGTTTATCGGCGCCAAAACTGCTGAGGGCTACGACATGAGTGACGCCTGCGGCTTCGAGCGCGCTGGAGATCGAGTTAGTCTCTTTATCCTGTTGAGCTCGGTAATCCGTGCTGGCATGATCGGGCGGCAAAAGGGAATAGACGGCACGCGCGCCGGTGAAAGCTCTAGTCAGAGCTCCGGAATCCATGAGATTGGCCGCAAAAGCTTCCGCGCCGAGAATCTCGAATCTCGCGAGACGCTCCTTGCTGCGGCCCACGACTCGCACTTTTTGGCTCCCATCCAAGAGAGCTTTGGCGACGACACTTCCAGTATTTCCCGCGGCTCCCAATACCACGTACATGTTTCCTCCTGTTCATCCCTGCACTTGCGATGCGGGGCCGAGAGGGGAAGATACTCTCTACGACATGGGGATTTTGACGCCGGCCTTTTTCGCAAATGCCATGGCCTCAGGGTAGCCGGCATCCACATGGCGCACCACGCCCATGCCGGGGTCATTGGTCAACACGCGTTCGATGCGCGCGGCCATTTCCTTTGTGCCGTCGGCCACCGTGACTTGCCCGGCGTGTTGCGAATAGCCGATCCCCACACCGCCGCCATTGTGAATAGAAACCCAGGACGCGCCGCTTGCGGTGTTCACGAGCGCATTGAGCAGCGGCCAATCAGCAACCGCATCGGAACCGTCGAGCATCGATTCCGTTTCGCGATATGGGGAGGAGACCGAGCCGCAATCGAGATGGTCGCGTCCCATCACTACCGGTGCTTTCACTTCTCCGCGCGCGACCAGTTCGTTCAGCGCCAGGCCGAATTTGTCGCGTTCCCCATAGCCCAGCCAGCAAATCCGCGACGGCAGTCCCTGAAACTTCACGCGTTTCTGAGCCAGCTTGATCCAGCGGGTGAGGTGCTGGTCGTGCGGAAACATTTCGAGAACAAGTTGGTCTGTCCTGGCGATGTCCGAGGCCTCGCCGGAAAGCGCCGCCCAGCGGAACGGCCCTTTACCTTCGCAAAAAAGTGGCCGGATGTAGGCCGGCACAAATCCCGGAAAGTCGTAGGCATTCTTGACGCCGTGTTCGAAGGCAAACGTTCGAATGTTGTTGCCGTAGTCAAACGTGACCGCACCGAGCTTCTGCAAATCGAGCATGCCCTGGACATGCTGCGCCATCGCGGCTAGCGCGTGCTTCCGATACTCCTGCGGATCTGTTTTGCGGAGCTCCAGCGCGGCTTCGAGCGACATGCCATTCGGCACATAGCCGCCAATAGGGTCGTGCGCGCTGGTCTGGTCCGTCAAAAGATCCGGCACGACGCCGCGTTTCGCCAGTTCCGGAATCAGGTCGGCGCAGTTACCCACCAACCCGACCGAAGCAGCTTCTCGCTTGCGGACCGCATTTTTCAGGATACGCAGCGCCTCGTCGAGGTTCGTCACCAGGATATCGCAGTAGCCGCCCTTCACCCGCCGCTTAATGCGTTCCGGGTCGACGTCGATGCCCAGAAACGCCGCGCCGTTCATCGTCGCGGCAAGCGGCTGCGCGCCACCCATGCCGCCCATGCCGCCGGTCACAACCAGTCTGCCCGCCAGGTCACCGCCAAAATGTTTTCGCGCCGCGGCGGCAAATGTTTCGTAGGTCCCCTGCAAAATTCCCTGCGTGCCGATATAGATCCAACTACCCGCGGTCATCTGGCCGTACATCATAAGCCCGGCGCGGTCGAGCTCGTGGAAGCTTTCCCAATTGTTCCAGTGGCCGGTCAAATTGGAATTGCAGAGAAGGACGCGCGGCGCATATTCGTGCGTTCGGAAAACGGCGACCGGCTTGCCCGACTGCACTAAAAGCGTTTCGTCGGACTCGAGCGCTTTGAGCGACCGCACAATAGCGTGAAAACATTCCCAGTTGCGCGCCGCTTTGCCGGTACCGCCATACACCACCAAATCTTCCGGCTTCTCGGCAACCTCCGGATCCAGATTGTTCATCAACATGCGCAGGGCGGCCTCCTGCTGCCACCCTTTCGAGGAAAGCGTCGTGCCTCGCGCAGCGCGAAAGGGACCTTTGGAGAAAGAACTGTCGGCTACGGTTCCGGAAAGCGTCGTGCTCATGAAGGAACTCCGCGGTTCATCTTAACGCAGGGCCGCTTTCCGTACCACACGGGTCCGCCTCCATGGCTTGCTACCGTACTGGATAGCGGGTCAGTTTGACGATTGCGGAGTCGCTGGCACTATTTGATGGGAGCAGGAGTTGAGGAGTGGGCGCGTGAAAAGAAGGTTTTCCGCTGGAAACGGAGTGCGAGTCGCCGGTGGTTTATTCTGGGCCAAGGGAGCTATTGGCACCGTCTCTCTGCCGCCGGACGCGGTCACCACCATCTGTGGGCCGTGGGATGAAGGGCTGACCCGGCGTGAGGTGAGCGCGCTAGGATACAGTTTATTGGGTCTGGTTCGATCGACCTCGGCACGAAGCCGATGGAGGCGGCCCGGATCGCGGAGGGCAGATTTGCATGAGGGCCCTTACGTTGCTGTCAGCAAAAGCAAACTGACCCAATACCAGTACTGGAGTTGGATTGCGCGCCGAAATGGCCTAGGGTAGAGTCAGGAGTCCAGATGAACTACGGCACACTTCCCTCCCGATTACTGAACGCCGTCGACTCCCTGTCGAATCCCCGAGCGCAGATGTACCGTAGCGCCGACGGATGGAAGTCGATTTCGTCCGAGGAACTCTTGCGGCGCGTCGCCGGGCTATCCTCAGCATTTGTCGAACTGGGTGTAAAGCCGGGAGACCGCGTCGGCCTTTTTGCTGCCAACCGCCCGGAGTGGCACACCGCCGATTTCGCCATCACGGGCGCGGGAGGCGTCACCGTTCCCATCTATTTCAACGAATCGGCCGAACGCATCACCTACATCCTGAAGCATTGTGGCGCGAAATTCGTTTTCGCCGCCGGTGCCGCGCAACTGCAAAAGCTCGAGGCCGCACGAGCGCAGCTCCCCGAGTTGGAGCAAATCGTCGTTGCCGATGGTGGCCCAGACCTGCCAGGGGATGGCCTCCGCTACGAAACACTGATTGCTGCCGCCGGCGGTGCCGATGTCGCGTCGTACCGAATGCGTGCCTCGCAGGTCCTGCCCGGCCAGCTAGCCTCGATCATTTACACCTCAGGCACCACCGGGGAGCCCAAGGGTGTCATGCTCACGCACACCAACTTTTGTTCGAACGTCACGGATTCCTGCGCCAACGTCAGATTCGAATCGAAGGATGACATTGCTATTTCGTTCCTTCCGCTTGCGCACGTTTATGGGCGCACTCTCGACTACGCCCATCTTTTCCACGGCGTAACCATTGCGTACGTCGCGGCGGTCGAGCAAGTGGCTGAGGCACTGCTCGAAATTCAGCCCACGCTGCTTGCAGCCGTGCCACGCGTGTTCGAGAAGATTTACACTCGAGTGGTAGAGCAGGGCAGCAAACAGACCGGTTACCGACGAAAGATATTTGACTGGGCGATGGAAGTGGCGAGCCGTTCGGCACTGTGGCGCTCCGGCGAACAGAACGCCAATTCGCAGGTAAAGCTTGCCTGGGGACTCGCCGACAAGCTGGTGTACTCGAAGATTCGAGAGGGAACTGGCGGAAGGTTACGCCTCGTTTTTTCCGGAGGTGCGCCGCTTGCAAAAGAACTTGCCGAGTTTTTCTGGGCCGTGGGTGTCCCGATTTACCAGGGGTACGGCCTGACGGAAACTGCCCCGGTTCTGACCACCAACTATCCTCAAAACAGAATGGGCAGCTCCGGCCAGCCCATCCCCAACGTCGAGCTTCGCATCGCGGAAGACGGCGAAATCCTGGCCAAGGGCCCTTGCGTCATGCAGGGTTACTACAAAAGCCCGGAAGCCACGCGAGAAGTGCTGAGCGCGGACGGCTGGTTCAGCACCGGTGACATCGGCTATCTCGACAAAGACAACTATCTATTCATCACCGACCGCAAGAAGGACCTCATCAAAACCGCGGCGGGAAAATTCGTCGCGCCGCAACCGATTGAAAACGCCCTAAAGACCAGCCCATTCATCCTGAATGCCATGGTGGTAGGCGACAAACGAAAATTCATTTCGGCGCTCATCGTGCCGAATCCTATAATCGTCGGAGCCAAAGCCGCCGAGCAGGGAATCAAGTTTTCTTCGAACAAAGAGATGGTGGCGCATCCCTTGGTGCGCTCGCTCATCGAAGGCGAAGTGCAGCGCCTGACCGCGAACCTCGCGCAATACGAAACCATTAAGCGCTTTGCTCTATTGCCGGAAGATTTCACGTTTGATAACGGCACCCTTACGTTTACGCTGAAGCTTCGCCGCCGGGTCGTGGAACAGCAGTTTCACGAGGTCATCGAGCGGCTCTATGCCGACGTCTCCGAGCCCCGCCCGATTTTGCAGGATTAATCCTAACTATCTACAGCACCTTCCGGCGCCGCCCGGAATGCAGGGGCGGTTTTTGCCGGCCGCCCGAGCGAGGGCCTTCTAGATCGGCTCTCCGTCGGCGTCGAGGAGGTGAATCTCTCCGAGTCCCAGCTCTCGAATCCCGGCCTCGATTTTCGCGCGATCGCCGACAATCACCCAGATCAAATGATCCGGGTGCACCATGGCTTTTGCGCCTTCTTCGACGTCGCTGGTTTTTAACGCTCGTACCTTGCCCGCGTAGGTCTCGTAATAGTCTTCCGGCAACCCGAACTGCACCAGATCATTGATCGATTGACCGACGGCATTCGTCGTTTCGCGCGAGCCAGGAAGACTTAACGTCTCGCTTGCCTGAATTTTTGAAAGCTCCTCCGCCGTGACCGGGTGGTCCGCCAGAATTCCACGGAATTCTTTGTTCATTTCCGCAAGGGACTCTTTGGTCTTGTCGGTCTCGACCGGCGCTAGCGCAAAGAACGGCCGCTGCGCGCGCGCACCCCAGAGAAAGCTCGTTGCGCCATAGGACCAGTGTTTGTCCTCGCGCAAGTTCAGGTTCAGCCTGGAGCCAAACATTCCGCCCAGCCCATCGTTGGCCGCCTCGATGGCAATCTCCTTCGGATTGGCCTGCGGTGGAGCAATGCCTCCGGCGATGATGATGGACTGCTGTGCGCCCGGCTTGTCGATGAGGTATACGACAGATTTTGCCGGAAGCTCGACAGTCTTGATGTTTTTCTCCGGAACTTGTCCCGGCTTCCAATTCGCAAACAGTTTTTCGAGTTTGGGTGTGACTTCGGCGAGCGTGGCGTCGCCCGCGATCACCAGCGTCGCGTGGTTTGGTTTGAACCACTGGGCGTGAAATCTGACGAGATCCTCCCTGGTCAATTTTCCGACGCTCGCCGTTGTTCCGGAACCCGTCAGCGGGTTGCCATAAGCATGCCCCGCGCCATACATGAGGCCAGGCAAAACGCGCAACGCCATGGGCACCGGCGTATTTTTTTCGCGCTGAATCCCGGCAAGCGTCTGCTGCTGTTGCCGCTTGAAGTCCGCCGCGGGAAAAACGGGGTTCAGAATAACATCGGCGAATAGATCGAGCGAAGGGTCAAGCTTCGATTTGAGAGCGGAGAGTTCGACGAAGGAAAGGTCGAGATTTGAGCCGGCTCCCAGTCGCGCTCCGAGGAGCTCCTGTTCATCGCTGATTTCGAGCGCCGTGCGCGTTTTGGTCCCGCCCGTGAGTAGCGCCATGGTTATGCCTGCCGTTCCAGGCGAAGCCAACTGATCCGCGGCATAGCCCGCATCCACATTCAGCCAGAAATCCACCAGAGGAACTTCGTGCCGCTCGGCGAGAATCACCTTCAACCCGTTCGAAAGCGTCGCGTGCTGCAGCTTGGGCAGCTTCAACTCGGGCGGCGTGCCGATTTCCGGAGCCTTGGAACGATCCGCTCCGGTAGCTGTTTCTTTGAACGCCGGGAAGGGCCGTACTTCGAGCACATACACGCCATCGGATAGCCAGCGATTCGCGGCCGCTTTCAAGTCCTCCGCCGTGGCTGTCGCGACTCTCTGGAGAGAAATCTTGTAGGCCTCGGGGCTTCCCCGGAAAACCTGGCTCTGCGCCAGCCGGTCTGATTTTCCACCGAATCCGCCGATGCGCTCGATTCCTCGAACAAAGCTCGCTTCATGCTGCGCTCTTACGCGCCGAAGCTCCTCCTCCGTCGGTCCGTCTTTGAGGAACCGCGCGAGTTCTTCATCCAAGGCCTTTTCCACTTGGGCGAGGTCCTGGTCGGGCCGCGCGGTAGCCTGCACACGGAATTGCCCCGCGATTTCGTTCAAATCCAAGAGCGCGCGCGCGTCGGTCGCGATCTGATCGTCGTACACCAAGCGCTTGTAGAAGCGCGAAGTCTTCCCCAAGGTCAAAACGTCGCTCACCATATCGAGATAATCGGCGTCCGCGCTGCCGTATTGCGGAATATTCCACACCTTGTAAATCCGCGCCTGAGGCACGCGGTCCTCTACGATTTGCCGGTGCGTGCCACTCATTTTGGCAACCCAGACCTCCTGATGCGCCACAGGCGGCCCCGGCGGAATGTTCCCGAAGTACTTTTCGACTTTCTCTTGCGCGGTTTTCGCGTCAATGTCTCCTGCAAGTACGAGGGTCACGTTCGAGGGTCCATAGTAGGTCCGGAACCAATCCTTCACGTCATCCATCGAGGCGGCGTTTAGATCGGCCATGTCTCCAATCACCGTCCACGAATAGGGATGCCCCGCGGGAAAGGTGTTTTGCGTAATCAATTGCCGCGAGACGGCGTACGGCTGGTTCTCGCCCTGCCGCTTTTCGTTCTGCACCACGCCGCGCTGCAGATCGAGGGTCTTCTGATCAAGCGAGCCCAGCAGGAATCCCATGCGGTCGGACTCCATCCACAGCGTGTAGTCCAGCGCCGAAGTCGGAACGTTCTCAAAATAATTCGTGCGGTCATTGTTCGTGGTGCCATTCAAATCCGTCGCGCCGATTTTTTCCATCGCGTCGATGTAGCGCCCCGACGAGTGTTCGCTGCCGCTGAACATCAAGTGTTCGAAAAGGTGCGCGAATCCCGTCTTGCCCGGCTTTTCGTTTTTCGAGCCAACGTGGTACCAGGTGTTAATGGCCACAATCGGCGCCTTATGATCCTCATGCACAATGACCGTCAAGCCGTTGGCCAGCACAAATGTCTGAAACGGAATATCGATGTCCTTGCTCTGCGCACGTGCTCCCGGCACGAAAAGCGCAGCAACCAAGACCACAACCGCCGTTCTAATTCGCATTTCCCCCCCAGGGATTTCCGACCGACGCAATTTGGAATTTCTGACCTCTAAACACACTACCTCAGCAACTTTGGACGAAGGGAATCGTGAACTGTTACCAGCAAGAGGACCCCATGCCGCCGCGCCGCGCTATCAGTATCGAAAATTTATACTGGAAAGTCCATGCTTGGCCAACACACTCCCAGTGCCTAATTCCCTCCGAGCGCTAGGGAACTCTTGTAGTTTTTGTGGCTCTTGTTCCGCATCTCGCGGCCGCACGCTAGGATGCTCTTCTGATTTGTCCCGAGGCCCGCGGAGCGCTAAGATCTCTCCTGAGGCTATCTAATGTCCGATGATCTGATCATAGCCGGCCGCGCCTTCAAATCCCGTTTGATCGTCGGCACCGGCAAGTACCGCAGCTTCCCGGAAATGGCTCGCGCCCACGCCGCGTCAGGCGCGGACATGGTGACCGTCGCCGTCCGCCGGGTGAATCTGGCTGACCGCTCCAAAGAATCGCTTCTTGACTACATTGATCGCAAAAAAATCTTCATCTTGCCCAATACGGCCGCTTGTTACTCCGCCGACGAAGCCATTCGCACCGCCCGGCTCGCCCGCGAAGTCGGCCTCTCCAATTGGGTCAAGCTGGAAGTCATCGGCGACCAGCAAACTCTTTTCCCCGACACGGAGCAGCTCATTGAAGCCACGCGCGTGCTCGTAAAAGAAGGCTTCGTGGTCCTCCCGTACACCAATGACGACCTGATCGCTGCCCGCAAACTCATCGATGCCGGCGCCGCCGCCGTCATGCCCCTGGCTGCGCCGATTGGCTCCGGACTCGGCATTCAGAACCCCGCCAACCTGCGCATCCTCCGCGAACGCATCACGGAAGTCCCCATGATTGTGGATGCGGGTGTAGGCACGGCTTCGGATGCTGCGGTGGCCATGGAATTGGGCGCCGACGGCGTCCTCATGAACACCGCCGTCGCCGAAGCCGCCGACGCCGTGCTCATGGCCGAAGCGATGCGCGAAGCCGTTTCCGCAGGCCGCAAAGCCTGGCTCGCCGGCCGCATGCCCAAGCGTCTCTACGCCTCCGCTTCCAGCCCGCAGAGCGGCGTGGTCCGCTGATTCAGTTTTTGGGACTTGGTGGGTGCTGCCCGGGCTTAGCTTCCGGTTGTTTGCTCATCTCAGCGATTTGTTGCTGAATCTCCCGCGTCATCGCATCCATTCTCTGCCGCATCAGCGGCATCATGACTTGCATGGCCTCTGAGGTGATGGCCGGCATCTCCCGCAGGAATTTTTGTCCGGTGGGACTCGCATAAAATGCTACTAGATGATCGACGTCGCCTTTGGTGAGATGTTTCTGGTACACCGGCACCATGGCCTGAACTATTTCGTCCCATGGAAATTTCTTCAAGTAATCGTCAATCACCTTATTCGAGCGCGCCTCAAAGTCAGCGGGAAGCTTGTCCTTATCCTTCTCATACTGTTCGTGGATCATCTGATGCATGGGCTTCATCATCGCATCCATCATCTTCGACATCATTTCCCGCGACTGCGCGACTTCGAGGTATCTCTGGATATCCTCCTTGGTGGCCGGTGAGTCCGCGGAATCCTGCTGCGCAAAACCGATCGAGGAACCGAAAAGCAGAACAATCGTTAGAAGCACAAAGCGTTTCATGGGGACCTCCAGCAACTGCCTTCGAGGCTAACTTAGGCGAGCCCCCGCGAACAACAACAACCTGAACAACCTGGCGATTCGCACACCGCGCTTCGGTCGGAAGGTCAGTTCTCGAGGGGCCAGGCGATCCGGGCAATTCTCGAATGAAACGAGAGGCAGACTCGAATCTGCCTCCCGAATGCGTTTTCTGGAGGAACTGGCTCTGGTCGGCCGCAATCAGGTTATCCCAGACTTTGGTTGAGCGAGATTAGTGCCTGTCCGGGTGCTCGTGCCGCCAGCGCCAATACTCGCGCTGTTCATCGCGGCTCAACCGGTTGAACTCGCGGTATTCGTAATGCCTCTCTCCCAGCCAAACGCGGTACGCCCGCGCTTCACCATCACCCCAGCGATGGTAATCCGAATGATAGTCGTCGTAATACCGCACTCGCGCCGCACATCCGCTGGTCAAAAGCGGCGCAAGCATTGCAGCGCCCAGCATCAGCGGCCCGAGATATCCCTTTATTCGCAACATTTCGCAATCCTCCCAAGGATCCGAGCGTCCGATCGCGCTCTGATGCCGACCATCTAGCGATGCGTGTCGAGTCCCCCGGGGATTTGCGGGGCGCTCGATGTCAGCTATTCATAAAACACCGGAAGCGCGCCCAAGTTGCGATTGGTTCGAATGGACTTCCAGAGATTTTAGTCAGATCGTCGAAGCAGCTAGGCTTGCGCCGCTTTTCTGGCCTGTTCGGCGTCGTAGCTCTCGCCGTAAATCGAAGGCACCTTCGCTCCCATACATCGTAAGTAGGAGCTCAGTTGTCCGCGATGATGAATGGTGTGGTGCACTCCAATCATCAAAAACATCACGGCCGGACGCTGGAACATCCCGCGAAAATCCACCACCTTCAGCAACTGTTCGCTGGTCAATTTCGACAGGGCTTCGAGCCTCTGGGCGTAATTTTCGGAATACCAGGCCGCAATCTCCGCCGGCGCCTTCAACTCCGGAGGAAGAACTGCTCCGGTCGCGAACTGTCCAGTAATCACCGTGTCCAGAAACCGGATATCCGCGGCCGCGATGTGTCTCACCAATTCCATGGCGCTCTTCGATACCGAGTCGGGCCGGTACTCGGCCTTATCGGCGGGCACCGCCTCGATCACTTTCTTGGTCAGTTGACTCTCATTCTTCACCGCCGGAAGGTACACTCCATGGAGCAAAAACGTCGCGTTTTCCGCAGTCATCTCTTTCATCTTTGCCGCCTTTCTCGTAACCATCAGGACTGACCCCGTCCCGTGCTCCCTTGGATGCCGAGATTGGCCTAGGGTTTCATCGCGCACCCCCGACTCCCCCAGTACCTTTCTCGTACCGTACACGCAGACATAGCTGTCCGTACGGTCAGGATATCACCAGCACACAGCGGCACCGCGCCATGGGCGGTGAATGGCCGCACCTTCCTCATACTTAGAGAAACAGAGGATAGTCGATTCCTATGCATCTCACGTTTGCCAAAATAGTCTCGGAGTGTCCCGTCTGCGAGAGCAGCTCGGTGCGGAGATCCAGAAGAACAGGTTTCGTCGAGCGCATCTGGTTCCGCTTGGCGTTCGTTTGGCCCTATCGCTGCGACGACTGCGACTCCCGCTTCTGGGGCTTCCAGCGCTGCTATCAGGCTTCCGCTAGCTCCTTGGTCTACTTACTTGGGCTTTGTGCGTCCCCGGCCCTTCCGTACGCTCATCCGGTCCGGAACAAGAAGTGCCATGCCACATCCACCAGCGCATGCACAATCGCTGAGGCAAATATCGACCCCGTCTGCTTCCAAGTCCACCCGTAAAAAATCCCTGCGATCGATGCCAGGATGACGTACCGCCAATTCGGAAATCCGAGGTTGCTAATATGCGAAAATCCGAACACCACTGACGCCGTCCACCACCCCGCCCAATCGTTCTTCGACGACCGCGCCAGCATATTCTGCAGCAAGCCCCGAAATAGAAACTCTTCCGGCCAAGCCGTAAAAAAGAAAATCCCCAGCGAGGTGAACAGCAGAGAACCCCAGGCATGCCACTGCGGCGCGAACGCCAGGAAATGCATGGCCGTCCCCAGCGGAATAGCGATACAGCCGAACCCGAGAAAGCTGCCCACAACGAAGAATCCCCAATGCCGTCCCCAGCCAATCGAATACCCGATCCCATCCACGCGTCGCAGCATAACGAACACAGCCAGCGCTGCCTGCAAAGCCAGCAGCACGGTGAACACATAAGCAAGCCGCCCGCTCGGATAGGGCCACAGCCACCGCGAGGGGCCAAACTTTACCGCCACCCAAATGCCCGCAAGGGTCAAGAAATCCTGCCAAGTTCCGCCCGGTTTCCGCTCCGCCGAGGTAGCCAGCGCCATCGGCACAAAAACAAAACATCCCGCCGCCCCAGCCCGCGCGAGCGTAAAAGTATTTGTCCCCAGCCCGTAAATCAGGTATGCAAGGAACGCGGAGGCGCCCAATGCCAGGCCTCCGCCAGGACCGAAGCGCGCCCGAAGCGCGTCTGCAACGCCGCGCGCAGCAAAAAGCAGCATCACCAGTAAGAAGAACGCAAATACCGTCAAGGTGGCCGCAAAGTCGCGGCCGCCATAACCTTGCCAGGCGGCGTACAGCGCTCCGGTAAGGCACAGCCCGGCCCACCAGCCGAGCACGGGTAGCACACCGATTTGGCGAGTCGCTGGCAAATTAGCTGCTCAACATTCAAAAAGAAAGAGAAGATTGTAGCGCACACCCATGGCATCCCAAATACCACAGAGGCTTCAGCCAAACAACGCGCGCCGCTATGAAGCTAACGTTCACCCCGCGCCGCGCGAATCATGAGACGCCTCGCCTACATCGACTGGATGCGCGGCCTGGCTTGTGTGCTAATGTTTCAAACGCACTGTTACGACTCTTGGCTCAGCTCCGAAGCACGCAAGTCCGCCGTCCTGGTCTGGTCACAACTCCTCGGCACGCTCCCCGCCCCGCTCTTCATCTTTCTCTCCGGCACCTCCTTGGCGCTGGTAACGGAACGACTCCGCGCGAAAGGCGCCACTCCAGCCGAAATTGCCAAAACAACCATCCGCCGTGGCGCGGAAATTTTCGCCCTGGGCTTGCTCTTCCGCATCCAGGAATACGCGCTCGGCTACCGCTGGTCCCCATGGACCGATCTCTTCCGCGTCGATGTCCTAAACATTCTCGGCCTCTCCATGATCTTGATGGGCGTCCTCTGCTGGCTCAGCGCCGATCGCCGCCCCACGAGCGCCTCCGCACTTCCACAATCCGCGAGAACCTCTCGAATACGCGCAATCTTCGCCAGCCTTCTCGCCGCAACTGCGGTAGCCCTGGCCACTCCGCTCCTGTGGACCACCCATCGCCCCCGCCATCTTCCCTGGCCCCTGGAGTCCTACATCAATGGCGTGCACGTCTTCGGCAATCCGCAACCCTGGCTCTTCCCGGTCTTCCCCTGGTCGGCGTTCGCATTTGTAGGTCTGGCCGTCGGCTTCTTCCTCTTTACAAACATCGCCAAATGCTACGAGGGCCTGATCTTTGTGGTCCTAGGTGGGACTGGCATACTGGCCTGTTTTCTTTCCCTTAAGCTGGACGCCTCCCCCATCGAGCTCTATTCCAGCTACGACTATTGGCACACCAGCCCCAACTTTTTCCTGATGCGCTGTGGCATCCTCCTAATTGTTTTATTTTGTGTTTACGCCTGGTGCCGCTGGGGCCTAGCCCAATTGGGTTTCAGCCCTATCATCCAATTAGGCAAGACTTCCCTCCTGGTCTACTGGGTCCACATCGAATTTGTCTACGGGCGGCTCTCCATCCTCCCCAAGCACCAATCGACTGTCCGCGCAGCCAGTGCCGGTCTCGCGATCATCTTTCTAGCCATGCTGCTGCTTTCGCTGGTGCGCACAAACTGGAAGAATCGCCAAGCGAAAGCGCCAAGGCCGGCGGCTAGGCTCTCGCCAGAGTTAAAATAAATTTTCCGTAAGGAATGAAGCAGGGAATTAAGCCAGCAGGGAATTAAGACGGAACCAAACCAGGGCCTAGCGTTTTAGAACAGGACTCTGCTCGAACGTCTGCCCCTGCGGAATCCTGATGATGATCTCGCCCGGCCGCGCCAGACCCAGATCGTCCCGCGCAATTTTCTCGATCAATCGCGGATCGCTATTGAGATCCTTCACTTCCTGCGCCAGCGCCGCATTTTCTTTACTCAACGCCTCGAGATTGGCCTTCACTTTCCTGATCTCGACCTGCGTCCGGCGCATCGCCAGGAACCCATGCGTTCCAAAAACATCATGCACAATCATCACCAACACCAGCAAACCCAAAAGCCCGCGCCCGTACTGCCGCACGAGCGACCGCATCTTCTCTTCGGCCGGCACGTTCTCCCGTTTCTTCTTCAACTTTCCAATACCCACTTCCTAGCCTCGCCAGTCAGCTTCGCTGAAGCAGCCGCGCTATTGGCCTCCACATACAAGCGCAAAAGCGGCTCCGTCCCGGACAGCCGCAAAAGCATCCACGAGCCGTCCTCAAAACTGAATTTTGCACCGTCCGTCCGGTCCATCGATACAACTTTCCTTCCAAGAAGTGTCCGAGCGTCCACCGCCACCTTCTTCACGGTCTTCGCCTTTTGTTCGTCGCTCAAGTGCAGATTCTCACGCACCGGCCAGAACTCTCTTCCCACTTTCTTAAACAGCTGCCGGATCTGCTCGCCCAGCGAAGTCCCGCGCGCCGCAATCATCTCGGCAACCAAAAGACACGCCAGGATTCCATCCTTCTCCGGAACATGGCCGCGAACCGTTAGCCCGGCGCTCTCTTCTCCGCCCAGGGCAATCTTGTCCTCGCGAATCAGTTGGCCGATGTATTTGAAGCCCACCGGCGTCTGATACGTTTTCTGCCCATGGGCCTTCGCCGCCGCGTCAATGAACTGCGACGTCGCCACGCTGCGCGCCGCCGCCATCTTCCATCCGCGCGTCTCCACCAGGTAGTCGTAGACCAGCGCCAGAATATGATTCGGCTGAATCCAAGTCCCGTCGCGATCGATCATTCCAAAGCGGTCCGCATCGCCATCGGTCGCCAACCCCGCCGCCGCCCCCGAATCCACTACGGCCTTACCGAGCGGCGCAAGATTTTCTTCGCTAACGTCCGGACCCGTCCCATCAAACAAACAATCGCGATTCGTCCGCAGGGCTTCCACCCCAACGCCGTGTTCGGCCAGCGCCCGATCCAAGTATCCCGCCCCGCAACCGTGCAGCGCGTCCGTCACAAAGGAGACTTTCGCGTTGCGCAGCGCATCAAACCGCACCAATTCTTCCAGGCGCTTCAAATAAGGCTCGCGAAGATTGACCTTCTCGGTCGTCACCCCGCCCGATGGAACAGCCGGTGACGTAGGATACGCGCCCTCTTTAGCGATAATTCTCGCTACGCGGGCCTCAATATCTTTCGTCACTTCCGGCAGCGCCGGCCCGGCATCCGCGGAAGAAAATTTCAACCCATGATATTGCGCAGGATTATGGCTGGCCGTAAAGTTGATCGCGCCATCAAGCTTCGACCGCTGAATTTCAAAAGCAACCGCCGGGGTTGGCGTAAACGTTTCGCAAAGCAGTGTTCGAATCTTGTGTTCCTGCAAAATCGCGACCGCCAGCTGCGAAAACTCCTCCGAGTAAAATCGCGTATCGTAAGCAACCAGAATCGTGGCGTTCTTGGTCTTGCTATTCACATGCTCGGCGATGGCCGTCACCGCCAGCCGCACGTTTGCGAACGTAAAATCGTCGGCAATCAACCCGCGCCATCCGGACGTGCCGAACTTGATGGGACTTGCGTTCATCATGGGAGAAGCGCTCATACCGTCGTATTCTATTCCCTGTTTCCCGAAGACGAAAGCACAGAAAAGTATTTCCGGAGAGAACTGCATGAAGCCCAGCGATAACTATCGACTCGTCCTAGTCACCTGCGCTAGTCCCATCCAGGCAAAACTCATCGCCCGTAGCGTTGTCGAAAAACGCCTGGCTGCCTGCGTCAATATTCTCCGCAGCCCCATCGAATCCCACTATCGTTGGAAGGGCAAAATCGCAAGAGCCCGCGAGCTCTTGCTGCTGATCAAGACCACGGCAAGAAAGCTAGGTGGCCTTGAAAGGGAAGTGAAACGCCTGCACAGCTATGAGGTCCCCGAATTCATCGCTCTATCCATCGTCGCCGCTTCTGAAGCCTACCTTGATTGGCTCGACGAGAATACCTAGCCCGGAGAAGGGTGCCGCGACCAAGGCCCAAGAAATTCGGCGCGTGCCAGTCCGGACTGCTTGAGGATCACGGCGAGCGTGCCTCTGGGGGATCTCGGAGGGCGCCCGAACCACGGTCTGGCAAGTCTCGTCGCCGACTCTTTTTCGAAGCGCAACGTGACGGTCCTTAGAACCGAGCTACCAGAAGCCTGCCGTCGGGGCCCAGCACGCCGTGCCGCTGAGCCGCTACACGTACAACAAAGCCTGATCCAAGTCCGCCATAATATCTTCCACATCTTCGATCCCCACCGAAATCCTAACCAACCCTTCGGTTATCCCAATCCGCTCTTGCACTTCCTTGGGCATCGAAGCGTGGGTCATCAGCGCCGGCAAGGAAATGAGCGTTTCCACCCCACCCAAACTCTCCGCCAGCGAACAGAGTTTCAACTGATTCAAAAATCGCCGCGCGGCCTCGAGCGAACCCAAATCAATGGCGATCATCGCCCCCGGCCCTTTCTGCTGCCGCCGTGCAATCTCATGCTGTGGATGCGTCGGCAACCCCGGGTAATGCGTTTTGCGAACCTTGGGATGCGCGTCCAAATGCCGCGCCACGGTGATTCCGTTGGCGTTGTGTTGCAGCATGCGAATAGCCAGGGTTTTCAACCCCCGCGAAATCAGAAAGCAATCCATCGGCGCCAGCCCCGCACCCGCCGACCTCTGAATAAAATAAATTTTCTCCGCATCCGCTGGCCGCGTCAGCACCACCGCACCGCCCGTCGAATCGCTGTGCCCGTTCAGATACTTGGTCATCGAGTGCACGACGATCTGCGCGCCCAGCTCGATGGGCCGCTGCAAATAAGGACTCAGAAAAGTATTGTCGACCGCCAGCGTGACGTTGCGTTCATTCGCCAATTTCGCGATGGCGCCGATATCGGTGACGCGCATCGTCGGATTGGTCGGCGTCTCGATGTAAATGAGTTTGGTATTCGGCCGCAGCGCCGCCAGCACACAGGCCGGAATAGAGGTATCGACAAAACTGAATTCCAGCCCAAAGTGCACTAAAAGCTGCGTCGACAGCCGGTACACGCCCCCATACACCGCTTCCGACAGCACCACGTGGTCGCCGGGCCGATAAAGCCGAAACACCGCGTCGATGGCCGCCATTCCCGAGGTGAAAACGTATGCGCTGTGCCCGCCCTCCAGTTTTGCGACGGTTCTTTCCAGTGCCTTGCGGTTCGGATGGTTCGTCCGCGCGTAGTCGTAGCCCTTATTCTTGCCCAACTCCTCGTATACGTACGTGGAGGTCTGATAGATCGGCGCAACGATCGCTCCCGTGGCGGGATCTGGCTCCTGCCCGACGTGAATGGCGTTCGTGGCAAATCCCATGGTGATCTCCTCTTATTTGGCGAACTCTTTTCCCGTACTCCTAGCCTCTGGCAGCGTTCGATTTCCGCTGCAGTTCCCCTCAACTATGGAAGTTACGGGACTAGGGGCCCCGCGCTGCGCTTGCGGCTTGGAGCTCCTCGATGGCAGATTCTTCCGAAGTTACAGGAGCAAATCCAGCGAGTCAAATCCGCGGCATGGACTTGTAGCCTGGAGTACATCGGTCCGTCTCCGGCGGCGCTACGCCAAGCAGCATCCCGACTCGCATTTGCATCTTAGTCCGGAGCGGAGTAACTTGACGCATAGCGTATTTCGGAGGATGGAGTCCACCGGAACATGGAATTCTCTCGGCCCAATGTGCTGTCTCTTTTCTTCACGCTTCTATGTGCAGCCGCGGCCTCCATCGTCGCCGCCCAGGATTCGCCTGCACCTCTGCCGAAAGCGCCGGCGCAATCTACGGAGCCAAACCGGTTAAGGATAGAAGTCACCGGCGGCGAAAAGGCTGTTCCCGTTGAAAACGCAAGCGTCTATGTCAAATACGTCGAGGAGCATGTCATCAGGAAGGATAAAAAACTCGAACTCAACGTCAAAACCAACCGCGAAGGCGTGGCTCATGTCGCTGAAGCTCCTCTCGGACGCGCGCTCATTCAGATTATTGCGGAAGGTTGGAAGACCTACGGACGCTGGTACGACATCACTGATCCTCACCAAGTCATCAAAGTGCGCCTCGAGAGACCGCCGAAGTGGTATTGATTTGCTTCGAAGAATAAAAATTGCGACTAAACACTCGTCCGCCGCAAAATTTTCCGCGATCCATGCTCGCAGCGATCTGATTTTACATGCTTTGCGCATCGTGCTCGCCCGAGGGTCGCGCTAGACGCTGGCCGTCGGAAAAATCAAGTGCACCAGAATTGTGCAAACCGGGCAGTACGTTGCAGCAAGTGAAGTTAGCTGATAGTGCGACACGATTTTCCACACACTTATCAACACTTGTGTTGAAAACTTAATCTTGCAGAAATATTTTCCGTCGAGTTCGGCACAACGATTGCCCTATGCAACTTCCCTGATTTTGACCGGTCCGTTCCGCGATGTTACAGTGGCTCATCGGATCTCCTGATGAATGAAACATTTGACGGAACTTTCTCGCTATTGCAAATGCTGTGGGGCAATATCGTCTCCCGCCGGCTGCGCAGCTTTCTCAGCGTGATCGCTATCGCCATCCAGGTCATTTTGGTTCTGCTGATTGTCGGTTTCACTTCGGGAATTATTTCCGAGTGGGGAAAGCGCGTGGAGGGTGTCGGCGCCGATATTCTCGTGCAGCCTCCCAACTCTTCTATCTTCTTTGCCTTCTCCAGCGCCGTCATGCAGGAATCTCTCGCCGATAAAATCGCCGCCCTGCCCGGCGTTGATGAAGTTGCTCCCACGCTTATCCTCGCAGAACCAAAGAACTTGACTCTTGTCTATGGCATCGACTACAAACGCTTCAATGCCCTCAGTCGCGGATTTTTATTCCGCTCGGGACGTCCGTTTGAATCCTCCGATGAAGCCCTCGCCGATGACATCATCGCGCAAACCAAGCACCTGAAGTTGGGACAACAGATCACCCTTTTGAATCATTCGTTTACCATCTGCGGAATCGTCGCGCACGGCAAAGGCGCCCGCTATTTTATCCCCTTGAAAACCGCGCAGGGCATCGCCGGCGCAGAGAAACGCGTCTCCATGTTTTACGTTCGCAGTAAAGGCGACACCGAAGGCACTCGCGCGCAGATTGTTAATCTCACCCCTCAGGACCGCGTGCGCTCCATGAGCGAATACGTGACCCTGATGAGCTCTTCCAATCTTCCTCAATTGCGACCGTTTACGCGCACCATGGTGGGCCTCGGCATTGTCATTAGCTTTCTCGTCGTGCTTCTCAATATGCACACCATGGTCATGGAACGAACGCGCGAGATCGGAATTCTCAAAGCCTTGGGTCTGTCCAGGATGGGAATTATGCGCATGCTTCTCGGAGAAACCCTGCTCCTCACGATTTTGGGATGCGCTCTAGGAATTGTCCTGACGTTTGCGTTTCAAGCCGTGCTGAAGGAGACCAACCCAAGTCTGATGATTTTGATCACGCCGCGATGGGTTCTTTCCGCGGCTTTGCTGGCTCTAGCTGGCGCGGCCATCGGTGCTATGTATCCGGCTCTGCGCGCAGCAAGTTACGATCCGGTTGTGGCGCTGGCCTACGAATAAACTGTCCTTCCCAAGACAACTCAGGATGCGGGAGCGAGGGCGGCCAGTTCCCTGGAAACATCGTCAATGGTGGCCAGCGGGCAGGATACATGCACCGTTTGACCTGGCTCCTCGGCATCAATCAGCAAATTGCCGTTGTGCGTGCGGACGTGAACGTATTGCAGCCCGTCGCGCACCTCCACGAGATCAGCTTCGGGATATTTTTGCAGTTCCTTGGCCACCGCGCGCACCAGCGGCATGAACTTTGCTGATTGTTCTCCGGCTCGGAGCATCTGTCTCCGGGGAACGAAGTGCATGGCTATGGGAATCACTGCTGCAGGCAGCCAGACATGCACATGCTGTTCTCTGCCGCGGGTTTCGTCGACATCGACACGGAGCAGACCTTCGCGAAAGGTATAAGCCCCCGCCAGTACCACGGTGGCCCCAAAACCCAGAGCGATTTTCGCTAGCAGTACCATGTTACTGATCCTTTCTGGTCTCCCGCTTGCTGCGCGAGACGTCCCAGAGCCTCGAACTCCCTAATCGTCTGCTTAGTCGGTCGTGACGTTCTTGGAATCCAGCCAGACGCGAATGGTGTTATCGTCATCCTTCACCGACACCAGTTCCACGTCGCCTTGCCCTGCGAGCGCATGCAGCCCGGCGGCGATGTCCAACTCGTCTTTGGAGCCTCTGAGCAGCGCTTCGACAACCTTCATGGGAACCTTGACCTCGACTTGCGAATGCTTCGGTTTGTTCTTGTCGTGTACGTGAACGAGCAGCTGTCCATCCTTCTTTGTGACGCTGACGTCGGCATCGTTGCTCTGGACGGTCACGAATTCGCCGTCTTTGGAATTGCGAACCGCTTCAAAAATCGTCCGAACGTCTACGCCATCACAATCCATACAGCCGATGCGTACTTTGCCCTTGTGGAGGCGGTCGTGGTCGATGGCTGGAAGAACCTTCTCCGCCAGCTCCAGGGGGACATTGACGCGCACGGTCTCCCCTCGGGAATTGGTGCTAATGACGCGTACATGCAGCCAGCGCTCTCCGTTTGCGGATGTGCCTGACGGGGTTGAACTTGTTTGTGCTTGAACGCCGAGTGGGGCGTACAGGAAAGCGGCCGCCAGGAAGGCTATTACGGGGAAGAGATGCCGGGCGCGGCTAGTCATAGCGGGATGCCTCCTTTAGGCATTTGGACAGAGATACGAGAGGCGGCGGAGAAAAGTTTCCTGATTCTTGATCTTGTCAGAAACCGCTCAGGCTGCCGCGTTGCTCAAGACCGGCCTTGCTGGGCGAGCATTCCGTGAGTAAATGGTTGCTAACTCGCTTGCCATTTCAGGATGATGGCGGCTAGGGGCGGGAGCGTGAGGCAGAGTGAGTTTGCTCGGCCTTGGGACGGTTGATTCGAGGCCTGTTGGCCTCCTAGATTGCCTACGTTGGAGCCGCCGTAGCTGGCCGCGTCGGTATTGAGGATTTCAGAGTAAAACCCTGATTGGGGAACGCCGATACGGTAGCCTTCCCGGACTACCGGCGTGGCATTGAGAATTACGATTAGCAGATCCTTGGGTTTTTTGCCGTGGCGGGCAAAGGCGAAGACGCTATTGTCGGCGTCGTTCGCGTCCATCCACTCGAAACCTTGCCAGTTGAAATCGACTTCGTGGAGCGCCGGCTCCGAGGTCAGCAACTTGTTTAGATCGCGTACCAGGCTCTGCACGCCCTTGTGCGAATCGTATTGCATGAGGTGCCAGTCCAGGCTGTGGGCTTCGCTCCATTCGCTGCGCTGCGCGAGTTCCTGGCCCATGAACAGGAGTTTTTTTCCGGGGTGGGCGCACTGATAGGCGAGTAGGAGACGCAGGTTGGCAAATTGCTGCCACAAGTCGCCGGGCATTTTGTGCAAAAGAGAATTCTTGCCGTGGACCACTTCGTCGTGGGAGAAGGGAAGCATGAAATTCTCGGAGAAGGCGTAGAGCATCGAGAAGGTCAGCTTGTTGTGTTCGTATTTGCGGTGAACCGGATTCGCGGAAAAATATTTCAGCGTGTCGTTCATCCAGCCCATGTTCCATTTGAGACTGAAGCCCAGGCCGCCCAAATACGTGGGCCGCGTTACGCTGGGCCAGGAAGTGGATTCTTCGGCGATGGTGAGAATGCCGGGGAAGCGCGCGTACGCCACTTCGTTCATGCGCCTCAGGAAGGTGATGGCGTGAAGATTTTCGCGGCCGCCGAACTCGTTGGGGATCCACTCACCTGCTTTGCGAGAGTAATCGAGGTACAGCATGGAAGCCACGGCGTCCACGCGAAGGCCATCGATGTGATATTTATCGAGCCAGAATAAAGCGTTGGAGATGAGGTAGTTCTGGACTTCGTTGCGGCCGTAGTTGTAGACCAGCGTGCCCCAATCGGGATGGGTGCCCTGGCGGGGGTCGGCGTGTTCGTAGAGGTGCGTGCCGTCGAACTGTGCGAGGCCGAAGGTGTCACGTGGGAAATGCGCGGGAGTCCAGTCCAGAAAAACGCCGATGCCGGCGTGATGGCAGCGGTCGATAAACTCCATGAACGCAGCGGGAGTGCCGTAGCGGCTGGTGGCGGCGAAGTAGCCAATCGTCTGGTAGCCCCAGGAACCGTCGAACGGGTGTTCCATGATGGGAAGCAGCTCGATGTGGGTGTAGCCCAGATCCTTGACGTAGGGAATGAGCTGATCGCCAAGCTCGCGATAGGTGAGCCAGCGGTCGTGGTCTTCGGGGACGCGACGCCAGGAACCGAGGTGGACTTCGTACACCGAGATCGGCGATTCGAGCCAGTTTTTTTGCGAGCGCTGGTTGATCCAGTCGGTGTCGGTCCACTGATAGATGTCTAGATTGACGACGACGGAGCCGGTATTGGGGCGCAGCTCGGCGCGAAAGGCGTAGGGATCGGCTTTAAGGGGGAGTATCGCGCCTGCGGCGCCAATGATTTCGTATTTGTAGATGGCGCCTTCGGCGAGTTCGGGGACGAAGAGTTCCCAAATGCCGGAAGAGCCGCGGGCGCGCATGGGATTGACGCGGCCATCCCAGCGGTTGAAATCGCCGACGACGCTCACGCGGCGGGCGCTGGGCGCCCAGACGGCGAAGTGCACGCCGCGCACACTTTCGAGCGTTTTGAGATGTGCGCCGAGTTTCTCGTAGGTGTCGTAGTGGCGGCCTTCGCCCATGAGATGGAGATCAAACTCGCTGAGAAGGTAGGGAAAGGCGTAGGTGTCGAAAGTTTCCACAGTTTCGCCGTATGCCGTGCGATACCGAATGCGATACGAGGTGGGAGCTGGCGCGGTTTGCAATGAATCCGGGAGCGCGGCTTCAAAAAATCCTTCGCGGCGCAGCCCGCGGGCGGGGATGGGCTCGGACACACCTTGGAGGACCACGCTGGCGTCTGCGGCACCGGGGCGGAAGAAGCGAATGGCCCAGCCGTGGCCGGCGGGATGCGGTCCGAGCAGAGCGAATGGATCGGCGTGGCGGCCGGCGAGCAGAGCATCGATCTGAGCTTCGAGATGCGCGTCCTTTGCTGGCGCAGCAGCGCTGGCAAGCGGAGCGGGCGCTGGCTTTTTTTCTTCAGGCATGGGGCGGCGCTTTGCTCCGCAGCGGTCGGATGAAGCCGGTGACAAAGGCGGGGTACAGTGTACAAGGAGGAGGGAGTGGTGGGTAGTGAGTAGTAGTTAGGCGGAGACAGTTCGTTGAACGGGCGGAGAGGTCCCTCGCTCCCGCTGGGCGTCCCGCCGGACCATTCGGGACGCAGAAAACGGGTTCGGGACAGAGATTCCTTCGTCGGACTTCTGGTTAACAATCCCCTTTTTTTCGTAAGTGCTGATTCTGCACGAGTTATGGGCGCATTTTGCGAAGTCCGGATTCCATTGGACTTACTGGCGAGCGACGAGCTATAGACCAGGGAAAGAGAAGAGAGGGCTAAAGGCAGAGACACAGAGCGCCGCGAGATTAGGGAAAGAAGGAACTGGCAGAGAGGAGACTAGAGGATCGGGGTGCGAGAGAGGCTGGCGTCAGCCAAACATAGGAAGTGATAGCAGGGTATTAGCGATTGTGCCTTAGTACTAAAAATTACTGTATAGTTTATTAAAGCGAGGAGGAAAAGTACGAAGAAGTGCGAAGGCCCATGTAAAGGCGCCGCGAGCGCCACGCGCCGCGGTTATAGATGCCGGTCGGACGGCGTGGTAGCATGTGCTTATGGTGAACACACGAAGCGCGACTCTTAGTATAAGGTTAAAGCCGGAGATCAAGAAGCGGCTGGCGAAGCTCGCCAAGGCTTCAGGACGCAGCTCCAACTTTCTGATCTCTGATGCAGTCGAAGCCTATGTTGCCGATCAGGAGAGTATGCTGGCCGAAACGCGGCAGGCGGATCGGCAGGTAAAATCCGGGCACTACGTAAAGCAAGAGGACATGAAGGCGTGGCTGCTTTCCTGGGGCACAGAGCATGAATTGCCGCCACCGAAATGCATTTGCGGGAAAGACCACGATGACGAGGCGCTGTGCCGGTAGAGATCGTTTGGTCGCCGTTAGCGCGGCCAAGACTACGGGAAATTCATGCCTTCGTGGCGCTGGACAAACCCGAAGCTGCAAGACATTTGGCGACAAGAATTGTCGCGGTGGTTGAGACTTTGAGGATGCACCCGCACCTGGGTCGAGTCGGGGCGGAGCCTGGAATTCGCGAGCTGGTTATCGGCGGCACGCCCTACTCGATACTTTATCGAGTACGCGGGCAGCGGGTGATTATCAGTACAATTTGGCATGGCGCGCAGGAAGATAAGCGCGTGCAGGCGTAGGCCAGCCGGGGTTGAAAGTCAAAGTAAAATCTTGAAACCGAATCGGCGAAGGCCGTCGCGTCGTGGGGCTGACGGCTCGTCTCGATCCCGCCCGGTTGCGCCGGTGTGGGACGCGGGAGCCAGGCTCCAGTTCGGGAACCGTGCTCCCGCGGCGCAAGGAACGCACGTGTTTTTTAACTGGTGGAGGAATTAACCCGGGAATATATACAGACGACGATTTCAATTCTATCCTGGCGCGAGGCGATGGGGTTGTCGGAAGAAAAAACAGGCCGACGTACGGTTCGCGGGGCGGTGCCTCTGCCACCTTTTCGTTTCGAGCCTCGCCGCTAGCGGGATGCTGGAAGGTTGGACGGTCAGGGCTCGTTTTGGTAGTGGTCTTCGTAGAGGATGTGCCAGCCGAGGCCCATGAAATTGCAGAGCCTCGGTTGTTGCTGTGCTTTGGGAGCGTAGAAAGTGCGCACGCCGCGGCGACTGTCAGCAAAGGTGAAAATGATGGTCTGACTTTGGATGGTATAAGTGCCGCGCGGCGTTCGCGGATGTTCAAAGTAAGGATTGGGCACGAGCCTCTGATCGAGGACTCCGTGATCGAAAAAGGTGCCGTCGGGCATGAACTGGATGTACTGCCCCAAGCTGACGAGTCCGAAATTATATTTTCCTGAGAATTCTAAACCATACCTCGGCACATCGGGACCTAGACGTCGATTCCAGGCTTTTCCAGTCTGCCTATCGGGTGCTAAATCTTGAGCGAGGAGCCGAGGCGCGGAGACCAGCAGAAAAGGAAAAAAGCGAGATGATTCCTGTGCGTGGCTCCTCTTTCGCGGTTTTCCCGACCGAAATATCCGCCCATGGCTGCCGCCGTGGAAAGCCTCCGAAAAGAAGCGGACGCGGGTGATGAGGCACTATGCCGCAGGGAACGATGGCGCGCCAAGACGAGGTGGTGGTCGAGGGAAGAGGATAGATACGCCCGGTCTTGAAACACAGGGTTCACGGATTCTTAACAGGGGAGCAAAGCCGCAGTTGTTTCGATGTGGGAGGATTCGTGCGCCTTGGAGGGCTATACAAGTGAATAAACGGCGTACTTTGGCATTTTTGGCAGTGGCGACAGCGTTTGGGCTGGCGGGAGGAATGTTTGTCAACAAAATGGCGGCTGGCGATGGCGACGATCGTTCGCGGCAGTTCCGATTTGCAGAGGATAGTTTGGTGCTGAGCAAAAGTGTGTACGCGGGAAGTGCTTCGACGGTGATCGTAGGAGAGGCTTTGCCACCGGGATGCATGGGTGGTGCAACCGGATTGACGGTCCAAGTGCCATTAATCGCGGGAGGGACGTTGGGCGTGGCCGTTCCGTGCGGGTTGGCCAGCGATAACGGCGAATTTCCCAACGATCAGGACTCCCACAACGTCTGGAATAACTCCAGCACTGACGGCAGCTTTGGAATCACTTCACCGATTTTTCTGGAGAACATTACTGAGGAGGGCTGGGTGCTGGGCACGTTGCCGATCCCAAGCGATCGGATGGTGACGAGCTTCAGCTCGAAGTCGGAGCTGGCGCTGAACCGCTCTGTGGACGGCAAGTCACTGACATTTATGGGCTATCACGGCGGGGTAGGATGCGGCGGCAATGACGTTTCTCCGACGGCGCCAAATCTGATTGACGTTTCCGCTTCCAATACCCCGGGGATATGCGATCCGACGAATCCGGTTACCTCGAACTTGCAGAGTACGCCGAATATCCCCACAGCTTACTATCGAGCGGTGGCGGAAGTGAATGCGCACGGCCACCTCACTATCACCGATGGAAATGCGTACAGCGGGGACAACGGGCGTGCCGCGATCAAGGGCAGCAACGGCGTCTACTACATGGCGGGTAACGACAACAGCGGGAATATCCCGAAGAAGCCACTGGCCCTTACGGTGCCGGGATTCGAACTGATTAATGCGACGGGCGCGGAACTCCGGATTCCTGGCGTGACACCGCCTCTGCCCCCGAACATCGGCATGATTGGGAGGTTGGAGTTCCTATCCGGCGACAAGCAGGGCAAAGACACAAATTTCCGCGGCATAACCATTTTTAACAACACGGTGTACGTCAGCAAAGGCAGTGGAGGCAACGGAATCAACTCGGTGTTCCAAGAGGGAACCCAGGGGACCTTGCCAACAGGCACGGCAGCGGAGTTGGCACAGGTACCGCTTACGATTCTACCCGGCTTTCCAAACACGGAAGCAAGCACGGGCACGAATTTTCCATTCGGGATGTTTTTTGCCAATGAGAACACGCTGTATGTCTGCGATGAGGGCGATGGCACGTTGGTGACGCCGCCGGTGAATGGCAACGTCGCCGATGCGCAGTCACAGGCGACCGCGGGTCTCCAGAAATGGGTGCTCGAGAACGGCGTCTGGACCATGCTGTACGTACTGCAGAATGGCCTGAACATCGGTGTGCAATATAGCGTGGACCACTATCCAACTTCGATTGAACCGGCGACGGGCGGGTGCCGGAATATCGCAGGACGGGTAAATGGCGACGGCACCGTGACCATTTGGGCCATCACTTCCACGATCAGCGCCAATGGAGACACGGGCGCGGATCCGAACAAGCTGGTGAAGGTAACCGACGTAATCTCCCGAACCACGGCGCCTACGGGTGGCCGACTCGGAATTTTTCGGACGGTGCGTTCGGCGCGTGCGGGAGAGGTGTTCCGCGGAATAGCGTTTGCACCGAAGAGTGACGACTAACGATAGAGACCATCCCTTCTAAAACCAAGAAGGCCCACAAGAGCGAAGACCTCCTCGAGCCGCCCGGCACGAGGAGGTTTTTCATTTTGGCGGAGATGCCAGAGATGTGGAGATATAGCTGGAACTTTCCGAGTAACGGCAAGGAGCGAAACTAACGTAAGATGCGTGGCGCACTCGGAGTTCAGTGGAGGAGTTGGAGCGAATGATGAGAGCTGACCAGAAGCAGTCCGCTTGCGTTGGGCACTTGAACGCCGCTCGATTTTTGTTGATTGCCGGGGCCACGTTGATGCTGACGGCGGGTGCTGAAGGGCAGGACCGCGGGCAGACGCGGTCGATGGTGATTTCGCGAAACGGGATTGCGGCGTCGGAGTCGCCGCTGGCATCGCAGGCGGGCGTGAGGATTTTGGAGAGCGGCGGGAACGCGGTGGACGCGGCGATTGCCATGAACGCGATGATGGGTGTGGTTGAGCCGATGATGAATGGGATCGGCGGGGATCTGTTTGTGATTGTGTATGACGCCAAGGCGAACAAACTCTATGGATTGAACGCTAGCGGTTGGGCGCCGCGCGGGTTGACGATCGACTTTTTGCATAAGCTGGGCTTGCGGGATATGCCGCAGACGGGGGTGCATTCGATCACCGTGCCGGGTGTGGTGGATGGTTGGCAGAAGTTGGCGGACAAGTTTGGGCGGAAGAAATTGAAGGAGGATTTGGCGGCGGCCATTCGAACGGCGCAAGACGGTTTTCCTGTGCCGGAATGGGATGCCGGCTATTGGAGTTTGGAAACGGACCTTTTGCGGACGGACGATGCCGCGACCAGTCTTTATTTGCCGGGGGATCGGGCGCCGAAAGTTGGTGAGGTGTTTCGGAACCCGGACTTGGCGACGTCGCTCGGGCAGATTGCGGAGCGGGGGAGGGACGCCTTTTATAAGGGGGAGATTTCGACGAAGATTCTGGAGGCTGAAAAGCGGCACAACGGGACGATGACAGCGCAGGATTTGGCGGAGTATGCGAGCGAATGGGTGGAACCGATTTCGACGACGTATCGCGATTGGACGGTTTACGAGATGCCGCCGAACGGGCAGGGAATTGGGGTACTCGAGATGTTGAACATCATGGAGACGTTTCCGTTGGGGCAGAAAGATACCGGGTTTGGTTCGACGAAGGCGCTGCACACCATGATCGAGGCTAAGAAATTGGCTTACGCGGATGTGGCGAGGTATTTGGCTGATCCGCGGGGACAGAAGATTCCGGTGGCCACGCTGGTTTCGAAACCGTGGGCCGTGGAGCGGGCCAAATTGATTGATCCGGACAAGGCGGCCTGCGAAATCGCAGCGGGAGAGATGGCCGGCGGTAGCGATACCACGTACTTGAGTGTGGTGGACCGCGACGGGAACATGGTGTCCTTGATCCAGAGCAATTACGCGGCGTTCGGATCGGGGATGGTTCCGGCCAGGGCGGGATTTGTGATGCACAATCGTGGCGGATTGTTCACCCTTGATCCTTCGTCGCCCAATGCGCTGGCGGGACACAAGCGGCCGCGGCATACGATTATTCCGGGGTTTGCCGAGAAGGGGGATACGCGCATGGCCTTTGGGATTATGGGAGGGTGGAATCAGGCGCAGGCGCATGCGCAGTTCATGGCGAATATTGCTGATTTTAAGATGAACATTCAGGCTGCGGTGGAGGCGCCGCGGTTCACGAAATATACGTTTACCGGCTGCGATGTGGAAATGGAGAACCGCTTCAACGGAAAAGTACGAGACGAATTGGCGGCCAAGGGACACCAGATCAAGGTTCTGGGGACTTTTTCGAGCAGGGTGGGGGGCGGGCAAGTGGTTTTGCGGGATTTTGCGACAGGAGTGAACTACGGAGCGTCGGACCCGCGGAAGGATGGGCAGGCGGTGGTGGAGTTGCCGGCTCCGTGAATAAATTGAGCCGTACGGCAGTTTCCCCGGCGGTGGCTCCTGGTTTCGAAGCAAGTCCTTTCTACTGTGAATAATGGGAAGGAATCTTCCCAGGGAGCCCTGAAGTACAGGTCCGGTAGTTTCTAAATTGTTTGTTATGAGTGGATTAGAAGGTCGAGGCTTGGCTGGTGAGTTGCACCTGTACCAATGGTCAGGGACGGAGCCCCGCAGCTACCCTCCTCGGCGACGGAGACCCATGGGACTCGAACGGGTGGCACAGAGCTTCTTGCGATTGGTGGCCTTCTCGGCCTTATGTTTCGCGCTAAATCCTTCCGCCAAAGCGCAGGAGGATGTGGATGTTTCTGGGAGTTACCAGTGCACGCAGGCGAAAGTGCGGGGCAAGGTCAAGCCTTGCACGGCGGCGCCCTTGATCCTTAAGAATGATGGACGTTTCGAGTTGCGCGGTTGGGAAGGTAGCTACCTGGTGGATGGGCAGTGGGTGACCCTGTCGGATTCGTTGACCAAGGCCCGCGCGAAGATTGTGCCGGGGCATAAGATTGTCCTGCGGTATTACGGGCGGCATGGTTGGGCAGAGATGACCTATGAGCGGCGGGTGGCGGAGATGGGCAAGACGTCTTTGGGTTGAGCGAGTGGGTAGTGAGTAGAGATCGGCGCGGGGCAGCTTGTGCGCCGAGTGTTTTTGCCTGATAGGCTTCCTACCGATTCGGCAGCACTGCTAGACTAAAAACATTCGCGATCTTCTAGCTGCCGCGGGCGGATAAGTCTGGCCCTCGAGAGCGTTTCGGAGTCGAAGGTATTCCCTCAAATCTGGAAGAGTTCGATCATCAATGCGTGTCGGGGTGCCAGCCGCGGCCGCGGAGGACTTTGCCGGCTGTGGCGCTGGTGAGTTTGCCGTGATCGTATTCGATTTGACCGTTGACGATGGTGTAAGCGATGCCTTCGGAGAGCTGCGCGGGACTGACGAAAGTTGCGCGGTCGATAATGGTTGCGGGATCGAAAATGGTTACGTCGGCGAAATAGCCGGGTTTGAGGAGGCCGCGGTTTTCGAGATGTTCGCGCTGGGCGGGCCAGGAAGTGATTTTGCGGATAGCCGTTTCGAGGGGCATGAGCTGTTGGTCACGAACATAATGGCCTAGGAAGCGGGGCATGGAGCCGAAGGCGCGGGGATGGGTATGCGCTTCGAAAATGGGGCCGTCGAGAGACATTTCGTTGGCGTCCAGGCCGATGCTGGTCCAGCGTTGTTCGAGACCGGTCTTGATGTCTTCTTCGCTGGCCATGAAATAGAGAGCGCCGGTTTGTGCGGAATCGGCGATCACGAAATCCATCAGCGCGTCTTCGGGGGATTTTTTCCAAGCTTTGGCGACGTCTTCAACAGTTTTACCTTCGAATTGTTTTAGTTCGGGCTTTCCAACCGACGCGAGAAGCACGCCTTGGGCACCGCCGCAATCATAATAGAGATTTTCCCAGTCGGGGTGGTCGCTGGCCAATTCTTTTTTGATGCGGGCGCGAACTTCAGGATTTTCGAGACGGGCGAGAAGTTTCTGGACACCGCCATCCGCGGCCCAGGGCGGGAGGGCGGAGGCCAGCGCCGTACCACCCGCGGGATATGGATACATACTGGCGGCGATGTCGAGGCCGGAATCGCGTGCGGCCTCGATCGCTCTAACTACGATCTTCATGTTGCCCCAACGGGTTTTGCCGCTGACTTTGAGATGGAAGACTTCGACAGGGAGATTGGCTTCGCGGCCGATGCGGATGGCTTCTGCGAGCGCCTGCATTTCCGAGGCGCCTTCGCTGCGCATGTGCGTGGCATAGAGGCCGCCGTATTTTGCGGCGACTTTGGCCAGGGCCACCAGTTCGTCGGTTTTCGCGTAGATATTTGGGGGGTAGATCAGGGCGCTGGAGACACCGAGGGCGCCGTCTTTCATGGCTTGCTCGACGAGAGATTCCATTTGGGTGAGCTCGGCGGGAGTGGGGGCGCGGTCGTCGTCGCCGATGACCGCTTCGCGGACTTGCGCGGAGCCCACGTAGGTGCCGATGTTGATGGGAGTGCCTTGTTTTTCGAGGCGGCGGAAATAACCGTCGAGGGTGGTCCAGTCAACGGTGAATTTGAATTGATCGAGGAAGGGTTTGAGCGGGGCGAGAGTTTTTTCGTTTTGCGGGGCGATGGAGCCCCCCTCGCCGGTAATTTCGGAAGTGATTCCTTGGGAGAGTTTGCTGAGGGAGCGATTGTCGAGAAGGAGAGCGGATTCGGATTGGCCGAGCATGTCGATGAAGCCCGGGGAGACGATTTGGCCTTGGGCATCGATTTCGCGTTTGGCGCGTCGGTCGCCGAGGTTGCCGATGGCGGCGATGCGGTCGCCTTGGATGGCGACATCGGCGGCGTACCAGGGGTTACCGGCCCCGTCGATGACGTGACCATGGCGAATGATGATGTCATAGGTTCCCGGGGCGGAGGAGTCGGCAGCAGAAGTCGAAGATGTATCGAGCGGAGCATCGTAAGCAGCGGCAGCGATTTCGCCGAGGGCTTGGCCGCCGACGGATTGAGCGGCATCGGGATCGGGCGGGAGGGTGACGTGATTGACGTAGGCGGCGAAGGCCAGTTTCTGGCCGCTTCGAGTGATGACAAAGCCGGCCAGGCCCTTGCCGTTGAGCATCATTTTCCCGTTAAGCTTGTCTTCGGAGCCGAAGGTGCCGGTTTTCGCGAAGACGTGGCCGGCGCCGGGATTGTTGACTTGAATTTTGGCCAGCGTGCCGTCCTTGCCAAGAATGGGAAGCGCTTTGAAGAAAACGGGGAAGTCGGGGCGTGTACTCCAATAGGCCATGTAGTGGGCGATGAAGTCTGGGCTAAACAGATCGGCCCAATCGCCGCCTTCACCGTCGCCTTGCGAGATGCCTGAGAGGTCGAGCTTGGCTTCCTCTAGAAAGGTGCGCTCGACTTTGAAGCCTGCGTGGACGGGATCGCTGGGATCTTTCGCGACCAGCGTTCCGAGAAGAGAGGGACCCATGCCGGCGTGAAGATTCTGGCTTACTTTGAGGGTCACTTTGACTTCTTCGGCGAGGGGAAGCGAAACGTGCTCGGCGATTTGGTGGTCGCTGGTGTAGACGTGAGAAAGCGTCTTGAAGTCCGGCGGTCGAGTTTTAGCTGGGGATTTGATCTGGATTCCTGCGGCGAGAAGGGACTCGGCTAGGACGGTTTCCGCAAACTTCGTAGGGGAGGGCACCGCGTAAGGCGCAGTTAAGGGGTGTGCGCCTAGTGGAAGAGTGCCGTTTAGTGTGACGGTGACAGTGCCGTCGGCGTTCGTGACCGTCGCCGGGTCCTGGATCGCGGGCGAAGCGCCGGCGGCGGAGGTCATGAGGTGATTGACGAAACTTGCGTAGCGGGTTTTTGGGGAGACGTCCAGCGTAACGGGGTCGCCTGCTTTCCGAGCGGGAGTGGCGACGAGATCAATCACATTGTCGTTGACCACCATGCTCGAGACGACCATGCCGGTGCCGCCTTCGCGGCCGCCGTCGGGAAAGAGGCTGGCGTCGACGAGGACGCGTCCTTCGATTTTGCGAATGCCTTTGGCGGCGACGGCTTTGGCTAGCTCTTTGATGACGGCGAGGGGATCGCCCGCGACCGCGGGGCCGCCGTAGGCGTGGTCTTCATCAACGAAAGAGAGAGTGCCGTCGGGCTGGATGCGATTCGAGAGATTGGGGTCGCCGCTGGCGACCAGCACGAGGTCGCCCTTCAGAGTTCCTTTTTTGTCGAGGGGGCCGGTGCGGTAGATGACGGTGTGGAAGCGGTAGTCGGCGCCAAGCTTTGCTAGCACGGTGCCTTCGGTGAGAGTCTTAGTCGTGGAGGCAGGGACAAATAATTTGTTGGCGTTGCGGGAGTAGACGACTTTGCCGGTGTCGAGCGAATAGAACTCGATGCCGAAGTTCGCGTGGGCGAATTCCGGCCGGTCCATTACTTTTTGAATGCGCTCGGCGAGAGAAGCAGTTGATTGGGCGCGGAGATTTGGAGCCGCTTGAAAGAGTGACACGGCGAACGAGAGTGCGGCCAAGAGATGGAAAGAACGGCGTCTGCTAAGCAAGGTAATACCCTCCCGAAAAATCGGCCAGGACCTGTGCCCGCTATGGGACGCTCGGGAGTCCTTGGCCGGAATGCAATTCTTCAAACTTAATGTTCAAAATTGGGTATTCGCGCCAGTCTTTGTAATCGAAGTGCCACCATTCGTGCTCGTAGACGGTGAAACCCTCGGATTCCATGGCGCGGCGAAGCAGGTCGCGATGCCAGCGCTCGAGAGAAGTGCCGCCCGGATAGTCGGGGAAGGAGCGCGGAGACATTTCGTCATAAGTGCCGGGCATTTCGATGGGCTTGCCGGTGCGGAGATCGTAGAGCGTGAGATCAACGGCGCAGCCGCGATTGTGCCGCGAGCCTTCGGCGGGATCGGCGACGAAGATTTTTCCTTCGGGGGGAGTGGCGTCCCAGAAGATTTTGGTGACGTACCAGGGGCGATAGGCGTCATGGATGAGCAAGCCGTAGCCGAGGGGCTGGAGTTTAGCGAGGGCTCGGACCAGAGCCTCCGCGGCGGGGCGTTGGAGAAAAGCGCGAGCTTGGGTGTAGACGGGGGTCCCGAGAAAATCGTTTGTAGTGGCGTAGCGGATGTCGAGACGCATGGCCGCGTCGAGCGTCGTCAGTTCGACGAGTTCGGGCCTCCGGAATGGCCTGTTTTCCTGCGGCGGGGAGGCCGCTAGAGCTTGCTTCTCGAGTTCTTTGACCGGATGGACAGGAGCGATCGCGACTTGGGCGCGGGCACCGAAGTCCGGCGTTATTTTGCCGTCTACGACATCGCCCGAAACCAGCTCTCGCTCGCCGGACCGGCCGCTACGCAATCCGTGCGCCGAGGGCGAGGATCCTTCTGCAGGAAATTTTTCCGCATTCTCGTAGTGCACGCCATCAGGCCGGTTGCTCCGATCCAAGATTTCGATGTAGCCGTTTTTCTCAGAGACCACATAGACGGTGAGCGCCCCTACGGACGAAGGGGAGCCGCCGTATTCGCCGATCCAGGGCTTCCAGCGCGCGGGAATGTCGTGCGGCTTGGGACCAGGTTCGAGAGTAGAAGCGGTTTGCGCGGCGAGATGGGGGAGCGAACAAAAGATGGACAATGCGATAGCTCGAAAAACCGGAAGCCCGACGGGCCGTCTGGACTGCTTCGGAGCAGGGTGACGCATGAACGGCGAAAACTCCTCATGGTTGGGCAGAAGCATCAAGAAACCAAAGACGAAGTCATATGACTCGACGACATGATAACCGAGAACGCCGTTCTAGGCGAGATACAGATGTTGCCAGATCAGAGTCTTTTCGGAAAGACCGGCGAAGGTCGGATTCGAAGAGAAGAGATGGTGAGTTGGAATTGGACAGATCGAGCGCTCGGATCTAGAAACGTTTGTTGCGTTATTGGGCTTGACGTCAAACCGTGTACCAGCGGAAGCCTTTGCGCTGCTCTTCAGCTATCTCTTTGAGGATGGCCAGGGTCTGCGGACGGCGGTACTGGCCGCAGGCGGCGAGGATGGCGTTGACGAGGGCGACGGGGGCGGCGTAGGAAGCGCCGAAGGAGGTGGATTCGACGCTGGCGAGGAACACTTCGTCGCATTCGCGGGCCAGGGGGGAGACGTAGGTGTCCGCGATGCCCACGCAATAGGCGCTGCGCGCGTGGGCCAGATGCACGCCTTCGACGGTTTGGCGGAGGCCGCGGCGGAAGCTGATGGCCAGGACCAGGTCGCGCTGGTTGACGGTGCGGACCAGGTGAGCGATGCGGCCGGCGGACGTGGCGGTGAAGACTGGCAGGCCGAGCAGCGTGATTTGATACTCGAGATAATCGGCGAGAAAAGCGGCTAGATCGCCGGCAAGGAGCACGATGCGGCGGGCGTCATAGAAGCGTTTGGCCAGGGAGACCAGGCGTGGGGCATCGAGGCTGTTCTTGAGGCCGTGGAGATTCTTGAGGTCTTGCTCCAGGGCCTCGCGGACGTAGGCGGGCATGCTGGTGACGCGGCCCGCGGATTGCATGGTGTCGAGAGAAGTGGCGAAGGCGATGGACAGGTCGTGGAGATGGCGTTGAAAGTCACGATAGCTGGCAAAACCGAGGCCGCGGACGATGCGAACGACTGTGGCGGGGTCGGTGCGAAGGCGTTTGGCCATGGCGCGCACGCTTAAGAGAACGTAGTCGCGCGGATGCTCGAGAATGGGGCGGATGATCTCCTGGCGCTTGGCACTGAGGAGTTCGATGCGCTCGGCGAGAGAGGGAACCGAGGCTTGCAGAGGAACCGAAGGTCGTTTCATGGCGCCAGAGAATTGCCTAAAACCTGCGGCGTTGTCAACTACACAGCGTA
The DNA here is from genome assembly GCA_013289825.1 of Acidobacteriota bacterium. Taxonomy (GTDB): domain Bacteria; phylum Acidobacteriota; class Terriglobia; order Acidiferrales; family UBA7541; genus Acidiferrum. Next base: position 138,781 of record JABCZF010000002.1, on the reverse strand, counting down.
GTTAATCGAGGTGACCAGGCGGAAACAAAGAAGAGCAAGCATACCAGCGGCGCATGGCTGCCTGTGAAGCCCCAACCTGGGCAACGTGCGAGAGTCCGGCTGGCGCACCAAGAGTTAGCGGCCCGGCGACAGGTCAAATTTCTGCGTCATTTTTTTGAGGCCGCGGCCTTTTCTTCAAGGCCAGGAGCGATAACCGGCTGGAGAAAGGGCATCATGGCGCGAAGCTTGGGACCGAGCTGTTCGACGGGATGGCTTTGCTCGCGCTTGCGCGTCGCGAGGAAGTTCGGGCAGCCCGCTTCATTTTCCGCAATCCACTTTTTGGCAAAGCTGCCGTCGCGGATTTCCGCCAGGATTTGGCGCATTTCTTCGCGGGTTTTTTGCGTGATGATGCGCGGGCCGGCGGTGTAGTCGCCTTGTTCGGCTGTGTCGCTGACGGAATAGCGCATGTAGCTGAGGCCGCCGCGGTAGATAAGATCAACGATGAGTTTGAGTTCGTGCATGCATTCGAAATAGGCCACTTCCGGTTGATAGCCTGCGGCCACCAGCGTGTCAAAGCCAGCTTTGATGAGTTCGCTGACGCCGCCGCAGAGGACGGCTTGTTCTCCGAACAGATCGGTTTCGGTTTCTTCGGTGAAGGTGGTTTCCAGAACGCCGGCGCGGGTGCACCCGAGACCTTTGCCGTAAGAGAGCGCGAGAGCCTTGGCGCTGCCGCTCGGGTCTTGTTCGACGGCGATAAGAGCTGGCGTGCCGCCGCCTTCGGTGAAGACTTCGCGGACGCGATGGCCGGGGGCCTTGGGCGCGATCATGGACACGTCAACGCTTGCGGGCGGCTTGATGGTGCCGAAACGGATGTTGAAGCCGTGGGCGAACATGAGCGTCTTGCCTTTTAGGAGATGCGGCTCGATCTGCTCGCGATAGAGTTTCGGCTGCTTCGTGTCGGGCGCAAGAATCATGATGACGTCGGCCCATGCGGCGGCTTGGGCGGGGGTGTTGACCGTGAGGCCTTCTTTTTCAGCTTTGGCGCGGGAGGCGCTGCCTTCCGGGAGGCCAACGCGGACGCTTACCCCGCTGTCACGGAGATTTAGAGAATGGGCGTGGCCTTGCGAGCCGTAGCCGATGATGGCGACTTTTTTGGATTGGATCAGAGCGAGATCTGCGGAGTCGTCGTAGTAGAGATTTGCCATTTTGTCCTCTTGGGGCCGGTTTGCGGCCGGGAATTGCAGTTTTTGAAAGACTCTTACTCGAAACCTTCCGCCCGATGTTTGGGTACAGCTCGACGGCCAGAGCCAGGCGGGAATCGCTCCCTTGCCATTACGTCACGTTGGCCGGTTCGACGGAAGCCATCGCGGCGCCTGGCGGACGAAGCAGGTCTCCGCCACGAGTCATGCTTATGCGGCCGCTGCGCGCCATTTCCAGAACGCCGAAAGGGCGGAGGACTTCGAGGAGGCCGTCGATTTTATCTACGGTGCCGGAGACCTCGATGATCAGCGATTCCGGAGCGACATCTACCACGCGGGCGCGGAAAACTTTGATCAGCTCCATGAGGTGCGGACGGGATTGCTGGTCCGCGAGGACTTTGATCAGTGCCAAATCGCGCTCGAGCAAGGAGCGTTCGGAGATGTTTTCCGCCAGCAGAACGTCGACCAGTTTTTCCAGGCTGGCTTCCAGACGATGGCCGCCTTTTTCGTCGGTGTGGGCGACGATGGTCATGCGCGCGACTTGCGGATTATCCGTCGGACCGACCGTGAGGGAATCGATGTTGATGGCCAGCCGTCGAGCGAGCGAGGAGACGCGGTTGAGCACGCCCGGTTTGTTTTCGACGTATGCGACCAGTGTTTGCATGGTGTCCTCCTTGCCCAAGGCCTCTAGGGCTCCGATGCCGTTTCGACCAGCGGGTTATTGGGGCGGCGAATCATTTCGTGGAGAGAAGCGCCCGCAGGAACCATGGGATAGACGGAGTCTTCCTGCTCGACGCGGAAATCGATGAGCACGGTTTCCTTGGATTCGCGCGCGGAGCGAATTGTCGGAAGCACGTCTCCGCGGGCTGTGATGCGCTCGCCGCGGATGCCGAAGGCATTCGCGAGGGCGGCGAAATCGGGCGCTACCAGGGGTGTCGCGACGTAACGCTTGTCGTAGAAAAATTCCTGCCACTGGCGGACCATGCCGAGAAAACCGTTATTGATAATGGCGATCTTGATGTTGATTTTTTCCTGCACGATGGTGGCGAGCTCGCACATGGTCATCTGAAAACCGCCATCGCCCGCGACCACCCACACCTCGGATTCCGGCTTTGCGAATTTTGCGCCGATGGCCGCGGGCAGGGCAAAACCCATGGTGCCCAGGCCGCCCGAAGTAATGAGCGTGCGGGGCTGGTTGTGGTGGTAATACTGCGCTTCCCACATCTGGTGCTGGCCGACGTCGGTGACGACGATGGCTTCGCCGCGCGTTTCTTTCCAGAGGTCGTTGATGACGTGAGCGGCGTAAAGATGGCCGTTGTCGGGAAGGCTTTGGATGTCGCGCACGGCGGAATCACCCTTTAGCTCCTTGATATGAGCAAGCCACGGGCCGCGGTCCGGGTTGGCGGTGTGGGGGATGAGCTTTTCGAGCGTCTGGCGAGCATCCCCGACCAGAGCCGCGTCCACTTTGACGTTCTTGTTGATCTCCGCGCGGTCGATTTCGATGTGAATCTTGCGTGCGCCCTTCGCGTAAGTGCGCAGGTCGCCGGTGACACGGTCATCAAAGCGCATGCCGATGGCGATGAGCAGATCGGATTCTTGAATGGCGTGATTGACCCAGGCTTCGCCGTGCATACCCATCATGCCGAGGTTCATCGGATCGGAGGCCGGGAAGCAGCCGATGCCGAGCAGGGTCATGGCCACGGGAATGTTCGAGGTGCGAACAAATTGCTCGAAAGCGCGCATCGCGCCGGAAAGCATGATGCCGCGGCCCGCGAGAATGAGCGGGCGCTTTGCGGTGTTGAGCAATTCGAGGGCGCGGTCGAATTCGGCCTGATTGTGATCGTTGCGCAGGCGTTTCTGGGGAAGTCTTGGAGCGCAGGCCTCCCAATCGAATTCACAAGAAGCCTGTTGCGCGTCTTTGGTGATATCGACGAGAACCGGGCCGGGTCGTCCGGTGTTCGCGATGACGAAGGCTTCGCGGACGGTGCGCGCGACGTCCTCGGCGCGAGACACGACGACGTTGTGCTTGGTGATCGGCATGGTGATGCCGGTGATGTCAATTTCTTGAAAGGCGTCAGTTCCGAGCAGCTTGCTGCTCACCTGGCCAGTGATGCACACAACGGGAGAGGAATCGAGCATGGCGGTGGCGATTCCGGTGACCATGTTGGTTGCGCCTGGCCCGGAAGTTGCCATGGCCACGCCAACGCCACCCGTGGCGCGCGCATATCCGTCAGCCATGTGCGTGGCGCCCTGTTCGTGGCGCACGAGAATGTGATGGAGCTTGGATTTACCGAGGGCGTCGTAAACGGGAAGAATCGCGCCGCCGGGGTATCCGAAAATGTGTTGCACGCCCAGCTTGGTGAGCGATTCGCAGAGAATTTCTGCGCCGGTGAGCTTCATAGGGTCCTTCCCGATTGCGCGTGTCGAGGATTTGACGCAAGTATTTGAGCCCGAGTTGGTGATAGAAAAGAAGCGGGCACGGCGGTGATCGCGCCGATAGCCGCAGAGGAAACCAGTAAAGCGTATTTGGCCATTACGCCGCTCGAGAAACGCGGAGCCGGAGGCTTCCAGGAGGCCAGGCGCTCTTCGATTTCGGCGTCGGTCAGCTCAACGTCGAGTTTGCGGCTTGCTATGTCGAAGACAATCGTGTCGCCATCGGCGATAGCCGCGATGGGGCCGCCGTTCGCGGCTTCCGGTGCAACGTGGCCGACCATGAAGCCGTGTGTGGCGCCGGAAAAACGCCCGTCGGTGAGCAGGGCAACGGAATCGCCAAGACCTCGGCCGACCAGCGCGGCGGTGACCGCCAGCATTTCGCGCATGCCGGGGCCGCCCTTGGGACCTTCGTAGCGGATTACCACGACATCGCCCGAGTGGATTTGGTTGCGCTCGACGGCGGCGAAAGCGGCTTCTTCGTTATCGAAAACGCGCGCCGGGCCGCGGAAGTTTTGAAAGTCGTGACCTGCAACTTTTATGACCGAGCCCTCGGGCGCGAGATTGCCTTTTAAAATGACCAAGCCGCCTGTCGGTTTCAGAGGCGCGTCGATTTTTCGCACGACTTCCTGTCGAGGAGTCTCTCTGGCCGCAGCGGCTTCTTCGGCGAGCGTGCGCCCAGTGACCGTAAGGGCGTCGCCGCGAAGGAATTCCGCGTCAAGAAGCCGTTTGGCAACCAGCGCAGTGCCCCCGGCGGCGTAGAGATCGGTGGCCACGAAACGTCCGCCGGGTTTTAGGTCGGCAATAATGGGAACGCGTCGGCTGATGCCGTCGAAGTCGTCGATCGTAAGCGGAATGTGCGCTTCGTTGGCGATCGCCAGCAGATGCAAGACGGAGTTTGTCGAGCCGCCGGTGGCGGCGACTCCGGCGATGGCGTTTTCGATGGCCGCCTTGGTGATGATTTTCGACGGGGTGACGTCGCCGCGAAGAAGATCCATAACCAGTTCGCCTGCGCGGTGGCCGGCATGGGCCTTGCCCGCATCCGTAGCGGGAACGCTCGAGAGACCCATTGGAGCGATGCCGAGGAATTCCGAGACGAGGGCCATGGTATTGGCGGTGAACTGCCCGCCGCAAGCGCCCGCTCCCGGACATGCGGAGTCTTCCAGTGCTTTGAAACGGGCGTCGGACATTCCACCATGCGAATGGCTGCCGATGGCTTCGTAAACGTCCTGAATCGTGACCGCATGACCTTCAAATTTTCCGGGCGCGATCGAGCCGCCGTAGAGAACCAGGCCGGGAATATTCAAACGCGCCAGAGCCATGATGCCGGCGGGGATGGTCTTGTCACATCCGACTAAAACGATAAGAGCGTCGAAGAGATTGCCGCGAGTGACGAGTTCGATGGAATCGGTAATGACCTCGCGGCTGATGAGCGACGCACGCATGCCCTCCGTGCCCATGGTGATGCCATCAGAGATGGAAACGGTGTTGAATTCGAGAGGAGTGCCGCCGGCGGCACGAATGCCATCCTTGACGTGTACAGCAAGTTCGCGAAGGTGATAGTTGCAGGGGCCGATTTCGATCCAAGTATTGGCCACGCCGACGAGGGGCTTCCTAAAATCGTCATCCCCAAGACCGCAAGCGCGCAACATGGAGCGGGCTCCGGCACGATGTGGGCCGTCGGTAAGTGCGCTGCTACGAGGCTTCAGTAGAGATCCAGTCACAGGTACGTTCTCCTCCCTGGCTATTGGGGACCTTCCCTGGCGCTACAGTTCCAAAAAATTGGGGCCATCATCTTGGTTTTGATGATGGCCCCGAAACTCTCCGGTGATGCTGTCCTAGGCGACCATCATCTATATGTTACTCCCCGTACGATGACAGGGGTAATTCGTACGACCACGCTCGTTCCAGTGCCCCTCAGAAATTCCCGAGGGACAGGCCGCGCGTTCGAGATGGCGACAGGATCCATACTAAGCCGCCATGAAGATAACAGGATGGAGGCAGGGAAGTCAATCAGTCAAATTAATAGTTTTGTTTCAGCAAATAAGTACAACTTATGTAGCGACTTTACCCGCCTGACCATGAGCGTGTTTTAAGAACCTGCCAGGCAATCTTCCGTCCGCTTGCAACATCTAATCTCCTGAGCTTAGCGAGAGACGCCAGATCGCTCGGAGAGGGCGGGGGATAGATGGGGCAGGTGACAGACGTGTTTATAGTCGGCGGAGGGCCCGCCGGGCTGGCCGCCGCGATTGCCGCACGCCAGCGGGGTCTTCGGGTGATCCTTGCGGACGGCGCGAAACCACCCATCACCAAAGCATGCGGAGAAGGGCTCTTGCCGGATGCACTAGCAGCGCTCGAGGGACTCGGCGTGGCACTGCGCGAAATGGATGGCTCGGCGCTTCGAGGCATTCGATTCGAAGATGAGCGTTCGTCGGTGAGCGCCCGTTTTCCTGACGCTCCTGGGCTCGGTGTGCGGCGCGAAATGTTGCACCAAAGAATGATGGAGCGGGCGCGAGATTTGGGAGTTACTTTGCTGTGGAACACTCCCGTGACGGGACTCCACGAAGAAGGAGTCGTGGCCGGCGGGAATAAAATACAGGCGAGATGGGTCATTGGCGCCGATGGGAGCCATTCACGGGTAAGGCGCTGGAGCGGCTTGGAGAGGTACGTCGTCGAGAGAACTCGATTTGCCTTTCGGCTGCATTATCGATTAAAGCCCTGGAGCGATTTCACGGAGATTCATTGGGCGGAGCAGGCGCAGGCTTATGTTACGCCCGTGGGCTCACTGGAGATCTGTGTGGTGCTGATCTCGAATGATGCGAATGTCCGGTTTGACGAAACTCTAAGGAGATTTCCGGAATTGCTTAGACGGTTGGACGGCGCACCGCACGCGAGTTCCGCACGCGGAGCGGCGACCAGCATGTTCCACCTAAAGAGCGTGTGCCAGGGGAATGTGGCGCTAATCGGAGACGCCTCCGGCAGTGTGGATGCCATTACCGGGGAAGGGCTGGCTCTCAGTTTTAGGCAAGCAACCGCGCTTGCAGGTGCTCTTCGAGCCAACGATATGGAAGGCTATCAGAAAGCGCATCGGCGTTTGTTCCGGCGGCCGCGGCTTATGGGGAACCTACTGCTTTTGCTGGACCGCCGAAGTGGGCTTCGGCGGCGTTCCATGCGGGCACTCGAACGAGCCCCGCAACTATTCGAACGCATGCTGGGCTATCACCTGGGTGAGTCTCGGCCGCTCGAACTTGCCACCGCCGGCGCGGTTTTCGGCTGGAGATTTCTGGCAGCGTAATTCCGATGGAGATGCGCATGAAGCGAAGACGGTATGCCAGCGGTGCCGTTCGGCGTGCGTGGATTTGGTTGTTCTTGGCTTCGATTACGGCGTGTGCCTGGGCCGAGACACCGCCGCCCGCAGTCGAGACAAGTCCCGGCGAAGTAACTCTCCAGCTCGATGCCCGGCAGAGCAAGTTGCAATGGACGCTTGGAAGTACGCTGCATACCGTTCATGGAACATTTCTCTTGAAGCGCGGCTCCGTGAAATTCGATCCAGCCAGCGGCACTGCCAGCGGAGAATTTGTCGCCGATGCCACGAGTGGAGAGAGCGGCAACGAGTCTCGGGACAAGAAAATGCACCGCGAGATTCTCGAAAGCGGGCGCTACAGCGAAGTGATTTTTCGGCCTAACCGAATCGAGGGGAGGGTTTTGGCCGAAGGCTCGTCGCACCTCGAGGTGCGCGGAACGTTTCTTCTGCATGGCTCCGGGCATGAACTGACCGTGCCCGTTGAAGCAGAACTGAACGGGAAGAGTTGGAAGGGTTCGGCAAGATTCAGCGTGCCCTATCTTCAATGGGGATTGAAGAGTCCGAACACATTTCTGCTGAAGGCTGATCCCGCGGTAGAGATTCTACTGGAACTGAGCGGCACGCTGGAAAGGGCCGTCGCGCCGTAGAAATCACTAGTCTTCGGACTCTTGCGTGACGATGTGAACGTCTACCGGGGGAGACTCGCGCAGGAAGCGGTGCACCGCCGAGAGGTACAGGTACTTGCGCCAATCGTGAATGGGCGCCCGCCCGAAGATCACCTGCGTAATATGCTTGGTACGGACGAACTCTGCGACGCTGTCGGCGACGCTCGGACCCTTCAAGCGAACCACTTTTGCACCCAGGCTTTCGGCGAAGCGCAGATTAGCGGCGAGTGCACTGGTGCTGGCCTCTTTCGGTCCTAGTTCCCGGTCGACATGCACGACGTAGAGTTCCGCGTCCATGCGGCGGGCCATGCGGGCGCCGCGAGCGACGAGATACTGGCCTGCGGGATTCCCAGAGATGCAAATCGCCATGCGTTCGCGGACGCCCCAGTTTTTGCGGATGTCCTCGTCCTCCATGTAGGTTTCCAGGCTGCGGTCCACCTGCTCGGCGACCTGGCGCAGCGCGAGTTCACGAAGTGCGATCAAATTGCCGCGGCGAAAAAAGTTTTTTAGAGAGCGTTCCACCTTTTCCGTGCTGTAAACGTCGCCGCGCTTCATGCGGTTGTGGAGCGCTTCGGGCGTTAAGTCGACCATCACGGTTTCCGCGGCCGTCAGCGGGACCCAATCCGGAACGGTTTCCCGCACGGTAATTCCCGTGATCGAACGCACCACGGGCGCGATGCTTTCGATGTGCTGAATGTTCAGAGTGGAGACCACGTCGATCTTCGCTGCCAGCAGGTCTTGAATATCCTCGTAGCGCTTGCGATGCTTGCTGCCGGGAATATTGGTGTGAGCGAGTTCGTCCACCAGGACTACTTCGGGTTTCCTCCCGAGAATCGCATCCACATCCATTTCTTCGAAGACCGTACCCTTGTATTCGATTTTCTTGCGCGGGACGGATTCGATTTGCGAGGCCAGCTCTTCGATGCCCTGGCGGCCGTGCGTCTCCACGACACCGATGACCACGTCTTCGCCGCGGCTTCTGCGGCGGAGCGCTTCACTCAGCATGCTATAGGTCTTGCCGACGCCCGGAGCGTAGCCCAGGAATAGCTTAAATATCCCGCGCGCTTTCTGCGGCGGCGACGCGATTTCGAGCCAGTCCTCGGGCTTCTTGGGCAAGGCGTTACCTTCTCCGTTTCAATCCGGACGCATGCGTTAGAATACCAGGATGCAGAGAATGCTCTCCGGCCGGGCCGTTGGTTTTACGGTGTCCCTGGCTATCGTTGCCGGAATCGCGGTTTTCTTTCGCCACGCGCGCGACGTGAATCAAACAACTATCGCGCTTACCTTTTTGCTGGCTATTCTAGCAGTTTCGGCCGTGTGGGGGATGGCTGTGTCGGTCTTCATGTCGGTCGTGGCGGTGCTCGCGATTAACTATTTTTTCCTGCCGCCGATAGGCACATTCACGATTGCCGATCCGCAAAATTGGGTGGCGCTGCTCGCTTTTCTTGTCACTTCCATCATGGGAAGCCAGCTTTCGGCGCGCATACGCAAGGAAGCCGATGCAGCACATCAACGCCGGCGTGAAATCGAGCGGCTCTATAGGTTTAGTCAAAAGCTTCTGGGGGAAGGAAACGTCATTCAGCTGATGAACGCCATCCCCAACTACATCGTGGAGAGTTTCGAGTGCGGAGCCGCGGAGCTGTTTCTTCCGCAAAAGGACAAGTTTTACCGGTCCGGATTCGGTGCGGCGCATTTGGATGAAGAAAAAATGAAGTCGGTGTTCCTGCGCGATGAGGGCATCTTCGAATCGCAGGATGGGTTGTACTTCATCCCGGTGCGCATGGGCGTTCGTCCGATTGCCAGCCTGGGTATTTCGGGCTCGCGGCTTTCGCGCCAGACGCTGGATGCGGTGGGCAGTCTGGTGGCCATCGCCATTGAACGGGCGCGCGCCGTCGAAAAACTTGGAGAGACGGAGGCCGAACGGCAGGGGGAGCGGCTGAAGTCCGCGCTGCTGGATTCCATCGCGCATGATTTCCGCACGCCGCTGACGTCGATCAAGGCGGCCACGACCAGCCTGCTGGCCGCGGAGAATACCGATCGCGGGCAGACGCGTGAGCTACTGACCATCATTAATGAAGAGTGCGACAGGCTCAACCGCCTGGTCGAAGAAGCGGCGGAGATGTCGCGGCTCGAAGCCGGCGAATTTGAACTGGATCTCGCGCCCACTCAAATTGGGGACATCATCGAGGCGGCCCTCGCACAATGCCATGCGGCTCTGGCCGGGCGCAGTGTCGATGTGAAGCTCAGTCCGGGACTTCCGCGGGTCCGCGCCGACTTGAATCGCATCAAGGATGCCCTGGTCCATCTCATCGACAACGCCAACATTTATTCGCCGAAAGAAGCGCCGATCACTATTTCTGCGGAGCCTACGGGAGACACGGTGACCACCAGCGTGGCGGATCGGGGACCTGGAATCGATGATTTCGAACAAGGGATGATCTTCGACAAGTTCTACCGTGGCAAGGACCAACGTTACCTGGTGCGCGGGACGGGCATGGGTTTGCCGATCGCCAAGGCAATTATTACGGCACACAAAGGGACGATCTTTGTGACCAGCCAGCTTGGGCACGGTTCGGTCTTCTCGTTCACTTTGCCTGTCGATCGCAGTACGGGAGAGGCGCGATGAACGCTGCTGCCATTCTCGTGGTGGACGACGAGCCGCAAATCAGGCGCGTCATGCGCACCACGCTTTCCAGCCACGGCTACGTTATCAGCGAGGCGACCACCGGCGAAGAGGCGGTCGCCGCCGTGCGTAAGGAACGCCCCGACCTGATTCTGCTCGACGTCAATATGCCGGGAATTGGCGGGATCCGAGCGGCTCGCGAGATCCGAGAAATGTGTGACGCGCCGATTATCATGTTGACCGTGCGCAACGCGGAGCGCGACAAAGTCGTCGCACTTGACGCCGGCGCCGATGATTACGTCGTCAAACCTTTTGGAATTGAAGAGTTGCTCGCGCGCATCCGGGCCGCGCTCCGGCGGTACGCCCCCGGGGATGCCATTCCCACATTCAGTGCGAAAGACTTGACCATTGATTTCGAAAGCCGGCAGGTGGTCGTGCGCGGCCGCGACGTGCATCTCACGCCAAAAGAGTTCGATGTTCTGAAGCATTTAGTGGGCAATTTGGGAAAGCCGCTGACGCACCGCAGGCTGCTGCAGGCGGTGTGGGGGCCGGAGTATGGAGAAGAAACGGAAAGCCTGCGCGTGGTGATCAATCAGTTGCGCAAGAAAATTGAGAATGACCCGGCGCATCCGAAATATATTTTAACCGAGCCCTGGGTCGGATACCGGTTCGCCTCGCCCAAGGCCGCTCCCGCCAAGGCTGCTTCCCGGAAAAGTTAGGAACTATGGTTGGGGATGCGCTGCGTCGAGATGCGCATACAGCGCGAAATTGGAGCGGGCTCTCCCGGGCAAAGCGAACTGTTTCCCTAAAGCGTGTGCTTTCTGATCTGACCAGCGCGCGTGGTTTCATCCATGTGGCGCTCGCGCGCGACCCGCGGAATCTCCGAATTCGGCGGCCGTAGAACGACATTCAGATCGGCAGGCGCAATTTGGCTTCACAGCCCCGACCTTCGCGGCGATTTTCGAGTGTCAAGCTGCCGCCATGGGCCTCCGCAATCTGGCGGCTGAGGACCAGACCAATTCCCGAACCACCCTGTTTGGTTGTGAAGAAGGGCACAAAAAGGTTTGCCGTGTTGGAGATGCCAGGGCCTTCATCGAGCACCAGAACTTCGAGATAAGAACTGTACCTGGACCAAGTTAGCGTTACGCCGCCAGCGGTCTCGTGGGCTGCGTCGGCGGCATTATGAACGAGGTTGATCAAGAGCTGCTCGAGCTGGTCTCGGTCCGCCGAGATGATCAGCGGAGGACCTTTCTCCAAGCGCACTTTGGCGCGTGTTTCAAGCCTGGCGACGCGGGTGATCCACTCTGTGACATTAACTGGAGCGAGCGCGGGCTGCGGAAGCCGCGCCAGTCGTGCGTAGGCGGCCATAAAACGCCCGAGCGCTTCCGTGCGAGAGCGGATAATCCCGAGGCCGTGGCGCATGTCTTCCAGAATAGACGCCGCAGCGCCACTCTGCAGCTCTGGCACGCTCGCGGTTCCGATCAGACCGCTTTCAAGACTCTGGGCCACGGATTGGATCGGTGCCAGAGAATTATTGAGTTCGTGCCCTAGAACGCGGATGAGCCGCTGCCAGGCTTGCCGTTCTTCGTCGCGCAGAGTGCGGCTCAGATCGCTGAGCACGATCAGATCATGCGGCAAGCCGCCCTGGCGGAAGGAACCGCGGCGCACGCCCCAGCGGCCTGCCCCTCCAGGAAAACTTAGTTCCATGGTGCGCGCTGCTTGGCCTTCGAGACACGACTCCAGGCCAAGCTCCCCTGCAGTGAAGCCCAGAAGCCGTTCGCTAGGCCTCGAGAGAAGGCGTTCGCCCGCACGATTGACGAGGCGCAACTGCCTGTGGTTATCGAAGGTAAAGATAGCCACGTCGATTTCTTCCATGACCGCACGCAGCAGGCCGGTAGCTTCGAGCGCTCCCAGTCGCTGTGAACGAAGCGTTTCGCTCAGGGCGTTCACTTCCAGCATGACTTCGCCGAGTGCGTCATCGGAGCGCGCTTCTCGCGCGCGGAAGGAAAAGTCCTGTTCGCGCATTGCGGAGAGGAGATTCGATAGAGTTTGCAGGGAGAAGACCACGCGATGCCGCAAGGAGAGCGCGAAGCCCGACCAGAGAGTCAGGATAAAAAATGTCAGCGTCCAGGCGGTCCGCGAGGAATACGAGCCGTTCCAGAGGAGAATCAGTGCGATCAACGATCCCGGTAATCCCGCCGCCAACGCCAGAAGCTGGATGCGACGTTCGTACGTGAGGCGTCTCATTCCAAGCCGTGTTTTTGCAGCCGGCGGTACATCGCGCTGCGGCTGAGTCCCAGGGCCTTGGCCGCTTGGCTGACATTTCCGTCATGGCGGGACAGGGTGCGCTGGATGAGGTGGCGCTCCACTTCATCGAGGCTCATCTCCTCGAGCCGTACCGTGCCTCCGGCTGAGCCGCTGCGCAGGCCGAGGTCAGCGGAACGGACTAGCTGTCCTTGCGCGAGCAAGACTCCACGCTCGACAGCGTGATCGAGCTCGCGCACATTTCCCGGCCAGGGATGATCGAGGAGAAGCTGCGTCGCGCCGGGGTCGAAGCCCGAAATACTTTTGCGGTAACGCTGCGCATAGCCTCGGAGGAAATGGTGCGCCAGCAAGGCGATGTCCTCGCGGCGTTCGCGCAACGGCGGAAGATGGATTTCGATGGTATTCAAGCGAAAAAGCAGATCCTGGCGGAAACGACCAGAGGCCGCCTCGGAAGTCACATCTGCGTTGGTGGCCGCCAAAACGCGGACGTTCACTCGCCGGGTCGAAGAAGAGCCGACGCGCTCGAGTTCGCCGGTTTCCAGCACCCGCAAAAGCTTGGCCTGCAGATTGAGCGGGACGTTGGCGATCTCGTCCAGAAAAAGCGTGCTGCCCTCGGCTAGCTCAAAACGCCCGACACGGTCGTTGCGCGCGTCGGTGAAGGCGCCTTTCACATGGCCGAAGAGCTCGCTTTCGAACAGGCCCTCGGAAAGGCCGCCCGCGTTAACCGTGACCATCGGTTTCGCAGCACGCTGAGAAAGCGCGTGCAATGTCTGCGCCACAACTTCCTTTCCCGTGCCGTGCTCGCCGGTGATAAGCACGCTGGCATCGGAAGGACCCACCCGCCCGATCAGGTCGACGACCGGCTGCATCACGGCCGCTTCGGCGATAAGCGTGGGGCGCGATTCGGCGCGAAGCAGGCGATTCTCGGCTTCGAGCCGCGAAGCCTGCCGCAAGGCGTTGCGAAGATCGATCTGCGTGCGCAGGATGCTCAGCAGCCGCGCATTGTCCCAGGGCTTCTGAATGAAATCGCGGGCCCCGCGCCGCATGGCTTCCACGGCGATTTCCACGCTGCTCCAGGCGGTCATCACAATGACCGGCAGCGTCGCATCCGCCGCCTGGATATGGCTCAGCAAATCGAGGCCCTCCTGCCCGGAGGTAGTGTCTCGCGCATAGTTCAGATCGATGAGCACGGCATCGAACTCACGCGATTCAACGGCCGCGAGCGCTTCCGCCGGCGAGGCTGCGGATTGCGTCTCATAGTTCTCCCGCTTAAGCAGCAGGCGCAGGGCGTCGCGGATATCCGCCTGATCGTCGGCCACCAGGACGCGATAGGGATGAATCGTAGGGTTTTTCATTCGCTTGGGAAGATCATCGCAACGGGAGTGCAACCTTGTAGCCAACCCATCGGTTAAGCACGTGCTAGCCAGGAGTTACCTATCCCCCATTTTGACCCAATAAAATCAATAACTTAGCCTATGCAATCGGTTCTCACCAGTAGGCCCAGTGGAGTCCCCTAAAAGGCCGGACCCGCGGTGGCCATCGGTCAGACCACCCGCGCGGCATTGCTGGTTTCGCTGACCACCCAGCCGTCTTTGAGCTGAATGACGCGATGGCTGTAGGCGGCGTTTCGCTCCGAGTGAGTCACCTGAATGATGCTCGTACCGGCTTCGTTCAGCTTCCGGAAAAGCTCCATGATTTCTTCACCTTGCGCGGAATGCAGGTTGCCGGTCGGCTCGTCGGCCAGAATCAGCTTGGGGCTTTGAATCACAGCGCGCGCAACTCCTACAAGCTGTTGTTGCCCGCCGGAAAGCTGGTTGGGGAACAGGTCTTTTTTGCCGACGATGTTGAAGCGGTCCAGGATATCGCAAACCAGGCTAACGCGCTCCTTGTGTGGCACATTCTTGTAAGAAAGGGGGATTTCGAGGTTTTCAAACACGGTCAGATTGTCGATCAGGTGATAGCTCTGGAAGACGAAGCCGATGTTGGCCTTGTGAAGCTCGTTGCGCTTCTTTACGTTGAGGCGGTGGACCGGCTCGCCGTTAAAGTAGTATTCGCCCGTCCAAGAACCATCGAGCATCCCGATAATGCTCAGGAGCGTGGATTTTCCCGCTCCCGAAGGTCCCATGAAGGTAACAAATTCACCCGGTTGAATATCCAGTGAGATGCGGCGCAAAACATAAAACTTGCTGCCGCCCGCTTCGTAAACTTTCTCCAAGTTTCGCATCTGAATCAGAGGTTCCACGCTCGCTCCTTAGGCGCTAAATAAGATAACGCCGGAATTCCTATTCCGTTTCGAGACTATCACACTTAATCCAAGGGACTTGTCGAACTGCGGGATTAACCGGGAATCTCGTGTTCCCAGGCACTACAAACCGCAAAGGAGCCGCGACTTCTGGTGGCCGGCCGCTCTTCATTCATAGCGCAGGGCTGCGAGCGGATCCAGGCGCACGGCGCGCCGCGCGGGGAGGTAGCAGGCGACTGTCGCAACACCAGCCAGAAGCAGGGGCAGTCCTAGGAAGGCAAATGGATCGGCGGCTTTTACACCAAAGAGGAGGCTCGAAAGGAGATAGGCAAACCCCAAGGCCAGCGGGAGACCGATAGCCATGCCGACAATCGTCAGGGACATCCCGTTTCGTAGGATAAGTCTCAGGACGTCTTTTGAGGTTGCACCCATAGCCATGCGCACGCCGATCTCATGCGTGCGCTCGCCGACGGAGTAGGACATCACGCCATAAATCCCGACCGAAGCCAGAACCAGCGCGATAAGCCCAAGGATAGCCATCATGGCGGCGACATAGGCGAGGCCCACAATCGAGTCGGTGATTACTTTGTCGAACGGCAGCACGTCGAAGAGCGGCAGATCTGGATCCACTGCGGCAACCGCACTTCGCACGGCCGGAACGAACGTGATGGGATTGCCCTCGGCTCGTAAGATCAAAGAACCGTAGAACGGAGGAGCTTGGCGGTAACTTCGATAAATCGTCGGCAATTCTTGCTTGTTGATCCACGTATAGTGGATATCGTCGACGATTCCCACAATCGTCATCCAAGCACCCTCTGAATCGACTTTGCCAATCTTGATTTTCCGTCCGATCGGATTTTCCCCGGGGAAGTAGCGCGTCGCCACGAGCCGGCTGATATCCGCCACGGGGACCGTGGCGTCCGCATCCGATTCATTCAACTCGCGCCCGCCTCGCAGGCCGATATTCATCAAGCGAAAATAGTTCGGGCTGACCGTTTCCACTATGGAGCTGATGGCCTCGCCTCGCTCTTCGGGAGCGCGTCCTTCGATGGTGAACGGTGTCACGCCCGCGCCTCCCCCGTTTGCATAAGGCACGTAGGTGGCAAGCGCTGCAGATTGGATGCGCGGAATGGCAGCGAGCCGCTCGAGGGTTTGTGCGTAGAACGCCGCACGCCCAGGCTTTTGCCGGTACTGATCCTCGGGTAAGCTCAACGTAAGCGTCAGGACGGATTCAGGGTGATAGTTCTCGTGCACAACGATGAGGGCACGAAAGCCCTTCACGAGAAGTCCGGCTCCCACCAAAAGCACTAGGGCGAGCGCAATCTCCGCCACAACCAGAACGCTACGCAAACGGTGGCGCGACGGTCCTGTGCTTGCCCCGCGGCCGCTCTCCTTTAGCGTCTCACTGATTTGAGTATCGGAATGTAGCCAGGAAGGCGCGATACCCGAAACAATCCCGCTGGCGACTGCTATGGCCAGCGTAAATAAGAAGGCATTGGCATCGAGGCTGATGGTGTTCCAGCCGGCGATGAATCTCGCAACCTCCGGAGGCATATGATTCAAAATCAAATAAACCCACCACTGCGCAATGACGAGCCCAAAGGCGGCGCCTGCCAGGGAAAGCAGTATGCTCTCGATCAGCAATTGGCGGATGATGCGGCTCCGGCTCGCCCCCATCGCGGTCCGAACGGCCAATTCTTTCTGCCGGCCAGTCACGCGAGCAAACTGCACGTTGGCCACATCTGCGCAGGCGATCAGCAGGACGAACCCCACCGCGCCTAACAGCAAGAAGGTGTACTGCCGCGTGAGGTCGCCGGTAGCAAATTCCTCTAGTGGCCGCGGATACAGCCGAAATCCTTTGTTGGTGTCCGGATAAGCCTCGGTTTGGCGCTGCGCGATCGATTGCATTTCCGCGGCGCCAAGTGTGAACGGAACGCCCGGTTTGAGCCTTCCAAGGACAAACAGCCAACGGCTATCCCGCTGCAACCTTTCTTTCGCGTCGAAGGACAGCGGTATCCATGCTTCTGCTGGTTTCGGAAAATCGAATCCCTTGGCCATCACACCGACGATCGTAAAGCTCTTGCCGCCAACTTTTATGTTCTTGCCAACGACGTGCGGATCCGAGGCGTAGCGCTGCTCCCAAAGAGCATGGCCTAAAATGATTTCTTGATCCTTGCCAGGCTCTTCCTCTTCGGCGAGAAACATACGGCCCAGTTGCGGCTGAACCTGGACGGTCTCGAAAAAATTTGCCGACACCTTAAAGGCCTGGACTTTCTGGGGTGCCGGATTGCCCGTCAGGTTGAGCTCATCCCACGCGTACGCTGTAATTTCATCAAATGAGTGGGCTTCCTTTTTCCAGTCGAGGTACGTGGCGGGCGCAACGGGACTCTGGTCCTGACCGAAACTCGTGCCGTTGGCCCCGACGGGCGAATAGACCAGCGCCACGATACGGTTGGCATTCTCCAAGGGAACGGGATGGAGCAGGAATGCTTCGGCCAAGCTGAACATCGCCGTGTTGGCGCCGATGCCCAGCGCGAGCGCAGCCACGCACACAACGGTCGTAAGGCGATGCTTCGCGAGCATCCGCACACCAAAGCGGATGTCCTGCCCGATCGTTCCCATGGAGCACCCTCTTTTGCCGGACGCCTTAAGCGGTTACTCCGGCTTCCTTGGTTTCCTCGACGATGCGTCCGTCAAACAGGTGAATGGTGCGTTCCGCGAAATTCGCATAGCGCTGGTCGTGAGTCACCATGCAAACGGTTGCGCCGTTGCGGTGCAAGTCGCGCAGCAGCTCCATGACGGCTTCGCCATTTTTCGAGTCCAAGTTTCCAGTCGGCTCGTCAGCCATCAGGATGAGCGGATCGCCTACCAACGCGCGAGCCACGGCCACGCGCTGTTGCTGACCGCCCGAGAGTTGCGAAGGATAGTGCCGCAAGCGGTGCGCCATGCCCACGCGCTCGAGCGCGTTCTGCACTTTCTGCTTGCGCTCCGAGGCGCTCGTACCGCGGTAGGTCAGGGGCAGCTCGACGTTCTCGTAGACCGTGAGGTCGCCGATCAGGTTGAAGGCCTGGAAGATGAACCCGATTTCGCGATTGCGAATCCGCGTGCGCTCGCTGATGGTCAGCTTGCCGACGGGCTGTCCGTTCAGCATGTAACTTCCGTCTGTCGGGGAATCGAGCAGCCCCAGGATCGAGAGCAGTGTCGACTTGCCGCAGCCGGAAGGACCAGCAATGGAAATGTAGGTACCTTTCTTGATCTCCAGGTGGATCTCAGAAAGTGCGTGCGTCTCTACTTCGTCCGTGTAGAAGACTTTCTTTACGCCTTCCATTTTGATGAGTGTAGGTGTGTCTGACATTTCGTCTCCTTAACTGGTTTTTAGTCTCTAAACTTAACTCGCAAAACTCTTTGCCATGCTCCCCGACTGCCGTTCTAGCTGCCTAAAACCGGTCCGGTCATTGATAACGCAGCGCCACCAGTGGATCGACGCGTGTGGCACGCCTCGCTGGAACTAGGCATGCCGCAAGCGCGATAAGCCCGATGAATCCCAGACCCGATAGGTAGACCGCGGGATCGCCCGCGTGCACGCCATACAACAACGATTCGCTAAACCGCGCCAGCCCGTACGCCAGCGGCAGACCCACGGCAACTCCGATGAGCACCATGGATCCCACTTCCTTAACTATCAGCAAGCGCACTTGCCCGGCCACTGCACCCAGCGCCATGCGGATCCCAATCTCACGCGTGCGCTGAACGACCACATAGGCGAGCACGCCGTAAATTCCAAGCGCCGCCAGGAGCGCCGCCAGACCAGCGAAGCTCGCCGAAAGCACCGCGACCATTCGCGCCGAGAACAGATCCTCTTCTACTACGCGTTCCATAGTCTTCACATCATAGACAGGGAGGTTCGCGTCCAGCTCCCGGACGGCCTTTTCGAAGGTCGATCCCAACAGCAACGGATCCTGCGTCGACCGAACGTAGAAGGTCATCCCTGTCAGTTTGGGCCTTTGCGCGTAGGGAACATACAGATAAGGCTGGATCGCGCTGCTCACATGCTCCTGCTTTACGTCCTTGACCACTCCCACAATCTCGATATCCGGCTTGACCTTCCCGCCCCCAAACGCAAAGTGGGCCCCGAGGGGATTTCGCCCCGGGAGAAACCGCTTCACCATCGCTTCACTTGCAATGGCGACTTTGGGGGCCGCGGTTCCATCCGCTTCGGTAAATTCGCGGCCGGACAGCAGCGGAATTCCCAGGGTAGCGAAGTAACCCGGACTCACCCCGTCGTGGTCCACATCTTGCAGTTCTTCGGCGAGCTGAGGGCCTCCTTCGACCGTGATGTTGCTCCCTTCGTCGTCGCCGGAAAGCGTGGGTACATCTCCCGTGCCGACGGACCTGACACCAGGCAAAGCAGCCAAGCGCGCCCGCAATTGATCGAACAGCGCTATCGATCGCGGAGTGTCATATCCGTTGAGAGAGGGCTGGATGGAAAACGTGATTACATTATCGGTCTTCAACCCCAGGTCTTGATTTCGCAGGTTCCACAGCGAACGCATGAACAGTCCGGCTCCGGCAAGCAGGAGCATGGTGAAAGCAACTTGTCCGGCAACCAGTACCTTACGGAAGCCCACGTGAGATGCGCTGGCAGAAGCAGTAGAACCCTGGTCCTTAATCACATCCGAGACACCCAAGCGCGTGACACGCCAGGCGGGAATCAAACCGAAGAATATCCCGCAGAGCACGGTCACGCCGATCGCAAACGTCAAAACGTTCGGATCGAGCTTTTCTGTCAACCCTTGGACTCCCGCGCTCGCGACCACGATGGGAGTGAGGATTCTCATCAGCCAGGTGCCCAGCAGGATGCCCAGCGCGCCGCCGCCAAACGCGCATAGCAGGCTTTCTGCCAGCAATTGCCGGATCATCCGGCCGCGACTCGCGCCCATCGCCGTCCGTATCGCGAACTCGCGCTGCCGCGAGGCTCCGCGAGCCAGCAGCAGATTCGCCACATTGGTGCACGCAATCAGCAGCACCAGCGCCACCATCACAAAAAGTGTGATCAGCTGCTCGCCCGAGCCGTCCTGCGCGATCGTTCGTCCGTGGGCCCCCGATGACAGAGTGATCTTCTTGTTCAAAAATTTCTGGCGCTTATCTTCATTCCATGCGGATTTAATTTGCGGCAGTTGCTCCTCAAGCAGCGGCCGGTATACGGCGTTGATCCCCGCCTCGGCCTGTTGCTCAGAAATTCCAGGCTTGCGCCGCGCCAGCAATGTCATCCAATAATCGTTCCACTTGTCGAGCGTCTCTCCGTGCTGCGTCATCTGCTGCGTCATCATCATCGGCACAAACAGGTCGGGTATTTTGCCTACCTGCACGCCTGTAAATCCCGATTGCGATACGCCGACCACGGTCATCTCGACGTTGTTAATCAGAAGAACCTTGTTCAAAACGCTCGGATCCCCTCCGAAATGGCGAGTCCAGTAAGAGTGGCTTAACACCACGACCGGCTGTGCTCCCGGCACTCGGTCGTCATCCTGGCTGAACACGCGTCCGAGCGCCGCCCGAACTCCGAGCACTTCAAAATAGTTGCCGGACACGACTTCTCCGGATGCCCTGTCTGTCTGGCCATGACTTGCGACGCTCGCTTCAAAGCGGTAGCGCGCCAGTATTCCTGAAAAAACGGAGTTCCTATCTCGCAGGCCCTTGTACATGGGGTATGAAAACGATTCCGCCGAGTCGCCGTCGCTGGAAACATGGCCCGTCTGCGGCCCGGGCGCTAGTAGAATGACCAATTCGTCGGGACTCTTGACCGGTAGGCGTTTGAGCAAAACCTGGTTCATCAACGAAAAGATTGCCGTATTCGCGCCGATGCCCAAAGCCAAAGTAATCACGGCAATGGCCGTAAATCCTGGGCTCTTTGCCAGCATGCGCAATCCAAACGTAATGTCCTTCCACAGATTCTGCATTACCCGTTCCCCGCAATCTCTCGCACCACATGAAACCTATTCATAACGCAACGCCTCAATCGGATCGACTCGCATGGCCCGCCGCGCAGGCACCCACGCAGCCAAGAAAGCCGCAACTAGCAAAAGTGCCAGCGCCGCAAGCACCGGCCAGGGATCCCGCACAGACACCTCGAACAGCAGCGACTCGAGCAGCTTCACAGCGTACCAGCTTCCCACCAGCCCGAGTAGCGCGCCGGCCATCGTCCACCGCGCCACGTTCCCCATGATCATCCTCAAGATCGCTCGCGGCGAAGCTCCCAGCGCCATGCGCACGCCAATTTCCCGCGTCCGCTCGGAGACCAGGAAGCCCACCACCCCGTACAAGCCAATCGCCGCCAGCACCACACCCATCCCGGCGAATAGTGTTAGCAAAACGGCATTAAATCTTGGTCGGTCTGATAGTTTCCGAACTCGTTGAGTCATCGTTTCGATCGTGACGGGAACACTCGGGTCCAAGCTAGCCGTTTCCTGGCGTAGCCACTTGGCCACGGTTTCCGGATTCATAGGCGTCCGCAAGGTTACCTGAGCCACTCGAAAATACCCTTCCGTATCGAACTTCCATGGAATGTAGTACTCAGGATCAGACGGTCGAGCCAGCCCATTGTTTCTCACATCCGCCGCAATCCCAACAACCTCCCGCCACGGCGCTTCTGGCCCAATCCGCAAGCTCTTCCCAAGCGGCTCTTCATTTGGAAACAGCTTCTTTCGAAACGTTTCGCTCAAAATGATCGGATTTTGGTTTTGCCCGCGGTCCGCATTCTGGAATCCCCGCCCCTGGATAATCCGCACACCTAGTGCCATGAAGTATCCGGGCGTCACCGAGCGCCAGCCGACCATGCCTCCCGTGCCTTCCGCCGATGGCGGCCTCCCGGCAACTTCGATCCGCGAATAGATGGTTGCTTGCGTCCCTCCCGAAGGAGGAAGCGTGTCGCTGATCCCCATGGCCGTGATCCCAGACATGTGCTTCAAGCGCCTCTCCAATTCATCAAAGAAGGCTAATTGGTGCTTCGCGTCCGGGTACCGGTACTCCGCCAGGGGGATTTGCGCGGTCACCACGTTCTCGGCGTCCATCCCCAGCGGGACGTTTTGCAATTTTAATAGGCTATGGAGCAGCAATCCGGCACCCGTCAACAGAATCACCGACACGGCAATCTGCGACGCGACAAGTATTTGACGTAGCAGCCCGCGAGATGTCTGGCTCGCTTCTTGCCTGGTCAGAAGCTCCACGGCAGGCTTTCGCATGGCGGGTGCCAGTCCAAACAAGATTCCCGATACCAGCGAGACTCCCAGAGTAAACAACAGCACCCTCGTATCGAGCCCGGCCTGTTGCAAGCGTGGAATCCCTTCCGGAGCAATGGATTCAAACAGTTGTAACAGGGAATACGCAACCCAGCATCCGATGGTTCCCCCAATTGTTCCCAGAAGCAGGCTTTCAGTCAGATTTTGGCGAATCAGCCTGGCTGGACTTGCCCCAAGCGCCGCGCGAACCGCTAGCTCTCGCTGCCGGCCAGTGGTCCGAGCGAGCAGCAGGTTGGCCACGTTCATACACGCCACCAGCAGCACCGCCAACACAGAACCGAGCAATATCCAGGAAGCCGCCTTGGAATCAGCGACTTGGCGCTCTCGCAGCGACCGCACGCTCAATCGCACTTCTTTCCGGAATTGCGGCGGCACATTTTCGAGTGATTTCTCGTACAACGGCTCGAGGGCAGCAAAAGACTGCGCGATGCTAACCCCAGGTTTCAACCTCGCAAACGCCCGTAAAACAGGCTCCGGGCCGTTTCCTTCTAGCGCCGCCTCGTCGAGCGCCTGCGGTATCACCAGGTCCGTCTTGCCAAGCGTGGGCATTTCAAAATCAGCGGGAAGCACCCCCACGACGAGCGTCGGTTGGCCATCCACCGAAATGGATTGGCCTACGACCCCGGCGTTGCCTGCAAAGCGCGAGCGCCATAAGCCGTAGGTAATTAGCGCAACGCGCGCCGCGTGCGGCCGGTCTTCTTCCTTCGTGAAATTCCGCCCCAGAATTGGCTGAATTCCGAACGTCGGAAGGAACGTCGATTCCACCAAGGCGCAGTCGAGCCTCACAGGATTCTGCTCGGTCAAATCGCAATCCGCGCCGCCCGGCAGGAACGTGGTCATGGACTCGAACGGCGTCTGCTCGGAGCGCCATTCGACGTAGTCTTTCGCCAGCATGAACTCCCGCGGCTCAATCGGCGCAAACAAACCAAAGGCCACCAGCTGTTCATCGTGAGGGTAGGGAAGGCTGCGGAACAGAATCCGATCAACCACGCTGAAAACCGCCGAGGTTGCGCCAATTCCCAGCGCGAGCGTCAGTACGGCAACCAGCGTAAACGTTGGCTTGTTCGCCAGCATTCGCAACCCGTAGCGGACGTCCTGCCACAGTGAAGACATCACTCTCGTCCCGCGTGCTATCGCATCGCAGCAAACTTCTCGAGCTATTCGTATCGCAGTGCCACAACCGGATTTACTTTCGTCGCCCGCCGCGCTGGGACATAGCTGGCCAACAGCGCGACTCCCAGCAAGAACGCCGGAACGAACATAAATGCAATCGGATCACGCGCGCTGATTCCGAAGAGCATGCTCGAGAGAACCCAGGAAACTCCTGCACAGCCCACCATCCCAATGGCGCCGCCGATCACCACGGGACGCATGCTTTGGCGCAAAACCATGGCCATGACGTCTCGCCCGTCCGCTCCCAGCGTCATACGTATGCCGATCTCGCGAGTTCGTCGGCTCACCGCGTAGGACACCACACCATATACCCCCACGCCAGCCAGCAGCAGCGCCAACGCGCCGAGTGACCCTGCAAGTGATGCCACAATCCGCGCCGGCGTCCGCCAAACTTCCAGATTGTCTTCGAGCCTGGTGACATCCACTAGAACGTCCGGGTCTATTTCACTGGCCGCATGGCGGATGCCCGTAGCGAGTGCCGCCAACCCGCCGCCACCATGAATCATCAGATGGAGCTCCGATTGCTCCTTGGGTCCCGCGGGCAAATAGACATAAAGCTTCTCCTTCTCACCGAGGTGCGACACTTGCGCATCTCGGGCTATGCCTACGATTTCAAGATCGGTATCGCGGCCTTGGCGCAAAGTCTTTCCGATGGGGTCTTCTCCCGGCCAGAATTTTCGCGCCGTGGCTTCCGTTACGATGGCCACCTTCGCGCCCGACCGCACCTCTTCCGCCGTAAAGTCCCGGCCACGCACGATGGGAATTCCCAGCATGGAAAAATATCCATCCGAGATCGCGTCGTTTTCAACTTCATACTCATCGGGCTTGCCGGGAACGGAGAAACCCGTGAAATTATGATCATCGCTGAGCGGCGTCTCGGCGGCTTCTACCACCACGTCCACGCCAGGCAAAGCCGCCACTTTTTCCTTCAATCGGCGCTCAAACTGGGCCGCAGGTTCTTCCTTGTATCCTTGCGTCCGAAGGTCTAAGGACACCACTGCGATTCCGTTCATGGCAAATCCCGGATCAACCGTTTGGGCAAAGTAAAGTCCACGCAGCAATAGACCTGCCGCGATCAGCAAAATCATGCAAACGGCCACTTGCGCGGCGACCAAGGAATGCCGCAAAATCCCGCCGCCCGCGCGCCCGCCGAGTCCGCCGACTCCGGCTTTCAATGCCGTGTTCAAATCAGTCCGTGCGGCCTCGAGCGCAGGCGCCAGGCCAAAAGCTATGCCGGTGAGCAGTGTGAGCAGCAACGCATATCCCAGCACGCGAACATCGGGTGTCAGATTCAAGGCCACCGGAGGGAAACCATGCGGCAAATGCGCAACTACAAAGCGCGAGACTGCTTCAAAGAACCAAAAGGCGAGAACTGATCCAAGCGCGCCGCCCATTAGAGCCAGCATCACGCTTTCTGTCAGCAATTGTCGGATCAATCTCGGGCGGCTCGCCCCCACCGACAGTCTCACGCAAATCTCTTTTTGACGCGCGCTGGCTCGCGCTAACATCAAGTTCGCTACGTTGGCGCAAGCGATCAGCAGCACCAGTCCAAAGCCAATCAGAATGACGGCCGCAGCCCCCATCACCAAATTATGTTCTTCCGGCCTGCCAAGAAATGTTGCCGTTCTAATCGACAAGGATGTTTGGCGGCCTGGATGTTGGGCATCAATTCGGCTGGCGATGACCATAAGGTCTGCGCGCACTTGCCCGATCGAAAGGCCCGGCCGCACCCGTCCAAGCAGCGACAGCCAGCTCACGTTGGCATCCCCGAGAAAATCGCGGTCGGGTTCCATCGCTGGCTGCATCGTGATGGGTGCCCAGAACGCACTGGGGACCGGCTCGGTACCCCCGAATCCCCGCGGGGCAATGCCGATTACCGTAAACGCCGTGCGATTTAGAACCACTCGTTTGCCGACAAGCGAGGGATCGGCTCCAAACGCGCTCTGCCACAATTCATCGCTTAGCACCACCACGGTTCCCGCATCTGGCGCCGCGCAATCCGCCTCCACAAAGCCGCGGCCAAGGGCGGGCCGTTCGCTCAACACATCAAAATAGTTGCACGACGTGAGCTGTCCATAGAGCTGCCGCGCCCGTCCACCCGCGAGCGTCGCGTTCAGGAAGGGCTCGTAGGCCAACAATCCGGAAAAAACATGGTTACTCGCGCGATAGTCTTGGTATTCGGAATAAGAAAAGAGCGTCGCCTCACCGTGTACACCTCGCGCGCTTCTTCCATGGAAAATCTGATCCACGCTGACGACTTGACCGGCGCAAGGCACCGGCAGCATCCGCAGCGCCACGCCGTTGAGCACGGAGAAAATTCCCGCATTTACGCCGACGCCCAGCGCAATCGCCAGCACGGCCACGGCTGTGAACCCGGGATTCCTCCCGAGCATCCGCAACCCGTAGCGAATGTCCTGCCATAGGATTCCCATCAGCTCCTCCTACTCATACCGCAGTGCCACCATCGGATCGACGCGCGTCGCGCGCCGCGCCGGGATATAGCACGCCGCCAGCCCGACGATGGTCAGCAGTGCCGAGACTCCGAAAAATGTAATCGGATCGCTCGGCTGCACTCCATAGAGCAAACTCCCGAGCGAACGCGTCACGCCCATGGCAGCAACAATTCCGAAGCCTATCCCGAGGGCCATCAGCACCAGTCCTTGTCTTCCCACCAGCCGCAGGACGTCGCGGTTTTGCGCGCCAAGCGCTGCACGGATTCCAATCTCTCGCGTGCGCCGCGCTACCTCATAAGACAACAAGCCGTACAGTCCGATAGAGGCAAGCACAAGCGCCAGCAGTCCAAACAGGCTCGCCAGGCGCGCCAGCAGCCGCTCGTTAAAGAGCAGCCGCTCTATTCTTTCCGTTTGCGTCCGGACGTCGAAAAGCGGCAGATTATTGTCAAGATCGCTCACGACCTTGCGCGCCGCAGGAAGCAGGGCCTGTGTATTTATCGCCGTCCTCAATGCGAAGTGGGCGTCGCCATCTTTAAGAGGGATGTAGGCAGTCGGTGCCAGCTCGTCGCGCAAGCCGGCATACTTTGTGTCTCCCACTACTCCAACAATTTCGTACTGGGGATTCTGGGGATCCTCGCCGCCAAAATGCAATCCCAGCGGCTCGCGATTCTCCAGGAACTTCTTGATAAACGCCCGGTTCACGACCGCGACATCTCGCTTCGACTCTGCATCCTCGCTATTCAACATCCGGCCGGTCATCACCGGAATTTTCATCGTCGAGAAAAATTCCGGTCCCACCCCCAGCACTTGCGTTTCGACCGTGGACTTATCGGTGCGCCCTTCGATCTTGACGTCCTCGGTCCACAAACCTCCGTCGAGCAGCGTATCCGACGAATAACTTACAGAAATGACTCCGGGCAGACCGCTAAGCCTGCTCTGCAGTTCACGATAGAGCGGCGCAACTTGATCGCTCTTGTAATAGCCAGTGAGCGTTGGGTTGACTGCGAACTGCAGCACGTTTCGCGTGTCGAACCCCGGATCAATCGCTTTCAAATTCCCGAGCGAACGAACCACCAGCCCCGCGCCGGCCAGGACAATGAGAGAGAGCGCCACCTGCCCAACGACAAGCCCGCTGCCCAGTCCAAATCGACGCTCTCCGCCAAAACTTGTTCCCGACATGCTTCCGGAATTCTCTTTGAGAGTCGGCGCCAGGTTGACGCGCGTCCCGCGAAACGCCGGCGCAAGTCCGAACAGGATCCCTGTTAGCGCGGCCGCGGCCACCGTGAACACCAGTACCCTCGCGTCCGGCGCGGCGCTGATCTGAAAATTGGAATAGCGGTTCGCGGAGGCAAATGCCGCCAAGGCACTCGCGCCCCAGTACGCCAGCAGCACCCCGAGTCCTGCCCCGGCAAAGGAGAGCAGCACGCTCTCCGTCAAAAGCTGTCGGACCACGCGTCCCCGGCCTGCTCCGAGAGCCAGCCGCACGGCGATCTCTTTTTGTCTTGCCGCCGCGCGCGAGAGCAGGAGCCCCGCGACATTCGCGCAGGAAATCAACAGCACCAAGCCGACCGCGGCCATCAAAATACAGAGTGGTTGCTCGAGGTCGCCACGGATCCCGGAAAGCCCCTTCTGCGCTAGCGTAAGCGTAACTTGCGGGTGGTCTTCCGCCTTGAGCCGCTTTTCCTGAATAATTTCATTGCGGAACAGCAGACTCACACGGGACTCAGCTTGCCCCAGAGCTATTCCCGGCTCGAGCCGTCCTACGACCGTTAACCACCAAGTGCTATCCTTGTCCGGTCCTCCGCCCCAATGAAGCCGCAGGGGGACTACCTGCGAAAGCGGCAACCACATATCTTGCGTGTGTCCCGGCGTAAGCCGGGTGAAGGCCGCGTCGGCTACTCCAACGATCGTGAATGGCACGCCGTTGAGCTTTATGGACTTTCCGATTGCGCTGGGGGCGCCGCCAAAGGCGCCTTGCCAGTACGCATAGCTGAGGACCGCCACGGCTTCTGCGCCGGGCCGCTCGTCGCTCGGTTCGATGCTTCGTCCCGCGGCCGCCTGAACTCCGAGGGTCTGAAAATAATCGCCCGAGACAATTTCTCCGCGCGCTATGCTCGCCGTTCCGTTTCCAGTCAGGTCGAGTTGCGCAGGTCCGGCAAAGGCCCCAACGCTCGAGAATACTCCCGCATGCTGGCGGATTTCCTTGAACATCGGATAGGAGAAGGAGCAACTGCCGGAGACCTTTTCGGTCCACTTCGTCCACTGGCAGTCACCGTAGCTGCTCGAGCCCGAATTTTGAGGATGCGCCTGCGCCGACCAGCGCAGTACCGCTAGTTGTTGAGGATTTCGAACCGGAATGGTCGCGAGCATCACGGCATTCACAAGACTAAATATCGCGGTATTAGCGCCGATGCCGAGGGCCAGCGTGGCAACAGCTAGTGCGGTCGAGCCAGGACTTTTCCCGAGCATTCGCAACCCGAAGCGAATGTCTTGCCAGAGAGTCTGCACCGGGCCTCCGCAAGAAACGCACCACCCCATCGATGGAAAGAGAGCAACCGAAACCAGAACTTGCTTCGGGCCCGGCCGCCAGTAGCGGACGCGCGCTACTTCAGCCGGACGCGATCGAAATTATCCCAGGCCGACATGTCGGACAAAATCACCTTGTCGCCCACTTTCAACCCATCAATGATTTCGATGGTGTTGACGGAACTCCGCCCCAGCTTCACGTTTACGCGCGTGGCCTCAGAGCCGTCCTCGGTGAGCTTGAAGATTCCAATGGTGCTGTCGGACTGCCCGTGCACCGGCCTGCCAACAAACAGCACATTCGTCAGATTCTCGAGTGTGATCGTGCCGTCCACGCTCAAATCCGGCCGCGCACCTGGCGGCAGAGGATCATCAATCGTCACGTCAACGGTCACCGTGCCGTTTATCACCGAGGGGTCGACTCGCGAAACGTGTCCGCTCACGATTCCATTGCGCGTGTCGATGCTGGCCTTTTGCCCAGGCACCACATCCTTCGCTTGCGTCTCGGCAATCTTCACTTCCGCTCTGAGCTTCTTCGGATCCGCCACACGCGCAAGGTTCATTCCCGGTGTCACGTGCTGCCCGACATCCACGGGCAGAAGCTGCAGCACGCCATCAATGCCCGCGCGGACATGAAGCGCTTCCACCTGGCTCAGCTTCAACCCGTAGAGCGCCTTCATTTGCTCGACCTTGGCCTGTTGCGCCGCGAGTTTCGCGTTCGCCGAATCCGTGGCGATTTTCGTCCGCTCACCCTCCAGTTCCACGCGGATCTTAAGCTGCTCTTCTTGTACTCTGGTCAGCCTCTCGTTCATTTCAGGTTCCAAGCCCTCTTTTACCAATTTTGCTTTCACGTCGTGGTTGATTTTCGCCTGCTCGTAATCGCTTCGGACGGACGCTTCGGTGGCCTTCTGGCTCATTAGGTCGCTGTTGACCTGTACTTTCATGTTCTGGTAGTCCGCCTCCGCTCCCTTGAGCTGGTATTCCGCGTCGACCGAATCTCTCTGCACCGTTGGATCACTCAATTCCATGATGATGGAACCAGGCTTGACAATGGCAGGCGGCCGCAAAACCCATTTGTCCACGTGCGCATCTGTCTGTGCCGCGACCCAGCGAATGTCTTCGGGAACCAGCGTCCCCAGCCCGCGCACTTCGCGCAGCATGGGCCCGCGCTTCACGCTGTCGGACCACACCGTACCCGGATCGACATACGGGGCGGCAGGTTTCAGTTTGGAAAGCCCGTAGGTCACGCCGCCGATCAAGATCAGGGCGATGGTGCCGTAGGCAATCCTGCGGATTTTCTTGGCTCTTGCGTTTGATGGTCTTTGGATGTCCATAGTAGTTATCGCCTTTCCTAGGCGCAAATCCCTTGCCCAAAAGAATTCGCCTAAAGCCTCGCTTTGTCAATGGGTTACGGAGCCTCGTGTGCGGCCGAAGGCGGCCTCCTTGGCCGAATATGGGAATTCCTGTCCCACGACCGGACACTCCCGCACCTGCCCGCCACGCTTGCTCTTATGACGCTGCAACTCGCAGCATGTCATGTAAGGATACCTCCAATTCGCGTCTTTGTTCGCGCTCATCTGGCTCCTCGCGAAACTCCACCCAAGCGTGATAGCCTCGCGTTCGAGACTCTCACCAGCAGGAGGGTAGCCATGCGCTATTCCCGGCTCCTGGTTTTGTTTTTTATTTCCGCCGCGCCATCGCTCGCGCAGCTCCCACCAGCAGGCCCCGCAAGTGAAAAAGCTCAGAAGTCTTATAAAAAAGCCCTGGAGGAAGTTCGCCAGCACAGGCAAGACTTGGCCCTCGATGAATTCAAGAAAGCCGACAAACAGGACGAAGGCCGCTGCCTGGCCTGCCAAAAGAAAATGATCCAGTACGGCCTGGAACTTCACGAATGGAAGACCGCACTGGCCGCCGCCGAAGAAATGGTTGCCGAGGCGCAAGGCGACGAGAGCGTCGCGCTGGCGCATTTCGAAGTCGGCATAGTCCTGCTAAATGAGGGCCGCGACAAGCACAAGGACGAGCTCTGGGCTCGTGCCCATGACGAATTCACCAGGTCTCTCGCGGCGTTTCGAGATTTCCCGGAAGCTTTGCTCGCCGATGGCCAAGCCCTCGCACAATTGAAGCAAGACGCCGGCGCCAAAGCCCAGTTTGAGAAATATGTGCAACTGAAACCCGTCGGCGAACCAGAGCGCCAGCGCGCCCTCCGCTACATCACGGAACCCGAACTGGCGCGCGCCAGAATGGCCCCGCCGTTTGCCATCGACACGCTCGACGGGCAGCACATCTCCATGGATGATCTGGCTGGGAAAGTTGTCTTGCTCGACTTCTGGGCCACCTGGTGCGGGCCGTGCCGAGCGGCCATGCCGCATATTCGTGAAATCGCGAAAAAATTTCAGGGCCAGCCCCTGATCGTGCTCAGTGTCAGCCTCGACTCCGACGAACAAAAGTGGAAAGAGTTCATTTCCAAAAACGGCATGACCTGGCTCCACTACCGCGACGCGGGCTCCGCCGGATCCATAGCGAACTTATTCGGCGTAAAAGCCATTCCCCACACTTTCACCATCGACGCCGACGGCGTCCTCCAGGATGAACACATCGGCGATGCCTCCATCGAAGGCAAATTAAAAAAACTAGTCGCGCGTGCCCGGGAACTCGAGGCGCCGCAGAAGCCACCCGAGTAAGCGATATTCTCCTGCCGCTACTTCGCTGCTTCGCGAGACTGGCCGCTCCGGAGCCCTCGGCGAGGTAGTCGTGATCGGCGATACTAGAAAACCACTAGAGTAATTTTTCCGCAGTGGTGTACGCTTCCATCCGCATGGAGCTGCGGAGACTCCCTAATGCGTTTCCCCTCCGCGAATGAACATGGAATCTCGTGCGGCAAACTCACCATCGGAGGCAACACCAGTGAAATTCATCGCCTTCTGTGCCAAAGCAGCGATCCCGGGCCTGCTGTTGACGGCCGCGGTTTTCATGGCGGCCGCTGACTCGCCATCGGTCACCGTAAAGGGTTATGTCCTCGATTCGGCTTGCGCCTTTACGAAAGACCTGAGCAAGCCGATCAGCAAACAATGTGCGACTTCTTGCGCCAATGCAGGCTCCCAACTCGTCATCCTCGCCGAAGACGGCACCATCTACTGGCCCATCGCCGCCACCACGCCTTCCAGCGGACAAAATTCCAAACTTCTTCCGTTTGCCGCCGACAAAGTCATCGTGACCGGTAAGGTCTACCAGCGGGGAGGCTCCAAGGCCATCGTGATCGACAAGATCGAAGCCCAGGCACCGCAAAAATAGATTCTCGGCGATTCCTTCGACTCCGCGAAGCAGCGATGCCCTCTGCTCCGATAAGGGACGCCGCCATCAAACGAGAATTGGGCCTCGGCTCCGCGGCGGCGGCCGTCGCTGGAGAAGCCATCGCTGTTGGCATCTTTCTGACGCCCGCAGGCATGGCCAAGTCTCTCGGCTCGCCATTTTGGCTGCTCACCGTCTGGCTCATCGTCGGCGCCATGACGCTAAGCGGCGCTCTCTGCTACGGCGAACTCGCTGCGCGTTATCCAAGATCCGGCGGTTCGTACGTCTATCTGCAGGAATGTTTCGGCCCCAGAGTCGCTTTTCTTTATGGCTGGATGTGCCTCCTGGTCCTGGACCCGGGTTTGACCGCGGCTCTCGCAACAGGCACGGCAAGTTATACCGCCTATATTTTTCACTGGCCTCCAGCGGCCACAAAATACGTCGCCATGTCCATTGTTCTTTCGCTGGCCCTGCTGAATACTTTCAGCACCAAGGTCAGCGCCAGTTTTCTTCGAAGGCTCACCTGGATGAAAGTCGGTGTTCTCCTTCTGCTCACCCTTTGGGCCTTTGTGTTTCGCGTCGGCCACTGGTCGAACTTCATTCCGTTTTTCGCGCAGCGCTCGGGTTCCATGCCGCTGCTGCCGGCGTTAGCAGGAGCCATGGTTGGTGCCTTCTTCTCCTTCGGCGGCTGGTGGGATGTGACGAAAATAAGCGGGGAAGTACGCGATCCGGAAAAGACCATGCCCCGAGCCATGCTGCTCGGCGTCTTGATCGTCACTGCCGTTTACCTTCTCGTGAGCATCGTCTTCGTCTATCTGGTTCCGCTGCACAACGTAACTTCCGACGAAACGTTCGTGGCGCAAGCCGGCGAAGTCCTGTTCGGCCCGCTCGGCGGAAAAATTCTCGCGGCGGTCGTCGTATTCTGCGTTTTGGGGAGCCTCGGCGTCTTCATGATCTGCGCACCTCGCGTCTATTATGCTATGGCCAAAGACGGCTTGTTCCTCTCCGCGGTGGCAAAAACGCATCCGCGCTTCGGTACACCCGCCCGGGCCATTGCCATGCAAGCCGCGATCGCCTCTCTGCTGATTGTTCTGGGTACTTTCGGGCAGATCATCGCGTACTTTATTTTCGTAGCCGTCTTTTTTCTCGGTCTGACCGTCGCCGGCCTTTTCGTCTCGCGAATACGCGCGCCGCAGACAAGAGTCAGTTGTGAAACCTCACGCCACCGGGTTGCAGCTTCAGTTTTCTTGACACTTGTCCTTCTTCTTCTCGTCCTTCTGGTGGCACGCAGCCCGCGACAACCAGCCCTCGGCTGCCTGGCCGTGCTCGCCGGTCTGCCTCTGTATCAATTCACGCGCCATAAACAGGAAGACCCGAGCGCCCAGGTGCCGACTGCTTGAGCCAGCCGGCCATAACCGCTAAAGCTGTTCTGATGATTACGTAGTCGGTGGCGTGGGATCGCCGCACCCGACGAACTCCCTCAGCACGCGATTTCCTTTGTATTCAAGTTCATCGTGAATCCCAATCTTGCTGGTGTAGTAGCCATGCACCGTCAAACGCTTCAGTTCGCGAAAAAGTCGCACTTCCGGGAGCTCGGTCATCTGCTCGTTGTCGGAAAGCACTTTGAGAACCGCAATCTTTTCTTCCGTGCTGGCATCAACGAACGATCGTCCATGGTAGTGTTGGCTCATCGATTCCACGAGCCGCAGTCCTTCGCGCCACAGTGCTTGCTGTTGGTCGTCCGTGCTCTCCCGGACAGTCTGTTCGATAAAATCGGCCACTTTTGCGGCTTTTGCTCCACCGGAATGGCTATCAGCGGGAATGATTGTCTCGGATAACTCTTCGATCAGCGTGTGCTGCGCCGGCGTGAAAAACCGCGCACCAGGTTTCGCTTCCCCGCCCGCGGCCTGAAGCGTCCTAGGAGCGGACCCTTCGGCAGTCTGCGATCCCCCCGACAATTCAACTGTCGACACCCCCGGCAACGGCAAGACGGCCGCCCCCAGAACCGTCGCCGAAGTCTTTAGCCACTGCCGCCGGTCCTGCTTCAAATCGATGGGATCTTTTCGGGACATGGTCCCTCCTCGCATTCCAGCCCATGGTCTGTCTTGGTGCAAAAACTTCTACAAATCGTTCTTGGCCAATTGATCCGCCAGGTAGTCGCACGAGCGCCAGCACAGCGCCATGATCGTCCACGTGGGGTTCTGACAACTGGCACTCACGAAAGCGCTGCCGTCGACCACGAACAGATTCTTTACGTCATGCGACTGCTGAAATTGATTCAGCACCGAAGTTTTCGGATCATCTCCCATGCGCGCCGTGCCCAGCTCGTGGATCGACCATCCTTCGGTAAGCACCCGGTCGCTCACAAAAATAATCTTGAAGCCTGCGGCCTCGAACATCTCCTGCGCGGTCTCCTTCATGTCCGCCGCCATGTGGTGCTCGTTATCGCCGAACTTATAGTGAAAACGTAGCGCCGGAATGCCCCATTTGTCCTTCACCACCGGATCGAGATCGACAAAATTCTCGTAACGAGATAACACTTCGCCAAACGCACCCATGGAGATGTACGAACCCTGATTCCGTCGAATCTCTTCCTTGAACGAAGCGCCAAACCCGGGACTGTCCGTGCCCGGCGGAAACATCCCGCTTCCGCTCCCGCCTTCAAATCCATAACCTCGGATGAATTTCGGATGCTTCTCCGCCAGATTGCGAAAACGCGTCAGGTAAAAACTGCCCGGCCGCCCGTCGTCAAGCGTCGGTGGTTTCCCGACCAGGTCGGTCGCCTGGCCGGCCACGTGCGGTCCCATGATGTGTTCGCAAAAATTGTGGCCGACGTGGCCGCTGGAGTTGGCGAGCCCCTTCGGATAGAGGCGCGATTTCGAAAGTAAAAGAAGCCGCGCCGATTCCAGCGTAGACGCCGCCACAATCACCGTTTTTCCGCGCACCGTGTAGTCCTTCATGGTCTCTGAATCTGTGAAGTGCACTCCGGACGCTTTGCCAGTTTGTGGATCGACAGTGATTTCTCGCGCCACCGAGTTCGTGCGCAAAGTCAGATTACCGGTATCCATTGCGGGGTAGATCAGCCCAGTAGGCGAATCAAACGCGGCGTGGATGTCGCAGCCTCCTTTGCGTGAACAAGCACCGCGTCCATAGCACCGGCTGCGATATTTATTGTGCTTCAAGCCGTCCGTGGTTACGCCCGCTCTGTACTGGGTAAGCACGCGTCCCATCTTCTGGATGCCCTGCTTGAGGGTCACTTCCGCGCAGTTCAATTTCGTGGGCCGCTGAAACAAGCTGTCCGGCAGATACGGCAGATTCTCTTTCACTCCGGTAATGCCGAGATACAAATCCACCTTATCGTAATAAGGCGCGATGTCGCTGTAGCTGATCGGCCAGTTTTCTCCGTACCCGTCGCGGTCCTTGGCCTTGAAATCGTAGTCGGAGAGCCGCAGCGCCAGCCGGCCCCAGATATTTGTCTTGCCTCCCAGACACCGCGCACGGACCCACGCGTAATTCGTTCCCGTGTAGGGATTGTCCCGTTCGTTGACCACGATGTTTTTCATGTAGTCGGTGCTGCCGATATAGCTGTAAAGACTCTTTGATTTTTCAAAGCCCGGGCCATAGGGCGGCCTTCGAATCGTGTACTCGTTATGATTCAGCGCATGCGAGCCGGGCGGCAGCCCTCCCCGGTGCGCGTTGTCGTAAGGCCATTCCATCGAACGCAGCTCCTGTTCGATGTTGAGTTTCTTCCCCGCTTCAAGCAGCAAAACTTGCAAGCCGTGGCTTGTCAGAACATGCGCCGCCATTCCTCCGGCCGCGCCCGATCCGATAATCACCGCATCATATTTCTTGCCCAGGTCTAGTTCCGGCTCGGCCATAGGTAATCTCTCTTTCTCTGCGCTGCAGCGACTCCCCCGCATTCAACAATGAACTCCCATCTTTGTCCAGTTCAACCGCTTCTGGCTTTCTCTAGCAATGGCAACCACGGTACAGGCCTTTGGCAGCTGAGTGATACAATTTTCGAGCCATGCCTCCGACGGACATCCCGCAGCCCAACGTCATCCGCACCGTTCGCCTTCGCGGCATGGATCTCCTGAACAATCCGGCCCTGAACAAAGGCACGGCCTTCACCGAAGACGAGCGTGAGAGGTTCGGCCTCATCGGTCTTCTTCCGCCGGTTGTCGAATCCCTTGACGACCAATGCGCCCGTGCCTATCAAGCTTTTTCTCTCAAATCGAACGACCTCGAACGCCACATCTATCTCCGCCAGCTTCAAGACACCAATGAAGTTCTCTTCTATCAGCTCCTCCTCGCTCATATCGACGAGATGCTGCCCATCGTATATACCCCGGTCGTCGCGCTCGGCTGCCAGGAGTTCAGCCACATCTATCGGCGTCCACGCGGCCTGTTCATTTCCTATCCGCTCCGCCGTTCGATTCCTGCGCTCCTCGCCAATCACCCGAATCCCGAAGTCGATGTGATCGTGGTTACCGATGGTGAACGGGTTCTGGGGATCGGTGACCAGGGCGTAGGCGGCCTCGGCATTCCCATTGGCAAGCTTTCTCTGTACACCCTCATCGGCGGAATTCATCCTGCGCGCACTCTGCCCATCGTTCTGGACGTTGGCACCAACAACGAGGAACGTCTCCGCGACCCGGAATATCTCGGCTGGCGTCACGCGCGCATCACCGGCGCCGACTACGACAGCTTCATCGAAGCCTTCGTGCGAGCCGTCCAGCAAGTTCTGCCCGCCACGCTTCTCCAATGGGAAGATTTTTCCGGCGTGCACGCGCGTCCTATTCTCAATCGTTACCGCGATCAAATGCTCACCTTCAATGATGACATTCAGGGTACTGCCGCCGTGGCCTTAGGAGCGATCCTCTCGGCCGTTCGCGTTGCCGGCTCTTCTCTCCGCAATCAAGAAATCATTTTTCTCGGCGCTGGTTCGGCAAGCACCGGAGTCGCCGATTATCTCCGGGCTGCCTTAGTCACCGAAGGCCTCTCGGAAGAAGAAGCCCGCAGCCGCCTCTGGATGGTCGATCGCGACGGTCTTCTCCATTCCGACCGGACCGACCTTACGCCCGAGCAGCGCATCTACGCGCAGCCTCTCAGCCGAATTTCATCCTGGGCGCACAAGGGCTCGGCCAACATCGGCCTCGCCGACGTCA
Source organism: Acidobacteriota bacterium (assembly GCA_013289825.1). Lineage (GTDB taxonomy): Bacteria > Acidobacteriota > Terriglobia > Acidiferrales > UBA7541 > Acidiferrum. The sequence goes on along the minus strand of JABCZF010000002.1, from coordinate 102,171 downwards.
TCCACAACCTTCGAGCAACGGTCCTTATCGGTCTCTCCACCAGCGGATCTGCTTTCACCGAGCCCGTCGTTCGGGAAATGGCTGCCAAGGTGGATCGCCCCATCATTCTTCCCCTTTCAAATCCCACGGAACACTCCGAAGCCCGTCCTCAAGACTTGTATCGCTGGACAAACGGCCGAGCCCTGGTCGCCGCCGGCTCGCCTTTCCCGCCCGTCCATTTCGAAGGCCGCAGCATCCCCATTTCCCAGTGCAACAACATTTACATTTTTCCGGCGATCGGACTCGCCGTCGTCGCTTTGCGGCTCTCCGCGGGAATCGCTGGGGCCGAGCGGATTACCGATGCCATGATGATCGCCGCCGCGCGCACCCTCGCTGAGCATTCTCCGGCCTTGAAAGACCCATCTGCGCCTCTTCTCCCCGCCTTAGAAGATCTCCGCGGTCTCGCCGTGGAAATCGCTTTTGCCGTGGCCCAGGAATCGGCACGTTCCGGCATGGCCCCCGTGCTCGATTCTTCTTCCGCGCTCCGTTCGCAAATCCTTGCGAACCAATGGACTCCCGCGTATCCGGCCTACGTCGCCACCTGGTCTTAAGGCCAAGAAGCCCGCGTCCCGCCCAGCAAACCTGCCGTGAAGAATTCCGCAAAACGCTACCCGTCTTAGTTGCCCCTTCCGAGCACACCTGGCTCGCCTCTCCTCGTATCGCGATACTTCCGGCGTTTTTCCGATCTTGGTTTTGACCAAACTATGATCGATCAGCGTCGGCGCCATCGTTTCGCTCATCCAAAGGGTGGCGGGTCGAATTGTGGGCGGCCTGGCCTCGAGGGCGTACCGGTGTGCGACATGATTCTGTCCATCGAGGATGTACCCATAACCCGAAACGGGATCGTGAATTTCAATGACCGCTGCGTCTCGGGTGTCGGCAATTCCGTGACACCGACGCTAGGGCCAAGCGTAATGGTGTTAGAAACCTGGTGTCTGGCAGAAGATGCAGGCTGTTGCCGGGCAACCGCAGAGGTGGCTAGACCGCAGGCTGCCGAAGTGAAGCAGCACAGTGAAGCGAAAGCCAGGGCTAGCCGGGCAGTGTGTTTCATTAGGTTCCCCCATCGTCAAATTTCGAGGCCGCCATGTTAGCTGGGATGTTAGTGTTCTTGTTTGTTCTGTCGAACGCCGAAGAGACGGCCACCAAGGCGCGGCCGGGGATGGGCGGGAGCTCAAAAGAGCGCGCGGCGCAAGGCTTGCTGACATACAATTCGGGCGACCAGAGGGGAGACTTTCTGCCAGGAGCCGGCTTATGAGACTCGGAATCCGCAAAACGTTCAAGATCCTTGCGCCGGGAAATTCTCTGCGAAAGAGAGTGGCGTACAGCCTGGCGATCGCAAGGTTTATTCTGGTGCCGGTGATTCTCCTCGCGGTGTATTACCTGTTCGAGATGGGCTGGATTGTGGACCGCATCGTGAACGTGGACGCCCCGGCCGCGACGCTGGCGCAGCGGGCTTCTATTGAAATTCTGGAAGCGCGGCGCGCGGAACGAAATTATTTGTTGCTGCACGAGGCCAGCTACCTTGCGGCGAACCGTGAGTCACTGGGAATAACCCGACAGATTGTGAGCCAAATACAGGAGCTCGAGCCCCAAGACATGGGAGAAACACAAAAGGCGCTGGAGGCCCTTGGCGTATACGAACAAAGACTGAGCACGGCGGTGTCCGCGATCGGGCAACCAGGGCAGGCGGATGCGGACCGTATCCAGGCCGTGGTGCGGGCTTATGAAAAGGATCTCAACGATTTGCTGCGAGTGGCGAATTTGAAGAGACGCGCGCAGTTGATCGAGGAGCTGCGCAACCGCGTGGGGTCGTTTGATACGCAGATCTCGGAGACGGTTCAGGCAGGGAATCCCGCGCTGGCGCCGGTCACCGCCGATTTGCAGACTTCGAGTCAGGAGGTTTTGGGATTGCTAAGTGAGCTTGAGACAGAAAATTGGAAGAGAGTGGAAAACGATCATCGGGAAGCGCGGCGCTTGATGCGATCGGCGGAGTGGGCGCTGACCATCGTGTCCGCGATCACACTTTTGTTCAGCGTGTGGGTGAGTTTTATTTTGCCGCGGCAGGTGGTGAAGCCGCTGATCAGTCTGCGGGATGCCGTGGATCACGTGGCCCAGGGGAACGGCGCGGTGGATTTTGAGATTGCGGGACGTGGGGAAGTGGCGGAACTGGCGAGGAGTGTGCAGCATTTGATTGCGCGGCTGCAGCAGAATGCTTGAGCGATTGATGGTGACAACAACTCTTTGGTTGAATTGTTATCTCGCTGATGTCGATAGCCGCTTAACGAGTTCGTAGAGGAAGGCCTGACCCTCGTAGAAGGACTCGACGCCCAGGCGTTCATCGCGCCCGTGGAAGCGAATGTCGTCGCGGTCCATGAAAAACCCCTGGACGCCATACGTGGGAATGCCGGCGGCGCGAAGATATCTGCCGTCGGTTGCGCCCATAACCATGATGGGAACGGTTGGAACTCCTGGCCACGTGCGCGTGGTGATATCACTTACCGCCTTGAGCAGGTCGGGGCGCATCGGAGAAGCGGCGGCTTTGCTGAATTCGCTTAACTGTTTGACGCTGACCTGATCATCCGCCACAACTTTTTGCAAAGTGCTTAGGACGTATTCGGGAGCGTCTTCCGGCAGGACTCGGCAATTTACGGTGGCGGCGGCGAGTTGCGGCAGTGCATTGATGGCGTGGCCGCCCTCGAGCATGGTGGCGACGCAAGTAGTGCGAAGAGTGGAATTCCATGCGGGGGAGGCGGCCGCGACTCGCTCCATGGATCCCTCGGATCCGGAGGCGACCTTGCTGAGATCGTCCGTGAGCGGGCCGGCTTCGATTTTTGACATCTGCTCGAAGTACGCCGCGGTGACTTCATTAGTCTTCAGGGGAAAGCCGAAGTCGCCGAGACGCGCTAAAGCGCCAGCGAGATGATAGATGGCGTTGTCGTGCACAGGCATCGAGCTATGGCCGCCCTTGTTGCGCACTTCGAAGCGGAAATTCAGGACGTATTTCTCGCTGACCTGCAAATCGTTGGATATTTTCTTGCCTTTGGATTCTTCGCCCCATCCGCCTTCGTTCAGTGCCAGCTCCGCTTCGATTAGATCGCGGTGATTCTTTAGCAGCCAGTCGACGCCGTTGTACGGCCCGCCGCCCTCTTCGTCGGCAGTGAGAGCGACAATGATGTCGCGATCGGGCTTGAATCCTTCTGTTTTGTACTGGATAAGGTTGGCGATCCAGACAGCGGCTTGAGCCTTGTCGTCACCGGTCCCGCGGCCGTAAAAGAAGCCGTCCTTCTCAAGGAATTGAAAAGGGTCGGTGCTCCAATCTTCACGCTTGGCCTCGACGACGTCGATGTGGGCGAGCAGAAGAATGGGTTTGCGCGCGCCCGTGCCGTGATAGCGAACGACAAGATTGGCCTTTTTTGGAATCGCGCCGCCAACAAAGATGTCGGAACCGGAAAACCCCGCGGCTTTCAAGCGCGCTGCGGCCGCTTCCGCAACCGGAGTTGTGGAGCCGGTCGTGAAGCCCGACTGAATTTCGATGAATTGCTTGTAAATGTCGTGGGCCAGCTGTTTTTCGGCATCGGGACGAGTGCTTTGCGCGTTAGAAGAAGCAGCGCAGATAAATACCAGGAGCGCGATTCTAGAAGCGAGCCGGATTTTTGCATTTTGCATGGTGGGATTCTTGCATGGCGAAGGCCATCGCGCAACTTTAGGGCGTTGCCGCAACGCGAAAATATCGAAAGTGCGCGGGCGCTCGACATACGCCGTAGCTTAGGCCCACTGGTAGCCTTGCTTGGCCAGCGGGAGAGAGCGGGTGCGCTTGCCTGTGACGGTAAAGATGGCGTTGCAGACGGCGGCGAAAAGCGGCGGAAGCGCCGGCTCGCTGAGTCCGGTAGGGGGATTGTCAGTCTTCAAGAAATGGGCTTCGATTTCTGGACGCAGCAACCAGCGGCGCCCGATAGTTCTGATAGTCCTAGGGGTCACGGGTTCGACTGATCCCGGTGGGTTCATAGCGCCTCCCTAGCTTAGGCCCATGCTCCTCTTTCCGAGCTTTCGCGGCTCGAGAAAGCAAGCCTTCGGCACCTTCGACGAACCGCGGAATTATAGCGCGGGGTTGATCAAACGGGCAGCGGAACCGAGTGGAAGCACAAATTGAGGAGTTCTAGAGCCAGGGTAAGCAAAGGGGCGGGGAGGAGAATAGAAATCTTGCAAGTTACAGAGAGAAATTCGTTCTAAGGACGTCCCAGCAAGCAACCCGGCGTTCAGAATGCTAACTCTAATCAGCTAACAAACCAGAGCAAGAACGCCGTTCGTCGAGAACAGCGCCTATTACTCTCGAGACGGTCCTCCATTCTCCGGGTTGATAAGAGCATCAGCCGAGGCAATTCCTGGAAGCTAGAGGTGTCGAAAATGACCAGCTTAAACGTATTGGTTTCTCTCCTCGACGAAAATCGCAAGTCCTGGCGTTTGTTTGTTTGCGTGACGGCCGCGCTTTTGCTTGGCCCGAGCCATTCGCCGGCGCAGACGGCATCGCACGCGCCCGGATGGGTAGTGATCACCATCGGTGACTATAAAACCCTGCATGCGAAAGCGTATCCTCCTGAGCGCGAACCGGAAGCACCGCCAGTGGACGCGACGCTAACGCGTGTCGACTACGACTTGCGCATCGACGGCGACCTGGCCACAGGCCGCGCGAGCCTCACAGTCGATGTATTGAAGAATGGCTGGGTGCGCGTGCCGATTCCTCGAGGATTGCTGGTGCGCGAAGCAAAACTTGACGGCAAGCTGGTTTCCCTTGTGCCCAGCGTGGCGGGAAAGGATTCCAACCAACTCTCAGCGTTACTCTCGCGACCCGGACGCGCAGTTTTGTTACTGGACATCGCACTGCCGGTTGTATCGACGGCCGGCGAAGAGAGCATCTCTTTGCCTTCCACCGTTTCGGGAGTCACTCGCGCTTCGGTTCGCCTTCCGAGGCAAGGCGTGGACATCAAACTCACCGGCGGACTCTTGGCAGAAAAATCCGAACCCGGCGCGGAAAGCAAATGGCTAGCGTACGCGCGCGGTAATGAGCCGCTTACCTTTAGCTGGAAAAGAAAAACGGTGGATCACCGCAGCAGCCAGGCGTTGCGTCTGCGCGGCTCGCTGACCGAATTGACCGGGCTCGGCGAAGACACCGCCACGATCGTGGCGGAGGTCAACATCGAAGTAACGCAAGGCGCCGCGCGCGAGGTTCGCGTCGCACTGCCCGACAAAGTGACGATCAACCAAGTGGCGGGCGCGACGGTGGCCGACTGGGAAATGAAAGACGGGCAGCTGGCGGTGACCTTTCTCGAGCCGGTCGAGGGAAACGCCAAGTTTATCGTGAGCGGAGAAACGCGAAGCCCGCGCGATGGTCAGATCGAAATCCCGTTGCTGCGCCTGATGAATACCGAACGCGACACGGGAGGCGTGGCCGTGGAAGTCCTCGGCGCCGGAGAGATCAATAAGTTCAAAACCGAGGGACTGGAGAACGCCGACGCAAGCGACCTGGGCGAAATCGTCTCGAGCCGGCAATCCGCTTCACTCTTCGCCTTTCGGTTCCGATCGGGCGACCGAAAGACGGCAAGATCGCTCACCGTGAACGTAGCGCGCTACACCTCCCAGGCCGTGCTGATGGCCAACGTCGCCGAGGCGCGTTACAACGTTTTGATCACCAACGAAGGAAAGCTGTTGGTCGAGGCGCGATACGCGGTCCGCAATAACCAGCGCAACTTTCTGAAGATCACTTTGCCTCCCGGCGCGACGCTCTGGAGCGCCTCCTTGGCGGGTAATCCCGTCCGACCGGGGCAGTCGCCCGACGGCAGCGTGTTGCTGCCTCTAGAGAAATTTCATGCCGGAGAGGAATCGCCGGAGTTCGCCGTGGAGATCGTTTATATCGGCCGCGGAACAACGTGGAATGACAAAGGACAATTCAAGCTGGCCCTGCCTGCGCTGGACTTGCCGATATCGCGAACGGGACTGCTCGTTTATCATCCGCCGCTCTTCAAGGTAACGCCGGAACCGGGCTCATTCCGACCGGAAGCATACCAAGAGCCCATCTCCCGAGCGCTCGGTCCCGCTCCTCCAGCCAGAATCGCGGCGCCCATAAACGTGCGTGCTCCCGGGCCCTCAGCTCCTCCACCGCCCCCGGGCCTCGCGGTCTCGGCTATCAGCGACTCCAAAATGGAGGTTGCCCAGGTTTCCACGGAGGCCCTGGTCGACAATTTTCGACTGACTCTCGAAGGTGGAAAAGCCGCGGGGATTCTTCCCATAAAGGTTGCGTTTGCCGGTTTGGGGCCCTCTCTCTATCTAGTTTCCGAACTCACAGGTGAAAACCAATCTCCCAGTACCGATCTGAATTATCAGCGCGAGCGAAAGGCAGGTGGTCGATGAAAAACAGTTTACTGGCAGTGGCGTTTCTAATAAGCATCCCCGCATTTGCACAAGACAGGATCACTCCTCCCGTTCCGCCGGCAGGGAACGTGACACTGCCCCTCGATGAGTACAACCGCTTGCTCCAACTGGCCAACAAGTCGCCCCGGAGAGTGGAGTCCGCCCCGCTCCCCTACACCATCAAACGCAGCGACTTAAAGTTGCGCGTCGCGAATGAAACAGTGATGGGAACCGTTCAATTCGAAGGCCAAACATTCAACCAGGGCGAAACGAAAGTCCCGCTCACTTCGGGAATGACGATCCTGGACGCTCGCCAGGAAGCGAAAGGTTTGCCCCTCGAACAAGAAGACGGCACACAAACGGCGATTCTCGCCGGTCCCGCCGAGTTCTCTGTCGTTCTCGATGCAGGTCTGCCTTTGAACATCGAAACAGGCCGCGCGTCGTTCAGTTTGCCGGTGCCGTCTGCAGGCAGCGTGCGATTGACGCTGGAAGTCCCTGGCGATCACACCAACGTGAAGTTGAGTCCTGGCTTGATCACCAGCCGTGCGTCCACGAACGGGAACACCACGATCGAAGCGACACTCGTGCCGGGGCAAACTGCAAACATCTGGTGGGCGACGCGAGAAGTGCTGGCCCCGGTCGTCCCGCGTGAAGTGCGTTTTCTTTCCAACCTGAAGACGCTCGTTTCTGTCAGCGAAGCGGACCTGCGGCTCGCCGTGCTTGCCGACATCAACGTGATCCAGGGCGAACCCACGCAATTCGAAGTGGAAGTCCCTGCCGGCTACGAAGTAATCGGAGCATCCGGCGCTTCGGTCGATTCCAGTGATGTGCAGTCAGGCGTTTTGACTCTGAAAGTGAACGCACCTGCACAGCGTACCCACCAGTTCCTGATCTCAATGGAAAAAGCCATCAGCGTGACGAAAGCAGACCTGCCATTCCTAAGCGTGAAAAACTCGCAACGGGAAACGGGCGAAGTGCTCATTGAAGGCGTTGGGACCATGGAACTCACGGCGACCGAAGGCGGAAGCCTGAAGCGCATGGACATCAAGGAAACAAATCCTTATCTGCATTCCCTCGCGCGCTCTCCGTTGCAAGCGGCATTTCGCTACCACCGGCAGCCTGCGGAAAATCCGCGCCTCGCGCTGGAATGGACGCGATTTCCGGACAGCAGCGTGCTCGCGGCGATTGCCGAACGCGCCGTTGTGACGACGCTGGTGACGACAGAAGGCCGATCCCTGACAGAAGTGAAACTCACAGTAAAAAATCAAGTGCAGCCCTTTTTGAAAGTGGAGTTGCCGAGAGGCGCGAGCATCGTCTCCGCTGATGTCGCTGGCGAAAAGGTCAAGCCCGTAGAGGGCGCAGATGGCCAGCGCGTGCCGCTGTTGCGCCCCGGGTTCCGGCCCGTCGATTCTTACGAAGTATCCTTCGTGTTCATGGACTCGGGCGCCCCGTTTGCAAAGAAGGGCGGATCGGAGTTATCCCTGCCGAAAATGGATGTTCCCATCACCGTGCTGCACTGGGAGGTCTTTCTCCCGGAGCAGTACAAAGTGAAGGATTTCGGCGGCGATGCTTTGGCCGCGAGCCTGTTGCCGGCAGCGCTGGAAGGAGTCGCGGGTGCTGCCAGCGTGGAGTTTTACGATGCCGGGGCGGCCGACCGGATTGCGCCGCTCGAACTCCTGCCAGGACAACTCGGCGGCTACATTATCGACCCGAGCGGCGCGACAGTTAGGAACGCGCAGGTGAGCGTAACGCCGTTGGACACGGGAATCGTGCGGAACGCGACGACGGATTCGTCCGGCCGTTGGATCGTCGGAAACATGCCGTCGGGAAGGGTGCGAGTCACCGCCGCCATACAGGGATTCCGAACCACTGTGCGCGACGTCCTTTATAATGCTAATTATCCTGCGTCGGTTAGTTTTGCGTTGCTTGTAGGAAGCGTTTCGGAATCGATCGAGGTGCGCGGGAAAGATCAGGAGAACGAATCGCGGCGAATCGAGCGCGACTTGAAAAAGAACCAGGCCGCGGCTTCGGGCACGGCCTCGAGCAATGTGCTGAATCTTCAGCGACGCGTGGCTGGCGTGCTGCCGGTCCAGGTCGACGTCCCGCGAGCAGGCAGTTCGTACAGCTTTGTGCGCCCGCTCGTGCTGAACGAAGAAACCAAGATCACATTCACTTACAAAACCAAATAGATTCCGCCGTCGCCGGCGGATTGCCCGCGTTCGAAACGGCCAGGAGCTTTTGCCCCTGGCCGTTGCCGTTACTTCAGATTAACAATTCAGGACGAAGCGAACCGCTAGAGATTCGCTTGGTGTGCGGGAACTAAGTGCCACATTAGGCGGAATTTAGAACGAGTGGGAAGCGCAAGAGAGACTTAGGGAAACGCCAAGGGCCGCTGAAGTCGTCTAAGACTGCAGATGCGGAAGCAAAACAGAAGACTTTACCGAGCAGCCCGGCGTAGATTTACTTAGGCCGAGCCAAGAGGAGGTTGAAATGAAGGCCATCGCCAAGGTTTTGTCGGGTTCACTGTTCTACTTGTTAGCGCTAGGGCTAGTGGCAGAAGCTCGGCCTTTTCAGCAGGCTCCGCCCGCCCAGACTGCCGGTTCCGCGCAGGGCGCGGACACCACGCAAACGCCGGGGCGCGGCGGCGAGAGGCGCCCAGGGCTGTTCGGGAAATTGACGGCGGTGCACGACCAGTCCGTCGAGATCACCAGGCAGGGCGGGGACACGGTAACCGTCAAGATCAGCGGGACTACGCAGTTCCGGAAAGAGGGAGAGGCGGCCAAGCTCGGCGATCTCAAGGTCGGCGACATTGTATTTGTACGTGGCGCAGAGAATCCCGATCACACCTGGACCGCGGAAATGATTGGGACTCGCCCCGGCGGCGCATTTGGCGCCGGCCCGGGTGGCGGTGGGGGGCAAGGTGCACGCGGCGGTCCTGGTGGTGGTTCCGGCGGCGGGCGGCCGGCGGGCGTACTTGGCCAAGACTACGTCTTCGGCGAAGTGAAGGCCATTGATGCGCCCAAGCTGACCATTCTCCGCCCGGACAAAGTGACGCAAACCGTTGAGCTGAATGAAGAGACCTCCTTGCGAAAAGGCCGCGACAGCATCACGATGGCGGATATTCAAGCCGGCGACCACATCATGGTGCGCGGCGCGATGGCCAACAACGCGTTTAAGCCGAAATCTGTAATGGTGATTGGGCCGGAACAATGGAAGCGGATCGAGGAAATGGGAATGTCCGGTGGACCACCCGCAAATCCGCCCAAAGAGAATAACCAGCCGCAGAAACCGCCGGAGCCGCCACATTGAGATCGTTCGTTCGGACTGTGGTTTTCCTTCTGGTGGCCTTTGCAGTTCCTTGCTTCGACGCGCAAGAAAATCCGCCCGCCGCGCCGTCAGCTTCCTACCAAATCACAGGAAGCGTTCACAGCGGAAAAACTCCGTTGCCGGGCGTGTCTCTGTCGGCTTCCAACACATTGACTGGAAAGAAATACGCGGCCGCAACGGTTTCCGATGGGACGTTTGTTCTGACGGGACTGCCCCGTGGACGCTATGTCCTGCGCGCGGAATTTATGGGATTTGCGCCGCTGACGCAAGATGTGGTGCTGAATCCTGAAAATCCATCCGGGAAGGCGGATCTGGAATTGATTCTTGCCTCGCGTCAGGTGGAAACCAACGAGCGGAGTGCAGCTGCGGCGATTGCCGGGCGCGGTTTCCAAAGTCTGTCGATCGACTCTAGCGAGGCCGCCTCGGGAGCAGGGAATGCGGGTCTCGCGGTAGGCACCGGACAAACTCCGGGCGCGAACGAATTGTCAGGGCTGCCGCTGAATGGCGCCGGAGCGGATGCACCGACAGAATCGGTAAGCATCAGCGGCGTGCAGGGACGCACTCAGGATTTTGGAGCAGGCGGCGAAGGCGATCTCCAGGACCGCATTCAGGAATTCCGCGATCGCGCGCAGCAGCTGGGATTCGGAGGCTCGGGCGGCCCCGGTGGTGGGGGCGGCGGATTTGGCGGCGGCGGACCGGGAGGTGGCGGGCCGATTGCTTTTGGCCGGTTGGGGCGCGGCTTCAATGTGAATCAGCCGCACGGCAACGTATATTTTTATGACGATACTTCCGTGCTGGACGCCAGGCCCTTCTCGCTGAATGGAGAAGCACTCCCCAAGGCGGATTACAACCAGTTGCACTTTGGAGCGTACGTCGGCGGCCCGCTGAACATTCCGAAAATTTTTAATGGCGGCAACAAGACATTTTTTTTCGCAGGGTGGAGCGGAACTCGAGGAAGCACGCCTTTCGACGCGCTATCCACAGTGCCGACGGCGACAGAACGATCTGGTGATTTTTCCGCCTTGACGGCGGCGATCTATAATCCGGCGACCGGACAACAATTTCAATTCAACGGACAGTTGAACGTGATCGACCCGGCTCTCATCACACCGCAAGCACAAGCTCTTTTGCAGTACATTCCGCTGCCGAATTTGCCGGGAACCACACAGAACTATCATCAAGTGACTTCTGCCGAGAGCAATTCAGACTCTCTGAGTTTGCGGCTCGTTCACAACTTTGGCCCGGTGCCGGCGCAGGGAAATCGCCCGCCCGGCGGCGGAGGGCGCGGCGGTGGAGGTGGAGGCCGGGGAAGGTCACAGAACAACCTCAATCTGGGTTTGAGTTGGACAAAGACGACCAGCAACATCGTTGGTGCGTTTCCTTCGCTTGACGGTGGAACGAGCACGCAGGGTTTGAACGCCAACGCGGGCTGGGTCTACGGCAAGGGACGCGCAACGAATAATCTACGGTTCACGTACAACCACAACCATGTTTCGACGACGAATCTGTATTCGACAGCGACGGATGTGGCCGCGTTGGCGCAAATTGGCGGAGTGTCCACAAATCCGTTTGATTGGGGTATTCCGGGAATCAATTTTACCTCTTTTTCCGGCTTAAACGACCCGATGCCGCGACGCGAACTCGACCAGACCTATACGGTCTCCGACACGGTGATCTGGAGCCACGGGAAACACAACTGGCGCTTTGGAGCCGATTACCGCCGGATTTTGCAGAGCTTCCACGCGGCAAGAAACGCGGAAGGCACTTTTACATTTACAGGTTTTGCGACGGCGCAATATGTTGGCGGAGTCCAGCAGCCAGGAACGGGAAGCGATCTTGCGGATTTTCTTCTCGGCTTGCCACAGCAGAGTAGCGAACAGTTCGGCGCGGACACTTATGATTTTCGCGCGAACTCGTTTGATTTCTTCGCGCAGGATGACTGGCGGATCCGCGCGAACTTGACGCTTCTCCTTGGTCTCCGTTACGAATATCAGGGCCCGTTCACCGAAGCGAACAACCAAATTGTGAATCTGGATGTCGCGCCGGGCTTTACCGCGTCGGCGCCTGTTGAGCCTGGCGGGACCGGGTCCTTCGACGGTGTCTTCCCCGCTTCGCTGATTAGGCCGGACCGGAATAACTATGCGCCGCGTCTCGGGCTGGCTTGGAAGCCAATGAAACTGACGGTGGTGCGCGCCGGGTATGGCGTCAACTACAATCTGGCGCAATACGGCGCTGTGATTCAAAACCTTGCCTTTCAGCCGCCTTTTGCCAAAACGGCCACAAACACGGCGACCACTTTGGATTTCCTGAAGCTGGAAAACGCGTTTTTAAGCCCCGGGGTGGGCACGACCACGAATAACTTTGCGATCGATCCGAACTACAGGCTCGCGTATGTCCAGCTCTGGAACGTGGATGTGCAGCGCGAATTACGCGGCGGCATTGTGATGAACGTGGACTACAACGGCTCGAAAGGGACGCGGCTCGATACGGAGCGGGCTATTCTCATTCCCGGTTCGCAACCCTTCACTTACGAGTCGTCCGCGGGAAACTCGGTTTTTCATGCGGGGTCGATTCGTTTCAGGAAGCGGCTGGCAAAAGGGATCGGTCTCGGCGCAACCTATATTTATTCGAAATCGATTGATGACGCTTCTTCGATCGGCGGCGGGGGCGTCGTGGTGGCGCAAAATCCTTTCGACATTGCCGCCGATAGGGGGCTTTCCAGTTTCGACCAGCGCCACAAATTCACGGGGAACTGGATCTACGATCTGCCGTTCGGCGAGAACCGGAGATTTCTGCAAAAAGGATTTGTGTCTCACATTCTCGCAGGCTGGCAGTGGAGCGGGAATTTTACGGTCGCGAGCGGGTTGCCCTTCACGGTGCGGGTGCTGGGAGGAACGCTCGATATTCAACGCGGCGTAAGCGGGTCTTTGCGCGCGAACTTGGTACCAGGCGAATCGGTGAGCGTCAGCAATCCGACAACGAAGGAGTGGTTCAACACCGCAGCGTTCTGCCAGCCGGGAACGACGCTCACCAATCCGAGCGCGACGTGCGTGAACGCGAGCGATACCACATTTGGCGATGCCGGACGCAACATTCTGGAAGGGCCGGGGCAAGTGACGCTGGATATGTCGCTGAACAAGACGATTCAGATCAAGGAATACCGCTCGCTCGATCTGCGTATTACGGCGAACAACGTCTTCAACTATGTGAATTTCAGTTCCCTAGGGACGACGGTGAACTCGATCACCTTTGGCGAAGTGACGGGCGTAGGGAATATGAGGCGCGTGACGGTGCAGGCACGGTTCCGGTTTTGAGGGAGAAGGCCATGGTTGCCACACAAAGACAGATCGCGGCCATTGCGTGTGCTTGTTTGCTTCTCGAGTTTGCCGCTCCTTCGTTGGGGCAGCAGGCGTCGCAGCAGAGCCAACAACAGTCAGAAGCCGAGGCGCAGACGAAACCGCCGGCAACTTCCATCCGGGTCACTTCGGAGTTGGTGCTGGCGAATGTGGTGGTGCGCGACAAGAAAGGAAACCTCGTTCGCGACTTGAAGAAAGAGGATTTCACTTTGTTCGAGGACGGGAAGAAGCAGGATATTTCGACGTTTGATTTTGAAAATGTGGATCAGCTGGAGACGGCGGGTGCGGCGGAAAAAACCGTCACCGGGGAAGCGGCGGCGACAGCCGGGCCAGCGGGCGTGCTAAAGAAGAGCGACGCGCCGGTGATGAATGCGCGCGACCGGCGAGTGATCGTTTTGTATTTCGACTTTTCGGCGATGGAGCCCGAGCAGATAGAGCGCTGCGTGGATGCAGCGAAAAAATATATCAATCGGCAGATGCAGCCTGCAGACATTGTTGCGCTGGTTTCACTGTCGACGAACATGCGCGTTGATCTGGATTTTACAGACGATCAGCCCAAGATACTCTCCGTTTTGAGTTCGTACTCCACCGGTTCGGGGGAGGGTTTGGCAGCGGGTGATACGGGTAGCGCGGAGGGGACGGCGGAAAGCGGCGGCTCGTACACGCCCGACGATACGGATTACAACACGTTCAGTGCTGACTGGAAGCTGCTGGCGCTCGAGTCGACCATGCAGGCGCTGGGAAAAATTGAGCAGAAGAAGTCGCTCGTCTATTTCAGCAACGGGATTAGCCAGACGGGCACGGACAATCAGTCGGCGTTGCGCGCGGCGACCGCGGCGGCAGTGAAAAACAACGTATCGATTTACCCCGTTGATATCCGCGGCTTGCAGGCTTTTCCGCCGGGCGGGGAAGCGCAGAACGCCAGCTTGCATGGTCAATCTGCTTATAACGGTGCGGCGGTTTTGAACGACCTCAGCGGCAATGCCGCGTCGCAGGAGACGCTTTCGACGCTGGCGGCGGACACCGGCGGTAAAGCGTTCTTTGATACGAACGATTTCGGCGGCGTGTTTACGCAAATGCAGAAGGACAGTTCCGCGTACTACGTGCTGGGATTCACCAGCACGAATGCGCTAAAGGATGGACATTATCGCCGGTTGAAGGTCGAGGTGAAACGGGCTGACGTGAAACTCGAATTCCGTCCGGGATATTATGCCGGACGAGACTACCGGCATTCGAATCGCGCGGATCGTGAGGCGCAGCTGGAGGACGAACTCTCCGCGGAGTTGCCGCAGACCGATGTGCCCCTCTATGCGGGCACGGCTTATTTCCGTCAGGATGAATCACATTACTATCTGGCCGTTTCGCTGGTCGTACCCGGATCGCAAATTCCGTTCGTGCAGGAGAAAGATAAAGACAACGCCACCATCGACATTATTGGAGAGGTGCGTATCGGCGGCCGCGGCAAGGTGCCCGTGGGACAGCTTCGCGATACAGTGAAACTGGCGCTGGACAGCACGCAGCAGGTGCGGCGGAAGAATGTGCAGTACAACACGGGGTTTGTGCTTGCGCCAGGAAGCTATCACTTGAAATTCATCGTGCGCGAGAATCAGACGGGGCGCATGGGATCGTTTGAGACGGACGTGCAAATTCCGGATTTGCGCAAGGTGCCGCTGCGGATGAGTTCGGTGGTGCTGAGCAGTTTGCGTGCGCCGGTCACGAACGCGCCGAAGAAGAAGGTTGTGAACCCGTTGATTCAGGACCAGACGCAGCTGGTGCCGAATGTGACGCATGTGTTTACACGCGACCAGCATTTGTATTTGCAGTACGAGATCTACGATGCGGCGCGCGGGAAGGTGGCGGTCGCAGCAGTTCGGACGCCTGGCGGCCAGCCGGCGGCGCAGTCCAAGGAGACGCGCGAATCTATCCACGTTTTGACGAGCATCGAATTCTTGCAAGGAAACGTGAAGGTTTATGAATCGAAGCAAGTGGCCGCGACCGAAGTTACGGCTCCGGATCGGAAAGCGGTTGTTTTTCAAATCGATCTGCCATTGCAATCGCTCCAACCGGGCCTTTATGTTTGCCAAGTGAATGTGATTGATGATGTCGCGGGGAACTTTGCGTTTCCGCGATGGCCGATCTTGATTAAGGAGCCGGCTCCGGCCGCTACTCCTCGGACGCAGACTTCCTCCGGTTCCGGGCCGAGCTGATGGCCGCCGGCTGTCTATCGAGTTTGCGGCGGTCTCCAAGCCTCGACCGGCGAGGGAAAAAGCGAAGACCGACACGGAGGGCGGAACGCTTCATGAAGTAGCCCGATGCTGCTGACACCGCCGCCAAACAAACCAGCGTTATGAACGTCTGTGGACCTCCTTCACCATCGTTTGCGCTACTTTCCTTTTAGAGGCAAAGAGTCCGCAGCGGCGGAAATCCGTTGAAATTCACCGAGGCGTAGCTGCTGGTGTAGGCGCCGGCGTTGAGGATCTCGACGCGGTCGCCGCATTCGAGGTCCAGCGGCAAGTCGTAACCGGATCTCTCATAGAGAATTTCTCGGCTGTCACGGGTCGGCCCGGCGAGCACTAGCGGTCCGGGTATTCCCGTCCGCGTGGATCGCAGGCGGTATTTGATGCTCTCGCCAAAGCTTTCCGCTAGGTCGTCAAACGTTCCGACGTCGAGATACACCCATCGTGTTTCGTCGAAGCGCGACTCTTGCGAAACGAGCACGACTTCGCTCTGAATGACGCCAGCTTCCGCAACCAGCGAGCGGCCCGGCTCGAACATCACGTTCGGGTGTGAGCTGCCGAATGCCTCATCCAAAGCTTCGCCTATCGCGCTGGCATACTGACGGACCGGCGGAACGTCCGATTCATAGGGCCCTGGGAGACCGCCACCTATGTTCACGGTGTCCAGGATGAGACCCTCACGAGCTAGCGCGCGAAACAGGTCAGCGGTTTTCGAGAGCGGCCCGCTCCACGGGGTCGGATCCACCTGTTGCGAACCGACGTGTAAGGAGACGCCCATGGGATTGAGGCCGAGTTTCCGAGCCAGGAGAAGCAGGTCTGCCGCCATCTGGAGGTCGCAGCCAAATTTTTTGGAAAGGGGCCAGCCCGCGTGCTCGCCACTGGTTTCGAAGCGGCACAAGACGGCGGACTCGGGGGCCTCGATGGCTAGCTTGCGCAACTCCGCTTCGCTATCGAAGGCGTAGCGGAACACGCCGCGGCTAAAGGCATAGGCGATATCGGCGGATTTCTTGATCGTGTTTCCGTAGGAGAGACGGTGGGGCTCGATTCCCAGTGCCAGACACATTTCCATTTCGTAGCGGCTGGCTACATCAA
Organism: Acidobacteriota bacterium; assembly: GCA_013289825.1. Taxonomy (GTDB): domain Bacteria; phylum Acidobacteriota; class Terriglobia; order Acidiferrales; family UBA7541; genus Acidiferrum. The sequence continues at coordinate 85,715 of JABCZF010000002.1, read as the reverse complement.
AGTTTGCACCCATCCGTGCGAGCAGTGAGACGATTTCTCGCGCGGGATTGGCTTTGACGGCGTAGTGAATGGAGGTGCTGGGGAAGTGGTAACGCAGTTCGCGGTATTTGGACGCCACGACGTCCAAATCGACGGCGAGGAAGGGCGTCTCGGGGCGGGTGAGTAGGTACTGCTCGAGCTTGTCCGTTAAGCGGAGTTCGCTCCGATCCAATCGCTCCATCGCCAGGGTTGCCATGTCGTCCTCCGTTCTGAAATTAATTTTCCGGGGTTCAGCCTCAGCGGATATTGCGCGAGTAGGATATTTCTGGCAATAGTCTCGGGGTATTCACTTGCTGAACATTTGGTGACCGCGTAAGTTGCAGAAAACAAGTGGGGTGGTTGCGCAACTGAGGTAAGATGACCGGCCACGCGAGGGCTCCACTTGAAGAACAGCGCTATCCTCTTATTGCGGTGTCCGGATCGCAAGGGTCTCGATGCGGCCATTGCGGATTTTATCTACTGGCATGGTGGCGACATCCTTCATTTCGAGCAACACCAGGCTGGGGAAGAACGTTTCTATCTTGCCCGCGTCGAATGGGATCTCGAAGGGTTCGAGTTTGATCTGAAAGACTTTCCAAAATGGTTTGCGCCCATTGCCGAGGAGTTTTCGATTCGGTGGCGCATTACCAGGTCGCATTACCGTCCCCGCGTCGCCATTCTTGTTTCAAAATATGATCACTGTCTCGTTGACCTGCTCTACCGGCAGCGGATCGGCGAACTCGCGTGCGAGATTCCCTTGATGATAAGCAACCACCCGGACGCGAAACGCCACGCAGACTTTCACGACATTCCGTTCCATCTTATTCCGGTAACAAAGGAGAGCAAGCCGGAAGCGGAGAGGTGGCAGATCGAGTTGCTTCGCCAGAACAATATCGAGCTGGTTGTTCTGGCCCGGTATATGCAAGTGCTTTCCAGGGAGTTCATCGAGCAATATCCGCAGCAAATCATCAACATCCATCATTCATTCTTGCCCGCGTTTGTTGGGGCCAAGCCACACCAGCAGGCCTTTGATCGTGGTGTGAAAATTATCGGGGCCACAGCGCACTACGTCACGGAAGTGCTTGATGACGGGCCCATCATTGAGCAGGCCGTGGCGCGCATATCGCATCGCGACACGATCGAGGACCTGGTCCAGAAGGGTCGGGACCTCGAAAAGGTGGTGCTGTCCCGAGCCGTGCGCTGGCATATCGAAAATCGCATCCTGCTCTACGGAAATAAAACGGTCATTTTCGAATAGTATCGGTCGCGCAGGCCCGGGGGTGTTATTTCAAGAGCGCAAGGTCGCGCGCGAAGTGCATGTCACGGACGGTGGGCATCGCTATCTAGAGTTGCGTGTCGAGGTAGAGCAGAAAGTCGAGCGTCGCCGTTTTCAGACTCGATTTCTTTTCTTAGGGAGGCGGTCGATATGGCTGGTCGGCTATTGGGAAGCGAATCATCGAGACTCGCACGCTTATTCGCCTTACGAGAGCCACGCGGCGGCTAGCGACGGCGGGAGGCTCTGGCGGCTTGGCGCTGGTCGAGGGCCTGGCGAATCATGGACTTGATTACGGTTTGGCGGCTGATGTTGAGTTCTTTTGCAGCGGCTTCCAGCTCTTCGAGCATGGATACGGTGAAGTCGATGTTGACGCGCTGGATGGGTTTCATCATTTTACCGGAGTTGGCGAAAAAGCGTGAGACGTCTTTGCCGTTGTCGGCTAAGCGGGCGATGGTTTGGGCGGAGGGGTGCTTTTTCTTAGTGTGCGTTTTCTTCACAGAGTTTTCGTTCTGCTGGAGTCGCTTTCCATAAGGTCACCAGATGACCATATTCTTTTTTGGGGGGTTGTCCGTCTGGATGCCGGGAGTCGAAGGGCAAAGAGAAATTCAAAACCCGCAGTCTTGAAACCGAAGGCTGCGGCACCCCGCCGGTCAGAGTCGGTCAGTGACGTGACCTCCGGCGGAGCCACGCAGGGAGGGCCGGGATGACGTTGGCAATGCTTTTGAATGGACTTCTGAGGGAAATCGGAGTGGTAAAGGAATGCGTTGGGCTCACCGTGGGAGGTTTTCCCGGACTTACAGGCCCTTCCCCTAATAGAGTCCTCCACAAACCGGGACATCGCGAAGGCTGCTACTCGCCGTAGGGAACCCAGATGTTTTTGATTTGGGTTGCGTGTTGGAGGAAGAAGCGGCCTTCGGATTGTTGTGGGTTGAACCAGTCAAGGCAGCGGGCTTCGTTAGTGAAGACTTGTTTTAGATTGCCGATGGAGAGGGATTTCGCGGTGGCGCAAGCGGAGGCTTCGGCGAAGCACCACAGGGCGTCGATGTCGTCGTGCTCGGCGAGCGTTTTAAGGAGTTCGGCGGGGCGGCCGGTGACGATGTTTACGACGCCGGCGGGGAGGTCGCTGGTTTCAAAGATTTGGTAGAGGTCGCCGGTGATGAGCGGGTAAATTTCGGAGGGCACGGCGATGACCGTGTTGCCTACGGTAATGGCGGGCATGACTGTCGAGAGGAAGCCTAGGAGTGGGGCTTCCGCGGGGCAGAGGATGCCGATGGTGCCGATGGGTTCTTGCATGGCCAGGGTCACGTTGCGGAACGGGGGGTTGTGGATGGCGCCATCGTATTTGTCGGCCCAGGCGGCGTAGGAAAAGATGCGTTCGATACCCACGGCGACTTCAGATTCGGCTTGTTTTTTGCCGACTACATCGGAGAGACGGACGGCGATTTCGTCACGACGTTGGGAAAGATTTTCTGCGATGTAGTAGAGAACTTGGGCGCGGTTGTGGGCCGTGGCTTTGGGCCAAGTTGTGGCTTTGCGGGCGGCTTCGACGGCGTTGCGGATGTCTTTGCGATTGCCGAGGGGGGCTTCGCCGAGGAGGCGGCCGTCGGCGGCGCGGACTTCTGTGCTGTAGCCGGAATCGGGGCGGGCTTGTTTGCCGCCGATGAAGAGTTTTACGGTGCGGTCGATGGGCGGAGCGGAAGAGGCGACGTGGTCGTCCGCCGGGTTTCCATTGGAAACCTCGGGGAGCTGCTGATGCATTGCGAGAGGATGCGCTTGTAGCTGCGGCGCGTTTTTGAACCACGTGGGCTCGAGGTATTCGAGGAGGCCTTCGCGGCCGCCTTCGCGGCCGTAGCCGCTTTCGCGATAGCCGCCGAAGCCGCAGCTGGCGTCGAAGAGATTTGTGCAGTTGACCCAAACCACTCCTGCTTTGAGTTGCGCGCCGACGTTGAGTGCGAGGTTGATGCTTTCGCTCCAGACGCAGGCGGCGAGTCCGTAAACCGTGTTGTTGGCAAGCTCGACAGCTTCGCTTGGGGTGCGGAAGGTCATCGAGGCAAGAACTGGGCCGAAGATTTCTTGTTGGGCGACGACCGAGGTGGGATGCACGTTGCTTAGCAGAGTTGGGGGAAAATAAAGGCCGCGGGACGGCATGGGAATGGACGGTTGCCAGCACGTGGCGCCTTCGGCTACGCCTTGATCGACCAGGCGCTGGATGCGGTCGAGTTGCACGCGGGCGATGATGGCGCCGATATCAATGGCTTTATCGAGCGGCGGGCCGACGCGGAGAGTGTTCATGCGATCGCAAATTTTGGCGATGAGAGGTTCGGCGATGCTTTCTTGCATCAACAGGCGAGAGCCGGCGCAGCAGACTTGGCCCTGGTTGAACCAGATGCCGTCGACCAGGCCTTCGACGGCGCTGTCGAGGTCCGCGTCTTCAAAGATGATGAAGGGGGATTTCCCACCGAGTTCGAGGGAGAGTTTTTTGTGAGTGTGGGCGGTGGCTTTGCGGATGGCACGGCCGACTTCGGTGGAGCCGGTGAAGGCAATTTTATCGACGTCGGGATGTGCGACCAGGGCTTCGCCTGTAGAGCCGTCACCGGTGACGATGTTAACGACGCCCGGGGGAAGATCGATTTCCTGGCAGATTTCGGCGAAAGCCAGGGCGGTCAGCGGCGTGAATTCGGCGGGCTTTAGCACCACCGTGTTTCCGGTGGCAAGTGCCGGGGCGATTTTCCATGCCAGCATTAACAGAGGAAAATTCCAGGGAATGATTTGTCCGACAACGCCGCACGCGGTGAGGCCGGGGAACTCTTGTTCGAGGAGCTGAGCCCATCCGGCGTGGTGATAAAAATGGCGGGCCACCAGCGGGATGTCGATGTCGCGACTTTCGCGAATAGGCTTGCCGTTGTCTAGCGTTTCAAGGACCGCCAGGCGGCGCGAGTGTTTTTGGACTTGCCGCGCCAGCGCGTACAAATAGCGTGCGCGGGCGTGCGGGGTGAGCGCCTGCCAGGCGGGGAGAGCGGAACGCGCCGCTTTCACGGCGGCGTTTACGTCTCTAGCAGAACCTTGTGCGACGTCCGCCAGTTTTTCACCTGTCGAAGGATCCGTGGTGTCGAAATACTTGGTGTCGAAGGGGGCTTGCCAAGCGCCGCCGAGGAAATGGCCGAAGCGGCGGCTGTGGCCATCGAGCCAGGCGAAAGCCTCGCGGGGGTCTTCGGGCGCCGGGCCGTAGTCCATGGTGACGAATTTTTCGACGATGCTCATTCCGTTGTTCTCGATCGCTTCGTCAGGATTCCAAACGCCGGCAATGCCATCCGTGCGCGCATGGCAACGGTTTTACGCGATGGGATGACGATAATCCGCCGAATACCTGCCAGTGGCGTGGTGTTCGAGTTGCCGCTCGATGTCTGCGAGCATGCCGCTGGCGCCAAAACGGAAAAGATCCGACTTCAGCCACGATGGTCCTAGTTCGTCTTTCATGAGCGAGAGCCATTCTAGCGACTGCTTCGCGGTACGAATGCCTCCCGCAGGTTTGAAGCCGACGGCGAACCCCGTTTGGTTGGCGTATTCGCGGATGGCGCGGGTCATCACCAGGCCCACGGGAAGAGTGGCGTTTACCGGTTCCTTGCCAGTCGAAGTTTTTATGAAATCGGCGCCGGCCATCATGGCCACGACACTGGCGCGAGCCACGTTGCGGAGCGTGAGCAGATCGCCGGTGCCGAGGATGACTTTCATGTGAGCGGGGCCGCAGGCGTGTTTGAAGGTGGCGATTTCGTCGTAGAGGGCTTGCCATTTTCCGCCGAACACGTGGGCTCGGGTAATGACCACATCGATTTCATCGGCGCCGGCTTCTACGGAGCGGCGGATTTCATCGACACGCTCCGGGAGAGGAGAAAGGCCGGCGGGGAATCCGGTCGAGACGGCAGCGACGCGAATGCCGCTGCTCTCGAGGGCGCGGCGAGCGGTTTCCACAAAAACGTGATAGACGCACACGGCCGCAACTTTGATTTCGAGCGATTCGATGGCGAGCTTTTTTACCAACTCGTGCTGGATGGGCTGGCGGGCTTTGGAGCAAAGTCGGCGAACGCGTTCGTCGGTGTCGTCGCCGGAAAGCGTCGTTAAGTCCATGCAGGAGATGGCTCGAAGAAGCCAGGCTGCTTGCCAATCCTTTTTTACGGTGCGGCGCGTTCCGAGGGATTCGGCGCGGCGTTCGACGGCGCTGGTGTTGATGCGCACACCTTCGACCCAATCGAGATTGAGTGGAACGCCGCGATTTGCTTCGAGGGCGCGGCCGCGCAGGTGAGCGAGGGCGGTATCCGCGGGCGAAATCGGGGCTTCCGTAGTGCGCTTGTAGAGACTGGGTGTGCTGCCGGGCGCTCTGGTTACCTTGGACATCTTGGAATTCTCTTATGCGAAAGTCGTTTTTGGTACAAGAGAAATCTTATCACTTTCGCGGGGGCTGTTTACAGACGCGTGCTGTGAATTTGCCATTCCTGTTCGAAATCAGCGCGATTCACGAACGACTTTTGGGTTCCCACTTTAGTTGTGGACAAAGCCGCATAGAGATTTGCCCGAGTGAGTGCCTCTTTTTCTGGCAGGCCCTCGCTTAGAAACACGGCGAAGCTGCCGATGAAAGCATCGCCAGCGCCGCTGGTGTCGACCGCCGCGACTTTGAAAGCAGGAATCAATTCTGTTCCCTCTGGTCCGGCCAGAAGGCAGCCGCGCTCACCAAGCGTTAGGACCACACGCTTGATTCCACGTCGCAACAGGTAATTGGCGCATTTGGAGGCATCTTCCAGCGAATGCACAGGCATGCGGGCGATAAGTTCGGCCTCCGTTTCGTTGGGGATGAAATAATCGGCGGAGCTCAGTTGCTCGAGATCCGCTTGTTGGGCAGGCGCTGGGTTCACAATCGAGCGGATGCCTTTGGATTCTGCGAAACGCAAAGTGTAATAGACGGTGCGAAGTGGAATCTCGAACTGCATCACGATGGTGTCGGCTTTCAAAAGAAGCGGGGCGGCGGCATCGACGTCCTCCGGTGAAAGCGCGTCGTTCGCGCCTTTCACTACGATGATGCGATTCTGGCCGTTTGGATCAACAAAAATTGGGGCGACGCCGCTGGATACACCCTCTGCGATGCGCACGTGGCTTGCGTCTATGCCTTGCGATTCAAAGTTTCTTATTGTGGCGGGTCCGAAGAGGTCGCTGCCGACTTTCGCGACCATTGCAACCGACGCGCCGGACAATCGAGCAGCGACCGCCTGGTTGGCGCCCTTGCCGCCAAAGCCCAGATCAAATTTCTTGCCGAAGACGGTTTCGCCCGGCCGCGGAAACAGGTCATGGAACGTCGTGAGGTCCACGTTGGCGCTGCCTACAACGGCAATGAAGGGTGGCTTCGGCATGCTCGTTCCTCGGGTGTCGTGCGTCGACGGTTTCGGCGCACCAAGTCGATCGAAAGTCTCATGCGCAATGTGATTCGTCCGTCGGCGTGCGGTTCCGCCCGCGGATTATATAGGAACTTTCGGGTGAAACAGAAAAGCGCAAAGTCCCTGAGTGCCTGGCGAAAGCCGGTGAAATCAGCAGGGATTCCTGTTGACAGATGGAGTGGCGGTGAATATAAGCACCGACGGAGCTTCGCGACCAGCAAGCTAGACGGGGGTACGGCAGATTTGGACCGTGGGTGGATCGCGGCTGTTTAGGCAAAGGCAGATACAGTAAACCGACCACTTGTCGAAATCCTTAGTACAATAACGTAGATCACCCGGTATGCTGCGCCTGGGCCAGTGTGAAAAAGCTGTGACAATTGCGGAACTAATGGGGCATTCCCGTCGGGCCGCCGGGGTTCCCACGGGGTCAAAAACACCCATCGGCCTGGGGAGTCCCGTCAGAGGAAGTCCGCCCTGCGGTTCATCCGGTTCTCGCCTCTCAACCAGTTTCCATCCTGTTTTCAATGATTTGCGGGCCGAAAAGGCGCCTTTGGGGAAGAGTTTTGGGAGCCACATTCGGCCGATACAGGAGGAGAGCGTCGCCTGCATTCAGGGCGCGCAGTTTGGCCCTAATTTTGTTACCATCCAGCCGACAGGGGTGTGCGCGTGCAGTATTTAGGCAAATACGAAATCATCGCCGAAATCGGGCGCGGCGCCATGGGCGCTGTCTACAAAGCGCGAGATCCGCTGATTGATCGTTTAGTGGCCTTGAAGACGATCACCGGCGGTCCTAGCGCGCAGTCGAATTTGCTCGACCGTTTTTACCAGGAAGCGCGTTCGGCCGGAACTCTGCAGCATCCCAACATCGTCACGATTTACGAACTTGGGCACGAAAAAAATACTCCGTTTATCGCCATGGAGTATCTGGAAGGGGAGAGCCTCGACCGGATCATTGAGCAGCACCCGGTGCTTCCTTTGTCCGTCAAGCTTGGATACATCGTGCGCGTGTGCGATGCGCTGGCCTATGCGCATCAGCACAATGTGGTCCATCGCGACGTGAAGCCGGCCAACATCATGGTCACCAAGGAAGGTGTAGTGAAGGTGGTGGACTTCGGCATCGCGCGGCTCACGGATATGTCCATGACCCAGCCGAATATGATGATTGGTTCACGCGCGTATATGTCTCCGCAGTTGTACAAAGGCGAGCGGGCTGATGCGCGGTCCGATATTTGGGCTGTGGGTGTGTCGCTTTATGAACTGCTGGCGTACAAACGGCCGTTTACGGGCGATAGCGAAGCCGAGCTGATGTTCCACATCATTTATGAGAAGCCCGAGGAGCTTTTGGGGCTGTCCCCAGAATGCACCGAAGAGCTGGTGCCCATCGTCAACAAAATGCTGGAGAAGAAAAGCGAGGATCGGTACCAGTCGATGGAGGACTTGCTCCACGCCATCGAACCAATCTGGAAGGCCGCACAGCAGGCTACCGTGTCAGGACTAATTGCCGACTGCCAGCAGTTGTTGGTGGTGAAAGACCTGCAGCGCGCACAGGCTTTGCTGCGCAAGGCTTTGCACATAGATGTGGGGAACTCCCAGGCCAAGAGTATGTTGGAAAAGGTTTCGGTGGAGCTTCGCAGGACGGAGATTCTGCCGAGGCTCGAAGAGCATGTGAGTCGGGCCCAGGGATTTTTGAAGGCCGGGCAATTGCGCGAAGCCAAGGCGGAAGCGCACGCGGCGCTGGGGCTTGATTCGAAACATGAACCTGCGCACAAGCTGCTTGCGGAAGTGGAAATTGCCGTAGCGAAAGCGCAGCAGTTGGAGCAGAAACTGAAATTGACCAAACAGCGACTGGCCGAAGGGGCGCTTACCGAGGCGGCGGCCGCTTTGGGACAGGCCCTGGAACTCGACGATGCCAACTTGCAGGCGAAGGAATTAAAGAAGCAAATCGAAGAAGAGCGGGTGCGCCGGGAAAAGCGGAAGAGGCTGGGCGAAATCCTGCATCGCGCGCGAACGCTGTGGACGGAACTGAACTATGACGAGTGCCTGACGGTACTTGCGGCGGCGTTGCTGGAATTCCCGAACGATCCGGAACTGAGGAAACTTCAGGATTCAGCGAGGGCGGATCAGGCCGAACAGCAGAAACAACGGCAGATGGCGGAAGTGCGGCGGTTGCTGGGCCAGCAGAATTTTGTTGAAGCGCGAAAAATACTGGACGTTATGCTCAAGGACTATCCGCAGGATACGGCCGTAAAGAATCTGCAAAACCTGGCATTGCAGGAAGAACAGGAACAGAAGCGACAAAAGCGGCTGGAGTCAGAGATTACCGGGCTGCGCAGCTTGCTGGGAGCAGGGAAATTCAAACAAGTTGTTTCCAAAGGCGAACCTCTCTTGCAGGAGTATCCGCAAGAGTACGAACTGAAGGAATTGGTGAACTACGCGCGGGGAGAAGTTGCGCAGCAAGAGCAGAAGAGGAAAGAAGAGGAGCGCGAGAAGCAGATTCAGGGTTTCCTGATGTGCGAGCGCTACGCCGAAGCTTTGGATACGGCGCGGAAGGCAGTTGAGGAATTTCCAAAACAAGATGCATTCCGCAAGCTCGCCGCGGAAGCCGAGGCGTTGAAGAGAGAGCAGGACGACCGCGAGAGAGCTCGCAACGAAATGCAGCGCCGAGTGCGCGAAATCAACAGCAAGATCAATCAGGACAAGATTACGGACGCCATCGATTTGGCCCAGCAGACCATGGAGACAATGGGCGCCGATCCCAATGTGACGCAGTTGCTGCAAGGCGCGGAAGAAAAACGGAAAAAGAAGGAAGATGCAGAACGGAAAGTCAGTGCGCTCGAAACACTGGTGAAGAAAGGGGACCAGGCGGGAGCAACGCAACTATTTAACGAAGTAATGGCCACGCAGATACTCCAGCCCTCCGATCCGCGGCTGCTGGAGCTTCGCGGAAAAATTTCATCGCTCGGCGGCGGGCCGCAAAGCGCAGGGACCCAGGTCTATCCGCCGAAGACGGGTGCGCCGAAGCCCTCCAGTCCCGGGAAAAAGGATCCGCCCGCGGCCGCAAAGCCGGTGCTTCCACCGGCCGACGTGACCCGGGTCAGCGAATCCGCACAAAACATACCTGCAGCGGGGTTTTCTGCGACGAAGGTCGTCGGTTCGGGAGACCGGCCAGTGGCGCGGCAAGATGGTCCCCGCCGCTCGGATTCCCAAGGAAAAGACCCAGCGGCGCGAAAAACAGAAGTTCCCGGAGCGACGGTCATCGCCGGCCCGGGTGTTCGGCAGCCCGGCACAGCGAGCGGCGTTGCCGCAGAGCCCCGACAGAGCGGAACCGTGCCGGCAGCGACGGCACAACCGGTTTCTCCGGCAAAGCCCAAGCCAGCCGTACCCGATTTTCTGGCGCAAGTGTTGCCCATCTTGCGACGGCCGCCAGTGCTGGCAGGGATTGGCGTGGTTGTGGTGGTCCTGCTGGCCCTCATGCTCTGGCCGCACAAAACCAGCGGCGGCCCAACCTCGGCCAGGGACTTGAAATTGAAGCAGCAAGCCGAAGAGCTTTGGCAGAACCGCCAGTTCGATCAGGCTGAACAGGTGTGGCAAGGACTGGCCAAGGTCAAGGGCCCGCTGCAGAACGACGCCGCCCAACAGGTCAATCAAATCGAGCAAAGACGCGCCGATGAGCAAAAGAAATTTGACGACGGCGAGGCTTTGCTGAAGGAGAAGAAGGACTATGCGGGTGCCCAGCAGGCTTTTCAAGATGTGATTCAGTTGAACTTGTGGCATTCCGAGGACGCTACGCGGGAATTGGAAGCGGCCAAGTTGGGTGTAAGCGAACCCGACGTTCACAAGCAGGAGCAGGATCTGTTTGATCAAGCCCTGAAGTTGTTCCAGGGGAACGACCTCGAGGGCGCGCGCAAAGGCTTCAAAGCCATGCTCGATCTCGACGTGGCCGGTTCGACACTCAAGCCGCAAGCGGAGAGTTATCTGAGCAAGATTCGACAGACGGGCAGCGACGAGAAGACCTACACCACCGCTGTACAGGACTTCAAGGACGAGAAGTTTGCGGAGGCCCGCGATGGCTTCCAGGAATTGGCAAAGCACAAGGGGCCGCGGAGCGCGGACGCGAAAAAGCAGTTGACTGCGGTAGAAAATGCGCTAAACACGGTGAATACGATTGAGACCACCCTGCGAAGCGGTGCTTTCCGCGCCGCGAAGGGACAACTCGATTCTGCTGCACAATGGAGCAAAACGCACGAGCGCTTGTCGAGCGAATTGCACAGGCAAGAGCAACAAGAGTTCGAGGGCATTAAGAGCAATGCGCAGGCCTTGGAAAGCAAAAACGACCCACCAGCGATTCAGCACGCCATCGATGAGCTGCACGGATTCGAAGGCCGCGCCGAAGATCCGGCACTTCTCACGACTTGTAAAGAGATCGAGAAGCGCCTGAACGTGGCGTACACCGCGGCCATGGAGAAGAACGGTGACAGAGCGGCGTTCGACGCAGCCGTGCTTCGTTTCAATCAAGCGCAACAAAAGAAAGACCCCGACGCCCTCAGCCATCTTATTCCGGAATTTCAAAAAATAGCGAGCGGTACAGGGAACTTCAAGGTCGCGGCGGCCCAGTATGTCAGTACCGCGATACCCAACGCCATCCAAATCATCAAACAGACTGCCGGAAAGGTCGTAGTGCAAGCGCTGACTTGCGGGCCCGGCGGCAAAGGCGGGCCAGAAATCCCATCCGTGAACGGAGCCGTCACTTGCGCGCAGCTGGATGCCAGTGCTGCGCTGCAATGGGTGGGAACCCCCACGGTCGACTTTCCGGATGAAGCGAAACAGTCGGGAAAGCTGCCCTATACACTCACCGTGAACGTGACCGTCGAGGCCAGCGGAAAAGTGAAAGTCGAGAAGGACGGAAATCCGGACAAAGCTTTTTTCAATAAGGTCAAGGACGCTTCCAAGAGCTGGAAAACCACCCCTCCCACGTCGGGCGGAAAACCTGTGTCGGTTCGTTTTCCGCTTACCATAACCTTCCAAAAGTAAGAGCGCCCGAAGCAGTCTAGATTTCGAGCGATTGGCGGCGCGCAGGGTCGCCTCCTCGAGAAAAGCTGGGCAAATGCGAAATTCTCACGGAACTTGGCTCGGGCGCCTTAGGTGTCGTGTATTAGGCTCGCGACCCATTCATGGCCGGCTCGTCGCACCGAAGACCAGCGAGCATTTTCGTGGACCGCGCTGATCTGCTCGCACGCTTCTATTGGGAAGCACAGTCCGCAGTCGGCTATCACCAGGCTTCGCCAAAAACGTGAGTCACTTGCTCATCGCCGGGCAGCTGTAGCCTGAAAGAAAGCCTGCCTGGAACAAGGGAACGCCCTTAAAGTCCACATCGAATCGTACTTCGACGGGCTTGCCATTGCTGGTGAAGGGCTGGCCGGTCGGACCGATCAGCCGGCCTTGGATAATGTAGCCACTCCCCGATGCTTGCCAGTTGTAGGCGGAGAGGAAATGTGCCACGGCCCAGAGGCCCTGATATCGCGCAACTTCCAGATCGGTGCCGCTGTTCAGGCTTAGAGTGGCGCCCTGCAGCGTGGTGCCTGGCCAGATGAACTTCCTCGTTCCGCCGCTTCCCGAGATCAACCATTCTTGCCCATCAAAGGTCAGCTTCTCGCTCTTGAAGCCGCCGGCATCAGGCAGATGGGCGGTCACCGAATATTCGAAGTGCGGATCTGTCGCGTTGTTGGGATACATGGTCAGTTGAATCGTATATAGCTCGTTTAAGGTTCGAAGAAAATTAGGGCCAATCGGCGTTGTGCTTCCGAGCGCGCGAACAAAGGTCGTGCCCTGCGGGCTGAGGTTGTTTTTTTGCGCGACGATGAATTGGGAAAGCTTGCCTTTGCCCGGCTGGAAAAAGTCATTGAACTCTGCCAGCGTAATTTCGCGTGTGCTACGGGCGTTAAAGGGATAGGCGGTCTCGAGATCCTTCAGCGGCTTGCACAGTCCTTCGCCGCCCACGGTGGTCGTAGCCCAGAGTTTCTGCAAGGACTTGATGGGCTCATCGAGCAGGGCACTGACGGTCTTGTCTACGTGCCCTTCGGTGTCGTTGGGGAGCCCTTGCTCGATCTGGCCGGCAGAGCGCAAGGCCTGTGCGGCGGTTTGCAAGCAGCTGGTTTTCTTGGGGTCCTTTTGATCGGGGGGCGCATCCGCGACGTCCTGGGCGCAAGCTTGCAAGTCAAACAGGCCCTTCATGTAGGCATCATTGGAAGCTTGAGTATATTTTCCCTGCGCGCCGCAGCCCGGTGAAACGACCTGTTGTGGCGCCTGGAACGCTTGTTTCACGGCGTTCGTGGACACATTCGTATTGTCCGAGGTGTCGCAGATAAGGGCCAGCAACGGCGAGGAATTCGCCGAGAGTTTTTTCAGTTTGTTTGCGGCGTCGGCGTCGCTGTTGTAGGTGGATACGGACGTTCCATTCAAGAAGGCCCGCCACTGCTGAATAAAATCCGCCTCGTACATGGCCCGGAGTTGCTGGCTCAGGTCTGCTGGAGTGAGGTTGGTGCTCGCCGTTGAGCCCAGAACCCAAGTCTCGCCCTGGACCGCATTGGGATGCTGGATGGAGTGATCCATGACCTTCCAGCCGTCCGCGGTGAAGGCCGCGTCGACATCCGTCCGGGCGTGCATGACATCCAACCCGTCAGGGTGAGCCGTTGCGAAACGATAGTTCTTGGCCTTCTGTCTCGCGTCGTTCAGCATACTCGTGTACAAGCGCTTCAGCCCTGAGAACCTGTTGAGGTACGCACGAACCTGTTCAACCATGCCGGCATCGTTGGTTTTCAAGAAAGGATTATCCTGGGTCAACTCGGCGCTATAGAAAGCAAATTGTTGCGCGGCAAGATCGCTGCGGTCTTGCTCTACGTCTCCTAAATCTCTTTTCCAATCTTTCATGAGGAAGTTTTGTAAGAACTCGCCGGAATTCCGCGGAGATTCCGATGTGGTGAGCAGGTAGGCTTTCAAAGCGTCGTAAGCGGCGCCTGAATCGGCGTTGGGCTGAGGATCGCCGCGGTAGGTTTGTAAATCGGCCGTGAGGTTCCGTTTTGTATGCTGAAAGAGAACCTGATCGAAGGCATGAAAATAGATGGCGCGGGCATCCTCGATGACCGATGAGCCCGCGTATAGCCCCCACCGCAGGTGCAGAGGCACGCCGTTTTGGTCGTAGCCGCGCAGTTCGACGATGGTCTGCCGGAGAGAATCTAGCCGGCGCAACGAATCAAGCGTCGGCTGCTGCGCGCCGAGATTTTGCACGGCCGAAAGATCCTGGCTGGCGCTGCGTATCCCGGACACCAGACGCGAGTTGCCGACGAATGAAATTACCGTGACGATGATCCAAACCAAGGCGAGGCAGGCGATGGAGGCAAACAGTATGCGGCGCCCAAAATCGCCGCGCGTGCTTTTGCCGCTCGCTCCCAGTGCGGCGCGATCCTGCAACAGCACGTGGCTGAAGACGTGACTGAGAAAAACACGCTGAACCGACCTGCGCGATTCACTTGCTGCTTCCAGCGATGTGCCAGTGGCCCAAGAGGTCTTCGCGGACGTATCTTGCGCGCTGATCAAACTTGTTGCGTCCGGGTTGAATCCGCCGGGGGCGCGCTGCGCCGGGCGTTGGCCCAGCATGGTTTGCCCGGCGCTGGCGGAAACCGTGATAATCCGCTGTCCCACGAAATAAAATCCGCGAAGGAAGGGCCCGGTGCGGAGATGGCCGGGTCGGCAAAGGTCTACCAGAAACTGCACGAGGGGCTTGCTGAGCTTTCCAAACTCACGGGGAAACTCGTAGACACCCGCCTGCCGGTCGCTGTTGCGCTCCCTGTTCAGCAGGCCAGGGCGGCACTCTGCCAGTGTGAAAAAGATCGCCTGGAATGCGGCACTGAGTCGCTTGGTTTCCTGCTCGGCATAAACGCCGGAGCTGGCCGTCCCCACGAGCGGCAAAGTGGAGCCGAGCACTTGGGAGGTCTCTTCGTTGTTGAAAGTGCCGACAAATTCTTCGAAGTAGGGGATACGGTCCGACCGGTTGAAAAGCACGTAAACGGGGAGGCTGACGCCCATGTGGTAGGAAAGCTCTTCGAGGCGTGCTCGAAGCTTCCTAGCTTGCGCCACGATTTTGTCGAGAGCGGCCTCACGCACGAGTTTCTCGCAATCCACGCAGACGATAGCGGCTCGTGGAGCAAGGCTTCCGCCACCGAAAATGGAACGGAACCGGCCTGGGAGGAAATGCTTGACGAGACGCACCCAGGAGCCGGCGTCATCGAGAAGTGGACCGCCGGCTTCTACAAACACCGTCTTGCGGGCGAACCAGAGATTTGCCACGCGCGTCGGCACGATGCTGCTTTCCTGAAACACCTGGCCCGCGAGCAGTTCTGCATCCAATCCGCTTTGATCCATCGCGCTGGTCTTGCCGCCGCCAGTTTCTCCAAGCAGAAAAACCGTCGGAAGCGAAGACAGCTTGGCCCCGGCGGCCAAGCGCGCTGCCGCGACTTTCCCGGCGGCTTCCCGAACCAGGACATCGATATCTTCGGAAGCGGCTCCGCCCGACGCTCCAGTCTGCGGAGCCTGGCTTTCTTCGGAACCGGGGAACTGGGGCATCGAGGAGCGGGCCCACAGCAGTAACCCGATGACGGCAATGACCCCCAGCAACAGGATGCCGCCGCGCAATACGATAGCGTTCGAGCCCACGGCATGAAAAATCTGTGGGCCAAACCACGTCAGCATCAATACGACGATGGCAGCCGCTCCGGCTGCGAGATGTTGCCATTGAAATCGCATCTCCACTCCCTATGGGTGGTTTAAAGGTGCTATTGCTTGAATATCGGAGACCCCTGAAAGCAAGCGCATCTTGAAAACGACAAAAAACAGAATTCCCAGAATCACGCAGCCGAGCGCTCCAAAGGCAAGCCGGCTAACCCAGGGATCGCGCTTCGCGGCTACGGTGCCGCCCTCGGGAACGGCCCATGCGGGCGAGAGTCCCACGAGAGGGCCGCGGATGCGGCGGATTTTTTCCAGCGTGGAATCGATGACTGGTCGGGTTGCTTCCGGGCCGGAGAAGCCGTAGCGGCCCCTGTA
This sequence comes from Acidobacteriota bacterium, assembly GCA_013289825.1. GTDB lineage: Bacteria > Acidobacteriota > Terriglobia > Acidiferrales > UBA7541 > Acidiferrum. The sequence goes on along the minus strand of JABCZF010000002.1, from coordinate 69,902 downwards.
GCCCATCAAAAGACACAGCGCATACACCTCCAGCACGTCCGCGGCATCGTGCGAATCCTGCCGGGACATCAGCTTTTCGAGATTTTCAAAAAAAGTTTCTCCGGCAACGTGATGGCCGAACATCTCCTCCTGCAGCGGCATGCTGTGCCAGGAGCTGAAGACCGGATTGCTCGAATTCAGAACGGACTCGTCCAGAAAGGCCACGGCCGCGAGCGTGGCGTTACGAATGTCGTCGGGAGGGTAGGCCTTCTTCACCGCATCTTTTTCTGCGGCGCGCAGCCCGGCCTGGATGTTTGCACGGAACGCATTCGCGTCGGAGACGGCCTGGCGGTTCTGACGTACGCGCACGATGACCGTCAAAATCTGCTGGTAGATGTAGGCGAGATTTTCGGCTCGCCGTTTGCTGGATACCTCGCGGGGCTGCAGGCTGGTGGCCCCGAACATCGTCGCTCCCACCGGACCCTCCTAGGACTCCAAAACCACAAGAAGCTCGATTTCCGCGCCGGGCAAGTCGTCGGGAACATACACGCCGACTTTTCGTGTCTCGACGATGTGTTCCCAGCAACTGCCGGTACGGCTCAAGCCGAAATATTGAAACTCCACTTTTGGGGCTATGGCAGAAGGCGGAATTGGCAAGTGCACCAGCCCCAGACCAGGCAATGCCGTTTTTACCAGTTCCGGCAGCAGGTCTTGCGAGCAAACCTTTATCAGCCGCGGGGTCTTGGCGATGATCTCCGCCTCCCCGGTTTCCGCGCGAACCGCGAGAATCCATCGCGAGCGATCCAGGCAGCGCTGATCCAAAACGGCTCCACTCCGGAAATTTCGTCCGGCCAAAACCAGGGGAATCTGCACACAATTCGAAGGGACCACCAGTTCGAGATGTGCGCGGATATGCTGGTTTAGCGGGCCGAAACATTTTCCTAAATCATCGTGATTGTAAGCGGGCAAGGACTCCGGGTGCGACTCCAGTCCGAACGTGCATAATGCGCCCGCAAGCCGCGACATCTCCATATAGAGCTGCTCCGGATGGCCACGCTCGGACACCGTTAGGTGCCGCAGAACGGAGAGGTTTTCGTTGACGGTATGTACAAACCAGAAACTGGCGATTTCTTCGGAAGAGTATCCCGCGCGGCCTTGCGCAGTGGCGCGACGAGCGCGCGAAAGCGAGGCACTCTTTTCATCGAGGATATCTACCAGAGTCCGTGCCATGACCAACAGCCGCTCACTGGCGCTTATCTGCAGGCACGGAGGGATAAAACTCGGATCAAAGATGAAACGCCCCGAGCCATCGCGGAGAGCGCGAGCGACAGGCAGCGTTACGAGTGCTTGATTATCTTGATTTTCGAGCGCAAATCGAATGTTTTTCCGGCCAATCTGGATCTGTTTCTCATCGCGACCGGTATTCTCGTCGGGTAAGGTGAGCATCTCCGCCCGGTAGCGCAAATCCATTTGCGCCGGCTCGGAATCAATGGCGCAATTGGGCCCCTCGGGCCTCCTCTCTGGGACAGCCAGCAGCACCAGAAGAGACTCTCGCGTGGACGGGAAAAGATCGTTGATGTTCAAAGCTGCAGGCAGAGCATCGGCGTCGGGCATTTGAAACGCCAATCCATCGGGGAACAACCCTCGCGCATGCACCAGCGACAGCATTCCGTTTTTCAGCGCGTCTGCGTCGAGCTTGCAGCTGATTACACCGTAAGGGGCAAACCACAGGCTGGACGTCGAGAAGTGTAGGAGGTCTTCAAAGGATTGGGATTGCACCTGGAAGTGATGGGGGCCCAGGTACATCCCCTCGTGCCACACCACCTTGGAAAGATGCTTCATTGTTTAGTTGATTATGGCGGGCTCCGCGCCGGGATGCTGCGTCTCACCCAGCGCGAACCAGCTCTCCTATGACGCAGTGCAACAATCGTCGCATCGTCGTTCGGCCAGCCCGGCTTTTTCCAGCGTCGACGGAGGCGCCCTGTGCGACTCGTCATCAATCTCTGGCTGGAAGAAAGGTTCGGGAAAGCCGCTAAAGGCTTGAATCGAGCCTAACTATGGCGTTTGCGCCGATAGTTGTCAAGACATTCACCCCATCCATGTTGGTGTTTGCTATTATATCCGCTCGCCCGCGAGAGCCTCTTATGTTTCATCTGCGCATGCTTAGCTCGGAGCAGTTCGCCGTGCTCCGCGAACATTTCTCGCGGTCTGGCTTTACGGAACAGGCCGTACGGCAAAGGTTGCATATTAAGCCCGAGAAGCCGCTGGACCTGGTATCCATTTGCACCCGACCTTCAGCGAATCGCAAGGTGGCTGACAGTCTCGACGCCATCATCCATCTGTTTCTGCTCGGAGAGGCGTTGCCCGTCGCGGAGGCGGCGAGTTTTTTTCCACCGGTCGTCTGGGAGGCACTCACCCAATCCGAACTTATTCTCATCGAAGTGACAGATGCCGCACGCTGCCTCGCCAGCGCTGCTCTGTTTCCGGTTCGAGGCTTGTTCTCGGCCGCGGATCGCTGGACCAATATCGACCATTCGATCCGCCCGACCTTCGCAGATATCGTCTATCCAGCAATGACGAAATCCGTTACGCAGTTTCTTGACTATACTTCGTTCGCTCCTTGCGAGGATTTTCTGGAACTCTGCGCCGGAACGGCCCCGGCTGCGCTGCTGGCGTCCAAAGCTGCCAAAAACGTTTGGGCAACCGACATCACCGAACGATCGCTGGCGTTTGCGGGGTTCAATGCGGCGCTCAACGGCATCCGCAACGTGACCTTCGCTCAAGGCGATCTCTTTCAGCCGGTTGCGGGCCGCGCGTTTGACCGCATCGCTGTGCATCCTCCGTATATGCCGGTCCTGAAGCCTGCTGAAATCTACAGTGCCGGCGGCGCACTCGGTGAGGATTTGGCGAAGAGGATCATTTCTGAACTCCCCGGGAGACTCAAACCAGGCGGGCGGTTGTACTGCCGAACCTTGGGAATTGATCGTGCCAAACGCAGCTATGAACAGACCGTTCGGGATTGGCTGGGCGAGAAGCATGCGCATTACGACGTTGCGCTGTTTGTGCTGGACAACTTGCTGCCTCGCCGGTTTGCACTGGAACACACGCTCAACAAGGACGGTGGAAGAGCAGAGGTGGCGCAATGGGAAAAGCTCTTTGAAGAAAACGGCGTCGAAGAGCTGCTCGCAGTCGTGCTTGTGATACAGCGCGTGGCCGAGCAACGGCCCTCCTTCACGCTGCGGCGCGTGATGCGCGACGGTACACCTGCGGCAGCGATGGACTGGGCGCTCGGGTGGGAAACAGCCATGCACAGGAACGGCACTTGCGAAGCGCTTTTCGCTGCGAAGCCCGTCGCTACTCCAGGAACCGAGGTCACCGTGCGCCACGTAGTCAGGGAAGGTCAACTCGCTGCCGAAGATTTCAGAATGTCTCTCAAACGCCCGTTCGAAGTCGATTGGAAAGTGCAGCCTTGGATGCCGCTGCTGCTGCCGCGCTGCGATGGCGACACCACCGTCGGCGAGCTGTTCGAACAGTCCAAACAAAATGGTTGGGTGCTGCCAGAGACGCCTGCGACGGAGTTTTGTGGTTTGATCGCGAACTTAATCAGCGGAGGGTTTCTTCAGACCGAGCGTTCTCAGATTGCCTGAGGAAGCAGAATGAGGAGTTCAAGCTGGGGCTCTGGAACGTCGCTCGGCACAAAAGCTGCCAGACTGCGTCCCTTGGTTACCGATTCCCAAGCCACGCCGGACTGATTCAGGCTGAAATACTGATAGTTGAGTTTCACGGGAATGGACGCCGGTGGCCGTACGGCGTGCGTGAGTTGCATGCCGGGAAGGGCCTGCCGCACGAGCTGTTCGATCTGCGCCGCGGAGCAGACTTTGACTAGCTGCGGCGCTTTTTTGATCAAATCTCCCTGGTTCATGGAAGAACTGACGGCCAAATAAAATTTCGTGTTTGTCAGATAGCGATCGTCGTCGATGTTTGTGGAATAAATCGAAGGTTTGACCAGCTTCAACGGAAGCGCAACGAAATTGCTTGGGACCACGGTCTCAAGAAGCTCGCGAAGTTTTTCATCCAGATCTGTAAAACACGCGCCCAGATTTTCGTGATCGTAGAGAGGCAAGTCGCGCGGCTGAATCTTCAGCGAGAAGGTGCTGAGCGCCCCGGCAAGCGAAGTGAGCAATCTGAAAAGTACGTCGGGATGACCATGGCGCACGTCGTGGATGTGCCGAAGAGCAGGAAAGTGCCCATTTACCGTATAGAGCAGCCAAAAGCTGGCGATGTCCGCTGCCGAGAAATCCGCAAGTCCGGCACTCCGTTGCCGGCGGGCTCCGGCAAGAATGCTGCTTTTTGCAGCTAGAATTTCTACTAGCCGCCGCGCAATGCCCATCAGGTAGTCGTTTGCGGCGATATTTAGCAGCGGAGGGATGTACTGCGGATCGAGCCGGAACGTGCCGGCGGAACTGCGTTGAATACGCGCGACTTGCAAGGCATTCGAACCTTCGCGGGATTCTCCTTGCACCAGAAAACGCAGATTCTTGCGCGCAATCTGGACGGGCTTTTCGGTTACTCCAGAGTTCTCGTCTCTCAGATTGACGATTTCGGAGAGGTAGCGAACATCGGCATTTTTTTGTGCAATCGAAACGTTCAGGCCGTGGGAGCGATATTCGGGAATCGTCAGATAAACGTCGAGGCTCGACTGTTCGGGATCAAAGAAAAGGCCCAGGGGCTTCGGGTCGGGGGCCGGGTCCGACTCCGGAATCTCAAAGGGAAGTCCGTCCGGAAAGAGCCCAGCAGCCCTGGACAATGCGAAGTTTCCCTCGGCCAAAGCTTCCTGGTTGATCTGCAACTCCAGGAAACCCCAGGGCCGGAAATTCAGGCCTTCCAAGCGAAACTGTAGGCAACTCTCGACAAAGCGGTCGCGCGTTTGTAAGTGCTGCGGCGTAAGGAAGGTACCCTTAGACCAGATGACCGGCTGAAGCTGACGCATGGTTTATGGCTAACGCTAGCAGGAGCAGTGCGCGAAAGTCAAAAGAGATTCTTCGGGGGGTCGCGGCCACAGCGCACCTAGCCTCCTGGGAATTGCGCGCGTGGCTCCTCCTAGAACGGCGCGGCTCCCGTCAGTTCTAACCTCCATGTTTCGCGGCACTTCCTTGTTCACTTTCAGTGTCTCCCTAGTTCACCTCCAGTGCATTGCTGGGCTCTCCGCACGGTGCGAAGCTACGCGACATGTTGAAGCGCCGTCGAGCAAATGCAAGCATGAATATACGGCACTCCAGTGTGCGATACAGAGGGCCGGCCAGAGTGACCGGGCGACCCACAGGCGGCCAAGGGATCCGGGGAAGCACCCACCGGCCAAGCTCTAGGGTGCCCCACCGCCCCGCGGGCCATAACCATTCTCGATTTGAGACGCGACGAATGACAGATCTCGGCAGTTCTAGGACTATTGACGGGTAGGCGGAATCGTGATAAACCCTGCGGAGGCAATTCGGTTTCCTTCCGCGAAACGATTTCCGCTCCTGAGGCACTATCCGACTAAGGGAGACAAGAGGACCACATGGCCAAAGAAAGCGTCCAAAAGAAGCTTGAGAGGGTTCGCCCGCCTCGAGTACACATAACCTACGATGTCGAAGTTGGCGACGCCATTGAAGTCAAAGAACTGCCTTTTGTCATGGGCATTTTTGCGGACCTCAGCGGCCAGCCGGTAGAAGCGCTTCCAAAGCTGAAAGAGCGGCGCTTTGTGGAGATCAATCCCGACAACTTCGATGGCGTGCTGGAAAGCTTCAAACCGCACCTGTCGCTCGAAGTGGACAACAAGCTCAGCGACGAGTCGGATGCCGGCAAGATCAAGGTAGACCTGGACTTCAAGAGTCTTGACGACTTTGATCCCGGCAATGTCGCAAAGAATGTAAAGCCGCTGAAACAGCTCCTCGACTTGCGCCAGACGCTCGGCGACTTGCGCGGCGCTCTGCAAGGCAACGAGAAACTGGACAACCTGTTGATGGACGCGGTTGGCAACACGGAAAAGGCAGGCCAGCTGAAGAAGGAGCTGGAGGGCGAAAAGGCCAAGGGAGGCTCTGATGAGTAAGCCGGAGAAGGCGCCTGCTCAGGCGGCGGAAGCCAAAACCACCGAAGCGAGCCTGCTGGATCAGATCGTAGACCAGGGACGTCTTGGACGCGAAGGTGCCGCACGCGAGCGTGGGCGGGACATGGTGAAGGAGTTCGTCGCCCAGGTACTCGAGGGCGAAATGAAGCTCTCGCGCGATGCCGACGCCACCATTAATGCTCGCATCGCCCAGATCGACCACCTGATCTCCCTGCAATTGAACGAGGTGCTTCATCACCCCGCCTTTCAAAAGTTGGAGGGTACTTGGCGCGGCATCAAGTACCTGATGGACCAGAGCGAAACGGGGACGATGCTGAAGCTCCGGGTGTTCAATGCCAACAAAAAGGAGTTGCTGCGGGATTTGCAGCGCGCGCCTGAATTCGATCAGAGTACCGTATTCAAGAAGGTCTACGAAGATGAATTCGGCCTCTTCGGCGGCGAGCCTTTTTCAGCCCTTATCGGAGACTACGAGTTCAGCAAACATCCCGAAGACATGGAGTTTCTGGAAAGAATTTCCCAAGTTGCCGCGGGCGCACACGCACCTTTCCTCACCGCGGCGTCTCCTGAGCTTTTGAATCTGGAAAGTTTCGGACAACTTGGGGATCCGCGGGATATCGGAAAGATTTTTGACAGCACGGAGTACGCGAAATGGAAGTCCTTCCGGGCTAGCGACGATTCGAAGTATGTGGGTTTGGCCATGCCGCGGGTTCTGATGCGCCTTCCGTATGGCAAGGAAACCAAGCCCATCGATGAGTTCAATTTTGAGGAAGGTGTCGACGGTACGGATCACTCGAAGTACCTGTGGGGCAATGCTGCTTATGCGCTGGGAGCGCGCCTGACGCAGGCATTTGCTAAGTACGGCTGGTGCGCAGCCATTCGCGGCGTGGAGGGCGGAGGCTTGGTCGAGGGTCTTCCCGCCCACACTTTCCGCACCGACGAAGGCGACGTGGCTCTGAAGTGCCCGACGGAAATCGCCATCACCGACCGGCGTGAAAAGGAGCTGGCCGACCAGGGGCTGATCCCGCTGGTGCACTGCAAGGGAACCGACTATGCGGCCTTCTTCAGCGTACAATCGGCCAACAAGCCAAAGAAGTATGATAAACCCGAAGCCAACGCGAATGCGCGGCTCTCCGCGCAACTGCCCTATATTCTGGCTGTCTCGCGTTTCGCACATTTCCTAAAAGCCATCATGCGGGACAAGATCGGGAGCTTCATGTCCCGCAAGGACTGCGAACAATTCCTGAATCGGTGGATCAGCCAATATGTGGTGTTGGATGACACCGCAAGTGCGGCTGCGAAAGCTCAGTATCCGCTGAGAGAGGCCCGCGTGGACGTGGAGGAAGTCGCCGGCAAACCTGGCGTCTATCGTGCTATTGCGTTTCTGCGGCCTCACTTTCAACTCGATGAGCTCACGGTTTCCCTGCGGCTCGTCGCTGAACTTCCGAAGTCGACGCGCGGATAGGTTTTGGTGGGAGGGATGCTGTTGCTTGACAGCGGAACTCTCGGCTTTACAAGCTTCGAAATAACTCGATAGGAGGAAAGAAAATGGCATTTGATGCATATTTGAAGCTGGATGGAATAGAAGGGGAGTCTCAGAAGGAAGGCCACACTAAGGAGATTGAACTCGCGAGCTGGTCTTGGAGTGGACACAATAGCGGCAGCTTCGCTCACGCGACTGGAGGCGGTACCGGCAAGTATTCGACCAACGACATAACCTTCTCGGCTTATACCAACAAAGCGTCCGCAAAACTCTTTCAGGCGTGCACCAAGGGAACGCACATTGACAAGGGGGTTCTTGCCGTTCGCAAGTCGGGCGGCGGTGGCTCACCGTACGACTACCTGAAGCTTACGTTTGAGCACTGTCTCGTTTCTTCTCACGCGATTGGCGGATCTTCAGGTTCCGATGAAATGGGCTCGGAATCCTTCAGTCTGAACTTTTCCAAGATAACCTTCGAATACTTTGTGCAGGATGCCTCGAAGGGTACAGTGTCTTCAACCGGCGCCATTAGCTACGATCTGTCGAAAGCAGTCGCTGCCTGAACGCCGAATAGTCTTTCGAGTGAGATGGGGTTGCGCCCGGCCTTCGCGGAGAAGGTTCGGGCGCTTCTCCCTGACTTTTTGTGTGTGCCCGCAGCGCGAGCACTTGAGAGGAACGGCGGATGGGCGCTCGAGAATTATTACAAGCCGGCAAGCTTGACGAAGCCATTCAGGCGGTCAGCGCTGAAGTGCGCGACAACCCCCAGGATGTCAAGCGACGCACTTTCTTGTTCGAACTGCTCTGTTTTGCGGGAGACTTCTCTCGCGCGGAAAAGCATCTGGATCTCGCCGCTCAGGGCAGCCAGTCGGCGGAAATGGGTGGGTTGCTATACCATGCGGCTCTCCACGCCGAAAGAACGCGCCACGATCTTTTCAGCAAGCAGCAGTACCCCCTGCCGAAGCACCGCACGGGACTGGACGAAATCTCCATCACCATCAACGGGAAAAACTATCATTCGTTGAGCGATGCCGACCCTCGCATTGGCTCGAATCTCGAAGTTTTCGCTGCTGGCAGTTATATGTGGATCCCCTTCGGGCTTCTGAATTCCATTGAGATCGCGCCTCCCAAACGGCTTCGGGATTTACTGTGGTTGCCGGCAAAAATTCGCACCTCGGACAAGTACGAAGAACGCGAGCTGGGGGAAGTCCTGCTTCCGGTCCTTACTCCCTTTGCCTCTCAGCATGCGAATGCCAATGTTCGCCTGGGCCGTGCGACCGTGTGGGAAGAGACTCCCGAAGGGGAGACCGTTCCGGTCGGTCAGAAGCTGCTGCTTGCCGATGATGACGAGTTGCCGATCCTCGAAGTACGCAGTGTCCAAATTGCTATGGCCCAAACGGCTTCGTAACACCCATGCCCCTTCCTGAAGGCCTTCTGAATCCCATCCCCGGCGATAATCCGAGCGGAAAGAACCTGCGTTACGATCCCCTCTACGACAAAATCCGCGAAGCGCGCCGAGAAGAAGAAGCGCTGCCTCAAGGAGACTGGTCGACGGCCATCAAGAAAGCCGACTATCCGCTGGTCATAAAACTCGCCACCGAAGCGCTTTCCACAAAGAGCAAAGACTTGCAAATAGCTGTGTGGCTGACGGAAGCCGTCCTTTTCCGCGATCACGTCGCTGGGCTCCGCGAAGCTCTGGATCTTTTGAAGGGTTTGCTGGAGACTTTTTGGGACACCCTGTATCCCGAAATCGAAGACGATGACATAGAAATACGTGCCGCTCCGCTCGGATGGGTCGGCTCCCGGCTCGACGTCGGCGTGCGTCGCCTGCCGCTCACCAAGAATAAACTCGATTTGCTCAAGTACCAGGAATCGCGCCGAGTGGGCTACGAGGCGGATTGCGCGGGCAATGACGCCAAAACTACTGCGCGAAACAACGCTATCGAAGAAAAGAAATGTACCGCCGAGGAATTTGACCAGGCCGTTCGTGCCACCGGGGATGCCTACTACGAAAAGCTCGCCGCCGACCTCCTAGCTGCGCTCGAGTCCCTCCAATCGCTGGAGGCGTTTAGCGACGAAAAGTTCGGGCGTAACGCCCCCAACTTTGCCAACCTGCGCACGGCTCTTGAAGAACTGCAGGACATGGTCAAGCAGTACCACAAGCCAGTTGCTGAGGAGCCAGAAGCTTCCGCTGAAGAGCCGGCGGAAGAAGTTCAGGCCGAGTCCGCCGCGGCGGGCGCCCCGGTTACGAAAAAGCGAGCCGTCACCGCTGAACCCGTTGACCGCGACGACGCCATGCAACGCGTCTCTGCCGTTGCCGGTTTCTTGCGACGCGAGAGTCCACAGAATCCTGTTCCTTATCTGTTGTTGAGAGCTGCGCGCTGGGGAGAACTTCGGGGTCGAGGTTCTTCGCTCGACCCCGCGATTCTGGAAGCGCCGCCTACAGAAAAGCGCACGCACATTAAGAAGATGGCCATGGAAGGGAACTGGGCCGAGGTTCTCGAAGGCGCCGAGAGCGTGATGAGCCTGCCGTGCGGTCGTGGATGGCTCGACTTGCAGCGTTATGCCGTGCGCGCTTGCGAATCCCTCGGCTCGGACTACGAGCCGGTGGCCGCCGCGATTCGATCTGATTTGAAAGCGTTGCTTGCGGACTATCCTGACCTGTTGAACGCGTCGCTCATGGACGACACTCCAGCCGCCAATCTGGAGACGCAGACCTGGCTCAGGGAAACCGTCTTGCCCCCCCCACCTGCGTCTCTCGTGGCGCCGGCGCCGGTCACCGAACCGGAACCAATCCCAGTGATTCGGCAGCCACAGAGCGCCAACGGGGAAAAACGTCCTGAGGTAGCCGAGCTAGCCATGAAAGCGGCGCGCGCGGGAAAGGTGCAGGAAGCCATCGAGATGTTGACTCGTGAGATCGGCAACGAACGCACCGGCCGCGGCCGCTTCCAGAGGCAGATTCAACTCGCCAATATTTTTCTCGCGACCAAGCACGAGGCCATCGCTTATCCCATCCTGGTAGAACTCGCCGAAGAAATCGAACGCCGAAAACTCGAGGAGTGGGAAGAGCCGTCGGTCGTCGCGCAACCTCTCGCGCTGCTGTATCGCTGCGCTGAAAAGCTGGGCCGTGATGACGCGGAAAAGCAAAAGATTTATCAAAAGCTTTGCCGGCTTGATCCTGGACAAGCGTTGGCTCTGAGGTAAGCGATGGCGGAACACGACTCAAACGGGCCCTTGAGATTGTCGGTCCTGGATCGCCTCTTGGACGATGAGCCCAAGGTGAAGTCTGAAAGCCCCATGACGCGCAGCGCTTCTCTCGCCAGGCTCAAGACGGCCGTCAGGCGCGACCTGGAAAACTTGTTGAACACGCGCCGCACCCCAGATTCTATCCCGGAGGGCTCCGTCGAGATTCTTCGTTCCGTCTATTACTACGGGCTTCCCGATATCACCTCCATGCCCGCTAATTTTCTTTACGAACAATCCAAATTGCTCCAGTCGATTGAGACGGCGGTAAAGACTTTTGAAGGACGACTCGACGGTGTCAGAGTTTCCCTGGTTCCCGCCGCCGGCGTTTCGCGCGTCCTGCGTTTTGCGATCGATGGAATGCTTCGCATCGATCCGCTTCCTGAGCACGTGGTCTACGACGCCTCGATCGAATTGACCAGCCTGGAAGTGCAGATTTCGGGAGACGACAGTGCGTGACGAGCTGCTCGAATATTACGAGCGCGAATTAACCTATCTCCGCCAGCTGGGCGCGGAGTTTTCGGAGAAATATCCGAAGGTCGCCTCGCGTTTGCTTATCGATCCCAACCGTTGCGAGGATCCCCACGTCGAACGACTCATCGAATCCTTCGCTTTCCTGGCCGCCCGCGTCCATCTCAAGATCGACGACGAATTCCCTGAAATCACCGAAGCCTTGCTCAGTGTCCTGTACCCGCATTACATTCGCCCCATTCCTTCTTCCACCATCGTGCAATTTCATCTGGACCGGGAACAGGGAAAACTCAGCGCGGGCCTACCCATCCCTCGCGGTTCGATGCTCTACTCTCAGCCCGTGGACGGTTATCCCTGCAAGTTCAAAACGTGCTTCGACGCCACGCTTTGGCCGTTAAGAATTGCCGCGGCCCAATGGGTCACGCCAGACCGCCTGCGTCCAGCTATAAAGTCCCAGGAGGCCGTCGCCGCTCTGCGTCTGGAGATCGAGTGCTTTCCCGAAGTCACCTTCGATAAACTCGAATTGAGTTCGCTGCGCTTCTACCTCAACGGCGAGAGCAGCCTCATCCATACGCTCTACGAATTGCTATGCAACAACTGTACGCAAATTCTGCTTCGCGACCGTGCACCAAACACGCGAAAGCATGCCATCTCTTTCCCAGGTACCCATCTCCAACCAGACGGCTTCAGCGATTCCCAAGCTCTGTTGCCGTATCCGCGCCGCTCATTTTCCGGCTACCGGATTCTGCAGGAGTATTTTCATTTTCCTGAGAAATTCTTTTTTGTCGCATTGCGTGGTCTCGAAACCCTTCGCACCTCAGGCTTTGGTCCGCGCGTGGAGATCGTCTTTCTCATTTCGCGCTTCGAACGCAGCGAGCGCCAGCAGACCCTGGAGCTGAACGTTTCCGAAGATACTCTGCGGATGGGTTGTTCGCCCGCGGTCAATCTTTTCCCTCATACCGCCGAGCCGATTCGGCTCGATCAGACCCACACCGAGTACCTCATCACTCCCGATGTGCGGCGCCGGCGAGCCATGGAGATTTTCTCCATCGAAGAAGTCATCTCCCCCGATCCGCAAACTCACGAAGTGTTAAAATTCGAACCCTTCTATCGCTTCCGGCATACCACCTCGCGCCATCGCGAGCGTCCCAAGGGTTTCTGGCATTCCCGCCGCCAGGCTTCCACGCGCCGCGATGACGAAGGCACCGACGTGTACCTTTCGTTCTTGGATCTGAGCGGCCGCCCGCTCCATCCGGACGCGGATACCGCCACGATCCACTGCACCTGTTCGAACCGGGATTTGCCTCACCGCCTCCCCATGGGGAACGAAAGCGGCGATTTCGAACTCGAAGGCGTTTCTTCCATCAAACGCATCGTGGCTCTGCGCAAGCCCTCGCCTTCCGTGCGCCCGCCCACGGGCAAGGGCATGCTCTGGCGCCTCATCTCCCATCTTTCTCTGAACTATCTTTCTATTGTCGAGGAAGGCAAGGAATCGCTCCAGGAAATTCTCCGCCTCTACACCTTCGGAGAATCCGGCTACAACGAACGCCAAGTCGCCGGATTGATGCGCCTGTCCAGCACCCGCCATTTCGCGCGCGTCATTTCGGAAAATGGCATCGGCTTTGTCCGCGGGCACCGCGTCGAAATGGAATTCGACGAGGAACAATTCGTCGGCGGCGGGGTCTTTCTTTTCGCCAGCGTTCTCGAATACTTTCTGGGTCACTATGCTTCGCTGAACAGTTTCAGCCAGCTCGCCGTCCGCACCCAGCAAAGAAAGGAGGTTCTCCGTCAATGGCCACCCCGGGCGGGGGAAGTGATTCTCCTGTAGATCTTTCCGAAGTCGAAGAGTTGCTCCGCAGCGAGCCTTATCGCTTCGAATTCTTCCAGGCGATTCGCCTGCTGGAGCGCATGGCGCCGGATCGCAAGCCTCTCGGACGCTTCACCAATCCCGCCGATGAAGTCGCGCGCCTGGGCTCCTTTCCCTCGCTCTCTTTTCCCGCCAGCGAAATTCAATCCATCGATTGGCCGGAAGGAGAAGCTCCGTCGCTCGCGGTCAACTTCATGGGCGTCACCGGCCCGCAAGGTCCGCTGCCACACTTCTATACGACTCTCATCCTTGCTCGGCTGCGCTCCGGCGACCGGACGCTCCGCGATTTTCTCGACCTCTTTCATCACCGCATGCTCTCGTTTTTCTACCAGGCTTGGGAAAAATACCGCTTCGCCGTTTCCTACGAACGCGGAGAGCGCGATCGTTTCTCCCACCATCTGCTCGACTTGATCGGTCTCGGCACTCTCGGTTTGCAGGAACGCCTCGCTGTTCCCGACGACGCCTTTCTTTTCTTCGCCGGCATTCTCGGCCAGCGTCCACATTCCGCGCACGCTCTCGAGCTGCTCCTCAACGATTACTTCGAAGTTCCCTGCGAAGTCATCCAGCTGGTCGGCGGCTGGTTCCGCCTCGACGAGACCACCGAATGTTGCATCGGCGAGCGCTCCACTCCGTCCGAACAATTGGGCCTGGGCGCGGTAGTCGGCGATGAAGTCTGGAATCAGCAGGCACGCGCAAGAATCCGCATCGGCCCCCTCGAGCTGGAAAACTATCTCGATTTTCTGCCCAACGGCTCCGCTTACCAGCCGCTCCGCTCGCTCTTGCGTTTTTGGACCAACGAAGAAATTGATTTCGAGGTGCAACTGGTCCTCGAACGCGAGGAAGTTCCCCGCTGCCAGCTTGGCGGCGAAGGCGACGGCGCCCCGCAGCTTGGCTGGGTCACTTGGATGAAATCAAAGCCCATGGAACGCCATCCGGAAGAGACTATTTTCAACGTTTAGCGAAACGAGGTCATTATGACGGCAAATCTAAAAGGTCTGATCGGAAAGCTCAACGATACCACTCGGAATGCTCTCGAGGCAGCGGCAGGTTTTTGCCTGGCGCGCACGCACTATGACATCGAGGTCGAACATTTCCTCCTGAAGCTCCTGGACGTCACCGATAGCGATTTCCCCCGTATCCTTAAGCAGTTTGGCGTCGACAAATCCCGCCTCACCGGCGATCTCACGCGCAGTCTCGATAAACTAAAATCGGGAAACGCCCGCACTCCGGCCTTCAGCCCCACGCTCACGGACATGCTCTCGGAAGCTTGGACCATCGGCTCCATCGATTTTGGCTCCGCGCAAGTCCGCACCGGCTTCTCGATCCTCGCGATTGCCAGCTCCGGCGATCTATCGCGCCTCATGCGCGAAGTCACACGCGAGTTTCAAAAAATCAGCGCCGAAACTCTACACAAGGATTTCTGGAACATCGTCGCCGGTTCGCCCGAAGATCAGGAAACCGCGCAAGCCGTTCCCATTGGCGTCCAAGGTCTGCCGCAAGCCGGCGGCATTCCGGCAGCCGGGAAACAGCAAAATCTCAATCAATTCACAATCGATCTCACCGCCAACGCCAGAGCCGGAAAAATTGACGCCGTCCTCGGCCGCGATCACGAAATCCGGCAAATCATCGATATCCTCACGCGCCGACGTCAGAACAATCCCATCCTCACCGGCGAAGCGGGCGTCGGCAAAACCGCCGTGGTTGAGGGTTTTGCTTTGCGCGTCGCTGCTGGCGACGTGCCGCCGGTTCTCAAGAATGTCACCATACGCACCCTTGATCTCGCGCTTTTGCAAGCGGGCGCCGGCGTCAAAGGCGAATTTGAGAATCGCCTCAAAGGCCTCATCGAAGAGGTCAAATCCTCCCCGTCTCCCATCATCCTGTTCATCGACGAAGCGCACACCATGATTGGAGCCGGTGGTCCGGCAGGGCAGGGCGATGCTGCCAACCTCCTCAAGCCGGCCCTGGCCCGCGGTGAACTGCGCACCATCGCCGCCACCACTTGGTCCGAGTACAAAAAATTCTTCGAGAAAGACGCTGCGCTAGCCCGGCGATTCCAGGTCGTCAAAGTCGAAGAGCCCACCGAAGAACAATGTATGGTCATGCTGCGCGGCATCGTCAGCTCTCTCGAGAAACACCACAACGTCCGCATTCTCGACGAAGCCGTCCGCTCGGCCACGAAGTTTTCGCATCGTTATCTTGCCGGCCGCCAGCTTCCGGACAAAGCCGTCAGCGTCATGGATACCGCTTGCGCCCGGCTCTCCCTCGGACAAAACGCCACTCCTCCGCTGATCGAAGATGCCATGCGCCAAGTCGACGACCTGGAGGTTCAGCAGCGCGTCCTCGAACGCGAAACCGCCGTGGGCGTCGATCATTCTGAACGGCTTGGCAACATCGCCAAACAGAAAACAGAGGTTGCCGCGCGCCTCAAGACTTTGGAAGAGCGCCGCGGCAAGGAGTTGTCGCTCGTTTCCCGTATTCGCGATATCCGCACGCAACTGGAGGCAGCTGTTTCGCCGGCCGCCGCTCCTCCCGCTTCCATGTCCACCGCTTCGGGTACTGCCGCGCAACCCGCCACAGATGCATCCGCGCTTCGCGCCGAGCTAGAGAAACTCAATGCCCAGCTCGATGCTATCCAAGGCGATTCGCCGCTAATGCGCGTCTGCGTGGATACGCAAATCGTCGGCGAAGTCATCTCCGCCTGGACGGGCATTCCCGTCGGCAAAATGCAACAAGACGAAATCAATACCGTCCTCCATCTCAAGGATCTGATGGCTGTACGGGTCATCGGCCAGAACCACGCCCTCGAAGCCATCGCCCAGCGCATTTCGACGAATCGCGCTGGTATGGACGATCCCGTCAAACCGGTCGGCGTCTTCATGCTCGTCGGTCCAAGCGGCGTGGGCAAAACCGAAACCGCTTTAGCCCTGGCCGATTTTCTCTACGGCGGCGAGCGTAATCTCATCACCATCAACATGTCCGAATTCCAGGAAGCCCACACCGTCTCCAGCCTCAAAGGCGCGCCCCCAGGCTATGTCGGTTACGGGGAAGGCGGCGTTCTCACCGAAGCCGTCCGCCGCCGCCCCTATTCTGTCGTTCTCCTCGATGAATGCGAAAAGGCCCATCCCGATGTTCTCGAACTCTTCTACCAGGTCTTCGACAAGGGCAACATGGAAGACGGCGAAGGCCGCGCGATCGATTTCAAAAACACCATCATCATTCTCACCTCCAATGCCTGCACCGATCTTCTAATGAAGCTAACCGCCGATCCCGAAACCACTCCCACCGCCGATGGTCTGGCCAAAGCCCTAAAGCCGGAACTCAACAAAATCTTCAAGCCTGCCTTTATGGGGCGCCTGGTGACCGTTCCGTATTTCCCGCTGCGCGATGAAGCCATGAAGCAAATCGTCACGCTGAAACTTGCCAAGATCCAGCGACGGATTCGCGACAACCACAAGATCGAGCTGACCTATGATCCGGCCGTCGTCGCCGAAGTCGCTAAACGCTGCACCGAAGTAGAATCGGGTGCGCGCAATGTTGACAACATCCTGACCAATACCATGCTCCCGGATGTTTCCCGTTATCTACTGAGCCGCATGGCCGAACGCCAGAAGCCGGCGTCCATCCATGTTTCTGTGGGCGAAAACGGCGCCTTTGCCTATGCTTAGCTCCGGTGCAAGAGCTCGATGACCGTAATTTTGTGCCTTGGAGTGAAGCTTACCAGCAAGGATACTTTCGTTCCTAAATTGTTTTGACCAGATAACTCTGGACCTAGTTTCTTTGTGCGGAGCCGCTCAATATGGCCTATACGCAAGACAATCGCCTGATCGCCATCACCACCCCGCTTGGCAAGGACGTCTTGCTTCTGCAGGGCTTCAGCGGCCGCGAATCGATGTCCCGGCTATTCCATTTTTCCGCTGACCTCCTTTCCGAAAATCATTCCATCGCCTCCAAGGACATCGTCGGCAAGCGCGTCACCGTCCGTCTGGGAGTTCCCAAGGGCGGACAGCGCTACTGGAACGGTTTTGTCAGCCGCTTCGCATTCCTCGGCCGCGACGAGCGCTTCAGCCACTACCGTGCGGAAATCGTTCCCTGGGCATGGTTTCTCACGCGCACAGCCGATTGTGAAATCTTCCAGCAAAAGACCATTCCCGACATTCTCAAAAAAGTCTTCGGCGACTTTGGCTTTAATGATTTTCAGGATAAGACTCAGTCGACCTATACCCAGCGCGAATATGTCGTGCAGTATCGCGAAACTTCCTTCAATTTCGCGGCTCGTCTCATGGAGGAATACGGCATCTTTTATTTCTTCGAGCACGACAATAGCAGTCACAAGCTGACCTTCTCGGACAAGCCCAGCGTCCACAAAAGCTGTGTTCCGCAATCCACTTTTCGCTTCAACGTTGCGGCGCGCACTCCTCTCGAAGATGAGGACTATGTCTTCAGTTGGGATGCCGAAGAAGAACTGCGTCCCGGCAAGTACGCCCTCACCGACTACAATTTCGAGACTCCCAACACCTCCTTGCTATCTCAGGTCACCACTGTCGACCAGGTCTCCGATAACACCAGATTCGAAGTCTTCGACTACCCCGGCATCTTTCTCAAGAAAGATCAGGGCAGCGACATGGTTAAGGTCCGCATGGAAGAAGAAGAAACCTCCTTTCAAGTCATGACCGGCTCCGGCAACTCCCGCAGTTTCGTCCCGGGGTCCAAGTTCACCCTTAGCGAACATCCGCGCCGCGAATTAAATGCAGACTACCTTCTAACCGACGTCTCGCATTCCGCCACCGTCGGCCAGGGCTATTACAGCGGCGAAGTCAACGCACAGGAAAGCTACAGCAATCATTTCACCTGCATTCCCTTTGACACGCCATTTCGGCCTCAGCGCATCACTCCAAAACCCGTTGTGCAAGGTCCGCAAACCGCTGTCGTCGTCGGTCCTTCCGGCGAAGAGATCTATCCCGACAAATATGGCCGTGTGAAAGTTCAGTTTTTCTGGGACCGCCTGGGCAAGAAAGACGAAAACAGTTCCTGCTGGGTGCGCGTCTCCCAGCCTTGGGCCGGCAAAAACTGGGGTGCTATCAATATTCCGCGCATCGGCCAGGAAGTGATTGTCGAGTTTCTGGAAGGCGATCCCGATCGTCCCATCATCACTGGACGTGTCTACAACGCCGACCAGATGCCCCCTTACGCTCTGCCCGATAACATGACCCGCACCACGTTCTTGTCGCGCAGCTCGAAAAATGGCACCTCCAGCAACTACAATGAGCTTCGCTTTGAAGACAAAAAGGACGACGAACAAATTTTCTTGAACGCCGAAAAGGACATGGACTGGCGCGTAGAAAAAGAATCTCGCGAATTCGTCGGCGCCAATCGCCATATGATCGTCAAGTCCAGTCAGTTCGAAGAGGTCGACGGCGATAAACAAACCCAGGTGAAAGGTAAACACATCGAAAAGATTACCGGAGACACCTCCATCCACATCGGCGCAAAGCAGATGGAAAAAATCGACTCGGATCAGTCCATCACCATCGGCGGCGATCGCAAGGAGCAGGTCACCAACAACGAGTCCATCACCATTGGCCAGAGCCGAAAGGAAAATGTCGGCAGCAACGAGTCCATCACTATCGGCCAGAGCAGAAACACAAAGATCGGCGCGAACGACGTGCTCTCCGCAACCCAGGCGGTTTATATTACCGGGGGCATGAACGTCGTCATTCAAGCCGGCATGCAACTTTCTCTCGTCGGCCCCGGCGGCTTCATCGACATCGGCCCCGCAGGCGTTTCCATTCAGGGCACCATGGTGCTCATCAACAGCGGTGGCGCCCCCGGCAGCGCGCAAAGCGCCAGCCCAGATTCGCCCGCCAGCCCGGCTGCTCCCGAGGATCCCAAAGATCCAGACACCGCCGACGACGGCACCAAAGGTGGAAAGCTCAACCAGTAGTCACGAGGAGTGCCTATGCCGCCAGCAGCACGCATAACTGACCCAACGACCCACGGCATGCCACTGGCCCCCGGTCCCGGAAGCGTCAACGTTCTGATCGGCGGCCTCCCCGCCTGGCGCGCTATGATTGACCAGCACGCTTGCCCGGCCGTCAGCATCAGCGGCGCCGACGGCGTTGGCATGGTCATGCTCGGCAGCCCTACGGTGCTGATTAATTTCATGATGGCCTGCCGCATGGGCGACATCGTCATGGAAATACCCGGCCTGGCCCTGGGCCCGGTAAATCCGATCATCATGGGCGAGCCCACGGTCATGATCGGCGAAGTCGGCATGGGCTCACCCACCGTCGTGCCACCCGTGCCGCCGCTGGTCTTGTTAGCCCAAGCGATGAGCGGCAGCGGCACCACCGGCCCCTCTTCGGCCTCTGGCAGCCCAGGCGTTGCTGGCGAAGCCCTGGCACAAGCCGCCCAATCCGGCGTTCCCTTTATTAAACCTTGTCCCGGTTGACAGGCCTTATCGAACGCGGCAGGTTCTGCCGCACAAACCGGCCACTGGGTTGAAATCGAACTGCTCGATCATGAGGGCAAACCAGTCCCCAGCGAGCCGTACGAAATCGAGCTTCCCGATGGTTCAACTACCGAGGGATATCTTGATGGAAAGGGCCAGGCTAGAGTCGATGGTATCGACCCCGGCAACTGCAAAATCTCATTCCCCAATATCGACAAGAAATCCTGGCGCAAGAAATAGCGTTCTCTATGAACCGCTAAGTTCTTCTACACCGATAGAACTCTGTCGAGGAAATCATCATGGGCGAATACTACACCGTTAAACAAGGCGATCACCTCTCCAAAATCGCCAAGGACAACGGCTTCACCGACTACACCGTCATCTGGGATCATCCCAACAACTCCGACTTAAAAAAGATGCGGCAGAATCCCAACGTCCTGCTTCCCGGCGATGAAGTCTTCGTTCCCGAGATGGAGGAAAAGCAGGAGTCCGGCTCCGCCGACAAACACCACACCTTCACCGTCGACAAAAAAACTCTCAAACTTCGTCTGGTCCTCGAAGACAACTACGAAAAACCCATCGCTCGGGCACAATGCGCCCTGCTTGTCGACGGACAAACCTACCAGTTAACCACCGACGGCAGCGGCAAGCTCGAGCAGGACATCCCCCTGGATGCTTCGGAAGCTTACCTCACCATCCGCGGCGATCAAACGCCCTTCGCCAACGACATCATTCCCATCAGAATTGGCCATCTCGATCCCATCGATGAACTCTCCGGCCAGATCGCCCGCCTCAACAATCTCGGGTACTTCGCTGGCCAACTCGATGACTCCGACACGGACGCCTTCGAATCCGCCGTCGAAGAATTCCAATGCGACAATAAACTGACGGTGGACGGAATTTGCGGAACCAACACGCAAGCCAAACTGAAGCAAGTACACGGCTGTTGAAATTGTTCGAGGCTATCTGGGAACTCGAAAAGACTGTACACGGTTAGGCCCATCGATTATGGCTGACGATAAAAAGGGCACGGTTCATGGCACATCGGACGGCGGCGTCACTGGCCTTCACGATCCCGCCGACCCCTTTCATTTTCTTGTGGGACCTTCCACTTCTGCCGAATACAATACCGCCCGCCTCCGTTTGATCCCCATCGCCTGTTTTCGAATTGACGACGTGCGCTTCCAATTTGATTCCTCTTTTGTTCTGCCGGCCATCAAGGAAGAGATGGACACCTTCTCCAACCTGCGCAAAGAGAATCCCAATATGGTCGGTGCCCCGATTTCTATCTTTGGGCACGCCGATCCTTCCTTTCAGGGCAATTTCGAACGCGGTTCTGCTACCCAGCAGTCGGGCGACGATTACAACAAGACTCTCAGCGGCCGCCGGGCCATGGCCATCTACGCCTTGCTCACGCGCGATGCCGCCATCTGGAACACGCTATACAACCATCACTTGGGCGGTGATGTTTGGGGCGAGGATGCTATTCGCACCATCCTCAATCACATCGATAGCCAGGATCCTTCTAAGAATAAACCTGGGCAACCACAAGGCTCTTCGGCCCCGGGAAGCAGTTCGCCCTCCGCAGCTCCCAGTCCCGGCTCCTCCGATCCTCCCGACGATCCCCGCGTGGCGCGATATGCCAGCGATGGCGGCCAGCGCCAGCAGTTGTTCCTGCAATACATGAACCTGCTGTGCGGCGACCTTAAGCTCGATAAATCCAGTGATTTTCTTGCGCGCAATGCGGGACCAGACCAAAAAGGCGACGTTCAGGGATGCTCCAGATTCAATCCGCTCATCGTTTTTTCACAGGAAAAAGAGGATCTCTTCAAGAAGGCCTGGCCACAGAAGGACAAGGTCACTCTCGCAGAGCGCAACGAAAGAAACCGGCCCAATCGCCGCGTCATGATCTTGGTTTTTCGAAAGGGAAGCCAGGTGCTTCCCGCGAAGTGGCCGTGCCCAACTTTCAAAGAAGGCGGCGCCGCCTGCAAAAAGCGGTTTTTTTCTGATGGTGACCAGCGCCGCTCCACGCACCTCTCGGGCGCGGAGCGCAAATTCGACGATACTCACGACACCTTTGCCTGCCGCTTCTACCAGCGCATTTCCGCAGGCGGTCCTTGCGACCAGGTTCTTCAATACTGGGTCGTGCGTATTTTGGCGGAGGGTATGGGACCGCTCAGCAAGAGAAAACCGCTCGCTAATGAACTTTTTGTCCTCACCGGTAGCGGCTCGCCGTTCCCCGAGATTCGCGGAGTCACCAACGCGCTGGGTATCCTGCGCGTCCCCGTTGTATCTCCCGTCTGCACCATGACTCTCCAAATTGCCGGAGTCCGCGTGATTTTGGACGGGGGGTTATTGCTCAGCCTGCAGGAGGGAAAGCCGGCCGTGGAACCACGCCTGTACAACCTGGGCTATGGAACCCCGGACACGGAAAGCTGGACGGATGACGTGTTCTCGGCCAACGTCAAAGAGTTTCAGAAAGACCAAAGCTTAGAGCAGAGCGGCAGCGTCGATGACCAAACGCAGACGCAGCTCAGAGAATTGTACGGCAGTTGACTTCTTGGCTGGCTCGAAGCCGTGGTGATTTAGAAACGGCTGGCTCATTAGAATTCGACACGGAGGAACACGCGAGATGCCCTGGGACAACGAGCATAAGGACTGGGACTACCACAAGCCCCTGCACCGAATCAATTCTCCGTGCTGGATGCCCGGACGGGCTCGCGTGAGTGGAGAAGGCTACGCCCTAGGTTGTCGCGCACCCAGTGATGGTGAGGATGACACCGTGTTGGACTACTTCATCTTTCGAAAGCTCATGCGAACTCTACCTGGCTGGGTGGCCGTCCATGGCGAGGCGGAGACGGAGGTCGAGGGCGAGTTATACCGCAGTTTCCAAACCTGGACGGACGTTCCGGTGTGGCAGTGGCACCAATGGTACGATTGGAACTTCCATGTCATTCCAGCTCCCGGATACCAGTATGTTCGAGGACTCGGTAACATTCTGCCTCCACCGCCCGACAAAGATAAACATGAGCGCTTTGTCGGATCGCCGGACGCCATGGAATGCGAGTGGGATTGCGGTGCTTTCGCAAAAACCAAGGGCCTGAGACCCAATGTAGGTGGCATGTTTTCATCGGATTGGGCCTGGCCCCTGACAGGCCAATACGCCTGGATAGCAGGGCGCTGGATCTACGATTGTGGTCATGCCTCAAGCGAAAACAAGGACCCCAAGCAAGGCCAGGTCGGTTTGATGCGCACGGAGATTCATCCTTGCAAAGCTTTAGCGTCGGCACGCTGGGAAGCTGTCAATTTCCCCGAAAACGGCAAACGGTATGTTCCTGCCATCCAATTTATGTTTTTTGCCAGTGAGAAGGGCGGCTATAAGAATCCCAATCACCTCAACGCTTCCGACTACGAATTCATCGTCGATCTGCCGAGAACAGGTAAGGCAGCTCCCATCTCTTCGCGCATCGGCGCAACACCGGAATTCCCGCTGAACACTGTCGTCCTCCGCACCCCTCATCTGCTGCACAAGTTTGATTATTCTCCGTTCAGCGGCGCCGCGGGCGATGCCGCCAGCGTTGTCCCGGTCATCGAGCCCATCCTTCCTGACGACCCTGGCACTCCGCCTGAGCAGGTGAAGATTAAGATTCCCCTCTCTCAGGTCAAGTCCGGCGACTATTTTGGGGTCATTGTTTCTCTGGGTTGGTATGATCCGGACGGCTCGGAAGCCAGAAAGGTGATGCATTGCCAGGTCAAGCTCGATCACCTTTTCAAAGGCAGCGTTGATCATGACACCTTCTCAGAGGAATGGATGATTAAGATTGGTGTCAATGGCCGTTGGTTTACGCAGTACTTCGATGGCGTTCGCAACAACACTTCTCTGAAATTGAATGCCCAGGTTATAGACTTCTGGCTTTCCGAGGATGATTTCATCTACGTCTCGTCTCATGGCGCTGAAATGGATCTCGTTGGCGATTTCTTTGAGCGGGCTCGAAATGACCGCACCCTCACGCTCGATGACAAAGTCATCGATTGGGATAAGGATGTTGTCCCCTGGAATCAGGCCAAGCTTTGGAGGCTTTGCCGGAGAATGGGTTGGATGATGGCTTCCACTTTTAAGGATGAAAATGATCCACTTGGAATCATTGATCCGGGCCACGGCCGCATAGGCAACAAGAATCAACTTCAGGATGTTGGAAATGGCGTGTTTCTGGGAAATCCAATCAAGCTCAAATCTGTAAAGGACAGCACCCTTAAGTACTCATTGATTGCTTACTCCACCGAAGCAGACGACCTTAGCGCTGAATTGCTGGAAAGCACGTTTATCGTGGACTATACCTTGAACTTCAGCGTTGATGTGAAACGCCAGCAGGTGCCTTGATGCCTTTGCCCACTCTACTGGTGGTCATCGTTTTCGGAACCGGCGAACTTGCCAGTCTCGAACTCGGCTCTCCTCTCGAGCCGGACCTGCTCCCGTCGGCTCGCGTTGAACTCATTTTAGCGGACTACGAATTGCGCCGCGATCTTCTCCGGGAAATGGATCCGCCAGATGCCAGCGAAGCCCTCGCAGCGCGCCTTCAGCGCGGCGCCTTTCGGCCTACGGATCTTTTGCATCTCATTCAGGCGCTGGGAACTGTCGGCATGCCCCAGGGATCCGACGCCGTCGAAAAACATATCGGGGACTCCAACCCTGCCATTCGCCTCGCGGTCATTCGTAGCCTCGGCCAAATGGGCAAGTTTTCGAACATAGCCCTTATACGGCCCTACCTGCAGGATGCCGACCCGGAGTTTCGTCGCACGGCGGTGATTGCTCTTGGAAAGTTTGCGAAGCCCGAGGTGATTCCGGAGCTGGAGGCAACCGCATCGCGCGATCCGAAGCTCATCCCTCTTGTCCAGGATGCCAAGCGTCGAATTGACGCGATGACCAAGGAGGACTACAGCGCCTTCGTCGACGCCGTAATTGGCACCCATGAGTGGGAGGACATCTATTCTCTCTTCATGATGGCCTGGCATCCGCTCGTCGATCGGCTCTCTGATAAGCAGCAAAGCCTTGCTGTGCGCATGCGCGCCGTTCAGATGATCGGCTGGGGTCGCATGCGTAGAGCCAGTCAGGCTCTAACCGCGATCGTAGCGGATCCCCTCGAGCCTCCGGAACTCCGCCTCGAAGCCATAGTCGCTTTAGGCCGCTGTAGAATCCGCAGCTCCGTGGGACAACTCATCCCATTCCTGAATGCGCCGGAACAGAGCGTTCAGTTGGCAGCAATTACTTCTTTGGGGCAGTTGGGCGTTTCGACCGCGATCGAGCCGCTCGTCAAGAAATGGAATGATCGTGGCGGCATCTATCGCGAAACCATTCGCTTGGCCCTGCGCCGTTCGTGCTCTTTGTCGGGCACCGAAGCCTTGACCGACCTGCTCATGAAGGACGCCGCCCTTACCGAGGCAAAGATCTATTTCGTCGACCCCAGCCTCAATTTGTTTGATTCATTCCGCCCAGGGCTCCTCGACCCATGGTTGTTGGTTCCTTCCTCTCCAGCCCGCCGCGACGCTGCGCTTCTGCTGGCCTTCTTTGGGCGTCGAACGGACGCAGCGAAATTGGACCCACTGCGCTCGGATCCCGATCCGCTGATTCGCGACCTGGCCGAACGCGCTGCAAAGAGATTGGCGGCGCTCGGCGCTCCCTAAGGAAAAGGAGATAACTCAAAACGTTGGTCGTAAAGTTCATCATCGTCTTCGTTTGGTTGGGTGCCGCTTACTGGCTTCACGGCTACCCCACGGGCCGCAAGATCTTTGCTTATGTTGGCGCGATCGTTGCTCTCGTTCATCTTGGCGCTATCGCCGGCGCCGCTTTATTGGATTGGTTCGCTGGCAACGTCTCGGTCGAAGGCGGTGTTAACATGGCCGGGTTTTTCGTTGGCTGCCTTTTGGGTCTGGTATTGGGCTGCGTGGTGGGCTCGTTTGCTGCCAAGAACGATCCGCTCTATTGGATTGCGCAGGTCGCGTCCGCTGCCTTCTTGGCCTTTTTTCCTTTGTACCGGTAGCAGCGGCTCGCGCGGCCGTGCTGGAAAGGAACTTGGACATGCTGTACTTGCTTCTGCTTTCCTATGTGACGGTGTTCACTGCCGAGTTGGTCGGCGACAAACTCCTCTACACCATCAGCGCCCTTTCCACCCGCTACCGCTTGGCCCCGCTTCTCTCCGGCGTCGCTTTGGCGTTTATGGGTAAGATGGCCGCGGCCGTTGTGTTGGGTGGCCTGGTCGCTCGCTTGCCCGTAAAATTCGTCGCCCTGGTGAGTGCCGCCACTTTCTTTACCATGGCTCTCGCGCTTACCTTCAAGGCTCCCGCATCCGACGGTCTGGAGCATGCCCATCCCGGTCGCTGGTTCCGTCCCGCTCTGATTTCTTTTTCCGTCGTTTTCTTTTCGGAGTGGGGCGACATCGGCCAAATCGCCGCTGCCACTATCGAAGCCCGCTTTCAAGCGCCCCTCGTGGTTTGGCTGGGCGCGACGCTGGCCATGGTGACCAAGGCCATTCTCGCCATGACCGTTGGTGTGGCTTTGCGCAACCGCATCTCTCAAGAAGTCCTTCGCTATTGTGGGGTAGGCCTTTTGTTTAGTCTGGGCCTGTTCTCGCTACTCAACGTCGCACTGCACTGGTGACCGGGCCGAGCTAACAGAACTATGAAGATACTTCTCGAACTCCGTTCCGGTCCCAATGCGGGCAGCAAGCTGCCGTTAGCTCCCGGCCAAGCTCTGCGCATCGGTCGCCATCCCAAGGCCGATCATCCTTTTCCCGACGACAAGCTTATGTCCGGCCTCCACTTCTCGATCGACTACGGTGAAAAAGGCTGCCGCCTGCTCGACTTGCAAAGCAGCAACGGTACTTTCCTAAATGGCGCGCGCGTGAAAGAAGCCACTCTCGCAAGCGGCGACGAGATCCGCGCCGGCAACACCGTCTTCGTCATTCGCATGCTGCCCGACGAAGCGCTTCCCGCCGAATCTCGGAAACCAGAACCTCTGCCAACACCCAGACCAAAACCCAAACCGGTGCAAACGCCCGCCTCGCCGGCCCCGGCTCCAGGCATGTACGGCGGCTTGCCATCTTTCCCAGCCGCTGCTCCTAAAATCGTAACTGAGCCGGTTGCGTTGCCCCACGCGCGTCCTCTGTCTTCACCACCCACTCCGCGTCAACCTCGTTTGCAGGACCTGCTAGCCAAAGACTTCCAACCCCTCTACGCCCTCCTCGATGCTTCCCGTGAGCCCAGCGTCCTAAAAGTCATCCTAGAATCGAAAGAGGAATATCAGTCGCTCTACGAAGGCCCGCAAGGCGCCCAACTCGCCCACTTCGCCCCTTATCTCGTCCGCGTCCCGCAAAAGTCTGCTCTTCTCGACACCCTCGTACAGCAAGCCTGGTCCAAAAGCTGGGGCGTCTTCGTCACCTGCGACATGGCTTTCAAAGATCTCCGCACCCACTTCCGCCATTTCCTGACCGTCAAACTCCCCGACGGCCAACAAGTCTATTTCCGGTACTACGACCCCCGCGTCCTCCGCCTCTTTCTGCCCACCTGCCTCCCCGAAGAAACCACCGAGTTCTTCGGCCCCGTAAAACATTTCCTCATGGAAGCCGAGGATCCCAAGCTTGCTCTCCATTTCAGCCGCGGCCCCAAAGGCCCCGACAAAAAGGAGCTCCACCTTGCACCCGCGTAACCATCCCAACTCATCGCTGCTCTCGTGCCTGGGTTCGCCGCGTCCGGCACACGCTCCATGCCATATTTTTCTACGCCTGGGACCTATCTAAGTCCATGCTCACCATCCGCAAAGAGCAAATCGCCGTGTTCGGCCCGCTCGGGAAAAAGGTCTTCGAAGACCGCATGCTCACTCACCTCAAAAAAGTTTTCCCCGAACAATCCGAATCCCTCGGCGAACCAAAGCTCCGCGAAACCGTCCAATACGGCACGCAGCGCGCCGCCGCCTACAGCATCGTCTCCGAGTGCGACGTCTGCAAATACATCGACCTCATGATTCTCTACGGTCGTGATTTCGATAAAGATCTCAATCTACGGTGGGCCCAATCCATCTTAGAGAATAAGGCTTTGAGGAATCCCTCCGCGAAAATAGACAGGCTCCTCGAAGCCGCAAAGAAACAAGGCCCGCAAACCCAGACCAGGAGCCAATCGTGAGCAATCCCCCAAACAGCGGGCTTGGCAACGCGGTCAAGGATGCCGATCAAACCATGAGCCCTTCTCCGGCCGGCGGATGCGTTCAACCCTGCGGCTCTCCCGCTCCTCCGACGACCGCCGTGGCCCCTAAAAAAAAGCATTTTGTCGCTTTCCAAATGGTGGACCAGGAGGGTAAACCCGCGGCAGGAGAAAGTTACAGACTCACTTTGCCGGACGGTACTATTCATGAGGGCACATTGAACAAGAAAGGCCGCGACAGAGTGAACGGGATTGACCCCGGAACCTGTAAGATCACCTTTCCGAATCTCGACAAGGATTCCTGGGAGCCCAAGTGAGCATCCCGCGAATCATTCTGGATAGCGACCACGGCTCCGATCCCGCCGGGCCCCCGGAAACCGGATTCCGTCCGATCGATTTCGACTCTGGACGGCCTTGCATTTCGCCGTCGCACGAGGAGGCTTGACGCGTGGCTTCAAAAAGAACCGCCGCTGACGGAGATACTCTTTGCAATTTCGCAATCGACGCCGGCTTTTTCAACTGTCAGGCTCTTCGCGCTGACCCAGCCAACAGCGCCTTCCTAACTCGCGCCTTGAAAAAGGGCGATGAAGTCACCATCCCTGATCTGCGTCCTCGCACCGAAAACTGCTCCACGGATAAACTCACGAAGTTTTTGCGCAAGAACACTCCCCCAGTGTCCATCCGCTTTGTGCACGGCTCCCCCAATAAGCACTATCTGGCCGATACCACCCTGGACTTCTTGCAAGTCAGCAATCACATCACCAGCCAAGGTGGCGCGAAGGACGACGTGCCCTTTCCCGATAAATTCGAGTTCCAGAAGCCTGGCCACGACGACCCGGACACCTTCAAAGTCGAGGTTGTCGATTCCTCCGCCGGCGCAACCCTGGATGCAACTCTTGAGGCCCTCAAGCAAGTTCGCCAACCGGATGGAACGATTACGCACGACGTCTTTTCGGGCGCCGAGGCGGCCAAACGCAAGTTGGATCCCGTGAGCTGTAAAAAAGTGCGTTCCAAGGTCGCTTACCGTTCCAAATATCTGCGCCTGGTCGTCGACGAAGCGGACAAAGCTGCGAAAAATGATCAAACCTTGCTCACCACGGATATGACCGATCAGGGTGATCCCGCCGTCGAGATTCTTGAGCAGAACGTGCGTGCCTCCTACGCCCTTTCGCGTTGTCCCGGAAGCCCCAAGTGTCGCATCTCGGTCCCGGTCCCCATTGGCAGCGACACCGACACACGTAAGCCACGCCGGCGGATTCGAATCGCGGTTCATGTGCTTCGCGCAACTCCTCATGGCACTCCAGTCGTCACCCCCGCAGACGCCAACCGCCGGGTCACAAAGTGGATCCGCCGCTTGTACGCGCAGGCTTCTATCGCGCCAAAACTCGTCCAGGCCGCGCGGGAAGTGGACCCCGTCGCTAACCTCGTTGCCGTTTCCGACCCAGCGGGAACTTCCGCGGCTGGGGATGGCCAACTTGGTTTTCGGCTAACGGCCCCCGGCAAGCCCGCCCTAGTGGTAGGTCCCGTTACCCCGGCCGCTGGCGATACTCCGCAAACTTCGGCGAACGCCCTTGCGGCGCTCGTGACGGCACCCTATTCTGCAACCGTCACGGTCAACCCGGCTAGATTTACCGATCCGCCCGCATCGCGCTCCGCGGATCTGCTGATCACCCCGCCGGACGTCACGATTGACAATCTGGTCTCGACGGATTCGCGCCAGGCCCTCGCCGTGGGCCGACCCAACCCTCTTAACCTCCAATCCTGGGACGGCACGAACTTTCTCGTTGGCTCCCTCGAACAGCGAACTCTTTTGAAAAACTACGATACCGGCCAGGATCGGATTGACATAATCGTGGTTCAACAAGTTACCGCTGGCAATCGCGGCGAAGCCATGATGTCGGGGCATCAAATCGACCCCCTTCGCCCGGCCATCGCTCCCGTGCGCTTTTCCGCCTTCCTGGTCAAAGTTGCCATGGACGGCTCGGACCAAAACCCCTTCTCCGCGCCGCACGAATGCGGACACGTCACTATGGAGTTAGTTCATGCGCAAGGTCGCCGTGCCGAACTCATGTCCGCCGGCACTTCCGGCACCGCCGTTGTCGGCGGTACAAAAAGGATTAAAGAGGGGCTGCAGGCATTCGACAGCCCCGCTGGAAGTTTCCTACAACTTAGGCGCCTGCTTTCCGAGGGAGCTCCGCTTCTTGAACCATTCTAAGATGGAACAGAGATAACCAAATGTTGCGTGTGGTCTTGATCCTTCTAGGGACATTGATAGGAGCTCAATCCGCTGACCCGGGAGTCTTTACGATGGGAACTTCACAAAACCTGCCGCTTCCCCCTGGCTGGAGCCAGCTCGAGGAATTTATTTTTCATCCCGATCCCTACCACCAGGAATCTGTTCCTCGGGGCCTCGTCCGCGATTCCACGGCAAAATTCATTGAAGCCCGCGTCATTCCCTCTACTCCGCGCGGTCCTCTACTTCAGACAGAAAAGGTCGTCGACTTCTACGATCTTCAGGAAGTGTGTCCACATCTCCGCGGCCTTCTTGAAAAAAACGAGAAGACCTCCGACGGCGTCATTCGTTCTGCGGTCATCCTTCGCACGCTTGCTCTTGTTTGCCTCCCGCCCGACCTTGCCTTCGCCGCAGATTTCGCTAAGCAGCTCGTCGGCCGTTCTTCCTCGCTTCCTGAATTCCAGGAACTCATCGGGCTCGACGACGCCCTGGCCGACGGCTCCGACTTCTCTCTGCTGAAATCACGCATGGACCTCCGTTTCCGCGATTTGGACAACAGGCGCCAGAATGACTATCAGGCGCAGCTGGAGTACGCCAATCTCCAGGACACCATGAACGTCAAGCTCAATCGCTGCCAAAGAGCCGCTGAACAGAAGGCAAGAATCATCGCCATTCCGGACCGCTCTGCACGCATCAAGGAAGAGATTAAAGCGTATCTGTCGATCGGCTACGGCTATCTGGAATTTCTGTCCGGCTGGTCCTCGCGCCGCCTCCGCCGCGAAACTTGGGGCGAACAGCCCGCGCAGCAGATGGAGCGCGCCGAAAAGCGCGAGCTTCGCCAGGACGTCGTCAAGGCTTTTCGCAGTACTATGTCTTCGCTTGCTCCTTCGCCCGGTGTTCCGAAGGAAAATCTCGACTCACTCCGCGTCCGCTGTTTGCGCGCCATAGAATATTTCGGCGGACCTGTCTCGAATACCGAGTTGCAGTTCGTCGAGAAAAATGCCGGCCTACAGCTGGACCCGCTCTCCAAGTGATACTCCGGAACGCAGTCTCGAACTGTTTTCCCGGAATAGAATCTCGTGATAGCGCTTTGCATTCATTTGCCGGAAACTATTTCTTCCGCGGTTTCCGCTTACCGAGTGTCGCGATTTGAGGAGTTGGCAATCGTGTCGACATACCTTCCGGAATTGCCTTTGGAGCAACCTGTTGTACGGCGCTCCTGGATTCTCTGTATTTTGCCTCCTCGATTTTCCATTGCGGCCGCCGGTTTGCCTTCCATAAGGCTCTGTCACAACGCGTAAGCGATTCGCCCGGCGTTGTTGGTAGTATGTAGATTGTTTCGTCACCGGCTCTCGGGAGAGCTGAAATTGGGCGTATTACTGGAAATCAAAGCGGGGCCCTTTGCCGGAAAGAAAGTTTCCGTTGCCGGCGGGCAGTCGGTCACATTCGGCCGAGCGGCGGGGCGTGCCGAGTTTGCGCTGCCTCACGACACCTTCATGTCCGGTGTGCACTTTGCCGTCGAGTGCGGGCCGCAGGGCTGCCGCATCCAGGATCGCAAGAGCAGCAACGGCACTTTTCTAAATGGCGCGCGCATCCAGGACGCGATGCTCGCCAACGGCGACGAAATCAAGAGCGGCCAGACGATTTTCGCAGTAAAGGTCGTCGCCGACGCGAAACTCGCCTCGTTCATGACTCCCCAAGAAGCAGGGCCGCCCTCTGCGCACGAGCCGGGGCCTAGCGTAGCCGAGTCGGTGCGACCGTCGGCTCCAGAGGCGCGGCACCCTGCGGCCGAACCTGCTCCTCCGCCAGTTCCCCCGGAAGCGCGGCCTGTCGAAGAACGGAAACCTACACCCGTCAAGGCTGCTCCTGAGCGCCCGTCGCGCGCTCCCGAAGTTGAACCTCCTCCGCCGTCTATGCGGAGGGCGGACGTTGGCCAGGAAGCTGCGGAGCCACATCCCGCGCCGGATGCCGCGGTCGGGTGGCCTGCCCAAAAATCTTCGCAGCCCGGGCTACCCACCGAGAGCGCGCCGCCTAAGCCCGTGGCGCCTGCCAGGAAGGCGCCGCTCCTTGAAGAACCCCCGAGATTCCACGCCATCCCTAGCCCACCCGGAGCTGGGCCGAAACCGCCCGACGGCGGCTCACCGCCGCCGGGCGTTGCGCCTTACATGGCCCAAAAGTTTGCAGATCTTCCTGCTGCTCGAGGAGGAGTGAGCCCGCGAGGTGCTGCGTTTTCAGTCATGGGCTGGTCGTTTCCTCCGGCTCCGGCCGAATGGCAAGTGCAAGAAGGATTTGGACTTCAACAATCGGGCCACGAGGAATTTCCAAGCAGCGTGGCCGCCACGGAAGAGCTGCTTGGCGGAATTACGCTACAACAGTTTGTGGAGTCGCAAATCAGTATGCTGCGCGGTTATCTGCGCAATCCGAAAATCGAGCCGACCATGCCGCCGAGCGTGGGCGGGGCCGACGAAAGCATGGCTATGGACGTTCGCCACTCGACCAAGGACGGCACGGAGCTGGTCTACCGGCGGATTTATGCGCGTAGCGGGTCGTCGGTCGGAGTTTTGACGGTGACGACGCTTGCGGCGGACTTTCCTCAAGTCTTAAAGACTCTCGAGCCCCTCCTCGATGGCGCGGCCTTCCGAGCAACAGTCAATAATTGACAGCGAAAGTGAAGAGCTGTCCCTCTCTCTTCTGATGGTCGTTCGGCGCAGACACCACTGTCGTGTGTCTGGCTGGTAGGGAAAACGAGACGACCAGCATAGCGCCAGCATCTTCACACTCGACACCTGTTTCTCGCGCATCGCACGCTTGACTGGCCTTGCGCGCTATCCCCTGCCAGCACCGTGAGCCGAAGGAAAATGCGTGAGAACGGACGGCTTTGACGGTCGACGGTTGAAGGTCGAAAACGAACCTTGCGGGGGTGAGCCGAAGCCCACCCCTCGAAGGATGATCGAGCGTGAGTAATGAGGCGGCGCGAGTTGCCGGCGGAATATCGCCGACGCGAGCGGGCCGGAAGACAGCTAGGGCAGCGGAGGCGTGCAGGCAAAGTTTTGCGAAACGTTCGCTGTGGTCAGCACGGTGGTGTCAGGATAACTGTAAGCGCCGCTGATGGCCGACGATGGCGTCACGCCCGCGAACCACTCGAGGAGCGCCTCATTTTGCGGGTGATAAGTGAACCCATGCAGCACGGTCGGGAACACGCCGTTGGGAAGACCCTCGATCACGTCGCCGACCTCCAGGTCGTTCTGGCAATTGCCGTTGGGAGAGAGCCACCAGGGAGTCAGGTTGTTGCCAAAAGGATCGTTGAAGGTCTCAGACATCTCGTGGCTGAGCGCGGTGACGTCGCTGAAGCCCCCACCAAAAAGGCCTGGAGAGATCCAGCTCGAGTAGTTCAAGACATAACGCCTCTCCTGGAAACCGTTGGTGGGTCCGCCTTGCTCGAGGTCGTAGGTGTGGAACCCGAGGATGCAGCAGTTGCTGGGATTACCACCGATATAC
Organism: Acidobacteriota bacterium; assembly: GCA_013289825.1. Classification (GTDB taxonomy): domain Bacteria; phylum Acidobacteriota; class Terriglobia; order Acidiferrales; family UBA7541; genus Acidiferrum. The sequence continues at coordinate 36,390 of JABCZF010000002.1, read as the reverse complement.
AGATAGGCGTTTGGAAAGAGGAACGAGGAAATATCGCGGGTGCGAATATCACCCGAGGTTTCCGCGGCGCCCACAGGCGTGGTGGTGTCCGTCCCGGAAAACGTCGGGGGGAAAAGGGCGTTAAAGAAGGCGCCTTCGTCGATCAAAACAAAGGCGCAGCAGGAGCCGTCGGCGTTGAGGGCAAAGCGATACGTGCCGCGGATAAGCACCATGGTCCGCGGCGTCGCAACGCGCGGGCGCAACAAAGTGTGCCACTCATCGTCGGATTTATGAATGAATTCGGCCCGCTGGACAGCGTCCGTAAATTGCGTCGGGGTCTCGCTGGAGGTGTAGGAGGTTTTGGAAAAAACCGGCGAGTTCAGGACCGGGGCCACAAATTGCGTGGCGTCGGAAAAGAGGCGCTGGTTGCCGACAAAGCGCGGCGAACCGTCGAAGTTACGCAAGTCCAGGCTGACCGGAACGACGGGTGCACCAATCCAAGTGGTCTCCCCTTCCCAGTCTTGGTCATGCCCCTGACTGAACGGAGCGTTGCCAACCATGGTGTACTGCCAACTGAACTGGGTAAAGCCGTTTGAATCGAGGCCCTGGTAATAGAAATAACTGCTCCAGTTGGCTACCGAGTCGATGCCCAGAGCACCGCCGCTCGAGCGCCGACCCAAGACGCCGCCTCCGGTGGCGTTCGAGCCGGCTCGAATCGTAGAGGGCTTGGCACTAAGTGTGAAACTAATGGGGACCTGATCGTCCGCCATACTCTGGGCACGGACGAATCCGGGCACAGCGAGAATGAGAAGCGCTGCAATTACAGACGCACGCATGTGGACCTCCAGTGTCAATTGTGGTGTTGTCCGACGGACCTCTCGGAACAATCGCGACAGACTTCCACGCCTCGAATAGGAACCGACCGCGAGTGGGGCGACTATAGAGCACAGCTGCGGCTGGCGCAAGAAAAAGTTGCGTTAAGCGGACTGAGCCCGCAAGGCGCTGCGTTCTCGGTCGTGGGCTGATGGTTTCCTCCGGCGCCGGCCGAGTGGCAAGCGCAAAATGGATTTGGGGCTTCAACAATCGGGCCACGAGGATTTTTCAAGCAACGTGGCCGCGCCGGAAAAGCTGCTTCGTAGAATTAGGCAACAACAGGTTGTTCGCTGTTGATTCACTGGCTATATAGATTGTTCAAGATGGAAGTATAAGATTTCAGGGTTATGGCCAATCAGGGACGCGACTACCTCCGGCCACTTTGTCCAACGCACTACGAAACTATGGTCATCATCCCATGACGCCGAACCAGCCGACCGTAGCTAGGGCTCTGGACACAGGGGAAATTCACGATTGTGAGTGCCTGGTGGACGGCTGCCCGCAACACTATTCGCCGGGGTACGGTTACTTCACGGTCGCACAGAACCATGACCACTGGGTGGCGACAGGGTCTGCGAGCCTGCGAATCAGAAGGCGTTCCGTCCAGGTGCTTTGTGGGGAGCATCAGCACTCGATGTTCCTTGAGTGCTTCGATCGCGAGACGCCCATGGAGAGCTTGCGGTGTCCCGAGAGCGATTGCCAACGCACCATGAAGATACTGGCTGGCGGGGCGCCCGTGTATTGGCTGGACGAAGGATTCTTTAAGAAGTCGTGAGTCGGCGGATTCCAATAATGCAAACGGACCACTGGCCAGAGCCGAGATGCATTTGGAGGAGCACAGACTGAAGTCTCCTGCCACATTGCGTTTAACTGGGAGTTAGGCGGCGGCGTGTATACTGCGGTGCGGTTGGTTGAAGTGAATCGGATTTGAGGATGCGGAGGAATTTTATGCGGAGACCTTGCGTGGCGCTGGCAGTAGCGATGGGGATGGCGAGTTTGATGATGGCGTCAGGCGGAGTGGCGCAGCAGGCTGCTACTGCGGGGCCTTATAAGGTTTTGAAGACGGCGAAAGTGGGTGGGGACGGCGGGTTTGACTATGTCTATGCAGATGACGCGGGGCGGAGATTGTACATTCCGCGGACGGGGCCGACAGCGCGGATAACGGTGTTTGATTTGGATACGCTGGAGCCGCTCGGGGCCGTCGCGAATGCCAATGCGCGGGGGGCGGCGGTGGACCCCAAGTCGGGGCATGGGTTTGGGAGCAGCAAGCCGGTGGTGATGTGGGATACGAAGACTTTGGCGACGATCAAGACGATTGATGTGGACGGCGGGCCGGACGGGATTTTGTTTGATCCATTCAATGGGCGGGTTTATGTGTTCAGTCATCGGGCGCCGAACGCTACGGTGATTAACGCGGCGGATGGGTCGATTGTTGGAACCATTGATTTGGGTGGGGCGCCGGAGCAGGCGGTCACGGATGGGAATGGTCATATTTATGTGGACATCGAAGACAAGGACAACATCGCCGTGGTGGACGCGAAGACCATGACGGTGACGGCGCACTATGATTTGGCGGGGAAGTGTGGAGGGCCGGGCGGGTTGGCGTTTGATGTGAAGAATCATGTGCTTTTTGCGGCGTGCCACGAGCCGCAGGTGATGGTGATTTTGAGTTCGGTCAACGGGAAAATTATCACTAGCCTGCCGATCGGGAATGGCGTCGATGGGGCTGTGTTTAACCCGGACACCATGGAGGCGTTCAGTTCGCAGCGCGATGGAACGTTGACGGTGATTAAGGAAAATAGCCCGACCAGCTTTGTGGTGGAGCAGACGGTCGAGACCAAGCAGAGCGCGAAGACTTTGACGCTGGACGAGAAGACCGGACATATTTTGCTGATTGCCGCTGAGTTTACGCCGCCGCCTGCGCCTGCGCCGGGGGAACGGCCTGGGCGCGGGGCAATGGTGCCGGATTCGTTTGCGATTTTGGTGGTGGGGAAGTAGCGGCCGACAATGGCGGAGAGCCTTGCGGTTGCGTCAGTGGAAGTCGGGATAGATTTCGTCGGCGATCCAGTAGTTTGCCAGGAGCAGGGCGAAGAGAGTTCCGACTAGCCAGAGGATCCAGCGGCGGCGCTTCCAGGTGGCGACGAGAGTGGAGCGTTGCATGGGGATGTCGACTAGATAAGCGGCGCAGTAGCAGGCGTTGGCGAGTAACGCGAGAACGGTGAGTGGGAGAACGGCAGTGAGTGTGAAGGCCGGGCGGAAATGGGGCCAACTGAAGGCTACCCATGCGAATGCTGCCGCGGTTAAGACTAGATTGTAGAAGATACGGCGTATCTCCCAGAAATGGATGGCGTCGGAGAGGACCGGGCGAAAGGGGCCGGCTGGGGAATTGCTGAGCGATGGGGCTCGGGTTCGATGTGGGGCTTCCATGGGGGCCTCCGTTTCTTGGTGCGGGGGATCGGGCTCGATGGATGGGTTCAGGATAGAGCAAGACTTCCTGTTGTCAAGTACTTTTCAAGGCAAAGTAGACGGCCTGCGTAACGGAGACCTACTCGCGGGCATTGTGGCCGACAGTTCCTTTGCCGGTGAGCGTGGCTAGAGCTACCCTCCTCCGCATTTCCAATCTGCGACGAAGTTCACTGGGGGATGGATGAAGAATTCGATCAGGACCTGTGTGCTTATGGGGTTGGCCATTGCGGTTATTGAGGAGACAGGAATAGCCCAAGAGAAGCCTTCGGTGGCTCCTTTGTTTCGATTCACCGCCGGGCCTACCGGGAGCATGCGCTCGGGGCTTTGAAACAAGTGAGCGAGGGGCCGGGCACAAAGGAGTTTCGGAGCGGTTATTGCTGGCTGTGTTGCTGAGGGCGTTCGGGGATGGCCTCTTGGGAGTTGTCGGATTCCGATTTCGGCTCGGCGAATTGTTCGTGACCGGTTTCGTCGAGTGCCGGGCGGAAGCGGACGTCGACAGAGAGGCTTTGGCCGGCGCGGCCTTTATAAACGCCGCGAACCGGGGGCACGTCGCCGTAGTCGCGGCCATAGGCTACACGGATGTGACGAAGCTCGATGGGTTTACCGAGAGTGGGATCGAAGCCGAACCAGCCGCCGCCGGGTAAGAATATCTCCGCCCAAGCGTGTGAGGCTTGGCCGCCGATGACTTCTTCCTGTTTGGCGCCGGGGCCGGCGCTGCCGCTGACCAGATAACCGGAGACATAGCGCGCGGGCAGGCCGCGCATGCGGACCACTCCCAACAAAAGATGAGCGAAATCCTGACAGACGCCTGCGCGCAACGCCAGTGAATCGCGGACCGAGGAGTTCACGTGCGTGGCGCCTTTCATGTAGACAAAATTTTCGTGTATGAAATCCGAGGCGGTCTGGGCGAAGTCGGCGACTGTGCCGTCGCAACATGCTTCGGCGGTTTTGGAGATTTCGGCCAGCTCGGGGAGATAGGGGACGTAGGAGCTGGGCGCGAGCCACTCGAAATGTTCTTCGAAAAGATCGGAGCGCATGGCATCGAGCTCAGCCAGCGGCATGCTGAGGGGTTCGGGGACGGGAGCTTCGTGTACCAGCACCACGGATTCGGCTTCGATTCTCAGGCGGCGATGATGGGGCAGGACGCTCGAGACATGAATCCAGTTGCCGTAGCCATCTTTGTAGGAAGAGCCGCGGGAGGCGGGATTGGTGATCAGGCGGAAAGAAAGACAACTCTGGCGGTCGTCATCGATAGGGCGGAGACGGACCTCGTTGTAGCTTTCGTAGACGGGGCCGTCGTAGATGAATTCCGTGGCGTGAAGCAGGTGGAAGCGGTTCATGCTACCGCCGCGTAGTAGAAATAGGTGCGCGCGATGACTTCGCCGATGGTGTTGAACATGTGGATGAGACCAGTCAGGTAGGCGTGCAGGCCGTCGTCGAGGATTTCGTCGATGCGGCTGTAGCGGAGGCGCTCGAGAACTTTGCCGGTGAGGCGCTCGGCTTCGTTGGCATAGGAGCCGGGGGCTGTGTTGCTGATGGCACGCAGGCCGGCCTGCATTTCTGTTACGCAGTAGCGAATGGAACGAGGGTGCTGGGAGTTGAGGATGAGCATTTCGGCAACGCGCGCGGGTTCAATCGGCGAATGATACTGGCGATGGTAGGCCTCATAGGCGCCGACGGATTTTAGAACAGCCATCCATTGGTGGTTGTCGGCAATGGCGCCGCTCGAATTGAGCGCGAGGAGGTTGCGGTACTGAACATCGATGAGGCGGGCGGTCATTTCGGCGCGCTCCAGGGCCCAGCCGACGCGGAGGAATTCCCAGCCTTCGTCGTGAGGAAGTGTGGCGTCACTAACGCCGTGAAAGCGGTGGCTTCCGAAAATGACCCGGCCGCAGAAACGATGTGGGCCGGCGGCAGTCTCTTCTTGGGGATCGAAGCGGCCTAGAGTGAAGTACAGGCCGTTGAGGTCTTCCCACATTTCGCGGGAGATACGGTCGCGGATGGTGCGGGCGTTTTCGCGGGCTTTGGTAAAGCACTGCATGATGGAGCTTGGATTGTTGGCGTTGAAGGCTAGGAATTCGAAGACGTTGTGGGCCGTCGGTTCTGTGTACAGCTGGCGGAAGAGAGTTTCTTCGCCGGCCATGGAGAGAATGGGATCCCAGCGGACACCATGCGGCTGTTGGATCTGCTCGAGCAAAGTGTAGAACGTAACGTCGAGAATGCGGGCGGTGTCTTCGGCGCGTCCGATGTAGCGAGCCAGCCAGAACAGGGAATCGGCAATGCGCGAGAGCATGTCAGCATTCTCCTCGGAGGATCCAGGTGTCTTTGCTGCCGCCGCCTTGCGAAGAGTTGACCACGAGAGAACCCGGTTCGAGGGCGACGCGCGTCAGGCCGCCCGGCACGATGGTGACCTTTTGGCCGTCGTAGAGGCAGTAGGGGCGGAGATCGACGTGGCGCCCGGCCATGCATTGCGCGGCGGAATCGTAGGAAGGAACCACCGAAAGAGGAACGATCGGCTGCGCGATATAGTTGCGCGGCTCGGCGAGGATTTTCTCGCGGAAGGCTTCGATCTCAGCGCGGGCGGCGCTGGGGCCCATGAGCATACCGTAGCCGCCGGATTCGCCGACGCTCTTGACGACCAAGTTGGGGAGATTAGAGAGAACGTGGGAGAGATGGTCCGTGCGATCGCAAAGATAGGTATCGACGGTGCGTAGGGTGGGGTCCTGGTCCAGATAATACCTAATCATGGTTGGGACATGGGCGTAGATGGCTTTGTCATCGGCGACGCCGTTGCCGGGAGTGTTGGCGAGGGCCACGTTTCCTGCGCGGTAGGCGCCCATTAGGCCGGGAACACCTAGCATGGAATCTGAACGGAAACAGAGTGGATCAAGGAAATCGTCATCGACGCGGCGGTAGATTACGTCGACGCGTTTGAGGCCGTAGATCGTTTTCATGTAGACAACCACGCCGTCCACGATCAGGTCGCGGCCTTCGACGAGTTCGATGCCCATTTGCTGGGCGAGGAAACTGTGCTCGAAATAGGCGCTGTTATGGATGCCGGGGGTGAGCAGAACGATTTGGGAGTCGGGCTCGGTACGGGGAGATAACGTGCGCAAGATGCGCGAGAGCTCAGCGGGATAGTGATTGACGGGGAGCACTTCGTGTTCCTGGAAGGCCTCGGGGAAAGTACGCGTCATGACCAGGCGGTTTTCGAGGACGTAAGAGATACCACTGGGAGTGCGGACATTGTCTTCAAGGACGAGAAATTCGCCGGTGGCGGAGTCGCGCACCAGGTCGATGCCGCAGACATGGGTGTAGATGCCGCGGGGGACTTCAAGGCCGATCATCTCACGGCGGAAGTGACGACAGGAATAGACCAGTGAGGCGGGGATTTTGCGGTCTTTGATGATAAGTTGCTTGCCGTAGACATCCTGAAGAAAAAGATTGAGAGCGACGACGCGCTGGCTGAGGCCGGCCTCGATGCGCGCCCATTCGGACTGCGGGAGAATGCGGGGAATTAGGTCGAAGGGAAAGAGTCGCTCCGTGCCGCGGCCGTCGCTATAGACGGTGAAGGTGATGCCCTGCAGGAGGAAGCTGAGGTCGGCGTGCTTGCGGCGGTCTTCGAATTGCGTGGGAGCCATGACGCCGAGTTTTTCGAACAGACGAGCATAGTGAGAACGGGCGCAGCCCGGCGAGTGGAACATCTCATCGTAAAAAGGGCCTGCCGTGTAGCCGGAGAACAGGCCTCGGTCGGAGAGACACATAGGCGCCGCCGTCATCGGCACACGATAGCAACCCCGGACGCAGAGTGCTCACCAAAAAATCGCATTTCATGCATCGGAAATTTGAGAGAGGAACGGCCACCTAGTGCGCTTCCCGCCGAGTGCCGCGGGCAGGCCGTCGACCACCTAGCAAGTAGGGTAGCAGCCGGCTCGTGTGGAGTGACACCTTGACCTTCTACACGTTATGAAGTTTAATATGCAGAAGTCGGAGGTATAGGGGATGGCGACGAAATCGGATCTGCCGCAGGGCACACTGGACTTATTAATACTGAAAGTTGTGGCGCTTGGACCGGTGCATGGATATGCGATCGCACAGAGGCTGGGACAAGTTTCCCGTCATGTCGTGCAAGTTCCGCAGGGCTCGCTCTATCCTGCGTTGCATCGACTGGAAAATCGAGGACTTCTCGCGGGGGACTGGAAGGAAACGGAGACAGGGCGCGAGGCTAAGTTCTACCGCTTGACCGGGAAGGGCCGCGCACAACTTGAAACCGAAGCCGCGAGTTGGCAACGATTGACGGAGGCCGTCGCGCTGATCCTGAAGCTGTCTGAAGGAGGCGCGGAATGAACTGGTGGCATCGATTGTTGCGGCGCAAAAAGATGGAAGAGCAACTCGAAAAGGAAATGCGGTTTCATCTGGACCAACACACGGCCGAGTTGATGGCGCAGGGTATCGACCCGGAGAAAGCGCGGCGGCGGGCGCGAATGGCGCTTGGCGGACCGGAACGGGTGAAGGAAGAGTGCCGCGACGCGCGGGGGACGCGTTGGTTGGAAGATTCTTGGCAGGACTTCCGCTACGCGATGCGGACGCTGCGACAACATCCGGGCTTTGCCGTTGTAGCGATTCTAACGATGGCGATTGGCGTGGGAGCTTCGACGGTGATGTTCACGGTCGTCAACGGCGTTTTGTTGAGACCGCTGCCTTATCCCGAGGCCGACAAGCTCGTCGCCGTGAACGGCCACACCGACAACTTCAACACAAAACTCTTTGGCAAACAGAATGTTGCCTATCCTGATTTTCTCGATTTCCAGCGCGAGAGTCATGCGCTGACGCTCGCCGGTATCCTGTTCAATGGAGGAACGGCCAGCGGAGCGGGGGAGCCGGAGTATGTCAACTTCAATGAAATCTCGTCCGACGTGTTTTCTGTTTTGCGCGTTGCGCCCGCCGAAGGTCGCACTTTTTCAGCCGAAGACGATAAGCCTGGCGCGGCGCCGGTGATGATCCTCGGTTACAGCTTTTGGCAACGCCACTTCGGCGGAAAGGCGGGGGTTCTCGGTAGTTCGCTGGTGCTCGATGGAAAGAGCTACACGATCGTGGGCATTGCGCCGGCGGGCTTCCGTTTGTATGACAGCGAGCCGGATATCTGTACGCCGTTGGGCCAAGACACGGCAAAATATTTGCGCAGCCGCGGGCCGCACCCAGTTCATGTTTTGGCGCGTCTTCGTTCTGGTCGAACGCTGGCCGAGGCCCAGGCAGAACTCTCGCTGATGGGGAGTCGTCTTGCTGTTCAGTATAAGGATACCAATCGAGATCGAAGCTTTGTTGTCGAGCCACTCCGTCCAGAGGTAGGGGATTTGCGGTCGACACTATGGTTGCTGCTGGGTGCGGTGGGACTGGTGCTTTTGATTGCGTGTACGAATGTAGCCAGTTTGTTGTTGGCCCGGGCGGTCTCGCGTGAGCGGGAATTGGCGATGCGCGTGGCGCTTGGCGCGGGGCGCGGACGGTTGGTGCGTCAATGTCTTACGGAAAGCGCGGTACTGGGACTTTCCGGAGGTGTGCTGGGTGTCGGTCTGGCGGCTCTTGGTCTCCAGCCGTTTGTGGCCTTCTGGCCGGGGGCTTTGCCGCGGGCGGAGGAGGTACAGCTTGATTGGCGAGTGCTGTTGTTTGCGCTAACGGTATCTTTGGTCAGCGGTTTTCTATTCGGGCTGGCACCGGCCTTGAGGGCTCCGGCACGCGAATTTGAGCAGGTGCTTCGTGCGGGAGGGCGGAGCGTTGTGGGAAGCTCGCGGCGTCTCCACAGTAGTTTTGTGGTGTCGGAACTTGCGTTGGCAATGGTGCTGCTGGTTTCTGCGGGAATGCTGGGACGAACACTTTTGCGTTTATCGTCCCTCGACCCTGGGATGAATATACAGAACGTACTGGTGGCTCACATGGCGCTTTCGCCGGGCGTGCTGGCCGACACCGGGCGGATTCGTGCGGCGTGGCAGGATGTTCTGGAGCGGGCGCGGCGCGTCCCGGGAGTCGAGTCCGTCGCCATCGTCGATACGTTTCCGATGCGCGAGGGCTTCAATGCCATGGGTTACTGGCCGACAGCGGATGTGCCGCCGGAGAATAAACAGCCGCAGGCATTGGCGACAAGCGTGTCGCCGGAATATTTGGATGTCATGGGAATTCCGCTGCGGCAAGGGCGACTTTTTAACGAGCAAGATCGTATGGGCGGCGAGCTTGTCGTGGTGATCGATGAAGTGTTGGCGCAACAGGCTTTTGGCGGAGAGCCGGCTGTCGGGAAGCGGGTTTGGATGCCGGACATGGGTTACGGGCCGTTTGTTGTGGCTGGCGTGGTCGGCCATGTCCGTCATTGGGGGCTCGCAGCAGACGATCAGGCGCAAGTGCGGGCGCAGTTTTACTATCCGTTTGCGCAGCTCCCGGATAAGTTGTTGCGGCGGTGGTCTGAACTAATGTCCATCGTGGTGCGGACTAACGTTCGACCCTTGAGTGAGGTTCCATCGCTCAAGCGGGAACTGCGCGGGGCTGCCGGCGATCAAGTTTTTTACGAAGTTCATACCATGGAGCAGTTGGCGAGCGACTCGCTGGCACATCAGCGATTCCTCTTACTGTTGTTTGGTGTGTTCGCGGGTTTGGCATTGGTGCTCGCGTGCATAGGGATCTATGGAGTGCTGGCTTATTTGACGGGACAGCGCGTGCCGGAGATCGGCATACGCATCGCACTGGGTGCGAGTCCCAGCGGGGTCATGTGGATGGTGCTGAGGCAGAGCCTCGGGATGATATTTGTTGGCGTTGCGCTGGGAACGGCGGGGGCCTGGGCAGCAGGGCGGGTATTAAAGCAATTGGTTGAGGGCATGCAGTCCATGGAGATTTCCAGTTTCGCGACTATGATTCCCGTGCTTGTGTTTGCTGCGCTTCTCGCAAGCTTTCTACCGGCGCGCCACGCGAGCCGTGTCGACCCGGTGATCGCGCTTCGGCAAGAATAAGGGAACGCCCAACTTCCGGGAACTCAGGACGACCCGCGGCGGTGTGTGCCGCACACGGCTGCCTACCAATTCCAGAACCCAGCGTGCCATTCACCAGCGGTTGCAAGATCAGAGAGGCGGTTCCGCGTGCGGCAGTTGGATTCTCCGAATTGTTTCCGAGAAGCGCAACAGAACAAGTGCCGGCAAAATGCGTATGCCTTGCGCGGGCCGGAGGTTGCCAATATACTTCGCGGCGTCATTCGGGTGTGAAACGAATGTTTCATGGTCTGGATGGATTTCCGGGGAGGGGCATGGCGATGAGGAAATTAGTGCGCGGGATATGGATGGCGGCCGTGTTTGTGGCGCCGCTGGCGGTGGCTGGGCAAAATCCCTCGAGCCAGGAGACGGCGGCTGCGCGGAGTAAGGACGGCAAGAAACTGTTTGGCACTGCGGAAGCTTTACGCGTTGCGCGTGTGAGTTCACCGAGGATTTCGCCGGATGGCGCGCGCGTGGCTTATTTGGTGGCTGACAACGTAATGGACCAAGAGAAGGACACCGCCTGGAAAAGTGTGACGCAACTCTGGGTGGTGCCGACGGCCGGTCCAGCTACCGCGGCTCGGCAATTTACGCGGGGCGAGAAGAGCGTTTCGAACCTGGAATGGTCACCGGACGGAAAATTGCTGGCGTTCACGATGGACGCGGGGGATGAGAAAGATGCGAAGCCCGAGGTGTGGTTCATGTACGCGGATGGCGGCGAGCCCTGGCAGGTGACGAAGCATAAATCAGGCGTTCGGGGATTTCAGTTTTCACCCGACGGGAAGACATTGTTGCTTACGGCGACGGTTCCGTTGAGCGACGAGCAAGAAAAGCGCACAAAGCAGAAGGATGATGCCGTCGTGGTGGATCACGATTTCAAGATGGGGCAGCTTTGGACCTGGAGCATCGCCACGAACGAGGAGAAGCAATTGACCAAGGGAGATTTCACCGTCAGTGATGCGCGTTGGTCGCCCGACGGGTCGCGAGTCACGCTGACGACAAATCCGACACCGCGACTAGATGACATGTCGTTACAAACCTCTTGGGTGCTGGATGTGGCCAGCGGGAAACAGCGGAAGGTGGTGGAAACGGCTGATGCCACGCAGATGGCGAGGTGGTCGCCAGACGGCAAGTGGATCGCGTATTTGAGCAGCTCCGGGTTGGTGGTTTATAAGGTGAATCTATTTGTGGTGGACTCCAGCGGTGGTGCGGCACGGAAGTTGAGCGGTTCGTTTGAATTGAACGCCGGCGAGCCAGTTTGGTCGCGGGATGGCAAAACGATCTATTTCAGTTCGGATGACCACGAAGCGATGAAGATTTTCGCCGTGGACGTGGCGGCAGGAACGGCGCGGCCGCTGACGGACGCGGCCACGGTGGTCAACTTGTCGGAAATCAGCGCGAATGGGCAGAGCGCGGTTGGAACGTGGGGCGATTCGACGCATCCGGATGAAGTGTTCCGCAGCGACTTGGGTTTTGGGTCGTTAGAGCGCATTACCAGCCAGAATGCCTGGCTAGCGGATTACGCGCTGGGTTCGAGCGAAGTCGTTCGCTGGAAGAGCAGCAAAGACGGAATGGAAATTGACGGGATTGTGACCAAGCCAGTGGAGTTTGACGGGACGCACAAAGTTCCGTTTCTCCTGAATCCGCACGGAGGCCCGACAGGGGCTTCGCTGCTTTCCTTTAGTGCTACCGAGCAGATCATGGCAGCGAATGGGTACATGGTGCTGCAGCCAAATTTCCGCGGTTCAACGGGGCGCGGGGAAAAGTTTGAGGCGGCGAATCAGAACGATTGGGGAAACGGCGATTTCAAGGACGACATGAGCGGAGTGCAGGCGATGGTGGACAAGGGCTGGGCTGATCCGGACAGGCTCGGTGCGTTCGGATGGTCCTATGGCGGATACATGACCATGTGGATCGACACGCAGACAGATCGCTTCAAGGCCATCTCGCCTGGTGCGGGGCTGCCCGATCTTTATTCCATGTATTCCGAGACGGACATTCATCGCTATCTGACAGTATTCTTTAACGCCAAGGCGCCGTGGGACAACTACCAGGAATATTGGGATCATTCGCCAATGAAGTTTGTGGGGAATGTAAAGACGCCGACGATGATTCTGCACGGGCAGGCCGACACGCGCGTGCCAATTCCCCAGGCCGAGGAGTTTTATCGGGCACTGTATGAGCGGAAGGTACCAGTGGAGTACGTGACCTATCCCAGGGAAAACCACGGGTTCGTGGAACCGCGGCACATTCAGGACAGGTGGCAGAGGTATCTGGTTTTTTTTGGGAAGTACTTGAATAATCCGCCAGTGACGGAGTCGAAAGCGGTTGTGGAGAGGTTCGGCAAGGATCTGCCGTAGCGGAATATGGCTTGGTGTGCAGTGGATACGCCAGCTCGAGCCGAGGAGCGTCGACCAGCGGAGGCAGAACCTTATTTGAAAAAGGAAAACGGGGAAGGTGGGTGTGGCCTTCCCCGTTTTTTTGCGGCATGGTTAAAGAAATGGCCGGAAGAGGTCAAAAGCGCAGGCGAATGCCCAGTTCAATGGAGCGCGGCGTATTGATCTGGCCGCCGAGAGTGCCCCAGGTGGACGCCGAGCCGAGGTTGAGGACCGGGTCGGCGAGCTGGTCGTGGTTGAAAATGTTGGTGAAGATGGATTGGAACTCAAAGCTGAAGCGCTCGTTGATATGAATGTTCTTTTTGACCTGGAAGTCAACGTTCCAGAAAGGCATGCCGCGAAGTGTGCCAGCCCCGCCAGCGCCACCGTCTAGACCCAGAATCGGGTCTCGGAAACAGCCATATACGGCTGCGGGATTCGCGAAGAGATTGGCTCCCGAGCCGGCTGTGCCGATGCCGCTGGAGCCCGGAATGTTGTTATGGCGCGAGCTGCCGAAGTTATTGGAGCAGGTAAGAACGCCGTTTTCGTCAGCTGCGAAGCCGTTGGCGTCTGCTTCTCCGAAGGCCTGACCGTCACCGTTGGTGGTGTTGATTTCTAGCGGCAATCCACTGGCGGCGGTGAAGATCGGGGCAAACGACCAGCCGCCGAGGAGACGGCCCATCAAGCCGTGCTGGCCCTTAAAAAAGTCTGGCTGGTAAACCATGAGAACGTTGCCGACGAATTTGCGGTCAAACGGCTGGAGGCCGTAGCCGTTGTTGATATTGTAGGGGTCCACGACCGTGAACGAGCTGCTGGCCTGAACGACCGACACAGTGCCCAGAGCCTTGCTATAGGTAAAATTCGTTTGCAGGGTTAGGCCATGCCAATCCGACATTTTGAGAGTGATGAAGCCGGCGTTGTAGTTTCCGGTGCCGACGCTGGCATTGACGCCGACGCCTGAAGTCAATTGACCGTTTGCGCCGAACTGAGTCGGCATGCCTGTGACGGGATCCAGAATCGGACTATTAAGCATGCTTCGGCCGAAGTTGAAGCCCGGGACAGTGTTGGCCGCAACGGGCTGAACGCCACCCTGGTCCAGAGCACTCCACAAGCTCCAGACGTTCTCCTGTTCGAAGTTGCCGACCTGGTTCAATGCTGCGGTTGCAGTGCAGCTTGTCAATGCAACGCCAGCGTAAGAGCCGCCACAGTATCCAGTGCCTGCGAGGGCCGACTCGAAGAACGGCTGGGTTGGAATGGCATTGAAAAAGGCGGCGTAGGCTGGGTTGGCTACCAGCGTCGGCGTACCGGTTGTACAGTTTGCTGTGCAAAGCTTCGCTGCCGGAACGTTCGCACCGCAGGCCGTAACGGAAGTGGCGCACCCTAGCGCTGTCTCGACCGCGGCATAAGCTTTGGCGAACGTCTGGCCGCCCTTGGTCATCATGTAAGGGACCGCGTTGATGTTTAGGGGCTGATACTCGTGGCTTATACGGCGACCAATATAGCCCACTTCGATCATCGTTTTGCGGTTCAACTGGCGTTGCACCGTGAGGTCGAACTGGTCAGATTCGTCAGGCCGGAAGTTGCGATCCAAGGCTTCGCCAGCACCAGCGGCGATGGCGTTGACTCCTGGAAAGTCAGGCTGAGGAAGCGTAGCGCTGGCAGATGGAATCGGGGCGGTCATGCCATCGGTGCCAACCCGGAAAGCGTTGGCGGGAGTGGCTAGGTTCTTGCCGGCGCAAGTCGTGCCAGGAATGCCCACGGTCGGACTCTGTGCGCCAATGCACTGCACGGGTTGGATCAGCCCGGTGCCGAGCAGAGGCACCAGCACGAGGTCCACTCCGTTGAGCCGTCCGAAGATTCTGCTGTAGCCGCCGCGGACGACGGTCTTGCCCTGGCCAAACATCTTGCCCAGGAGGCCGTCCGTATAGCTGGGATTCCAAGCAGCGGCAATGCGCGGGCTGAACGCGCCGTAGAAAGGATTGTAAGGGTATTTTTGTCCGCCGCCGGTGTTACCCACGAGAGCAAACCCGAGCTCGGGGTTGTACACCTGCCCCCCAAGCGCGGCAACTTCACGAGCTTTTAGGTACGCCTCGACATCAATTTGCTGACCGGCCTGATCAACGAGTTCGACTTGGCGTCCCTGCTGCTCGACGGGCGGCATTTCCAGCGTCCAGCCCAGACCGTAGGTGAGCGTAAAGGTCGGCTTCATGCGCCAGGAGTCGCTGATGTACACGTTGTAGTAGGGAATCGTGCTCTTGTCCTGAGCCGGCGTAAGCGGGGGATTCAAGGTCAGTTGCGAGCCGGAACGCGTGAAGGCGGTCTGGGCTATGGATACGATTCCAAGTGCCGCGACATAGTCGCGTCCAAAGTTTGTTTGGTCTCCGGCAGCGACCGATGCGGGGATATTGCCGGCCACATTGATTCCCGCCCCGCTGGTAATACCGAGCTGATATACGGGTTGAAAGTTGATGCCGCCGCCGTTGTCACTGCGCTCGTGGAAGTTCCAATTGCGCTGATAAGTGCCACCGAACTGGAAGAGGTGGTTGCCATGCAGGACGCTCACATCATCGCGAACCATGTTGTCTTTGCCGTCCCAGAAGCGCGTACGGGTGTCTTGCGTGTTCACATTGTAGGGGGTCAGCGCAAAGCCCGAAGTAGCGGACTGCTCGCCCAGGGGTTCGAGAGCGCCGCCCAGACCGGCGATCTGCGGGGTATCGCCTCCCGAGCCCCACTGCCAGAAGTTTCGCAGAAAGCTATAGTGAAAGTCGTTTGTCGTGTTGTTGGAAATGTTGGTGGTCAGAGACGCCACATAGAACCAGGGCACCTGCGGACGCGCGGAAAGGGAAGATGGCGCGCCGTTGGCAATGGTGTACTGGCTGTCGGTGACGCGCGTCAGTTTGTAATAGCGGTAGCTGCTCATGAAGTGCCACTTGGCGCCGAAATCGTGATCCAGGCGAGCGACGCCGAAGTTGCTGGTCTGGGGCACGGACATGTTGCCTGAAAAGGTGCCGACATTGCCCCCGGCGACGGAATTGTCGCAGATTAACAGGCCGTTGCAGCCGGTGGTATTTGGCAGGGGCATGGTCGACCACATCTGCGAAACGACGGAATTGATTCCAATGTTGCGGGGATCGAGATTTGTCCCTGGATACGTCACGCCGTTAAAGGTTACGGCGGTGGGGTTTAAGTTGTAATAGGTGCCGCCGAAGAACAGCAAGCCCAGGCGCATAGATGCTGTTGGCACGGCTCTGTTAATCGTTTCTGAATTGGGCCACCGGAAACCTTCATAGTTGGCGAAGAAATAGGTTTTGCCGCCAAGAATCTCCTTGGGCAGGATCGGACCGCCGACGGCGGCGCCGAAGCGGCTGTAATGGTAGCTGGGCACGGGAACTTTTGGATCGGCAGCAGTTCCCGCATGGTTGTTATTGTCAAATGTGTTCGCCGACCAATTATTGTCCAGATAATACTCGTAGCCAGTACCGTGCCACGCGTTCGTTCCGCGCTTTGTAACCATGGACACTTGAGAGCCTGCGGAGCTGTTGAAGTCCGCAGTTTGATTGGTGGTGCTGACTTTGAACTCTTCAATGCTATCAATCGGAGTGGGCATCACGCCGGTAGGACCGCCGCCCGCGTTTCCGGTAACTTCGCCCTTGATGAGTCCACCGGTCACATCACCGGCAAAGCTGGGCGTATAGATGTTCATGCTGCCGTCCATGTCGTTGGTGTTTTGGCCGCCATCGAGTTGGAAGGAGTTTTGATCCATCGCTACGCCAGCCACGCTGCCATCGGGAGAAACGCCAGGCTGAAGAGTAAAGAAAGTGGACGCGTCGCGGCTGATGCTGGGGAGCGAATCCAAGGCTGCTCCCGAGATGGTGTTGCCCACCGTGGCGTTCAGCGTCTGAAGTTCCGCATTGGAGGCGGTCACTTCGACGCTTTCTGCAACCGAGCCAATTTCAAGAGTGACATTGAGAGTGAGCGCTGTGCCGACATTCACCGTTTGATCGCTGAGCCTGGAAATACGGAATCCCGGCTTGCTAACACTCACGTCGTATACGCCGGCAGGGATATCGACGAGGATATATCGTCCGTTTTCGTTGGTGGACGCCGTCCGGGGAGTGTTCGTCGCCTTATCCGTCAGCGTAACCGCCGCAGCGGCGACAGCAGCTCCGGAAGGGTCCGTGACGGTTCCGGCTACTGTGCCGGTTGAGGCGCTCTGCGAAAAGAGAGCGGAGGGAACTAAAGCACAGACGCAGAGCAAGAGAGCGATCACAAGTAGCGATCGTTTACTAGACATTTAGCAGCCTCCAGTTTGGTGTATGTAAAGCAAAGCAAAAATGGGAAATTGCGCGGCCACTCGCGCCGCGCTTTAGCATCTGTGCGAGGTGCAAGCGTCATACCAATCAGAAATTATTCTGAGTTAGTTTGTTTTCAACAACATCGGGCGAGCGAGATGAAAGGGGATATGAATTCGTGAAGATGACCCGAATCGTTTCGAGGCTGGTATTGCGTCGCTCGCACCGCTTCTTCGGTGTCCCGAGGCCAAGTGGTGTCAAGGCGTCCCATACTTACGGGAGCCGCGATTTATCCCAGAATTGGGAGAACACCGTATACCAGAACGAAGCGGAGGGGCGATTTATTCCACCACAATATCTAAAACGATTCTATAGAGGCCGAAATTAATCTAAAAACAAGAATTCAAGTTTGTTTGGTTATGAGTCTCGAGGGCGAGAACAGCCCAACGCGCTAGGGGTGAGAGCGAAATGGCCTGTGCGGCTGCCGTTTTCTATGGAGAAGTCCGGACCCCCGTCTCGAGAATTCCAAAAGTCATCCCTCATCCACAAAAGTATCCGTGCCGATCCAAGCGTGCGCCAGCGACTTCAAATTATTTTTATAGGTTCGGGAGACCATGTATTGCCTGCCTCCAGCAATACGCAGCATGTACTCTCCGCTGGTACCGGGGTGGATCTCTTCTACCGAAGACGCATTGACCAAGACGGAGCGGTGGACACGAATGAAGCCGTAGGCCTCCAGCTTCTCCGCCATCGTCGAAATCGACTCGCGCAACAAGTAGGAATCGGTGGCACGCCGCAACAAGACGTAGTTTCCCTCGGCTTCCACCGCGAGAATGTCTCCGGGATGGATGAGGAGGATTTTGCCCTTGGTTTTGATAGCGATTTTGATCGGTTTCACTGGCGGCGTCTCCGATCGCGGACGGAATTCCGCAATTTTCGACCCTCTTTTTGGTGCAGCGGGATGAACAGAGGGACCGAGAGGCACATCCCGGCGTTCCTCAAGGGCTTCTTTCAAAACGGTTCCAGCGAGTTTGGCTCTAGATAGGTCGGTCATTTTTGTCCCAGGCGGAAGAACTCTCGAGGTTTTCCGGCGCCATGCGCAATTCGTTTTCGCTGCGGAGTGGAATGTACAGCTCGATGGAATCATGAGCCTTGACGAAAACGGTGTCGCTCAGAATCGTATGGGCGGGAGCAGAATCGGATGAACTCGTTTGAGCGGTTAGATTCATTAACCGAGTCCGAGACGCCGAGAAAGCGTCGGTCGCCACTATCCGTAGGTAGTTCATAGTTAAGTCAGAGCAGCCTTTCTCAGGTGTTTCTGAGCTCCTGCGGCGTCAGGCCTAAAACTCGGCGCGTGTGCAGTGCAAGATGGCTCTGGTGGCAGAAACCATTCTCCAAAGCGATTTGGCCGATGGGCATACGTCCGCTGCGTAGTTGCATGGCCGCGCGTTCCACGCGGCGGCGAAGCAAATACTGGTGCGGCGGCATACCCAGCGATTTCCGAAACAGCGTCTTAAAATGTGAAACACTCAAACCAGCTGCGGCGGCGATTTCGCCAAGCCCCACATCGCGCCCCAGATTGTCTTCGATGTACCCCAGCACAGCCTTCAACTTGCGGCCAGGCATCGCGGCTTTCATCGGGCGGTGTGGGCGGGCCAACGAACTGTGATTCCGCACGATTCTTGTGGCCAGGCCCGTCGCGAGCGCGTCCGTATAGGATCGGCCGGATGGATACCCGTTCTCCATCTCCGCTTTCAAAGCCCAGCCGATGTGCTCGATCTGCGGATCGCGAGCTTGAAAACGGTTGAACACTTCGAGTTTCTGTGGATCCCCGCCGAACTCTTCGACGATGCGTTCGAGGACGCGAAGTTTGAGTCCGATGACCAAAGCCGTGTCCCGCGATTTGATTTCCCAGACGCCGCCAAGGTTGGGGGGAATGATTTCCAGATCGCCGTGAATTGTGGTTCCGCGGTGCCGCTGGCCTGCGCGGCGGCAATCAACGGCAACCGAAGGTCCTATGTGGAGAGAAAGGACAACTCTGGGTGAACCAAGGAATTCGACCAATCCGGCTTTATCCGAGATCAAACTGAGACGAAGATTCTCTGTGGCACCGATGGTTTCATTCGGGATGGGCTCGGTAGTGCGGTCCCGCAGGTAGCTTCTGCTAAAGGCACCCATACTGGGATCCCCTTTTACGGCACAGTCGCATAGTTTCGACCGGGAACGCTGTGCCCCACACAGCGAACTCTGTCTCCGGCACACACATCCGCCGAAGCTCGAATGCCGGAGGGCATTGTTTACAGCTTTATTCCTTTGGACGCAGGAAAAGAGCAAAGGTTATTGGAAACTTAGGTCTGGTTAAGGTACGGCAATATCCGAGGTGGGTATGCGGGCCGGGCCCTTTGGCTCGATCATTTGTCTTATGGGGAAAGCAGAAATGTGCTGACTTCGGAAGTGAAGCGCGTGGGGTCTTCCATATTGGAAAGATGGGCTGCGTTGAGTTCGACATAATGCGCGCCCGAGATGCGGTCGGCCAGGTAGTGCCCGTCGCTGGGAGTGGTAGCGACGTCGTGCGTTCCGGCAATCACGAGAGTGGGGACGGTAATCGCGGCGATGGTTTCGCGGGCGTCAAAATCGCGAACGGCGGCACAATTGGCGATGTAGCCATCGGGATTTATGCTTTCGAGGATGAGTTTGATGGTGGCCACCACCTCGGGAGAGTTCGCTCGGTAGGTGGCGGAAAACCAGCGCTCCATGACAGCGGTGGAGATCGATTTCATGCCGCCTTTCTGAACGGCTTCGATGCGTGAGTTCCACATTTCCGGGGTGCCGATTTTTGCGGCGGTGTCACAGAGAATCAGTTTCGAGAGACGGGTCGGAGCGTTTAGCGCAAGCCACATCCCCGTTTGGCCGCCCATGGAGAGTCCGCAAAAATAAACGCGATCGAGCCTCAGAGTGTCGAGAAGGGCGAGAACGTCGCGCGCGAGCTGTTCGATGGCGTATGGACCGGGCATGACAGGAGACTGGCCGTGGCCACGGGTGTCGTAGCGCAAGACGCGGAATTGCTTCTGGAGTGCGGGCACCTGCGGTTCCCACATGGAGAGAGTCGCGCCGAGGGAATTCGAGAAAACGAGTGCGGGCGCGCCGGCGGGGCCGGCAAGTTCGTAGTGGATCGGGACATCTGGCAATTGGGCGAAGGGCATGGGGCTCACTTTTTTCGGAGTCTTTTCTGGTTGCGATGCGCCGCGGTGGACGCCAGCACGCGGTCGATGAATTGGTCAGCGATGCCTAAATAGTTGGCCGGAGTGAAGAGGCGCTCGAGTTCAGCCTCGGAGAGACTAGCTTTGAGGATGGCGTCTTGGGACAGTACGGAGCGGAGTTCGCGGCGCTCGCTCAGGGCTCGTTTAGAGGCCAGTTGGACAAGTTCGTGGGCCTCCGAGCGCGGTATTTTTTCGGCGAGAGCCATGGTGACAGCCTCGGCGAAAATCAAGCCCTGGGTCACATCGAGATTCTGACGCATGCGTGCGGCATCGATTTCCAGCTCGGAGACGGTGGTAGTGAGGTGATGCAAAGCGCCTGCGGTCAGACGGACGATGTCGGGCAAGGTCTCCCACTCTGCTTGCCAGCCGCCCAGGCCGCGCTCTTGCTCCTGGACCATGGAGGCCAGCATGGTGCCGACGAGCGGTGGAACACGCGCGGCCGCAGACAAAACCACGGCACAGGTGACAGGATTGCGCTTGTGCGGCATGCTCGAGGAGCCGCCGCGGCCATCGGTGGAGGGCTCAAAAACTTCGCCGACCTCGGTCTGTGAGTGGAGAGAAATGTCGCGCGCGATTTTGCCGAGAGTTCCACAGCAAAGGCCGAGGGTTGTAGCGATTTCCGCCATGCGATCGCGATGGCTGTGCCACGGAATTTCCGGCAAAGGAAGCTGGCATTCTTTGGCGAGATTGGTGGCGACGTCCAGCCCGCGCGCGCCGAGAGCCGCCGCAGTGCCGACCGCGCCGCCAAATTGCAGCACCAGACAACGCTCCTGCGTTTCAGACAGACGGGCGCGATGGCGATCGATAGCGTCGAGCCAACCCGCCACTTTTAGGCCGAAAGTCGTGGGAAGAGCCTGCTGCATCCAAGTGCGGGCAGCCACCAGGGTCGTTCGATTCTTGTGCACCAATTCGCCGAGGGCCACGGCGAACAGATCGAGTTCTGAGGAAACCACAGTGAGCGCCTGGCGCAACTGAAGCACGCGGCCTGTGTCGATGGCGTCCTGACTGGTTGCGCCCCAGTGGACATAACGGGCGGCTTCTCTCTCTTTTTGACCAACGAGCAGGGTGAGTTGTTTCACCAAGGGAATCGCGAGATTACCCGCATGGGCCGCAGCTCGGGCGAGCACGGTCATATCGAAAAGTTCTGCGCGGCATTTCGCCTCGATGGCCGGAGCCGCAGAGGCCGGAATGAAGCCTGCACGCGCCTCGGCTCTTGCCAGGGCGGCTTCGAAATCCAGCATAGCCTGCAGCGTGGCGCGATTGGAGAAGACCTTTTCGACGGCTTGCGAGCGAAACAAGGGGTCCAGCAAGTTCATGCGCTGAGTGTAATCACTCCTGCCAGGGAAAGAAAACGGTTTCCTTAGCGGCTTGCAGGGAGGCATAAACGGCGGCTTGGGTGCGGGCGATTCCGCAGAGATTCGCATGCCGGCTGACCCGCCAACTAAATGCGTTCGAGAATGACGGCGATGCCCTGACCAACCCCGATGCACATGGTGCAGAGTGCGTATTTTCCGCCGGTACGGAGCAACTGGTACATCGCGGTGGTGACGAGACGCGCGCCACTGGCGCCAAGAGGATGCCCGAGAGCAATTGCGCCACCGTTGGGATTTACGTGGCCCCCATCGTCGGCAACACCAAGCTCGCGTAGCACGGCCAGGGCCTGCGAAGCGAAGGCTTCGTTTAGCTCGATGACGTCCATCTGGCCGATCGTCAGACTCGTTTTCGCAAAAAGTTTTCGAGAGGCGGGAGCGGGACCCATCCCCATGATACGCGGCGCAACGCCCGCGGCAGCAGCTCCGACGACGCGCGCTTTGGGAGTTAATCCGTGGCGCTTGGCGGCAGCTTCTGAAGCCAGTAGCAGGGCACAAGCGCCGTCGTTTACGCCAGCAGCATTTCCGGCAGTGACCGTGCCGCCGGGTCTTACGATGCCCGGCAACTTGGCGAGCGCAGCTAGAGTGGTGTCCCGACGAGGGTGTTCATCGGCGCTGAAGAGAATGGCGTCCCCTTTTCGTTGAGGGATCGGGACCGGCACGATTTCTTGTACAAGAAGTCCGGCGCGCATCGCCGCAGCCGCACGCTGCTGGCTTCTCAGGGAGAAGGCATCTTGATCTTCGCGCGAAACGTGGAACTCCTCGGCGACAATCTCCGCGGTTTCCGGCATCGATTCGACGCCGTACTTTGCTTTCATGAGGGGATTGATAAAGCGCCAGCCGATGGTGGTGTCTTCGATCTTCGCCGCGCGGGAAAAAGCCGCGTCTGCTTTGCCCATCACGAAGGGGGCGCGGGACATGCTCTCGACGCCGCCAACTATGATGAGTTCAGCCTCCCCGCTCTTAATCGCGCGTGCCGCGCTAGCCACCGCGTCCATGCTGGAACCGCAAAGCCGATTGGTAGTGGCTCCTGGCACTTCTTTCGGCAGTCCCGCGAGCAGCAAGGCCATGCGCGCGATGTTACGGTTGTCTTCTCCAGCCTGATTCGCGCAACCGTAGATGACATCGTCCACCGCATTCCAATCGACTTTGGTATTGCGGTCGATGAGGGCCTTGACGGGAATGGCTGCCAAATCATCCGTGCGAATCGAAGATAGCGCCCCGGCGTAACGGCCAAAGGGCGTTCGAATAGCGTCGCAAATATAGGCCGTTTCCATTTAGATTCTCTAAGGCTCCTGAATCGTTCTATCCTAACAGGAAGATTCCACCCGGCAAAAATCAGCATGAGTGCAGAAGCGGAGGGGCGAGGCAATGAAAATGGCGAGGGTAGTTATGATAGCGGTGGCGCTCGGTTCAGTGGCCGCGACGGTGACGCGGACGCAAACGAGCGGGACGCAGGAGGTCACGGCACTCTTGCGCGAGTTCATCGCTGGCGCGGGCAGCGGCGATCGCGCGATCTTTGACAAGTTTTTTGCTGACGACGTGATCTACACGCGGGCCACGGGTGTGGTTATTACCAAGGCCTCCATTATGGAGAGTCTCGGGAAACCATCACCGGCGTCGGAAGGGAAGAGCAGCTATTCCGCTGAAGACATCACAGTTCACGACTACGGTGACACCGCCATTGTGGCGTTCCGGCTGGAAGGCCGCACCGAGCACGCTGACGGAAAACTAGAAACTGCTCATTACCGGAACACTGGTACGTTCTTGAGACGCAAGGGCCGTTGGCAGGCCGTTGCGTGGCAAGCGACGAAGATCAGCGAAGCCGCCAAGGTGCAATGAGCCGCCGCCGGCCTTAAGAATCGCGAAGAATCACGTCGAGTTCGGCAAAACTGCCGAGCTACCTGACTTTGATCTCCAACGGCTCGAGAAGTTTGAAAGAGAGGGCGGTCTCCGCAGGAAGCGTGATGTCGCGGTTCCCGCTGAGGCCCGCTCCACCCGTGCCTGCGGCTGCACCGATCAAGGCGCCGATAGCCGCGCCCTTCCCGCCGCCAGCAACCGCTCCGATGGCGGCGCCTCCGCCAGCACCACCACCAACCATGGTGGCGGTCCGTTTCCCTTTGCCTTTGGTGGTCACGGCCGGCGCGGAAGTTGCGATTTCATAATCTTTGTCGCCCAAGGTGACCGAGGTGAGTGCCAGCTCGAGAACAGCGCCACCTTTGAAGCGACCGGCGGCCTTGGCTTCCTTCACAATCCCTGTCGTGCGCGCACCCTTGGGAATTGCCACCTTACCATCCACTTCTACGCTAGCCTCCACGGTGGCCGTAAATGTTTCGCCCGTCGTGCTGCGTTTCGACCCCACCGGCTGATCGAGTACCACAGAGATTCGAGTATCCGCAGGAACTATAATCGGCCTGGGCTTCGGCGCTTCAGCTCTGTTAGCGGATGCGGAACTCGACGGCGAACGGGACGATGCCGTATCCGAGGCGGCCGATGGATTGGAAGATTTGGCGCAGCCGCCCAGGGCAATAGCAAACGACAATAGAGACAACATTCCCGCAAAAAGCGAGCGATTCATCGATTTCCTCCGTATCACACGTACTTTTTTTGAAGATACTCCGATTCGTGCGGAAGTCAAACGAGGTGACCGGCGTGGTTCACAGGTCCGCGCCTGCTGTCGCCCCTCCGTAAAGAGGACTAGGCCTTCTCCCTCTAACTTGTGCGCACCGCGCCGCGATCCCGCAAGCCTCCGCCCGGGGGGATACTCTTTGCGCTATCACCTCTCGATACTTCGTTGACACATCTCCCAGGCCACCCTCACTATCGTCTTACCCCCTTCCAAATTTATTGAACGGTGTGAGCCGATGCGCATTCTTGTCGCTGAAGATGACGCACCGCTGGCGGAGTTTCTCCATCAACGGTTGCAGCAGGAACAGTTTTCCGTACAAATGGTTTCAGACGGTGGGGAAGCCCAGCGTCTGGCTTTTGACCAGGCGTACGATTTTGTAATTCTGGATCTCAATTTGCCCGCTGAAGGCGGCCTCGACGTTCTTCGCAATATACGCGCGAAGAAACCGGACTTGCCGGTTCTCATGGTCACCGGCGCGAGCCTTGCGGAAGATCACGTCCGCTTGCTCGATGCCGGTGCCGACGATTCCTTGCGAAAGCCCTTCGCCTTTGCGGAGCTTGCCGCGCGTATCCGCGCCGTTCTGCGTCGCGGAAGCCGCCCCGACCGCGCGGTGCTCAAGGTTGGCGACCTGGAAATCGATCGCCTGGCCCATGCCGTCCAGCGGGGAGGACGCCCCATCGATCTAAGCCCCAAGGAATTCGCTCTGCTCGAGTTCCTCATGCGCCACGAGGGCCAGGCCGTTACGCGCACAGCGATCGTCGAGCAAGTCTGGAAAATCAATTTCGACACCATGACCAATGTGGTCGACGTGTATATCAACTACCTCCGCCGCAAAGTGGATTCGGGCTATGACCGGTCCCTAATCCGGACAATCAGGGGAGTCGGCTACCAGATCGGCGGCAATGGTGCGCTCCACCAGGACATCCAAACTTGAAGCTATTCCGGTCCTAAGGTGCAGATAACAAGCCTTTTGCTGGACGATTGGGCTTGCAACTTCGGTAACATCCTGCATCGCCATTCCATTGGCCGCCGCAAGCAACTTCTTTTCCACTTTGGGGTTCTACCCAATGGGAGTTATATAGTAGCTAGGCTCCCATCTGCCGGAGCACAAACTCCGGACCAGGGACAAGGTGACTAACCATGTTGAAGACCACTTATTCAGGCAAGCTGAGGCTTGGCCTGCTTCTTTCTCTACTCGGTCTTCTCTCCTTTTCAGCTCCCCAAGCTCGCGCAGGTCAATCTGATCAAGCTCCCCCAGCTGATCAAGCGAATCAGCCCAATCAAGTTGATACGGCAGATCAACCTGCGTCAAATGATGCCAACGATCCGCCAAGTCGCGTCGCGCGTATCAGCTATATCGATGGCTCGGTTTCGCTTCAGCCCGGTGGAGCGGGCGACTGGGGCAGCGCAGCTCGCAATCGTCCCATGACTGTCGGCGACAAAATTTGGACCGACAAAGATTCCCGCGCCGAACTTCAGACCGGGGTAGTTTCCATTCATCTTGGTAGCATGACCGCGCTTTCATTTCTGAATCTCGATCAGAACATCACACAGATGCGCCTTGCTGAAGGCTCCATCAATTTCCGCGTCAAAGAAATCCGCGAAGGTGACACCTATGAGGTGGATACGCCCAATCTTGTTTTCACCATCACGCAAGCCGGCGCCTTCCGCATTGACGTGAATGAAAACGGCGACAATACCGGCATCACCGTCATCCGCGGCGCAGGCCAAGTGACGGCCAGCGGAAAAACGTACGATCTCGAAGCTGGCCAGCGCGCCGTGTTCAATGGCACCGACGAGGTCCAGTCCACGATTGTGCCGCATGCACCTCCTCCGGACGGACTCGATAAATGGTCCAACGACCGCGACCTCGGCGAACAAAATTCCGTGTCGCAGCGTTACGTTCCGCAGGACATGCCCGGCACACAAGACCTCGATAACAACGGCACCTGGAGCGAGGACGGCGACAAGGGGCCGGTCTGGTACCCATCGGAAGTCCCAGCGGATTGGGCCCCCTACAGCAACGGCTATTGGAGTTATGTCGGGCCGTGGGGCTGGACGTGGGTGGACTATGCACCGTGGGGCTTTGCTCCATTTCACTATGGGCGCTGGGGATTCATCGGCAGCCGGTGGGGTTGGTACCCCGGCCCGCGATTTGGCGTTTCGATCTATGGTCCGGCCTGCGTCGGTTTCCTCGGCGGAGGCTTGGGATTCGGAGTAGGTTTCGGAGTTGGCTGGTTCCCGCTGGGATTTGGTGAGCCGTTCCATCCCTGGTACCACGCAGGCTTCCGGTACTCCGAGCGCATCAACGTTCGCAATACTTTCATCCGCAATGTGAACGTGGTCCACTCGACCAACAATTTTAACTATGCTTACGCGCACAACACCCATGCGGTGACGGCTACTTCGCGCAGCGGCTTCACCGGTGGCCAAGCTGTGAATCGCGGCGCCGCTCATATCAATGAAGCTTCGCTGCGCGGCGCGCAGGTAACAAATAATCTGGGAGTCTCTCCGTCCAAGCAAAGCGCCTTCGGCGCTGCAAATGCGAGAGGCAACGTTTCTCGGCCGCCCTCGTCTGTCGAGAATCGCTCGGTTATGGCCCGTACCTCGCCCGGCGCCGGGGCTTCGCACCTCCCGGTCCGCACGATGAATACGAACGGTCTCGCTGCGGGGCATCCGGGGAACGCGGGAACCACGGGGCGGCAGAACGATCTTTCGCAGAATCGTCCTCAATCCGCAGGCGGAAACAACTCGCGCGTTTGGAGCGCTCAGGGCAACTCGACCGATCACGGCCAGGCACCCAAGGGCTTCGGCAGTTCCACCAACAGCACGGTAAACAGCTCCAATACGACCGCGCGCGGCAATCGCCCGCCGTGGGCTGGTTCAGGCGCTTCAGCAAACGCAGGCGGCGGCCGCTCTTACGCGCCCCCACAGGGAAACGCGACTTCCAGCAATCGTGGCTATACTGCGCCATCACGCTCTTACTCGGCGCCGGCGCCCAGCCGTACCTATTCCGCACCTAACCGTACTTATTCAGCTCCTAGCCGCAGCTATGGCGGAGGAGCAGGTGGGGGTTCTCATGGCGGAGGCGGCGGTGGAGGTTCTCATGGCGGTGGTGGCGCGACACATGGTGGTGGAGGTGGCGGTTCACACGGCCATCGTTAAGATCAGCGCATTTCACAAAGGCCCGCCTCTCCGCAACGAGGCGGGCCTTTTTTTCCTCTCCCCGGCGGATCGAAAAACCAGCCCACAACTCTCTCTTCGTTCGCGTGTTTGATGAGTAGTTTCAGCCCGGACGTTTCTAAGTTCGACAAAGCATTTGGACCACAGCCCGAGTTTTCGTCCGAAGATGTTATTGTTTGAATTACGCAAATGGGGCCGAATCCTTTGAGACCAGCACGCAAAGAATCCGGATTTGAAAAAAGCAATACCACGCAGTGAGGGGGCCCATACCGGCCCCGGCATTTCAGGAGAGAGGAAATCGCAAATGAAAAGATACCTGTTGCAATTGGTGAGCCTGCTCGGTCTCGCGCTGGCTATGGCTTCGCTCATCCCGCAACGCGCCGCAGCCGACGATGACGATCCGCCCGGCCGCGTCGCGCGTCTGGGTTTTATACGCGGGAATGTTTCCTTCGAGCCTGCTGGAACGGAAGACTGGGTTTCGGCGGTTATCAATCGCCCTCTGACCACTGGCGATAAACTCTGGAACGACAACGATTCGTTCTCTGATTTGCACCTCGGTTCCGCATCGATCCGCCTCGGCAGCAACACCGGGTTCAGTTTTTTGAACCTTACTGACAATATGACGCAGGTTCAAGTGACCGAAGGCACGCTGAACATCCGTGTCCGCCGCCTCGGCGATGACGAAACCTTTGAAGTCGACACTCCCAATTTGGCTTTCACCCTGCTCCGTCCCGGCAACTACAAGGTCAACGTCAACGAAGCCGGCGATGCTACCGTCGTCGTTGTCCGCGATGGACAAGGCGAAGTTACCGGCGGCGGTTCAGCCTACACGATCCATCCGCGCGAGGTGGGCACCTTCAATGGCACCGACCAAATCGACGCCGACATCGAAAGCTGGGACAACTCCAGCGACGATTTCGACGAATGGTGCTCCGAGCGCGATCGCCGCATCGATAATTCTGTTTCCGCGCGCTACGTCTCGAACGACGTCATCGGCTACGAAGACCTCGACGAATACGGCGGCTGGCGTCCTACGCCGGAGTACGGCACCATCTGGTTCCCGCACGTTGCCGTCGTCGGCTGGGCTCCCTATCACTATGGCCACTGGGCTTATATCGCCCCTTGGGGTTACACCTGGGTCGATGATGCCCCTTGGGGTTTCGCTCCCTTCCACTACGGACGTTGGGTAGTGGTTGGCGGAGTTTGGGGCTGGGTCCCTGCGCCACCGCGACCTGTTGTCGTCGGCGTCGTTTACGTTCGGCCTGTTTACGCACCCGCGCTTGTTGCCTGGGTTGGCGGACCGCACTTCGCCGTAGGCGTCGGAGTCGGCGGCGGATCTGCTGCTGGCGTCAGCGTCGGCTGGTTCCCGCTGGGACCTCGAGAAGTCTACGTCCCGTCTTATCACGTCAGTCGCAACTACGTGAATAACATCGACGTGACAAACACCACGGTCAATACCACCGTCGTGAACAATTATTACAATACTACGGTGATCAACAAAATGACCGTGAACAACGTGACCTATGTAAATCAGCGCGTGCCAGGAGCCGTCAGCGCCACCACACCTCAGGCTTTTACTTCCGCTCAATCGGTTTCCAAGAACGCGGTCACGGTCAATGCCAGGGAAGTGGCGACCGCACAAGTGGTCGCCACTACGCCTGCGGTCGCACCTTCGAAGCAGGCCGTTCTCGGCTCCGGGGCCATCGCGACCGTGCATCCTCCTCGAACATTAGAAACGCGCGCTGTAGTTGCGAAGACCACGCCTCCGCCGCCTCCGCCGTCGTTTGCCAAGCAGCAGCAAGCGATTCAGGCCAATGGCGGCAAGCCTCTGGCCATCTCTCAAATGCACCAGATTCGGCCCGAGACGGTCGAAGCTCGCCCCACCATCAAGATCGCTCCGCCGGCCAAGCCTCAGGCTACTCAGGTGAAAGGAGTACAGACGAATCCCAATCGGCCGGTTACTACGAATAACGGCGCCAACAAACCGGTCAATACGATTCCTCCGCCCAGCAACACGGTCAACCCGCCGGCCACCACCACCAACGGGAAGACTTTCAGCGATCGGCCGCCAGCTTCTCGGCCGAATTCACCGGCCAACAACACCAGCGCTGGCAACCCCGCCAACAACACGAAGACGGTGACCCCCACGAACACGAATCCGCAGCTCGACCAGAAGCATCAACAGCAACTCCAGGATCTGCGGGCACAACAGGACCTGGAACGCCAGAAGGTTGAACAGCAACAACAAAAGGACAAGGCCGCTCTGGCAAAGAAAGCCGCTGACGATGCGGCCCAGCTGAAGCTCAACGAGCAGCATCAGCAGCAGCTCGAGGAGCTCGAGAAAAAGCACGACGCCGAGGAGGCGAAACTCAAGCAGCAACAACAGGTGGAGAAAAAGGCTCCCCCGAAACCCCCTGCAAAGCCTGCAAAGGATGACAAGCCTCCGAAAAAGGACAAACCGTAGTCTTTTTGAAGCGCGGCTTCCGGGTGGAGTGCTTGCCATTTGGCAAGCGCCCCGCCCGCTCTTTTTTTTAAGTGCTGCGACTTGCATTTCGCGGATCGATTTCGGCTTCGGAGTGAAATCTTTGGGACATCTCGCGTAAGATTCTTCTTCCAGAGCATGGCCAGCCGACCCCCAAGTCCGTCCCAGCGCAGGCGAGCGTCTTACGCTTCATCGTCTGTTTCGCTCTTCGTCATTCCCGGTCTCCCGGAAATTCGCAAGGGCCACAACCTGGCCAAACGTACCGCTCTCGCCGCTCGGCGGGCGAAAATCACTTTTGAAAACGGAGATATTCTGGTCGTCGCTCAAAAGATTATTTCGAAAGCGGAAGGGGGCGTCCTGCGCCTGTCCACGGTCCAGCCTTCCTCCCAGGCGATTGCCTTAGGGAAAAAACTTTCCAACGATCCACGGCTTATCGAGGTGGTTCTCGACGAATCCCGCCGCATCGTCCGCTCCGATCGCGTTCTCATCGTCGAAACGCATCACGGTTTCGTTTGCGCGAATGCAGGTGTGGACCATTCAAACGTGCGTGGCCGCGATTTCGTCACACTACTTCCCAAGAATCCCGATCGTTCCGCCCGTCGCCTGGCCGCCGCCCTAAGCAAGGAAACCGGCAAGCGCCTTGCTGTCATCATCAGCGATACGTTTGGCCGCCCCTGGCGGCTGGGCCTTACCAACGTAGCCATCGGCGCGTCTGGCGTGCCCGCGCTGGTCGATCTGCGCGGCACGCGCGACCGCAATAAGAAACTTCTCCGCGCCACAATTCTAGCTGTCGCCGATGAACTTGCCGCCGCCGCCGGCCTGCTCATGGCAAAATCTGCAGGCACTCCCGTGGTAGTCATACGGGGCTACCGCTATCCATTCGTCGAAGATCCGGCCGCGCGTATAATCCGCCCGCCCCACGAAGACCTCTTCCGCTAAACTTCCGAGAGCGCTCATCTGCAGATTGGCGTCACCCCATGTTTGCCGTTTGCTTCCGTTTGATCTGTGGGCGGTCAGCAGGGAACTCTGGCGAACCGCGGATATTCCGCCAGGATCGCTATTTAGTCTTCTGCCCACTCCGAACCCTTTTCCCCTTGCCCGAATCTCCTCCCGCCGGGCATTCTTAACTCCTCCATGTCTCCCACAAAAAAGCTCACGGTCACCGCTCTCGCCGGTGGCATCGGCGCATCAAAGCTCCTCCTTGGCCTGTACGGCGCCATGGATCCGCACGCCCTCACCGTCGTCGTCAACACCGGAGACGACATCGTCCTGCACGGCCTGAAAATCTCCCCCGACCTCGACATCGTCACCTACACGCTAGCTGGGGTCGTCGATCCCACCAAAGGCTGGGGCATGCGCGGCGAGTCCTTTCATTTCCTCAAGAGGCTTGGCGTCTACGGCCGCGAAATCTGGTTCAATCTGGGTGATCGCGACCTTGCCACGCACATTCACCGCACGGATTTGCTTGCCCATGGCAAAACACTTTCGCAAGCCGCGGAATCCATCCGCACCGCTCTCGGCGTAAAATCCCGCATCCTCCCGATGTCCGACCAGCCTATCCCCACCATCATCGAGACCCGCGACGGCAACATGCACTTCCAGGAGTATCTCATCAAGCATCGCACCGAGCCGGGAGTCCGCGGCATCCACTTCGCAGGAATAAAACACGCACACGCCGCTCCCGGCGTCCTCGAAGCCATCTGCGACGCCCAACGCGTCATCATCTGCCCCAGCAATCCGCTGATCAGCATCGGCCCAATCCTCGCCGTGCCTCGCGTCCGCGAACAATTGCGCGCCCGCAAAGAAAGCGTAATCGCCGTCTGCCCAATCGTTGGCGGCAAATCCCTAAAGGGTCCGAGCGACAAAATGCTCATCCAACTAGGCTGCGGCTCTTCCGCCTCCGCCGTAGCCAAGCTCTACGCCGATTTCACCGGCACCTTCGTGATCGACCACCGCGACGCCTCGCAAGCCGCCGCCATCCGCGGCCTCGGCATGAAAGTCGCTATCCTCCCCACGGTAATGCGCACGCGCGCCCAAAAACGCAAACTAGCCCGCGCCCTGCTCGCCCTGTAGCGCACCTCGCCTCATTTTGAATCAGCGTAGGCCACCGCCAGTCTGGTTTTCTCGGCGCTCCTCTTGGTGGTTTCCCTTCCGTCTGGATTACTCGTGAAAATCCATAGTCTTTTCTCCTTGGAAAAGCGCGTGAAAGCTAGCTGACGTGCCAGTGGGTGGAAGTCCCGCCGACAGAAGAGTCCAGAGATTGTCGTAGCGATGTCCAACGGTGAGAGAGGTGACGGGAAGACGGGACGGCGCAAACGCTGAGGAAAGTGGGTGGCGCATGAGGAGGAACGCTGACGGGCTCGGAATTTTCTTGATTGGATTGTCCTGCGTGAGTGGCGTATCTTACTGCGTGATGGGACTTTGGCCGATTGTCGGTCTTTGCGCCGTGTTGCTGCTGGGCGGCGCCGCCCGTCCCCAGACGGGGACATTGCACTTGCGGCAGGTCAATCCACCGGATGCGAACCCGCAGTATTTCCCGCGCGGAGTATTCCACAAAAATGCCGAAGCCAGTGACTGGTTTGCGCGCTGGTATGCCAAGTACTTGCGAGCGCTCGAAGAGCCGTCGTTATTTGAGAAAGCGGACGGGAAGGCCGTGGCCACCTACCGGTTGCTGCTGGTTTCGTCCTTTCGGCGACCGGTGGTGATTCAGTTGGAGGTGCGCGCAAACGGGACGGGATTGCTGACGGCGAAGATGACGAGTGGCATTCACGGCGAGCTGGGACCCGTGCTGCGGGACGAATCGGAGATCCTCGTGCGCGAACAGGTGGACGAGTTCCTGAGTCGGGAAGAGAAAGCGAACTTCTGGACGATGCCGACAGGAAATATGACCAAAAGGCCGGATGGGTCGGAGTGGATTTTGGAAGGACGAAGCAAGGGTGCCTATCACGTGGTGGACCGGTGGTCGCCGCCGAAGGGCGAGGAGTATTTTGAGGCCTGCAGTTACTTGATTGCATTGTCTCCGGTGAGGCCGGATGCGCCCAATCGGCGGGAGAAGCCAGAGCGGAAGCGGGACGAGGGGATTGAGTGAGCGAGGTAGGAAAGCGCCGCAGAAAGAGCTGCGATTGCTGTGTCCGATAGAAGTGGCAGGTAAATCTTCCAGAAGAGGATATTCCGAGTTGTCCTGACGTACGAATACGCCAGGATACTAGCTCAATAAAAAGAAGAGTATTGACTTCTAGGTCGCGCACCCAGCCTATTTCTGCGCCTTGAAAAAAGTGGTTGAATGCCCGTCGAAGCCTTGCACCGCATCGCCAAATGTTCATCTCGCATTCACATGGATGTTTTCTCGAGGACTTATCTTCCTTCCGCCCCACTATTCGCAAGAAGAGGAGAATGGAAGACTATGAAAAAGCGAACCGCCCCCGCTCTGGCGACTCTCGTGATTTCCGGCATGCTGGCCGCTCCCGTTTTTGGGCAAACTGCCAGCTCTCCGTACGAGTTGACGGTGTTTGCCAGCGCTCCCCAGGGCTTGACCGCTCCCGATTCCATCGCCGTGCTTGGAGATCATGTCTTCGTAGGATACGGCGACGGCCACCTGCCGGACGGTACCGACGGACTGAACAGTCAAATCGTCGAATTCGCTAAGGACGGCAGCGTTGTTCATATCTATACGGTGCCCGGCCACAGCGACGGGCTAAAAGTCGATCCCTCGACTCATCTTCTGTGGGCGCTCCAGAACGAAGATGCCAACGCCAATTTGGTGATCATCAATCCCGAAACTCACCTTCAGAAACTCTATACCTTTGGTCCAACGCAGCACGGAGGCGGCTACGATGATCTCGTTTTCCGTGGCTCGAAGGTGTACATCAGCGCGTCGAACCCGGCGAATAGCCCGAATCTTGGGCCGGCCATCGTGAGCGCGACGCTGGAAGGAAACAGCGTTGATGTGAAGCCGGTGCTCGCCGGCAATGCCAGCGCCATCGATGTAACCACCGACGGACCGGTCACGCTCAACCTGCAGGATCCGGATTCCATGACGCTCGACCCTGAGGGCCACCTCGTGTTGGACAGCCAGGGCGACCACCTATTGATTATCGTCAGCAATCCCGGGGCGTCCAATCAGCGCGCAGTGCAGCTGCCGCTGACGGCTCTGACGCCCGCCGGGATGGTTGCGCCCATGGAAGTCGACGACACGGCATTTGTCACCTCGAGCGAGGGATTTATTCTCTTCGCCGACAAAGGATTGAACACCGTGTTTGCCTTGAAAAAGAAAGCGTTCGCGCCGGGCGCAGCCTACACTGCTGCAGACGGAGGCCCGTTTGTCGGTACGATCGATTTGACTACCGGATTCATCACGCCGATCGTCACCGGATTGAAGAACCCCGGGGGCCTGGTGTTCGTCGATACATCGAAACACGACAGGGACGGTTCGCGGCGAGAAGATGGAGATTCGTGCCGCGACTGACGGGGATTCGTACTAAAGCGTCCACAAGCACAACAACCTTAAGCCACGCAAAAAACCTACCCCAGGATCCGCCATAGGCGGATCCTGGGATAGGTGTCGGCAAATGACCACTCATTCCATCGGTCGTGGCCGCAGCAGCCCAACTCCTTGAAAATTGAGTATTCAGAGACTCCCGCCCTGGCGGGGCCACACGGGCGCACATCAGATTTAGGGAAGTCATGCAGCCACCTGCTTTCGCTCTGAGCGGCGTTCCCAGAAATCCTGGAAGCGTCCGCTGAGCTTGCTGCAGCGAAGGGCGATGATGGCGTTGGCGCCCTTGACGGTCCAGTGCATGCCTGCCCGCTTGAGCCGCGTCCCAACTACGATTTTGCAACCAGACTCCACGACGCCGGTCGAAGTACAGAAGCCTTGTTTTTCGAACTGGGGATACCGCATGCGCCGTCGATTTCTCCAGATGTATTGAATACATTCTCGCGCCTCTTTGTGTTGACCGATGTGGCTGCGCAGCGCGTGCACCAAGGATTTCAAGTGACCTTCGTCAAGCTCCTCACAACGTGCATCGATCCAGACCTTGCCCTCGGGGCTGTCTCCATAAATGACCTTTCCCACTTCGCCGAGATGTTCTTTGGCATGAAAGCGATCGAGAATCTGAGTGGCTTGCGGGAACAGTTCGGTAGCCGTGTTCCAAATCCAGGTCGCGCCATCGCCCAACACCACCTGACACAAGGCTTCGGTGAAACCGCGGCGGCTGGCCTCGCGCTGTACGCGCGCTGCAAAATCCGACAGGTGAGGGCTGGTATCCGGAGTGGCGGCGCTTTCAATCGCACTCGAATAGCTGATCGATCCTGGATCGCGCACGGGTTTGCCTTCCCTATCTCGCGATTCCGCCGTCCAGACAGTGACCAGCTTGGCTTCGCGGGTTTTGGCCGAGCCGTCGGCTTGCTTGCCCGCGCGGTCGGCGACTTCTTGCGGGCGCATGGGCACCCCGGTGCCATCCAGGCCCAGATACATGGTGGGGGGCACTTCGCGCATCCTTTCAACGTCCTGGCGTTCATCCACGGCGATCTCGGCCCCCAGCGCTTCGGCGGCCCGTTCCACCTGCTTGACACTGACTTCCACGCCCGCCAATTCGTGCAACAGCGCACCGCTCTCCTCGAAGCTCACCAGCGCTGCCGCGCTGGCCGTCATGCGCAGAACTCCGGGCGTCAGGGAAAACGATTCCAGTTTCAGCGCGCGGTCCCGCGGGCAGAATCCATGATGGCATCGGCCACAGTCGTAGTAAGCCCGCTTCAAATGCAGAGGTCCCAACACGCTTTCGAAGGTCTTCCCGTGACGGCCGTGATAGCGGGCCACACCGCCGCAGGGGCAAAGTAATTCCGGTCCCACATAATCGCT
Organism: Acidobacteriota bacterium; assembly: GCA_013289825.1. Taxonomy (GTDB): domain Bacteria; phylum Acidobacteriota; class Terriglobia; order Acidiferrales; family UBA7541; genus Acidiferrum. Next base: position 614 of record JABCZF010000002.1, on the reverse strand, counting down.
GGTGTCCGCGTTGAGCCGTTGTTCCAGGGCCCGAGCGGCCAGCCGCAACGCCTGCCGCCGTGCGAACGTCTCCACAGCTTCAAAATCCAGTTCGGCCAGCGCCTGAGGACCTAAGAGCGTTTCGATTTCCTGGGCGATTTCGCTTTCCAGGTCCGCGGAGAGCCCCCTTTTTCGGCCCCCTCTGCGGAGACCGGGATCGCTTCGAGTTGTTCATTGGCCCATCGCTCGCAGGCCTCCCAATAGGCTTCGACGCGTTCTCGAAATTGCCGTCCCGATTCGATCTGACGCCGGACCACCGGCGCCTGTTCGGAAGAGACATAGCGGGAACGGGTCTTGCCCTCGACCTTCTGCGTGAGGAGGAAGTAAGGACCATGGGCTGCCTTAGGATCGTGTTGACAGGCGCAGGCTCCTTGTCCGCACTTCATCCGGCGTTCACAGAGCGAACCTCGTCGCATCGGTTCCGGACGCGAGAAGGCTGCTGCTAATTGTGTAATGCGTGAAGGGACTACAGGTGTGAGATCATCCATGCTCGGTCCTCCTGCAGTATATAATACTGCAGGACAAAGAGAAAATCACGCCTTTTCTCGAAAGCGCCACCCTGCTGACGTGCGCCC
>JABCZF010000001.1 GCA_013289825.1 Acidobacteriota bacterium | reverse complement strand
GTGCTCTTTCTGCTTTCCCTGCCCATGCTCAATCCCTGGGTGCGCGGAGACGGCGTCGGCTACTACGCCTTCGCGCGTGCTCCGCTGATCCAGCACAATCTCGATTTTACCCGCGACTATCAAGAAGCCAACGCCAGCTTTCGCGAAAATCGTCTCGACAAAAACGGCCAGCCTAGCGCTGAATTTCACACCCGCACCGGCCACATTGAAAATCATTTTACCGTGGGTCCTGCAATTCTCTGGGCCCCCTTTCTTATCGTCACGCACGCAGGCGTTCTTCTCGCGCGCTCCATGGGCTCGGCGATTCCCGCGGACGGTTTTTCCACGCCCTACCGCATCGCCATGGCGCTGGGGACAGCGCTCTACGGTTTTCTCGGCCTTCTGATTTCGTTTCAACTCGCGCGCAAATATGTGGACGAAACCTGGGCGCTTCTCGCCACGCTCGCCATCTGGTGGGCCAGCTCGCTTCCGGTCTACATGTACTTCAATCCGTCATGGTCGCATGCCCACTCGGCTTTTGTGGTGGCGCTCTTTTTGTGGTATTGGCACGAAACGCGGGACGCGCGCACGCTGGGGCAGTGGATCTTGCTCGGAGCGCTGGCGGGATTGATGCTCAACGTGTACTACGCCAATGTCATTCTATTCGTAATACTGCCGTTCGAAGCGGCCCGCGAATACAGCGCGGCGATCCGAAAAGCGACCCCCAGCACGCCGCATGTTTCGCAACTCATGGCTCGGCATCTCGTTTTCTTCATTACGCTTATTCTTTGCATGCTGCCCACATTTATCGTGCACCGCATCATTTACGGCAGCATGCTCAAAACAGGCTACGTTCCCATCGACCAGTGGTTGTGGCGCTCGCCTTACCTTTTCTCCGTTCTGTTCTCTGCGAATCACGGCTTGCTTTCCTGGACACCGCTTCTTCTCTTTGCCCTGATTGGCCTGGTGGCCTTTTGGCGGAGCGTGCCTCGCGTCGGCGCAGCTTTTTTGGGAGCCACGCTGGCGTTTTATTATTTCATAGCGTCGTATCCGGATTGGGCGGGCATCTCTTCGTACGGAAGCCGTTTTTTTGTTTCGCTTACCCCGCTTTTTATTCTGGGGCTTGCCGTTTTTCTCGACCGCTTCACGCGCATCTTTCGCTCCCGTCGCGCCGCGTTCGCCGCCGCCTGCGTCTTTCTGGGCTGCTTCATCTTGTGGAACGCTGGTCTAATTTTCCAGTGGGGCACGCACCTCATTCCCGCGCGCGGCGCGATCTCTTTTCCGCAAATGATTCGAAACCAATTTCTCGTTGTGCCGCGCCAGATTACCATGCAGTTCGAAAAGTATTTGTTTGGCCGCAAAGCCATGATGCAGCAGATCGAGCAGCGCGACCTCGAGCAGCTCAAGCAGAATCCTCCTCCCCCGTGATCCTTTTTTCCTTCTGGCTCTTGGCTTGCTGAGAATTCTGGAACTCACTATTTCGGAATTTGCCGAACAGTATCCGGAGCAGGTCAAATCCTGCCTGCTTCCCCGCGGCTACCTCGCCTGGAGCGTGCCCAATCGCGAGTGGTGACAGCACGCCAGCGCGCCGTGCAATTTCCTGGAGGCCCGGAAAGCAGGACGTGCCTCCCGGTGGCGATGGTGGCCTGGTGTTATGTCCCGCTACGCGGCTCCAAGGGACTTATTTGTATTTTCCCGGGCGCCTTCTACAATAAGGAGGCCTTCCCTGAAGATGACTTTGACGCGCGGTTCTCAAAACTGCGGGAAAATGCGAGGCCGGACGGATCGTCAATGAAACGCGCACTGATTACGGGAATTACCGGACAAGACGGCTCGTATCTCGCGGAACTCCTGCTTTCCAAAGGGTACGAAGTCCATGGGATCATCCGCCGGGCAAGCACCTTCAATACCAAGCGCATCGACCACATTTATCAAGATCCGAATCAGCCGAGTACCCGGCTCTTCCTGCATCACGGCGATCTCTCGAGCACCGAGTGGGTACTGAATCTGGTTTACAGCTTTCTACCGGATGAGCTGTACCACCTCGCGGCGCAAAGCCATGTGCGCGTGAGTTTTGACATGCCGGAGTACACGGGCGATATCACCGGGCTCGGTACGATGCGGTTGCTCGAAGCGATCCGGCGGGCCGGGGCGAAGACGCGATTTTATCAGGCGTCAAGCTCGGAAATGTTCGGTTCGGCGTCGCCTCCACAAAGCGAAACCACACTTTTCGAGCCGCGTAGCCCGTATGCCGCAGCCAAAGTGTATGCCTACTGGATGACGCGGATTTACCGCGAGGGTTACCAGCTTTTTGCGAGCAACGGAATATTGTTCAATCACGAGAGCCCGCGGCGTGGCGAGACGTTTGTGACACGAAAAATCACGCGCGCGGTGGCGGCCATCGTGGCGGGCAAACAAGACACGCTGTTTCTTGGAAATCTCGATGCACGGCGGGACTGGGGTTACGCTCCGGAGTATGTGGAAGCCATCTGGAAGATGCTGCAGCAAGATGCCGCCGAGGATATCGTCATCGGGACGGGCGAAGCACATTCGGTGCGCGAATTTGTGGAAGAAGCGTTCGCCTATGCCGGACTGGACTGGCGCAAGCATGTACAAATGTCGGAACGTTATAAGCGCCCCTTGGAAGTGGATTGCCTAGTTGCGAATACACGAAAAGCCCGGGAGAAACTTGGCTGGGAAACGAGGATTGGATTCAGCGAACTGGTGGCGATCATGGTCGACGCAGATCTCGAAGCGGCGGGTCTGGCTCCTCTCGGGCGCGGAAAAGCGATTCTGGAAAAGAAATTCAGTCACTGGAACCATTGGCAAAATTCGGTGACGCGAGTGGTGGGAGCGGTCGAAGGCCAAGCTTCCGAGAACTGAGGAGCGGGGAATGGGTTTTTGGCAGAATCGGCGCGTGGTGCTGAGCGGAGGCAACGGATTTCTCGGCTCGTTCGTGGTGGAGAAATTGCGCGCAGCGGGGTGCCGAGAGATCAGCACTCCGCACAGCCGGGACTACGACCTGCGTGAAAAATCCGAAGCGTTGCGGCTATTTAAAGATGCCAAGCCGGACATTTTCATCCATCTTGCAGCGGTGGTGGGCGGCATCGGCGCGAACCGCGCAAACCCCGGGAGATTTTTTTACGACAACGCGGTGATGGGCATCAACGCCATCGAAGCTGGACGCCTTGCGGGCGTCGAGAAGTTCGTTTGTGCGGGCACCATCTGTTCCTATCCAAAGTTCACGCCCGTGCCGTTCCGCGAAGAGAATTTCTGGGACGGCTATCCAGAAGAGACCAATGCCCCGTATGGGCTGGCGAAAAAAATGCTACTCGTCCAGCTACAGGCCTACCGCGAACAATATGGGTTCAAGGGAATTTACTTGACGCCGGTTAATTTGTACGGACCGCGAGACAATTTCGATCCGGAGAGCTCACACGTAATTCCGGCGCTGATCCGGAAATGCTGGGAAGCGAAACAGGTTCGAGCGCCGGAAGTCACAGCGTGGGGAACGGGCCGCGCGACGCGCGAGTTCTTGTATGTGGAGGACGCCGCGGAAGCGATGGTTCTTGCTGCGGAAAAGTATGAGAAGCCTGAACCCGTAAACTTGGGGTCGGGCGCGGAGATCAGCATCGGTAATTTGTTGGAACTGATCTGTTCGCTGACGGGCTACCAGGGAACGGCCCGCTGGGACGAGAAGAAGCCCGACGGACAGCCGCGCCGTTGCCTGGATACTTCCCGCGCAGTGACAGAATTCGCATGGCACGCAAAAACGTCTCTGCACGATGGTTTGCAGAAAACCGTCTCTTGGTACACGGAGAGTCTTAGCAATCCTTTGGGCGCAGCTGCTCGCCGAAGCTAGCGAAGGAGATCCTCGCGCGTGTGCCAGCGGCTTTTTATCCGTCTGTAGTGGTTGCCGGGGGAGAGTGGATCTTGGAAGGGAAAAGAACTGCCCGGAATAAAGCGAAAACCAGGCATCCGGCGCCGCCGGATTTTCCCACATGCGACGTGCAAGGCGTGGAAGTCAAAGTGTTTCGCAGGGCGCAGCGTTTGTTGAAGGAAAAACATCCGGGAATAATCTGCGGACTCGATAGCGAGGAAAAGCAGCGCGATGGGCTCGAAAGGCTTTTGCCGTTCGCATACACCTGGCAGCCCTGCGGCACTAATCACCTTCTGGCACTGCCCCAATGACGCAAAAATGCATCGCGCTGCTGGGACGGCGGGATGCCCCGACGGATGCGGTTGAGGAGTATTGCCAATATCTGGCGGGCGCGTTGCGTGCCCACGATTTTGCTTGGGAACTTGCGCGCGTCGCCTGGCTCGAAGACGGCTGGCCGGCGGCCATGCACGCGCTCGAGCGGCAAGCGAAGGGTTGGCGCGGATGCTGGGTGCTGGTGCAATACACCGCGCTGGCGTGGTCGGAGCGTGGTTTTCCTCTGCGGTTTCTGCGAGTACTGCGGATTCTGCGGCAGGCGGGGGCGCGCGTCGCCATGGTTTACCACGACGTCCTGCCCTACCATGGCAGCCGCACCATCGATAAGCTGCGGCGGCGCGCACAGAACCATGCGATGAGCGAAGCGCTGCGGTCTTCTGATCTCGGCGTCTTTACCGTGCCCCTCAGCAAAATTCCCTGGATTGGACGCCAGCACACGCGAGCCATTTTTATTCCGGTGGGCGCAAATCTTCCGGAACCGGAAACGGCCTGGACCGTACCGCACGGCGAGGGGAACAGGTTGCCGGCGATTGCTGTGTTTGGGATTACCGGGGGCGAAAGCGGTATCTGGGAAATCGCTAGTATTTCCGAGGCTTTGCAAATTGTGGCGGAACGACTGGGAAAGTTGCGGCTGGTTGTGATGGGGCGACATTCGGACACGGCGGAGAAAGCGCTGCAGAACCTGATGGACAAGCAGCCGATCGAGGTCTCCGCGCTGGGAGTTTTGCCGGGAGCGGAGATCGTAAGGCACATGGCCTCCTGCGACGTATTACTCTTTGTGCGTGGAGGGATCTCTTCGCGGCGCGGAAGCGCTATTGCAGGGATTGCGTGTGGACTGCCAGTGGTTGCGCTGGAAGGTCCAGAAACGGCGTCGCCAATTACCGAAGCGGGAGTGGTGTTCGCTGACCCGAAGAGGCAAAGAGGATTGGGAGAAGCGCTGCTGAAGGTGCTTTGCGATCCGGAGTATCGTGCTGTTCTTGCGGAACGCAGCCGGCGCGCGCAGGACAAATACTTTTCGTGGAAGGCGATTGCCGCCCGTTATGCGGAGGCCTTGCGTCCTGTCGATGGAAGTGTGGGGATTTCCGGTCAGGAGGAGGTCGCATGAGGTTTCATCGGGACAGCGCGTCGATCAAGGTTTCTTTCTTTTTTTCGGCGAGGACGGCGAGGGGATCAAGCGAGGAACTGTAGCCTGCGATTGCCGCGGCGGCGAGAAATGCAAACACTTCCGCGGGAAGCCAGGCATTGCCGGTCCACCGGCTTATAAAGAGGACCGGAGCGCTGATGGCGCCCAAAAGAATTTGCGTGCCAAAAGAGACCAGTACGGCCATGCCGGATTGGCGCTGGCCGCGCATCTGGCCGAAATTCAGTTTGCGCGGAAAGGACAGCGAGGACCAGTTGGCGATGGCTAACTGTCCGGTGACATTGAACACGATCGCGGCTAGTGTGGCCACCAGAACGGGGAGCGAGGGAAGCCCCACGAGGTAGGAAAAGGCGGCCATTGAAAGCGTTAATTCAAACGTGAGCATCGCGACTTGCAGAAGATTCTTTCCGAGAAAAACTTCGCGAAAGCTCACGGGCGAGGTGAAAAACGTTTGGATGCCTTTGCCGTCGTAAGCAAAGCTGTTGTAGGCGGGCGCCATCAGAATGAGGATGAGATAAGCCATCATACCGGGGAAAAAGAACTCGGTCGAAACCGGATGCTTGGTAGCCGTGGGATGCCTTCCCGCGAATTGCGTGGTAAATAGCAGAACAAAAACGGGAGGCATGATCAGCAGGAAAAAGGCGAAGCTGTTGCGCGTAAGATAGCGGAACTCCTTGCGAAGGACGGCGGAAACCTGCGGCGTCAGCAGGCCAAGAGCGTCGGGCTGTTCGGCGGTTCGCGAAGTGCGACGCAAGACGGCGCGGACCGGGGCTGCTGTCTCGCTCAGTTCCTCGCCGCGATATTGTGTCGCGAAGCGCAGCCAAAGGAACACGCTGAAAAGCAGGGCGTAGGCGGAGATCCCGGCGGCGCCGAGAAGTACGTCCGTGGAGTGTCCTTGTGCCGCGCCGGCGATGGCTCGCCCCGCAAGCGACGGCGGAAAAACAGAGAGATAGGGGAGCACATGGCGGACCCAGGGCTGCGCCGCACGGCCGTATCGCTGGAGCAGCGGGTTGAGGAATTGAAGCGAGACCGCCAATAGGATGAATACGGCGAAAAAGATCTCCCGAGTGCGGCGACGGGCCAAGATGCGTTCAAGCCAGGAACCAATCATTCGCTCGAGAGTGACATTCATCAGCAGGAAGAGGGCGGAAATAACAATCATGGTGGGCAGGACCGTTGGCTTCGCCCTAGCCGCGCCGATGATCATGGCGATGAGCCAACAACTAGAGGCGACAGCGGCAAAATCCGCGAGTCCGTAGGCCAGGCCGATGACATAAAATGCGCGCAGGCTAAGCGGAAACCGCAGCATGGTGCGAAATTCAAAACCCGCACCAAAGCCCGCCGTGAAAATATGAAAGAGCTGCCAGTAAAGAAAAATCGCCCAGAAAAGGAAAGCCATCCAGGCTTCGTGGCCTCCTGACAAAAAAGAATAAGCACCGAAGGAGAAAGCGAGGGACAAACCGAGGACGAAGAGCGCGGCGAAGACGCCGGCAAAGATCATTCCAATCAAATCCCACTGATTGTTTTTCTTGCGGAGACCGTTACGCAGAATCCGCCAGCGGAGCCCGGCTACAAGCCGGATTTGTTCCCAAACGGCGGGGACGCGTGCTACATCAGCCACGAGAGTTCCTCGAGTTGAGGCCGCTGGGCGCCGTCCTGGCCCACGATGGAGAGAAAAATTTGCTCGAGAGTCGTCTTGCTTCCTTCTTCACCAGCGATTCCCGCGCGCAACTCTTCAAGCGAACCCTGTGCGACCAGACGGCCTTTGTGAATGATAGCCACGTGGCTGCAGAGACGCTCGACAATCTCCAGGACATGCGAGGTAAGGAAGATAGTGACGCCGCGCTCAGTCATGCGCCCCAGAAGCGCTTTGAGCGCGCCGGCGGCAAGAGCATCCACACCTTCGAACGGCTCGTCGAGGAAAAGAATTCGTGGCCCATGAATCACCGCCGCGGCCAGCGCCAGTTTTTTCTGCATGCCGTGCGAATAGTCCGCGATCAAAGTTTTGGGGCGGTCGGAGAGCTGCATGAAATCCAGCAACTCTTCGGAGCGGCGCTGCGTGGTGGGACGGTCGAGCCCGTACATGCGGCCGACGAACTGAAGGTACTCGGCTCCAGTCAATCGTTCGAAGAGGCCCATGCCCTCGGGAACAACGCCGATTTGCCGTTTGACCTCGACCGGATGCCGAGCGAAGTCCAGCCCGAGAAGTTGCGCGCGGCCGGAGCTCGGGGCCAATAGGCCGGTAAGCATCTTGATGGTCGTGGACTTGCCTGCGCCATTGGGCCCGAGAAAGCCGAAAAACTGTCCGGCGGCAACCGTAAGGTCGACACCGTCCACCGCGGTCAAATTGCCGAAGCGGCGCGTAAGTTTTTCGGTCACGATGGCTGCGTCCGTCATCGCGTCTCCCCATTTCTTGAATGCCGTTCGCAACACGACTCTAACACGAGTCCGACACACGACAAGGCGCCAGAGCGAGAGTGTTTGCGCTCGATGAGGGGTAAGGTCACACAGGTTTCTGTGGAATGGGTGTCGGAGAGGAGAGCAGCAATTCTTTTGTGGGGAGAGCCGCCAGAACGGCAGGCAACTCCACGCGGAACGCGGCACCGCCTTCTTGGCGGTTGTAGCAGAGGATCCTGCCGCTGTGCTCCTGCACGATGCCGAAGCAAATACTGAGACCCAGGCCCGTGCCTTTCCCTACGGGCTTGGTCGTATAGAAAGGATCGAAGACGCGGTGGGGCTCCTTGACGCCGGGCCCGGTATCCAGGAAAAGGACGACGACATAAGCGCGGTCGCGCATGGTCTTGACGGTCAGGACGCCGCCTTGCGCCGCTTCCATGGCATCGACCGCATTGCTGATCATATTGAAGAAGACCTGCATCAACTGGTTTCCATCGCCGCGAACGCCGGGCAGAACGGATTCGAGCTGGAGCTCGATGCGCACGGTCCCGGTGGGCAGATCCAGGGTGCGAAGCTGTACGGCGTTGGTGACCACCGTGTTGATGTCCAGAAGGGTGCGCTCCGTGGGGACCTGCCTGGCAAAGCTGAGAAGATTTCCTACAAGTGTTTTCGTGCGACGAGCCTGATCGCGAATCTTCGACGCCGTGACGCGGGCTTTTTCGGGAAGAGTCCGGTCGTCGGCCAAAAGATCAGAGAAGCCCAAAATCGCCGTCAAAGGATTGTTGATTTCGTGGGCGGCGCCGGCGGCCAATTGTCCCAAGGAGACGAGCTTTTCGGATTGCACGATTTGCGCCTGGAGTCTCTGTAGATTCTGTATCGAGCGTTCGGAATTAGAGAGCAGGCGCGTGCGATCAGCATCAGCCAGGTAAGTCCTAAGGAAGACGAGAAGAGCCAGAGGAATGGAGGCGAGGAGGACGGTCATCAGCCGGAAATCGCGGATTGCGGGATTTTCGTGGGCGAACCGCAGGGTGTAAATGGCAAACAGGGGCAAAGACACTACGGCGGCCATGGCCAGATACGCCGGCACGACACCCTCTCCACGGGAGCTACCGGAGTCCGTATCGAAATCGTTCCCCGAGGGGGCCTCGAGAGCGGCACGTTTTTGGTAAGCGATGACGCCGGCGAGAGCGAACCAAAGAAAAGAGGAAACCAAGGGAAGATCGTACAAGCTACCCGTGTAATAGCGGCTGAACTCGAGAGCGATGTTGATGTTGAGGGAAGAGAGCATGTACATCGTCGAGGCCCCGAAAAGATTGGCATAAACCAATCGCCAGGCGCCCGAGGAGCGCAGCCAGAGGTAGCCGAAGCCACCGACAATGATCATGTTCTCGGTATTGTGAAGGAGGACGTAGTTGTAGTTGTACTCCGCGAGAGAAGGGACCGCGTACATCCATGGCAGCACGATGAAGATGTAGAGAAAGATCCACCAGGTAAGCAGCAGAGCAAAGTCCAAATAGCCGAAGCGCAGACGAAGTTCGCCGCGCTGGAGGTGGGGGCGCAGCGTCAGCGCGGCCATCATGGGAATGCCGCGAAGGAAGAAAACGATGTCTATGGGATCCGTGTCAGGCATCGGCCTGTGCAGGTAGAGCTCATAGTATGTCCAGTCAAATTGGCCGATCATCCAAAGCGTGCAACCCACGGCGAGCAACATCCAAAAGAGATTCCTGCGCCAATGAGGAGTGCCAGCATTCAGGAGGAGACCGGCGTTGGCGAGGAGCGGAACGAGGCACTGAGACAAGTCGCCGAAAGCGGTAAGAGCATGGCTTCCCCGATGGAGAGCCAGAGAAACTGTGGCGTAGACGACTAGGAAGAGAAGCCAGATGCCCGCCATGCGGATAGTCGTTTTGGCAGAAGACATAAGATCGGGTGAACCTATTTTAGAAGGGAGAGGCGGGCAGGGCGGTGCCGCATTCGGCGCGCAATACGTAAGTGTAAACTAAATCATAGGTTGACTTGGAGCCGGGATCGGCGAGCCCGGCGAGCCCGGATAAAAAGCAGGGATTTTAGCCCTCGTTGGTGTGAGCCAGGCTATGGTTGGTGAGCCGCGGTAGGTCTGTTGTTGCCAATGCGCCGATTGGCTTTGAGGGAATCGCCAACGCTCCGGCTACGTTCCAAGGGGGGCAAATGGCTCACTCGTAGCAAGTGCAGTAGCAAGAAAGCCCGATCCAGCGCGCCGAATTGCGATCAGCCGATATGTTTCACGCGTTCCCTGATTTCGATGGTCCCCTGATTTCGATGGTCCCCTGATTTCGATGGTCCCCTGATTTCGATGGTCCCCTGATTTCGATGGTCCCCTGATTTCGATGGTCCCCTGATTTCGATGGTCCCCTGATTTCGATCGTCCATCGATTGCCGGACCGAGTATCTTTCCTCGGATAGCGAGCCTCCCGGGTGGTGAACAAATGAACAAAGCCGGTCCCGCGAAAACTGCCTTTTAACAACTATGGCTTATTGGGCATCCCGGTTCTTGAGGTCCCTTGTATCTGCCATCCAGTCGGTCACACTAGAAGCCCCTCCGGCAATCTAGTGGTTATCGCTGTTACCTCCAGATTGGATCTTAGTGTTGCCTTAATATCGAGCGTTTCGATCTCCGAACTCAGGTGCGCCTGCTTCAGCCTCGGAATCGAAAGACGCGCATGATAAATCGGCCGGAGAGTCAATTGACGGAAGACAGGAAACGAAAGCTCCGACAGTTACTGGTTGCAGTGTGCTTTGTTGCGGCGCACGTGCTGCTGGACCGTTCCACGATGTTTTTTCAGATTTGGACGGAGATCAGCGCCTGGTATCCGCCCACGGGCCTGGCGTTCGCGGTGCTGATTGGGTTCGGGCCGCGTTATGCGGTGCCCATCCTGATCGCAGCGGATATCGCGTCAATCGTGAACTATCACCAGCCGGTCGACTCATTCTCTTTTCTGGTAGGGAACATTGAATACACGGCTGTGTTTACGGTGGCAGCCCTGCTATTGCGGCACGTCATCAAGATCGATCTGAATCTACGATCGCTGCGGGATGTGACGTGGCTGCTGCTGGTCGCCGTGCTCTCCTCTGGCGTCGAGTCGTTCGTCGGCGCCGGGTTCCTCGCGTTGGACCATTTGATCCCTTCGAAAGAATACTTGCGGGCTACGCTCAATTGGTGGGTCGGCGATGCCGTGGCCATTGGTTCGATTACACCGTTCTGTCTCATCTATGTGTTGCCCAGGCTCCGGCGATTCGCGGGATACTCCGAACCCGCCAGCACTCCCGGAGACCAGGCCACCGTCATGGTGGGCAGACACGAATTGCGAGGAATTCGAAGAGCGGGGGAGTCGGCCCTATTCGCAGTGTGCATTACGGCGGTGCTGTGGATGTCTCTCAGCGGACGCTGGTCTCGCGGCAACGAGATGTTCTTTCTTCTTTTTCTGCCGCTGATATGGATGGCCGTCCGGCGAGGTCTGCGGGGCGCCACGGCGGCGATTCTGGCACTGGATTCGGGAATCATCGTGGCGCTGAGGATTTATCCGCGGGGTCCCAGCGAACTCACACTGCTGCAATTTCTGATGCTCATCTTGTCGCTCGCTGGACTGGTGCTGGGAGCGTTGATCAGCGAGCGGGATGCGGGCGAGCGGAAATTGTCCCAGGAGGAAGGACGGATGCGGCTGTTGCTGGAATCGACGGGCGAAGCTATCTACGGAATGGACATCAAAGGGGAATGCACGTTTTGCAATCTCGCAATGCTCCGGTTGTTGCGTTACGCTTCGCAGGACGGCGTGCTGGGCCGCAACATACATGACGTTATCCATCATACGCGGCGCGATGGATCACCCTACCCGCGGGACGAGTGCGTGCTGCAGACCAAATTCCGGGCTGGCAATAAATTTCATGAGACCGACGAACTGCTTTGGCGTTCGGATGGGACCAGTTTCGACGCCGAAATATGGTGTTACCCGTTGCTGCAACAAGGTCACATGCTGGGAGCTGTCGTAACCTTTGTGGATATCACCGAGCGGAAGAAAGCGCAGGAAGTTCTGCAGCAAGCGAAGGAAGATGCCGAAGCCGCGAACCGGGCGAAGAGCGAATTCCTGGCGAACATGAGCCACGAGATTCGCACGCCCATGAACGGGATTCTGGGAATGACAACGCTTGCGCTCGAAACGAACCTAGACTCGGAACAGCGCGACTATCTGAGCATGGTGAAGAGTTCAGGCGAATCGCTCTTGACGCTGCTGAACGACATTCTGGATCTGTCGAAGATTGAGGCGGGTAAGCTAGACCTGGAAATCGCGGAGCTGTCCGTAGAGGACTGCATCGAAGAGGCGCTGCAGCCGCTGGTACTTAACGCGCAACACAAGGGCATCGAGCTGGTGTGGAATATCAGCGAAGATATTCCCAGCGCGGTGCGGGGGGATCCCACGCGCTTGCGGCAAGTGTTGATCAATTTAGCTGGAAACGCGCTGAAATTCACCAATCAGGGACAAGTGGCGATTTATGCCCGTCTTGCTGAGGCCACAGCGGATGGCTGGCTGCTGGAATTCACGGTGTCCGACACCGGCATCGGAATTCCAGAGGGAAAACAAAAAAAGATTTTTGAAGCGTTCACACAGGCGGACACATCTACCACACGGCGTTTCGGCGGCACCGGATTGGGACTATCGATTTGCCATCGGCTCGTGCACCTCATGGGCGGGCGTATTTGGGTGGAGAGCGAAGAAGGGCGGGGCAGCAAATTCCATTTCACCACGACGGTGTTGCGAGAGGTGGCACGCGAAAATGCCTCGAGAGCGCCGAGCGGAACAGCGCAGACGAACGGCTGGCGCGTTCTGGCGGTCGTTGACAATCCTCTCAATCGCGAGTTGCTGGAACGTTTGCTAACGCGCTGGAATACCGAAGCCGTGCTGGCGGCCAGCGCCGAGGAGGCGCTGAACCAGCTCGCGGAAGCCCAGCGCACGGGTGTGAACTTCTCAACGATCTTGATAGAGAAGGATTTGGGGAGTCCGGGAGGATTGGCGCTGGTCGCCACGGTCCGTGCATCTCCCGCAGCCGAGGTGCCGGTGATCCTGGTTCACTCGCGGCTGTTGGATGCGGAGGAACGGGATCGTTGCCGGCAGTTGGGCGTGACACGGATGATCCTCAAACCGTTCCGCCGGTCGGCGCTCTATGAAGCGCTCGAAGCCTGCCATGACCAGTTAGACGAAGCGCATGTGCCCTTGCCAGAGATTCCCGCGGAAGAAAGACGCGCCAGTTTACGGATCTTGCTTGCCGATGACAACATAGTGAATCAGCGATTGATTTCGCGACTGCTCGAGAAAATGGGGCACCGCGTCACCATTGTGGGCGACGGCCAGATGGCGTTCCGCCTCTCCGGCCAGCAGGACTTTGATCTAGTGGCGATGGACATGCAAATGCCCACTATGGATGGCGTGGAGGCCACCGAAGAGATTCGCTCCAGGGAGAAACAATCCGGACGGCACCTGCCGATAGTGGCGATGACCGCGAGCGCGTTTGACGAGGACCGCAAGAGATGCCAGCAAGCGGGGATGGACGGCTACGTTGCCAAGCCCGTTACGACCAAAACGATTGAAATGGAGATTGCCCGAGTGATGGCCGCGCAAAAAAAATAGCGAAGCACGAAGCTGCGCGAGCAAGATAGAGTTAGCGCCATGCCCCTAGTCTCCCAGTCTTTCACTCTTTACGTTAAGTGGCTATCAAGGGGCGCAAATCAGGTTCTACTATATAGAACTCCACGTTTATGCCGGCGTTGGCTGTTGTCCTGAGCCAGAAAACGAGGTTCAATTCACTTCGGAGCTGGACAGCAACCACGAACTGAGGAGCCACAGGTCCCGTCCCTTCTGGGTGGAGCAGACGGTCTCAGCTTCTTCCGCCAGCTCTTGGGCTCGCCCAAAATCGCCAGTTTCGAGTTCCTTCCTAGCTTCTCGTCGAAGCCCATAGGCGTGGTCGAGCAGCAGCAGGAGCGAGCGAAGGTCGGCCCCGCATCGCGAGCAGAACGCCGAGCCCCGGAAGCGCGCTTGGCAGACGGGGCAATTGGGGTGTTCATCGTTTCCGATCAATGCCCCTCCACAAAGAACAACAGCTCGCGCAGTTCCGCGCTAGTCTTTTTCAGCGCCCCGGCGTCGTTCGACCGTATCGCTCCATGGATTCTTTCGTGTAGTTCGATCGCTTCTTCTTGGTCCTCTGGGTGCAGCGTGCCCAGCAAGCGTTGGGAGTGCTCGATGAGGTCATGCGCTTCCTTCACCATCTCCAGGGCGTGCGGCAGACTGGCAGCGGCTGTGTCCTCAGGTTCGCTCACAGCCTCCTCGTCCACCCCATCTGCGTCTTCCAAGCTGAACTCATTTTCATCAATCTCCACGCTTTCTTCGGCGTGAGAGGAATAAAGCGCTTTAAGACGCTCTCGAGCTGCTGCGATCTCTGAAGGGCTCTTCTCCCGCAACGCCCGATCAATCGAGATGTGTTTGGACTTGCCGGTTTCCTTTTCGATGGCCGTGACGTGCAGGATGCCATCCACGTCGAGACTCATGCGACAAAGCACCTCGTTCGGCTCTCGCGTTGGTCGCAAACCCTCGACGCGGAAATCGCCCACCAGCAGATTTTTGAGCGCATCGTCGTCCTCACCCTGATAGATCTCAATTTGCACGGAGGTTTGCTGCGGGTAAGCTGTTGCGTAGCTCTCGGTGCGAGTGACGGGCAAAGGGGTGTTGCGATAAATAATTGGGTGATAACAATGCGGATAAGGGAAGCCCCCGCGTTCTCCCAGGTACGACGGGCCGAAGGAGAAGGGAGAGACATCCACCAGCACCCGCTCCACGCCGTGGCCGGCCAGCCTAGAAGCGAGGACTCCCGCACCAAGGGCCACGCACAAATCAGGATGTATATCCTGACGGGGCTCGAGTCCCGTCAGCTCATGCAATCTGCGGTAGATCAGTGGTGTTCGGGTTGAGCCGCCGACCAGCAAGATGGTGTCGATGTCACTGGGACTTTTGTGTGCATCGCTGAGCGCTTTGGAGACACTGTCGAGGGTGGACTCGATCAGCGGCCTCACCATCTCTTCGTATTCGGCACGGGAAAGTTCAACATCAAGGTGCAGGGGTTTTCCCTTCTCGGTCACCAGCGCTTCTTCCCGCACGCGGACGTAGGGCTCGAAACTCAGCTTCTTCTTGGCTTCCTCGGCAGCCCACCGCAAGCGGGTACGCGCGACCGGGTAGCCGTTCTGGAGGTCGATGCCATACTGGGTTTGGAATTCCCGTTCCAAGCGCCCGAGCAAAAGATCGTCAAAATCGTCCCCTCCGAGTTGGTTGTTACCGTGGCTGGCGAGAACTTCGGTGACGTCGCCCTCGACGCTTACTATGGATACGTCAAACGTCCCGCCGCCAAGGTCGTAAACCAAGGCGCTGTGATGCGCGGCATCGCCGAAACCGTACGCGAGACTGGCGGCCGTAGGTTCATTGAGAATGCGCGCGACTTCCAAACCTGCTAGCTCTCCGGCTTCACGCGTAGCGTTGCGCTGGGCGTCGGAAAAATAAGCCGGTACGGTAATGACGGCCTTGGTGATCGGTTGATGCAGATGGCGTTCGGCCCATTCCACCAGTTGGCGAAGAATGAGGGAGGAGATCTCCTGGGGCGTGAACTCCTTGTCTCCGAGGTTGACGGTCTCGGTCGAACCCATCTTTCGCTTGATACTCCGGATGGTCAGATTTGGAAACAGAAGCTGCTGATGGCGCGCCTCCCGGCCTACCAGCAGCGCGCCGGCAGGGGAGAGACCCACACAAGATGGCAGCATGCGGTCAGCTTCAGGGCCGAGAACCTCCACGTTGCCATTTAGGAAAGCCGCGATCTCCGAGTTGGTGGTTCCGAGATCAATACCTACGACCATATCACTCATTGTTTTCATCTCCTCCTGCAGGGATTGCTGTGGGTTTGCGTGCTACCTTCACTTGCGCCGGGCGATGAACTTCTCCCTTCCATTCGTAGCCCGCTCGGTACACTTCGAGCACCGTTCCCTCGGCTTCTTGATCGGTCTCTTCTACATCTACGGCGTGCATAGACTTCGGATCGAAGCGCTGCCCTTGGCATGCAATTTCCCTGACATCAAATTGCGCCAGGGCGTCTTTTAGGCGTTCCATGCTCATTTGGTAGCCCTCCTTAAGCGCGGTTATGTTCTCGAGGGCTTGGCGGAAAATGTGATGCCGAGCCAGGAGTCGAGCCGTCCAACTGGACCGCAGGGAATCGTCCATGCTCTTCTGGCTCGCGCGGACCTGATCGAGGCCCCGCGCCAAGCGGTCGAGCAGATCAAGAAATACATCCAGCACTTCCCGGCGAGCACGTTCATGAGCTTCTCGGTGCATCTCGGGAAGCTGCGGCGCCAGAATCGCGACCGGAGCGAGGGACTCGCTAACTTGCTTGAAGCTCCGCCCTTGCAATCTCACTTCCTGTGTCAGAGCTGTCACTGCCGCCCACATCGAATAGAAGTCGCACCGGCCGTTGCTGATTGGTTTCGGTTCCGCTGCCAGAGAGGACAGCAGTTCGGCAGAAATTCCCTGCGGGGGCTCCTCAGCAGCCAACACGGAGTCCAGCCAGACTTCAAAGCGAAGCAGAATTTCTCCGCGATCTAGACTCACTTCTCCCTCAAGACCGCCAACCATGGGCCCGGCCCGGTGAACTTTCTCTCTCGTTTGCTTGCCGGCAGCAAAGAAAGCAGAGGAGCGTGGGGATCTGCGGAAAGAAACATGTGCAAGGCGCGACGGCGCGGATCCCGCAATACTTCGTATGCGTCGCGGATGCGTTCAAACGCAGCAGGCGCACGGTCAGGCGGATTCTCCTTCACCTTGCACAGGTAGGCCTCGCGGATTCTCTGATCACCGGCATCCGGCGGAACTCCGAGAATCTCTCTCGGATCTTCGTCTAATCGGATGCTCGCCTGTCGTTCCGTTTTCAAAACAGATCTCCCTGCCCCGGCAAATCGCGCCGCGCTCTCTTTGGTCGCCTCCCTCGGGCGTGGCTCATTTCCGATGCCAGCAGCCGGGCCATCTCTTCTAGGGTGAACGATTCGTCGTCGTTCTCCAGATCCTCGTCGTCCAGAGACATAGTTTCCGGAGAAAAAGAAACGCGAAAGGCAGCAGACCGATCTGTGGGAAATGTAGGCGAGTGCTTCTCACGCTGGAGCACCGCCTGCATCTGTTCGGTGGTCATGGAGAAGTCCTGCCAATCTTCGAAATCGAGCCAGTCGAAGAAGTTTGTCTTGGCGTTGCGGCGGCCCCGTCGCAGCTCCACCGCCTCGTTAATGACGGACGTGTCCCGCCGGCGCCGCCCCAGTTCGACAGCAGCCGCAATACAGTCGTCGCGGCGCTCGCACTCCCATTCCGGCAGGGCTCGCGCCCGCAGCAGCAAAAACCGCGCTTCTGCGTCGCCTCCCATTTCAAGGCCGGCGACAGAAGCTGCGTAGGCGAGTTCCTTCTGGTTCGTGCGCAGCGCAGCCTTTCCCAGCATTTCTAATTGCCGGCCTTCTGGGCGGCCGCGGGCATTTGTCAACTCCTGCAAAAGCCGGTCGTGCCATGCCGTTGGGATCTTGAAGGTCGCACCCGCATCATCGGCGAGAACGCAAACACGTGCGGTCGCCGAGACCAGCGAATCAGAAAGATCCAGGGAGACTTTTTGCGGAAGATGACTTTCGAAGTCCGCCGGGGTCAGTCCGCCGAAAGCGCCTGCGTTTTCGCACACCAGGATCGCCGCAGCGGTGCTCCCCAGCAAGTGAACGATCTGGCTCAAAAAGCTGGAAACCAGTTTAGCGTCGTTGCGGATAACCTGGCAGGCCCAGCGCAGGGCGACCAGAAAGGCAGGACGATCACCCACTTGGGCTTGTGGCAGTGCTTCGAGAGCTGCCAAGTCCTGCTCAACCAGGTGCGGCTTGCGCTGCCGGAGGTGACGACCTGCCTGGGCGATCAACAGACGAAGCGCAGCTCTACGAACCTCGGGGTTTACCGCATCCAACTTCTGCGCCTCTTCTAGAAAGGCGGTCGCCTTGTTGAGTGCCGCTCGCTTTTCCGCCGACTCCATCAGGTACAGCAGGGGCTCGCTGTGGTTCGGGATGGCTCGGTGCCAGCTCTCGGCCACGTAGTCGGCAACCCTCCAATCGGACTCCTGCCTCGCCCAGTTCAACCATTGCTCGAACGCTTCGCGATGAGGGTCGATGCTGCACGCCCGCTCGAATAGTTCGCTTGGTGAGAGAAAATAAAGATCACGCTTTTTGTACTTCGCCTCCACCGCGCGAATGGCCGGCGGCTGATCCTCATAGTAGGCTTGGAAGCCGGAGAATTGCTCCGCGAAATTGCTCTGCAGCGCTTCCAGCGTCTCGACGGGGACCTCCAGCAAAAGCGCAGCCATATGCAGGTACAGAGCTGCTGCTTCGGGACCGTTTTCCCCAAACCAACCCTCCGCAACCGCGTGTCGGCGAAATTGCTCCCATAGGGCGCATGTGACCGGTCCGATAGGTCCGCGGGAATTTTCGAGGGACCGCGCATAAAGGCGCCAGAAGTAAGCGTTCTTGGCCGACGTCCCGCCGAGTGCGGCGCGGACTTTTCGTTTGGGCAGCTCAAGCTGCAAAGCGCGTACGGAGATATGCTGCCGCAAGCGTTCCACCAGCTCGGGATAGGCAACCTCGCAACCCGTCATGGCGCGCTGGATTTCCGGAAGGATCTTGCCTTGGTCCCTGGTTTCAAACGCGGAGTCTAGCGCTTGTAGGGCTCTCTCGAGAGACACTTTGTTTCCACAAACACGGGCGACGAGTGCGTCTGCAGCAGAGGCCAGGTGCTCGCCGGTTCTCGCGCGAAGCATGGTCCGAAGGGCCGGAATGAGCCGTGCGGGAGCGGTATCGGGATCGATGATTTTGAGGCACTGTTCGCAGGCGGCATCGTTTTGCCGGTAGAAATAGGCAATGGCACGTAGGAGGATTTTCCACGAAGCCAAGGGACCGCGGTGAGAAACTTCCGGCAGAGCCAGGGCGGCCTCTTCGATAGGGCCAGCCGTGACCGCCGCAAATGCTCTTAGGAGCGCGGCAGCCGCCGTACGAAGGGCGTGGTCAGGTGGGAGCGCCGCACACTCGGCGAGGGCCGAGAGGTCGTACACGTGACGCCCGACAGCCTTTTCGATCGTCCTTCGTATTTCCTGGGGAAGAGCTGGGTCATTCAGGGGCCTCAACAATTCCTCAAGGTTTCCGTCGGAAGCGCGGACAAGAACGCCGACCTCTGTAAGCCTTGCTGCCGCGCAGGAGTAGCGCTCGTGCACCAGTTCGAACAACGCTTTGGCTTCTTCCTGCAGGCCGGATTTCCACAGGGACTGAATTCGCGCCGCATAGGCATCCACCAGCAAGGCTTCCGATTCCCGCCAACCGCAGCGTTTGTGAATCTCTTTTGCCAGTTCCACGGCAGGCTTCGCCTTGCCTTTGGCGAGGAGGTCGCGCACTTCTTCCTCCTGCGGAACTGCTACGCTTGCCTCCGTGCCTCGAACGGGCGGATGGGGCAGCTTGGTTTCCCTGTTGGATTTCACGCGCACCCTGGAACTTCCCTCCCTTCCTTTTTCCAAGCGACTAACTTAACCAATCTCCCTGCCGATGACAATATCGCACTGATCCCGCGTTGTGAATTTCTGTGGAGAACCATTGACGATGCCTGGCCTCGGGAGCGACGCGGCCCGCACGCGATTAAGAAAAACCAGCGGCGGGCGCGCCTCGCTCCTGTTTCCTCGAGCGCCGTTTCGGGCCCGCGATTGGAATACGAATCCTCAGGCACTACAAACGAAGCGGCTTGCATGGAGGCGTAGGCTCGGTCGGAATAGCCATCGGGCCGAATGCCGCTTGGGGCTGGATTAACGATTCGAAATATTGACATTGTTGCTCGAGCCGTAATCCACACGGGCAGCGCATGCGGGATGGGTTGTCGTCTGATTTCCAACCAAGGTTATTTTGTCCACGAAATTCATCACAACCGCTGAGGTTGATTCAGAGCCGAAATAGGCCCGCATCGCATGCGTATGCGCAACGGATGCGCATCCAGTAAAGCTATTCTTCAAGAGGCCCTCGGTGCTGCCGGTTGTACGACTGTTATGAACGCCAGCCATATAAATTCCAGCGCCAGCGAGACTTTGTATCGAGTTTCCCGAAATCTCAATGTCCTGAAACGCGGGATAGATGCCATTAAAATTATCGGGCGTGTTGTTGTAGTTCGTCACCGCTTCGCTGAAGACGGTAATCGCGGCGTTTCGGTGCGGATAAGTGCCCATGCCCGTCCCGTATTGATAGGACTTTGTGGACCAGTTGGTTCGTATGAATTGGTTGTTGCGGATGGCCACGTCCGAACTTGGCGCGCCTTCGCTCCAGTAGCTCGAAAAATGAAAACCTACCCCACCCATGGTCAAAGATTCGAATGTCGAATTCTGAATCACTCCGTGCAACGCCCCCAAGATAATTCCACGCCCGATTTTTTTTCGTACCGTCACTCCCGACACGTAAAAGCCGGATGGAATGTGGTTCATATTGATCGCTTTCAACCCGGCGCGCAGAAAGTGCACGCTCTCCTTTAGTTGAATCTTCTGCGGCCCGTTTCCGCTGGACGATTGCACGCGGGCCGATCCAATAAACGCCAAAGTCTCGTCAAAGAACGCCAGCATGTCTCCCTCCTTGGCAGAGGAATCCGCGCCGGCCATCGAAAAGGAACTGGCTGACTTTGCCGCCGTCAACGTGTCCCAAACGACCGCCACGTTGACCGCGTCATCGCCCAAGGCTTCGAAAATCGCGTGATCGATAATGATATCGCCCCGGGCCCCCGTCAGATGCACGCCATCCGCGGTGGTCGAGATGTGCCGTCCCTGGCTTGGAGTGATTGTGAGATTCTCGATGGAAATCCCTCTCTGCCGGTCTCCCCCGGCAATTCCCATATACGGCGATGCATGAATCGTGCACTGGATGATTCGCAAGTCTTCCGTGTCCAGCAGGCTCACGGCACCCATCGGGAATTGCGAAAACGCCACCAGCACATAGCGATTGGGAAATCGGACCAGGTTCGAGGCCACCCACTGGCCTGAAGCATTCGAGTTCGGGTAAAGGGCGAGTCCTTTCAAATGCATGGCTTGCGTCGGACCTTTTTTCTGCGCGATGCAGCCCGCGTCGCAACCGTCATCCGTTGGCCCAGGTAAATCATCCTCCCGCGCCATCTGACCGGTGCCTTTGTCCCACAGATGGAAGGTATAGATATACGGCGAGAAATTTGACGGAAACTGTGTCTGGGGATCCAACTCGATGTGTCCGGAAGTCGCCGAATCCTTTTTGATCGTCCCCATGGCCTCAAAAAGCGGGCCTCGCCAAGCCGGTTCGGGATCCATTGGCCTTCCCCAGTCGATGACCAGGTTCTCCAGGATTCCCTGCTTACAATTCTCGATATTGAAGGCCCCCGTCGAGCCCGTAAAGTACAGCGTCGATCCATTCCCGTCGAATACAAAATCGTGCGCATCGCGAATCGTAAAATGGGGCCGGTGGTTGAGCACCCAGTCCTGCTGGGGCGGCAATTTCGCGGGCAGCACAATGTGGTAAGCCGCATGAGGCGCCAGTTGCACCACGCGGCAAGGCGCCGCGTTCCCTGTGGCCATGCGATCCAGGTAGCCTTGAATCAACTTCAGATCATCGCTCGCCGTGGGTGGCGGCACCGTGCACACCATCTCGGGATTCAGCTTCTGCCACGGCGGTGAAAGCGCAGCCTCGTACCAAGCTGGCGACTTTACGACCACCGCGACACGCGCCCCTTGCGCGCTCGTGAACGATCGCACCACATCGTTTGCCGTCGCCGTGACCTCGGGCCGCACCGCCTGGCGAACCAGGGTATTCCAACTCGCCGGATCCGCCCACGCCGCCCGTCCCATCCTCCCTTTGGACTGGCCATCGGCAACGTATTCGGAAATTGCGCGAGCCGGGTCATGCGAAACATCGGCATATCGTGATTGATATTCCCTTACATTAAAAAATGGCGACGCTCCCCGGCGTTCCGCGATTCCATGCTGCAGCCAGTGGAGTTGTATGTCCACGAGGTCCCAAACGCGGGGATAAGCTTTGTCGAGATCCGGATTGTTAGCGGGGTCCAGGTAATAGTTGAAGTCGAACACCACCCAATAGCTATCGGCGGCGCCGATCCTTCCCTCATTGAATCCGGCAACAACGAAGTGTTCGATCGCAGCGAGGCAATCTCCCTTCGCTAGATCGCCATACCTGTTCAGGTAGTCTCGCGAATAGAACAGAAACGAGCCCCTGCGGCACGCCTTGGCGCCCTGGCCCGTCCACTCGCGCTTCGCGGCGTCATCGTCTGCCAACTTCAGCTGTGGGTAGAATTTTCTGTAAAACTCGGCGTTAAAGACGCGCTGATCGGTCAAGAAACCCTTGCCGGAACCCGGCAGCACCTGGTTGTCGATGGTCAACGGAATCAGTGCGATCTCTTCAGCCAACCCGACAAATCCAAAAGCCAGGAAGACCGATAGGAATGAAGTCAGGAGTAGGGCGGGGACTCTGTTGGCCAATTGTTTCACAAGTCCTTCGAAGGCCTCCGAAGTTCTGTTGGAGCATATTTTGTATAACACGCCGGAGTTCAAAAGTTGCGATCCAAAGGTAGAAGTTGTTTGCCCAGCGGTGGCCACCCACTTCCTTGACTCTCGGCAAAAAATACAAAACCGGGCATCTTCCGCTGGCTCTTAGAGTAGTCCGGTTCGAGGAGTGCGGTGGTTCGGAAGACTTCTAAGCGATCCGATCTCCTGGAACGCCGTTGGTCGGGCACCAGCGGCACTTTTCCTATTCATCCGGTTGTGTAGTTCACGTGCGACTTGTCTTTGTGGGAAGGGGTTACCGCCACTTCGGATTTTAGTACCGGCACAAGGTAGCTAGCGAAGCCGATGCCGACAAGAATCGTACCGAATGATTTCTCCGGTGTATATGTCCGGACGACCAATTTCCCGCATTCGAGTCTGTAGAACTTTGTTTTATAGCGCCGTGCAAAAAGCTGCTGCATCGCTTCACGTAGATTGGTTCCCGCTTCTTCGAGCGATGCGTTGCCGTTGTACTCGCACGCAAAACCGCCCAGATAAGAGCCGTCCGAATTGCGATAGACCCTAGCCAAAAGCACACCAGCGGTGATCCGCGTTCCCGGTCTATCGGTATGCTGGACAGCGATGATTCCCTCCAGCACGGACCCATGGTGGATGTCCGGCAAGTGTGGGAGCTCGACCGATTCCGGCGGCAGCACCGAGGTATAAAGCATCACGTTGTAATTTTCGATTCCGGCCATGTGCAGAGCTGCGTCGTACGATCCGGTCTCGATCCCGACATCGCTCTCTCCCCAGCCGATCACCCAGAAATATTCCCTGGGTATCCGGCAGCCAATTTCAGAGTAGCGAGCAAGCGGATGCTTCGGCATTTTGAGATAGCCCGACGCAGCTTAATACGATTCCCGGTTGGACATCAAATGGGTACTGACAGACGCATAAACCAGACACTTCTCAGTTTTCCTATTGCACCGTGGTCATGCAGCCGTAGTCCATGTGCAGTTGTCGGTGGCGGTGGAAAGAGTCGACCGGGATGGTCCGCCGTAAAGTCCACCTCGACTTGCACCCTGGCGGGCACGACGACCACATCGTTCGTCACGTCTGATGTTACTTTGCCAGGGACTTGGTCAGCTCGCAGTTGTGCCGCTGCAGGTGGACCGGGTGGCTTCATCCGTTGGCTTGTCGAAGTTGCAAAAACGGCAACGATGGCACGTTTATTTCGCTCGCAAGTATGTGCGAAAAGCTTTTCACGTCTCCATGGCCCTGTGATCCTCTAACCAAGCAGCCTGCGGAAAAATCGCAAGCGTCCTATTCGCAGCGCAGCGCGATCATCGCATCGACTTTCGTTGCGCGACGCGCGGGGATATAGCACGCCAGAATACCGACGGCGGCGAGTACGACAGAGATCGCACCGTAGGTTAGCGGGTCGCTTGGACGGACGCCGTAAAGGAGCCCTGAGAGCAGAGGCGTTAAGGCCGCAGCCATCGCCAAGCCAGCCAAAACGCCCGCGACGACCGGCAGACCGCTCTGGCGCAATACCATTCTGCCCACGTCAGCCGAATTCGCGCCGACAGCCATGCGAATCGCAATCTCCCGCTTGCGCTGGGCTACGGAATAGGACGTCACACCGTAGATGCCGATCGATGCTAGGAAAAGAGCCAGAGCCGCGAGCGCTCCTGCAAGCACGGTGACGAATCGCGTTTGTGCGCGTGCCTTTTCGACGTACTCCATCTGCGGGCGCAGATTCGAGACCGGCATCTCCTTGTCGAGCTTCTTTACTGCCCGCTGAACGTAGGCGGCAAACGTCTCGATCGGCGCGGTCGTCCGAACCGCGAGCGAAAACGCCGGCCGCGGCGCAAGCGACACAGGCAAATAGATCTGCCCCCTTCCCTTGTCTGTCAACGAGTGCGCCTGGATGTGCTTCACCACGCCAATCACCACCACCGGCTCGCGAATAAACTGGAATGCACCAGCGGGAGAATCTTCGACACTCAGCTTTTTGCCGACGGCATCCTGGCCGGGCCAAACTTGTTCGGCCACCGTATCATCGACGATTGCAACGTGCGTGTGGACCGCGTCGTCAGTGTCCTCAAATTCCCGGCCCGCCAGCAGCGTCGCGCCAATGGTTCGAAAATATCCCGGGAGTGTCGACCGGTGGTCCGCCATCACCGTGTTTTGCTGCTGCACGGGCGCGCCTTCGGGCCAATAGTAGCTGTACCAGTTCCCCAGCCCTTCATCCAGCGGGAGATGGGAAACGCCGCCAACCGATTGCGTGCCAGGCATTGCGGAAAGATCTGTTCGCAACTCCTTGAGAAAACTAGTCACGGACTCGACGGTGCCATAGCGCGACCAGGGAAACGACAGTTGAAACGTTAAGACCTTCTCCGGATGAAAGCCCAGATCGACGCGCAGCAGGCTCGTAAACGTTCGGACCATCAGGCCAGTCCCCACCAAAAGAATGCAGCCGAGGCTCACTTCGCTTACAATCAGCAATTGGCGCAGCCACGGTTTTCCTGTTGTTGTGGTTTTTCCGCTTTCCTTCAAAATTTCAACCAAGTCCCCGCGAGCGACCGACAACGCGGGCGCCAAGCCAAACAGAATGCCCGTCAAGATCGAAAGCACGAGTGTGAACGCCAAGACCCCAACGTCCAATTTCGGCGCCATCAGCAGGTAAATTCCTTCCGGCTGAAGGGAGAGAATCCATTTCAGAGCCACCCATGCAATGCCCAGCGCGGCTATTCCTCCAAGACATCCGAGAAATATATTTTCTGTCAGCAGCTGACGGATAATGCGCCTTCGTTCCGCGCCCATCGCCGCGCGAAGAGCAGTTTCGTGCCTTCTGCCTCCCGAGCGCGACAGCAATAAATTAGCGAGGTTCGCGCAAGTAACGAGCAACACCAGCACAACGGCGGCGAACAGCGAAACCAGCGCGGGCTGTACCGACCTTACGTCATCCTCTTGAAGCGACAAGACACTCAAGTGCAGCGACTGCTCTGCGTATTCCTTCGCCTCACCGCGAAGCTGCAAGGCAAGAGATTCCGCTTCACTTTGCGCTTGCGCCACCGTGACGCCCCGGCGCAACCTGCCAATCATCCTTATATACGCCGTATCGCGGTTCTGTGCCTCCAGGTCGTTTAAAAACGGGATGAAAACCTGCACGTCTGCCATCCTGCTATCGGGAAATAGCAGTTTGAAATCTCGCGGCAGCACGCCAACAATCGTGAAGTTATTCCCGTTCAGCCGCGCCGTTTGCCCAATGATGCTCGGATTCGCGCCGAATTGCCGCCGCCATAAGCCGTCAGTCAAAAGGATGAGTGGCGCCGCGCCTTCGCGGTCTTCGCCAGGCGCGAAGAATCGTCCGAGTTGCGGCCTCTCGGCCAGCAACGGCAGAAAATTCGCAGTCGTAAGAGCCAAGCGCACTTGCTCCGGCTCGACAGTTCCTGTAATCGTGCCGCTGGTTACCCATATTCCGGCAATTTCCTCAAACGCGCGACTGCGATTGCGCAGCTCAACCAGCTCCGGACCGGAAGCTGGCCCGCGCGTCTCATTCCCCCAGGTCGACCAGATCATGGCCAGACGCTTTGCATTTGGATAAGGAAGCGGCCGGAGGAGCACCGCGTTGACCACACTGAAGATTGCGGTGTTCGCGCCAATGCCAAGCGCCAGAGTAAGGACCGCCACTGCGGTAAAGCCTGGAGAGCTGCGCAACATGCGCGTGGCGAAGTGCACATCGGTCCACACGGTTTGCAGCCAAAAGCCACGGAGCTCTTCACGGCATTCCTCCTTGAATTTTTGGAAGCCGCCGAATTCGATGCGCGCGCGGCGCTCGGCTTCGGCGCGCGGGAGACCGGAGCGCTCAAGATCATCGGCGCGCCTTTGTATGTGCGAGCGAATCTCCTCATCCAGTTCGTCCTCAAGCCCAGAGCGACGGAAGAGAGTGGAGGCGAGGGAACGAAGCGAGGCGAAGAGACTCATAGCTCCTCCGGTTGCGCGGCAAGCGCGGAAGCGATGGCCGCCACGAGCCGATTCCAGCCCTCGGCTTCGTGGCGCAATCGCTTGTGGCCCGCAGCAGTGAGCTCGTAGAACTTGGCGCGGCGATTGTTATCGGACGTGCCCCAGTTTGCCTTGAGGAGTCCCTGGCGGACCAAGCGATACAAAGCTGGATAGAGGGCACCCTGTTCGATGAGCAGCGCCCCGTGCGAGATCTGTTCGATGCGCAGAAGAATGCCGTACCCATGGAGCGGGCCGAGGGAGACGGCCTTCAGGATGAGGAGGTCGAGAGTGCCCGGAAGAATCTGAGCTTGGCCAGCCATGCCTCCTCCTAAGACAGTTAGGAGAGACTATACCAATCTCTCCTAAGTTGTAAAGGAGAGCGGATCTCCTGGAATCCCGTTTTTGGACCATGAGAAGGCCAGATCTGGTTGCTTAACTTAACTTGGCGATTCTGCTTGACCCTACAGAATGGTGAATACAGGAACTTACACAGGGCCGTACCAACCGACGGAGGCGAGGTTAAGCGCCAACAGTCCGAATACTCCAAGCAGGCCGATGACCGTGGTTCCCGTGCGCATGTCTTCCACAGGCAGCCCTCGGTCGAGGGCGCGAATTTCGCCTTGGACGGCTGCGGGGTTGCGGAGGGATCACGTTCGGTTCTGACATAAGGAATCAAGGCATCGGAGTAGTTCTGCCGCAGAGGAATGTAGAGAGCACTTCGGAGACAGATGTGCGCGAAGTCCGGAGCGAGGCATGATGTCAAATTGCAGTCGCGTCAGGGAGGAGACTGCAAACACAAAACCAAACACGCTCGCACTGATCCGGACCAGCGCTCCGCTGCCATTTCTCGTTGTGTCCAGTCCCATTATTACCGGATGATCTGAAACGCGAGATTCTTAAAATTGGATTTACGTAAACTCATATCTAAATTAAGGATTAACGTCAAGCTGCACGGGCGGCTGCACACAACGTCCTTCGCGAAACACGTGGGTTAGCTGGGCCTATTGCTCCATGGAAGACGCATTCCACTTTGGCATAAGAGTTGCTAGGGCTTTGTAAACAGGTTCTTTTCCTGCTTTTCTTAATGATGATTTTTCGAATTCAACCTAAGGTGGACGCGCTGTAAGAGTCTGAAGGGGCTTCGAGATATCCGAGGTTCGCTCGACAAATGCGCGTTCCGAAGATTCGACGGAGGTAGCTATGAAACGACTCAGAGTATCTTCAGTCTTGTGGACTCTTCTTTCTGCGTTGGTCTTGATGTGCGCCCCGACGGTGTTAGCGTCGCCCACTGGAAGCATCGCCGGATTCGTAAAGGATCAGAGCGGCGCGGTGATTTCGGGAGCGAAATTGACGCTCATTAACCTGTCTACTAACGCCAAGGAAGAAACCGTAAGTGACAGTAATGGGGGTTTTCAGTTCCTGCAGCTGGCTCCGGCCGTGTACTCCCTCCATGTCGAGACTCCTGGGTTCAAAAAAGAAACGTTGAAAGACGTCGTGGTTCAGGTCGACCAGATCACGCATCTGGACGCTACCCTGCAGGTAGGTAGTGTTGCCGAGACTATTGAAGTCTCGGGTGCAGCAACTCCGTTGCTGGAGGCGGATAGGAGCACCTTAAGCAACGTGATTGATAGCGAGGTGATATCGAACATGCCGTTGAACGCGCGCCAGTACTTGGACTTGGCCCTGCTAACTCCGGGCGTCTTACCGTCATCTCCGGGGACGCAAGGTGGCGGCTTCAATGTGTCCGGGGCTCGTTCGCAGTCCAACATCTTCCTGCTAGATGGTGTAAGTAACATCGATACACAAATCAACTCTGCCCTCGGCAATTTTCGCATCACCGACGCAGTGCAGGAGTTTGCCGTTCAGACCAGCGTGGCCACCGCGGAGTTCGGTCGGGGCACGGGCGGACAGGTGAACATCGTTACAAAGAGCGGTGGCAATCAGTTTCATGGGACAGCCTTCGAGTATCTGCGCAACTCCGTACTTGACGCCGCGGATTTTTTCACCAACAAGAATGGAGGAACCAAGAATCCGCTGCACCGTAACCAGTACGGCGGAACTGTAGGTGGGCCGATCTTGAAGAACAGAATGTTCTTCTTTCTATCCTATGAAGGCTTCCGCCAGGTAGCTCCCACAGTCAGCTTGACCCGGGTGCCGACAGCTGCCGAACGCGCCACAGTCAGCGATCCAATCTCGAAGGCCTTGCTGCAGTTCTGGCCGGCTCCCACGAATCTCAACGCCGCTCCGGGAACCAATAACTTCATCGCAAACGTCAGTGCCACGACATTCGACGAAACCGGTCTCGCCAAGGTCGATTACAACTTCAGCGAAAAAGATCACCTCTCGGTGCGATGGGCTCAATATGGCGGCACCGTTTTTACCCCCGGTGCGCTGCCGCTCTTAGGCGGCAACGCTAACTCACCGGCCAGTGACTCGGGTGTCCTCGATTACACGCACACATTTTCGCCGCGGCTGCTCAATGAACTTCGCGTCGGCTTCTCCCGCAACAAGACCTTCATCACCGTGCAGGACTCTGGTTTTGACTCCTCCAAGATCTTTGTCGACGCAGCGGGCAATCCACTTCCCGGCATCGTGCATGCCAGTTCCAATCAGCTCGATTCCGGCCTGCCCACCATTGGCGTAAGCGGCGGCTTTGCACCCTTGGGGAGCACCAGCAACCTGCCCCAGGGCCGCATTACCAACACGTATGAAGCCTATGACAATGTCTCCTGGATCGCCCCGTTCAGCGCTTCCAAGCACTCTTGGCGGATGGGTGTCCATATTCGCCGCGAAGATGCCCGCCGCTTCCTCGATGGTTCTGCCCGCGGGCAGTTTAACTTCTCCAGCTTCGCGGACTTCGCTGCCGGCAATGTCAACACCTCAACGCTCCTCTTTGGCTCTACTTTGGCCTATTGGCAGCGCTACCCAGTGGATCTCTATTGGCAGGATACCTACAAGGTGAAAGACAATCTCACCCTGAACTACGGCGTCCGCTACGAGTATCCTTCGGCTATCCACCAAGTTCGCAACCAGGCAACCAACTTCATCCCTGGAGTTGGCCCCGTCCTGTTGGGCAGCAATAAGGTTCTCGCCATTGATACTACCAAGAGCGGCCCCGCCTCTTTTTTCTTTAACCAGGCGCCTTTTACGCTCTCCGATTCCGGCACAAATCCAGACAAGAACAACGTCGCTCCGGTTCTCGGTTTTGCCTACACTCCCCGCTTTGCTACTTCCGTGTTCGGGAACGACAAGACTGTAGTCCGCGGCGGATTCCGCGTAGGTTATGACGAGATTTTCAACAATATTCCGGCAAATATGGCGCTCAACGCGCCCTTCAACCTGACCACAACTCAAGCGGCTGGCACCACGCAGCCCGGCAAATTCTCCTATGCGGTCGGGCTCAATCAAAACGTCCCTCTAGTGAAGAACATCGGCAAACCCAACCAGGTCGGCTTAGTGGGCATCAGTGCTGAAGATCAAAACCTTCGTAGCTCTTATATCTATCAGTACAGCCTCGGCATTCAGCGCGAGCTTGGGAATGCATTCTCTCTCGAAGTTGACTACCAGGGTTCGGCCGCTCACAAGCTGGGTTTGTTCATCGACCAGAATCAGCCAACCGTCGTCGTGAATGATCCCACCAAGCGCGGGAACGTGGCTCCTAACACGCAGATTTTCCCGAACCCGTTCTTCGGCTCAATTCTGACTGGTGTGGACATCGGCAATTCCAACTATAACAGTGCCGTAGCCACCGCCAGGTATCAAGGACGCCATGGTATCTACTTCGAAGGTTCATACACCATCGGGAAGTCCATCGACGATGGCTCCTCGTTCTTTGGCTCGACCGGCGAACGCGCTGGGCTTGATGACCGCAACAATCTCGCTGCAGATCGTGGCCCCTCGTCATTTGACATCCGGCACCGCGCCGTATTTACCTACGTGATCGATTTGCCAGTTGGACCCGGCCACCGGCTCTTGGGCTGGGACAACGGCGTGAATCGCCAGGTTTTCGGCGGCTGGCAAGTATCTGGCAACACTACCCTCCAGTCCGGCACTCCGTTCACGGTATTTAACAGTTCTGCCGATTTCAGCGGGTTCAACCAGTTCAGTGACCGCCCCGACGTCGTCGGAAAAGGAGCACTGCCGCAGAACAATAGCAATCCGGATGCGGCGTTTGATCCGGCGTTTTTCGGCTGCATTACGGTTCCGAAACTCGACTGCTCCAAGGCTTTGCCGCCGACTGGACGCCAGGGCACTTCCGGCCGCAATCAGTACTACGGCCCGGGTTTGCAGAACTGGAATTTTGCCGCGTCCAAGCTCTTTCCGCTACATACGGAAAGGGTCCACCTGCGCTTCCGGGCGGATTTCTTCAATCTCTTTAACCATACGAACTTTGCCAATCCAACCTTCAATGAAAGCAGCGGCAACTTCGGCAAAATCACTGCCACAGTGGGCAGCGCTACAGCCACGGCAGTTGGTACAACCGCAGGTGTGGTGGGCGGCGGACCGCGTGTGATTCAGGGTTCACTGCGCGTGGAGTTCTGATTCGGAAACACGGCCTGCTCACGCTCGAATGCTAGAGCTCTACAGTGACTTTTCCGTCGCATAAATGCGACGGCTTCTCAAACCACGCTTGCGATTAAATCCGCTACGTTGCGGTTTGAAGGACTCATCCTAGCCCTTTGGAGAATTACTTGAGCAGACACGACATCACGAGGAGACCATCGAGTATCTTCAGCAATTCCGCTGCCGCTTCCTGGCTGCGGTGCGCGGCGAGTAGGCTGGATCTCGCAGGTACGCGGCCAGAAAGTTTTCGTCGCGCTCCCAAATCGGGTTGCTACGAGCTACCTGCAATCTTTTTTGGAAGCCGAGCCGCGAGGGCTCTCTCGATCGACGCTAAAAACCATTTATCGATGACGGGTTTCTGAAAAAAATCAAACGCACCGATGTCATACGAACGTTCCTGGTTTCCCTGAGGATCTCTTCCGGTGAGCACGATCACCGGGATGTGAGCAGTTGCCGGGAACTCTTTGAGTTGTTTAATGAACGTAAATCCGTCGAGGTCGGGGAGACCCAGGTCAAGAACAATCACGTCCGGTTCCTCCGCCCGTGCCAACACGATGGCGGAAACCGCGGTCATGGCCTGGAGTACCACAAACCCATTTGATTGCAGACGAATCGCCATTCCCTTCAATATATCCGTGTCATCGTCCACGACTAAGATTTTCGCGCTGATTGTCTCCGTCGACATTGCGAGCACCTCCTCGATGGGTATTGCTCTTACGACTGGTCTCCAACCAATGAAACTCAAGTCCGCACATTGGCTCTGTCCAACTTGGTGATGAGTGATTGGCAAGCTCCAGGTATTCAATCAAGAGTGTCGCGCCAAGAGAAGCTGCCTGAAGGACCCGTTTGTCGTTCGCCCGTTTGAAGGTTCGACTTTGAGATCGCGCCACAAATGAAAGGAGAATTCTATTCTGAGGCACTTCACCCCGAAGTCAAGAACAAAAGCATGGGACGCCCAGCAAGTGCTACTACCGGTACGCTCTTTCAAGCAGTTCACCACGGCGAAGCCCGCATCCGAGGAGCGTGGCCAGCGTGGCATGGTCTCGTTTCGTTCTAAGCGTCTCGATTGTGTGGCTTTGCCAGTAGACACCTGCCCTGGTCTACCGTAAGCCAATTGCCCAGGCGTACGCCCAGACGGCGAGCGCCTTTCACCCGCCGAATGCCCACTGCTAACTCTGGGCTCAACAAAGAGCTGGCGGACCGCCAAGCCTTAACTCTTGATAGGCCACCGTTAGTGATTTTGTTTCTTGCAAACGGTGGGTCACTCCTCGGTCTCATTCCGGCCGCGTGCCTCGGGGGCGGCGGTGGAACACTCTTAAGCAGCAATCACTGTCTCTGTTGAAACTCGTCGGCAACGCGCGGAGGCAAGTGCTCCAAGTCGCGCAGAAACGTAACCACCTCACAGATTTCATCGTCGCTCAGTTCTCCGGTATGCGAGATTGGGCTGCCTCGCCGGTGGCCGCCGCAATTCTGGAAATCGCGGAGCTCTCCTCCTCCGCCAAACGCAGCCCGTCACGCCGCCTGTCAGCATCACTTTCTACTCCCAAAGTACGCACCGACCTGCTTCTCCCCCTCTGAACTCCACGGAACTTCCTCGCCACGCTTTCGTCTTTACTATTGAGGGTTCTGCCCACACGCCAGATCATTCAACGGCACACCCCGTGAGGCTCCGCCAATGCGAACGTTTGTGCTCCACCTGAAACAGGTTTTCCGCCGCCTTGCAAGCGCCCCCCTTTTCACGGTAATCACGCTCGTCACTCTCGCCGCCGGCGTTGGCGGCAACACCGTCGTCTTCAGCGTCCTCGAAAGCGTCCTTCTCAAGCCTCTTCCCTATCCCAAGCCCAACGAACTCATCGGCGTCTGGCACACCGCTCCCGGTATCAACATCGATGATCTCAACATGGCTCCTTCCCACTACTTCATCTATCGCGAACAAAACAAATCCTTCCAGGACGTCGGCGTCTACCAAGGCGATTCTGTCAGCGTCACTGGCCTTGCCGAACCCGAACAAGTCGACGACCTCATCGTCACCGACGGCACTCTCCCGCTCCTCGGCGTCACTCCTATGCTTGGGCGCGTCTTCACTCACCAGGACGACTCTCCAGGCTCCCCCGACACGGTCATCCTGGGATACGGCTACTGGCGCAAAAAATTCGGCGGCTCCAACTCTGTCATCGGCCAGTCCCTCACCGTGGACGGCAAGCCCAACGAAATCATCGGCGTGCTCCCACAGAGTTTTCATTTTCTGGATTGGCAGGACCGGGCCCTCTATCTCCCCTTCAAGTGGGACCGCAACAAAACTCACCTCGGCAACTATAGCTACGACGGCATAGCTCGCCTCAAACCAGGCGTTACCATCGAGCAAGCCAACGCCGACGTCGCGCGTATGCTTCCCATCGTGATGAGTTCGTTCCCAGCGCCTGAAGGCTTCAGCCTCAAACTCTTTGAAGACGCCCACATCGGCCCCCAGCTCCGTCCGCTCAAGAACGATGTCGTCGGTGATGTCGGCAGCACCCTCTGGGTCCTCATGGGCTCCATCGGCCTGGTTCTACTCATCGCCTGCGCCAACGTCGCAAACCTCCTCCTCGTCCGCGTCGAGGGCCGCCGTCAGGAACTCGCCGTCCGCTCCGCTCTTGGCGCGAGTCCCTACCGCATCGCCGGCGAACTCTTCCTCGAAAGTTTCATTCTCGGTTTGCTCGGCAGCGTCATCGGTCTGGGGCTCGCCTACGCCGCCCTGCGCGTCCTCATGGTCATGGCCCCGTCGGGGATCCCCCGCATCAACGAAATCGGCATCGACGGCCCTGTCCTGCTCTTCACCTTCGCCGTGTCGATTCTCGCCAGCATCCTTTTCGCTTCCGTTCCCATCTTCAAATACGCTGGAGTCCGTCTCAGCACCGGCATTCGTGAAGGCGGCCGCGCCAACAGCCAAAGCCGCGAACAGCACCGTGCTCGCAGCGTCCTTGTCGTCGTCCAAGTCGCTCTCGCGCTCGTCCTCCTGATCTGCTCCGGCCTGATGATCCGTACCTTCCGCGCGCTCACGCGGGTGAATCCTGGTTTCTCCGACCCCGCGCAGCTCCAAACCTTCCGCATCTCCGTTCCCGAAACGCAAGTCAAGGAACGCCAAGCCGTCGTTCAAATGTACGAGGAAATGTTAGGAAAAATCTCCGCGATTCCCGGCGTCCGCTCGGTCGCCATCACCACTGCCGTTCCCATGGACGGCAGCGGCAATAACGACCCAATTTTCGCCCAGGACCGTACCTACCGCGAAGGCGAACTCCCACCTCTTCGCCGCTTCAAGTCCATCACTCCCGGCGAGTTCTCCACCATGGGCACCCCGCTCGTCGCCGGCCGCGACATCACCTGGACCGACATCTACCAAAAGCGTCCTGTCGCCATCGTGTCCGAGAATTTCGCCCGCGAATACTGGAACACGCCCGCCAACGCCATCGGCAAACGCATTCGCGTCGCCACCACCGACGACTGGCGCGAAGTCATTGGCGTTGCCGCCAATCTTTACGACGACGGCGTCAACCAGAAATCCACATCTGCCGTCTATTGGCCCATCTTGATGGATCACTTCGAGGGCGATGCCACCACCGTTCGTCGCTATGTCGCCTTCGCCATTCGCAGTTCGCGCGCAGGTTCTGAAGCTTTTCTGAAGGAAATCCGCGAAGCCGTGTGGTCCGTGAATCCCAATCTCCCGCTCTCCAGCGTTCACACTCTCGGTTATTTTTACACGCGCTCCATGGCCCGCACGTCCTTCACCCTCATCATGCTTGCCGTCGCTGGAGGCATGGCCCTCCTGCTCGGCGTGGTTGGCATTTACGGCGTAATCGCCTGCTCCGTCTCGCAACGCGTTCGCGAAATCGGCATCCGCATGGCTCTCGGCGCGCAGAGGCAATCTCTAACCGGCATGTTTGTCCGCCACGGCCTATTCCTAACCGGCATTGGCATCGCCTTCGGCCTGACTGCCGCCATCATCGTCATGCGCCTAATGTCCTCTCTCCTCTTCCAGGTCAACTCCGTCGACCCGGCTACCTACGCCGCCGTAACGCTAGGCCTGGTCGCCACCGCCTTCATGGCCAGCTATCTACCCTCGCGCCGCGCAGCCACTGTAGACCCCGTCGAGGCCCTCCGCGCCGAGTAGCCGCTAACCAGTTCGCGATCCCGAGCGTGCGCACGCGCCACAGCACGAGCACGGTGTGTTGGCGCGCTTTCGATACAATAAGTCGGCGTCTCTCCAGCGAATGGTCGGTCACTGCTGGCGCGTTTATCGCGGCCAATATCGAGGCGTTACTTGCGGATTGCCTGTCATTCGTCCGAACACTCGCACGGCGCAACTGCCGGACCGAATCAGGCTACGTCCTAGCTAACGGTGGACGCCACTATCCTGCCTTTGGCACCCAGATATCAACGCCTGCGGGGACATCGAACATCGTTGGCATGATCCCGATCACGGTAAAGGTTTGGCGATTCAAGTGCATGGCGGTGCCGATTATTCGTGGGTCCCCGCTCAATCGCTGCTGCCAGAAACGCTGACTGACCATTACAACCTGCTGCCTGCCCGAGCTGTATTCCTCCGGAAGGAAGCCACGGCCGAGCAGAGGCGATACTTTCGCACTCTGAAAAAAGGCGGGGGTAACTGACGCGCCGCGAACCCGCTGAGAGCTTCCGCTGTCCTGAAGTTCAAATGAACCGACTTGATAACTCGTGGCAGGGGGGTTGGGTACATTCGCTTCGCGAGTTTGAACGCATCCCGCAATTAAAATACAGCCCAAGACTCCAGCCACGGCCACGGGCGCAGGCGCAGATGATTTCATGTTGTCCTCCAATTGGCCCAGTTGAAAGTGTAAAGCAGGAAAGTTTCACCACTGTTACACGCAAGAGCCTGCCGGTCAAATTTTCGGTCCGCCTGGTCTCCGCCGACCATGCCCGAACATCGCTTAATCATGGCAAGTCTTCGATCATCTGTCTCACACCGCATCGGAGGGACCCGTAATTGCGCTTCCCGCTTCCTTTCGCAAGACCATATACTTGGCGAGGATGTTATCGAGTTCTTGCGGCCGGATAAGCTTTGCAAGGTAGCCGTCCATGCCCGCGTTCAGGAATCGCTCCTCATCGCCCTTCATTGCATGTGCGGTCAACGCAATTCCCGGCAAGTGTAGTCGTACATTGTTGCACCTCTGCGCGGCCTCCCGGAAGAAACTGTTGTCGATGGCGAGATCGTAGTACTTGCCGACCCAGGTGTCTGGAAAAAGTATCCCAAAACGTGCGCATCTGAAAGGCGAAGAGAACTGACCATCGAGGGGTGGACATCCCTTGCACACTGAAACCATAGAAGGTACACTTGTGTACACACAGGTACACAGGAGATCGTAATGGAAACACTCAAGGTCGGGATTCGAGAATTTCGGGACAAGCTTGCCAGCTATCTCCTTGAAAGCGACGCGCCGGTGGCGATTACACGCCACGGAGATACGGTTGGCTACTACATCCCCGCACGGCGAAAACGCACGGAAGCGGATCGAGTCGCGCTCAAGGAAGCGGCCTCTCGCCTACAGGCGGTGCTGGCTGCCGAAGGAATCTCCGAGGACGAAATCCTCAAGGACTTCAAGCAATGGCGCGGGGGCAAGCGTAAATGACGCGACGCAAGGGGCTGGTGCTGAACGCGAACATTCTCTTGCGCGCGGTCCTCGGGCAGCGGGTGCGCGAATTATTAGAAGCCTTCGAGGACACCGTGACCTTCTATAGTCCCGATGTGTGTTTTGATGACGCCCGAAAATACATCCCGGATGTGTCGTCTCGCCGGAGAATCGATCCGCTTCCGGGGCTGGCAGTCTTGGAGGAAGTTAGCAACATCGTCGAATCTGTGGATCAAAGTTTGTACGAAGACTTTGAAACCGTGGCGCTGGCGCGCGTAACCCCCTCGCGACCCGGACGATTGGCCTGTGGTAGCCGTGGCATTGCTGTTAGATTTCCCAATCTGGACAGAGGACCAAGATTTCTTTGGCAGTGGCATCGCCACTTGGACGACTGACCACGTTGAACTGTACCTGAGAGGAGAATAAGGGAAACCCTTGGATGGTCGGCGCGTATTGGCAGCCTTCAAACGGACAGGCCCCGTCGTCCGTAAATGGTAGGCGAGGTCGTCCACGCAATCGACTCTGCGGCCAGGATGACCCAGGCGAGCAGAAAAGGAATGACATGGCCGACATAACTGCAAAGAACCGCGCTAGAAGCATTCTTCCTCCGAGACTCCGAGACTACTACGCCCGGCAGCCCCCTTCAGGAGTTGACACTAGAACTACACCTGAACCGTAAGACCGTTCCTCCCAAGGGCTAAAGAAAGTTAGTCTAAAGCGGTTGGCCTATGCGTAAGGACACCATTCTGGCCGCGTGTTTGTCCATCAATGCCCTTTGGGGCTGGGGTCCTCTATTGTTCGTGGCGTCTGGTTGTTGCAAGCCGTTTGACCCGTCCACGAAACAAGAGAACGAGGAAGCTCGGGTGTGGGTGACCGAAGGATGGAGAGGCGTGTACGATTGGAAGGAAATAACGCTCTGGCGCAGCGTTTCGGAATCACGGCTGTCGCGAGCCCGGACGCTGCTACAGACGAATTCGGTGGTGCAGGTCACAATCGAAGAGGCATGCGACCTTACCGGGGAATTCATTTTTGACGAATCAAAGGGAAAGACTTACTTGCTCCGAGTCGTGGTTGACGCCAACGGCACTTTCCCCGTGGAACCTTCGGTCCGGCCCAACGGAGACATCTGGACCGGCGGAGGGGCCAACAGCAAATGCCCGGTACCAATGCGCCGACGGCCGATCGTGGCTCAGTTGGAAAAAGCGCCAGGAAACGTCTACGTGACCTTCTACGTGAACAGCGACTGAACTACGGAATTAGCGTGTTGCCAAACAAGTTGGGTCCCGGCACCCAAGTTACCGGTAACGCGACCAGGACTTAGGCCAACTCATTGCGTTGAATTTGTGCGAGATTTAGAGTGGTTCAGGGCAGTGCCGCATGCACACAGAACCAAGGCAGGAATCTTAGTGCAATCGCCCCAAAAGCAAATACAGGGACGAGTGTCGGCCGGACCGGTGGCCTTTGGAATCGTTGTTGAAGTTCTGTTTGCTGCAGGACTGTGCCTTCCCCATACATCGGACCCTCCAATTATTGCGTTCTGCGTTGCGGAGGCTCCTTATCTGCTAGTCCTGTTCATGCTGCTGATCTCTGTGGCCGATACCAAACGGATGCAGTTCTGGGCCAGGGTCGCATTTGGGCTCGGACTCCTCTACACAGTGCTTTCCGCCCCTGTTGTTGTTGCTTACGGCATAGGTTTGGGCCTTAGCGACTATCCAAGCAAGTGGGTGCAGGGAATCAGCCTTTTTGGGTTGATCCCTGTGAACCTTTACGTGGCTTTCGCAGCCAACGCGGTGGGCCAGGGATCCCTCGCGCAGCGCATCTTGTATCCGATTCTGAAGACAGCCGGTGCGTTCATTCTGATTGTCCTGGGAGTCTGGGCACACGATAAGTACGACGAAAACCGGAGGATGCAGCGGCTCAACTCAATGCTCAACGAAACTCAACTCATCCAAGTGATGAACCAGGTGCTTGCGTGTCTACAAAGATATAAATTGGAAAAATCCAGCTATCCGGATAACCTCGCGGCGACTGCCAGCGTGCAGGGATGCAGTTCGCTTGATGCGAATCCGGGGAAAGTAGTGGGCTACACCCTAAGCTACGGACCAATCGGTCCGGCCCCTGGGAAGGCGGAATCATTCCAGTTGGAGGCGCGCTCAGAGGGAGGGTGGTTCCAACATGCTGACCCGTACATTGCCGATTCCTCGGGAATCATTTACGGGCACACCCAGTTCGCAGTGCGAGCCATGGGCGGCTCGGAGGGGGCGATGGTGCTTCCCGAGGTTCGGCGCTGCATGGAGAGACCTGCATCCGCGGTGCAGAATCTTGACGCCGATGGGATCGTTCGGGATCTTCAAAACAGGTGTCCTTATCGACCCGGTCAATGGGAAAACCAGGATGGAGTCGTTGTGTTCCGAATGGCAGGCAATACCGGGTACGTCTTAGAAATTCACCTGGTTTTGACGGGCGGGCAACCCGCCCTGAAAATATCCGGGTCAGGACGATGCACAAACTATGCGATGAACTGTGTCCGAAGCTATCTCATGGACGAGACGGGCGCGGTGCATGGAACTCCAGAGCCCCGGCCGGCAACGATGGACGATCCCGTAGTGCCCGCGTGCGAATCGTCGGCTGCCCCCTGCGATTGGCCCCTGGTCAAGTAGAACAAGACGCGCAATCACTGCGTTGAACAGCAGTCTCGGCCCGTGCACAAGGCGCTCGTGGGATTCAGGGAATCCACTACTAAACGACTACGGGCACGGCGCGACTAGGTCTGATTAACGAAACCGGACAAGTGAAATCCGCCTAGCGTGAGTCACGCGCACCGAAACGGTGCTTGGCGCCTGTTCCGTTACGAAGCAAGGAGAAATCCATCGGAAATAATCCACATGGCTAATTAACAGGTAAGATTCCATCCGCGTAAACATAACTTATCGGGCCGCAAATGCAA
The DNA here is from genome assembly GCA_013289825.1 of Acidobacteriota bacterium. GTDB lineage: Bacteria > Acidobacteriota > Terriglobia > Acidiferrales > UBA7541 > Acidiferrum. The sequence continues at coordinate 396,413 of JABCZF010000001.1, read as the reverse complement.
TGAGGACCATACAAGGGTCAGCCTGGAGGCACGTTTCAGATTATGTGGTGCTTTTCTGCAAACTTTCGCTTGGCTAGATCGCCTATCAAAGTCAGCGCCACATAACGTTCATCGCCACAGAAGAAATTAAACTCGACGGCTACCGCGCCGCGGCAATATTACAATATTATATTATATTAACTAATATATAATGGCGGAGGAGGAGGGATTCGAACCCCCGTGACCCTTTCGGGCCAAACGGTTTTCAAGACCGCCGCATTCAGCCACTCTGCCACTCCTCCACGTTGATTCTACTACACTTATCGGCAACCTGTTGCACGGAGCGTTAAGGATGCGCCATGGTCAGAGCGTGCCCTCGAGAAGTTACGACCCTCTGTTCGCTATTCGAAGCGCGGAAAGGCCGGTAAATCAGTATCCGCTTTTCTATTCAATCGTAACTTCCATCGCGAAAGTCGAAAAAAGAGGAGTGCCACTGTCTAAGTCAAGCACAGGACGTAGTTCACAATTGTCTACCGAACGAACGCTTCGCAATTCGGCTTTGCATCGGAAGGCCTCAAAATCAGAATACATTGAGTGCCTACAAGCTTGAGTTGACAAAAACAGACTCCTTCTCGCCGAGCCACGTTCTTCCCGTAAGCAAACGAAATCGACATTCTCAGACGGCACACATCCAAGCCCTGCCTTAAAACCCTCGGCTGAAAACCGAATGATTGGTCATGTTTCCTGCGGGCATCATCGCGCCCGAAAGAAAAAGGAAGTAGGGGCCTTTTTCTACGTAAAAATTGCATTCAATCCCGCACGGCAAGTCTCGGTCAATGCTTCAGGGTTGAGTTTCCTACCGACGACCATTTGCACTGCTTCGCGAATCGTGTCGTCCGTATGCTGGTCTCCTTGGCTTCGATCTTCGATGGAGAGGCGACGTCGCTGTCGAGTGTTGTGAGCGGCGGATACGCCAGTCCCTGAGCACGGGAATCGAGGCGGTAGAGCCTGTGTGCCCAGCCGCCGATTAGAACGACTTCTTCGAGCCAAGGTTCCAGCGCTTCGATGAGTTGTATAAACGGTTCAAGTTCCGCGTCCGCATTCACCGTGATCCTGATTCTGCAGGACGCCTTCAACCCGAAGGACTTTCTCACGGTTGATCCCGACACGAGCGCTCGTTGTTTTTCAATAAACTTTTCATCACATCCACATCTCCCCGGCGTCAGTATGAGAGGGATTTTTTTTTGTGTAGCGTTTGCTGGTCGAATTTCAGGGTTGAACGGTCATTAGTGGCATTGAACGGCGGGGCAATTAATCGGAGAACGTCCTACCTGTCCCCATCTCCCCAAAGCGTTAGGCCCTGCCACCGGCCGGGTTTCGTCCTGAGTTTCCTCCCCGGGGTTTCCTACTGCAAGTTGAAATTGACCGAGGTCAAGTGAGCAAGGCCTCCGGTACTGCCTTGCAGTGTGAGCCCGGTCGAGCCAGTCACCGCGATGTTGAGGCTCCCATTGGTTTGCGAGCCGAGCGTGTTGGCATCGCCAGAATATCGAGCACTGACGGTGTGGATGCCTACCGACAAGTTCGTGAGTTGAACTTGTGCGGCTCCGGCAACAACGGGAGTGGGGCTCGCAAACCACGCGCTATTGCCATCAACTGTAAAGGCCACCGTCCCTGCCGGTGCCTCGGATGCAGTGACGTTCGCCGTGAGCTGAACGCTCCCCCCAGAAGTCGGACTACTAGGGACCTTCACGCTTGAGGTCGTCAGAGTAATGGAGGTCGGGACCGGACCACCGCCCCCGCCTCCCCCTGAGGACGATCCGCCGCCACATCCATAGAACACAAGCAACAAGGCGAGAGCGCAGGCACATCCGCAGATGGTGAGTAATCGATTGCGGCGAAGGTGAGCCGGAAACAGAAGGAGTATAAGGAAGATAAGGATCGAGATTATCAGCAGTGGCCAATGGGGGCGGAGCGGGGAGTAGCGGGGACGAGGCTGCGGCTGCGGCGAGACGAAACTCGTCGAATTGCTGGAAGAAGGCGCGAGGGTTGAAATCGTAAGAGTCGAGGTGGCCGCGGCGCTGTTGCTGAGATTGACTGTGGTAGGCGAAAAACTGCAGGAAATGCCAGTGGGTTGTGTTTGACCGAGAAGGTTGAACGGAGGACAAGTGAGGGTTACGGGGCTAGAGGCATTGCTTGCCGGAGTGACGGTAATGGTAGCTGCCGCGGAAGTTCCGGCGGTGATGGAGGAAGTGGCGAGGTTCGCGGAGAGACTGAAATCAGAAATATTCACGGTCACGTTAACTGGCGTAACCGTTCCGCCCATGAAGTAGTTATTGTCTCCAGCAAACGCAGCGGTGAAAATACCGGAATTTTGAGGAGTGGCCGTGATGGTGGCTTGTAGAGCGATGTTACCGGAAGAGTCCGTTATGGGGGTGTACGAAACAGTGCCAGTCACAGGGTTGGAGGGGGGATAGCCAAAATAGAAAGTCACGAGATTGCTGATGGGAGGTCCCCCTTGTGTGACTGTTGAATCGACAATGGCAGTGAGAGTAATACTTGAGCCGTATTGAATGTTGGTGGCGCTGGCTGCAATGCTTACGTTAGTGCCGTAGAACACCCTGGTGGTCATAGGCGCCGAAGTGGATGGCCCGTAATTCGCATCGCCATTGAACTTAGTCGTGTAAGTGTGAGTTCCAGCAGTGGTCTGATTAACGATGAGGGAAGGCTGGATGAAGGCTCCGTAGGTTGGCCCTCCGTTTTGACCGCCACAAGATACCGTGCCCGGAACCGGCGTGTTCCCGTCCAGGAAGGTGACGTTGCAACTCTCCATAACGCCGCCGAAGTTCTGCGACCTCACTGTAGCCCCCAGGCCAAACGGCAAAACGATCTGCGGCGGTAGTGGGGGATTTCCGGAACCCGTCGTTGTCGGCGCAGGCGTGACTGTCAGCGCATACGTGCTCGAACTGGGAGCGAAGCTCTTGTCTCCGCTGTAGCTGGCGGTGAGTACGTGCGACCCGCCCGGAAGCTGAATCGGCTGGTCTTCTGTAAAACCCTCACCGTTCAATGGGAACGTTCCGCCGTCCAGCGGCAGGGGAGGAGCAGCGTTGAGGGAGTCGGTCCAGGTAATGGTTCCCGTGGGGCAGGCGGGCGGAGTGCAGAACGGCTGCGGCGGATAGGAAAGCGTGGCCTGCGCGTTGCCGACATCGATTCGAGCAATGTACGGCGATGCGTAAACGAGCGCTGTCGGCGCGTTTCCCGTCTCGCGCCCTGTCGTGGGATCGAACACGGGAATGCTGATGATCGTTTTGCTCGTCTCAGGGGAAATGTTGACCGCTATGCCCGGCGCAGGCGAATCGCTTGCGCCGAACGTTCCGTCTCCCTGGTAATGCGCGGTTAAGTTGTATTGTCCGCCTGGCAAAACCACGCCCATTCCCGTCGCGGATCCAGTGTTGTCCAGTGTTAACACGTCGAATCCCAGCGAAGGACCTGGAGAGCTGGCTATCGGATTGGGCGTGGCCAGCAAGGCTACTTGGCCTGAAGGTATCCCCGTCGCGCCTTGTCCGGCGGCTACGGTGCTGCTCACATTCACCGGTGTGCCATGCGCGATTCCCGCGATGGACGTTACGGCCTGGCCGTTGACCGTTGCGCTCAGGGTTGTTGCTGACGGCAGGAAAGTTACAGACGACCAGTTTTTCACAAGGTTAGCCACGTTCACGGAACCAAGCCCGGTAGCCAGGTCATAGCCGGTGGCAGTTGAATAGGCTGGCGTAGAAGGATTAGCCGGCGTTACCAGGACTCCGTTTGTGCCGGACACTTTACTGCTGCAATTCGTGGAGACCCCCGCGCATGGTACGGAATTCGTCCCTGTAGAGCTATTGGCCAACGCACTGTTGCCCCGCGTAATGTCGTAAAACGTGCAAGACGTAGAAGGTGTTGCGGATGAATTGCAATTGACAGCGGGACTCGCGTTCACCTGTTTGTTGAAGAGTTGGTACAGAACGTAATTCGCATTGCCTTGTCGCGGAGCCGGATTGTTCGCTGTCGCCTGGCTCTGGTTCACGAGGGCCATGATCCCGGCAAATGCCGGCGCGGAGGCGGATGTCCCTCCCATCCCTTGAAAGGTAAAACCAAGATCGTTCAAATTGCACGCACCGGTTCCGCTGGCGTCTCTTTGGCAAATGATGTAAAAGCTGGCGTCGAAACCGTTGCTGGCAAAGAGCGAAAGGTCAGGCACATCGCGGTGACTGTCCTGTGGCACTCCAGTACCGGATTGCCAGGAAGGCTTGGGATAAAGCGTGCTTGCGCCGCCGCTTCCCGCGTTGATGTTCAACGATCCCTGCGACGCCGATGCTCCGCACCCGGTGATTCCTAATTGCGCGCAGGAATCGTTCCACGGAATCTCGGGAATGTAGCCAAGAGCCGAGCCCTGTGTAGTGGAATTGTTTGTCGTGCTCCAGAACTGGGACCACTTGTTGATCTGGTCAAAATCCGTGCCACCGACCGCCACGTTGAATGGGGTTGAGGCGAAGCCGCTAACCGCCAATCCCTGCGTGGCGGTTTGCGCTGTATCAAAATTGTCGCAGCCAGCGGAACCGCCGTCGCCAGACGACACCATGACCGTAATTCCCTGCGCCGCAGCTTGCTCCCACAATGCACTATGAAATTGGTTCAGTGTCCCGATCTGTTGTTCGCAGCCGCCAAAACTCTCGCTCATCACGCCAGCAATATTGTTGTTAACGATATACGTCGCAGACAGGAAGATGCCTGCAGTCGTCTCCGTCGGCTCCGACGTTACGAAATCTATTGTCGCGCCGGGCGCTACGGCTCCTGCCCACTGCACATCGAGATCAGACTCGTCTTCACTGACATTAATGCCCGGGTCCGGTCCGTTTAGGATGACGTTGGCCGCCGAGAAATTCTGTGGCAGGTTGAAAATAGTGCGGAAATCGGTTACGTCGGCAACGTTGATGTTGGACTCTCCGACGATGGCGATAGTCTGCCCAGTCCCGTCAATCTTGGGAGTTCCGCTCAGCAATGGCGCGCTGTTGTAGATCGTTGCGAAGTCCGCAGGCCCCAGCCCAAAGCAGCCCGCCACGCCGCAATTCGGAAATGTAGTCAGCGGTCTCGTTTCGCCCGTTGTCTTCGATCGGAAGAACGATCCCAGGGGGAGCACGTGCGATTTTACCGGGAAATTGTTTAGGGACACAGGGCCCGCAACCACAGGCGCAAGGGCTGCGGGTATTTGCGGGTCGCGGGCGTTGGCCGTGTGCGCCTCGCCATTCAGGAGGTACGTATGCATCTCTGTGTGAAACGCGCTTCGCACTTGCGCAGCGTTACCTGAAAACTCGATTATCGTTCGGCCCGCAGACACGTTGTTAATCTGAAAGCCACGGGACTGGAGCCAGCTCGTTACGGTCTGGATGTCCGCATCCGCGGGGCCAAATTGTTGGCCGAACTGCGCGGGCGTCAGCCAGGCATGATAATTCGCCGAGGATTTATTCTGCTGCTCATCGAGCAACTTCTGCAGAGCGACTTCTTGGTCCGGGCTTCGCTGCAAGAGAAGCAGCATGCGATGCAGCTGCAGGCCATCGCTCACCGCTCCTTGATCGAATTCCGGGCGCGCGAGCAGGTGTACGTTCCCCTTCAGCGTCACGAGATTGCTTTCATCTAAGGTATGCGTGATGCGGGCCGGGGAGACGGCCGGTTGCGCCGCAGTTGCGTCGGGCGCCTGCGCGCGCGCATCCATACTCATCCAGAAGCACAACGCAACCGCCGCTAAAAGGGCAAACACGCGAAGACCGGCTGGGGCAAATCTTCGATGGGATTTCATGACCACGCTCCGGGGATTGGCTAGCGGCATATGTTGCAGTTTCAATGCCGGAAAGCCATAGGGCGAATTCTGCAAATACGCATCGGGTAATAACCTGAGGAAAGTGGCCTGACAGGACGCTCGCGTTCGAGAATGGATTTCGAGGCCGCACGACCCACGCACGCAGCAGACGACATTGGAGCTTCTGCGAAGGTGCTTCAGGCCGCAGGACAGGAGGTCGGGCAACAATCGCGCTGTCTCCAAGCGGAGGATGATCAAAGACTCCGTAGGGGCAGCTTGGTACGGAACGAACCGTCCGAAAGCTGGATCAGATATGATCGCCGCCTTTACAAAGCCCGGGGCTCCATTCTTCAACTACGTAGCCTCGAACGCAAGCACCTTGTGGGGGACCAGATCTACGAGTTGGGCAACTCGCTGGCTTTTATCACAGGTCAGCAACTATCCGAGTACGTTAACAATCCTAGTCTAGAAAACGAACCTGGAAACCCGCTATTAAATTGTTACAATTTTTTGAGGAGTAGATGATGGCCGCGGGCGTTGCTACCGAAGGGTGCTCAGGAAGGATTTCATTTCGCGCAGCACGTCAGCCTCGTTTGCTAAGTAGACGTAATGATCCGCATCACGCAGCCTGACCACGCGCGCGCCCGGAACAAAGGGAGAGATAAGAAGTACTCGCGCAATCTCGCAAAAGCGCACGGGATCGAACTTTTCCAAGTCTGAAGTGCGGAACATACTTGAGCCGTCGCTGCCGCTGATCGGCGGAGTTGCGCAACTGCAGATAGGTTGTCGGTACTCAGGGAGGCAGGATGAGCCGGAGAGCGTTTTGCTTATTCTTCGTAGCGGCATCGATGCGACCGGCAATTGCGTTTTCCCAATCATTCTTGAGCCAGTATAGAGGTCTGCCTTATCACGACAGCCGCTATCAGGGCGGCCCACAAAAAATACCGGGACGAGTATTGTGTGCTTACTATGACCTGGGCGGCGAAGGGGTCGCGTATCACGACAGCGATCCACAGAATCACGGCAGCGGAGAGTTGAACCAGGCCGATGGGACCTACCTCAACGAATTTCGTATCCACGAGGGAGTGGATACTTCCTACACGAAGTTTCACCGCCAGCCAGACCCGATTGACGACAACCCCTTCGACAAGGTTGTTCCTCCTGTAGACCTGCTCTATGTTGGCTGGACCGAACCCGGAGAGTGGTTCAACATCACTGTAGATGTGACACGCACGGGAACATACGCGGCCGATTTTCTTTACACGTCGAACCGTGGGGGAACAATATCAGTCGATGTAAATGGAAAGGACGCGACAGGACCTCTGCAGATCACGTCTACAAATGATTCTGCAGACCCGCTGGCCTGGCGCCAATGGCACCACTGGAACCTGGCTTCGCGATTGTTCAAAATTCATCTCCGCAAAGGGGAGAACGTTCTCACCGTCCACATATTGACGAACGGCAACATGAATCTGGCTTGTTTCGACTTCAAACCGGTCCGCAGATGAAATGGAAACTATCAGGGGTGGTCACCGCTTGCTTGTGAACTACGCGAATCAATTAAATCACTCCCGTTGCACGGGGCACAATGGCGGAGCACCTGCCCTGCCTGAGCGAGTCGGTCTTCGTTGACTTTGTGAAGTGCGCTTCGCGGCTGTCTAGTGCCGGCGCGCGCAATATTTCGGTTTCGACCGCTCCGCTGACGCCGCGACGGAAATCGAGTTCTCCCTCAAGGTCCGCTATCGCGTTCTTGTTCAGAATGATCATCGATGTCCGGCCGCCGGGCAGTTTCGCGGCGTAGGCAGTTGCGTTGACTCCCGCATCCTGCAGCTTCGTCGAGAACTCGGTTTTCAACAGTGTTCCGCCGCTAAACGCGCCTGCACACTTGACCCACACGCAACCGGCTCTCCGAGCCGCGTGAACAACTGCGGCCCGTCTCAGCGCCACGGCACTGACTCCCCAGAAATCCGCATATGTTTCTCCGCCGGTACTGGGGTCGCAAAATTATTCTCGAAGGCACCTTCGGACTGGAAATCACGCGGGCCGACCACGCGCGTGCGCCAGTTCTCTGGCCTACATCGCTTCACATCACTTAATTATTGCTAGAATACCGGTTTTCTATTAGCATCTGCCCTGATAGAGGGCGTTTTTCTGGAGGGTCGATGCGACACCGTAGCAGGCACGCGCATGTGAAAACAGTGTCTGCCTGACCGAGGCAGCCCGGATGAGGAGACGGAGAAGGAACATGGCGTCCAAAATGTGTTCGGTTCGTATTTTACTTCTGACTGTTGCTTCCGCGTGGCCCTACGGTTTGGTCAGGGCGCAGTCTCCGCAGCGGTTGGACGATACCGCAATCGAGCAGCGCGTCAGCCGATTGCTCGGCCAAATGACACTGGAAGAAAAGATCGGACAAACCGTTCACTTCGCCGATAGTTCCACGGGACCTGGTTCGCCCCATGCCGACTATCGCGAACAGGCCGCCCAGGGCCGGGTGGGCTCCTTCGAGAACATTACGGGAGCGGCCGAGACCAATTCCTTGCAAAAGCTGGCCGTCGAAAACTCCCGGCTGCACATTCCACTGGTCTTCGCGTTGGACGTAATTCACGGATACCGCACCATTTTCCCTGTACCGCTGGCCATGGCCTCGACCTGGGATCCCACGCTGGTGGAAAGAGCTTCGCGCCTCGCTGCCAAAGAAGCCACCAAAGAAGGTATTCGCTGGACATATTCGCCCATGGTTGATATCGCGCGCGATGCCCGCTGGGGACGCATCGTGGAAGGAGCCGGAGAGGATCGATACCTGGGCTCCGCCATGGCCATTGCTTACGTGCACGGATATCAAGGCGCTCGCCTGGACGATCCGGAATCCATGCTGGCCTGCATGAAGCATTTCGTTGGCTACGGAGCCGGCGAAGCGGGGCGAGATTACAACTCGGTGGACATGTCCGAACGCATGTTGCGTCAAGTCTATCTGCCACCCTTCTACGCCGCCGTGGAAGCTGGCGGCGGGTCGGTCATGAGCGCCTTTAATACCCTAAACGGCGTGCCCGCTACTTCCAATCGGTTTACGCTGACGCACATCCTTCGCCAAGAGTGGGGATTTGAGGGAGTGGTGATCAGCGACTATGGATCAGTGCGGGAAACGATCGCCCACGGCATTGCCGTGGACGGCAAAACAGCGGCGCGCAAAGCGATTCTCGCGGGCCTCGACGTGGATCTTGAAGGCAACGAGTATTCCCGCTATTTGGCGGAACTGGTGCAGTCAGGAGACGTGCCGGAAGCCGCCGTGGATCAAGCTGCGCGTCGTATGCTCCGTATAAAATTCGCGCTAGGATTATTCGATCATCCCTATACTCCCGAAGCGGCAAGCGGCGGCAAGCCTCAAGTCAATCCTGCCGACGTGGAGTTCGCCCGCACCGTTGCGGAACGTTCCTTTGTGCTTCTGAAGAACGGTAACGCGGGAGGGAAGCCGCCCCTCCCATTTGGTCCGGACGTCCACACCATCGCCCTCATCGGCCCTCTAGCCGATAGTGCCTCCGATATGCTTGGTCCGTGGCGCGCAAGGGGTGATGCGGCAGACGTAGTGACGTTGCGGACAGCCCTGACCTCGCGCGTGCAGCAATCAAGCGGGCGAGTGCTCTACGCCAAAGGCACGGAGATTCTAACTGCCGAAGATAACGGCTTTCGAGAAGCCGTTGCGGCGGCCAAGCAGGCTGACGCTGTCTTGATGGCTCTAGGAGAAGACTCCTTGTGGATGACCGCCGAGGCAGCTTCCCGAGCCCATCTCGGTCTGCCAGGAAACCAACAACAGCTTTTGGAAGCAGTGGCCGCGGCGGGAAAACCCGTGGTCTTGATTGTTTTCAGTGGCCGGCCACTGACCCTCCACTGGGCCGCGAGTCACGTACCGGCGATTTTGCAAGGTTGGTTTCCAGGAGTGCAAGCGGGACCAGCACTCGTACGAACACTTTTTGGCGATGTGAGTCCGAGCGGGAAGCTTACCGTTTCGATGCCTCGCAGCGTGGGCCAAGAACCCCTCTACTATGATGCAATGAATACCGGCCGTCCTGCTGGTGGCGTTGATCTCAGTCGTCCACCGGCCAACAATCACGAAAAATACCATTCGCGGTACGTGGACGAAGAGAATGCGGCGCTCTTTCCGTTTGGTTACGGACTCAGTTACACCCAATTTAGTTACTCTCCTTTGGAACTGAGCACATCCCGGTTGAGTGCTGGCGCGCTCAACGAGAAGACCGGGCAACCGCTGCATGTGTCCACCACGGTAAGGAATGCTGGATCGCGCGCTAGCGATGAAATTGTAGAACTCTACATCTGCCTTCGGGGAACGAGCGTCGCTCTTCCCGTGAGACAACTGGAGGGATTTCGAAGGCTTACTCTCTCGCCAGGACAATCACAGCGGGTCGAATTCACCCTGGGACGCGATGAACTTGCATTCTGGAACATCGATATGCAAAACCTAGTGGAGCCGGCACAAGCCACCGTGTGGATCGGCCCCAACTCCGCGGAGGGCGAGAGTGCAGATTTCGTCATTACAAAGTAGCCAGTCTTTGACAATTCATTTGCGTAGCTGTCCTCGCCACGTCTCGCCCACCGAATGGCATCGCCACTCCATGTCAACGAAGAGGGTCCGGCGCATTCTCAGCGAAGTCGCAAATCGCTACTTATTACAAGTCGTGCGATTCGCGCCGGTTGCAAACGACCCGGGTTTGAAGGTCCGTACCGGAGGTGGCGGCGCGAGCGGCACATGTTGGAGCATCCGCGTTTACAAATCAGCCTCACACGAATCTTTTTATAGGAACGGCCAATGAAATATCGCAAGATCGGTCGCCCTGGATTTGAAGTTGGGCAAATCGCGCACGGATTATGGGGCATGGGCGGGTGGAGTGGATCGGAGGATAGCGAGTCCCTGGCGGCGCTCCAACTTGCGGTGAAGCTCGGCTGCAATTTCTTCGACTCCGCCTGGGCCTATGGAGAAGGCAAAAGCGATAGCCTGCTCGGGCAGATCATCGGCATGAATCGCGAAAAACGCCTCTATGCCGCATCTAAAATTCCGCCCATGAACGAACGTTGGCCCGCGCTGTCGAAATATAAGTACAGTGAAGTGTTTCCTCCGCAGCACGTTTTCAAGTACGCCGATCTTATTCGCAAAAATATCGGCACTGATTCGATCGACCTGCTTCAGTTCCATGTGTGGTCCGATCATTGGGCCGATGAGGCTGATTTCCGCAACACAGTACAGAAGTTGAAGCAGGATGGAGTCATTCGCTTTTTTGGGTTGAGCCTGAACCGCTGGGAACCGGAAAACGGAATCAAGGCGATGCGGACTGGCCTCGTGGATTCCGTGCAAGTCATCTACAGCATCTTCGACCAATCACCCGAGGACGAATTATTTCCCGCGTGCCAGGAGTTGAACGTCGGAGTCATCGTCAGGGTGGCGCTCGACGAAGGCAGCCTCGGTGGGAAGATGACCAAGGACACGAAATTTCCGGCCAGCGACTGGCGCTCGCGCTACTTCAATCCCGAGAATCTAGCCAATACCTTGGAACGCGTGGACCAACTCAAACAAATTCTGCCGCGAGGAATGTCACTGCCGCAGATGGCGCTGCGCTTCGTGCTTTCTCATCCTGCGGTGAGCACGACGATTGTGGGCATGAGGAAATTGGAACATGTCCGCGAAAACATCGCTTTGAGCGACCAGGGCCCGCTCCCTCCGGATCTCCTTCGGGAGTTGAAACGTCATCGTTGGGACCGCAAGCCGACGCCCTGGTCTGATTAGCTGAATGCTCCTCTGATGATTTTTTGCCAAGGTGCGGGGAAAGGAATGAATATCAAAAGAATTAACATCGACGCAACTACGCCGGGTTATATAGCTACCGACAATGCCACCGCATGGATCCCAACAGTCCGCTGGGGCGAGTCGAACGATGTTGCTGGTCCGTTTTGGTAAACAATCTTGGAACGATCCTCAGCGCGGGGGCAACGTAAAATGCAATCACATCTCGAACTTGGTGAGGCAGAAGCGCGTCTCGCTATTGAAGCCTGCGCAGCCGAGCTTAGGCGGCGAAACAAAGTGGGCTCCATCGCCGTCGGTGACAGGCACGGCGAGTTGATCGCGCTTCTGCGTATGGATAGCGCCTCGCTGCCGTCCGCAGGAATAGCAGCCAATAAGGTATTCACATCATCGCGCCTCCGTCAGCCCAGCGGCGCTTTGGGGCGCGCCGCGCTCGCTGAGGGTTGGGACGTTCATTATCACGGCGACGTCCGCTATCTCGGCTGGGACGGTGGGGCCCCCGTTTTTTATCGAGACGAATGTGTTGGCTCTGTCGCGGTCAGCGGACTCACGGGCGTGGAAGATCTCGAAATTGCCGAAATTGGCGTCAACGCTATTCTCGCAACATTGGATTAAAGACATGGCCTTTCCCGTTCCCTACGCTCGGGCGCCCTCGCGCTACGGTTCTATGCCCTATCGCCGCTGCGAAGTCGTACCGCGTGCCGCTGTCGATTCACCAGCCGTCTTATTCCATTCTCAACCGCTGGATTGAGGAGCAACCCACTTTACCCTATGAATACACTCCACTCCCCTGATTACGTTGTCTTTCTCGTCTATTTCCTAACCGTCGCCGCCTACGGGTATTGGATCTACACGAAAAAAAGGGCCGCCGCGGTTTCCTCGACTGACTATTTTCTAGCCGAGGGCGCCCTGACTTGGTGGGCCATCGGCGCCTCCCTCATCGCTTCAAACATCTCTGCCGAACAGATGATTGGCATGAGCGGTTCCGGTTTCAAGATGGGTTTGGGCATCGCGACCTACGAATGGCTCGCGGCGGCCACGCTCCTCATCGTGGCCGTGTTCTTCATGCCGGTGTATCTGAAAAATAAGATCTACACCATGCCGCAGTTTTTGCGGCAGCGCTACAACGGAACGGTGGCGATGATCATGGCGGTCTTTTGGTTATTGCTCTACGTGGTGGTGAACCTCACCTCCATTCTTTACCTCGGCGGGCTCGCGGTCCACGGGATCTCCGGAATCGATCCTGGAACCTGCATGTATGCGCTAGCGATTTTCGCCGTGATCATCACCCTCGGCGGAATGAAGGTCATCGGTTACACCGATGTGATTCAGGTATTCTTTCTCGCGCTCGGCGGCTTGGTGACAACCTACCTCGCGCTGAATTTGGTTTCGGGAAAATTCGGCACAACCGGAGTCGTGAACGGATTCAACCTGTTGCGGGAACACGCGGGCGATCATTTTCACATGATCCTGAAAAGGGACAATCCCAACTACTTGGATCTGCCGGGATTGACGGTCTTGATCGGGGGAATGTGGATCTCGCATCTGAGCTACTGGGGCTGCAATCAATACATCACCCAGCGAGCGCTCGGGGCCAGCCTTCCCACGGCGCGCGCCGGTCTGCTGTTCGCCGCCTTCCTGAAATTGCTAATGCCCGTGATCGTCGTGCTGCCGGGCATCGCCGCTTATGTGTTGTATCGGCAGGGAAGCTTTCAAAGCGAGTTGCTTCTGGGTGGCCAGGTGCAACCCGACCAGGCCTATCCCGTGTTGCTGAACCTGCTGCCGACCGGTCTAAAAGGCCTGGCGTTCGCTGCGCTCACCGCGGCGGTGGTCGCCTCTCTCGCCGGAAAAGCCAACAGCATTTCCACCATCTTCACGCTCGATATCTACAAGCCGTATCTGCACCCGGGGGTCGACGAGAAGAAAGTCGTCTGGATAGGCAAATTCGCGATCGTCGTCGCAATGGCTGTCGCGGTATTCCTCGCTCCGAGGATGGGCATCGGTGCAAAAGGCGGATTTCAATACATCCAGGAATACACGGGTTTTGTGAGTCCCGGGATTTTCGCGATGTTCATCCTGGGCTTTTTCTGGAAACGGACGACTTCAAACGCGGCGCTCTTTGCCACCATCGGTGGATTCGCGTGCTCCTGTTTGCTGAAATTTGTTCCAAACTTCATAGACCTTTCTGGACTCGCCTCCAGCGGCTTTGCCAAGGCCAATGACACAGGTGTTTACGAGATTCCTTTTTTGGATCGGATGGAGATCGTCTTTATTTTCTGCGTGTTCGGGATGGTGGTCATCAGCCTGCTTGGGAAAAGGCCGGCCGCCCCGGGCGGCGAAAGCTCCGATGGAACCTCGTTGGCGGTGGATGCCTCCATGTTCAAAGTATCGAAGGGATTCTTAGCGGGCACGCTGATCGTCTGCGGCGCACTGGCGGCATTGTACGCGGTGTTTTGGTAGGAGGTTGAAATGCGCGCTCTTCGCATCTGCTCTGCGATCCTGGTCTCCGCCGGAGCGTTGGCGAGCCACGGCACAAATCGCCGCATTTTTATTGGGGAATTCAACTATGGCGGAGAGGAGAGACTTAAACCCCAGGCTTTTTGAAGGCCTCGTTTTACAAGGGAAATTGCCGCTATCGCCTTTACTATCGCGAGCTTTCAATATGTCCACGTGAAGTTCCGCGAAGCGCTTCGAAGCCCAAAAAGTGGCTAAAAACAGTAGCCCGCGGTAACCGGATGGGCCGAGTGGGTCGATTACCAAACGCAAGTCCTCCGACAGGTCATCTTCTTCATGACACACGCCTTAAGTGTGAAGAAAGTGCTAGCTAAAATGGTCGACGATCATGATGTCGCCGTTTTCTTCGTCGACTTGCGAATAGAGAAGCCAGCGGCCATCGGGCGACACCGATAGGCCCCCGCCGAAGTTCTTTTCTATATGAAAGACCTCGCGAATCTTCCTGGAGCTGAAATCAAAGTAGCACAGGGATCTAGGCGTATCTGCAGGAACAAAATAAATACCTCCCGAAACAACGGACCAGAGATTCTCGCTAGCCACCGGAGGTATGCCGTCAACAGCGGACTCCGTAGAGGAGTGCCGTAGGGGAATCATCCGCAGGCCGGTGTTGACGTTCCGCGCGGCAAAGTAAAGGACGTCCCCATCGTAAGACTCCTGAGGCGATATTTCATCGGGCTGCGTGGATAATAGAACAGCGTCCCCACCTGCTGCTGCGCATCGGTACATCTTGTGCCCCATGACCTCGTACGATCGAAAATAAATCCACTTCCCATCGCGCGACCAGTTGGGTGCGGACACATCTTTCCGAAGGTTGATGACGAGCTTCCGGGGAGCGCGTTCGGAAATATCCACGATATAGATTGCGAAGTGGCCGGAGCGGTGCGAATCAAACACGATCTTTCTGCTGTCGGGTGACCAACGAGGGGTACCCGAGGCGCCCTTGAACTTCGATAGCTGCACTAAATTGTTACCGTCAGCATCGCTCATCCAAATTTCCGCGGACCCAGCGCGGTTGGATCCGAACGCAATGTGCTGGCCGTCGGGAGAATATTGGGCGTCGTCTTGCTCCCGCGTAGAGGAGAGGAGTTTTACGGCGGCAGCTTGCGGATAGAGGAGATCCTGCCGCCAAATGTTGATGTTATCGGAAATAGCACTGTAGGCCAATTTGTTGCCTTTGAGTGAAACCGTAGGCCAACTTGCATTAGCGGCAAAATCGAGCCGCCGGCTAGAACCGTCCGCGACCACAATCTCGTGCAGATCTGGTCCGCCGTCGGAGGACAAGGCAAGCAACAATTTACGGTCGTCGGCGGACCACGCGAATCCTATCGGGAAATTCGAGAATGCTGTAATGAGTTTCGGCGCGCCGCCAGGGAGTGCCAGGGAATACAGTTCGAATTCGTTCGTGCTGCGCACACAGAGGTATGCCAAGCGGTCGCCCGCATTTGAGAAAGTGGGCGTTGCCTCATGAAGGCATTTGGGATCGTGAGGGAGTTCCTGGGTTTCCAAAGATTCAACGGAGAGGAGGAACATCCGATCTTCGGGCTTGTCGGGCAAGGGCTCCCCGAAGCCAATCCATTTATCGTCGGGCGACCAGCTGATCGGGGCGGCGACCGCATAAGGCACGCGGGTAGCGCGCAGCTTTCTTTCCGGACCGCCGAGAGCCGGCACAACATAGAGACCTGTTTCGGCGCCCGCCATGCGGTGGAAGGCGATCTGCGAGCCGTCAGGCGACCAAGCGGGGCTGATCCATTCCGAGGGATGGTGCGTCAAGCGGAGAAGAGTCTCACTGCCGATGGCCTTGACGTACAGATCGAAGCCCTTTCCTCCTGATGCAGGATCGCCGTTCCAGGCAAAGGCGATTCGCGAACCATCCGGGGAGAAAGCAGGAGAAATCTCAAGTCCCGGCAAGGCTGTGAACGGAAAGGCACTGAGCGCAGCGGACGTTTGGCGGGGACCTGACCATCGATAGGCAAACCCGACTGCGAGGGTGCAGATCAGGATGCCGAGGAGACCTGCCGCCATCGCTTGCCACCTTGGGCGAGTGTGCTTGCGGTGACTTGGTTCGGCTGGAACCGCAGAATGTGCCTGAGATGCGATTTCGCCGACGAACCGGTATTTGGGGCGCGGCAGAGCTTCAATCGGCGCCCCATTCGCCCCTGTCTTCCCGCCGCTTTCCTCCGCCTGCCACTCCACTCCGCCGATAAACCGGTACCCCCTCCGCGGTATCGTCTCCACCCACCGCGGTTCCTCCTGAGTATCCCCAAGCGTTTCCCGCAATCGCCGGATCGCGGAGTTTAATCCGTGCTCGAAGTCCACAAACGTATCGCTCGGCCACAGCTGCTTGTGGAACTCCTCCCGGTTCACTACCTGCCCTCGCCTCTCAATCAACAAACTCAAAATCTGAAATGGTTGTTCCCCCAGCCGCAGCTTGGTGCTGTGCTTGTGCAACTCTCCGGAACTCAGGTCCAGTGTGTAGGGGCCAAACCGGGCTTTCACGGTGGGCTTGTTCTCGAGCATGATCACTTCCTGGGGACTCAAGACGAAGCTGCGGCAGTGTAGTGGGGATGGACCCCCCGGTCAAGCACCTTGCCTCTTAGCTCCGAGTCTAAGTAACTTTTACGCTTAACCCCCACCCTTTCTTCCCTCTAGCCTGTGACCTGCAAATGTTCTACCTGTGACCTGCTTTGCCTTGTCCTTCTTCCTTTTCCGTGCGAAACACTTCACCGTCGCTGCTCTACACTTTTGCGATCTTCAGGAGGATCGTCATGTTTCGCTCCCATGCATGGAAAAGATTCGCCGCACTTTCGGTCTTGGCTCTGAGCTTCGCCACTCTGGCCGGCGCGCAGTCCGCCAATGTCTCCGTCTTCGCCTCGGGCTTCAACAATCCCCGCGGCCTCAAGTTCGGCCCCGACGGCTATCTCTACGTCGCCGAAGGTGGCGCCGGCGGCACTCTCTCCACCGTCGGCAAATGCCCCCAGGCCGCCGGACTCCCCGATGGCCCCGGCCCGTACACCGGCGGCTTCACCGCCCGCATTTCCAGAGTGGACGCCCGCGGTAACGTCTCCACCGTCGCCGAGGATCTTCCCTCCAGCCAGACCAGCCCGGCCTTTGGCAATCTGACCAGCGGCGTCGCCGATGTCGCTTTCTTCCGTGGACAACTCTACGCGCTCCTCGCCGGTGCCGGTTGCTCTCACGGCCTCCTCGGCACAAGTAACGGCGTTCTTCGCATCAAATCCAATGGCACCTGGAAGGAGATCGCCAATCTCAGCCATTTCCAGATGACCCATCTCGTCGCGAATCCTAACCCCGGTGATTTCGAGCCCGACGGAACCTGGTACAGCATGGTTTCCGCTCGCGGTTTGCTCTACGCCGTCGAGCCTAATCACGGCGAACTCGATTCCATCTCCACCGACGGCGATATTCACCGTGTCGTCGACATTTCCGCCAGCCAGGGCCACATCGTCCCCACCGCCCTCGCCTATCACGACGGCAATTTCTTCGTCGGCAATCTCGACACCTTCCCCATCGTGCCCGGCGCTTCCAAAATCCTGAAAATCTCGCCGTCCGGACACATCTCCACGTTCGCCACGGGGCTCAACACCATCCTTGGTCTCGTCTTCGACGACGAAGATAATCTTTATGTTCTGGAAAATACCGTCGGCGCGCCTGGACCCATGCCCGGCTTTGCAAAGGTTCTACGCATCAGCGAAGACGGCAAGGTCACTGAAATTGCCGCCGGACTCAATCTTCCGACCGGCATCACCCTCGGCCCCGACGGCAATCTCTACGTCTCCAACTACGGCTTCGGCTATCCACCTAACGGCTCCGGCCAGATTCTCAAGATCACTCTTCACGACTGTCCGGAAGACTGATCTTCTGCATCTCTGCCCCTCCGCCCTCATCGTCCCGGGGCACAGCTATCGCCGGCCGTGCCCCCGCCTCTCTTCCTGCCTTTGTAGGGCCCGCCTTCTGAGGCGGGCCGCCTCATAATGTCCTTCGCCCACCCATTCCGCCATACCGCTTTGCGCACGGGCGCCTTGAGCTTGCTGTGCACTTGCCATCGCCCTTTTCCATTACCAGAGTTGCTCCATGCAGGCATGCTCTCCACATGCAACTAGATATTCCAAGAGAGCAAACTGGTGTTTTGATTCGAATACAATCTCGGACAACACGACAAAGCTTGCTTCGGAATTTACTTTTGACCGTTTTCGGCCGATTTCTCTTTCTGGTTACCTGGCGACATTGCCGGGCATCTTCGCAATGACGCGCCACAGAAGCGGCGATGATTCGCGTAATGTGACCTTTGACACTGCTAGAAGAACGGAGTATTGTCTCGGGAATCTTCCGCTAGAGCGCATCCCAACTCAGGAGAAAACAGCATGGCCAGACGCAGATTCTTGTCGCAGTTGCTGGGTCTCCCATTTTTGGCACTAGGAACGAAGGCGCAGGAATCGAAAAAGACTTTGAGGATCTTGATGAGAAGTTCGTGGGGGACCGACGACCCAACCAGAGCGTCGTTCGTGTTCGCGCATGCACTGGCGTTGGCGGACGCTGGCCACGAAGTTCAGATATTCCTGACTGCTGACGCGAACTATCTTATGCGCAAAGCTACCTCGGACGCGGTGATCCCCATTGGTTGGCCGCCGCTCAGCGAGTTGCGCGAGAAGGTCGTCGCCAAACACATTCCTGTCTTTGCTTGAGGAGCTTGCTCCCGGGCCCGTGGGGTCTCGGAAATCGATCTAGCGAATTGGAACGCAAAGTTCGGCAATCCTGCCATTTTCGTTTCACTGGTCGAATGGGCCGACCGCATCATCTCCGAATAGGTCCTGGCGGTCCGGCCATAGCTGAGTAAAGGAAACGGTCGACAGCTGAACCCTTCGCGCTGTCGTCAATGCAGGTCTATAGAGGGCTTGTTGTCGGTCCGCTCGCGTGGTTGTAGGTTGCGTCAGGATTCCGTCTGCGCTCAATGGCCGTTGTCTCCCCTGACTCAAGGCGCACCGTAGCGGGCGCGCGTTCGTCTGCTGGCCCCCGGCCCTGGCGCAAGCGCCATATCGCGCCCGGTGATCAGACGGCTGTCGTCGTCAAAGATGCGCAACCGCGGGATGCGCCGTCCGGAACGCCGGTCTAGGATTAGCATTGGCTCGTGTCCTTCGCCGTAGATCCAGCGATCACCCCACTGCTGCAGGGGCGTCATGAGGGTCGCCAGGTCCTTCCCCATCGGGGTCAACCCGTACTCGAGCCGCGCGCTCAAGATGTTCTTCGAAATTCGCCTCTGATGCTCACACTTGTATTCCTCCGTTTTATTGCTACAAGCGCTTGTTGTTCTTCTTTGGCAAGTAGACGTGCAACAGCCCGTCCACAGCCTTCACGTCTGCCTTAGTGGGATCAATTTTTTCTGGCAAAATATGGACAGATAGTACATGTCGAAGATTGTCCGCCTGGCTTCCAAGTCGTGCATCGCTCCGAAAGACCACCAGGCTGCGTGTCGTCAAGCTCAGGATCGTAGTCAGGTCCGGATCTCGCGGCCACTCAAGAAGGAAGTGAAACTCGGAAGTATTTCCGTCAAAGTCGTCGCGCAGGAGCTCCTTCTCTGCAGACATCCAGTCATGGAGGTCGCAGCCGTGCTTGCATCCACGTTTCTCAAAAAACTGATATGCGCGTTTAGCGACCGTCGATTGTATGATCTGCTTGTGTCGATCCTCGCTGCTCTCGATGTTGATTATCCAATTCTTAAGCCTCCTTCGAGCAGCCCCATCCATACGAGTACCCCTTGACATATTCATTTGTCTGATTACTTCGTAAGAAGCCGCTGGAGTTGTTGAAGGTCGGACGTGGGCGCGTCGGAGACCGCGCAGAATTCTATTCTTCCTTTTCGCCAGTCAATCCATTGATTGCCTTGCCGCGAACCTACGCGCGGAGAGGTGTCCTGTTCGCGTGTGGGCCAGATGAATACGTCAATCTGATGTTCGGGGCGCGCATAGACGAGCGCGGCGACGGAACGGCCTTCCACAACGTCAAGGCGCCCACCCTGCAATGCGAATCCGTCGTTCGCGAAATCACGAACGGGAAACACAAATGTGAGTTTGCCCGTGAACCATCCCTTCACGGCCTGTTCATCAGTCGAATTGATGGCAGTCAAGCGACCTAGCTGCAGCGACTGCACATGCGCATCGACAACTTCCTCGGCAAGTTCGGGTTGATAGTCGTCACCGCGAGGCCCATACCCCACTCTCCACAGTAAGACCGCCACGAAAAGTAGTGCGGCCGCGGCTGCCAGCCAGTGCCAAAGGAGAGGTCGCGACGCAGCAGTCGTGGGCGCGATTGCGTGGAGGCGCGCACTAATTCTCCGCCGCACCGAGGCAGTCGCAGGCTCATAGAGTTGAGCCAGTTGCAATCTATCGCGCAGCAAATCCAGATCCACAAGTTCGGTGGCACAGTGGACGCAACGTCGGAGGTGACGCTCCAATTCGGCAGCTCTACGGCCACTAAGCTCACCGTCGAAATAGCCCTGAAGCAGAGAGTTGGTAAAGTCACATCTCACGGACGTGCTCCTTGAGGAGGATTTACCAGCGCGGAATGCAACTGGCGGCGCGCACGGGAGAGCGAGGACATAACTGTGCCAATGGGGATCGCCGTGATTGCAGCGATCTCCTTGTAGGAACAACCTTCGAGCTCTCGAAGGACAAGGATTTCGCGGAAGCGCGGCGGCAGCGTCTCGAGGGCCAGGGTCAGGCGCTTGCGATCATCACCGGCAATAGCGAGCGTTTCAGGTGTGGCGTGCGTCTGCAGGTGTAACTCTTCGTCGAATTCCATGCTTAGTTCCAGGGGGCGATTCTTCTCCAGCCATGTGTAGCAAGTATTGCGCACGATCTGCAGCAGCCATGCGCGCGCGTCTCCACCATGAAAGCCGCGGAAGAAACGGTACGAGCGAAGTAAGGCTTCCTGAGCGACATCTTCGGCATCTGCGCGGCTCCGCAACAGCCAACGCGCGAGATTGAAGGCGGCATCGACATGGGGCAGCACAAGCTGTTCGAAGCGCCGTCGGTCTTCGGCATCAAAATCGTTCAAAGACTTCCCCTGACCAATGCTTCATGCGTAAGAACCAGAGAACCGGCGATTTTATTCTCGACGAGGCTCCGTTTTGACGTACATACAAAGAGAGACATGAACGCCGAGAATTTGGAATAAGAGAGGCGCTGCCTCGGTCTGGATGGTTGCAAGCACGTTCCATGGCGGCGCGGGCAACCCCCCAAACCTTCCAGCGCCGCCAGTCCCAACGGCACCTGCAGGGCTTAGAGACGGGACAAAAAAAATAGGTATGGAGGGCTAGGATGTCCGGGAAGAAAAAAGATCAACTCCTGCACGACCACAACCACGACGGAATTGACCGGCGAGGCTTTCTGAAGTGCATGGCGTGGGCGGGAACGGGCGTCTTTTGTGTGATGAAAGGCGGCGCGCTGAACTCGTACAGTTTGAGCCGAATTTCAGAGATTAGCACTTCGGACATGATGGGTGAGCTGAGCTTCGTGCAGATCAGCGACAGCCACATGGGATTCAACAAGCCGGCGAATCCGGACGTCGCAGGCACCCTGAAAGCAGCAGTGGACAAGATCAACGCCCTTTCGCGCGCACCAGAATTGATGCTGCACACGGGCGACATCAGTCACCTCTCGAAGCCCGAAGAGTTTGATACCGTGGACCAAATATTGAAGAGCGCGACACCCAAGGATGTCTTTTACGTGCCCGGTGAACACGACGTACTGAACGACGACGGGAAGCAGTTCCTGGAGCGTTACGGGAAAGGCAGCAAGGGCGGCGGATGGTACAGCTTCGACAAGAAGGGTGTGCACTTCATCGGGCTGGTCAATGTGATGAATTTGAAGGCCGGTGGCCTCGGAACGCTGGGGCACGAGCAGCTCGAATGGATGGAAGATGATGTGAAGCACTTGAAGAAGAGCACGCCGATCGTAGTGTTCGCGCACATTCCACTGTGGTCCGTTTATCCGGAGTGGGGCTGGGGCACGGAAGATAGCGCGCAGGCACTGGCATATCTCAAGAAGTTCGGATCGGTGACGGTGCTGAATGGGCATATCCACCAGACGATGCAGAAAGTCGAAGGAAACGTGACCTTTCATACCGCGGCGTCCACGGCATTCCCGCAGCCACAACCGGGCAAGGCCGATTCGCCAGGTCCGATGAAAGTGCCGGCGGACCAGCTCAAGAGCGTCCTGGGCATTGCGAATGTGAACTACGTACAAGGCCAACACGCGCTGGCCGTGGTGGATTCCACGCTGGCATAAGCGAGAACTAGCCCGATCAGAAAGCCAAATCGACAGAAAAATGAGAAGTCGTCGCAAGCGCGCAGCAGAAGCTTGAGACGACGGAAGTCAAGATTGACAACTTCACGTTTGGCCCGCCGCTCTGACCGTGCCGGTCGAAACTACGGTGACGCGGATCAATAAGGACGATATTCCGAATTCGGTCGTCAGCACGGATGATTCAAAGACGCTCAAGTCCAAGGTGCTGGACACGGACGAAAAGTTTTCCTTCACCTTTAGCAAAGCAGGAACCTAAACGTTGTCGAGCAATGTCCGCATATTTTGGAGCAATCAGGAGGTTCCATGAAGAAGCTTATGTCGCGTACTCTGTTGCCCGCCATGGCCGCGATTGAGTTGTGGCCTGCGATATTTTTTCCGCATCCGAGTCCGGTGCTGGCACTCAATGACAGCGTTCAAGTCATAGAAGTCACAGCCAAGAAGTACGAGTATTCGCCCGCGCCTATTCCTGTGAAGAGCGGAGCGAAAATTCAGCTCAAGATCACCGCGACCGACCCCATGACCACGGTTTTTCGATTTTGACGGTTCCCGACGGCACCGCATCGAATGGTTCCGTGGGGTTGGTATTCACTTCTCCACAAGAGTGCTGGCAACTCAAGAAGGGCGAAACAACGACGGTTGAGTTTCTGGCGCAAACTCCCGGTACGTACTCGTTCAAGTGCTGCCATACCTGTGGGCTTGGACATCGAGGCATGAAAGGCCAGCTCGTTGTCGATCAGTAGGATGTTGTGAACAGCTTCTACGCAAGTTTACACACTCGACAGAATCAGGACCTGGATATGAGAATCTGGAGCCGCGAATGCTGAATCAGGGTTTACGCAGGCGATTCAAGAATTGAATAGACTCGTCCTTTGCGCTCTAGTGAGGATTCTACTTCTCACGAATTCCACATGGTCCGTCGAGTGAGCACAAATCAACAGCTCAGCTTCCTCCTCCAGCCAAATAACCTGCAAACCCGTGCTGTGTGTAATGAGTCGTAATTCTTCAATTGCGGTAAGCGTGGATTGGTTCGGGATACGCAAAGCGGAGAGTCCCTCTCGACATTATCGCGTTGAAAGGATCGTAAGCGAGTGAGGTTGTGGTGGCTGCCGGTTTGAACCAAGATTTCAGCAGCGTTGGCACGATGCTGAGCGCGGATGTTCCACCGCCGGCAAAGGTCCTTAGTTAGGTCCGCACGAGTGTGTATAGCTGGTCTCGCACCGCTAAGCGTTGTGTTGCAGATCGAAAGTTGGCCGAGCCCGGACTCAAGGTTCCGGCTCGGCTCTGGACTGCTAAAATAGTATGGGAGTGTACGGCTAGAACCGGATGTGAGCCCCCAATTGAAGGATGCGTGCGGAATACGCGCTGATCACCTGTCCAAAAGTCGATCCGATGTCCTGGGCATTGTTGTCAAGGTTTTGGAATTCCGTGTGGTTGAGAAGGTTGAAGGCATCAACGCGGAACTCGAGGGTGACACGTTCGTGATAGAGTGGCGTCGTCTTTGCCAGCGAGAGGTCCAAGTTAGTGCGGCCCGGACCACGCAGCACATTGCGTGGCGCACTGCCGTATCCCTGAGTCACAACGTTGCTGAAAGACGCCTGACTGAAAAACTGCAAGCCATTCGTCTTGGGGTTGAGATATTGGATGGGCGCCGTAAGATTTGCGTTGACCAGGCCCGCATCGCCGGCACCGGAAGGCCCGGGGGCGGTGTTGGAAGTGCCCAAGCCGTTGGTCGCCGTGAACGGGAACCCCGTACGCCAAGTGAGGATGGGATACAGGCTCCAACCTTTTACCAGCTTCTGGGGGCCGCGGTTAAACGGCAGATCCCAGCCGCCGGAGAAGGTCAGGTATTGGCGGATATCGAAATCCGACGAGGCGCGGAAAATGTTAGGAGTGAAAAAGGGAACCGTGCTGTTGCCCTGGCGGAAACCAGAAGCGCCGTCGATGCTGTGCGCCCAAGTGTAACCAAGCGTGTAGTACATATTGCCGAGGACGGGCACCACGGTTGTTTGCTGCGTCAGGCTTAGTTGCAGGGAATTGTAATTGGCATTGGACGCGTTCTTGAATTCATCTTCCTGTCCAAAGCTTCCGCCAAATCCCATGACGTTATTTTGCAGCGTATTCCCCGGCACTTCGTTTAGGAAACGCTGCGGGCTTGCACTGTTCAGGGTAGCAGGATCAAAAGGATTGATATCCACGAGGGCCGTTAGGCCGTGCGATGAACTGCCGACGTAGGCGGCGCGAGCGATCAGTTTCTTGGAAATTTGATGTTCGATGCTCAAATTATATTGATAGGTGTAGGGCGTTTTGAGATGAGGGTCAACAATCGTCGCGCCAGTATTGAGGCTTGTGAAAGTGCCGAAAGTGTTCAGGAAATTTACGTTGTGGTTCAGAGACCGGCCAAAAGGATCGGGAGTTCCCGTGGAGCCAAACGGATCGCTAAAGAATGTGTAGCCGGAGGTAGTCGCTGTCGGCACATTGGGTTCGTTAATGCCAATGTTGGCGGTTGCAGCGAACGGAGCTTGCCCGTTGAATTGGAAGTTGTCTTCAGCCTTCAGCACGTCGTAAAAAATACCGATGCCGCCGCGGATGCTGGTCTTTCCGTCATGGAACGGCTGCCATGCAAAACCAAATCGCGGCGCGAAGTTCGTTTTATTGGGGAAGTTGACGCCCGTGGGCGCGCCTTTGTCGCCAGGGAAAAGCAATCCGAGCGGTGCGCCAGGAAAGACCGTAGATTGCGGAGAACCCGGAATGACCGAGTAGGTGCGCCCTTGAGTATCTGATTTCGGCGTGCTGTACTCATAGCGCAAACCGTACGTCAGAGTCAGATCGCTGGCGACATGCCATTCATCCTGCGCAAAGGCATAGGTAGCTTTGGTGCGGATGTTCGAAGGCGCTGCGGGAGATTGAAAATAGGCGGTAGGCACGCCCAAGAGGAAGTTGGCGAAAGGGTCTCCAGCGGCAAGCGTGTTGCCATTGCCGTCTTGACCGGCGAATTGGAACACTCCGTTGATTTCAAAATCGAATACCTGGTTGTCTTGATAGGCGGAGAACGAACCGCCGAATTTCATGGTGTGCCTTCCGCGGGTCCAAGAAAGCACGTCGGAGTAGGCGAAGGTGTTGTCCGTGAGCCGCGAAGGACCTTGATTGCTAAAGCCGATCGTGGCTTGGGGAAAGTCGAGTTGTGAAGGGCCAGTGGGATTCTCCGATTTTATTTTGATTCCCAGTGCCGTGGATACCGGTTGTTTCGTGGCCGGCGAGGCTTGCAGGACGTCGCTGCGCTGGCCGGTCACGCGAAATTCGTTCAAAATGTTGGGTGAGAAGGTGTGGATGTAAGCGAGATTGAAAAACCGGTTGTAAAGGACGGTGTTCTCGCCAAAACCGGGAATGCCACCTGGGCCAGGATTGAGTTGGGATCCAAGGTTACGTCCCAGCGTGACGGTAAAGTGGTCCTTCTGGGATGCCTCAAAGTCAAACTTTCCGGTCAATTCGTCGGGATTGGCGGTGACCGGATTCTGAAATGAGACTTGACCTGATGCGGATGTCGTGGTTGGAACGAGGCCGGCCTTAACATACGCTTGGGCGACAGGATCAATGCTTCCCGGACTGATGATCCCTTGCGCCGCCAGAGCCGCATTGGGCTGGAAAAACGGATTCGCTTTTAGAAAACTGGCAACGGATGCCTGATTCGGTGAGCCCGAGAAATTGCCCTGAAGCTCGTCGGGTGTCGGGAGAGTCGTGGCCTGGCTCGCCCTATCAGAGGTTAGCTGTTCCTTTTGATAAGAAAGGAAAAAGAAAAGCTTGTCCCTCTTGATGGGACCGCCCAGCGTTCCTCCGTATTGATTGCGGTGAAGGGCTTCTCTGGGATCGCCATTCAAATTGCTGAAGAAATTGTTGGCGTCGAAAGCTGAATTGCGAAGGAAATCATAGGCGCTGCCATGGAACATGTTAGTTCCAGACTTGGTGACTTCGGTGATAATTCCGCCGGCGCTGCGCCCGTATTCAGCGGTGAAGTCACTGGTGAGGACCTTGAACTCCTGAATGGAATCGGGATTGGGGTTGTACACAACACTGTTGCTTAAGAGGTCGTTGTTGAGGCCGCCGTCGAGGACGAACGTGTTGGAATCGCTGCGGCCGCCGCCAACGCTGAAGGCAAGAGTCGTGCCCAAATTACCTTGGCCATTGCCTGGATTGTCGGCTGGAAGCACTCCCGGCTGCAGCGCTACGAGATCCAACGCGTTGCGGCCGTTGAGCGGCATATCCTGCACAGCGCGGTCTGAAACCGTGGAGCCTAGCGTCGGATTGATGGTCTCGACAGTGCCCGCGTTGGATTCCACCGTCACCGTATCACTCGTCGCGCCTATCTGCATTTTGAGATCGATTTTCAGGGTTTGATTGATCTCCAGCTTGCTCTGTGCGGTGGTCTCGGATTTAAATCCCTGGTGTTGCACGGACACCGTGTAGTCGCCAATGGGCAACGCGAGAACCTGATAGAAGCCGGTCGAATCCGAAGTTGTTTCGCGAGAGATGTGGGTCGCAACATTCGTCACGGAAATATTCGCATCGGCGATGACAGCGCCGCTCGGATCGTAGATCATACCGGTAATGCGCCCAGTGGCGTCCTGACCCGCCAGTCTAGATCCGCAGAACGTGCCTAGTGCCGCCAACAATAGAAAATAGATCAATTTTTTATTAAGCCGGTTCAAGAAAACCTCCAGAAGGATAAACTCCGAGCTCCCGAAAGAACTTCGGGAAAGCTCTGCCAGTAAACGAGCGCAATTGAAGTGCAATTCCCGGCAACCCCACGGCCATTACGCTCAGCAGCAAAACAAGAACCGAGACATATCTGCGGCATCCCGTATTCCGCTTCTTGGCGTAGTGTTAGACCACATGCGTTCGCGTTCTATTCCAATTCATTTGTAGAAATGTATGATGGCCGGCGGAGGCTTTTCCTGTCCTCCGTCGCACGACACCTAAGGGACGATAAAAGCGGAGAGAATAAAGATTTCTCACTGCGGAGGCCAATTCGCAGGAGCGAAGGTTGAGCCACCGTGATCGTCAGCTTTCTACCGCCGCAGGCTCTGAAGGTGGCACTAAACGAGCAAGGCCTCGCTGGATCGGGAACGCGTTTTACCTGCTGCCATTCGCTCGTCGCGGGTTTTTTCACGCTGGACCTCGTGGAGCAGTTCACGCAGCCTCGTGCGAGCCTTGTGTAACTGCGATTTCGAAACGCCCACTGAGCGTCCCAATATCGCGGCGATTTCGTGGTGCTCATATCCCTGGATATCATGCAGAACAAATATCGTGCGGTAGCCCACGGGCAACCGCTCAATGCAGCGTTCGAGATTTATTCGGTCAAGCGATCCCTCCAACAACAAGTCAGGCGCTCCAATGTCGATGTTTGGCCAACCGGTTTCATCGTCCGGGTCGGGAATCGCTTCGATCGAGACGATTGGTGGAGACTTCTTGCGCAGACGCATGAGCACGAGGTTGACCGCCAGTCTGTGCAGCCAAGTAGAGAAGGCCGATTCGCCGCGGAAGGTGTGAATTTTGCGGAGCAAAAGCAGAAAGGCTTCTTGCGTCAGATCTTCAGCTTCGGCCGTGTTTCCTACCATGCGCAGGCATACCGCATACACACGCCGGCTATGCAGTCGATAGAGGAATTCAAACACGGTCCGATCGCCGTCGCGGGCTCGCTGGATAGCCTCCGCTTCACTCAACTCACCGCTGGCGATAGGAGAGACTGCCGGCGCAGCCTTCTTCGGGATGCATTCCGTGCTGGAATGCCCATCCCAGTTTAGGCTACGCCGCTTCTCTGTTGTGGGCCTTGCCAGGGACGCAACCACTGGCTTTCTGTCCCGGGCGTTTGCAGTGACGTGCATGACTTCTTTCCTTAGCGACCCGCAGCGTAGACTGCGATGGAAGTTCTGTTTTCACTGGCCTGTGTCGCGGGTGCGGTCTGGGGCACCGTCTTTTGATGGGCTTCTTTGCGTCCCGCGTGCTTTTGGGCGGGCGTGGAGTAGATAAAGGTCCGTCCTAGCTCCGGGGCATCGAATGTCTGGACGGTCTCGACATCGGCGATGTTCACCAGGTTCAATTGCGCATGGTCTGCAACAGCTCTGTCATCGGTGGAAGTGGCCATGATGATGGCGTTGACTTGTCCCCGGATAATAAGTCTGTAGTCGGACATTGCGGATGACATGGTAAAAGTGTAGTCGCCAGCCGGCAGTGTGGCGCCTCCCCAGTGAGTCTCAAATGGCAACGTAAACTTGCCTTGGTATATATTCTGCGCGTTCCCGCTGGTCGCCAAAGCGCCCAGAGCGAGTGCAGCCGCGCCTACTTTCGTAAATAGTTTCAAATGTCGAGCCCAGATCATTTCAAATCTCCTTGTTCGATGCGGTTTTGAATTACGAGACATTTCATTGTCTTCAGTGTGTAAGACCCCGCATGCTCTTGGATAATTCCGCGATCCAGGGATGTTTCGGAGGCGGGAATAAAATTGTTCGTGCTCCGGTCGCCAAGTTATGACTGTTTTTCTCAGCGGACCCGCGCGGAGAAATAACTGATGAATCCGTTCGCTGATTCGTTCGCTGATTCGGTCCACTTCATCAAGCGCTTTACCCGCATTCATTCTGATCGGTGAGTGGATTCGCTCAAGGTTTGGCCTGTGCCGCCTCGATAATGACCACAGACCCGGCCAGCTTTCGCTTAGCGTATTCCTGGGCTTCGCGTGCTTGGCCACTCAGTGGCCCATCCGGCTTGAGTCTGAGATAAGCATCCAGTTCGACCAACTCTTCTGAATAATCACTCCGACGGATATAGATATTTGCCAGCAGCAGGTGAGCCAGAGCGAGCTTGGGATCTCGTATCGACGCCTCATGAGCTATCTGTTGCGCTTCGTCCAGACGGTTCAGCCCAAATAGCGCCCAAGCCAATATGAAATGGCCCGGGCCGAAGCCCGGGGCAAGTTCCAGTGCCTTTCGGATGATCGGCTCAGCCTCAGTGAATTTTTGCTGATTGCAAAGAAGCGCGCCCAAGCCGAAATGCGGTCCTGCGTAATGGCCGCCACTAGCGTCGATGGATTTCTGAAACGCCTGTCGAGCCTCTTCTCCATGCCCTAAACGCAGTTGAGCTACACCCATCGCATGGTAAGCCTCATAAAAGTTCGGAAATTCGGAAGCGGCGCGTTGGAGATGAATGAGGCTGCCTGCTGGATCATTTTTCGACAGGCGATCTATCCCTTTCGTGTACGCCTTAACTGCGCGTTCCGGAATACTCAGCTCGCGCGCGGAAACGGACGGACTAGTTCCCCGTGAGATTTCAGCCGGGTCCTCCGTCTGGAATGATGGCCCGTTGAGAATGGTTCTTCGCGCGATAGTTGAGTTTGTCTCTTGACCGCGAGTCGTGAGCGGCAACGACAAAAGAGCCCCAAACAGCAAACATGTTGATAAAGGCTGGTTCATAACCTTGCTCCCATCTGGATCTGCCAAGCAGTCGCCTAAGTTGGAATCCGCAAATCACTGATGAGCCACCCCCACACACTCATGCGTTCACCGCTGCTATTCGCCGTGAACTTGGCACCGCATCTCCGCTCATGGGACCTGCCAGAATCTGACGAAGCCGGCCCCGCGCACGCGACAAGCTCGACATTACCGTGCCTGCGGGCATGCCCGTGATATCTGCAATCTCTTTGTAAGACAGCCCCTCGAGCTCGCGAAGAATGAGGACTTCCCGATAATTCGGAGGGAGCTTCTCCAGCGCTTTTCGCACCAGAGTGCTGCTGTCGTTTTGGAGCACAACTTCTTCTGGATTGGGAGCGCAAGAATCAGGACGGAAAAGGCTTTCGTCAAATTCCGCGGCGTCTTGCAGTGGCCGGTTAGCCTGCAACCAGGTATAGCAAGTGTTCCGGACGATTTTCAGTAACCAGGCACGCGCGTCGCCGCCGCGGAAGCCGGGGAAGAATCGGAAAGCGCGCAAGTATGCTTCCTGGGCGACATCCTGGGCGTCCTGCTCATTGCGCATCAGCCAGCGCGCGAGGTTGTAGGCGGCGTCAAGATGCGGCAAGACGGCCTGCTCAAAATTCGGAACATCATTGTGTTCGAGCACTGAACCCTCCCTGCGACCGTACGGCGCCCCACTCGTGCGCTTGAGGGCCCACTATGGTTTGCTCTTAAAAGCAGCGCAATGGACGGACAGTTCTCTCCCGCTGGAATGGGGGTCCCCTGGCAACTCTCACTCAATAGAAGACTTACAGGTAACTGTCCCTCACTTCGTGTTCCAGACGATTTCACTTGGTGATACACTCCCTCTCCCAACTAGATTCCTCTCTATGGAAGAAACCCATCAGCTCCGCGGGCGGGTCCTATTTGGGGTTTTCGAGCTGGATCTTCGCGCTGGCGAATTGCGCAAGGACAGCCTACGAGTGCGACTTCAGGAACAGCCCTTCCAAGTCCTGGCCATGCTGCTTGAGCACCCCGGCGAGGTCGTAACTCGTGAGGAACTTCAGAAAAAGCTGTGGCCTGCAGATACCTTCGTGGATTTCGACCACGGGCTCAACAAAGCGATCAGCAAAATCCGCGAGGCCCTTGGCGATTCCGCAGAGAGTCCGCGCTTTGTAGAAACTGTTACGCGTCGCGGTTACCGCTTCCTTACGGAAGTAAAGCCTGCCGACGTGCCCCCTGTTCGCAGCCCCGAACTCACAACTCAGCTTCATCCCGAGCTAGGATCTGGTGATCGCGCGGATCTCGTAGGCGAATCCGCAGAACCCAAACAAGTTCTGCCGTCACTTGCCTGGAAAATCTCTGCATTCGTGTTGCTTCTTCTGACGGCGTCAGTCGTCGCCTGGAAACTGCGTGCCTGGAACCGCCCGTCCTCGGTCATTCACTCATTGGCTGTCCTTCCGCTTGAAAGCCTCTCGAACGATGCCTCTCAGGACTATTTCGCTGACGGCATGACCGACCAGTTGATTTCTGATCTCGGGCAGATCAGCGCTTTGCGCGTGATCTCGCGTACCTCCGTGATGACTTATAAACACGCGCGCAAGCCCCTGCCGCAGATTGCTGGAGAGCTAAATGTGGACGCCGTGGTGGAGGGCACCGTGCTCCGTTCCGGCGACCAGGTCCGCATCACGGCGCAGTTGATCGAAGCCGCGACGGACAAGCACTTATGGTCCCAAAGCTATGAGGGTGAACTGCGGGATACTTTGGCGCTCCAGAGCAAGGTGGCTGGAGGCATTGCAAATCAAATTCGGATCAATTTGAATCCGCAGGAACAAGCTGCGCTAAAAACGGTAAAGGTTGTTAATCCGCAAGCTTACGAGTCCTATCTCAAAGGGCGCTACTTCTGGAATAAGCGAACGGGGGATGCTTTGAAGGTGGCCCTAGCTTATTTCAATGAGGCCATCGACGAGGACCCGAACTATGCCCAAGCCTATTCTGGCTTAGCTGACACTTATGCTTTGTTGGGAGACTGGCAGTATGCAGTGATGAGCACCAAGGAGGCGCTCCCCAAAGCGAAGGCCGCAGCGATCAAAGCGCTGGAACTGGACAGTTTGCTGAGCGAAGCTCACACCTCACTTGGATACAGCTTGCGCGCTTTCGACTGGGATTTCGACTCTGCCGGAAAGGAATTCCAGCGGGCCATTGAACTGAACCCAGGCTACGCAACCGCTCACCATTGGAATGCTATGAATTTGGGGCTATTGGATCGGCCCAAAGAGGCTCTCGTGGAAATGAGAAAAGCGGAAAATCTGGATCCGCTATCCCTGATCATCAACGCAGATCTGGCGGAGTTTCTTCTCCTTACGCATTCTTACGACGAATCGCTAGAACAGAGCCGCAAGACGATCGAAATGGATGCTAGTTTTGCCCTCGGACATAAACAGCTTGGCGATGCCTACCTGCTAAAACAGATGGACAAGGAAGCGGTTGCGGAACTTCAAAAGGCAGTCCGGCTGTCCAGGGGCAGCCCGATATGCATCGCTGATCTCGCCCGGGCCTACGTGGCATCCGGCAAAATCAACGAAGCGGCGAAGCTGCTGAGCGATCTTGAGAAAGGCTCAAACACTAGTTTTACAAATGCTCCACAGATAGCCATGATCTATGCATCCATGGGGGATAGCGATCAAGCCATGTATTGGCTCGAAAGAGCGTACAAAGAGCGATTTAATCCGAGCGTTCTACTGCGCTCAGGATTCGATCCTCTCCGCTCGGACCCGCGCTTTGAAGACCTTATGCGCAGGATTGGCCTGCCTCGTTGAAGCAGACAATCCGATAACAAGAGCTAAGAAGAATAGCTCCACTAACGGGGCATTGCTCTGTCGCCACCAAGAGCGCATAAAACGCTCGATCCAGAACCTGGTGTCGACTAGCTTCTAAGTACTCGCAGCTTAAGCACTCTAGAGGCTGGGCGCGTAGTAACCAGTTTTTGCGTACACGCTGAGAGGCGGAAGTCCCTTGGGGGTGCGCAGCTTGATCTTGATCTTGCGCCAGCGCGCGTCATGGGATTTATTGCTCGGACGGTATCCCACGATGTATTGGTTGCGCAACTCCGCCCCAATCTTCGTGGCGATGTCCGGTAGCTCGTTCACATCCCCTACGCTAAAAGCACGGCCCCCGGTTAGTTCCGTCACTTCACTGAGCAGAGAGGGACCATTGAGTTCCTCAGGCGTTCGGCTGCGGTAATCGAATGGGTCAAATATACCGACCGAGTACAGCTGGGTATCCGCTTCTCGCACCAGCCGCTTGAGATCGTTCTCATTGTATCGACTACTGTTGTCTCCTCCGTCGGATATGATGAGCAAGGCCCGTTTGGCGTTTCGAGCGGTCCTCATTTCTCTGAGGCCCAGATAAATCGCATCGAGGAGCGCGGTGCGGCCCTTCGCAGATGCGGAGAGTATGCGGCTCTGCAAATCGTCGACATTGTTGGTGAAGGGGCTCAAAACTTCTGCTCGCTCGTTGAAACCGACGAGGAAGAACTCGTCTTGCGGATTGGCAGTCTTGAAAAACTGCAAGGCGGCTTCCTTGGCCTTACCGACTTTGTTGCCCATGCTTCCGCTGAGATCGAAGATGACGCCGATGGAAATGGGGACGTCTTCGGAAGAAAAATACTGGATCTCCTGCTCGATGTTGTTTTCGAAGACGCGGAAGTTTTCGGGCGCAAGTCCTGTAACAAGGCGGTTGTACGGGTCGGTGACAGTAACGTTGACAACCGCCAGGTCCACGTCCATGTGGATGGATTGGCCCTGCTTAATGACCTGACCCGGTGTGTCGTGCTTTACGTCGTCGGGGACGAGAGATTGGGCGACCGCGAGCGCGGAGAAATTCCAGATGACGATGCCAAAGAGCAGAAGAGAAATGAACGGAACCAAGGAGACACGAATCGCAACCAAATTACTTTTCACAAAGTCTCCGTCGTACCAGCGGTCATAGCGCTGAATCTGAACGATGAATGCCTGTTCCTGGATCGCTTTGCGCCGGATCATGAGGCAGCTTGTAGTCTCCGAATTCTTCAGTCTTCACATCGTCCTCGCTGACGCCCGAGGAATGGAGCAGGTCGGTCATCGCGGTGACCATTCCCGACGGGCCTGCGATGTAGTAGATGGGTCCTCCTTCGAGCCCGAACAGATAACGCGTGAGCATCTCACGATTGATGTGTCCTTTTTCATAGGGCCAAGCAAGGGTTCTATAGCCAGTCGCCGTTGGAATGAGAGTGAACTTAGGATTCCGCGCGGCCATATTTTCAAATTCTTCGAGGAACGCCGCATCCTTCGCCTCCCGGTTTGAATAGAACAAATGCAGTTTGTGTGGCAGATGTTCCTGGGTGGCCCACTGAAGGATGCTGCGAATCGGCGCAATCCCGATGCCGCCCGCCAGAAACACCGCAGGCCGGGTGATATCTCTATGCAGCGTGAACGATCCCCTGGGACGGCTCACAGTGAATTTCGTGCCAAGAGCAGCAACCTTCAACGCGCATTTGAAGGCAGTCTTACGCATACGCATCGCGATCATGACTGACCTGTTGTCATGAGGAGAGCTTGCGAGTGAAAAGGTCCGAGAATTGTCGCTTTCGCTTCCCATACACGGGCGCGTGAAGACGAAATCGGCATGCTGCCCAGCTCGGAATTCGAAGCTGGCATCATTTGTGTCAAACCAGAAGGCCATCGTATCTGTGGCAATTCGTTGCCTATCCATCAGCGTCATTTGATATTCAGCCATGAGTCGTCCTCAGTCCGAGTTTTGCGAACGCCCTTATGGGCGTCCGTCGGCATTTCATCTACATAGACCAAATTACTCACACTTTATTCCGCTCTTGTTTCGTCGCAACATTCGCTGAAGTTCACAAACCAGCGACAAGAATCCAGAGAGGCTATGCAAAGAAAAACGAAGGAGAGAACTGAGGCAGGCTCACGGTAGGAATCCAGGACGGGCCGTCCAAAGGCGGTGCGGCAGTAGGTATGTGAATCCCACGAACGTTTCCCACCGCGTGGACGTTTTGGTCAATCCATGATTGAATCCTGCGTCGACCACCAACTTCTTGCGAAGGGCGCGGGAAACCGCCCAGAGATTACCGACGGTGTTGCCCTTGTCGAATGGTTGTGAGAAATGCCACACCTCCCCGGAAATTGTGAACTTCCCCAGGGAATGGGAAATGGACAGTGTTTGTCCGAACTGCGCGCGACGTACATCGCCCTGAACCTGCTCGGCGAGTATCCCGTTGGTATCGAAGTGAAATCCCTTTATATCTTCACTCAGAAGAATCGAGGTTGATTGTCGAAAAGTGCCCACGTCGAGTTCCGGGGCGACACTTGCGTGAACCCGCCGAACATAGCTGATAGAAACCGTTGGCCGTGATTCATCACCGGCAAAGAGCACGCTTTGCACACCTGCGAACACATCTCCTTCATGCGCCGCGGCCTGGTCTTTTGATTGGCTGATGACGAGCGGCTCACTTTGCAAGAACAACTCCAAGCGCGGAACTACGGACAGTTTGGTGACTTGGCCTACGCCAATGCGCTTTGAAAACTCCGTCGAGTCTTCCGCGAAGAGCACGCCATTCTCGAACTGAAGGTATCCAACCGGCGTGAGTGTCGCCGGGGTGGATACCGTGGGTCGCCCCGGATTAGCCTCTGGCGCGGATGGCGTCCCCGATTGTGCTCGACCAAGTGGAGCAAGGAAGCTCAAAATGAAAAGCACGCAAATCGGGACGATCTTCAATCTCTCTCCTCGCAAATCTATTTCCGAAACAAATGCGGCACGTACCAGCGCGTGTAGGTTGCCATTCCCAGTAACAGCACGACCCACCAGAGCACGAGGACGCTTCGCATCCAGGCCTTGTATTTGGTGATACGAAATTTCTCAGGCAAAACGCTTGTTCCCGCAGACAGCAAGATGTACAGCCCCGCGAGTTCGGTGACTGTTCCGATAGCTGCGTGCGTCGTTGCCAGTGCGTAGTAAGCTTTCCCCAGCTTGGCCGGAATTCTGGGAAGCACATGATCGCGGAAGGAAGGAATCATCATGACCGCAACTACAGCGAGGTTCAAAAGTACGATGGAGGATTGGCACCAGGCATGTTGCCGAAAGCTCCCTTTGCGAGCAAGCCGAGCGCCGACCAACAGACCTAGCCCCATGGCGAACTCGAGGACGAGGACTACATTGGCGGCGCGCGGAGCGGCCGTTTCAAAGAATGCTTCTATCAACAGATTGTCTCCACGCAGACTACCGACTGCGTTCCATTCGTGTTCAGGTAAGAGTCTCGCCCGGCACAGCGCGCAGAATTCATTCTGACGATTAGGAAGGAGATGCTAGGTCGCAGATCGGTGTCGCCCATGAACACGGCGCAGGATTGTCAAAGCGACGACACGCAAAGCCACAAACGTGATCGGAACACCGTGCTTCGACGTAACTCCTCAGTCCCCTCCATACGAGTTTGCCGTGGAGTCGCTTCCGCCTATCACCGCGCATGCAGCAAATTCTCGCCAGGATTCGCGCCCCTTTAACAACGCGTTCGCATCCTTCCGTTTCAGAAGGATTACGCTCTGCGTCTTTGCCGGGCCGCCTTTTTCTCCGGGCTCCGCTACACACACGTAGATTCCCGAGGATCTCTGGTCGAGGACCTTGATCGCCAACCTCCTCGCTCCGCCAGCCGCCTCGATAACGGCTTCGTTCTCGCCCACCGTCTGCGCCGTGAATCCGTAATCTGCAAACGTCTTCTTTCCTTTTTCCTTCTTGGGCCGGAACACGGACGGCAGCGAAGTTACATCCATCTTTTCAATGACGAACTCCGCCACTTTTTCAGTGGGGTATTCCGCTTTATTTCCCGCTACCCCCAGCGGCGCGTATGACAGGGCCACAACCGCCAACAAAACTTTAGTCTTCATTTTTCATTCTCCTCTTCCGCCAATGGGTTTCTCCGAATGTTTTTACAAACGTCGCCAGCGATTCTCTTGTTGCCCAATCTCCCGCCGCGTCAGATGGCCTATTCGAGGATCAACCGACTCGTGTCCCAGGAGTTTCGGAACACTGCTATCCCGGGCCATTCACGCCACTGAGAAAGCCGCCGAGGTGTCCCGTCAGTCCGACGATGACTACGGCTACAGCCTCGATCGGCAAGCGGTATCCGGGCAGGGCCTCTTCGTGTTTCCGTCGGGTTCTCTTATGGATGAACCACACCACCCAGATCAGGACGCTGGACACGCACCCCATCACCAGATGCATCAAGAGGATGCCTTTCAGTTTTTGTCCCTCGAGCTCCCACTGCCACGCGAGAATTCCGGTGACTACCACGGGGATGGTTGCGATCGCCGCGACCAGCAAGTTGTAGTAGGCCGCCGCAGCCAGCAAGAGCTGCTTCCTCCATTGCGCAAGAAAATCAAAGAGGACGCCGATGATAAAAAGCGCGATCGGGAAATGAATCAGCACGACGTGTTGGGCATGCTTCGCTAAAAGTACTGTTTTTATGTCGAACGGATGCAAGGTCGCTCCTCACTCACTGCACGATGACTTTGCCGGTCATCTTCGGATGAATCGAGCAGAAGTAGGGATAAGTTCCCGCTTTGCTGAAGGTGAAGGAAAACTTTTCGTCCGTGTCGAGCACTTTGGATTTAAACGTCTTCGAATCATCCATGCTGACTACCGTATGAGGCATATCGTCACGGTTGATCCACGTAACCGTGGTTCCGGCCGGCACTGTTAGCGCTACCGGTCCGAAGCTGAAATTATCAATTTTCACTTCCGTAGCTGCCTGCTGAGT
Organism: Acidobacteriota bacterium; assembly: GCA_013289825.1. GTDB lineage: Bacteria > Acidobacteriota > Terriglobia > Acidiferrales > UBA7541 > Acidiferrum. The sequence goes on along the minus strand of JABCZF010000001.1, from coordinate 358,717 downwards.
ATTTGCCGCGACCTTCGGTGATCCGGCCAACAGCAGCCCCAACGCGACTACCGCCGTCGCCGCCATACCTACAATCCACATACATTTCCTCTTCATGTTCGTTTCCTCTCGATCAGAATTGATTTCGCTTTGGGCCCCGACTCCAACATTCTGCTTAGGTTGTAGGACTTCAGGACGCCGCCCTGCATGACACAGAGCGCTCCTGTGCCGGCCCAGGCCTCTGATTTCAGAAATCCCTGTTGGTCAACTCCGTCATGGTTGTGGTCGAGCAGAAGTTCGTTTTTTTTCTCCTCGGACATATTTGCGCTCCTTACTTACGATCGTTTTTACCCTTCTCTACAATCTGCTCGTGCCAGTGGGACTGGCGGCGCGGGCTGTAAGGGGGGTGCCCACGTCGCCAGGGAACGTGCTTTCGTTCATCCAGACCGTAGCAGCGCCTCTCTTATTCCAAATTCAATCCGCGTTCTTGTCTCTCTTTGCTTGTGCGTCACAAGAGAACCTCCGTCCAGAATAAAACCGCCGTTCATCCAGTTCTTACGTATGAAGCATCACTGATCGGGGGAAGTCTTTGAACGATTTGGATGCCGAAAACCGGCTGCGCTTTGAACAGCTTGTGCTGCCTCATGTCGACGCTGCTTTCAACCTCGCACGCTGGTTGTTGCGCAGCCGCGCAGATGCCGAAGATGTCGCTCAGGAAGCCTTGCTTCGCGCGTGCCGTTTCTTCCGCGGCTTTCAAGGTGGAGATGTGCGCGCCTGGCTGCTGCAGATCGTGCGCAATACGTGCTACTCCTGGCTCGACAAAAATCGCCCGAGGGAGCTGATGGTCGAATTCCACGAAGAACTGCACCCGCAACCCGCTGCCACTCCCGAATCCATGGCCATCGCCGATGAAGGTCGGGAGCGCCTTACCCGTGCCCTCGAGACTCTGCCACCCCGTCACCGAGCAGTTCTTGTGCTTCGAGAGCTCGAAGGTTGTTCCTACAAGGAGATCGCAGCGATTACATCGATTCCCATTGGTACCGTGATGTCCTCGCTCTCCCGCGCGCGTCGTCAGTTGCACTCCGCACTCGTAAATCCTGGCTGCAAGGAGCTTTTGCGTGGACTGTGAACATATCTGCACCATCATTCACGTGTATTTCGACCATGAGCTGAGCGCTGCCAGTGATGCAAAATTTAAACTCCACCTGGAACACTGCTCTGACTGTGTCGCAGACCTCGATGCCTGCGATCTCGTTCGCGACTCCTTGCAACGGTCACATATCTATGCGCATGCACCTGCTTTGCTCCAGCGGAACATTCGCGCGGACCTCCGCTCTTTCGCGCCCACGACCGCTTGGTCGCAGCCTCTATGGTGGTACTGGCTGGCAGCTGTGGCCGCACTACTTTTCGTCACGATCTTGCTGGGGAGAGTGGGTCACGGACTCCGCGGTGACGACTATCAAGCCGAACTTGCCGGAGAAATCGTCGACGCCCATGTGCGGTCGCTACAACCCGGCCCCTTGACTGGGATCGCCTCCGACGATGGCCGCATTGTCAAGGGATGGCTCGACGCCAAACTTAAGTTTGCTATCGCGGTCCGCAATTTCGCGAACGAAGGTTTCGCTTTGCAGGGTGGGCGCCTAGACGTCATGGAAGGCCGCTCTGTAGCGGTGCTGGTTTACGAGCGTAACGGACATCCAATCAATGTATTCATCTGGCGCACCCGAGAGCCGGACACTTCGCCGCGCGCAGGGTCCAGGCAAGGCTTTCAATGGGTTGATTGGCGAAAGGGGAAAATAGAATTTTGCGCCGTTTCTGACGCAGATCTTGTGGACCTTGAGAAGCTCCACCAGCTGATCAGTTCTTCCGCGTAGACAAACCGCGAATATTATCAGGCCATCCCATTTCAAGGATCGGATTTCGGGCACGATTATACGCACTGCAAACACAGAATCAAGAAGTCATGCATTCCGTCTGTCCTTCATTTTTAAGCGGCGGCATTCCTCACCACGTGGAATGGAATAGAACACTGGTAACCCAGGTATCCAGAGAGGAAGCCATCGGCGACAGAGGTATCCAGAGAGGCAGGCAATTGGGCTCTTCTAGAAACCTGGTGTCAGCATGGCCGAAGTACGGAAGGGATCAACAATGTTCACACCAACAGTCGTGATATGGCTTGTACTACTCATGCTGGCTCTAAATGTAGTCAGCTTCGTGACCCGCATCATCGAAAAATGCAGACTCCCTACGACTCCTCAAGAACATCCGAAAGAATCGTCTCTGTTGTACAGACCGGTGAACCGGCGATATTGAAGGATCAACTGAGCCAGCCGACACACTGGTAGGCGTCGTCTGCTCCACGTGAGGCGATGTTGGGCATCTACGATCGAGAAACCGTGGAACAGAACGTTTGGGAGGAAAGGTGGCAGAGATGGAGTCAGGAGGAGGTACGACCATGGAGAGACAGGCCAGAAAGTGTCGCAACAACTGGGTGATTGCGGTCGAAAGCGGAAACCAACAACACCAGGAGATCATCCTGTCGACAATCGCCAAACGTGCCTACCAGCTTTTCGAACGGCGCGGTCGCGTACATGGCTTTGATTTGGAGGACTGGATTAGTGCCGAGCAGGAACTTCTACAGGACGACTTTAGTAGGGACACGTCCCAATTTGACTGCTTCATTGAATCTCCGCGAAATCCGGAGATGACCACGATTCTTAGTGTGACAACTCATAGCATGATTGCTTTTCGCAGCCATGCTCTACACGCCGGAGAGATCGATCTTGGGCCAGATGTGGCATCTGTTCATGTCTTGCCAGACGAAATTGACACTACTCAGGTGGAAGTGAATCGCGTGGGTTGGCTCCTGCACGTGCACGCTCCAAAGAAGAACCGTAGCAACGCAAGCTGACCGCGCATCTTGATCAAGAAGCCACCGACAAGGATCAAGCGGCGTCTAGCATTCAGCCAATGCCAAAGCCGGCATAGCGTATTCAATTTGGCCTAGGTGGTCGAGCTACACGCTCGTCTGCTATGTAGAGCGCCTTGGCGGCAACGGCATTGTCGGGATCTAGACGCAGCACCTCACGGAGCTCGGTGGCGCCATCTTCCCAGCGGCCAATGCGACACAAGGCGAGACCATAGTTCAACTCAAAACCGAACCCCGTTGGATCCAAATCGAGGGCGGCGCGATATTTCGTCAGAGCGGTCCAAATGTCTCCCGATTTTTCAAGCGCTATCCCTTCATCGTTCAATCGAGAGGCAGCCAAAGCGACGCTTGAAGCTCGATTGGACCTTTCGCGCAACTCGGTTATCTTCCTCTCGATCGGCTCAGCGTCCTCCCGTTTTCCAGCTTTTCGCAGGGCACGGTCGAGATTATAAAGGGTGGCCACATCGCCGGGATCAGCCCTCTTAAAGTGCTCGATCGCCTTGCCGGCGTCTCCGTTTTGCAGATATTGCTGGCCGAGTCGGTACTGAGCTGTTACATCGTCAGGATTCAGCGCGACGGCCTTCTCCAGCGCTTGAACGGCACCCTTTTGATCGAGAGAGAGACGGCGTAATCCACCGAGATCCGACCAAGCTTCAGCGTATTCAGGGCGCAGTTGTACTGCCTTCTGGAGTTCGAGCATAGCTTTGTCCACCTGGTTTTGTGCTGCCCAGATTTTTGCCCGAAGGAAGTGCGTGTACGCAGCAACGCCTGTGTCACCTTGCAGTTCGATGGCTCGATCGAGATGTGCCGCGGCCGCGATCAATTCGCTAGCCTGCGCAAGCATTAAGGCCAGGTTGACGTGCGCTTCAGAGAGTTGCGGGTCAAGTTCGAGTGCTTTTTCAAACTCGTGGCGGGCTGCTTCGACTTCAATAAAACGGCTCAAGACCGTGCCGTACTGATTGTGCGCGCTCGCTGACTGTGGACGGAGGCGCACGGCCTCTGCCATTTGCTCAATGGATTCAGTGCGATTTCCCTTGAGAGCGAGTGCTGTTCCCAACAGCAGGCGCGAGTCCGCGTTGCCCGCGTCAGATGCGACCAACTGCCGCAGGATAGTCACTGCTTCGGCGATCGAGCCCTTGGAAAGGAGGTCGGCGGCTTGGTCGAGGGGTTTTTGTTCCGCGCAAAGCTGCCGTACCGAGAGGACCGCGGCAAGTAGTGCAAAGGTTGCGATATACGATCTGATCTGGTGCCATTTCATCCGTGGTCCCGATCTGGCTCTCGCTGGCCTGCCGAATCTGAGAAAATCCGCTATGACTATTTCAAGTATGCCGCTCCGTACGGCGGTTTGTCCCACATCCAAAAAATAAATTTTAGATTGCAATGAGCAGATTTTCCTATGCTATAAATGTGCAGTTTCGTTCATCCCATGTTTCTTACACAACCAGTGTCCGGCAATCATGGCGCGCGTCCCCTGTACAGCGACATGCTAGCGCTCGGCGACGAGCGCGTTGTGCAGGAACTTCAGACGGGCAATACAGACGCGTTTGCAGTTATCTTCAAAAGATATCACCGATTGGTGCATGTGACCGCGCTGCATATTCTGCGAGATGCCTCTGAAGCCGAAGATCTCACACAGTCGGTCTTTCTGGAGATTTACCGGAAAGCGGGACAATTTGACCCTCGCAGAGGCACTCTTAAAGTGTGGCTTCTGCAATACGCGTATAGCCGCAGCATTAATCGCCGGAATTACTTGATGGTGCGGCATGCTTACAATGAAACGGAAGTGGACGCAATCGACAAAGAGGGAAGCCTCTGGTCTCCATCGCGTCTTCAATTTCAGGAGTCGTCCCGTCTTGCCACGGAAGCACTCGAGGCGCTGCCAGACGCACAGAAGCAGACCATCGAGATGTTCTTCTTTGAAGGCCTGAACCTGAAAGAGATAGCGCAACGGCGAAACGAGAAATTCTCGAATGTGCGTCATCATTATTATCGCGGTCTCGAGCGCCTTCGATCGTATCTGGAGAACCGCCCGCAGAGGAAACCGCAAGGGCAGCAATTATCACTGGAAAAAGGCAGGATGTCGTGAAACACGAGCATTTTGAAGAGCTCTGTGCGGCTGCCAGCATCGGGCAAGCTACCGCCGAAGAACTTAGGGCTTTGGAGCAACACGCCGAGGGATGTCATGGGTGTCGGCACACCTATTTCGACTACTTAAATGTTGCGTCTCAAGCCTTCGCCGCAGCGAAGCAAGTCCCCGCTCTATCGGCACGGGATTTTGAGGAATCCCTCACCTCCGAGCTTTTCGCCCGCCGGTTCTTTGACCGTGCGAAACGGGAAGGAATCGTGTTCTCCCGCGAAGTGGATAACAACGTCCAGGTGCTTGGGGCCGTTCCTGTCCTGCGTTCAAGGAAACGCTTGGCACAAAAATTGGAAATCGTGGCCGCAGCTGCGGCTGTTTTCACTATGGTCTCCGCTGGTTACTTTTATTGGAATCGCTCGATGAAGAATACCGTAAGTAGTTCCGAGCGATCGCGTGCTGGTGCCCCCAAGACCGAGGCTCCTACCATAGGTACGGACGCGCGCCTTCGTCAGCTCACGGCCGCGAATTCGGATCTTACGCTTCAGGTCGGTCGCCTGCAGGCTGAGCTGACCAAGATCAACGATCAACTGTTTGCGACCGCAGCCGATCTGAAAGCAACATCCCAGGATCGCCTGAAGCTTCTATCGGATCGCGACGCGTTGCAGGCAAAGCTAAGTGAGACGCAGCGAGAAGTCGATAGGTCAGAGTCTACAGTAGTGACCGCACAACAGGAATTGGCAGCCCAAAAGTCTTATGCGGAGGATATCGAAGCGAAGTTAATCGCGGATCGCGTTAAGCTTCACGATCTCGACGAAGAGTTGAGAGAAAAGTCTGCCTTGCTAGACCAGGACCGCCAACTTCTAAGCGCCAGTCATGACGTCACCGATCTAATGGGCGCGCGGACTCTCCATATCGTAGACGTCGTGGATACAGACCCTCGAGGTAAGAGCCGCCCCGCTTTTGGCCGAATTTTTTTCACGGAGGGCAAGTCGCTCATTTTCTATGCCTACGATTTGAATGACCACAAGATGCAGAAGGCGAATTATCAATACCAGGTCTGGGCGAAAAAAGAAGGGCCGAATCAACGTCCCCTGAAGCTGGGGGTTTTTTATTCGGATGATAAGGTCCAGCGCCGTTGGATGTTTAGATGTGATGACCCGAAGATTCTGCGAGAGATTGATTCCGTGTTCGTCACATTCGAGCGCTCGGATGCCGAGCCTTCGCACCCGGAAGGTTCGAGTCTCATGTATGCCTACCTGCGAGGCCAGCCGAACCACCCTTAGTTAGTTACTCACCTCACGACAAGCCGATCCACCTTACTCGCCTGCCGACTCTTAGTACCGTCTTTGAATCGGTCCGGTGAGCGTCCGCTCGACAGAGAAAACATAAGTTGAACAGTTGAACGTGGGACAAATCGCATGCACGGCAGGAATACTTGGGCAAAGGAGGTGCTTATGGGGAACGTCCTGCACATTCGCATTCGGGGGTTTGTTGCCCTCCTATTTTGCTTAAGTATCCTGATTTTCTTTTTTGCCGCCCGATCCACAGTTGCCCAGACCGAAAAAGCCTCCATTTCCGGACGCATCACCGATCAGAGCGATGCGGTGGTACCCGATGCAGAAGTTGAGCTCAAGAACACAGATACTGGCATCGCGACCCTGACGAAGGCAAACGACCAAGGAGTATACGTATTTCCATCTCTTCCCCCGGGCAATTACGTGATGAACGTGCGAAAGCAGGGTTTTCGCACCGTGTCCGTCATGGACGTAAAGCTGTACGTGCAAGATAACGTCTCACGAAATTTTGTAATGCAAATTGGGTCCTCGATAGAGTCAATCACGGTAACCGCCGAATCGGGCGCAGGGCTAGTGAATCCAACGGGTTCCGAACTGGGGACAGTGATAACCCAGGAAGCCATTCATGAATTGCCGCTTAACGGTCGTAATTTCACCCAATTGCTGACCCTTACGCCCGGCGCCACTCCGATCAGCACTTCGCAAAGCTCGGGTGTCGGAGTGAATGATCTAGCTGTGCTAGGCGTGCCTACAGCTACTGTGTCGCAGCCATCCATTCAGGGTCAGGCCAACCGGTCTAACCTATACATGCTGGACGGTGTGATTAACACCGAGCTGAACACGAGCACCTACGTCATTCCACCCATCGTGGACGCCATTCAAGAGTTCAAGGTCCAATCACATGATGATAAGGCCGAGTATGGCGGCGTGCTAGGCGGAGTCGTCAGCGTCGTGACTCGTAGCGGCGGCAATCAACTTCACGGAAGCGCGTGGGAATTCGTGCGCAATAATGCATTTGACGCCCGCGATCCGTTCCGAGACGAGTTCCGCAGCTCTCCCTCTGCCTTTCACCAGAACCAGTTTGGCGCGACGGTCAGCGGGCCTGTCTTCGTTCCCAAGGTGTACAACGGACGCAACCGCACATTTTTCCTATTTGGATATGAGGGCTGGCGCTTCAACCAGGCGGCTCAGACACGCTATCGAGTCCCAACTGCCCAGGAACTCTCTGGCGATTTCTCGAACTCCATTCTGCAACAAAATATCTATGACCCAGCGACAACTCAGCCAGACCCCGCGAACCCTGGCCAGTTTACGCGCAGCCAGTTCATTGCGTCATCGAATCCGAGCAGTCCCAATTTCAATTCGGCGTGCACGAATCCTGCGGGATGCCCGAACATGATCCCTGCGGCCCGACTCGATCCAACAACGGTAAACTTCGTCAAGACCTACTATGGAACGCCGAACCTTACCGGAGATCCGGTATTCAACGCCATCGTAACGCGCTCTCAAGTGGACAATTCAAATCACTATACGGCGCGCATTGATGAACAGCTCGGGGGCAAAGATAGCTTGTTCTTCCGCTACGACCGCCTCAACGTGATTAATCTCGCTCCATTCAGCACTTCTGGAGATACCGGCGGCTCGGTGCCCGCGACGGATATCGGTGTTGGATGGAACCATCTGTTCACCGGAACTCTGATGCTGGAAAGCCGGTTCGGGCGAGCGCACCGGCCGTTTTCACGCTTTCAGACAGACATCGCCGGGCTCGGCCCGATGCAGAAGCTGGGATTCTCGAGTTCTGGAGGCAGTCTCGTCACTCTCGCTTCGCCCTGGGGCACTGGAGGGGTGCAAAACGCTAACACCATTGGCAGCCCAGTTATAGATTTCTCTCAAGGACTGAGCTGGGTGCACGGGGTGCACGAATTCAAATTTGGTTACCAATTCGTCCGACAGGGCAATGATACAGCCAGTCCACCCTACGGCGCGTACACGTTTACAAACGATACGACAGGAAATCCTGAGGCCGTCGGCACAACTGGAAATTCTCTGGCCTCAGCACTGCTTGGACTTCCCGCGCAGACGAACAACACGGGCAGCGTATCGAACAGCAATCGCGTTAACACTTGGTCCTTCTATGGCCAGGACTCCTGGAAATTGCGCAGCAACCTCACAGTGACCTACGGCCTCCGTTTTGACCGCCGAGGAGCATTCGACCCCTCGTCGAGTACCGTCGTGAGCGGTTTCACCGCCAACGGCGACTATTGGATCGGTCTGAATCAATTACCGCCACCCTGCAGCCAGGGGGGAAAAGCGCCTTGCATTCCTGGCGGGGGCACTTTGCAGAGCATTCCGAACGGAGACAGGATCATGCTCTCGCCTTATGGCCGGGCGTGGGGGCCCGCTCCGAACTGGAGCGACTGGGGACCGCGCGTCGGCGTCGCTTGGCGTGTTACCGGAAATACGGTGGTACGTGCCGGGTACGGTGTTGTTTATGACGCGCTCATGGGCATGGAGCAGGATTGGAAGGGAATCTCCGGATCGTGGCCTGCTACAGGTTCGGTATTTGCATTAGCCCCGATCAACCAACTGGGCAAACCCCTCACGCCCATCGAGCAGACCTTCGGGCAGGTAGGCGCTGCTGCTTTGCCCGGGCCATCTCCGTGGTCACAGTCCAATTGGTTTTTTGATCCCAATCGCAAGGACCCGCGATCTCAGGAGTGGAACGTCGAGATCCAGAGGCAAATGACAAGGAATCTTGCGCTCTCTGTCGGATATGTCGGCAGCTACAGCGACCGGCTGGATGAAACCGGCTTGTTCAACACTGCCGTGACGCCGGGAGTTGGAACTCCTGCCCAAGTCGCCCAGCGACAACCGTTCCCTTGGATCACTGGCACTCCCTTCTTTGGAACCGATCGCGGCAACGGCAATTACAACGCATTGCAGGTCAAATTGGATCATCGGTTTGCAAATGGCTTCCAGTATCTCGTGTCGTACACCTGGTCGAAGGCCATCGACACCGGCAGCAGCGGATGGTTTGCGGCGGAGAATGGCTCGGGAGCGGGAGGGTCTTCATCCTTACAAAACTACTACGACCCGAATGGAAGCCGAAGCGTGTCCTCTTACGATATTCCACATTTCCTTTCGATGAGCGGGATTTGGGAACTTCCCTTTGGTAAAGGCAAGAGGTACTTCAGTCAGCATGCCTTAGCGAGCCTCCTGTTGGGGAACTGGCAGATGAACGGAGTTGTGCAACTGCGCTCCGGCCAACCTTATAACCTGGCCGTGTCGGGCGATGTGGCGAACATTGGAAACTCAGTGTCCTGGTGGAATTACGCGAGGCCGAACCTGGTAGGAAATCCGCAGCCGGCACATCGAACGACCCAGGAGTGGTTCAACCCCAGCGCCTTCGCGGTGCCTTCGTTCTCCTATGGAAACTTTGGCCGGAACGTATTGCGAACACCTTCCGTGGCCGATGCAGACTTTTCACTGTTCAAGAACTTCTTGATCACCGAATCGACCATGGTGTCGTTCCGAGCGGAGTTCTTCAATCTTTTCAACATACAAAATTATGGTGCTCCGGATAGTTTGATCGGTGACCCTGCGGCCGGGCGCATTACCTCCAACGTAATTCCGCCGCGGCAAATCCAATTCGGACTACATATAAATTTCTGAAGTGAATTGGCACAGCGGAGACCAGCCCGGATGCCGCGCAGAAGCTTTCTCGACCTCGGGCTTAAATGTTTAGCGGCAACCGGCTCCGCGCAATTCTGGGCTCAGAAAGCGTTAGCTTCGATCGGCCGCTGGCTTCGCTCTCAACAACGGCACTACTCCTGACAAACCGCTAATCGATTCTACGCTTGGCGGGGTCGCACTCTTCGACAACGACGGAATCCTCGACCTTTTCTTCACGAACGGTGCTGGAATTCCCAGCTTGGAAAAGGACGATGGCACATTCTACAACCGTCTTTACAGGAACAATCGGGATGGCACCACGAGATTAATGAGCTGGAGCAGAACCCGGAAACTCATCCATCGCTGGCGGATACAGCTCAAGAGTGGTGTGGTCGCCTTGGCCGTCTCTTCGGGAAGGGAGACAAAAACGACTCAGAACTGGCTGGAACTATATGACCGCAAACACTTGCGGAACTTTGTTGGCGCCAGCAACGGCCTTGACCGTTCGCTGATAATTCCTCCATTATGGAGGAGTTTAGGAGGAACCTATGGCCGTTCTGAACATCAAAAACCTCCCCGACTCTCTCTACAGACAGCGTCAGCACCGATCGGTCGCTCAAGACACCTGATGCTCTCCAGGTTGTGGCGGCATTGGCAGTCGGCTGCACAGCTTTTCTTACGAATGATCGCGCCCTTCCGAAGATACCCAGTCTCCGCATCCTGCAATTGTCTTCCTACGTTAACGCTAGATGATCCTGCACGCGCACAGCATCCTTTTCACCCCGCCATGTTCTCTCTCCATTCCCTAAGCTCTAGTGGTACAAATGCGATTGCGATCCGAGCGGAAACTTCTCACCTGCAATTTCACCTGTAAGAACTCAGGCTTACACATATCCATGATTTTGCCAGGTGGTTCCGTCTGCCCTGTTGCGTGCTACGGGCACTGTCGTTTTTCAGCTCGATGGCCGACCTGAGATCCGCTGGTGCGGTAGGTTTCCGACAACGTTCGGAAAACGGCCACCTCTGCCACACGCGCGACCTCGCTCAGCAGCTTGCGCCGCCGGGTGAAGGACCCGGTCGACCTGGAGGAAGCACCTTTAATACGCGCTTTCATGAACTCTTGACCAACTTAAACGGTGACATACAATGTACGTACATTGTAGCTGTGCGGTAGCTGTCCTTGCAGAAGCCCTCCTCTTGACAATCAGTAGGAGAAGTATATCCTTCCTCTTGAGCCTCAGGAGCAATGCGTCTATGGCGGACCAGCCGAGTGATCTCGTTCAAGGCACTCTGGACATGCTCATTTTGAAAACGCTGGCGCTCGAACCCATGCACGGATATGGGATCGCCGTCCGGCTCGAACAGATGAGCAAAGGCGTTTTCCGCCTCAACGCCGGTTCGCTGTTTGTCGCCTTTCAGCGGTTGCAACGAGATGGATTGATCAGAAACGAATGGAAAGCCACCGAGAATAGCAGGCGCGCAAAGTATTACGCCCTAACAGCACAGGGACGAAAGAGGCTTAACAGCGAAACACGAGAATGGGGAAGGCAAGTGGCGGCGATCGCCAGAATCTTGGAGACGTCGTAAACAGTCATGTCGGTACTGCGAAACATATCGAGCGGACTCCGATCGCTGTTCCGAAAAAAACGCGTCGGCCGAGAGCTAGAAGAAGAACTAAACAGCTTCTTGGAGATGGCAGCCGAGGAAAAGATGAACGCGGGGATGAGCCGCAAGGATGCGCTTCGCGCCGTACGCCTGGAGCGGGGGGATCTCCAAGTTACGAAGGAAGTGGTGCGCTCGGCCGGTTGGGAATCCTTTGTGGAGACGTGTTGGCAAGATTTGCGCTTCGCTGCTCGCATGCTGCGCAAGAACCCGGGCTTCACTGCGGTTGCCGTGCTCACGCTGGCCCTCGGCATCGGTGCCAACACCTCTATCTTCAGCGTGGTAAATGCAGTCTTACTTCGCCCGCTTCCCTATAAGGATTCAGACCAATTAGTTCAACTGATCGAGCACGATCAGAAGCGGGGAGTTGATTTCGATTGGGTCTCCTTCCCGAACTTCCACGACTGGAACGAGCAAGCCAAAGCCTTCCAGTTTATGGCCGCGTACAAGTTTCACGCGTTTAACCTTACAAAGGTGAGCCAAGCCCAGATGTTATTCGGCGTGAAGGTCTCGGCCAACCTCTTGCCCACGCTTGGCGCTGAACCGATTGTGGGGCGTAACTTCCGGCCCGACGAGGATCAGCCTGGTCGGGACCATGAGATTATCCTTAGTTATGACACTTGGAGAGAATCGTTTGGAGCCGACCCACAACTGATCGGCAAAGCGCTCACTCTCAACGACGAGCTTTATACCGTCATTGGCGTGATGCCCGCGAGTTTTAATTTCCCTCCGACCGTGCCCATTACATCGGCGCTCCCTTCAAGAAAGGCGGCGTTTTTTGCTCCGCTTGGTCTCGCTTTTAATCTGGACCAGCGTGACTGGAACATGCTTGGGGTTATCGCCCGGCTCAAACCTGGCGCCACCATCTCGCAGGCTCGCGCCGAATTGGATGCGGTTGCTAGCAGTTTAGAACTGCAGTACCCCGTTCAGAATCGGGGAATCACGGTACGCGTCGAGCCGTTGCTCAATCAAGTGGTCGGAGACCTCCGCCTCGCTCTCTGGATTTTTCTCGCAGCCATCTCGCTCGTGCTTTTGGTTGCTTGCGCGAATGTAACCAATCTTTTGCTCGCCCGCTCGACGATTCGCCAGAGAGAGATGGCACTGCGCACTTCACTGGGTGCCAGCCGATCACGGTTGGTTCGCCAACTCTTGACGGAGAGCCTGCTCCTGGCTGTCGGCGGCGGCGCATTCGGAATACTGCTTGCGTATGGGGGGATCTTCCTGCTCACGGCTTTCAGTCCTGACAACCTCCCTCGCATTGGAGACGTTGCCATCGATGGCCGAGTTCTCGCCTATACGTCTGTCGTTTCTATTTTGACAGGGATTATCTTCGGCCTAGCTCCATCGTTGGGCGTTGCTCTTGTCGACGTAAGCCAACCGTTGAAAGGCCAAAGATCGACGCCAACTGCGAAACATTCTCGTCTCCGCAGCACGCTGGTGGTTTCAGAAGTTGCCCTGTCTTTGGCTCTTCTGATTGGCGCGGGTCTAATGCTCAAGAGTTTCGTGCGAATGGAGCGCGTGGACCTGGGCTTCCGGGCCGAGAAAGTACTCACCGTGTGGACGATCCTTTCTGAGGCTAAGTATGCGCCGCAACAACAGGCGGCGTTCTATGAGCAAGCATGGCAACGCATTCAGACTCTGCCCGGCGTGAAATCGGTCGGTGCGATCGACAACCTCCCGTTGAGCGGGATTCACGGAGGCGGTCCCTTTACGATCGATGGTCATCCGACTGAATCAGACGTGGACGCTCCGGTCGCTTATCGTTGTGTGGCGAACGTGAACTATTTCCGGACGATGGGCATCCCCCTGCTTCAGGGTCGAGAATTCACGGAGCGTGACCGGGACGGCACTCCTCCTGCGCTTGTCATCAATGAGACGGCGGCTCGCCGCTATTGGCCCGGTCAGAGCCCTGTTGGCAGCCGCTTGAGTTTCACGACCGGCCGAACGCGAGCCACTTGGCTTGAAATCGTCGGGGTCGTCAAGGATGTTTTGCATGATGGCCTGGAATCACCGGCAAAACCCACAATCTATCTTCCATTCCTTCAATCGCCACAAGCTTTTATGGTAACCGTGGTGCGCTCGGATATGGAACCCACCGGCCTAACTTCCGCTGTTCGTGGAGCCATAGCAGCGCTGGACAGGGATCAGCCCGTGCTGATGACACGCGCAATGACAGACATTTACTCAGACTCTGTCGCCCAGCGCCGATTTAACACGGCGCTCATGGCCGCCTTCGGGACACTTGCCCTGCTGTTGGCAGTCGTAGGAGTCTACGGCCTAATGGCCTTTGCCGTAACGCAGCGTACGCACGAGATGGGCGTTCGAATCGCATTAGGCGCGGAGCACTGGCACGTACTGAAGCTTGTGCTGGGCCGAGCACTCCGGCTTACGTTTATGGGTATTGCATTTGGGCTGGCAATGGCTTTCTTCCTAACTCGCTTCATTTCCAATCTGCTGTTTAATGTTCCGCGGACTGACCCCGCGACTTTTATTGTCGTTTCCCTGTGTTTGGGAGGGATCGCATTACTCGCGTCCTACATCCCCGCGCGGCGGGCCATGCGCATCGATCCCGTGGTGGCCTTGCGTCACGAATGAGGGCCCATGTCGCTGCTGCGAAGCCTATCAAACGGATTGCGATCACTGTTCCGAAAGGAACGGGTCGCAGGGGAGTTGGACGAAGAACTACGCGGTTTCCTGGAGATGGCAGCCGAAGAAAAGATGAAGCAGGGTATGAACCGCAAGGATGCGCTTCGAGCGGTGCGTATGGAGCGAGGAAACCTCGAAGTTACCAAGGAAGTCGTCCGCTCTGCCGGCTGGGAATCTTTTATCCAGACGTTGTGGCAGGATTTGCGCTTCGGCGCACGCATGCTGCGCAAGAGTCCGGGCTTCACCGCCGTGGCCGTGATCACTCTTGCTCTCGGCATCGGCGCGAGTACCGCCGTATTCAGTATTGTCGATGCCGTACTCCTGAGAGCACTCCCCTATAAGGGCGCTGAGCGCCTGGTTGCTGTGTGGTGTACGGAAATCGGCCAGCCGGGAACGAAGATATTCGCATCCTATCGTGATTTCGAGGAATTCAAAGCCCACAATCACAGTTTTGAAGAACTTGCGGCGTTAACTTGGGCCAGGGCGGGTGAGATTCTCACTTGGCGTGGCTCGCCTCATGAGGTCCTTGCCATACCCGCGAGCGCAGATTTCTTTTCTCTGTTGGGAATACCGGCGGCAGAGGGCCGCACGTTTGGCTCGCAGGATATCCAAAATGGTTGCACAGTGGTCTTGGCGCATTCCTTTTGGCAGACCGAGTTGGCCGCCGCGACCGGCATCGTGGGCAGCACTCTGACACTCAGCGGCAAGTCTTGTGCTGTCGTCGGCGTAATGCCCCGGAGTTTCGAGTTCTACCCGAAACAAACCTCCTTATGGACGCTCATTACGCCGGAGAGCCAGTTTTCGAAAGAGCCTTTCGATTCCGTTGTCGGCATTTTTGGGCGGCTCAAGCCCGGCGTTAGCATGGGAAGCGCTGAAACAGAGTTGCTTGAGCTTCATCAACGCGTCGTCAAAGAATCACCTGCTGGAAGCTGGGTGGCACAAATCGCACCGATGGTCCGGGACTTGCGGGAACAGTTCACGTGGATGGCGGGGCGAAACTTGCGAGTGGCGCTGCTGGTGATATTTGCTGCGGTCTCGTTCGTCCTGTTGATCGCTTGCCTCAACGTCGCCAATCTCTTGCTTGGCCGTTCGACGGAAAGACACAAGGAGGT
Source organism: Acidobacteriota bacterium (assembly GCA_013289825.1). Taxonomy (GTDB): domain Bacteria; phylum Acidobacteriota; class Terriglobia; order Acidiferrales; family UBA7541; genus Acidiferrum. The sequence goes on along the minus strand of JABCZF010000001.1, from coordinate 343,342 downwards.
GGCCGTTCGTGCGGCGCTTGGTTCAGGGCGCTCGCGCTTAGTCCGTCAGTTGTTTACCGAGAGCATGCTGCTAGCGGTTTTAGGAACGCTCTTTGGAATCTTGTTTGCGGTGGCCGGCGTGCGGTACTTCAACTCGACGAATCTCGTCGAGCTGCCACCGGGTAATCACGTCACGATAAATCCGCACGTGTTGGGTTTTGCAATCTTCCTTACCACTGCGACCGGTTTAGTCTTTGGGTTGCTGCCTGCTTGGCGAGGATCACAGGTCGACTTGAACGAGGTTCTGAAACAGTCAGGTCGAAGCATAATCCACGCAGGCAGTCGTCACGCCAGCCGACTGCTGGTAGTTGGCCAGGTGGCACTATCGATGATTCTGCTCGCCGGCGCGGGCTTGCTGATCGAAAGTATTGTGCGGTTAGCCTCCGTTCCGCTTGGCTTTCGCTCTGATCATCTTCTGACGGCCGAACTCGCTCTCCCACCTCAGACCTATTCGAAATTGAATCAGCGATCCGATCTCTACGAGATGTTAGTCGCTGAGCTCAGCGTGCTGCCAAGTGTACAAGGAGTTGCGCTGTGCTCAGCCTTGCCCCCCTACAACGGCGGCGGTTCTAGTGAATTAGCTGTAGCTGGTAACGCTCCGATCGAAAACCTGGAAGCAGTCAACGCGGTTGAGATTACAGGTGATTATTTTCGTGTGCTGGGCCTTCCTTTTTTGCAAGGCCGTGACTTTGACTCGCGTGATCGCGAAGGATCACAACCGGTCGCCATCGTAAACGATCAGATGGCGCATCTGTATTTTTCCAAGGAAGATCCGATCGGCAAGCAGATCAAATTAGGCAAGCCCGACAACAAGATTCCGTGGCTGACGATTATCGGAGTCGTAGGGAACGAGAAACGCACGATCGTCTACCAGGAGATGGGCTACGTAGAGCCTGCCCTCGTTTACCTACCCGTGAGCCAGTCCGCGGGAACATCAATCGCAATTGTGATCCGAACTGCTGGCCAGCCTCTAGCCTTATCCCGCCCCCTTCAAATGGAGATGTCCCGCCTCGATAGCAATGTTCCCGTGTACGACGTTAGGACCATGACCCAGCGGTACTCGGAATTCCTCGCGCATCCTCGCTTTCGAGCGATTTTTATGGGAATTCTGGCCGGATTGACATTTCTGCTCGCCGCCATTGGTATCTATGGCGTTCTTCGACAAGTTGTTTCCCGTCGCACGCAAGAGATCGGAATTCGTCTGACCCTCGGTGCAGAACCAACCCAAGTATTTGGTCTCGTGTTGCGGGAAGGAATGGGAATGGTCGGCGTCGGTGTCGTCATTGGTATTATAGGGGCATTCGGACTGACGCGACTCATGTCAACTATGCTTTATGGCATAGGACCGACGGACCTGTTTCTCTTTATCGCGGTCACCATGAGTCTGCTGTCGGTCGCACTCGTGGCATGCTATGTTCCCGCGCGACACGCGATGCGCGTCCCTCCAATGGTGGCGCTGCGATACGAATAAGATCATCTTGAGATGACTCACCGCTTGATCCCAAACAACTCATGCTGCTTATAAAGGACCTCTGCGCAACCCTGCCATCAGTGGGTTTGGGCTAACCATCGCCCATCGCCGCAACAGGACTTAACGAATGTGTATCCCTGAAAATAAAGGAATCGTAGACCGCTTTGGTTGATGAGAAAAACAATGGTAACGCGAAAACCTCGCAGTACGGTCTGGACCGGACTCTCGCTGTAGAAGTTTAAGCCCGATTCCGAGATGGGGATGCACGAACGTCTTCGAGATCGCGTTCATGCGCTTTATCCTCACGGATCGTCCTACGCCCTGGTCGTCAAGCCTCTGGATTTCATCGTGGGCAGACTGATGATTTTAGCTATGGCCAAGAGGGGGTTGAATTTTGCGCTTGGATCGTGAAACGATTGGCCCTCCTCCAGCACCTTAGAACATGGCTCCAGCGTGCTGGAGAGGAGAGTGCAGGTGTTCTGGCTCGTCCTTGTCATCGCTCTGCTGATCGGGGTCCTAATTGGACTCCTGCTGGCGCGCCTCCGCCGGCCCCAACCGCCGCCGCCTCCTCCTCCTCCACCGCCGCCTCAGTGTCCCCCGCCCAAGATTCCCGATAATTTCGATCCGCCCACACTCTCTTCGACCATCAGCGTGCGGCTCGCGGGAACTCCTGCTAACGGAGCCGCCGCCGCGCCAGTTGCGAATCAGGTGATTTGGGTGGATGCCGGCGATGAGGTTCTGGTTCACCTCGATAGCGTTCAGACCCGAATTCTGGATCGCGTGGTGCTCATCTCCATCGATCTGGAATCGGATCAAAGCGGACGAACGCCGCTGATCGTGAGCTTTGCGCTGGGTAGCGCAACCGATCCGGCCGGGCTGGTGGCGGTGACCGATGAGTATCCGCGCGGAGACGGGTCGCTTGCCGCGCGATGGGGCGAAGCGGTGCAGGCCGCCCTGTGGTCGACGTTGCTCGGAATCGCCGAAGAGCATGCCACCGAGCGCGGCAAGGCGCCGGCTGGAATTGTCGCGGCTCCGGGCGTGCTGACGCTCTACACCGGCGATCCCATCGGAGCAGGCCCATGATCTCCACCCAGGATCTCGGCACTGAGTTAAATGACCTGGGCCAGGCGATCGGCCTGGTGGATGGCAGCGGCAACCTCAACACCCACTGGTTCGAGAATCCGCTGACGGAGCTGGAGAGCGTCTTCAGCGATCCGACGCAGCGCGCCGGCTTATTGAACTTCCTGGACGCGCTGCTGCCGCCGGCGGCTCTCGACGGCTTGCCGCAAGGCGAGAAGTGGCACCCGCTGCTCGGCAGCGATTCCTCGCTTCGCGGCAACGTCTACCTGACCGTAAAGGATGGCGGCACGAACGTTCTGTTCGGCGTTGCCGGCGACTTTTCGACATCTTCCGGCACGACTCCCGCAGCCTCCCTTCGCGCTCGATTGCCCCTGTTTAGGGCGAATTCGGGAGTTCATGGCATTGCCGGCACATCGGATGGGCCGTTATCGGTCGAACTGCGCCTGACGCTGAACTGGACTAGACCCGCGCAGCCGATCGCCCTCGCGGCGGTGGTGATGTCGGCAACGCTCGCGCCGCTGGCATCCGGCGGGCCGCAGGAAAGTCTGGTCGTCACGCTGGCCGGGCTCGATCTGGATGGCAGCGGTGCAAAGGACACGATTCTCGATCCGAATCAGCTCGGCGCCGAAGCGACGCACCTGATTCTCGGCCTGATTCAATACGAGCTGAAGCAACTTGCCGGAGGTCTGTCGGCGGAGGCGCAATCGGTCGTCAATCATCTGCTTCCCTTGCTGGGCCTGGGCGGAACGATTCCGCAATTTCCGTTTTTGCAAATCGCCAGCGACGGGCAGGCGATTCAGCATTGGTTCGCTTCGCTGCTCACCGGCGGCCCGCCTCCGATTCAAGCCTGGCTCACGCATCTCGCCGGGCTGCTCGGATCGGCTTCGGCCGTCACTGGTACGGGCGCGCCGGCGGACCCGTGGACCGTAAGCGTATTCACGCTAAATCCGTCTTCGACCTTCAACATCACGCTGGCGAACGCGAACAACGCACTGCAGTTCGGCGTGCTGCTGCGCGTCGCGCCCGGCGCGGCTCCCCCGGCGCGCATTGAGGCACAAGCGGTACTCGCATCGCTGCCGCTAGCCGGAACCGGATCGGCCGCGGTGCTGCCATCGGCATCAGTGGTCGTCCGCGCGCCCGGCGTGGACGGCACGCCGCTCGTGAGCAACGCGCCCGCCATCGCGGTCGATCACCTGCGCGGCGGATTTCTATGGAACGGCACCAGCCTGGCGCCTCTGCTCGAGCTCGACACGGTGACCATCGCGGGCGTCGGCTATCCAACCGTCGATCTGACCAATGCCGATAGCGTGGTGCAGGCCGCGGAAGCCGCGGTGCTCGCCAATATCACCGCAGCCCTGGGAGGCGGAGCCGGGCAGCACATCGCGGCGCTCGCGGGAATCGTCAAACCAACCGGCGATCCGATCGCGGCTCCGCACCTCATCGACCCGAGCGTGCTGGTGACGAATCCGGCGCGCGCGATCGGCGCAGTGCATCGCGCAGTGCTGGTCGATCCCGCCGACAACTGGTCCTATCTGTTCGGCGATCTGACTGGCCTCGTTCAATTGCCTGGGCCCGTCTCAGGAACCGGGACCGAAGCGGATCCTTGGCGCGTCACGTTGGGATCGGCCGGACCATTGAATCTCGAATTCGCGGCGTGGAATGCCGCCACCGCGCACGGCCCTGGCGACCTGCAATTGCTGCGGATCGGATTTCGCGCGTCCGCAACCAGCGTGCCATTCCAATTCTGGTGGCTGGCCGAGCTGCTCGCCGTCGATCTGCCGTTGAACGCCGAAGGATCGCTCGCGGTGATGGCGTCGCAGCACGCCCAGTTCACGATTCAGCCGCTGCCCGCGCTTCCGCCTAATCCGAACTTCACCATCGCCGCGGATAGCGTCCAGGCCCGCATGGATTGGACTCCCGGCGCCAGCATGACATGGAGCGCTGGAATTCAGAATGTCCAGATCACGGTGGATGCCGCGCCGCCGATCGCGATTCCCGCCATCCAATTTCCGGTTCCGGCGATCGATGTTACCAATCCAGCGGGTGTTGCCGCGGCTCTTGGTATTCCACTCGCGCAGGTTGAGCAGGTTCTGCGAATTGTGCTGGCGCGCGCGGTGCTTTCCTGGGGAGGCATGCAGGCCTACGTCGCTGCGGCGCTGCTGGGGATTCACGCCGACCTTCCCGGCCTTCCCGCGAACTGGCCGACTCTGGCCGATCCGGGAGCCGCTGGCAGCTTGCTCAGCGATCCATTTACCGCGCTGCGGAAGTGGCTCGCTCAGCTCGCAACCGGAGCGTCGCCCGCGCTGCTTTCGGGGCTCGACTGGCTACAGGCGTTGCTGAGTAATTCCCTGCCCCCCACGCCACAAGGCGCCGCGCCGTCGTTCGACGCGTCCGTCACCGGATCGGGGACCCACGACGACCCGTGGGCATTGCCGCTTTCTGCCACGGATTCAGAATCGGTCCAGGCCATGGTTTGGTTGGAACCTTCCGGACCTCCCGCGTCGTGGGCACAGCCACTGATTACCGCCGCGACGGCCACCGGCGATTTCAACATCCCGATTGGCGTGGCAGCGCAGCTCGCCGCGTTCGTGCCCGCCCTTCGCTCGTCGCTTTCCGAATCCGATACGGCCCAGCTCGCGGTTTCGCTGAATGCCCTGGCAAGTTACTTCTCGACCAGCGATGGCATAGTGCCGGTAAACTCTCAGATTCCGACCGGGGGAACCTGGCAGGTAGGGACGCCGGTCGCCGCGTCACACGATCAGCAGCCGGCAGACGCCTCGGCAATCACGCAGATTCTGGCGCAAATCGACCTATGGGCCGGCGCCGGATCGCGAGCCGTGCTGCTGCTTGGTCCGTCATTCAGCACCCACGCCGTTTGGGTAACGCTGCTGGCGAGCCCGCAAAGGCACGGCACCGTTAGCGCAAGTGCGAATTTCGATTTCCGCACCGGCAGCCCCAATCCGTCCTCGGTGAATCTGAGCGCCGTCACCGACGCGGTCGATTACTACACCGCCGACCTTCTCGAAGACGGCACCAGCAATGCAGCTTCACTGGTCGCGCAGATCGCAGGCGTGGTCGGACGGATCGGGCAGCTCCGGCCGGGCGTTCCGGTAACGCTGGTCGCGCATTCCACCGTGGGCGTGCCGGCCCGCCTGTATACGGCCGCGAATCCGGCGCTGGTTCGCGGATTGATCACACTCGGAACTCCGCACGCGGGCGCACCGCTGCCGTTTTTTGCGGACCAGAATATAGCCAGCAGCGTTCGATTCCTTCAACAGGTTCTTCCGTCGATGCCCGCCGGCCCGCTCGCTTCATCAGTGGCGCACATCGTGCAAGCCCTCGATGGATATACGACTCCGCAAACCGCGAACGCGGTGCCGGTGGCTTCGCCTTACCCGGTCGCGGCCTTCAACTTCACAGCAACGGGCACCACCGATACCGGCGGAGTGAACGCGCTCGCCTTGGGCGGAAGCCTGGCGGGCAATCTGCTCGATCCGGTGAAGCAGGCCATCGCCGCGATGGCCACCGCCGCCGCCGCGGCCGCTACGCCCGCCCCCACGCACATCAGCTTCGGTCTTCGCGCAGCGTTGAGCCTGGGAAATACTCCGGCGAATGCGGTGGACGCGTCCGCGACCGTGCGCCTCGATGCTTTTCGCGTAGCCCTGGCCCAACCGGAAGCTCCCATCGCGCGACCCGAGCGCGCCGTCTCCCTGCGCATTCGCCTAAGTCGGCCGGGCGACTGGCTGGTCGGTGGACCATCCTCCTACGATCCCGTCGCCGGTTTTGTCGATGTACGCGTGCGCTGGGCCGAACTGGGTCTCGATATCGGCGCGACCGTCAAGCCATACGCCACGCTGCATCAGACCTCCTTCCACGGCCCGCTGAACGCGGGCGTCGTGGCGTTCGCGGACGCGGCCGCCCAACCATTGGCCGGCGCGGTATTCCAGGCCATTACCTCCACCGCACCCGCCGCGGGATCGGCGATTTCTGGTCTGATCGCGGCCCTGCAGGCGCTCGGAGTCGTGGTGCCGGATTCGCACACGCCCGGAGCCTTCGGCCTTTCCGCCGACGCGTGGTCCGCGATCGCCGTCGATCCAGCCAGCTATCTCACGCCTCGCCTCAGCGCGGCGCTCAACACAGGAATCGCGGGATTCACTGGCGCCGGTCCATGGGTTTTCGAAACGCCGGCGTTACCGGTCGAGCTGTACGTTTCGGCTGGCCAGGCGGGCTTGCGAACAGCGGCGCTCGCGCTCTCTTCAAACGCGTCGCTGGCCTTCGACCTCAGCACGACCTCCATCGGCGCGACGTTTCAGATCGGCGCATTCAAGCTGGCCTGGGCGAACGGGACGCTCACCGCCACCGCCGCGCCGTGGCTCGATCCCATCGTGCTGATCCCTGCGCCCAGCGCGGCGACGCTCGAAGCTGCGCTCAACAACGCTTTGCCGCGGCTGCTGCTATCGGGCGCTTTTACCGCCGTGCTCGAAGCAATTCTGGGACCCGGATTTCAGATCCCGCCGATCGATTCGTTCTTCTCCTCGCCGGGACAAACCATGGCAGGCTCGCAGGCCATGGGAACCGGATCGGGCTTGTCGGCGCCGAAAATCAATCAGCTGCTGCAGACCATCGCGAATCTGCTGCGCGCGCCGGCGGGCACGGGATTGAATCTTCCCGGCAATCTGCAATTGACGGCCGAAGGCGCGGGCACCGCCGCCGATCCGACCGCGCTGCACCTGCTCACCACGGCGCCCATCGCGGGAGTTCTGGGAATCGATCTCTCCGCTGCAATCGATTCGACCTTCCACGTCACCCCCTCCGGCCAGATCGCCGTCAATGTTCCTCTGCCTGGAAACTGGGGCGGTATCGGCATCCACTTCGGCGCGAGCCCCACCGCGGTATCGCTGAGCATCGCTCCACAACTTGCCGGCGTCGCGCCGATTCAGATCCTGCCGACCTTCAGCGGCCTCGGCGATTTCTTGCGAGGAGCGCTCGAAGCATTACTGCCCAAGGTGCTCGATGAAGTGGTGTCCGATCTCGGACCGCCCACTCCCGGAAGCGTGCTGCAAGGCGCGTTGGACATCGCCACCGCCCTGGGCATCTATGGTCCGGGTGGATTTGCGACAAACGCGCAAGCGCTCCGCAATCTCACCCAAGGAAATTTCCTGGCGGCGTTTGCCGGGCCGTCGCGCGGAAGCGTGGCGACGGCCATCGCCAATCTGTTCGCAATTCCGGCTCTCGGCGGCGGACTACCGGGAACGGTCACGGCCAGCGCCGGAACCGTTACCTGGAGCGAGACATTCGTGGGAGCGATCAGCGGGACTGCCTCCATTTCGCTGGGCTGGGATGGCTCCGGTCCGACGGCCGCGCTGAGTCTCGCCAATGTCAAATTGACCTCGGGAGGGTTGACTGCTTCGGTCAGCGCGGGGTACGCCTCAGGCGGCCTCGAATGCTCGGCCGATGTCGGCCTGTCGCTCCAATCGACGCTTGGACTGGACGTCGAGCCGAAGCTCCACGCGGCGGTCAATGGTGGAAAATTCAGCGTCGCGCTGCTGCCGCTCTCCAGCGTATCGGGCGACGGACCGTTGACGGTGAATATCGCCCCGACGCCCGGCGTCTCTCTCGACACAGGTGCGGCCGAGCAACTGGTCACGCACATCCTGCTGCCGCTCGCCGGAAGCCTCGCGCTCGATGCGGTCAAGTCCAACCTCACGCACGAACTGTGGACCCTCGGCCCGACCATCGAGACTGTGCTGGTGGATGCGCACCTGATCAACAAGGGCGCGACGCCGGATAAAGATACGCTCGCGCCTCTTCCGAATCTCACCACCATCGTCAGCGGATTGTTGCAAGCGCTGGCCGGCCGCGTGCACATCCCGGTTTCCTCGACGCTCAATCTTTCCCTGATCGGCAACGGCGGAGGGGGCGGGAATCGACTGGGGATCGCTCTCAGCGGCACGCAGCAATTCTCGGCTGGCTCGTTCAGTCTCAACGTTCATTTCGGCGCGCCCGCCGATTGGGCCGTGGGAATGGATGAGGGACTCGGGTTGTACCTTTTCCAGACCGGCGGCGCGAGCCTCTCGTTCAATCCCGGCCTGCATTGCGTCGGTATCGGCGTCGGCATGACCGGCCAGGACGACGCTCCGTTGATCAACACGGATCAGTTCCGGCTGGGCGGCCTGGATGGCTATGTTTTCTTCGACGTCGAGTTTCAAAGCGGCCTGAACTTCTCCAATTTCGGCGGAGGTCTGCAACTCGATGCTTTGGGGATTCCGCTCGGCCAGGCCACTGGCGGCGGCGTGGGCGGGAATCCCGTCGCCGCGGGATTGCTCCAATCCGGCGGAGCGCCGGGCGACAATCATCCCGTCAACCCCGGCGTCGACATCGCCGCGTGGCTGGTGCCAACGGCCATCGTCCGCGGTCCGGCGAATGACGGAAATTTCCACATTCGCTTCGGCGATAAATCGGACCAGACGCTATGGATCCCGGTGCACGCCGGATTCGGGCCGATCTACATCGATCAGTTGGGCGTCGGTGTGACTTCCGATCCCGGCGTCGATCTGCTCATCGACGGGAGCGTCAAAGTCGACGGACTGACCGCGCAGGCGAACGCATTAGGCGTGACCATCCCGTTCAGATCGATCGCCAATCCGGGTGACTGGAGCCTCGACCTGGGCGGCCTCGCGGTAGCCTTCTCTTCGCCCGGCGTCACCATCGCCGGGGGATTGCTCAAGAATCCCGGACCACCCATCGAGTACGACGGCATGCTGCTGATCCAGATCACGCAGTTCGGATTTGTCGCCGTCGGCGCGTATTCGCAGCCCAACGACGCGCAGGGCAAATACACGTCATTGTTCGTGTTCGCCGGAATATTCATCGTGGTCGGCCTGCCGCCGATTGTCGAAGTCGAAGGCTTCGGCCTCGGCGTAGGATACAACCGCGAGCTGATCGTGCCCGACAACCTCAACCAGATCCCGAGTTTCATTCTGGTGGCAGCGCTCGACGATGCGAGCCAGTTCGCCAACGACCCGATGGGCGAGTTGATGCAGATCCGCAGCTCGATTCCGGCCAGGCGCGGCAGCTTCTGGCTCGCGGTCGGTTTGCACGGAACCTCGTTCGTGATCGTCCACTTGACCGCGGTCGTTTACGTGGCGCTCGATCGCGGAGTCGAAGTGGGCGTGTTGGGCGTGGCCCGCATGGCGCTGCCCACCGACGATACCGCGCTGGTCAGCATCGAGCTCGCGCTCAAAGCGAGATTCTCCACAGCGGAAGGAATTTTATCCATCCAGGCGCAGTTGACCGACAATTCATGGCTGCTGAGCAAGGATTGCCAGCTTACCGGTGGCTTCGCGTACTTCATGTGGTTCCCGCAGTCGCAGTTCGTGCTCACCATCGGCGGCTACAATCCGAATTTCCAGAAGCCGCCGCAATTTCCCGACGTGCCGCGGCTGGGCTATCACTGGTCGCTTCTGGGAGCGATCAACATCAAAGGCGAATCCTATTTCGCGCTGACCAATACCTGCGTGATGGCCGGCGCGCGCATGGAAGCGACCTACGGTCCGGATTGCATCCACATCTGGTTCACGGCCTACACGGATTTCCTGCTCTCCTGGGATCCGTTCTATTACGACATCCAGATCGGAATTTCAGTCGGCGCCGCGTTCCACATGGAAATCTGTTTCATCGGATGCGTGGATATCGATATCAGCGTGTCGCTCGGCGCATCGCTGCACGTCTCCGGGCCGCCGTTGCATGGCGAAGTCACGGTGGACCTGGCCATCGCGTCCGTCACCGTCGCTTTCGGTCCCAGCCCGAATCCCAACAGCCAGTTCATCACCGACTTTGGCGCTTTCACGCTGAAGTATCTGTACGGCAACGATGCCAACGGATACGCCGTCGCGACCCACGTCCTCACCGGGTTGCTACCGCCTGAACCTGCGGGCGGGCAGCCCGCGCCCGGCACATCCGATGCGCCCTGGCGCATGGGAGTCGAGTTCTCATTCCAGACGGAAACGCGCATGCCCGCGACCTCGTCGGTCGATTTTGTGCTCGGCCCGTCCGGCCCCCTGGGCAATGTTTCCGACCTCGACTTCGCGCCCATGGGTCTCGCCCATCCGCACGTGGCGACCGTGCACCATGTCAGCCTCGAACAGCAGCAGAAAGACGGAAGCTGGACCGCGGCAGTGGCCAAGCCGGATCATTTCACCATCAGTGACGTAATCACACAGTTCTCCGAAGCGACCTGGCACTACCTCGACCACGACAACATCCCCGCGGCGGCGCGAACCGTACCGGCGCTGGGAGGCTTGCAGATCACCGGATTTGCCGTGACCGTGAACCAGAGCGCGCTGATCCCGATCTCGACGTTGATCGACGCCGGCAACAGCCGTCCTCTGCCCTTTGCGACGCTGGTCACCAGCTATATCGACGTGCTGCTGGGCTACGGCGTGGTGGCGGATCAGCTTAGCGCCCTATCCGCGGCGGTGGCGACGAACAAGACCACGTCGGTCGCGGCACAGCTTCTTTCCGGCGCTGGATTTTTCAGCGACGCCCGCGCAGCCGCCGGAATCCCGGCAGCGGGTCTGACTCCGGTGCAACTCACCGCGCTCGAAACCCGATCCGCGCCGCCTCTTATTACCCCGATCACCAGCGGGCTCACCATGCGGCCGGTCGGGCTGGCGCATCCGCCGGCCATTCGAGCCATCGCGCCGGCCGCTTCGATCGCACTTACCCAGCCGCGGCTGCGCGCCCTGCTGCAAGCTCGACCGCAGCCCATCGCCGACGCGCCTTCGGCGTATCGAACTACGATTTCCAAGGTCGCCGCGGCCGCCGGCGTTCCGCGCATGGCTCCTCCGCGCCTCGATACGGTCGTCGGCGCGAGATTGCAGCGCGTCGCGGCTCCCAATGCAGTGCGCCCCACAGGAATCGCGCGCGCGGCCAAGACCTTGCGCAATGCCGAGGTGGGGTGGGCGGCGGGCGCGGTTCATTCCGCGGCAATCAAACAAGCCGCGGCGGATTTCATGGCCGCCGGCGTGACCCTTGCGGCCGGAGCAAATCATGTCTGGGACCTTCCTCCCGGCGCCGCCACGCTGGCTCTCAGCGGACCGGCCGCGGTTCGCCTGACCTTCCTTTCGCGCAGCGGCGGAGTTCTCGACGATCGCGAATTGGTCCCCGGAGCGAAGAGCGTGAATCTCCCCATTCCACAGAAAACCGAACGACTGGTCGCGCAATGTCTCGGAAACCCTCCCGCGGCCGCGGCGTTTCCGCAAGGGTTCGGCGCAATCAGCGCGAGCGCTGCTCCACGCAGCGATTTCGCCGTCACCGGCTGGCAGAGCGCCAGCATGCTTATGCAAGCCGGCGCATCGATTTTCCTCGCGCGCGGGGCGACCGTTCGCCTGCCGCGGCCATTCACCGTCCTTCGGTCCGGATTGAAGACGAATCAAACCGCCATCCGCGCTTCTGAAGTCTTGCGCGATGAAACCGCGGCCGAGACAGCTCTTCCCGTCGAAACCGGCGTGGTGATGCTGCTTCTCGATCAGCAGGACGCGACCGCTGCCGCGGCCGGGGATTTCGGAATTGCAGCCGACGGCGCGACTCTTTCCACGCCCCCGCTGCGCGTCACGGGAGGAACTCGGCTCGCGCTGCTGTATCCAGTCGAAGAAGTAACTAAGGAAGCCACAAGCATAACGATTGCGGTCGCCAGCATCACCGGATGGCGGCTCTCGGGGGTGGTCGGGCTCCCCGGCCAGGCGCAGGACTGGGCCGTCCGCATGAACGGCGGCGTTCCGGAACACCTGGTCCCCGAAGGTCCGCTCACACCCGACGGCCAGGTAACCATTCGTTTCGTCTCGACTCCAGGAGGTGCTGCATGAGCGATGGACCGCCCCAAGGGCAAATGTATCTGTACGACAACATCACTCCGCCGCTGCTCGATGGCTCCTACCGGTTCAACGTGTCGACCGATACGACCATCGACGGTGCGGATCAGAATCTTCCCGAAGCGACCAACTACTTCAATATCGAAGGTCCACGCTTCACTCTCACGCCATCGCTGGTCGCCGGAGTTTTTCCGCCTCGCAACGGCCACGGCAGTTTTCAGGACAATATTCCGCACATTGCTCTGTCGCGCCGGACGCTGCCCTGGGAGCGCGCGCTCGATCCGGGCGGCCTGCTCGGCGTCCCGACGCTTAAGGCCGGCGATCCGCCCCGTCCGGTCGGGCCCGCGCCGTGGGTCGGATTGCTCCTGTTTGAGGAAAACGAATACACCATTCTCCAGAATCAGAAGCTTGAAGACGTGGTTCCCCCGGATGTCTACAAACGTCTGGGCAGCCCGGCAAACATCAATTGCGACGCGGTCCAGACCACGTGGCCCATCCTGAGCGCGATCATGCCGTCGCTCGATGAGCTGACCGTTCTGTCGCACGTCCGCCAGGTGAACAAGGCCGACAAGGAATTGAGCGCCGGATCGGGCGACGGATGGTTTTCCGTGGTCATGTCCAATCGCGCTCCGGAAGCGAACGCAAAGTGCTGCGCCTGCCTGGTTTCGCTCGAAGAACGCTCCGACCTTATTTCCAAAGATCCGCCGCCGGATTACGTGCCCATTCGCTTCATCGAAGCGGCGCCGCATGCGGCAGCGCCCGCGGCCGTCGCCAGGCTGGGACCAGGCAACATTTCTCCTGGTTTCGGGCGGGGGATTCACGCGAATCCGTTTCCATTTCAACTCACCGTCTCGCTGGTCCTCTTGTACAGCTGGAAATTCGAGTGCATCGGACCCGGCTCGTTTCGCGATCTGATGCAAGGGCTCGACGTCTCTTTCTTCGGCACGGTGGCCAATCCGGGCCATCCGCCGATCGCGGACACGGGCCATATTCAGATCTCGCTCGGCGATCGCGCGGGAGTCGAGGAAGCGGCGATGTATCGTAGTCCGCTGGTCCCGTTCCAGCTCACGCGAGATCCGCTGGGGCCTTATCACAATGCCGATCAATGCCGCCGCGTGACTCCGGAAACCGGAGCCGAGGACGTGACCTATTCCTGCGCTTTCGAAGTCGGCCGGCTGCTCGCCGCCGCCGATGCGCGGCTCGCGATGGAACTCATGCGCTGGCGCCGCGAGGGCTACCGGCAATCCGCCCGCGCCGATGCATTCAGCGCGGTTTCGGCGACGCTTCCGCTGGTGCAACCGCTCGACGTTCATACGCCCTCGATTCCGGTGGTCGCTACCAGCGCCACCTCCAGCATGTTGAGCGGACGCGGCCCAGCCGCCGACCGCTTCGGAGTGAACTTCATCGGGAAGGTGATTGGATTGCAGCCGGCCGCGGTGCAGGACGCCTGGCAATTGAGTTCCCCGCAGGAAGCCATCGATCTTCTCGGCGGCGACGCGGGGACGCTCGGCGCGAATGTCGCTGCCCCCGCCGCCACGCCGCGGCCCGCGTCCAATATCGATGCGGTCGCTGCCGACGCAGCTTCGCTCAATCACCTGAGCGCCGCGCGCGACCGCGTCATCGCCAACACCGCGCAAAAGTTGGGAGGAACGCCATGAGACAGGCCTGGATTCAATCCAAGGAATCGCTCCGGCTGCGCATGATCCAGCCGCAACAGGTGGCTCCGGGCGAGCCCGAAGCGCAGATGCCGGCATACATGGAATCCTTCCTCGCCCACCTGCGCGTGCTGGTCGGAGTGCCGTTCGAATACCTGGTGCCCGATCCGCGCATGCTACCCGACGAATCCATCCGCTTCTTTTTTCTGGACCGTTCCTGGGCCGATCGCGTGGTCGACGGTGCTATCGCGGTGGGCAAGATCGGAACGCGCGAGCAGGCCCATCACCAGGCTCACGAACCGGCCATACGCCAACAGCTCGATATCACCGAGCGCATCGTGCGCGCCATCCAGATGCATCTCGATTCGTTCACGAACCTGAAAGCCGCGAATGATTCCAACGCCGCCACCAACGCCCCCGGCGATACGATCACGGGATTTATTTTGCGATCGGCCGCCGTGAGCGGATGGCCGCAGATGGACGTGCGAGCCTACAGCTCCGATCTCCCAGAGCCACTGGATCCCTCCAGTCCCGACGCACAGAATGCGCAACTTCGCAAGTTGCGGCTGGAGCTTCTTTCGCCCTCCGTGATGATCGCTTTGTTTCAGGGCATCCCCACGCTGGTCACCCTGGAAGAGCCGCATCACGGAGTTCAGTTCGGCATCCAGCCCGTATTCGGCGGTTTCCAAATCGACCAGCGCCATGCCGACGGAACGCAGATCCTTCTCGGCACCGCGCCCCACCAGGTCACCAAGCCGCTTTTCGTGCCGGTGCGGGCCGCCAACACCCGCGTGATTTCCATCACCTCCCTGCGACGCGCTCTGTACACCGCGCAACAAAGCGACCCAAGCATGCCTCAGCAGACCGGCGGAGCGTCGCTCGCAGTCGAAGTTCTCAATCCGCCGTGGCGCCAGCGCTTCGAAGGCACCAAGGACAACCGCGGGGGAGGCGGCCGGCAATCCTCCGGATTCCTGTCCTCGCTCGCGGTGGCGGTACGGGTTGCGCAGCCGGAAACCAAAGCCGCGCTTCAGACCGCGATTCAAAAGGTCAAGCCATGACCAACTCCACATTCGCGCTGGCGGCGGCGCACAACATCACTCCGCGGACCATGGCCACCTGGAACCAGTTCCTGCCGCGCACGCCTCGTGTGCTGGTGCCGATCCAGCTCGACGTCATGATGGTTCGCCAGGACGGCGAGACCTGGGCGAACTGTCTGATGGCGACGCCCGATCCGAACGCCGGAATCCAGCAGCGCCGCGATCTGCTGCCACCTCCCTTCACCGAGCTCGCCAAGTCCCGCCCGCCCGGAGCGTATCTGCATTGGGCCCTCCCCGACGCACTCACCAGCGGGACCAGCGACGGCGCGATCGGCCGTTTCCCCGTGATCCCGGACCGCTGGCTGGTGCTGCGCCTCTCGCCGTCGCTCCAGATCGCCTCACGCCGCGCCGTCGCCGGTTGGGTGATCCGCTCCGGAGACGCGAGCCCCACGGTGACGCTGCTCGACCAGTGGCTCGAAACCGGTCCTTCTCCCGATCCGGTGAAAAACTCGCTCACAGCGCTCGGCCATGGCGATCCCGCGTGGGCGGCGTATTACGATAACGTGGTCAACCGGCTCGCGTATTACGACGATCTGTCCGGGATCCAAAGCGGCCCGCTCGCCTATATCGTCTGCGGCTGGTATTCCAATCCTTCCGACGATCCGCTGGGCGATCCCAACATCCATTCGCTCTCCGATTTCGACGCCGCGATGAACCGGTTGATGTGGCACATCGACGATGGCGAATTTAGTGAAGCAGTTGCGAGTGCAGCCCAGCGGATCAAGGCCGCGAACCTGGCCGGTCTGGCGACGCTCGAGTACTCGGGCATCGCGGTGAATACGGTGGTCGCCGAAGCTGCTTCCACAGCTGCGGCGCCTGTACGAAGAGCCTTCAATCCGGGGCTCACGCAAACCATGGTCGGCGCGACGCCCGCGTCGCTCGATGCCTCCGGCCATCCCGTCGGAGGTTCCTATACGAGCAATGGAGCCTGGTGGCCGCAAGGCAGCTTCTATCACGGGTCCGTGGTCGGCATCGGATGGCCGGGAATCGGGTGGCCGGGCGTTCCCAACGGCATTCTCGGCCAGCCTTCGGACAATCCGGGCGCCGCAGCCGGCGAGTTCGGCGGGCCTCCTTCGGCTTCTTCGATCAATGTCGCCGTGGGCAACACCATCACGGAAGCCCTCAGCGCGCTGGTGGCACGAGTCAATAATTCGCCGCAGGAAGCCCAGATGCTCGAAGCCTATCTTCTGGGCGCGTTGAGCGAAGTGGACAAGGCCGATGGACAAGCCCAGGTCGATTCGCTGCTGCACTCGGCGTCGTTTGCGACGCGCGATGGCGGATTCACCACCGAAACCATCCAGCAGCCGCCCATGCCCGATCTGCCGCCCGCAAAACCGACTCCCGTTACCCCCGATCCCGGCGTGTTTGCCAACCAGCAGCACTCCGTGATTCCCGTCAAGGGATTCACCGGGATCGACGTGCTCTCGAATGGTGTCGGCCTCGCCGAGCCAATCCATCATTCGGCGCCGGCGCATGTCCGCGAGGGGACCATCATCAAGGGGAACATCCGAGACGTGATCGGCGACGTCTTTCCCCAGCCTCAACCGCCCACAGTTCAGCCCGGCAAGACGATTCAGGTGCAGCGCGCGCTTCCACGATTTTTCCAGCCCGCCGATCCAGTCGTTCTGGTGCAAGGCGCCGCGCGATCCTTCAAGCATGGCGCCGACGGCCGCTATTCATCCGACGGAAAACTCATCTGCCGTCTCACCGGATTCTGCCTCACCGAGCTCGCCTGCTCGGCGTTTTCAGGTCAGCCGATTCGTCCCTCCATCAACGGCGACGATGTTTTGGAACGCGGCGTCGAAAACGGCAGCGTGCCCTACGAATGCGAGGACCTCCTGCGCGAGGTGGTGCTCGCCGATCCTGGAACGGCGCTGCACGCCGCGCAGGCGACCGGCGCAACCGGAGCTGCGGCCACCGCGGTCGCCAACCGATTCATGGTGGAGCAGACCGCCTGGTGGGCGACGCGCGATCCGCGTTTCGATCCTGCGCCCCTGATCGCACACAGCGGTTTCACCGGCACGCTTCCGTCTCCGATGGCCATCAATCTCCCGGCGCGGCCCTGGAATCCCATTCACCTGGATTGGGAGATCGAGTACCTGCCCTCGGCCGGCGGCCTGGGCGACTGGTCGCTGGATGAGATCGATTACCTCAGCCAAACCGTTCCCGGCCAGAACGGGACCGTTCTCTTCGGCCGCGCTCATCTGACCGCCGGCGCCGCGAGCACGGCGGCACAGGCGGTTCGCACCGCATTGCAGCAGGCCGCCAGCAGCGCCGGCACCGGACCATTGGCCGTGCGCGGGCCGGAGCGGGCCTACTCCCCACTAGCGTTCTCGATGCTGAACCATCTGGACGCCATGACCGTCAAGCTGCAGGCGAATCCCACCAACGGCGCAATCGATCGCTCGCCGCTCGACGACATCATTTCCGCGCTCGACGACATGGACGTCCTGGCCGGCGCGATGGACAATTTTCATACGCGTTTGCGAGGCGGCCTGACTGGCGATGGAGTCACCGTTCCTCAACCGCCCGGGTCTCTCCTGCCCTCTCCGTTCGTTCCGCTTCGCGCGGGATTCCTGAAAATTCGCCGCTTGCGCCTGGTCGACGGTTTCGGCCAATTCATCGATCTGGCCGGATCGAGCGATCAGAAAGACGTCGATCTCACCCAGATCGTCACCACTGGTCCGGCAACGGTTCCCAACACTCCGGGCATCGCCGCTCTTCCGCCGCGATTCACCTCGCCCGCGCGTCTTTGGTTCCGCTATCTCGAGTCCACCGACGACACGCAGGACGCCACCGCCACCACCAGCCCGGTCTGCGGCTACGTGCTGCCCAATCATCTCGACGGCGCGCTCGAATTCTTCGACGACCAGGGCGCCAGCCTGGGTGAGGTGCGCCCCGATCCACAGGCCGGAATCGTATGGGAGGACGCGCCGGGAACTCCCGCGACCGTGGGTACGGACCCGGCGCGCGCGATTCCGAATCCCGAGCTTTCAGGCATCGCTCAGGGAGTGATCCAGTGGGGGCTCTCCGATGCCCTGGTTCCCGGCGCTCGCGAAGACGCCTTGAGCGCACTGCTGCGCATCCTCGATTCGACCCTCTGGTCGGTCGATCCGTTTGGCCACACCGGCGACGAACATCTCTCCTTCCTGGTCGGTCATCCCGTCGCCGTGATGCGAGCCCGCCTGCATCTGGAAGTCAAGGAGCCCGTCACGCCCGATGCCATTAACACCGCGCGATTTCCGGTGCGCCTGGGCGCGTTGACGCACTGGCAGGATGGCTTGCTCGGCTATTTTGTCAATGACGACTACACCCGGCTCTATTGCGTCGAGGCCGCCGCGGCCGGATTCGCGCGAGAGGTCGGTCCCAACCGCGGATTCTTGCAGCAGATCAATCTGGTGCCGGATTTCTATCAGCAATTCTCGGACGATCTCGGCGCGAATGTCGTCCAGGGGAATTCACCGGTGAATCATCCTTATGTCGACACCTCGGGCGTGTTGTGGATCGCTCCCAACCAGGATTACTTGCTCACGCTGATGGTCGAACCGCAGTGCGTGGTGCACGCCACCTCCGCATTGCTTCCTCGAAAGGAAATCGGTATGAGGCGTGAATGGATCGCCGCCGCGTTGGCGCAAATCTCGCCCACCTTCCGGTTTGGGCCGCTGCTCGTGGATCCCAAGCGCGTCCGCATGCCGGTCGCGAGCGAAATCAAAGGCACGTGGAGCTGGGATCACCGTGCCGACGTTGCGAAATGGACCGAAGATCCGGTCATCAACTCGACCGGCGATGCGATCATCCCGCCCGATCCCGCGGTGGGAACCGAGGGCTGGCTCAAGCTCGGCCCGCCCCCGGCCAGTTCCAGTTAATGGAGTGAATCATGCCAGACGACTCCGCTCGCAGAGGGAAACGCGAAAGCGGCGATACCGGCGACCGCCACACCAATCGGCACGACTGGTTCTGGGATCGGCGCCGCCTCCCAGATGGATCTGTCGCGCTCGATGCGATCGCTCGCGGTTCGCGACAGAAGCGCGCGATGGAGAGCCAGCAGGCCGAGGCTCGCGTCCGCGAATTTAGCCCGCGCATCGCCGGTCCTGCTGTCGATCCCTACTGGACGCCGCTCGGTCCTTCTGCCGTCGCGCACGGCCAAGCTGCCGGCCACCCCGTCGTCAGCGGACGCATCACCTCGCTCGCGGTCGGTCCCGGTGGAAATCGCGTTTACGTCGGCGCAGCCAACGGCGGCACCTGGTATTCGGAGGATTCCGGCTCCACCTGGACTCCTATCGACGAGTACGCGTTGACCGGCCAGCCCGCCAAGCTCGCCCACATGGAAGCCGATTCGCTGGCCACCGGCGCAATCGCGGTGCAATTCGGCGGCAGCGCGGCGGGCGATCGGATCTTCGTTGGAACCGGCGAGCCCCAGCAGCAAAGCGATCTGCCCACACCCTCCGCTCCCAACCAGGGCGACAGCTACTTCGGTGTCGGGATCAAGTCCTCACCCAGCGGTGGAACGGCGCCGGTGTGGACGCTCGAGGCCACGAATCTCGCGGGCCACGGGATTTTTCGCATCGCCATCGATCCCGACCATCCTGAAATCGTTCTGGCCGCCACCGGCGCGGGATTGTTCCAGCGCCCCGCTGCGGCTCCCTTCGACACCTGGACCGCAATCACGTCCGGCATTCCCGGCGCCACCAGCGTGTGCGATGTTCTGATCGCGGGCCGCGGCGCGAATAAGGTTTATTTCGCGGTCGTCTGGAACGGAAGCGTTTTCCGCACCACGAATTTAGGCGCAGCCTTCTCCGCCGTCGCCGGCTTCACGCCCAGCGGTCGCGCTGTGCTCGCCTCGAGCGACGTGCCCGCGTCAGGCGCCACCGCGCCCATCGTTTACGCGCTCAATCAGGGCACCAAGCTGTTCCGCCTCGACGCCCCTCCGACCGGAAATTTCCTGCCGGTCACGGGCGTCCCCAACGCTCTGTTCTTCGGCGGCCAGGGCTACTACGACATCGCGCTCGCCGTGGATCCGTCCAACCCGAACACGGTCTATATGGCCGGCGATACCGTCGAATCCGATGACTGGAATCTCTCTTTCTTTAAAGGGACCATCACCGGATCGCCGCCCAAGTTCCCATTTAACGCGGCGAATGACATGACCGTGTCCGGCACCAATAAGGATTCCAGCCACGTCCAGAACGACGCCACGTGGATCGGCCAGGGCGTTCATGCCGACGGTCACGCGATCGCTTTCGCCACCAACGCCGACGGAACTCACGACGCCACCAACGTCTGGGTCGGATGCGACGGCGGCGCGTTTCGATCCACACAGAGCGGCGCTAAGGGAAGTTTTCAGCCGCGAAATACCGGGCTGGCGATTACCCAGATCACTTATATGGCCACGCATCCGGACACCGATGCGGTGCTGTTCGCCGGCGCGCAGGACCAGGGCTCGGTCCGCTTCCGCGGCGACGAAGTCTGCTTTGAAGATCCTGAAGGCGATGGCGGCGGATGCACTTACGATCCGACCAACGGCTATCGGCTGATGCGGCAGTACAATAAGGCGGATTTGTTTACCGCCACCGATGGCGGCAACAGCGGCGATTGGAACGATCTTCAGGATTCGAAAAAATTCCCGCCCATCGGATCGGGTGCCAGCGACGCGCAAAAAACCGCCGCGCAGACCGAATCTTCAGGCTCAACCGAATTCTACGCTCCCATCGCGGCGGTCGCCGTGGATGCGACCCATGCGCTCGCGGCTTTCGGCACCAACCGCCTGTGGATCACCCAAGATTGGGGCGATAGTTGGGTCACTATCCCCACGAACACCAATCCCTATGCCGGCGGCGGAACAAATCTCACCAGCGACGCGCTGGACGGAAAAGTGACCGCAATCGCATGGGCCTCCCCCACTCGCGTCTACGTCGCAACTCGCTCTTCCGTGTATCGACTCGATCAGGCGGGCGGCAGTTGGACGCCCAACCCGCCCGTAGCTTTGCCCGTCACCGGCCTTCCCGCCGGCCGCTTCATCACCTCGATCGTCGTAGAGAACCCTGCCGCGGGCACCATCTACGTCACTCTCGGAGGCGGCAATGTCGATCACGTCTGGTATTTCGATCCAGGTCCCAACACGTGGGTGAGCGCCGGCCTTCCCCAGGCCACGCTGGACGTCCCGTGCCACTCGCTCGCCGTCGATCCGGCGCATACCGAGCAGCTCTACCTCGCAACCGATGTCGGCGTATTCAAGGGAGTCAAAACCGGAGCCGCCGCCTGGGCGCCGTGGATCGTGTTCAGCAACAATCTGCCCGAATGTGCCGTGACCAACGTCTCCGTTCATCCGCGAACGCGAGTTTTGCGCGCCGCGACGCACGGGCTCGGAATCTGGGAAATTCCCCTCGACGTCGCCAATGTGCCCGATCCGGATCTCTATTTACGCGCCAACCCTGCCGATTCGGGCCGTGTCCCGCGGCCGGCCTGGCTGAACGGCGTCGCCGATCCGACCACTCAGGGCAGCAACCTCACCCAGCTCGCCAGTCCCGACATCAAGGTTCTCCGCAGCTCGCGCAGCACGCTGGATACGACTCCCGATTTCGTGGGCTTTGCCTCGCTGCGCGACTTCGAAACCGATCTCAACACCTACGACACGTTCGGGACCAATCAGATTTTCGTCGAAGTGCACAACCGCGGAAAGACGCGCGTCGATGGCTCTCAGGTCCGTGTGCTGCTGCTGCTGGCCGACGGTTCGGTCCCGTTGCCGGCCCTTCCCGCCGATTTCGCCAAGCGGCTTCAAAATGGCGACACCACCGCGTGGCTGAGCGCCGGGTGGCATTTTGCCGACCCGACCAATCCGTATCGCACGCTTCCCGGCTCGCTCGACTTGCGCACGCCGCAGGTTGTGCAATTCAACGTCAATTTCAATTCCATCGGCTTCTCGCCCGATAAGGTCGCGGCGGCTGCCGTGATCACCACCGACACCGATCCGTACACGTCGGCGGAAACCGACGCGAACGTCGTGGTGATGGCCGATAAACACGTCGCCGTCCGCACCCTGGAATTGGGCGTGGATTGGCGCGTCGTTCTGGGAATCGTTCTTGTGCTTGTCGGCGTGGCGGCCGCCGTGGCCGTGGTGGCAGCAAAGGAATAAAGGAGGGCCAGACGCTTACAACCTTCGAGTCCACGTTTAGGAACGGGCACAGAATCAAAATCGAGCAAAGCAGACCGCGAGCGGCCCAGCGCATTCCTCGCCGGGACAGGGTCATCTCCGAAAGGCAGAAGCGTCGCTACGTTTTTCGTTTCACCGCGTTCCAGTCAACCAAGAAACGGAAAATACCCGAATTCATCGTTCAGAGGTAGCGTTGGAATATTTAGTTGCGGCGCTCTGGCATTGCTTCTGTTTCTTGGCCGCACCAATCCGTTCGGCACGCAGAGAGCAGCGGCGCGTAAGGCGCCGAGAGACTATCGAGGAGTGCGATTCAGGGATGTCACCGAAAAGGCAGGAATCCATTTTCAACATTTTCATGGCGTTCGGAGTGGAGGATGTCAAATATGGCAACGGTATTCGCAAAGCTGAATCTTAAAGACCACAAACAGATTGTGGTCCTCGACTCACCGAGCAGTTTCGAAAGCGAACTCGCTGCACTGGTAGGTGTCGAAGTCATTCGCGATCTGAAGAAAGCGAAACAGGTAACGTTTTCCCTGGCGTTCGTGTCGACCCCAGAACAGATCGATGCCCTGGCACCCCAAATCGCCCTTAAGGCGGAAGGCGACGCCATCGTCTGGTTCGCCTATCCCAAAGGGACCTCGAAGAGATACAAGTCGCAGATCGACAGAGACAACGGCTGGAATGTGCTTGGCCAGGAAGGTTTTGAGCCAGTCCGGATGGTGGCGATTGATGAGGATTGGTCCGCAAAGCGCTTCCGGCGCGCCAGCTTCATCAAGAACATGACACGCCCCAAGAGCTATCGGCTGACTGAGCGCGGCAAGGCGCAGCGATCCAAGACTCCGCACGGGCGTCCGCGAGGTTAAGGCGAAGAAATCGGCTCTCCCGAACGGACGGTCACTGGATCCGCTCAAGAAATCGGTCACACGGTTACAGTTGAAGAGTTCTAGGAGTGTATCTAAGCGCTGCAGGGACCAGCGGGAGGGGCGAAGCAGAAAATTCCGTAACGTTCTCCGTACCTTGAAAGCTCGTCTTCCACGAAGCCGGCGGCGATTCAGCGAGTGGAGTAGTGTTTTGTTTTCTGGGTGCGGGAATTGAAGATGGTAAAGGAGCCGTCGGAATTGCCTTTGAGTTGGAGATAGTTGGCGGCGTCGGGACCATCGGGATTGGCGATGTATTCGTCAGCCGCGTTGTGATCTTTACCGCCCTCGATGGAAAAATGCAGCTGCCAAATATCTTCGAGATGGGGAGAGTGCTTGATGATTTCCCAGGCTGAGGATGAGCCGCCTTTCTTGGCGCCATTGTCCATAATGGCGACACGCGGCTCGACCCCATGAACGAGCGCGGGGCTCCCGCTCTGTGGCGAGCCGTGGTGAGAGACGATGTAGATATCGACCTTGCCCAATTTGTTCGCTGGACACATCAATTGCATTTCCTTGTCCCAGGTGAGATCGCCCAGATCCAAGATATTCAGATTGCCGAAGGTGATGAAAATGCCTAGTGACCGCGCATTTTCAGTCTGGTCGAGGGGTTGCGTTTGGGATTCTTTGCAAGCGGGATTGGGGTCGCCTGCGCCGGGCAGGGGACTTTGGATCAAAGCACCATCCGAACTGACGACCGTTGCATGCAGAACGGGTAGGATGTCTCCCGGTTTTGCCGTGATGTGCCTGAATTTTTGGGTGGCGAGCAATTCCTGATAGGCCGTCCAATTCTGAAGTGTGGATGCGACGCCAGTTTCGCGATTGTCCCCGTGATCGATGAAGGTGTCGACAGGAATGCGCGCCACCAGCTGGGGAAGGCCGCCGACGTGGTCGGAGTGATAGTGAGTGATCAGGACGTAATTTATTCTGGCGAGGCCGGCTTTTTTGCCGACGGCAACGATGCGGTCGGCATCGCGCCCGTCATTGTCCGGCCAGCCGGTATCAATAAGGAGGGATGGGCCGTCGGGAGTAACGAAGAGCGTGGCCTGGCCGCCCTCGACGTCGATGAAATAAACGCGTAACGGCTTTTCATCATCGGCGGCATGGGCAGAGATTGCCGAACCGGCGCTGAAAAGTGTGATGAGGATTGCACCGAGTGTTTTGGCGAAGAGAGTCCGTAGGACCGAACTGAATTTGCGCGCGGAAGGCGGGGTGCGGCCCATGTTGAGAGGCTCCTCTGGCAAGAGAGATGAAATATGCGTGTGAGCGCGCCGACAGAGATGGTCGGACTTGTTGGGCTTGCCGTCAACACTTGCTTTGGCTCGCGGTACCCGAGTCAGGTCCGGTCTGTTCGGCCCGAAGTGTTCTAGATCGCCTATCCAGTGGTTGACGACTCCAGAATTGCGCTGCAGCCACCGAAAGCTCGGTCTGGTCTTTCAAACGTACTTTCCAAAGCCCCCGGTAATGTTACATGCTTTGCGTTCCTAAGCTCTCTCCAGAGGGAAACGCCGGTTGGGAAGTTAATCACTCTGTTTCTTCTCGTTTCGGAACCTCCCGCGTGTGGAGTGCTGTTGCCTGTTGGCTCTTCAAACCTTTTTCACCAGCCGCAAGGTGGACTCGGCTTTTTCGTGGTGGTGCTGGGTGTACCAGGTTGGAGCGTACTTCTCTAAGAGTTCATATAGCTCTGCGAGCATATCCGTCGCTTGGGCCAATTGCAGTTTCATTTCCACTACTTGATTCGAGTGCCGTGGGGAACTGCTCGCGTCAGATCGTTCAGTGCGTGCAGGGGTCACGTTTTCGCTCCCTCCCGACGGTTCCTCGGACACTATCAATACGCTTGGATATCCCCATTGAACTCTTCGAACAAACTGTCCACCTGCTGCAGCGATGCTCACATCGCCCAGCATGTCCAAAATGGCCCTGATGGGCGCCCCAAGTGTACCTGCCACGCATGGAAAAGACGGATTCCTACACTACGGACAGGGACAAAGGGGACACAACCCCTGTTAAGAGGAGTGTAGAACCCCACCGAAAGGCGGGGCCAGACTCGACCGAAAGGCGGGGCAATATACGAAGCAGGTTGACAGTCCGCCGTCCCGAGTAGCATACTCTCGTAACTTTCGTTCTTCGAGAAGGTGTACGGGTCGGTTCTTCACTCGGTTATTCTGAGCGTTGAGCTTATTGACGTTAGTGTTGTCGCCGGAGGCCGAAATGGGTCAGATTTTCCCACGGGCTGCCGTCCAGGTTTGCGTGATAGCCCAGAACTGTCTCGCGGAGGCATATCTTTGCCAGGTTCTAAGGAGAGAGCGCCTAATCCGCGCGCTAACCCTCAAGCAATTCATGCTCAGTTCGCCACTCCAGCGGGGGAACACCGTTTTCGTCGTCGACCAATGCGGTCTCGACGTACCACTCGGCGAGTGTATTCGGCACCTGCGACCTCGCAGCTCAGACCCGAGATTCGTGATATTGGACTACGAGAAATCCAATGAAGGAATCGTGCAACTTCTGGCGATGGGCGCCCATGGGTACGTACCGCACGCTGATGTGTCCCGCGCGTTAGTTCGGGCGATTTTTCTTGTTGTCGCCAATGAGTTCTGGGTTCCACACGACGCATTTCTGGAATTCCTGCGTGAGGCAGCCTCTGTGCTTCGGAAAGACACTCGGGATTGTCAGACAACCACCCCCCGGGAAAATGAGATTCTCGAACTCGTGCGCATTCGTCTCTCAAACAGAGAGATTGCCGAGCTTTTGCAAATCCGCGTGAGCACCGTAAAGTTCCATCTATCGAATATTCTTTCGAAAATGCGGGCCAAGAGTCGGCGCGACTTAAGGGCCGTCCCATCCGAACAGCTATGGAAAAGGCTGACGTCCTAACGGATAGATAGCCGCCTCATGAACTACCTGGTGGTATGACCATCCGGGTATGTGCGCCGGGTTGGTTCTTCGCCTTTCGCGTCTCAATTACTCTGCGCTGACGCCGGGTTGGCATCGTCGGTAACCAGCAAATTCAGGAAGCGGATGATCTGTTTCTGCTCGCGTTCCTGTTCCGGAGTTGCCTCCGTGTTTTGCGCGAGCTCCGCGAGCCGAGCCGACAAAACTTGCAAAGCAACTTCACGCTTGACGTAGGCAGCTTCCTGGATGGGACTCATCACCCAGCCTCTTTTCGTCTTCTCGAATTCCAGAGACTGTTCTTTCCAGCGGGGCGGTGAGCCGGTTTGCGTATTCGGAGGAGCGCCTAACGATTCGATCCGAACGAGCGCAGTTCCGCGCTTGCCCTTGATGTGCATTGCCGAGACGCGCACCTCACGGTAAACGATTATGGGTTTGCCGGGACTGTTCAGACTGCGCGTGCGCAGGGATTCCCCGGAATCCTGATTCATTTCAACAAATGCGGCTAGGACTTCGTCTGGCGAAGGATTTTTTCGGGCCACTTGCAGAACGATCTCTCGAGGAGTCTCGGCGGTTGCTGAACTGGAAGTTTCAGCTGCAGGGGCAGAGTTCGACGCGGGCCGAGGTGCCGGCTTAGGCAGTCTGGAAGGTGGTCGATTCTCCGAACTGCGGTTGGCGGCCTGCAGAGGTTGCTGGACCGCGTGACGCGTAGCTTCGAGCGTTCGGCCGGAACGAAGCGGCTTCTCGGTTATATAGCGGAAGAAACGAGCGATACCACGCGACCGCCAGTAGGGCGAGTCGTAAAACTGCGTGTCCGGACCGGAACGCACGGAGCTGAAGAAGGAGTGTTCTTGGGGATCGATTACGATGCCCACATGGCCGCGCCAAACAACTAGGTCGCCCGCTTGGGGCGCGCGCACACCCCTGAAATTTGTGCTGCCGATGTAGAGTTCGCGAGAACTGACGTAGTCGTATGGAAACCCGGCTTGCTCGTAAACGTCGTGAACTAGGTGGGAACAGTCCGTTTCGGATGCGGACTCGGCGTCTATCATGGGAATGGTAGCGAGAATCTTGCGACCCTCTGTTCTGGCGATGGGACGCGGTCCGGGCGTTTCCGCAGAGACCGGCCGGACCTTCTGGCCGAGCGCCGCCGAGGCCATTGCGAGGCGCAACGCTACCAAGATGCATCGACGGATCATTCTCCAAGTATCGCAGACCGCCGCGAAAGCCGAACTGGCCCTGGCGCGAAGACAACACCGTCCGACGGTACAGGTCCCCTTTTTTGCGTTGGGCTGGAAAACAAAACGCGCGAGAAGCCAAGCCTCGAGACTGTCCCGCCGAAGGGCGTCAGCGCTTTGCGTTAGGGGTAGGCGCGGCCGTGCTCGCGAACCACCCGATGAAAGGAGTACGCAACAAGCTGCCAATCCGGCTAGGCGAAGAGAGCCGGCTCAGCAGCTGCCTCATCGGGATCGCGAAAGTTGCTAAGCCCAACGCCCACCAGGCGAAAGCGTTGCTTTGGACTCAGCTCAATACGCTCCCGTAGCGACAGGGCGATGTCCGTCAATTCCTCACAAGAAGAGGGCGGTGCGTGGGGCGTGTGGCTACGCGTGAGAATCTTGAACTCGCTGGTTTTCAGTTTGAGGATCACCGTGCGTGCGACACGCACTTCCTTGCGCGAAGCGGTCCAGGCTTTTTCCGCGAGACGACGGATCATCGGTTCGGTCTCGCTCAACTGTACGTCGTGCTCAAAGGTGTCCTCGGCCGAAACCGACTGCGTCGGTCTGTCTGGGATAACTTCGCTTTGGTCGACCCCTCGGGCCAACTCGTAGAGGCGCACACCCTGGCGACCGAAGCGGCCTTCGAGTATGGATAGATCCAGCTTTCGCAAATCCGCCACCGTTTCTACGTCAAGGCTCTTCAGCTTTTCTTCTGTCACCTTGCCCACCCCATGCAAACGCCCCACAGGCAGAGGCAATAAAAATGAATCCACCGCTTCCGGCTGGATGACGAAGAGCCCATCCGGTTTTCGCCAGTCAGAAGCGATCTTCGCGAGAAATTTGTTCGGCGCGACGCCGGCTGAGGCCGTCAAATTCAATTCCTCGCGAATCTGTTCGCGAATGGCGCGCGCCACGCGTGTGGCGGTCGGCAAACCAGTCTTGTTCTCCGTCACATCGAGGTAAGCCTCATCAAGGGATAGCGGCTCCACCAGATCGGTGTGGCGTTTGAAAATTTCGCGTGCGAGACGTGAGACGGCCCGGTAACGTGGAAAATCAGGAGGTAGGAAAACAGCGTGGGGGCACAGCCGTTCGGCGCGAATTGCTGGCATGGCAGAGCGAACGCCGAAACGTCTGGCCTCATACGAAGCGGCACAAACGACCGAGCGGCTGCCGCGCCAAGCTACCACTACAGGTTTGCCCCTCAGTTGCGGATCGTCCCGCTGCTCAACTGACGCATAAAATGCGTCCATATCGATGTGAACGATTTTGCGAACGCTCATCTGGCGACCAGCATGGTTCGGAATTCCACGTGAGTGTATACGTGCCAGTATGCCGATTTTTCGAAGGCGTGAACAGCGACGCGCTGAATCTGCGTACGTTCCATCACCGTGAATCCGACCGACTTGCAGCAGGCGATGACGGTGCTTACCCTGGCCTCGATTCTACTAGCAGACTCGGCGAGCACTCCGCTCACGCGCTTTACTCCAGAACAAACGCGATCCTCGCTGATTCAGGGCATGCAAAACCAAATGCTTGAGTTGCTTGGGCTGTGGCCCTTCAAAGAATGCGACCAGGGAGATCTTCGGCACGGGTTCTCCTCAAGAGACGGCGCCTAGACTGCAATCGAGTTGTAACGGAAGGTTCACCGGGCGTTCATAAAACTGAGCCTAGAATCCCCATGAGATCTTCCCATGAACATTTTGGTCGTGGAAGACGATGAGCTCATGGCGGATGTGCTGGTGCATGGGCTGCGGGAGGAATCGTACAACGTCGCGCGAGCCGCGGACGGCCGTGCGGCCCTCCGACAGACCGGCGATACCACCTTCGACCTGATTCTTCTGGATGTAATGCTTCCCGGAATGAATGGGTTGCAGGTCGCGCGACAACTGCGCCTTCGCGGCAACACTGTTCCTGTGCTCATGCTTACCGCGCGTGACGCGCTGCCCGATATCGTCGCCGGGCTCGACGCGGGGGCCGACGACTACCTTACGAAACCGTTTTCGTTCGTGGAATTGCTCGCGCGCATCCGCGCCTTGCAGCGCCGCACAGCCGCTAGGCCAAAAAATGTCCTGGAATTCGAAGATCTCGTCCTGGATGTGAATTCCTACCGCGCTTTCCGCAGGGGACAGGAGATCTATCTGTCCCTCACCGAATTCCGGCTGCTCGAGCTGCTGGTGAGGAATCCGGGCCGCGTTTTGTCGCGATGCGCGATCTTGGACGCGGTGTGGGGCAATCGCCGTGACGTTGGTGAAAATACCGTCGAGGCTTTCGTCCGGCTGCTCCGGAAGAAGATGGAGGACGGCACAGATAAGAAACTGATTCACACGCACCGCGGTTTCGGGTATTCGGTGGGGAGCCAGGCTGCTTCATGAATTTGCCGATTCGCGCGCGCCTCACGGTCCTCTACTTTGTAGTTCTGGCCTTGTCGTTCGTTGCGTTCTTTTGGGTGAGCGATCTCGGGTTCCGGCGCAGCATTGAAGCCACGGTTGACAATGCTTCCCGCACGAATCTTGAAACTGTCCGGCGTCTTGTTTTGGCCAATTCCTCCTTGCGTGGGGAAAGCAAACTGCGCGAAGAACTGAGCGGGCTTGCGGACCTTTGGGCGAATGGGGCGCTTTTCGAGGTGGCCGGCTCGAATGGCCATTGGATATTCCGATCGCAGCAGTTCCTGCGGATTTCTCCGGCGTTGCCGCAAATCGTGGACGCAGATGTCTGGTTTGCCACAACCAACCTTGACGCTTCGCAGTACCGCATTGCACTACAGCGCGTCACTACCGGCGGCGAAGTTTACGAGATTCATGCCGCGGTCCCGACAGAGCCGTTTGATCAAGCGCTCGATCATTTCCGGCTGATGGAAAAAGAGATCCTGCCTCTGCTGGTCTTGCTGGCTTCGCTTTCAGGTTACTGGCTGAGCGGAAGGTCTCTTGCCCCCGTCAAGCGCATCATTGAGACGGCTGGATTGATCGGTGCACAAAACTTGTCCAGCCGGCTGGAGGTTCCGAGGGCTCGCGACGAACTCGGACGCCTGACAGAAACGCTGAACGCAATGCTGGCGCGCATTGAAGCTTCTTTCAAAAGGATTACGCAGTTCACAGCCGACGCATCGCACGATTTGCGGACGCCCGTCGCTGTGATTCGCGCTACCGCGGAAATAACACTACGGAAACCCCGGACCCAGGAGGAGTATCGCCGGGCTTTATCCACAATTCTCGAGACTTCGGTCGACACCTCTGAGCTGCTTGAAAATTTGCTGACACTGGCGCGGGCCGACGCGGGAGCAGCCGGGATGGAGATGCGCCCTGTGGATCTTTCTGCGCACGTACAAAAAGCGCGAGAGCGCGCCGCCTTGCTCGGCCTGGAGAAAGCACTCGATGTGACCGTCACGACTCCGCCCGAGCCTGTTTGGGTCAAGGCGGACGCCATTGCCGTGGACCGCTTGCTGCTGATCCTTCTGGATAACGCCGTGAAATACAGCCCTAGCGGAGGGCGGTGCGAAATCGCTTTGTCGCAATCAGATAGCCACGCGCAAATTACCGTTCGCGATTCCGGCGCAGGTATTCCCGAAATAGAGCTGAACAACATCTTTGACAGGTTTTACCGCGTGGATCGCGCTCGCTCCAAGAATACCGGAGGCGCGGGCCTGGGCCTGGCTATCGCGCGCTGGATCGCGGAGATGCACGGCGGCACCATTGCCGCCGAAAGCACCGTCGGGGCCGGTTCGGTTTTCCATGTGCAGATTCCGGTGCATGCGAAACCCTAAACCCATCGGATGTCAAGAACATGCGGACACTGCGCTATCTGAAAAAAATTCAGCTTCTATTTAACAATTCCTTCATTTTCGTTCATCGCTCGTTCTTGGCGTTTGCAGCTAGATAGAAGCAAAACATTGAGTTCAGGAGTTGTTGACCGGCGGTCCGGACCGACACGGTAGGGGGTTTGTTACCAAGCATTTAGAAAGATAAAAGGGGCTGATCCATGAGTTTTAAGCATTGCCGACGATACTCAATTCTTCGATTCCTGGCAGCCTTCGCGCTGTTGTGCAGCGGGACGGCTTGTTTTGCACAGACCGATCGCGCCACGCTGGAGGGCACGGTAACGGATCCGAGTGGCGGGACCATTAGCGGTGCAGACGTCAAAGTTACGGCTGTCGATACCGGCATCAGCCAGGAACGCAAAACGAACTCCAATGGCTACTACCGTTTTCCCGGTCTGCCCGTCGGCCAATTCACCGTCACGGTCTCGAACAGCAGCTTCAAGACCAAAGTGATCGAGCAGATGACCCTGCAGGTGGGCGAGACGCATACGTTCGATGTTTCTCTGGATGTTGGCGAGGTGGCGGAGAGAGTCGAGATTAAGGCGGAGGCCGGTCCCGCTGAGCGAACCTCGGCCGCAGCCGCCACGGTAATTGATACGGTCCAGATCGCGAATCTGCCGGTGAACGGCCGCGACTGGTCCGCATTGACTCTTCTGGCGCCTTTCGCTCAGGACGATGGCGGGGGTAATCAGCGCACCATCCGGTACGCGGGCCGCGCCATCGACGACAACAATTTCAATTTTGATGGAGTAGACGCTGGCGGCATCCAGGAGCAAGCTCAAAAATCCCAGGTCCGTTTGCAGATTTCCGAAGATGCCATCGCTGAATACCGCGTAAATAGTGCCCTTTACGACGCGGAGTACGGCACGCAAGCCGGCGCGCAGGTCAATGTGATCACCAAATCGGGTACCGATGAGTTCCACGGCACAGTATTTGGCTACCTCAGGAATTCCGTCTTTGATGCACGCAACTTCAATGATTTCGACCTGAATGGAAACCCGGCCATTCCCCCTTTCCGGCTGGGGCAATACGGTCTCACCGTTGGCGGCCCGATCGTTAAGGACAAGACGTTTTTCTTCGCGAGCTACGAAGGACTTCGTCAACTGCAATCGACCACGCAACAAGGATTTGTTCCGTCAGCTAAACTTCAGGCGGATATTTTGGTCAACGGCAGAACGGACAACTCGCAGACTCCCCCGGTGCTTGTGGGACCTTCCCCGCAAATGTGCTCCATTCTCCAAGCCTACCCATGGCGGGCTTCGACCGGAACTTTGGGAGGCTGCGCACCAAAACTGGTCTTCCCGGACACTGCTTTTGCCCTTCAACCGGACGGTGACACCGATCAATTCACTCATGCCACGCCGACTAGAATTCACGAAGATACGGCGTTGACGCGTATCGATCACAAATTCAGCGACAAAATCACCCTATACGGCCGGGCCCAGCGAGATATCCTCCACTCCGACCAGCCTATTAGTCCACTCTTTGACCTGCAGCATATCTATAATCATCCCGCGAATTACTTCATTGCGCTTCAGCAGATCTTCACCGCTAATCTGTTCAATGAGGCAAAGGTCTACGTTAATCGCTCGCCTTTCCATAATCCCCAGGCTAGCGTCCTTCCTTACGCGGTCAATAGCAATACTAACTTCACGTCGATTAACAACAACTCTGAAGACGTTGAAGTCGGAACAACCTTCGGCTTCATTGACAATCTCACGTGGACCCGCGGTCGCCACACCTTCAAGACAGGAATGGAAATTCGTCGTGTGCGACTCAATCAAGGCCAGACCGAGAACAACAACCTGGACTTTGGAGACAGTCTCAGCCTCGTCGCGGCTCAGCTGACTAAACTTGATTTCATCGCCCCCTGGTGCTGCCATAAATACCGGCGTACTTTCTACATGCCGTATTTTCAGGACGATTGGAAAGTGACTCCAACGTTCACTGCGAGCCTCGGAGTTCGCTGGGACTACTATGGTGTGGCGCACGTGCCGGACAATCGCACCACGGTATTTGACTTGAACCAGTTTCACGGCGCGTGTCTTGGCTCCGGTTCGTTCAACACACCGTTTATCGCCCCCCTAGATACTCCACCTTGCCCCAAGAATCCCTCTCTATATGCTCCAAATTACCGCAACGTTGATCCTCGAGTAAGCTTCGCCTGGGCTCCCGCGGCACTACATGGCAAGACCGTGATACGCACCGGCTTCGGCATCTATAGCGGTGCAGCACAGAACGATGACCTCAACGCCGGCCTCGAGAGTGACACGTTCCGTGTGACGCTTACGCCCACGCCGACTTCCCCGCTACCGCTGCTCCCCGCTTATCAACACGGGACACCCGACGTATCGGCTGGGTCCGGTACAGCCAACCACCCTCGTGCTCTCCAGCGCCTGGGCCGCCACGACCAGTACGTCGAGACCTGGGGATTGACCATCGAGCATCAACTCCCCGCCAGCTTCCTCTTTTCAGCGACTTACCTCGGAACTCATGGAGTACACCTATTCTCACGAGGTGCCGTAAACCTGTGCGTTTCACCAGTTAGTTTTGATCCAACGAATGTGAACGGCGATTGCGTGAGGACGCTAGACAAGTTCTTTACTTTTCCAGATCCCAACAACCCAGGGCAAACAATCGTAAACGATCCTTACGGTTCCGTAGATTACAAGAGCGATACTGGCCAGAGCACGTATAACGCACTGGCTTTGGCTCTCGAACGTAGATTCTCTGAAGGTCTTTCTTTTCAGGCGCGCTACACCTGGTCTCACTCGATTAACGACGGAGCGGTAGGCGGCGGCGAGGCGAACGGACAGGAAAACGTCAATTGCCGCCAGTGCGATAAGGGCGACAGTGTTTTCGACATTCGCCACAACGTGACCGTGAACGGTGTATACGAGCTGCCCTTCGGGCCGGGTAAGAAATATCTTGCAGACAACGGGGTTCTTGGGAAAGTCGTGGGCGGCTGGGAAGTCAGCAGCGTGGGTACTTGGCATACCGGCCATCCCCTCACCGTGACGTTGGGACTCGGAGGCACAATTGACAGTGGCCCGTTTGCAGGGCTTTCCCAGACCTTTTTGTTGCCCGACGGAAACGACCAGACCAACCAGCGGCCGGATAGGGTGCCAGGTGTGCCGCTCTATCTAGCAGGCGGAGGAAAGAATGGAATTCCTCTGATCAACCCGGCAGCGTTCGCGGCGCCGCCGGTTGACGCCAACGGAAACTTCACGCGCTTCGGCAATGCCGGGAACGGAATTGCTCGGGCACTCGACATTTGGCAAGTGGATCTAGCGCTTACAAAGGAAACCAAAATCACCGAACGATTCAGCGTGCAGTTCGGAGTGCAAGCCTTCAATGTTTTCAACCACGTTCAGTTAGGCGATCCCGGCAATGTGCAGCTCAACTATGGCCAACAAACGGACGCCATGGGCAATCCGTTCGGTCCCGATACGATTCTCGTGCCGAGCGATTTTGGCTTGATTACCAATACCGTGAATGGGCTGGGTACCAACACCGGCTCCGGTCTGCCGCGACAGCTGCAATTCATGGTGCGCTTCAAGTTTTAACACCCCAACAAGAGCCGGGGTTCGAGACTAAGTGCGCTCGAGCCCCGGTCTTTGTTTTGAGTCGGGACGCGTGCGGAAGTTCCGCCAACCGTTCTTAACGGTGCGTTTAGGTGAGTTCAGTTAACTTTTGCCAGGGTCGCTAATGGCCTCGAACAGAGGAGTTGCAATAATGAAGCCCCACTTTTTTGGCGTCACTCTTGTGCTGGGGATAATCGTTCTCGGCAATCCCCCGAATATCCGGCCGCAATCTGCGCCATCGACTCCAGTGAAGGACCAGACAGTTGTCCTCGTTGGCGCCGGCGACATCGCCGATTGCAAGGATCTCTCCGGCGCGGAAGCTACGGCGAAGCTGGTGGAGCAGATTCCAGGCACCGTGATGGTGCCCGGAGATCTCGCCTATCCGGATGGCTCGAAGGAGAATTTCCAGTGCTACGATAAAACTTGGGGTCGCGTGAAGTCCCGCACTCGCCCCTCTCCGGGCAATCACGAATTTCACGCTGCCGCGGCGACTCCCTATTTTGATTATTTCGGCTCCGTCGCAGGCAACCCCGAAAACGGCTATTACAGCTACGAACTTGGCACCTGGCATATCATCGTCTTGAATAGTGAGTGTCGGGACGTCGGTGGATGCGATGCTGGCTCCCGCCAGGAAAAGTGGTTGCGCGCCGATCTCGCAGCGCATCCCGTGGCCTGCACGCTCGCCTATTGGCACAAGCCGCTTTTTAGCTCGGGCGGCGCTCATGGGAATGACCCCGAAATCAAGCCTATCTGGCAGGCCCTGTATGAAGCCAATGCCGACGTCGTTGTCAACGGCCACGACCACGACTACGAGCGTTTTGCCCCCCAAACACCGGAAGGCACAGCCGATGCAGCGCGCGGCGTTCGCGAATTCGTCGTTGGCACGGGCGGCAAGAATCATCGCCCGTTTGGCCCGACCAAACCCAACAGCGAATCACGCGACGCGACGGCGTTCGGCGTCCTAAAACTTACGCTCAAGCCCAACGCCTACGATTGGCAATTTATTCCGGAAGCAGGAAAGACCTTCACCGATTCAGGCAACGGCAGCTGCCACTGATTTGGCATCGCCAGCACGAAGTCGCAGCGCTTTGGCGTGGCGCCTCTTTTATTCTGGGCAAGCTGCGCCGCCCTCGACCCAGACTTTCATCTGTGCAGCCGTTTCCACCCGGGAAAGTGGAGGAGGCGTGCGGCCGTCTCCCGGATTCCAGCCCCAACCGACAAGATCGTCGTTTGCGACGTGATCGAGAAGCGCTGCGAGCGTTCGACCGCCATTCTGTTGGGGATCTTTGAGTTGCCTGCAAAGTTCGCCAGGCGATCGTCCCACAAACACCATCTTTTGTTCAGGCAAAGGCAGCGACCACTTCGTATTGCCGGGCGGCAGGTGCTCGCCGGAGAGATTCTTTGTCTGATGGCACGTATCGCAGCGCATTCCAAACACGCCGTTTCCGTCCTTGCCGCGCTTCACATTTTGCAGATGCACGTGGCTGTCATCTCCTTGGAGAGGCGCATCGCCTGCCGGATGGCAATTTTGGCAGCGCGGCGAAGTCAGCACTCGATAAACCTGAAGGAAAGCCGCGCGCGAGGCATCTGCGTCCTGCTTGGCTGCGCGAGCCGGCAACGTCACGGCCATCAAAGCCGTCGCTGAAACAAAACCAAGAATTGCAGAAGCGCGCCGCAGCCCCGGATTGCGTTTCGAGGAATTTTCTCGTCCATTCCCGGCGAATCTGTTCATAGCTTCGCTCCCCCCTTTCTACGCCAAATCACTCGCCCGGATCGGCAGCCGCCGCACGCGCTTGCCGGTGGCCGCAAAGATGGCGTTGGCCAGTGCTGGCGCGACCGGCGGCACACCCGGCTCGCCGACGCCTGTGGGATTTTCTCCGCTCGGAACAATATGCACTGCAATTTCCGGCGATTCGAAGATTCGCAGCATCTGGTAGTCGTGGAAATTTCCCTGCTCCACGCGGCCCTCTTTCAGTGTGATCTCCGTTTTGAGCGCCGCAGTCAGTCCAAAAATGATTCCACCTTCTATCTGCGCGCGGACCGTGTCTGGATTAATGACCAGTCCGCAATCGAGAGCGCAAACCACGCGATGCACGCGCACCGCGCCGCCTTTTCCGACCGACGCCTCCACGACTTGGGCCACATAGCTGTCGAAAGAAAAATGCGTCGCGATGCCGCGTCCCACTCCCGGCGGCAATGGCGATCCCCAATTTGCCTTTTGCGCCGCGAGCTCAAGCACGGCCTTCATGCGCGGCTGGTTGGCCAACAACTTCCGCCTGAGCTCATAGGGATCTTTTCCGCCGGCATGCGCCACTTCATCGAAGAAGGCCTCGACAGAAAATCCCGTGTGCGAATGGCCCACCGACCGCCACCATTGCACCGGGACTCCAATTTTCGGCGTGTGCAGATCCACCTGCAGATTCGGCATTCCATAGAGCAAATCCGCCGCGCCTTCCACGGAAGCGCTGTCAATGCCGTCTTTGATTCCGAAAGACTCGAACAGCGTGCCCTGCATGATCGACTGCCCGACGATGGTGTGCGTCCATGCGACGGGATCTCCGTTCGCATCCAATCCCGCCACAAACCGGTCGTGCCACATGGGGCGGTACCAGCCGCCGCGCAGGTCATCCTCTCGCGTCCAAATCACCTTCACGGGAGCCTTTGCGGCTCTGGCCACGTGGACCGCTTCCACAACAAAGTCCGAATTAGGGTTCGCGCGTCTGCCGAACCCTCCGCCAAGCAGCGTGGTATGAATCAGCACTCTATCC
Organism: Acidobacteriota bacterium; assembly: GCA_013289825.1. GTDB lineage: Bacteria > Acidobacteriota > Terriglobia > Acidiferrales > UBA7541 > Acidiferrum. Next base: position 305,789 of record JABCZF010000001.1, on the reverse strand, counting down.
GCAGGCAGGGCCGCCGCGTGCGCCGCGTTGGCGCGGTCCACCGTTTCAAACTGCGTTCCGGTCCAGATTTCGCAAGAGTCTGGCCGCAAATCGACGACGCAATTCAGCGGCTCCATCATTGCGTGCGCCAGATACGGCACGTCATATTCCGCAGTGATGGTTTGTGCCGCCGTTTTTAGCGCCCCCTCGGGATCGCCGGTCTTTTTCGCAATGGCTCCGGGTTTAAGCGCCGTCTCCCTAAAATCGCGCAGCATTTTTTCCGTGGAGAGTCCCGCGTTCGGCCCCAAATCCCATTCGATGATCAATTTTTCGCGCCCAAGTTTTGCGGGCCAAAAGCGTTCTGCGATTACCGCCACGCCGGACGGCACTTGCTCGACAGCCTTCACCCCGGGAACTTTGAGCGCTTCACGGGCGTCCAGCTTCGCCACTTTTCCGCCAAAGACTGGCGGCCGCGCCACTACGGCCGTAAGCATTCCCGGAACCATCACGTCCAAACCGAACTGGGCCGCGCCGTTCGTTTTCGAAGGAGTGTCCAATCGCAGCGTAGGTTTTCCAATCAGCGTGAAATCCCTGGGATTCTTCAGCGGCACATTCGCCGGCGGCTTCAACCGCGCAGCCGCATTTGCCAGCGAGCCGTACGTCGCACGCTTGTTTGTGGCGGCGTGAATCACAACGCCATTTTCCACTCTGCAAGTGGAGGTCTCGACGCCCCAATTCGCCGCCGCCGCTTCGACGAGTATTACCCGTGCCGTCGCGCCCATCTTGCGGTATCTTTCCCACTCCGCCGGTGAAGTGGTACTCCCGCCGGTCATTTGCATTCCAAACACCGGGTGATTATAGACTTTGTCCACTGGCGCTGCCTCGACGCGAATCTTCGACCAATCCGCTTGCAGCTCCTCGTTCAAAAGCATCGGCAAGGACGTATAAACTCCCTGCCCCATCTCTGAATGCGCCGAAATCACCGTCACGCTTTCGTCGGTTCCGATGCGCACAAAGGCATTCAGGGCAAAATCTCTTTCTTCCGCGGCAAGCGCGCTGCTTGATCCACCCGGCAGCGGCGCATACCAGCTCACCAACAATCCGCCGCCCATGGCCGTCCCCGTCCTGATAAACTCCCGCCGCCCGACCATCGACGGTGCGCTCATTTGGGCCTCCCGGCATTCGCCAGTTCCGCCGCTTTGTGAATGGCCTTGCGAATTCTTGAGTAGGTCCCGCAGCGGCAGATATTTCCGCCCATGGCCTCGTCGATGTCCTTATCCGTGGGGTTTGGGTTTTCCGCCAGCAGAACCGCGGCACTCATGATCTGCCCCGATTGGCAGTAGCCGCATTGAGGTACGTCCAGCTCAATCCACGCCCGCTGCAGCGGGTGCGTAAGATTGCTGGACAGCCCCTCGATGGTCGTCACGCGCTTGCCTTCCACGCGCGACACCGGCGCAACGCAGGATCGTATGGCCTTCCCGTCGAGATGTACCGTGCACGCCCCGCACAAAGCCATCCCGCATCCGAACTTCGTGCCGGTCATCCCCAGGGAGTCGCGCAGGACCCAAAGCAACGGAGTCGCGGGATCGACGTGCACCTCGACGGGCTTCCCATTCACCTGAAAACTTGTCATCTGTGGTCTCCCTCCGCCTTGGACGAGAAATGTGTTGCCCGGTTGCATGAGATTATAGACCCTGAGGCTATGGCGGTTCTTTGGAAGCTTCGATGCCCCGACGCTAAAACCGCGCGGGCGGCGAAGATAAGCGGATTTTTTGCATCGGCCGAGGGCGCCATAACGAATCGCAATAATGCGCAACGGCCTTTTTCCGAATGGCATTGACATGCCCCCAGCCGCACCGTAGCATCGCCTCTATCTGATGGTTCAGCCTTAATCGAGCCGTGCCTGAAGCGGAGGTCCCTCATGAGTCTTCGCGATTTTATTTCCAAACAGTGGATTGATGTCATCGATTGGACGGAGCCGGAAGACGGCATCCTTGCCTATCGCTATCCCATGCAAGATCGCGAAATCCAGAATGGCGGCAAGCTCACCGTCCGCGATTCGCAACTGGCTGTCTTTGTGAATGAAGGAAAAATCGCAGACGCCTTCGCTCCCGGGCTTTACACCCTCAACACCAATACACTTCCCATTCTCACATACCTCAAGAACTGGGACAAAAAGTTCCAGTCGCCCTTCAAGTCCGATGTCTATTTTTTCTCGACGCGCATCCAGACGGACCAGCACTGGGGCACGCAAAATCCCATTACCATCCGCGACAAAGAGTTTGGCGCCATTCGCTTGCGGGGTTTCGGCATTTATTCCTATCACCTAGCCGACGCGAAAAGCTTCTATACGAAAATCAGCGGCACTCGCGACATCTATCACGTCACCGATCTTGAAGGCCAGTTGCGCAATACCATCATCGCGAAAATGACGGACGCGTTTGCCGCCAGCCAGGTTCCCTTTCTCGATATGGCGGCCAACCAGGGCGCGCTCGCCGAAAAAATCAGCGAGCAGCTCAAGCCCGCGTTCACGGATTACGGCCTGTCGCTCGATAGTTTCGTCGTTGAGAATCTCTCACTCCCCGACGAACTTCAGAAGGTGCTCGACCAGCGCATCAGCATGAACGTCCTCGGAGACATGGGCAAATTCACGCAATATCAAGTGGCGCAAGCGATTCCGATCGCTGCCGGGAACGAAGGCGGAGGAGCGGTGGGCATCGGCGCGGGGCTTGGCGCGGGCGTGGCCATGGGCCAAGCCATGATGGACGCCGTGAAACAATCCACCTCCTCCAGCCCGGGCGGGGGAGGTGCGGCTCCGGCGGCTGCGGGCGCTGCAACTTCTGGCGCGGCCTCACCCAGCACAAAATTCTGCAGTGAGTGCGGCCAGGCCATCCCACGCAGCAGCAAATTCTGTCCGGAATGCGGGAAGCCTCAGGCTTAGGGGTGACGAGCACATGAGCGGCATCGAATGGGTCGTCGAGGCCTTCGGTTGCTCATCGGATTCGCTGCGCGACCTTCGCGCCGTCGAAACGCTTTTTCATGGCATGATTCGCGGCCTGAAACTGCGTCCCGTCAGCGCTACGCAGTGGCATCAATTTCCCGGGACCGGCGGCATCACCGGCCTTTGCCTGCTCGCGGAATCGCACATCGCCTGCCATACCTTTCCCGAGCACAATTCGCTTTGCTTGAATCTGTTTTGCTGCCTTCCGCGCGCCGAATGGAATTTTGAAGCGGCGCTCCAGCAGCTTTTCCATGCGAGAACGGTCTCCGTAAGGCGCCTGGCACGCCCGTACGAGGCGGCGCGTCACCACACGGCCGGCGATTAGAGTTTAGAGCGAGGATTGTTTTGTGCCACAGGTGAGCAGCGCACCATGACTCAGCCGGTCTCGAACTGTCCCAATTGCGGCGCAAAGATTGTCTTCCAATGGTCCAGCAGCGTTCAGACCGTTTGTCAGTATTGCAAAAGCATTCTCGTGCGCACGGACGTCGATCTCAAGAGAGTCGGCCAGGTGGCCGATCTCCCGCCGGACAGTTCGCCGATTCAGCTCCAGACCGAAGGCGTATATGGCAATAAAGCTTTCGTCGCCATCGGCCGCATTCTCTATGAATACGACCAGGGCAGCTGGAACGAGTGGCATATCACGATGAATGATGGCACGAGCGCCTGGCTCTCCGATGCCCAGAACGAATATGCCATCTCTTTCCCGAGCAATACCGCCGGTCTGCCAACCGCCGCACAAGTCAACGTCGGGCAGCAATATACCTGGAACAATCAGCGATACACCTTGACCGTGGTTACCCCAGCTCATTACCGCGGCGTCGAGGGCGAGCTGCCTTTCGAGTATTGGGACAAGACCGACGTTACGTTTGCCGATCTTCGCAGCGAAACCGGAAAGTTCGCCACGCTCGATTTCAGCGATGAGCAGCCCGCTCTTTATCTCGGCGAATTTGTCGAGTTCGAAGATCTCAAGCTCAAAAATCTTCGAACTTTCGAGGGCTGGTGATGAGCGCGGGCGCGCCGCCACTTTCAAATCCGCCGAAGGCAGAAGCGCAGGCGTTAAACTGCCCGCAGTGCGGTGCGGCCATCATGCTGCGCGCGCTGGGGCACGCCGAAACCGTGGTTTGCGAGAGTTGCCATTCCATCCTCGACGCCAAGGATCCCCACCTTCAGATCTTGCAGAAATTTGAGGCCATTACCGGAGGTGACCGGCCGCTGATTCCCCTGGGCACGCGCGGCAAACTTCGCGGCGTGGATTACCAAGTCATCGGCTTCCAGCGCCGCAGCATCCAGGTCGAGGGCATCAGCTACCACTGGCACGAGTATGTCCTCTTCAATCCGTACAAGGCCATTCGCTATCTCACCGAATATAACGGCCATTGGAATGACCTCAGTGTTTGCAAAGAGCTTCCGGTAATTGAGTTCGCATCGGCCAATTACCTTGGCGAGGTCTACAAGCATTTTCAGTCCTCCGAGGCCACAACAGATTACGTCCTTGGCGAATTTCCCTGGCAGGTGCGCGTCGGGGAACAGGCGGCCGTAAGCGAATACGTCAAGCCTCCGCGCGTCCTCTCTGCGGAAAAAAGCGCCAAGGAAGTGACCTGGTCCGTCGGCGAATACATGTACGGCGCCGATATTTGGAAGTCTTTCAATTTGCCTGGAGGCCCGCCGGAAGCGGTCGGCGTTTACGAAAATCAGCCGTCGCCGGTCAGCGAAAATGTCAAAGGCATTTGGGCCGCCTTCCTCGCGTTGGCCGTCTTTCTGCTCATGCTGATGGCCGGATTCGATCTCCTCTCAAACAAAGGTACGGCGTTCGAATGCACTTACCGCTTGAATGCCGGCGAGCCGAAAGGCGAGGCCTCTTTTGTGACCGATGTTTTCGATCTGCAAGGCCGCACCTCAAACGTGGAAATCACCACTACCGCCAATGTCGCTAACTCCTGGATTTATTTGAATTATGCGCTGATCAATCAGGACACCGGGCAAGCCTGGGATTTTGGCCGCGAAGTCAGCTACTACTACGGCTCGGACAGCGATGGCTCCTGGTCTGAGGGCAGCAAGAAGGACACCGTCATTGTCCCCAGCGTCCCCGCAGGTCATTTCTATTTGCGCATCGAGCCTGAGGTCGACCCCCGGCACGGGCCCTTGGTCTATTCGGTCGAGGTGAAGCGAGACGTCCCGGTCCTCGGTTTTTTCGGCATGGCTTTCCTGGCGCTGCTGCTTCCGGCCATCGCCATCACCTGGCGCTCCATCAATTTCGAGCGCATGCGGTGGGCCGAGAGCGATCATCCGCGCATTAAGATCGGGAATTCGGAGGAATAAACGATGTTCAGAAAACTTTATCTCGGCTATGGAGTGTTGGTCCTCGGAGCCACTGGCTTTGCGCAGTACAACGGCTGGAGCCTCGACAAGATCAACCAACTAAAAAACGTTCCCAAGTCCGTTCGTGATAATCCCGGTTCCTATCGTTCCGTCTACGGCTTCTATCACCATTACACCGGAGGCAAATAAGATGAACCTCGTTCCGCTCGGCAATGTCATTGCTGCACTCGTGTTCGCCTTTATCGGCATGCTCATCTTCATCATCGCGTTTGCGGTGATGGATAAGCTCACGCCATACCATCTCTGGAAGGAAATCGTCCAGGAGCACAACATGGCGCTGGCCATTCTGGTGGGTGCCATGTCCCTCGGCATTTGCATCATTATTGCCGCGGCCATTCATTAGCGCATGGGCATTCTGCTCTTCATTTCGGTGCTGCTGGTTGCGGCCTGCGGGCTCATCTATGAGCTCGTTGCCGGCACCCTGGCGAGCTATCTCGTTGGCGACAGTGTGTTCCAGTTTTCCACCATCATCGGCACCTATCTGTTCGCCATGGGCATTGGCAGCGCCCTCTCGCGTTACCTGAATCGGGGACTGGTCTACCGTTTTGTTTGGATCGAGCTTTTGCTCGGCGTGATTGGCGGCTTTTCCTCCGCGCTCCTGATGATGGCCTTTGCTTTCACGCAAGGATTCGAGCTGATTCTCTACGCTCTCGTCATGGTCATGGGCGTCCTGGTGGGGCTGGAAATCCCGCTGCTCATGCGCATCGTGCGCGATCGCTACGAATTTCGCGACGTCATCGCTCACGTACTCACCTTCGATTACCTCGGCGCGCTCGGGGCCTCTCTGCTTTTTCCGATTCTCCTGGTGCCACGTCTCGGCCTGGTCCGCTCCGCGATGCTTTTTGGTCTCGTCAACGCCGGCGTCGCGCTGTGGACCACGTATCTGTTTCGCGCCGAGCTTTCCGGCACGCGCACTCTGCGAGTCGCGTGCCTAGTCGTTTTATGCGCGCTGGGAGTTGGTATGGCCGACGCCCGCCGCATCACCGCCACCGCCGAGGACAACATCTACGCCGACGACATCATCTTGGCCCGCGATACCCGCTACCAGCATGTGGTCCTCACGCGCTTCAAAGACGATCTCCGTCTCTTCCTCAACAGTCATCTCCAATTTAGCTCGCGGGACGAATACCGCTATCACGAAGCCCTCATCCATCCCGGCCTGGCTGCCGTTCCCGCGCCGCGCCGCGTTCTCGTCCTCGGCGGCGGTGACGGCCTCGCCGTGCGCGAAATTCTCAAGTATCCCCAAATCGAAAGCATCACGCTCGTCGATCTCGATCCCGAGATGACCAAACTTTTCTCCACGCATCCCATGCTCACCAAGCTCAACGACCAAGCCTTGCTCTCGCCTCGCGTCCATACCACCAACGCCGACGCTTTTCCCTGGGTCGATTCGAGCACGGAAAGTTTTGATTTCATCGTCATCGATTTTCCCGACCCCACGAATTATTCGCTCGGCAAGCTGTACACCACGGCTTTTTATCGCGCCGCGGCGCGCCACCTTAGCGCCCAGGGCCTGATGGTGGTGCAGAGCACCTCCCCGATGTTCGCCCGCGACTCCTTCTGGTGTATTGCGGAAACGCTCAAGCAAGCCGGCTTGGAAACACATCCCTACCACGTCTATGTCCCGTCCTTCGGCGAGTGGGGTTTCGTCCTCGCCTCCACCCGCGAATACACTCCGCCGGTTTCTCTCCCCAGCGGTCTCCGTTTCATCAACGTGGAAGGCTTGTCAGCTCTGTTTCAATTCCCGCCGGACATGGCTCCTCTGGCCATGCCGCCCAATCAACTCAATAGCCAGGTCCTCGTGCGCATGTACGAAAACGATTGGAAGGACGTCAGTCATTGAAGGTTGGTCGCAGAAAATTTCTCCGCGCCGGCAGTGCGGCCCTAGTTGGACTCGCGCTTAAAACGGATCGCCCGATCACCGGTTCGTTCGTCAACGATTCCTTGCAGATGGGCCACCTCCTCCGCGACCGCGCCGCTTTTCCTCCGGCAAGGCGCATCGAGAAATTTCCAGTGGTCATCGTGGGAGGCGGCATCGCCGGCCTGAGCGCCGCCTGGCGACTGCACAAACGCGGCTTCACCGATTTCGTCGTCCTCGAAATGAATCCCCAAGCCGGTGGCAACGCCCGCTGGGGCGAAAACGAAATCACCGCCTATCCTTGGGCTGCGCACTACGTCCCCGTGCCCGGCCCCAAAGCCGCCTACGTCCGTGAACTATTCGAAGATCTCGGCGTCCTGAAAAATGGCCAGTGGGAAGAGCGCAACCTCTGTTTCGCACCGCAAGAGCGCCTTTTCCTTTATGGCCGCTGGCAGGACGGCCTCGAACCGGCCATCGGCCTCACGCAAAAGGATCGCGATCAGTTCCAGCATCTTGAAGAACTCTTTGCAAAATTTCGCGCCAGTGGTGAATTCACTATCCCTCTCGAGCTCGGCCGCTCTTCCCAGTATGAGGATTTAGATCGTCTCTCTTTCGCCGATTGGCTCCAGCAACAAGGCTGCGATTCGCGCCTCGTGAATTGGTACATGAACTACGCTTGCCGCGATGATTACGGCGCGCTCGCCAAAGACACGTCCGCGTGGGCCGGCGTGCACTATTTTTGCTCGCGCGAAACCGAAGAAAAAGGCCCGCTCACCTGGCCCGAAGGCAACGGCTGGATCACCCGCCGCCTTCTCGAACGCGTCGGCGAAAACGTCCGCATCAGCCAAATGGTTCATCGCATCGCAGAAACAAAACGCGGCGCGAGCGTCTTCGCCGGCGACACCGAATTTCAATCCGAATTCGTAATTTTCGCCGCGCCCACATTTCTCGCCCCTTACTTAGTCGAGGGCTTTCCCCGGCTCCGCGATTTCACGTACTCCTCGTGGCTCACCGCCAATCTCACGCTCGAACGCCTGCCCGATTCCCGCGGCGCCGAACCCACCTGGGACACCGTCTTTCTTGACTCGCCCACTCTCGGCTACGTTGACGCTACCCACCAGAGTCTTCGCACGCACATCGAACGGACCGTCTGGACCTTCTATTGGGCGCTCGCCGATGGCACCCCCGCGCAAAATCGTCAACTCCTCCTCGACAAGGATTGGAACTATTGGAAGGAAGCGATTCTCCACGACCTCGAGCGCGTCCACTCCGACGTACGCCAATGTGTGTCACGCATCGACGTCATGCGCATGGGCCACGCCATGATTCGCCCCGCGGTCGGTTCCGTTTTTTCCGCGGAGCGCCGCCGCCTGACGAGCCGCCACACTCGCCTCCTGTTCGCCAATTCCGACCTCAGCAGCATCTCCATCTTCGAAGAAGCGCAATACCACGGAGTTCTGGCTGCCCAGACTGTGCTCGACAACCTGCACGGCCACCGCTAGCTCCGCCGAAAACTGCTATCCCGCCCGGGAATCCTTAAACAAATTCATGCATCCAACCTAAGCGCGGCTGCGTACTATGTAAGTGCGCACTCCTGTCGGTCTTTAGGAAGGGATACGTGTTGATCCAACGAAAACCCAGTTTGACCTACGCTGACGTCACACCCAAGGAACTCTACTTTAATCGGCGCAAATTCCTCAAAGCCATGGGTATGGCCGGCGCAGCTGCCTTTGCTGGAAAGAATCTTCTGGATATTGTCTCGCCACCCGGGGGCGTCCATGCCGGAGCGAAGTTCACCAACCTGGTAAAGAGTCCCTTCAGCACAACCGAAAAAGCCAATAGTTTCGAAGACGTAACGCACTACAATAATTTTTACGAGTTCGGTATTGATAAAGACGCCCCCGCAAAAAACGCCCAGAAATTCCGCACCTCTCCCTGGACCGTTTCCGTCGAAGGCGAAGTCAAAACCAAGCGCAAGTTCACCATGGACGAAATCCAGAAGCTTGCTCCCCTCGAAGAGCGCATCTACCGGCACCGCTGCGTCGAAGGCTGGTCGATTGTTGTGCCCTGGATCGGCTTCTCGTTCAACGTTCTTGCCAAGCTTGTCGAGCCGACTCCTAAGGCGCAATTCGTGGCTTTTGAGTCGGATTGGGATTTAGGCCAAATGCCCAAAGCCAGACCGGAATTGGCGGGCATTGAATTTCCTTATGTTGAAGGCTTGCGCATGGACGAAGCCATGCACCCGCTCACGCTTCTCACTGTCGGCATGTACGGCGATTCGCTCCCGAATCAAGATGGTGCGCCTGTTCGCATGGTTATTCCCTGGAAGTATGGTTTCAAGAGCATCAAATCCATTGTCAAGATCAAGTTTGTCGCGAAGGAACCGCCGATAACCTGGAATCTCGCCAACTCCCACGAGTACGGCTTCTATTCCAACGTGAATCCGAACGTCGATCATCCGCGTTGGAGTCAGGCCAAAGAGCGCCGCCTCGGCGAAATCTTCCGTCGTAACACCCTCATGTTCAACGGTTATCAAGATCAGGTCGCCAACCTCTACACCGGCATGGACCTGAAGAAATATTACTGAGGCTGGTTCGAAGCGTGCCCTCGCTCCTCGCCAACAAGTGGACCAAGGTTCCGATTTTTCTTTTCTGTCTGGTGCCCCTTGGCGTTCTCGTTTGGCGCGCTCTAACCGCAAACCTTGGCGCCAATCCCGTCGAGTTCATCCAGCACGCCACGGGTGATTGGACGCTTCGCTTCCTGGTCTCGACGCTCTCGATCACGCCACTGCGCAAACTCCTGAAGCTCCCCGACCTGATTCGTTTCCGCCGCATGCTGGGCTTGTTCGGCTTTTTCTACGCCTGCCTCCATTTCCTCACCTACCTAGGACCGGACCAATCCTTCGATTTGGCCGCCATCTGGCGAGACATCGCCAAACGCCCGTTTATCACCGTAGGTTTTACCGCTTTCGTGCTTCTGATTCCATTAGCCATCACGTCGACCGCGGGCTGGATTCGCCGCCTCGGCGGACGCCGCTGGCAAATACTCCACCGAGCCATCTATATCAGCGTCATTTGTGGTGTGATTCACTACTACTGGCTGGTGAAATCCGCGGTCCTGCGCCCACTGACCTACGCTGCCATCGTCGCGGTCCTACTGCTCTGGCGCCTCGGCGATTGGCTCATCCGCCGCAGCCGCACCATCCGAACGGCCGCAAAAACGCAGCGCGCTTCCGCGAGCGGTTAAGGCGCGAAGACCCAAACCCGAATAATCCGAGCTTCTTACCCCTTCTACAGGCGCGGCTTCCGCCCGCCCAGGCCAGGGCTCGCAGCTTAGTGAACGGCTGTGGCGTCTCCGCCAACGCCCGACGTGGACAACTCGCCAAATTCCAAGCCCCAAAAGCGCGGCGCCGGCGTCAGAAACTCCACGCCGATCCGCTGCCCCTTTTCGCCAGGCTCTCCCTGATACACTACGCGGCACTCCTGCTCTTCCAAAGTCTCCGGGTTCATCAAAACGATCATCTCCCCGTTGTCAATCTCATGCTTCAGCATCAACAAACCGCCATGCGCGTTCACCACCACGGTCTCGCACACCTCTTTGAATTTCTTCCCGTTATGCGCGCGCCCCCGGGCCTCGACCCGCATCCTGTGGAATGCGCGCCCGCTGCGCCTGTGTGTTGGAGACGTTGTTCCCATACTGTCATCATCGAACGCTTCCGCAAACACCGTCCACTGGCCCTCAGGACAGGTGTTCCCCACCAGCAACCGACCCTCGCCGCGCCGTAAGGTGGCCCTTGGAATTGAATGAGCGACGGCCCATGAGCAAGGGCCTCTGGCCCGCCGGAGGCTTCTTGAGAGACTTGAGATCCTTCGCGCCCGAGCCGGGACTTCAGGCCTGGGCACATGGGCACATAGTCATCGGCCAGCGCGATGCGGATGGCCATGCAAAACATCCGCCGGGAGCTGGATCAAGAGTCTCGTTCCCCGGCCGCGTGCCGAATCGATTGACAGCGTTCCTCCAATCCCATTCAAGCGTTCCTGCATGCCTATGAGTCCCAGCCCTCTTCGCTTGCCTTCCGACTGAACGGCCCGCACGTCAAAGCCCACGCCATCGTCTTCGATCGAGCAGCAAAACAGACGATTTTTGCGGCCGATCCGGATCCGCACTCGGCTGGCTTTCGAATGTTTCGCCGCGTTGGTCAGCGCTTCCTGAACAATGCGGTACAGGGCTATTTCGATGGGACCAGGCAGCCTGCCCACCACGGTCGTCTTGATTTGAATGCTGAGGTTCGCGCGCTTTGAAACTCCTTGCGCCAAGAAACGGATCGCCGGTATCCAGCCAAGGTCATCCAGGACCGTTGGCCGAAGTTCATGGGAATACCGCCGCAACTGCTTTTCAACCTGGTTGAGCAATTCTTCAATCCGTCCAACCTGTTCTTTTTGCGGTTTCGGCAGCTCGCGTGCCACGTCTGCGAGCGCAAGATGAACGGCCACGAGAAGCTGCCCGGCCTCGTCGTGCACGGCATAAGCGATGCGCTTGATCTCTTCCTCCAGCGTCTCATTGAGTTGCCGCAGAGCCACGATCGCGTCTTGAACTCCGCGGTGTGCCATTTCATAGGGAGAGAGGGTCTCTGCCAGAAATTCGGCAGCGGCAGCCAGCAATTCCTGGTGCCGCGCTGCTCCTTGCGCATCGGCGAGCATCCCGTGGAGAGCCTGATGGTGCAAGGAAGCGATTTCCATGAGGCTCTTTTTCTCGCTGATGGCGCGGCGCCCCAGGTCGTAAGCGCGGCTCAGGGCGGCCTCGCCACCACGCTGGGCGCATTCACCAAACGCCGAACGATATTCTTCCTCAAAAGTCGATGGCAACTTCGTCTTCCGTTGGGTGTCCGTCTTCATGCCCAAATCCCGGTTAGCCGCACCACCAAGACAAGTGCGTCGTCATTTCCTCGACCATGCTGTTTGAGGATCTTGTCCGCGGCTCGTTGCGGGGATTCCAGAGCGGAAAGACCTTCCACAAATTCGCCGCGAATCCCGTCGGTGACAAAAACCAGAGTATCCCCCCTTCGAATGGGAAGCACGGCGGCTTGCAGGGCAGGCAATTGCGCGCCCACGACGCCGCCACGCAAGAGCAGTACTTCCTCGACGCTTCCCTTCTGGGCTCCGGCACGCATCAGAACTCCTTGCACATTTCCAACGCCAAGCCAAGTCATCAGGCCATGCTTCGGATCGATGGAAGCAAGGCTCAGCACCGCGCCGCGCGTCGAGCGAAGTCCCTCGTGGCAGCGTTCCACCAGAGAAATGACGGGCTCTTCCGGGCTGGCTTTGAGAATGGCCATGGCCGCCTCCGCGGCGTTGGCAGCTTCTTCACCGTGCCCAATTCCGTCTATCGCCGCGATCAGGATTCCATGTCCCCCGCAACAAACCAGATGGCGATCGCCCGATTCGCCCTGGCCAGGGAGAATCGACTTGGCCATGCCGTATTCCACCAATGGCAAATTTATAATTTCCACTTTTTCACCGTCACCATCGTGCCCCGGCCCGGTTCGGAGGCAATTTCAAAATCGTCCATCAAGCGTCGCACTCCGGGCAGACCGAGACCAAGGCTTCCCGATGTGGAGAAACCGTCTCTCATGGCTTGACGAATGTCCCGAATTCCGGGGCCGCTATCGGAAGCGATGATCGAGATACCCTGCCGGCTGGAGGCTTGGACTATTTTCAAAGTGATTTCGCCCCTGCGGGCGTACGACACAATGTTGCGTGCAAGTTCGGAAATGGACGTAGCGATGAGTGTGGCGTCGCCGGTCGAAAAACCAAGTTCCATGGCCAGAGCGCGACCCTTCTGGCGGGCTGTCACTATGTCTTGGTCCGAGTTGATGGCCACCCGGATTTCTCCAGCCCTCACTGTGCGTCTCTCAGTCCGTGTGCTTGAATTTTTGAGTCAAGTAAGCCAGACCTTCCTCCAGGTCCAGCGCCGTCGCAACGCCTTCCAGTGTCAGCCCCAGCTGCACCATGGCAAAAGCCACTTCCGGCTGAATTCCCACGATAACCGTCTCCGCGCCGCGCAGCCGAATCATGTGCGCGATCTCCCGCAACGTCCGGGATGCAAACGAGTCCATGACGTCCATCGCGGTAACATCCACGATAACCGCGCGGGAGCGGAACTTAACAACTTGCTGAACTAATCCCATGCGCAGTTGGTTGAGGTCCGCGTCCGAAAGAGCCGCCTGAAAGGTGGCAATTAGGACCTCTCCCTGCTTCAGAATGGGGACTTCCACGTGACGCCTCCCGATCCTAGCGCGGTTCCGCCAGCGTCACTACTTTGTACCCTAACAGTCTCTCGGCCTGCTCGATGCCACCTTGCAAGTCGCCCACGGTATTCATCTTGCCGAGGTCCACACCGATGGTTACCAGTGTCTGGGCAATCTCCGGCGAAAGCCCCGTGACGATCACTGTCGCGCCCAGCAGACGTGAAGCTTCCACCGTTTGCACCAAGTGGTTGGCCACCGTCACGTCCATCGCCGCCACGCCGGTGATATCGATCACCACCACTTTTGCACGATTCGTGCGGATTCCCCGCAGGAGTTGTTCCGTCAATTGCCGGGCGCGCTGCGGATCAATCACGCCGATGATGGGGAGAATCAGCAATCGCTCGCGAACCTGCAGCACCGGCGTGGAGAGTTCGCGGATCGCTTCCTGTTGCTGGCGGATGACGCGCTCGCGCTCCTGCACGAAACCTACGGCCACGGTGTTCGCGATGCGGTTCGCGGCAGGCTCGTAGGCATCCAGGATGCGATTCAGTTTCTTGAAATCGTTCTGGTACTTTGCGAACAGGGACCGTGCCAGCACATCGCGCAGCAGGAGCACGATGCCCACGACTTCGTGCGTCTCGACTCCTCGCGGAATAATGCGTTCCGACAGGTTGCGCGCGTAGGCTTGCAGCGCTTCGAAGGCCTCGGTTTCCAGAGCCTCCACGTAGCTGTCGTACACCGAGGTGGCCTCCGCGAAAATCTCTTCCTTGGTCATCGCCGTAAGCAGGCGCGTCTCCGTGATGCGCACCACCCATTCCTCGCGCAACTGTGTGCGGTTCTGACGCAAGTGCGCCACCAGCTCACGAAGAAGCTCTGACGGTGCTTCACTGCGCACGATTTCCACGCCCGGACTGCTCCGTGTCCCCGAGTCTTTCGAGGTGACCTCTCGTTTGGACATGAATCGATTCTCCTTGCCCTCGACCGCCTGGACCTTTACCGCGTAATGGTCTGGATCCCTGCAGATGCAAGACTAGTACCATGACTTACCTGCGGCCTCAAGCAAGTAAATCCTTGCGATTGGCCTCAGGTAAATACCTTAGTTCCGCTGAAATGACGGTCTAAGCTGTTAAGCGGTTTCTCCTCCTTTCGAAGTACTCATGGAATCACCTGAACCAACAGTACGGGCCTTACCCGCTTGTCGCCTTTCCTGACAAATGGAACTATGGGCTTGCCCTGCAAGGCAGCTCTTTGATCCTTGCTGGCAGGAGGGTGATGCCCATGCCGGAATCGCGAGTCGAAAATGGTCCCGAGGTCGCTGGCTTGAGGACTGTTTTGCCGAAACAGATAGCCAACCGCAAGGTTATAGCCATGAGTCGCAAGAACGGCCCGGGAGAAAACGGCCTCGCGGAAAGTCTTTCCTCCGCGTTGCAGGCGGCGGATTCCGAGTTTGGTCAAATACTCGAGGAAGTGGACGAGATTTCTAAGCTTCTGAAGTCAGACCGTCCCGACACGGCGACTATGCGGGTGGCAACTCACCCGGCAGTCTGGGGCGCCGTTAAGCAGGCCCTCCTGGACAGGGAACTGCGGTATCTCGCTCTCACCGATGATCTAACCTGCCTCTTCAACCGCCGCGGCTTTTTTGCCGCGGCGACCCAGCAGCTCAAACTGGCCCAGCGCAATAGCCAAACTCTCCTGCTGTTGTTCTGTGATGTCGACGATCTGAAGACCATAAACGACACCTTTGGCCATCAAGAGGGAGACCTGGCACTTATTCGGACGGCGGACGCTCTGGAGCAATCATTTCGTGGTTCCGATATTCTTTCTCGCCTCGGTGGCGATGAGTTTGTGGTACTGGCACCAGAGACCTCGAAGCAAACCCAGGAAATCATTCTCCGTCGTCTGGAGAACAATCTCAAGAAGTCAGGTGGGAAAGAACGGCGTTACGATCTATCCCTTTCCGTTGGCGTGGCGCGGTTCGATCCCAAGCACGCCGTTACGCTCGGCGAACTGATGGTGCAAGCGGATAAAGCAATGTACGAGAAAAAACGGAGCGCTCGGAAAGCTGTTTGAGGGCCATCCGTTAACAATCTGACGGCCCCTCTGTCATTGGCAAGGGCCGTCTTGGAAATATCGTAGTCAAATGGGCTTGGATGGAAGAAATGAAAAGCGCGTCCCGATGGCCATCCCGGTATGCCTGGTGGTCGCGGAAAAGCGGCTCGTTGCCGATCAAGCGGTGACCGTCAACGTGAGCGCCCATGGGGCTCGCATCCTGACGAGACGCCGATGGCAACCCCAAGAACAACCACGACTTGCTTCGAGCTCAGGCGAGCTCCGGACGCCAGCGAAAATAGTGTACTGTGAGCCGCTGACCGACGGACATTTCTGCGTGGGTTTGCAGTTCCTCTCGACCATCATGGACTGGAAACCGATGTGAGATTTCCCGCCTAGTGCATCGATGCCGTAAATTCGCTGCGCGTCGAGGCACTTCCCACCAACCATCAATCCCCTGGGGGTTTTTGTCCCGAAAACCTGCTGCATCGCTAGTGCACCACTTCTCGGAAGCCGTCCTTAAACAGCCTCCCGGCCTGCTCGGCCGCCACCGGAGGGCTGAAATAAAACCCTTGTCCCTCGCCGCACCCGTGGCGCTGAAGGAATTTGAGTTGGGCTCGGGTTTCTACTCCCTCCGCAATCACCCGCTGCTTCAGGCTTCTGCCGAGATTGATCATGGCGCTGACAATAGCTGCGTCTGCCGGGTCCACCGTGATCTCCTGCACGAAAGATTGATGGAGTTTCAGGGCGTCAGATGGAAAACGCCGCAGATAGGTGAAGCTGGAATACCCCGTGCCAAAGTCGTCGATAGCCAGCTGCACGCCCATGGCTTTCAGCTTAGCCAGGGTGACCACCGCAGCCTCCGCGTCACGCATCAGCACGGTCTCGGTCAATTCCAACTCTAGATGTTGAGGCTGCACTCCCGTGGCAATCAACACCGCCCGAACCCCCGACAGAAAATCCTTGGCACCGAATTCAGCGGCGGAGACATTCACCGACACCGGGACAACCCCGAGCCCTGAATTCCTCCACGCTTTCGCCTGTTTGCATGCTTCCAGCAGCACCCACTGTCCGATAGGCACAATCAGCCCGCATTCCTCCGCGATGGGCACGAACTGCGCAGGATATATGACTCCCCGCTGCGGATGTAGCCAGCGTATCAGCGCTTCCACCCCCGTGATCTCGCCGGTTTGAAGACCCAGCTTAGGCTGGTAGTGCAGCAAAAACTCGTTCCGCCCCAGCGCGCAGCGCAAATCCGCTTCGAGCAATTGCCGTTCTGCAAGTCGCGCGTGCATCTCGTGGCGGAAGAACTGATAGTTATTCCGGCCGTGTTCCTTGGCTTCGTACATCGCGTTGTCCGCTCGATTCATCAAACCTTCCGCGTCTTGCCCGTCACTGGGGTAGGTGCTCACCCCGATACTCGCGTTGATATCAAGACTTTTATTGTCGATAATATGCGGCGCCGTTAGCGCCCGGAGGATTTTTCGCGCACTATAGGCGGCGTCTTCGGCATGCTCGACTTGCGAGAGAAGTATCACGAATTCGTCCCCGCCCAGTCGGCTTACCGTGTCCGACCGTCTCACACAGGCCAGCAATCGCCCGGCTACGGACTGCAGCAGTTTGTCGCCAACATCGTGGCCGAGCGAGTCATTGATCTTTTTGAAGTGATCTAAATCGATAAACATCACCGCCAGTTGCTTGCCCTGGCGATCTGCCAGGGCAATAGCCTGCGTCAGTCTGTCGTTGAACAGTAAGCGGTTTGGCAAATCGGTCAGGACATCGTGTTGCGCCAAGTGCGACATTTGGAGCGATTTGGCCTGGGCCGCGGTCACGTCGTGGAAAGCCACAACCGCCCCGGTGACCCGCCCATCCGGGTCCTGGATGGGCGTCACTTTACGTTCGATTCCACATTCGAACCCGTCCCGTCTAACCAAAATAAAGTTCGTGAAGTCGGCCTGCTCCCCGTCTGTTGCGACTCCCAGGGCATTTCCTACCGCCGGGCTGCCAACGCTTTCG
Source organism: Acidobacteriota bacterium (assembly GCA_013289825.1). GTDB lineage: Bacteria > Acidobacteriota > Terriglobia > Acidiferrales > UBA7541 > Acidiferrum. The sequence goes on along the minus strand of JABCZF010000001.1, from coordinate 288,260 downwards.
ATGAGCCGCAGCACCTCCGCCATGGGACGCCCGCGGGCCTCCTCCCGGCGCCACCCGGTCATCTCTTCCGCTTTTCGATTTAGATAGGTGACTTGGTCCTGCGCGTCCGTGCGCAGTACCGCCTCTCCGATCGAATCAAGCGTCACGTTGGCGACTTCATTTTCCAAAACCATTGCTGCCGTTGCCCGTCTATCCATTATGGCGCGCACCGTCCGCCTAAGTGGAATCCGTAGGCTGGCTTCCTGGTCTGCCACACTTGGGCCCCGCGCAGGATCAAAATCGGGAGGCGAAAAGCGGCTTGAAAAAGTCTGTCGAAGGCCTCGGGCGCAACTCCGCCGCTCGGAAACCGCGCGATCCCACTCGCAAGTTCGCTAACCCCCTCGTCGCTCTCTTTCGTGCTTGTTTGTTTGGCGGTTCTCATCTCTAGGATTGGCATATGGCTTATTCGAAAAAAGCGTTACTTGGCCTTGACCGCCGCGGCCTTGACCGCCACCTGCTTGGCCTGATCCGCGGCCATGAAGCGCAGCATTTGCTCCTTCAATTGCGCATCCACCTCGTCCGCGATCGTCACCACATCGGGAAGCAGCATGCTGAATTCCAAATTCTTCACGTTTTTGTGCAGCGTTGAAAAAATGGTGACCTGCAGCAGGCGGGACTCCTCCACTGCCATAGCCACCGTGTAGCCCTGTTTACGCCGCAAATCCCCGTGTTCGGCTGCAGCCTTGGAAATCGGAGCTTTCGTCCCTGCGTCCAGGCGCAAGCGCGCAATCACATCATGCAGAAGATGAGGAAGATGGCCGGTGCGGTCCGCAAAGTTCAGCGGGATACACTTCAGGTCCGGCTCCTGCTCGACTCGAGCAAGCCAATCCACAATCACAGTATGAAGTTCGCGCTCCAGAATGTCCGCCACGCTCTCCATCGCGGCAGTATCCCGGCCCGCTCTGGGTCCGGTCACAAACTCTACAGATTTGCTCATTTGATCCTCCCGTGGTCACTTACTCTGGTTCTCGGATCTTGCTGACGGGCAGCGCTGACACTCTAGAGCAACCGCATTTCTTCGCTAGCGTCGTGGTCATTCCCCGTACCCATAGTTCATTAAAGCGGCCTGGAAAGCTGTGCTAAAGGAGTCGTTCCACGGTCCATTAGAGTTCTCTGATGCGCCAAGAGTAACGGGCCAGGCCGGCGCGTGGTAGCCAGAACGTAGTATCAATTATGCGCAGAGCATCGCACACCCGGCGTTGAGGATTGAAAATGTGGTGGCGGGAAACGAAAGATGAAAATCTGGCCGAATCGTCGGAAACGGCGATCCGCGAGCGCTCGGGTGGTGTGGTCGGCTTTTGCCATCCATCAAAAAGAACGCACCAAGGACCGCTCCCTACTCCCGTCTTCACCGGACGGTTCCCGCCGCGCCCGCTTGTGCCCAGGGCGGCCCGGCACTAGAATATAAAACAGCAGCCGAGGGCAGTTTTCCGAAGTCCGCACTCATTCCGCTGCCACATACATTCGCTTCAAGTTTCGTTTGATTTTATTTGAAAGGACTCATGGCCACCGAGAGCCCTATGACGAACCTTGCCGAGTATATAGAAGGTCATCGCGACGAGCATTTGGCAGAGCTTTGCGAATTCTTGCGGATCCCCAGTGTCAGCGCCAAGAGCGAGCACAAGCCGGACATCGAACGTGCGGCTCGCTGGGTGGCCGACAATCTTCGCGCCGCCGGTTTCCAGAAAATTGAAATTGTTCCGACAAATCTCCATCCGCTCGTTTATGCCGAATCTCTCGAAGTCCCCGGCAAGCCCACGGTCCTCTTCTACGGCCACTATGATGTGCAGCCGGCGGAACCGCTCGATCTTTGGACCTCGCCCGCCTTCGAACCTACCGTGCGCAATGGCAATCTTTTCGGCCGCGGCACCGCCGATGACAAAGGCCAGGTCCACATTCATCTGAAGGCGCTCGAATCCATCGTGAAAGTGGACGGAAAGCTGCCTATCAATGTAAAAGTTCTGATCGAAGGCGAAGAGGAAGTCGGAAGCGTCAGCCTCTGGGACTACGTGCAAAAGAACAAGGAGAAGCTCCAGGCCGACGCGCTCGTCGTTTCCGATACCTCGATGCTCGCCAAGGGCGTCCCTTCGATAACCTATGGATTGCGTGGATTGAATTACTACCAGATCGAACTCACCGGTCCCGCGCGCGATCTGCATTCCGGCGTATATGGCGGAGCGGTCCCTAATCCGTTGACGATTCTTAGTGAACTGTTCGCCAAGCTTCACGACAAAAACTTCCGCGTCGCCGTTCCGGGCTTCTACGACAAGGTCGCGAAGATTTCCGCGCCCGAACGCAAATCCTTGAATGCTCTTCCCTGGAAGAAGAAAGCGTTCGAAGAAGCCGTTGGCGCGCCGGGCTACGCCGGCGAAAAAGGTTCTTCCATCGTCGAACAGCTCTGGACGCGCCCCACTCTTGAACTGAACGGCATGTGGGGGGGCTATCAAGGCGAGGGCGCAAAGACGGTCATCCCCTCGAAAGCCTTCGCGAAATTTTCCACTCGTCTGGTTCCCAAGCAGGATCCCCACGCGACCGCGAAGCTCGTCGAAAAGCACGTTCGGAAACTCTTGCCGAAGACCGTAAAGTGCAAATTCGAAGTGCTCAGCACCGGTAAACCGTGGGTAGCGCCCTTCCATGCGCCCATCTTTAAGATCGCCCAGGGCGCGCTCGAAAAAGGCTTCGGAAAAAAAGCCGTCTTTATTCGCGAAGGCGGCTCCATCCCTTTCGTCACGCAGATGCATGACACTTTCAAAGTACCCTGCGTGCTTATCGGCTTCGGCCTGCCTGACGAAAACGCGCACGCTCCCGACGAGCATCTGGCCCTAGAAAATTATTTCGGCGGCATCAAAGCCATCGCTCACTTGTACAGCGATCTCGCCGCCCTTTAGCAGCGCGCGGTACAAGTTCGGCCGTTGGCTGGAGCCTTCGAAGGCTCTCGTTTCGCCGTTCAAACGCTCCAGTTTCGCCATGCGCATGCGACGAATTCGAAGGCATCCGAGTTCCTCCCGGCGTTCGAGCGGGATAGACCAGCGTGTTACACGCGTTTTTAACGGTCATTCTTGCCTCACTGGCAAAAAATCTGCATTTTTCCGGCCTTTTTTGCGATTTTTCCTTGCGTTCTACTTTCAGCTTGGCTATAGTGCCTCACGGCCCGAGTTTTTCCGCAGCAAAACAGGGGTTTTTCGCTCGCGGCCTGCCCCGATCGTTTCGGGGTGGAAAGAAAATACAGGAGGATAAGCAGACTAGATGGCAGCCAAGCCAATGAGCAAGAGCAAGATCGTGTCGCACATCGCCGAGAAGTGCGGCACACCCAAGAAAACCGCAGTGCTCTTTTTCGAAGAGCTCTTTAAGCTCGCGGTGAAGGAATGCAAGGGAGGTGCGGGCAAGTTCGTTATTCCGAACATCGGCCGCGCCGTGAAAGCGCACCGCAAGGCGCGCATGGGCCGTAACCCTCAGACCGGCGAAGCAATCAAGATCAAGGCCAAGACCGTGGTTCGCCTGCGCCCGGCAAAGGCGTTCAAGGACGCCGTACTGAAGTAGATCCCCCGGCCTCGCAGGGAGCAGGCCCGGACACAGCGCACAAGAATCGGCTGTAGATAATGTTTCGGCATCGCCGCTTCGGACCGCGCTAGGTGCCTGGGCGGGTGTCCCGGTTGAGTTTGCCCCCGATGGCTTGAGCAATCAGGCGGTCGGGGGCTTTTTCTTTTCCGTTTTGTTTCTCCTACAGGGTCCTTACGTAGGCGATGACGTCCTTGATTTGTTGATCGTCCAGAACCTCTTTGAATGGAGGCATCAGCGTATCGCCGTTTTCGATCCAGGTTTTCAGCGATTCGTCAGTGAACTTGTTGTTGTTCACGGTAAACGTGCCGCGCTTGGAAATTCCTTTTAGGCCCGGGCCGATTTTTTTCGCGTCGCTATCCGCAAAATGGCAGATGCCGCATTTCTGATCGAACACTTCCTTGCCTTTGGTTGGCGATCCTGACTTTCCCGCCGCGGTCTTTTTTGGAGCCGTCTTGGCCGGAGGATCTTGCGCCAAAACCGCTACGGACATTCCCAACAAGGCGATCCCAAGAACCACATAATTTCGCTTCACGTCTCCCCCTTGGTGTTCAAGTGCAAGCGTTTCTCCGCTGCAGATGTCTTTCCGTGCGAACCTCGATGCGCGTAAAGTGCCCACCCATCTTCTCTTTTTATGGCCGGAATTTCCACTCCCGGAACCCGGCACAAAGGACAGGTTCATCCTGCGCACCGATGGGACTCTCGTACTTTTGACGCCCTCCAAACCGTGTGTTAACAATTTACACCATGAGCCAGGAAACCCTCACGCGGGCGTGGGAAATCCTCCAAGACGCTTATCAGGCGCAGATGGAGGGCGACTACGAGCGGGCTGTGGAGCTCTATCAATCCTCGCTCGAACTGCATCCGACCGCCGAGGCCTACACCTTTCTCGGCTGGACCTACCACTTTCAGGGCCGCATCGAAGAGGCTATCGCGGAGTGCAAGCGCGCGATCGAAGTCGATCCGGAGTTTGGCAATCCTTACAACGATATCGGCGCCTATCTGATCGAACTCGAACGCTTCGATGAAGCGATTCCGTGGCTCGATCGCGCCGTTGAAGCGCGCCGTTACGAACCACGCCATTTTCCTCACTACAACCTGGGCCGCGCTTATCTTGGCAAGGAGATGTACGCGCGCGCCATCAAGTGTTTTCAAGAGGCGCTTGAAGTTGAGCCGCGGTATTCGCTGGCGCGGCAGGCGCTCGCTTCGCTCCGTCGCATGGTCAATTGAAGGCCTTGTCCGTCCACCGCTCGAAGCCAAGAGTCCAATTCCAGCGAAAGACTTCGGGAATAAGAATGAGCTGCGCGCCCTCAGGATGACGGTTCCTCTCGGGCGGGTTTGACGGCGCGATCATAAATCCACAGGAACAGGGCGGTGGTGAAGCCGACGGCGCTGATGGCCCACCAGGCGCGCTCGGGATGGTGCGCGACTTCACCGAAGTGATGCATCATGGTCCCGCCGAACCAACCTCCTACCAGTGAGCCGATGCCGATGGGAAGGAACGCAAAACCCATGTACGTGCCTTGCTGGCCGGGAGGTGCGAGGCGCGAGATGTATGCGTAATAGGGCGGCTGCTGAATAATTTCGCCGATGGCTAGAACAGCAATCGAGGCCACCGCCCCGGCGACTGTCGGCCAGAACGCCAGAACCAGCCACGATAAGGAGGAAATCACCGTGCCAAGAATGACGGCATGGAACGGCGGTATTTTTCGGGCTAGGTAATTGACCAGAAAGGTGAGGCAGACAACGATGGCGGCATCGGTGATCAAGATGAGCTCGACGTGGGCGTTGGCGTCCACATAGGTGTGGATGAAGCCCGGCAGGCTGGTGTATTGCTGCCAGAAAACGATCCAGTAGCCTGTGAAGATGAGCAGGAAAATGAGAAACCGCGGCGGCCAGATTACCGCGCGAAAGTTGCGCACTACCTGAACGAGACTCGGCGCGGGCTCGTCGCCCGGTTTGCGCGGATCGCGGAAGAAAAAAAGGATGAGGAAAAACATCGCGAAAACGCTGAGAGCGGAGATGCGAAAAACCCTTTCGAGTCCAAAGTGGGTGTGCGCCCAATCGGCGACAAAGGGGCCGGCGGTGCCGCCGATATTGACCATGGTGTAGTAGATGGAGTAACCGAGGGTGCGGACATTTTCCTTGGAAGCGCGGGCGGTAGTGCCGACGACGCAGGGTTTTACAAGCGCGATGCCGAGCGCGGGAAGTATGAGGATGACTCCCACAAATAAACTGAGCGGGACCGCGCCGCGAACGGGCGCGAGCCACGATGCGCCGATCGAACCGATCAGGAAGTATGCCGCGGCCAGAATGAGATAGGCCATCGAAAGGGCGCGGCGAAAGCCGAGTTTGTCCGCGACCGCGCCACCGAAAATCGCTAGGAACCAAACCATGCCGCCGAAAATGCCGGTGAGCGTGCCGGTCTGCTCGGTGGAGAAGTTCAGTTTCTCCTGGAGATAGACTGCTAGAGAGGAGAACGCGCCGTAGTAGGAGAGGCGCTCGAAGATTTCGCTCACGTTGGCGACCCAGAAGGGGCGCGCGAAGCCGTCGCGGATTTCTTCCAGTCTTTGCGTGAGGCTCATCGATCCTCCTGAGGGAAATGGGCCTCCTGAGGGAAATGGGCCTCCTGAGGGAAATGGGCCCCGTGAATCGAGCGCGGGGATGGTAGCCGAGGAAGGGGCCCGTGGCGAGGGAGGGACCAGAGGAACCGAAAACTCGTACACCGGCGAGAAGAAGATCTCGGCAAGCGATTCCCCGTTTCTCCGGCGGTGTTTTTCTCCGAAGAGAACCCACCGGCTAAAGTCCGGCACCGGCAGCTACGCCGGTACCTATAAAAAGACAGCCGCCCCCGCCATAGACCAAAGTCAGGACAACGGAAAGTCACAGTACAAGAGACACATCAGTAGCGCCAGCTGGTTGTGTCGACGCCTGGGGGGGCGGTTTTTAGCATCCAGGCCTCGGATGATTTTAGGACGCGTTGCGTGAACGTTAGGCCGCCTTCGCGAGTGGTGGAGCCTGGGGGGCCGGTGTAGCAGTGGGGTTGGTCGACGCCGTAGTCGAAGTCCGGGACGTAGTGGGGGTTGGCGGAGGATTCCATCGAGGTTTGCATGAGGTGGACGGCGTGGTCCAGAAAGAAGGAGTCGGCCGTGCCCACCATTACGTGGAGTTTGCCTTCCAGCTTGGGGCCCAGGGTTTTCCAGTCGCGTTCGAGGATGGCGGTGAGGTCGTAGTGTTGGCGCCAGTAGGCGGCGACTTCGTGATTGATAACGCCGGTGCGTTGATTCCAGATTTCGGCGGGGTACCCATCGGGGCCTGCGGGGCTGAAGACAGCTTGCCAGATGTCCCATTGTTCGCCGGAGCGGCCGTGGGTGCCGAGAACTAGTTCCCAGCGATTGGTGCCTTCGGTGGTGGCGAGGATCAGGCCGGGCGGCGTGCGCATTTCGGGTTGGGCTATGCGGCCGAAGGGGCCGATGGTCCAGTAGGCGTTTTCGTCTTCGTAGATGTTCACGGATTGGTAGGCGTGAAAATCTACCGGGTCGGGGCACGCGCCCCAGGCGCCGTTGTAGTCATCGGGATAGAAGATTTGCGTGGCTAGAGTTTCCCAGCCTCCGGTGGAGCCTCCGTAGATAGCGCGGGCCCAGCCTTGGCCGATGCCGCGGAATTGCTTTTCGATTTGGGGGATGAGTTCGCGATTGATGGCTTCGCCGTAGGGGCCGACGTTGGCGGAATCTACCGCGTAGGAATCGTCGTAGTAAGGATTGGCGTGTTGGACTAGCAGGAGCAGCATGCGCGGGAGCTTGCCGGTGGTCCAGTCCTGGTAAAACTTGTATTGCGTCTGGGCGCGCTCTAGGGCGTTGCCGGTCATGGCGGGTTCCGGAGGCGTGGTGCGGAAGCCGTTGAAGTCGTGGGGGAAGTGGCCGTGATTTACGAGCAGGGGATAGTGGGCCTTGGGATGAGAAGCCCAGCCTTCGGGCAGGACAACAATTGCGCCCAAATACATGGGATGGCCCCAGAATTTCGTGAGCGCCTGGCTTTGGATTTTGATGTGCTTGACCCATTCGGTGTCCTTCGGGGAATCGATCGGCGGGTCCACTTTGCTGAGATGGATTTGGATCGTGTTTCGGGAAGCGGGATCGATGTGCACGCGTTCGGGAGTGCTATAGAAATTGCCGGGCTTGGTGTTCCAGTGCTGGCCTTCACCTTCGTCCATGGGGAGCTTCACGGTGTGGCCGTCGGATCGGTGGAAGGTGGTGTACTTGTTGAGGACGCCTTGGACCCAATAGTCTCCGGCCGGGAGGTCGTGAAAATTGGCGGTGGGGTAGCCCAGAGCGTCGTCCGCGATGACGGCGTTTTGGCCGGGGGCCAGGGCCTCGACGTCTACGCCGAAGATTTGCTGGGACTGGGCTTCTTCTTCCAGGATTTGCGTGCGAGGCTCGGGGGCTTGTTTTGTGGAGATGACCACGTAAACCCGGCCATCGAGAGGGGTGGGGCTGAGATTCGAATCGAAGGAGATGGCGAAGCGAGGTTGCCGGGAACTTTCGCCATTTCCTTGGGGCCCTTCTGAAGCGGCCAAAAGCATGACGGAAGACGCTGTGAGCGCCGCGATGCTTAGGAAAACGCAGCCAACGAATCTGCAGGTGGCCAAGCGCGGCAGGCGGTTCATGGTTTGTGACACGACGGACATGGGAGTTTTCCTTGGCGAAATATGGAGCCGTTTTCGAGCCGCGCCATTGTAGCCGAGTGCCCGGCGAATGTCTGCGGTGAGCTCGCCAGTAGCGCAAGGTGAACGAACCACGGCGAAAAGTGATTTCATCGCTCGCAAAAAAATGCGCGCGAGGGTACCAGAGTTGGCTCGACAGGGCAGCCACCTCGGAGAAGCCAAGCGGAATTGAAACGCCATCCTGCTTCGTTTGAAGTGACGGAAGGCGCGAGTGAGAAATGAACGCCGACGGCCAGCGCCGGGATTAAGCAGCGGCCGCGGCGGCTTTCTTGGTGGATTTGCGAGATTTCTCGAGAACCTCGCGTTCGGCGCGGACCCAGTCTTCCACCGGATTGCCGGGGGCGCCGTTGCGCTCTAGATAGATTTCATAGGCGCGCTGCGCGATCTTTTGTTGCGGGGAAAGCTTTTTCGCGGAGGGGGATTTGCTTTTTGTCGATGAACCATTTCCGTTTGTTCTTGCCATAAGCTCCTCATGGAGGCCGCGACCCGCGGCCTTCGTTCCAACCTTTCGAGAAATCCCGGCCACCTGCGGCCAGATCGCTGATTTAAAATCGCCTCGAAGCGGGCTGAGGCTTCAAGAGTCTCGGCATGTATTATGAGAGCGAATGGATGCGCGAAGTTAAACGAAATTTGAATGGGACGTATCGAATTCCGCAATAGTCGAGGGCGCTCGCGTCTGGCGATGATCACCTCTCCATGATCTGGCTCGATGGCTCTCAGTAGACGGCGATTCCTTGGGTGGAAAGCTGCTTGTCGGGCGGATGGCGCGGGGGTATGCTTCCCAGCGACCACTTCGGAAGATGCGGGGCCAGAGGAGCGCTTTATGCGGAGGGAAATGACAATGAAGCGAATTGGATTGGTGATGGCCTGCTTGCTGGCAGGCGGGGTGGCTGCAATGGCTCAGGATGTGGCCCCGGGGCCCGTGGCCAATCCGGTGACGACTACCGTGAAGGGGCAATTGACACGGTATGAGAAGAATATGGTGGCCGCGGCGGATTTGATGCCGGCGGAAAAATATGGCTTCAAGCCTACCGCGGAGATGAACTCGTTCGGGCACGTGGTGATGCACATCGCGCAGTCGAACTATTTCTTGTGTTCGAAGATTTCGGGAGCGGCGCCTCCGGACGTGAAACTGACGGAGGCGGATGGCAAGGACAAGCTGGTGGCAGGGCTGAAGGCTTCGTTTGAGTTTTGCTCGACGGCACTGGCGGGGGTGGACGATTCGAAGTTGGGCGATCCGCTGACTTTGTTTGGGAACCGGCAGACGTCGCGCGCAGGGGCGCTTATTACCTTGAGCGACGATTGGTATGACCACTATGGGGCGCAGGCGGTGTATTTGCGATTGAATGGGATTCTGCCGCCTACGGCGCAGCCCGCAGCAGCGAAATAGTTGACTCCTCCGAACGCTTTTGGCTCTCTCGAACTTGCCAAGAGGCCAGGTCTCGGTGACTCTCCATCAATGGGCGATCACGGGGATTGTCTCAATGTGAAACATGGTGGTGAGAAGAGGTTGAGAAAGTGTGCTTGGGTGGTCCCGCTGGACGCTCTAGAGGGGCCCCCCAAGCGAATCGCCGATAACTTGCTAAGCCTATTTATTACAATAACTTACAATTACGGTGCGGGGATGCGCTGCGCTGCTGGAACGCGTTTGTGAAAAACGCGGAAAGTTGGTAGGAAGACTGCAGCGTTAGTGTGGCAAAGGAACCGGCAGTGGTGTGAGTAGTCCGAAAGCCCAGTCCCATACCTCTGCTTTAAGGCCGCACAATGACAAAACGTGAACGCAGAAAACGATACGCCGCGATATGCGGTTGGCTAGTTTTGACGCTAGTGTGCCTGACGCCGGTCCGTGGGCAGGAGACGGATCGCAAGATACTGAAAAAGGTGGAAGCGCAGTATCCGGCGATTTTGAAGAGAAGGGGCATTGGCGGGACGGTGCGGTTGAAAGTGGCTATCCATGCGGACGGGACAGTGAAGGACGTAGAGGTGCTGGGTGGGAATCCGGCATTGGCGGATGCCGCGGAGAAAGCCGTGCGTCAGTGGCGCTTTGCGACGGGTGGCGAGAGCACGATTACCGTGGCTGTTACGTTTGATCCGAATTCTTGACATCCTCCTCGCCATGAATGTCGAGGATTCTTACGGCGTTGCCAGGGCAGTTTCGCCTGGTCGCTTCGGCGGGTTCCTGCTTCACAGATCGGCCTCACTGCGCCGCATCGCCTCAACGAGTGGGGCAAGTTCCATCCCTATCAGCTCATGAAACCAGACCAGGTGCGTCAGACCTGGAGGACGTCGCCATCGCGGGCTACGATTTCGTAGAGGACGGGGTTGACGAAGAAGCCGAGGACCAGGCGGGAGACCAGGCCGGCGACAACGACTATGGCGAAGGGTTTTTGCGTGTCGCTGCCCACGCCGGTGGAGATGGCGGCGGGAAGCAGTCCGAGACAAGCTACGAGAGCGGTCATCATGATGGGGCGAAGGCGAAGAAGCGAGGCTTCGAGAGTGGCGTCGCGGACGGTTTTGCCTTCCAGGCGAAGCTTGTTGATGTAGCTGACGAGGATGACCGCAGTTTCGACGGAGACGCCGAGAAGAGCCAGCAAACCGAGGATGCTCGAGACGCTGATGGGCGTGTGGGTAAGCTTGAGAGCGATGAGCGCGCCGACGGGCTCGGTCAAGATGACCCCTAGAGCGATGGTGATGGGGAATTTGAAGTTGCCGTAGAGAGCGAAAAGAATCATAAAGATCAGCAGCAGAGCGAGCGGGCCGATGACCAGGAATTGCGACTTGGCTTCGAGCAGTTCGCTGTATTCACCGCCCCAATCGAGGTGGTAGCCGTCTGGAAGCGTGACGGCTTTTTTGACGGCCGCCTGGCCGGCGTTGACCGTACCTTCGAGATTGCGGCCTTCCACGGAAAACTGAATGCCGATGTAGCGGGAATTGTTTTCGCGATAGATGAAGGAAGCGCCGGTGCTTTCCTTGATGCTGGCGAGTTCGGAGAGAGGAATCTGCTGTCCAGCAGGAGCGGGAACGAGGAGATCGCCGATGGCGCGTACGCTGGAGCGGTACTGAGGCTCCATGCGCACAACCAGGTCGAAAAGTTTTTCGCCCTGAATGACCTGCGTGGCGGCTTGTCCGCCGACGGCGGCTTGCACGACTGCTTCGACGTCGGCGACATTGATGCCGTAGCGGGCGATTTTGGCGCGATCGGCGTTAATGAGCAGGCTGGGCTGGCCTAGCTCACGAACGACGGTAAGTTCCTTGAAACCAGGCGTTTTGTCGAGAGCATTGCGAATCTCGACGGCTTTTTTCTCGAGGACATCGAGATCCGGACCAAAGATTTTGACGGCTAGCGAAGACTTGAGACCGGTTAGAGCTTCATCGACGGCGTCTTCGGCGGGCTGGGTAAAGTTGAAAATGACGCCGGGGTAGGATTCGAGCTTCTTATCGATGTCGCGGCTGAGTTGTTCCTTGGTGTGAATGGATCCGGATTTCCACGAAGCGTCGTCGTAGGGCTTCAAGCCAATATAAAACTCACAATTGAAAAAGCCCGTGGGGTCAGTGCCGTCATCGGGGCGGCCAAGCTCCGAGCCAACCACGGTGACCTGCGGGTACTTCGAGAGTATGTCGCGAACCTGCGGAGCGAATTTGGCAGCTTCTTCAAAAGAAATCGTGTACGGCATGGTGGCGCGAACCCAAAGAGCACCTTCGTCGAGATGGGGCAAGAATTCTCCGCCGATGAAGGGAAGCAGGAGAAGAGTTCCGCAAAAAATAAGAGTGACAACGAAAAGAGTCAGCTTCGGTTTGTTGAGACACCACTCGAGGCGCTTGCCGTAACCGTCGCGGACGCGGTCGAAAATACGATTGGGTTTTTCCTGGACGCCGCTCTGGAACCAGTAGGAGGCCAAAACGGGAACCAGGGTCAGCGTGAGGAGCAGGGCGCCGACCAGGGCAAAAGCCATGGTGTCCGCCATGGGATGGAAAAGCTTTCCGGCGGGACCGGTGAGTGCGTAGATGGGGAGATAACCGGCGATGATCACGGCGACGGAATAGAAAATGGGGCGATCGACATCGCGAGCGGCGGCGAGGATGACGTCGTTGAGTTTGTATTCCTGGCCGTGGCGAAGGCTGAGCTCGCGGTAGATATTCTCAACCATGACGATGGTGCCGTCGATGATGATGCCGAAATCGATGGCGCCGATGGACAGCAGGTTAGCGGCTTCGCCAGTGGCGTGGAGAAAGATAAAGGCAAAGAGCAGAGCGAGAGGAACGGTGAGCGCGGTAATTACGGCAGCACGGATACTGACGAGAAAAAAGATGAGCACGATGAGAACCAGCGCCATGCCGCGCAAAAGATTCCATTCGACGGTGTCGGTGGTGACTTTGACGAGATCGCTACGATCATAGTAAGGGCGAACTTTGACGTCGGGCGGGAGAAGATCCCGATTGATCTCCACGGTCTTTTTCTCGACGCCTTCGAGGACATTTTGCGTCTGCTCACCGCGGCGCATGAGGATGACGCCTTCGACGGCGTCGGGGTTGTCTTTCCCTTTGTCCTGGAAACCGAAAATGCCGAGGCGCGGGGCGTTCCCGATGACCACGCGGCCGATGTCTTTGACGCGAATGGGCACGCCGTTGCCGCTGCCGACAACGACTTCGCCGATGTCTTCCGTGGTCTTGACGAGCCCGAGACCCCGGACATAGTAAAACTGGCCGCCCTGGGAGTAGAAGCCGCCGCCGGTGTTGGCGTTGTTGGCGGTCAAGGCGTTGAGCACCTGCACGACGGGGAGGTGATAGTTGTAGAGCTTAACGGGGTCGAGCAGGACGTGGTACTCCATGGTGGGTCCGCCGAAGCCGGAGTCGTCGGCTACGCCGGGGACGCTGCGATAGGCGCGCTCGATAATCCAAGCTTCGAAGGTGTGAAGCTCCATGGGGGAACGATCTGGACTTTCGAGCACGTAGCGATAGACGAGGCCGCTGGGACTGAAGAGCGGGGCCATGCTGGGAGTGACACCCGTGGGAAGGGAGGCGTCGCTGAGGCGCTGGAAAACGATTTGTCGAGCGAAGTAGGGATCGACGCCTTCGTCAAACGTCAAACGAACATCGGAGAGACCGTAGAGCGAGATGGAGCGCATGACGACGAGATGGGGTGAACCATTCATGGCCAATTCGAGCGGAAGAGTAGTGAGGCGCTCGACTTCTTCAGCCGCGTGCCCGGGCCACTGGGTGATCAGTTCGACCATGGGGGGAGAAAGATCGGGGTAGGCGTCGACAGGCATGCGCCGGAAGGATTCGGCGCCGGCGACGATCATCAACAGGGTGATCATCAGTACGAGGAACCGCTGGCGGAGAGCGAATTGGACAATGCGATGGATCATCGTGATTTCTCTAAGACGCGTCTCCCGTTAGTGCTGCAAAGAATTCTTGAACTGCAAAAAGAGGCTGCCGTCGCCGACCACGTGCTCGCCTTCCTTCAAGCCATCAGTAACCTGCGTCCGTCCGCTGTGGCTGTCCCCGAGCTGAACCAAGCGGCGCGCGAATTCGTTTTGTTTCGCGGAGGACTGCACGTACACGAAGGGCTGGTTTTCGGTGTCATGTAGAACGGCCGCGTCTGGAACCGTCAGAGCATTGGCGATGGCACCGGCATTGACGGTTGCGGTGACGTACATGTCCTTCTTTAACTTATTGCCGGGGTTTTCCGTAACGATGCGAGCTTGCAGGGTGCGAGTGTTGGGATCCAGCGCAGGGGCGATGTAGGAAATTTTCCCGTGAAACGTGTCGGGATAGGCGTCGGTGGTGATGTCCACGCCGTCTCCCGGGCGCACGTAGGCGACTTCCCCCTGGTAGACGTTGACGAGAACCCAAACCGTGCTCATGTCCGAGATGGTGAAGACTTGTGTGGTGCCAGCCTGAAGCAATTGGCCGGGGCCCACGAGGCGTTCGACAACTTCTCCACTGACAGGAGCGAGAACGGGAACTTGCGAAGTGGTTTTTGGCGGACTCTTCTCGAGAGATTCGGGATCGTTGATGCCCAGAACACGAAGAGCGTCTTCGCTCGATTGGAGGTCCGCCTGAGCCTGGTTGCGCGTGGATTCGGCGGTCTGAAAATCGGCTTCGGCAATGGCGCCATGACTTAGGAGGTCCTGCGCACGGGCGTAGAACTTGTCCGCGAGGAGAAAAGCCGTGTGGGCTTTGAGGAAAGCGGAGCGCGCCGCAGAGTAGTCCGGGCTGTTGACGGTGAGGAGCGGCTGGCCGGCGTGGACGGTTTCGCCGGGCGTGACGAGGAGCTCACGGACGGGGCCTCCTATGGCCGCGAAAACCGGCGTGGTCTTGAAGGCGTTGTAGGCCACTGCGCCGGTGAGCCGAAGAACGCGACGGAGGGCTGCTTTTTCGACCGACACCACCTGGACATTGGCCATCTGGTCCTGAGGAACGGTAAACAGTTCGGCGGTTTCCGCTTTCGATTCGCTCCCGGAATAGGAAGTCATCTTGGACTCGGGATCGCCGGCACCGCAGCCGGCCAGCGAAGCCATGAGAAAGCCGGTAGCGATAGCCGAGGCCGGAAAAGTCAGCATACGAAACTGGGTCTTTGAACTCATGGCAGATTCCTCGTTCCCACGGCTTGGCGCATCTGTTCGAGCGCGGTCATATAGCTGGCGAGCGCCTGGCGGTAGGCAAGTTGGTTGGCCCGGTAGGTGCGCTCGGAATCGAGAAAATCGAGCAGACTGGCGGCACCCTTTCTGTAAGCGTACTCGGTGATGTCGCGGGATTTCTGGGCCTGGTCGACGTAACCGCCGCGGTACAGCTGAATGATTTGATCGTTGGAGTGCAGTGCCTCGAAGGCGTCGACGACGTCGGTGAGGACTTGCTGGGCGGCTTCATTTTGCAATTCCTGGAATTGCGTAATGGCGTAACGGGTGCGGGCGATTTCGCCTTGATTGCGGTCGAAAATGGGGATATCGATATTGAAGAAGAAGGCGCCGCTGTTGACGCCCGCGGTGTGCGTGTAATCAAAAGTGACGTTCAAGTCGCGCTTGCCGTTGGCCTCCGCGAGTGACTCCTGGCTATGAGCAGCGGTTACGCCCAAATGGGCAGCCTGGAGATCCGGGCGGGTGCGAAGGGCCAGCGCCTTCAAATCGTCGAGACCTGCGTGCACGGGTTGGTAGTCGAGAGCGCCCTCAACGTCATAATTGTCGGGGACGGATTCGAATCCGAGGAACTGGCGGAGAGAGGCCAACGCCTGGACTTTGGAGAGCCTGGCGGCAAAAACATCCGCCTGGAATTGCAGCAATTGCAATTTGATTTTGAGCAAGTCCCCTTCGCTCATGTCGCCGACTTTAAAGCGGGACTCGCTGATATCAACCGTCTTCTGAAAGCTGTCGTAGTCCTGCTGGGCGAGATCGAGGGTGGATTGCGCGAGCAAAACGTTAACGAATTGTTGGGAGACATTAAAAGTGAGCTGGCGCTCGTTGTCGGTCACTTGAGCACGAGTAACGGCGGTCTGATCTTTAGCGGCTTGCAAGCGATGCTGACGCTTTCTGCCGCGCTCGAAAAGGTAACCAATGCCCAGGTCGAACTGCGCCTGGTTTTCGAAGTAATCCGCGGTAAAGTTGCTGGGTTGGAAAAGGGGAAGGAACTGCGTATCCCACGACAACGTGGGATTAGGGCGAAGATTGGCGGTGATTTCCTGGGCTTGATTTTGCAGGATGGTCGAGCGGGCTGCGAGCAAAGCGTGATTGTGCTGTAAAGCAAGACGAATGGCTTCGTCCAGAGCGACGCGTGTGGGCGGGGGTTGCGTGGTATCCGCGCGCGGGGGCCCAGCCTGTGCGGGAGAGGCCGGCGGAGCAGGCGTTGGGGTTTGCTGGGCCAGCACCGAGAGAGGCAGGGCCAAAAGCGCGGTGGCCAATGCCGTTCCTTTCTTCATCATGTTGATACTCCTCTACGGTCCAAGACGATGGGACGGGTCGCTGCAGTTATGGTGGAAGGGCCTAAATGGAGAAAAACGGAGAACTACAGAGCCGGAGGCGCGCGAGGAGAGGTTCGGCGCTGGACTTCTACAGAGGGAGAGAGAATTTTCGCGAAAACTTCGATCCGGTCGACTACCGGAACGACGGCCAGATCGAGAGTCTCGGTCGTGACGGCGCAGCCCGCCGTAGAACAAAGCTGACAAGGATGCGAACCACTGGGGCCGGAATTCAGATCGGCACAAAAGTGGAATTGCGCCGCCAGAAAGATGATTCCGAGCAGCAGAGCACAGACACGCGTCCTGTAGGGATTAGCGAACATCCTCGTACTAAGACGAAGCTTAGGCCGGAATGGTTGCGGGGTCAAGCAACGGAATAGGATAGGGGTCAACTTTTTGCACCCATTCTGCTGGCTGGAGCGTCAAAGGTGTTACGCTAACGGGGAGGTCATGCAACTGGGTAGGACTATTTTTGGACGGACAAGCATGCGCCGGACGGTGGCCGTGTTGGCCTGCGCCGTGCTGCTGTATTTCGCGGCGGGCGGGAGCCTGCTCCACCAACACACCAATGGTCCGGAGACCGCTTGCCACATCTGTCAGTCGCTGCATGCGCCGGTGCTGGCTGCGGCGGCACTCGACCTCGTCGCTGTCCCCGAGCTGATCGCAAGATCTTCTTCGCTCCCGCAGCATGCTGCGCCGAGCAATTCGTTTTCTCTTCACCGCGCTTCTCGCGCGCCTCCTTCCGCGTAGTTTCCATCTCCTGCTAGCGAATCGCGCCACCGTGTGCTGACTCATACCTGGGCCAGCGCCACCGCCACATTTTCAGGCGGCCTCTATCCACAGATCTAGCTAGATAACCCGCAAAGGGATGGAGAAAAAATGTTAAAGCGTTTGGGGAGTTATTCGATTTTGGCACTAGTGTTGTTCTTTTCAGCGGCGCCCGGCTGGGCGCAGCAGGGGAATTCGGGATCGATTGAAGGGGTCGTCAAGGATTCTTCGGGTGGGGTAGTGGTGAACGCCACTGTGGAAGTCTCCAACCCAGTCAGCGGTTTTAAGCGGGAGACAACCACCGGGAGCGACGGCAGCTTCCATTTCACGAACGTGCCGTTCAACCCGTACCATCTGGTCGTCATAGCGACCGGGTTTGCCTCCTACATGCAAGACGTAGATGTGCGCTCGACGGTTCCCGCGAACCTGCAGATCGGCCTGAAGATCGGAGCAGCTGCGGAGACTGTCAAGGTTGAGGCTAACGGCGGGGACCTCGTGGAGAATGATTCCACCTTTCACACCGACGTGGACCAAGCGATCACCGACCGCCTGCCGCTGGGGAGCATGAGCTCGGGGGTGAGCTCGCTGGTCACACTGGTGACGCCGGGAATCGCGGCAGACTCGAACGGCCTTTTCCACGGAATGGGGGACCACGCGCAAAACTCGTTTTCGGTAGACAACCAGCCCATCTCCGATCAACAGAGCAAGGTGTTTTCTAATCAAATTCCCACGGATTCCATTCAGTCGCTGGAGGTCATCTCCGGCGCACCGCCCGCTGAATTTGGCGACAAGACGAGCATCGTGATCAAGGTGACGACGCGCTCGGGTCTGGGAGTAACTACCCCAACCGGGAGGGTATACACCAGCTACGGTAGCTTTGGTACCGCCAACGTTGGAGTAAATCTCGCTTATGGGGGCCAGAAGTGGGGGAACTTTATAGCTCTGAACGGCTTGAACAGCGGCCGATTCCTTGATGGACCAGAAGTCGCCGTGCTGCATGATAAGGGAAATCAGGAGAACTTGTTCGATCGCGTGGACTATCAAGTGGCCGGCGCGGATACGATCCACGTGAATTTTGGTTTTACGCGTTCCTGGTTTCAAAATCCCAATACCTGGGACCAACAATTACACACCTGCAGCGCAGGATTCATCTGCAACGCGGCGGGCGTGGCCGTCAACCCGGTGAATGGCGCCCCCTTGGGCCCCACAGATCAGCGCTCGCAGATCAAGACCTACAACGTCGCCCCGACCTGGACGCACCTGATCAGCTCAAAGGCGGTGTTCACGCTCGGCGGTTTCATGCGAAAAGACCAGTTCAACTTCTACCCGAGCGGAGATCCGTTTGCGGATTTTTCTCCTGGTCTGCAGGCCCAGACAATTGGGCAAGACCGGAAACTTACCAACGTGGGTGTGCGCTCGGACATCTCTTACGTGAAGGGGATCCACAACATAAAAGCCGGAATCACGTTTCAACACTGGTTTCTGACCGAGAACGACACCCTGGCCACCGTCGATCCGGGTTTCTCGGGTTTGTTTAATCAACTGGATGCCAATGGCAACCCCATTCCGAACTCCGCCAACCCGGGTACGTTTTTTAACTGTGGGAATGCTTTGCAGCCAAACGAAGTCGGTCCCTGCCAGACGCTGGCAACGGTGGACCTGACGCAAGGGGGAAAGCCCTTCTTGTTTCACGGCCACACAGACGTGAAGGAAACCTCTCTCTACGTCCAAGACACGATCACCAAGGGAAACTGGTCCTTCAACCTTGGCATTCGCGGGGATCTTTACAACGGGTTCGTCGGCGACCGCCAAGCGGAGCCTCGCGTTGGAGTGGCCTACAACTTCAAGCCGAGCAGCACGGTGCTTCGCTTGTCTTACGCGCGAACCATGGAAACCCCGTTCAACGAAAATATAGCGATTGCCAATACCGGATGCAGTATTCCGGTGATCGCCGTCTTGGTGCCGCCGCCGAATACACCATGCGTCTCGGGGCTGATTCATCCAGGCTGGCGCAATGAATTCCACGCGGGCCTGGAACAAGCCTTCGGGAAGTTTCTGGTGATCGACGCCGAGTACCTCTGGAAGTACACACACAACGCCTTCGACTTTGGTGTCGTGGCGGCTTCACCCCTCGCGTTCCCGATTGCCTGGCACAACTCGAAGATTCCGGGATATGCGGTGCGCGTAAGCGTGCCGAACTTCCACGGTTTCACGGGACTCGTGGTCCTATCGGGCGTTGCCGCCCGCTATTTCCCCGTGCAAGTCGGCGGCGTACCCTTTTTGCCCGCGCCTGGCGTCTTCCGCATCGATCACGACGAGAAATTCAATCAAACGACGCACCTGCAATACCAGCCTTGGAAGCGCGGGCCGTGGGTCGGGTTTAACTGGAGATACGACAACGGGCTTGTGGCCGGGGCCGTGCCGTGCTTCGCGCCCACTGCCACGTGTGGTTTTTCGACGGCTACCGTCAATGGAGTCCCGACGGTACTGCTGATTAACAATCTCACCGGATTGCCGCTGACTGCTGACCAGGAGTTTCAGGCCGGGCTCACCTGCAACGGCCAGCCTGCTGCTCCAAGCCCCACGGGAGCTGCCCTTGTTTCCTGTCCTGCGGCCACATTTGGATCAACACTCATCAAGATACCGGCGCCCGGAAAGGAAAACGACGATCACAATCCGCAGCGCATTGCCCCGCGCAGCCTGTTTGACGCCAGCGTAGGCCAGGACGATCTTTTCCACGGCGACCGCTACAAATGGAGCTTGCGCTTCACGGTTATCAATCTGATGAATAAGACCGCGCTGTATAACTTCTTTTCCACATTCAGCGGCACGCACTATGTTACACCGCGCACCGAAACCGTCGAGCTGGGCTTCCACTTCTAGAAGTATTGGAGCGAGCGGCAGCTTACTCAAGTGACTAGATAAGTCGCGACGGCCAAACCGATGGCAGAAACTACGGAGACCGGGAAGCACGGGGGATTCCTGAGGAATCCCCTTGTCGCCACGCAGAAGTCTGAGCGGAAATATGCCGGCATCCGAGAGTGGCAGGCCGAGCTCTCTATCGCACGGCTCTTCCGTACCAGCATACGACTGCAAACAGCATTTGATCGTTGTTTCAGCCCGTTCGGGATGACCGCACAAGAGGCGGCGGTGCTGGTGCACTGCTCGGAAGAGGGTGAGACTTCGGCGGGAAAACTCGCCCAGACCATGGGTAGAGACAAGGGCAAGATCACGCGATTCGTGGACCGGCTCGAAACGAGAGGTTTTCTTACACGCAAGAGCGATCCTCGCGATCATCGGCTCTTGATCATCAAGGCGACGAGCAAGGGGCGCCGTGTTGTGCCGCACCTAAAGATGAGGTTCGAGGAAGTTCGCGGCCAATTCTTTGCGGGGGTCCTGAACGTCGACATCGACAGGCTGGAAACCGTGCTCTCGCAGTTGCATGCCAACGCCGAGCGGCTCTGTGGCGAAGGCCCGCAGAGGCGGGCCCGGTTAGGGGCCAGCGGAGCGGCAGGATCAACTTTCGAGTAAAGGGTGGGTCGGGATGAACGGCATTTGTGCGTCTGGACCAGCTTTTCCTTGCAAACCAGCTCTCCGGATATGGCTCAGGGTGGTGCTGTTGTTTGGCAGCCTTCTACTCCTTTCGACGCATCTATATGCGACTAGCGTGGTCGCCTTGATCGATCGTCGGAATCAGAGGCTAGTAGTTGCAGCGGATTGCCGGGTTAGCCGAGGGATCCAGCCAATCTCAACTTGCAAGATCATTCAGGAACCGGGCTGTACGGCAGCGATGGCGGGCCTTTACGAGGAAATGACCACGGCTTTTCGTCTGCGACAGTTCGTTCGCGATGCTTGCCGGGAAGAGGGAGACCTCCGGGCAAAAGCCGAAGCATTTGTTCGGATGGCGCGAAAGCCCTATGAGCAGGCCGTCAGGAAGATGCGCGAGACCCAGCCTCGGGATTTTGCCAAAACGATCGCGAACAAGCCAACCGAGGTGATTTTTGCCGGCATCCAGGACGGCGAGCCCGGGCTGATTGTCAGGGGTCTCGAGGCCGATGCCACCGGGAAGATCAGGGTCGAGCGGTTCGAAAGCACCGCTCCGGGCTACGCGCGGATTGGCTACTTTATAGGACTTAACGGACACATCCGCTCGTACATCAGAGCGCATCCCGATTGGGCAAAAGAGGACTACGCCAAGCTCGCACCGCGGTTCGTGGAGTTGGAGATTGCGGCCCACCCTGATCTCGCCGGACTTCCCGTTTCCGCGCTGCAAATTGACAATAAAGGGGAGGTCGTCTGGCTGGCCAAAGGCGCCTGTGACGCTCGTCAAGCTGACTGACCCATATAGATCAAAGAAAGAGCGAATCTCGATTACAGAGGTTCCATCGGCCAGACCATGAATTCATCTAAAAAATCAGTTTTTGGGTTCGCGGCCAAGCTCGTGTCCTCGGACGGTCGCGTGCCACGAACAGCCTTCGGCTGGGTACGGCGACGGGCGGCTTTATTTGTGATTCTGGCAACGACTATTCCAGCGTTTGGACAGGGCCCGCGGCCCGTCGGGGACAGCAAGCAAGCAGGCTCCATCCACGGAACGATTTCGACGACCCAGGAGAACGCGCCGTCCGGCTTGGCTGGCATCAGCGTCAAGCTGACCACGCCATCACCTGATGGAAATACGCTGACTGCGGATACCGATGACGCGGGGCGCTACGAGTTCACCGGCCTCCAAGCCGGAAGGTACACGATGGCCGTCAGCCAGCAGGGATTCAAGCCCGTAACAAAAACGGTTTCGCTGGCACCCGGACAGCTGGCGGTCGAGGACTTCACTCTGGAACTGGAGACCGTCGCTGAGAAGGTCGAGGTTCGCGAACAAACTCAGGTCATCTCAACGGAGAGTGTTTCCAACCCCGAGGCCATCGTAACCCATCGCGAACTGGTTGCTCTGCCTACGCCGGAGGAAAAGATCCGGGAGGTGATTCCCATTACGCCAGGAGTGATAAAAACGCAGGACGGAAAACTCACGTTTAAGGGTGCGGACGAGAATCAGAGCCTGTTTCTGGTGAATTCCGCGCAGACCGCCGATCCGGTGACCGGAAGCTTTTCCATTGCCGTGCCCACGGATGCGGTGCAATCGTTCGCGGTCTACAAAACGCCCTATAACGCGGGACTCGGAAGTTTCTCGGGCGGATTGACAACGATTGAAACTAAACCTCCCCAAGAGCAATGGAATTTCTATTTAAAGAATTTCGTGCCTTCCATTCTTGGCAAGAACGACTCGATTGTCGGCATCGCGCAAGCGACACCTGGCGTTGACTTTGGAGGACCGCTGCTGGGCGACAAAGTGTTCTTCTCGGAAGTTTTTCAGTACGACATGAAAAAGACCACGGTTCGCGGACTGCCTTGGCCAGACGACATCAACAAGAAACAAGGCTTTAATTCGTTTACGACCCTCGAGCTCATTCTTTCGCCCAAGCAGATCCTGACTCTTACGGTCAATGCTTTTCCTCTTCGGCAGCAGCACGTCGGCATCAATGCTCTCGTTCCGGAGCCGGCCTCGAACGACTTGAATCAAAAGGGCATCGCCGTACATTTGTCCGATAAGTATCAGTCTAGTTCTGGAGCGATTTTCAGCGTGATTGCGCAGTACACGCGTTTCGACAGCAACGCTCACGGCCAGGGATTGGATGACATGCTGATTTCGCCCGAAGGGTGGGGCGGAAACTTTTTCAACCAATGGTCAAGGAGAGGCAAGCAGTTCCAGTTGCTGCCTAGCTATCAATTTGCGGCGAAACACTGGCTGGGTCGGCACGACATCCATGTGGGCGTAGACCTAAACTATCGCTCTTATTTCGGCGTGAGCACGGCTAATGCAGTGCAACTCCTCGAGCAGGACGGCAGGTTGGATGAGCAGATCAACTTTCAGCCAGCGGGGGCCCAAAAGGCCTCCGATACGGCCGTTGCCGAGTTCGTCCAGGATCACTGGATACTCAACCCCCACTGGACGGTCGATGCGGGAGCGCGTTTATCCAGCGAAACCGCTGGCTGGTCCGCGGCGTTCGCACCGCGCGTGGGTATCGCCTACACACCAAATAAGGACGGCAAGACCGTCATACGGGCGGGGGTTGGCTTGTTCTATAGCATGCTGCCTCTGCTGGCAGCCGACTTTGACGTGAACCCGACTCGTGTGGTGAGCCAGTTTGATTCCATCGGACAATTGATCGGGCCGCCGGTAACCTACACCAACGCCTATGTGGGCGGGTGGAATCCGCTAAGTGCCGGCATTTTGCCGTATGGGCCGGGCAGCACGCCGCGCAATGTCACGTGGAGTCTCGAGGGGGACCGCGAGTTGCGGAGAAACGTGGTGTTGCGCGCCGGGTACATCGACAGCCACACGACTTACCTGTTCGTGGTCAATCCTTTCACCGGTACGGCCGGCCAGGATTCCTTTCTGGGCCTCACGAACACCGGTTCCTCTCACTATCGGGAGATCGAAAGCACCGTGCGCTTCACCGTCCATGAACACCATGAGGTGAACGCGTCTTATATCTGGAGCCGCACGCGGGGAGACTTGAATAACCTTTCCGACGTAATGATTCCGTTCTTAGAGCCGGTCATCCGGACGAATGTCTACGGAATATTGCCCTCCGACGTCCCCCACCGGGTAGTCGCCTGGGGAGTTTTTTCCTTACCGAAGCAGTTCACCTTCAGTCCCATCCTCGACGTGCATTCGGGCTACCCCTACTCGAATGTGGATGTGCTCGAGAACTACGCGGGCACGCCAAACGGGCAGCGCTTCGCCACGTATCTCTCGCTGGACGTGAAAATCTACCGGGTTTTGCAGGTTCCTTTTCTTAGGGCCAAAAGCGGCAAGGTTCACCACATTCGGTTGGGATTCTATGCGCTGAACGTGACGAATCACGGAAATTTCAATGCTGTATTCAACAATGTGGCGGCGCCAAATTTCGGACAGTTTGTAGGATTTTTGGACCGTCGCGATGGCGCCGTTATCGATTTCATAGACTAATCCGTTCGGCAGGACTTAGCCGATTCGGGCCATGTTCCTCGCTGACGCGATAGGCACGTGCCGTTCTGTTGGGCGATCTTCCAGCCGGCGCTGGCGCCCTGCCTTTCTTTGAACGCGCATCCTGCTAGAATAGGAGGCGGAGCGGTTCTTCGAAGCAGGTGAGGGAGCGAAAGCTGTTTGAACCAATGACGAATCTCTGAGGAGCCGCGGATAGACAGCCCGTGTGCACGGCCTGTCCCGCTGGCGCGTCTTTGCCGTGGAGTTTATCGCTGGAGCCGGCGAACTGCAGACGGGCGAGCGGGGCAGGAAAGCCTAACGGTTGGCTCGTGGCGCCCACCTAATTCAGAGGTTCACGGCCTAGCTCCCCACGGCTGAGCGGTCCCGCTCTTTTTTTGTATCAACGAGTCCAGCTAAAGCATGCGCGTACTTTTCATTGGAGACATTGTCGGGTCGCCGGGACGGCAGATCGTTCGCGAGCGTTTGGCGGACATCGTTGCGCAACGGCAGATCGATCTGGTTATTGCCAACGGCGAGAATTCCGCTTCCGGCTTCGGGATCACCCCCCGGCTGGCGGAGGAGTTGCTCGCGACGGGGATTGACGTCCTCACCGGCGGCAACCACAGCTGGGACCGCAAGGAAATCACGGAATTCATGCCGCACGAACCGCGGCTGCTGCGGCCGGCGAATTTTCCGGAGGGCAACGTTGGCAGCGGGCTGTACCTCGGCACGGCAAAGAACGGCGTGAGATACGCTGTGCTCAATCTGCAGGGGCGCGTTTTCATGACGCCAATCGACGATCCCTTTCGAAAAGCCGACAGCGAACTGGCCAAACTGCCGGAGGAGGTCGCCTTCGTTTTCGTGGACATGCACGCGGAGACCACCAGCGAGAAAGTGGCCATGGGCTGGTACCTCGACGGGCGGGTCACGGCCGTCGTGGGAACACATACGCACGTGACCACCGCCGACGAGCACGTCCTGCCCGGCGGCACGGCGTACATCACGGACGTGGGCATGAGCGGGCCGCACGGCGGGGTAATCGGCATGGACCGCGACGGCATCATCAAAAAGTTTCTCAATGGGTTGCCAGCGCGGTTTGAAGTGGCGTCCGGCGATGTGCAGATGAATTGCGTGCTGATCGAAACCGACCAGGGAGCTGCTAACGCCGCGGGTCGGCTGCGGGCGCATTCGATTGAGCGCTTGCGGTTCAAGATTGACTGATCGACATATGGAAAGGCTCTGAAACGGGCAACCTGTATCCTTCCGTCTTACTCTGATGACTCAGAACCAAGGGGTTGTGAATAACGTGAGGATTGTTGCGGGGTTGTGTCTGCTGGGGTGTTTTGCCGGGTGCGCGTGGGGCCAGGACGAAGGGGAACTCATTGCCAAAAAGCGCCTCTTGCCGGGAGTGGGGCCGGGGCTGCGGGCGGTGAAACGCGGGGCGGACGGGAACTATTATGTGTTGAGCGCGCCGGGATCATCCGCCTCGGTCTTCGATCGAGCGGGGAAACTGCTGAAGAGAGTTCCTGCCTATGAAGAGGGCAAGGGTCCGAGCCCGCCGTCCTCCTCATTGGCAACCATCACCTTCGGTGAAGACCTGGACGTGGACGCCGAAGGAACTGTTTACGTGGCGGACCGCGGCGCAAATGCCATCAAGATCTGGGACCGCAAGGGAAATGCGCGCCTGATTAAAGTAAATGCGCCGGTGGCCATCGCGGCGCTCCCGGATGGCGAAGTTGCCGTGGCCACCGTGCACGAACCTCACCTCGTGCTGGTGTTCGACAAAAATGGCCGCGACATCCGCGAGTTTGGCGACTCCGAGCCGATTTCCGAGCGTCCCGAACTGAACCGCTTTCTGAACATCGGGATGCTGGTTACAGACGGGGGGGAGCATCTTTACTACGCGTTTCCCTATCTGCCGGAACCTACCGTGCGTCAATACGACCGGAACGGTTACGGTGGACAGGATATTCAGTACACCGGAGTAGACGCATGGCCGGCCGCGCAGGCCACCCGCAAGGAGATCGAGAGGCAGGAGAAACGAGGGGAGCCGCCCGTGTTCAAGCGCATCCTTAGGGCCGTGGGCGTGGAGCGCGCCACCGGGGAAGTCTGGATGGCGGTGGGCAATAACCTGCTGCACTTTGACAGGGAAGGAAATCGCCGCGCCACCTACAAGATCTACACCCCCGAGCAAGCGCGGCTAGAAGCAACCACGATTCTGGTCGAAGCAGACCGCCTGATCATCGGAAGCGACCCCTTGGGCATCTACGAATTCGAGCGGCCCGATAAAAAGTCTGAACGATAAAGGGAATTATCCTCAGGACGATTTAGATTGATCCTGTGCAAATGTTCGAGCGAGGGCGAAAATTGTTCGTAATTCGCTTGCAAACGGGGCTTTTCGGAGGGAGTTGCACAAAAATTGTGCTTGTGGAAAAACTGTGCATGGGGTGTGCACCTCGGTGAGTCCCTTCAAACACTTTTCGCTTGCTCCATTCCACCCAATCGGCGACAATCCCGCGCTGTCTGATAGCGGCGGTACGAGGGGCCGGCAAATCTTGAAGGGCCGCCCGCGGGGCGACAGGGGAAAGCACGACGCTCCGGTACGGGCATGATTCCCGAAGCCTGAAAAATAGAAATGAAGGGGCCTGCTTTCCACAGCTTATTCACATCTGTGGAAATTACGGGGTACTGTTTTCTCTTGCGATGACTACTGCGACAAATTTCTGGGAACGGTTTCTGGAGCACGTGAAGTCCCGGGTCAGCATCAACACCTATACCACTTGGTTTCAACCCACGCGGCTGAGCCGCGCCGAGGGTGAAAGCCTTTTTGTGCAGATCCCTAGCACCGTCTTCCGGCAGGTCCTGACGCGGACCTACGGCGAGATCGTCAAAGCGGTCTTCCACGAACTCGGGACTCCCAACGTAAAAGTGCAATATGTCTGCACGGAGGAAGAACCCGTGCCCACCGCTTCGGCAGCCACCGGCGTGAAGCAAGCGAAACTTGATTTTGAAAGCAGCGATCATCAGTTGAATTTGCGCTACAGCTTCGATTCCTTTGTCGTGGGCAAGTCCAATGAGTTTGCCCATGCGGCGGCGCGCGCCGTGGCCGAGCAGCCTTCGAAATCCTACAACCCGCTGTTTCTATATGGCGGGGTGGGGATGGGCAAGACGCACCTGATGCATGCCATCGGGCACACCATCAAGAAGCGCAATCCGGCGATGCGGCTGAGCTATGTGAGCGCGGAGAAATTCACGATCGAAGTAATTAATTCGCTGCGCTTCGACCGCATGACCAGTTTCCGCGATCGCTTTCACACCGTGGATGTGCTGCTGGTGGACGACATCCAGTTCATCGCCGGGAAGGAGCGCACGCAAGAAGAGTTCTTTCACACCTTCAATGCGCTCTACGAACAGCAGAAGCAGATTGTGATTTCTTCCGACTGCCTGCCGAAAGAGATTAATTCGATCGAGGAACGGCTGCGTTCGAGATTTGAATGGGGCCTGATCGCAGACATCCAGCCGCCGGATCTGGAAACGAAAATCGCCATTCTCCAGAAAAAAGCGGAAAACGACCGCTTTAGTTTGCCGGATGAAGTGGCGGAGTACATCGCGCGCGCTATTAAGTCCAACGTGCGCGAGTTGGAAGGCGCCCTGACGCGGCTAATGGCTTACGCCTCCTTGACCGGAGCGACGATCTCTTTGGCGACAGCACAGCAGGTGCTGCGCAACATCATCGCCTCGCAGGAAAAGCGCGTGACCATCGATCTGATTCAGAAACGCGTGAGCGAGCATTTCAATATGCGCGAGCAGGACTTGAAGGTTCGCAGCAATACGCGCGCGATTGCCTTCCCGCGCCAGGTGGCGATGTACATCGTGAAGCAGCTCACCTCCGCCTCTTTGCCGGAGATTGGGCGGCAATTTGGCGGCAAACATCACACTACTGTGCTGCACTCCATCAACAAGATTGAGGAAATGCGGCGGTCGGACAAGGATCTGAATCGCACGATCACACGTTTGATGGATACCTTGCAGTAGCTTCAACGTTTTCCCACGTTCAGCTCAATCGCGTCCTCCCACACCAGGGAGATTTCTCTCTCCGGGGCTTGGTGTCTCGACGGTTGCTCTTCCGCGTTTCGTTCGGCGAAACTCGCGTGCCAAGACCTGTGCATAGGGTTTGGAGAAGATGCGGAAATTCTGTTGAGGGTGAAGGAAGATATCTTGCTGCGGGGCTCCGGACCATGGTGCAACGCAGCGTTTTCACCGTTTCCCACAATTTGCCACTTTGAAAAAGCGGCGTTAGGTCGCTCGGACAAAAGCACTTGTCGCCCTTTCCACAATTCCACCGCGCTCATCACAACAACAAGCTTTAGGTTTGCTAAGATTGGCTAAAACGGCCGTTGTGGTGATGATGGTTGGGAAAAAAAGGCGCTGGCCTCTTGGCCCTCGGCTGGCCGAGAAGGAGTTCCGATTCCCATGTATTTCCACAGGTTTTACGTGTTTTGTGGGCTTTATACTTTGCGAAAAAGCGAGTACAGTACGACAGCGGTAGAAGAGCTGCGAAGGAACCCGCATGAGCGCACCAGGCACCGCACGCGAGGAACATCAAGCGATGGAATTCAGCGTTACAAAATCAGCGCTGTTGAGCGAACTTAACACGACGCAAGGTGTCGTTGAGCGCAAGACGACCATCCCCATTCTTTCGAATTTGCTGGTCGAAGCCAAGGGCAGCCAGTTGACCATTACGGCCACGGACCTGGAGCTGAGTGTGCGCACGTCCTGCGAGGCCAAGATAAAGAAAGAGGGCGCGGGGACTATCCCTGCGAAAAAACTGCTGGAGCTCGTGCGCTTGCTGCCCGAGGGCGAAATCAAGGTCAAGCTGCTCGAGAATCACTGGGTGGAAATTGTCAGCGACAGAAAGAAGTACAAGCTCGTGGGCATGGCGAAGGAAAACTTCCCAGCGCTTCCCACCATGCCGCACACGCTCGTCAAGATTCCCTCCGCGATTCTCGGGAGCCTCATTGCCAAAACGAAGTTTGCCATCTCGATGGAAGAGTCACGGTACACGTTGAATGGCGGTCTGCTGATTCTGAAGCCGGACACGCTAGCGATGGTGGCCACAGACGGCCACCGCCTGGCGCTGGCAGAAACGGACCAGAAACTCGCGGGCTTGAACGGCGAAGTGAAAGTTCTCGTTCCCAAAAAAGCGATGGACGAAGTGGAAAAACTTGCGAACGCCGCCGGTGCGGATGCCTCCATCGAGTTCGCCAAGGATGAGAGCAATCTATTTTTTCAGGTGGGCCACCGGCTCTTGATTTCGCGAATCCTCACCGGCCAATTTCCCAACTACGAAGCGGTTCTCCCGCGCGATAACAGCAAGACCGTTGTGCTGGAGCGCGCGGAACTCAGCGATGCCGTGCGGCGCGTATCGCAACTCGCCGATCAGCGTTCGCATGCCGTGAAGCTGGCGGTTTCGAAAGAAGGCGTGGAAATTTCCGCTTCGAGTCCGGAATACGGCGAAGCAAAAGAAAATATCGAGAAGGACTACCAAGGCGAGGCCATCAGCATCGGTTTCAATTCTGCTTACATGCTTGATTTTCTTGCGGCGGCTGCCGATGGCCCCATCAGCATCGAACTGAAGGACGAACAGTCCGCCGGCCAGATGCGTCCGCTGGCGGACGAATCCTACCGCTACCGCTACATCATCATGCCCATGCGCATCTGAGGCCAGCGACGAGCGAGGACCATTTCCTGAAAGAATTTCTAAAAAAGGCGCTTCGACCGGGGCCTTTTTTCCGTTCCCACCGAACCCCATCCGATATCCGTAACTTTAGGCAAATAAAGCCCTTATCGCCAGGCGGGAAGCATTCTTCGGCTTGAGAAAGTCTTGCGGTTCAGGTACACTCTCTTGGCTGTCGATTCGCAGTTGGTTTCTTCCCCATCGGCACGTCGGCCAGGTAAATTCGGCTCAGCAATTCAGCTTCGCGCCAGGAGCTCGGGGAGCCGGGATGCTTGGAGTCAAGAAGTCTTCGCCACGTCTCGCTGCGCGAGATGGGATGGAGCAGGAACCCTACGAGTTCTGGGTTTGCTCGATGAATCCGGAATCAAAGGGTAAGGCGACGTACGGAGCATTTCGCGAGCACGCCTTTTCCTCGCTTCGCAAGAAATTGAGTGCAGTTTTTGAGCGCTGAGGCTCCCCACATAGCTCGGGGTCCGTCCTTAGGCGGCAAGAGTTTCCCTCAGGAGCGTACATGGGCGATAAAGAGACGGTGGCCGGAAAAGCTCCGGGTCACCAGTACGACGCGAAGTCCATCAAAGTTCTCGGCGGGCTCGAAGCCGTGCGGCTGCGTCCGGCGATGTACATCGGCTCGACGGGAGACATGGGACTGCATCATCTTGTGTGGGAAGTCGTCGACAACTCCGTCGACGAAGCCATGGCCGGCTACGCGGACGAGATCAATGTCACCGTGCACGCGGATGATTCGGTCACCGTAGTCGATAACGGCCGCGGTATTCCTGTCGACATGCACGCCACGGAAAAGCGCCCTGCGGCGGAAGTGGTGCTCACGGTGCTGCACGCCGGCGGAAAATTCGATAGCGAGACTTACAAAGTTTCCGGCGGTTTGCACGGTGTCGGCGTTTCCGTTGTCAATGCGCTCTCAGACCGGCTCGAACTAGAAATCTCGCGGGATGGCGCGGTGTGGGAACAGTCCTACGAAAAAGGCAAGCCCACCACCAAGCTGAAGCAGACCGGCAAAACGCGGAAGACCGGCACGAGTGTTACGTTTCATCCCGATGGGACCATTTTTGACAAGACGGTTTTCAGCTTTGACACGCTCTCGCAACGCTTGCGCGAGCTGGCCTTCCTGAACAAAGGGCTGAGAATCACGCTCACCGATGAACGCACGGAGAAAACATCGGAATTCCGATTCACGGGTGGCATCGGCGAGTTCGTCAAGCACCTCAACCGCGGCAAGACCACACTGCACGATTCCCCGATCTATATCGAAGGGAAGCGCGGCACGGTCGAGATCGAAATTGCGCTGCAATACAACGACACCTACGGCGAGAATGTTTTCGCTTTTGCTAACACCATCAACACCGTGGATGGGGGCACGCACCTTTCTGGTTTTCGTTCCGCGCTGACGCGCACGATTAACAATTTCGCGTCTTCGGCGGGGATGCTGAAAGAGCAGAAAGACGAAGTGACCATCACGGGCGACGACGTTCGCGAAGGTCTTGTGGCGGTAGTGTCCGTTCGTCTCCCGCAGCCGCAGTTTGAAGGACAGACTAAGGGCAAGCTGAACAGCGATATCAAGGGCGACGTCGAACAACTGGTCAACGAGAAGCTGGGCGAATGGTTTGACAAGCATTCCACCGTGGCTCGCCGCATCGTCGGCAAGTGCATTGAAGCCGCGCGCGCCCGCGAAGCCGCGCGTAAAGCCCGCGAACTGACGCGACGCAAGTCTGCGATGGATTCTAGCGGGCTGCCCGGCAAGCTGGCCGATTGTCAGGAGCGCGATCCCTCACGCTGCGAACTATTCGTGGTGGAGGGCGAATCCGCAGGCGGCTCGGCGAAAATGGGTCGCGACCGCAAATTCCAGGCCATCCTGCCGCTCAAAGGAAAAATCCTCAACGTCGAAAAAGCGCGTTACGACAAAATGCTGGGACACGAAGAAATTCGCGCCATCATTACAGCGCTCGGCACGGGCATCGGCAAGGACGACTTCGACGCAGGCAAGCTGCGCTATCACAAAGTGATTCTCATGACCGACGCGGACGTCGACGGCTCGCACATCCGCACGCTGCTGCTGACGTTTTTCTTCCGCCACATGAAGGAGCTGATCGACCGCGGACACATTTACATCGCGCAGCCGCCTCTCTACCGCGTGAAGCGCGGCAAAACCGAAAAATATATTCGCGACGAACGCGAATTCGCGCACGAACTGATGAAGCGCGCCACGGAAGATCACGTCGTGAAGGCCAAAGAAGGTGTATCGCTCGAGGGCGCAGGCCTGACGAAGTTTCTTCTCAATGTGCAGGAGTTCGAAGCCGCCGCAGCGAAACTCGGGCGGCGTTTGCGCGAGCAAGGTCTGGTCGAGTTGCTGGCCGAGAGCGGCCTCGAGAAAAAAACGGATTTCGAGGACAAGAAAGCGCTCGACAAACTTCTGAAGGAGATCGAGAAGGCCAAACTCAAGCTCGAAGGCAAAGTGGCCTTCGATGAAGAGCATAGCCTGTACGAAATCCAATTCGGCCCCCCGCACAACCAGAAAGTGAACTGGGCGCTGGCTTCGACGGCGGATTACAAGCGCCTGCGCGGGCTAGCCAAGCAGATCGAAGAGTTCAACAAACCGCCATTCACGGTGGCGCGCAACGGCGACAAGGTGAGCAAGGAAAATGTGCACGACGTCCTCAACTATGTCGTCGAAGATGCCAAGAAAGATTTCACCATCACGCGATTCAAGGGCCTGGGAGAAATGAACGCCGAGCAGTTATGGGAAACCACCATGAACGCGAACACGCGGACGCTGCTGCAGGTCAAGCTCGAAGACGCCGTGGCCGCCGAGGATATTTTCACGACGCTCATGGGCGAAAACGTCGAAGCGCGGCGTAAGTTCATCGAGGAAAACGCTCTGGAAGTCGTGAACCTGGATATCTGATCGGTGAAAGCCGAGGACCAAGCCGACGCGGCTTCGCTTCGAAACGCTATCCGTTGGGGCTTGTTGCTGGCGGCGGTGGGCACCGCCGGATTTCGTCTGCCGCGGCTGGTGCATGAATCGAAAGTCTGGCGGGAGGCTCGGGGCCTCGGGCCTTCTTCCGATGTGGAAGGCTGGCAGCGGGTGCTGCTGGTCGACTGGATTGGTGTGTTGGTGGTGCTGGCCATCGGCATAGGTGTTTTCTTCCTGTTGCGGCGGAAACGGAAGCCCGCGACATGACTTGGCAGTTGGGTTGGACGACTTTGCCGGGGCTGCGCGGATTAAGCGTTAGTGAATTTCGCGCCACGCCAACGAACGCGCCGGACAACGTCCGGGGTGTGGGCCTCGAGTTTAGAAACGAAGTGGAGCGCGACGATTTTTTGAAGCAACTTGAGGAACACTTTGGCGGAAGACGTTTTACGAACACAGCGGAGGCCTTCGATTCGGTGAAAGCTTACGTGCTGGAGTACGCAGCAAAACGATAGGCATGGCCTGTAGTGGCGCAGCATGCTGCGCCACGCAGCGGAGAAGGAAAGCATCAGCGAGGGGAAATGGCGGACGAGACAAACAAATCGATACTGCTGCCGGTCGATATCGAAGCCGAGATGAAGAAGTCCTATCTCGACTACGCGATGAGCGTGATCATCGCGCGCGCGCTGCCCGATGTACGAGACGGCCTGAAGCCCGTACAGCGGCGCATCCTGGTGGCCATGAACGACCTAGGCCTGGCTTCGAATCGCGGCTACCGCAAATGCGCCAAGATCTGCGGCGACACATCCGGCAACTACCATCCCCACGGAGAAGCCGTCATCTATCCCGCGCTTGTCCGTCTGGCGCAAGACTTCAACATGCGTTACCCGTTGATCGATGGCCAGGGAAATTTCGGCTCCGTCGACGGCGATCCACCGGCGGCCATGCGGTACACCGAAGCGCGCCTGGCCAAGATCAGCGAAGATATTCTTGCCGACCTCGAAAAAGAAACCGTCGATTTCGTTCCCAATTTTGACCAGACTCGCGAAGAGCCGTTCGTCCTGCCTTCGCGCATCCCGAATTTGTTGGTGAACGGCGCCAGCGGCATCGCCGTCGGCATGGCCACGAACATTCCGCCGCACAATTTGCGCGAAATCGTGGAAGCCGCGGCGATGCTGCTCGACAAACCGGACACCCCGCTGAAAGAAATCATGAAGATCGTGCCCGGGCCGGATTTTCCGACCGGCGCGTACATCGCCGGCCGGGACGGCATCGAGGCCGCCTACAAGACCGGGCGCGGCAGCTTCATGATGCGCGCCAAGGCGGCCATCGAGGAAGTCGGCAAAGACCGCGAAAACATCGTCGTCACCGAAATCCCCTACCAGGTGAACAAATCGAGGCTGATCGAACGCATCGCCGAATTGGTGCAGACCAAGAAGATCGAGGGTATCGCCGACGTCAGAGACGAATCATCCCGCGAAGGCATGCGCATCGTCATCGAAATCAAGCGCGGCGAGGAATCTCAGCTGATCCTCAACAATCTTTTCAAGCACACGCAGATGCAGGAATCATTCGGCATGATCCTGCTCGCCATCGTGGCGGGCCAGCCGCGCGAGCTGGGCCTGATTCCGCTGATCAAGCTGTTTCTCGAGCACCGCCGCGACGTCGTGCTGCGCCGCACGCGCTATGAACTGCGCAAAGCCGAAGAGCGCGAGCACATCCTGGTCGGTTACCAGGTCGCTCTCGATCATCTGGACATGGTCATCCGGATCATCCGAGGTTCTTCGGGCCGCGCCGAAGCCAAGCAAAACTTGCTCAACTATTTTTCCGAGCAAGACGTCACGATTACGGAGAACGGAAAACCCCGAAAGCTCGAAGGCGTGAAGCTGGATGGCAGGAAGTACCGCGTCGCGGGGCTCGAAGGCGAAGTTACTAGGTCCGTCGCAGACGGCTTGACGCCCCTGCAAGTGGACGCCATTCTCGAGCTGCAACTCCACCGCCTCACGCAACTCTCCGTTGACGAAATCCTCAAGGAACTGAAGTCCATCCGCGAGCACATCGCCGAGCTGAAGGAGATTCTCTCGAGCGAGAAGAAACTGAAGCAGGTCATCACCCTAGAGCTGCGGGAAGTTCAAAAGGCTTACGGCGACGACCGGCGTACGCAGATTGTCGACAAGGTCGACGAGATCAAGCTCGAGGACCTGATTGCCGACACGGAAATGCTAATCACGGTGAGCCACGCCGGCTACATCAAGCGCACCGCGGCGGACACCTACCGGCATCAGTCCCGCGGCGGCAAGGGCCGCATCGGTGCCCGTACCAAGGAAGAGGATTTCGTCGAGCACATGTTTATCGCCTCGGCGCACAGCTACATTTTGCTTTTCACGTCGAAAGGACGCGTCTACTGGCTCAAGGTGTACGAGCTGCCGGAAGCCGCGGCAGCCACACGGGGCAAGGCCATTTCCAGCCTGGTGAAATTCCAGGAGGACGAAAAGCTGACGGCTCTGGTCGCGGCGCAAAACCTCGAAGAAGAAGGCCGCTTCGTGTTTATGGCCACCAAGAGCGGAACGGTCAAGAAATCTACGCTGACGGAATTTTCCAATCCGCGCTCCACGGGGATCATTGCCATCAATCTCGACGGCACAGACGAACTCATTGGCGCCAAGCTCACCGATGGCAAACAGATGATCTTCCTGGCCAGCCACGAGGGCCAGGCCATCCTTTTCCGTGAGACGGAAGTGCGCCCGATGGGACGCAACGCCGGCGGCGTGAACGGGATGGACCTCGACAAGGACGACTACGTCGTGAGCATGGACGCGGTGCAGCCGGATTTCGAAATCATCGCCAAGGAAGGCAAGGTCACCGCGCAGAATCTCGAAGAACTCGAAAACGAGCAGATCAAAGATTCACTGGTGACGCTGATGCTCACGGTTGCGGAAAAGGGCTTTGGCAAGCGCACGCCGCTGGCGGAGTACCGCATCACCTCGCGCGGCGGCAAGGGTGTCGTGAACATGAAGACCACGGACCGCAACGGCTCGGTGGTGGCCACGCTGCAGGTGACGGAAGAGTCCGACGTCATGATCATCACGCACGACGGGAAAGTCATTCGCGTGCACGCCAATGAAATTCGCGAAGCGGGGCGTTCCACACAGGGAGTCCGCTTGCTGCGGCTTGAAGAGGGTGACTCCGTCGCTGCCGCCGCCGTGCTGCAGGAAGAGCAGGAAGAAGAAAAGAAGTAGCCCGGCCTCTCTAGTGCCGCAGCATGCTGCGCCACTACAACGCCGATCGTTAGTGTTAGAATCTTTCTCCTTATGAGCATTACGCGACGATTTTTTCTACTCTTATTCTTCGTCTCCGCGCCGGTGCTTTTTCTTTCGCAGGCGCAAACGCCGGAAAAATCCGCTGCCCCGGGCCAGTACATCGCCTACGTCGGCAGCTACACGGCCAAAACGAGCAGCAAAGGGATCTATGCTCTCCGGTTCGATGCCAAGAAAGGCCAGCTCACCTCCATCGGCGTTGCTGCGGAAACGGTGGATCCTTCGTTTTTGGCGGTGCATCCCAACGGCAAATATCTCTACGCCGTGAATGAGATTTCCACGTTCAATGGAGGCGCCGGCGGCGCAGTGAGCGCCTTTTCCATCAATGCGAAAACCGGCGCTCTCAAGTTCCTGAATCAGGTGCCTACACGCGGCGCCGGACCCTGCCAC
This sequence comes from Acidobacteriota bacterium, assembly GCA_013289825.1. Classification (GTDB taxonomy): domain Bacteria; phylum Acidobacteriota; class Terriglobia; order Acidiferrales; family UBA7541; genus Acidiferrum. The sequence continues at coordinate 251,827 of JABCZF010000001.1, read as the reverse complement.
GTTTCCCTCGACAAGAACGGCGCGTACGTGCTGGTCGCAAATTACGATGGCGGCAGCATCGCGTCCTTCGCTGTTCACGATGATGGAAGTCTCGGGACGGCCAGCGGTTTCGTTCAGCACTCCGGTTCCGGTCCGGACAAGCAACGCCAGGAAGGCCCGCACGCCCACTGGATTGGCACGTCGCCCGACAATCGCTTTGCTCTCGCCGTCGATTTGGGTCTCGATCAGGTGCTTGTCTATGGTTTTGATTCCAGCAAAGGGATCTTTACGCCGATGCTTTCCGGCTTTGCGAAAGTGAAACCCGGTGCCGGCCCGCGCCACCTTGCGTTTCATCCCAACGGCAAGTTTGCTTACGTACTAAGCGAAATGGATTCCTCGGTGACGGTTTTCTCCTATCAAGCCAAGAATGGCGCGTTCTCATCGCTAGAAACCATCTCCGCGTTGCCGAAGGACTATGCCGGCCGGAAGGAAGCGGCCGAGATTGCCGTCGACCCTTCCGGGAAATTCCTGTACACCTCGAATCGCGGCCATGACAGCATGGCCATATTCGAAATCAATCCAGCCAAGGGCACGCTCAAATCGCTGGGACAGGTTTTGAGCGGTGGCCAAACGCCTCGCCATTTCGCCATCGATCCCACGGGCAACTACCTCCTCGCCGAGAACGAGGAATCGAACAACATCGTCGTCTTCCACATCGATCCCGCAACCGGCAATCTGACGCCGACGGGCCAGACCATCGAGGTGCCCTCGCCGGTGTGCCTAACATTTGTCGCCGCCCAATAGCAGCTGCGTTACAATCCGCCTTCCATTTCCTAGTTTCGGGAGAACCAAAATGATTCGTACTGGCAAAGCGCACGTGCCTATGCTCCGCGGTTTCGTCCTGTTGCTAATTCTTTCCTTGGCGGGAACCGCGGCTCTCGCCGACGGCGAAACCGCGCCCGCTCGCGACCCTAAGCAGCCTGTGGACGATGCCTACACGGCGAAAATTCACAAATACACCACCGAGCCGTTCTTCACCTCGCCGCTCGTTGACTATCTGCCCGCTTCGAAAAGCGTTCCCACTCCCGAGGCCGTCCTCGGCGACGTGGCCGGCGCGCCCGCAGTCCTGCCCTATGCAGAAGACGTGTATAAATACATGCGGCTGCTCGAACAAAACAGCCCGCGCGTAAAGGTATTTTCCATCGGCAGGACAGAAGAAGGCCGCGAGATGATCGCCGTGGCCATCTCGTCGCCGGAGAATCTGAAGAACTTGGAAGAAAATCGCGCGCGTCTCGCGAAGCTCGCCGATCCTAGAACAATAAAGCTCGATGACCAGGAGGCCGACCGCATCGTCGTCCAAGCCGTGCCGGTCTACTACATCACCGGCACGATTCATTCGCCCGAAACTGGCGCGCCGACGGCCTTGATGGAGCTGGCCTATCGCCTGGCCGTCGACGAAAGCCCGTACATCCGCGAAATCCGCGACGGCCTGATTACGCTCATCACGCCGGTCGTGGAGGTCGACGGCCGCGACCGCATGGTGGACATCTATCGCTGGCATCTCTCTCATCCCAAGGATTTTTATCCACCGCTCATTTATTGGGGCAGGTATGTGGCGCACGACAACAACCGCGACGCCATGGGCGTGACTCTCAAGCTCACGGAAAACGTGCTCAACACCTATGTCGGCTGGAAAGCCCAAGTGCTGCACGACCTGCACGAATCCGTGCCCTATCTCTACGACAACACCGCCGGCGACGGCCCCTTCAACGCCTGGGTCGATCCGATTCTCACCGACGAATGGGAAATGATTGGCTGGCGCAACGTCTCCGACATGACCAAGTTCGGCATGCCGGGCGTCTTCACCCACGGCGTTTTTGATACCTGGTCGCCGGGCTATCTGATGTTCATTGCCGCCATGCACAACGGCATCAGCCGCCTGTACGAAACATTTGGCAACGGCGGCGCCGACACGCTCGAACGCACGCTCGATCCGCAGGATTACGCGCGCACCTGGTACAGGCAAAATCCTCCGCTCCCGAAGGTCCTTTGGTCGCAGCGCGACAACAACAACTACGAACAGACCGGTTTGCTCACCTCGCTGCATTATTTCAACGAGAACAAGCGCCTCTTTCTCAAGAATTTTTATCTCAAAGCAAAACGGTCGGTCACGAAACCCGGCGCGGAAGGCCCGGCCGCGTATGTTTTTCCTGCTGACGATCCGCGGACGGGTTCACAAGCCGAACTGCTGCGCGTCCTCGAAAAGCAAGCGGTCGAAATCTCACGCGCGACGGCGGCCTTCACGGTAACGCTTCCTGTAAAAAAGTCCGCAAAGCCGAAGAAAGACGGAAAAGATGCCAAAGAAAAAGACACGCCCCCAGCTCCTACGACGCGCGATTTCGCTCGAGGAAGCTACATCGTCCGCATGGACCAGCCTTACTCGCGAATCGCGGACGCACTCCTCGACTACCAATACTGGAGTCCCGACGATCCCCAGAAGACGCCATATGACGATACCGGCTGGACCTTTGGCGAGCTGTTCGGCGTGCTAGTCACGCGCGTCACTGATCCGAAAGTGCTGGATGTCACTATGGAGCGTGTAAAAGAGATTCACGCGCCATCCGGCGTAAGCGGCGACGGCCCGATCTACGCGATTAACAATAACGCCGAGCCTTCGCTAGCCACGCTGCGCTACAAATTGCAGGACGCTTCGATCGAAGCGGCCGAGGAGCCGTTCGAAAGCGGCGGAAAAAAGTTCAGCCGCGGATCGTTTCTCCTTCGCAACGTCGACCGCGCGCAGCTCAATGACGCCATTTCCGACCTGGGTTTCCAGGCGATTCCGGTCGCGATGCCGAGCGTCAAGACCCACCCGGTGCGCGCGGCACGCGTGGCGTTTGTGCACACCTGGCTCAGCACGCAGGCCGAAGGCTGGTGGCGCATCGCGCTGGACAATCTGGGCGTTCCCTACGACTACATCAGCACGCAGACAGTCTCGAAGACCAGCGATCTCAACGCCAAGTACGACGTCATTCTGTTTCCACCGGTCGGCTTCTTCTCGAGTCCGACCGCGATCATCAACGGCCTGCCGAGCGCCTGGGGCAATCCGCTTCCGTGGAAGAACACGCCGGAGACGCCGAACCTTGTCGGCAAAAACGATTCGACCGACGACATGCGCCCGGGCCTTGGCTGGGAAGGCGTGAGAAATCTCCAAGCCTTCGTCGCCAAGGGCGGCGTGCTCCTGACTGCGACCGACACCTCGCGCTTTGCGCTGTCCATCGGCCTGGCTGACGGCGTGAGCGTCGGCAACGCACAGAAACTGAAGATTGTCGGCTCGGTAGTCGGCGCGCGGCTCGTGGACAGCCGAAGCCCCATCGCCTACGGCTACGACGAAAAGCTCTCGGTGTACTGCGACAACGGCCCAATTTTTTCGCTAAGCAGCATCTCCGGCGGACGCGGCGGCCGCCGTTTGGGCGGCGAGATGCACACGCGTCCCACCGGCCGCGGCACCATGGACGATCCGGATTTCACGATTGGCCGCCCCGGCGTCGAAGTCCCCGAAGAGCCGAAAGCCGAAATCTGGGAAAATCCGCTGCTTACTGACGAGCAACTGCACAACAATTTCCGCGTGATTCCTCCGGCCAATCGCGCGCGCGTCATCTTCCGCTATGCGGACAGCAAGGAGCTGCTTGTCTCAGGACTCGTCGAAGGCGGGGATGAAATCGCCCAGCACCCCGCGGTGGTGGACGTGCCCACGGGGAGTGGCCACGTCGTGCTCTTTTCCATCAATCCGGTCTATCGCGGCGAAACGCGCGGCACGTATGCGCTCGTGCTCAACACCATCCTGAATTTTGACAGCCTCAACGCCGGCCGCCAGCTGGCTGAAAAATAGCCGTAATCGGTGGGGTTTTCGGGACCGTAAAGAAAAAATCACCGTCCCTGCGGATTGAGATTTTCCGCCCCTGTTGGAGTAGAATCCCCCACTATGGCGAAGCGCAAAACCAGAACAAAGACCAGAACAAAGACCAGAACAAAGAAAAGACCAGCTCGTCCCGGCAAATCCGGGTCAGCCGCCACCGGCAAGCTCCCGAAACAAGCGGTCACGCTCATCGTGCAACTGCGCCCGCGCGACGGCCAAGAAACGCTCCTCGAAGCCGAACTGCGCGCGCTAGTCGGCCCCACCCGAAAAGAACAGGGCTGCCTGACCTATGACTTGCACCGCTCCGCCGAGGCCCCCAGCGCCTTCCTGCTCCATGAAATTTGGGCCAGCCGCGAAGCTCATTCCCGGCACACCAACACGCCGCACTTCCTACGCTGGAACGCCCGCAAGGATTCACTTCTCGCCTCGCGCGATCTCACCTACTGGAAACAGGTGGTTTGACACTGCTACAGAGAAGTTGTCAGCCTTCCGGCGGCGGGACGTAATACCCAGGCCGTGCGCGAACCTTCAAGTTCTTACGATCCACTTGCACTTTGATTTCGTGATAGCCCAGGTCACTCGAATCCGTCGGCGTATATCCGAGGGTATATTGCGAATGCAACTCGCCGCCGATTTCGTCGATGGCTTTTTCGATCGAACGGTCCTTGTAGGTCGAGAGGTGTAGGCCGCCTGTGGCCGTCGAAGCCACCTCCATCGCGTGATCCTTTACCTTGTTGTCCACGTGTTCGACCGCCCACACGGCCAGTCCCAGCAAGTCCACGCCGCTGTTACGGTTGGCCTCGGTCGTGGGAGTTTCGACCGTCCCCGGCGGCGGAGGCAGCGTGAAAATGCCTGGCGGAGCCGTTTGAATCTGCGTGTCCTTTGGTTTGGCCTTCAATTCTGAACGCGTGGTGGAAAGGCCCACGCTGTAAATCGTCACATTCGCAAGCTGGGCCTTTCGCAGCACCTCGCCAAGTTTCGCCTCGCTTCCCGCATCCACCGTCTCGGACAGAATCACCATCACGCGCCGCTTTCCGGGCTTATCCGGGGTTGGCACCGGCTGGCGGCTACTGAGCATCTCGACGCCCACGGCCATGGCATCGTACAGTTTCAAGCCGGATGTTCCGGTTGCGAGCCGCGCCAGGCCGTTTTCAATCGCATCGCCGTCGCTTGTGAAGTCCTCGAGCTTGTCCACGGCATCGTTGAAGCCCACCACGGCGGCCTCTCCTTCCGGCCCCATCACCGTTTGCGTGAAAAGAATCCCGGTCTTGCGTATCTCTGCCAGGATCGGGTCGATGCGCGAACTGGTCTCGATCAAAATCACGACGGAAAGAGGATCGCCGCCGAGATCGAAATGTGAAATCTTCTGTTCTACACCGTTATCCGTGACGCGAAAATCCTTGGGGTTTAGGTCATGCACCATGTCGCCTTTCGCATCACGCACCGTCACTGGCATATTCACCAGCGCCACGCGAACTTTCAGCTTGGCTTCGACGTCCGGGGGCATCTGCTGGACCGGCTGGCCCGGCCTCGGTGCCAGGGGCCCCTCCGGAGCCTGCGCTCCGAGGACTCCCGTGCGCACCAGCAGAACAACGAGCAGCACTGCCCATCTACCTGTGGTTTGCTTCATTCCCTCTCCCGCTAGAAAAGGCCCGGTTCCCGCAGTGTACTCAATTCGACGCACCCACGCCGGAAGACGTTGCCGCGAGCCTCGGCGATTCCTACAATGATTGTTTGCATCTTCCGGAGAGAAAACCCCATGTCCGCAGGTCAGCCAAAGCTCAAGCTCCAGCATGCCCCAAAAGCCCCTCATGAAGATCACCGGTTTCTGGAAAGCACCCCTGCCCGGCCCCTGCGCATCCTGGCGGAGTACCTTCATCCACTGGTACAGCTCAAAAAAGAAGGGATCGCCGATACCATCGTTATGTTTGGTTCCGCCCGCATCGAATCGAACGAAACGGCTCAGGGGCGTTGCACGCGCCTGAAAAAGGAGAATATCCGCAAGCTCTCCCCCGCCGCGCAGACCAGGCACCGTAGCGAACTGCGCCACGCGAAGAGTCTCCTAGAAATGTCCCGTTACTACGAAGAAGCGCGCCAACTCTCGCACAAAATTACCTCCTGGTCTCTGACTCTCGGACCCAGGCCGCGCCGTTTCGTCATCTGCTCTGGCGGTGGTCCGGGCATCATGGAAGCCGCGAATCGCGGCGCCAGCGAAGCTGGCGGCAAGTCCATCGGCCTTTCCATTGAACTGCCCCACGAGCAGTTCGCCAACGCCTACATCAGCCCCGAGCTCAGCTTCAATTTCCATTACTTCTTCATGCGCAAACTCTGGTTCGCGCAAATCGCCAAAGCGCTGATCGTTTTTCCCGGCGGCTTCGGCACCATGGATGAGCTTTGGGAAATGCTCACACTTCTACAAACGGGAAAGCTCGCCAAACACAACATCATCCTCATCTACGGCCGCAAATACTGGGACAAGGTTCTAAATTGGAAGGCCATGGTGAACTGGGGCACGATCAACGAAGAGGAATACAAGATGCTGCAGTTCGCCGACAGCGTGGACGAAGCTTTCGACCACATCCGAGCGGGCCTCGAGAAGTACCACATGGAAGTCGATCCCTTCCTGCAGGCGTACTAGGCGGAACCGGCTCCTCTGCTTCTACGGCTTGGCCTTTGATCCTTCTACGGTCTTTACCCGATGGCCGTCGTTCCCGAGCCTTATTAGGCTGGAATCGTTATTCTGAGAACGGGAGAAAAAAAACGCTTATGGGACATAAAACAGATTTTTCATTCTTCAGAAAAACTCTGCTGGCAGGAGCCACGCTGGCCGGTTCTTTCCTGCTATTCGGCCTGCCACAGACGCGTGCCGATGAGGACGACTGCCAGAAGCGGATCATTCGCATCGATCACGAACTGCACAGGGCCGCTGTGAAACATGGCTGGGACAGCCCTCAGGCAGCAGAGAAGCGTCGAACCCTAGTGGCAGCCCGGGAATGGTGCTGGGAACACGGCCATCGCTGGTGGGATGAAGACGCTCAGAAGTGGCACTCGGAACGTGATTGGGACGAGCACGACCACGACCACCCACGCGACCACTAGTTTTCTTCCTTCCCCTGCGGAGCGCGGCGAAATCCCGCTGCGCTCCTTTTGTTTTGTGCAGAAATTCGAAACGTCCTCGCCGTCACTCGCCCTTTCGGGAGCCGTGGGAGGAACCCAGCGAAGAGACCGGACCAAAACCCGGCTCCGTAGCAATCCTCGCCCTTTCGGGCCCCTTTCGGGCGAGGAGGATTTCAAAGCCCGCGAGCCGACTACTGGCGCCTCGAGCGGCGCGAAGCCTTTGCCCGCGGCAACCGAAAAAAAACGGGGCGCGAAAAATTGCGCCCCGTTTCGATTTTCCGTTATCAGAACGAATTAATTCTTCGCGGCAGCCAATTCGTCCGAGAAGACAGCCTCAAATCGCCGCTCTTCGTCCTGGTCGTGCAGCAGCACCACCGGGACCACGCGCAACGATCGCTTGCAGGAATGGCACTGCGTTACTTCGCCCTGCAAATCCTGCAGAAAGCCGTCCGTGAAATGATACAGTGCCCGCTCGCGTCTGGCATTTTTCTCGTCCCGTGCGCCGCAGTACGGACAGACAAACTCCACTTTGTCCTGCTGCGGATCGCGGTCCAGAGCAGCCCAACCCGTGCGGCGTACGCCTATGGTCTCGACATTACGCCCTTCCATCGGGGTAACCCTCCTTCAGATCCACGTCCACACAGCATGGGATGCGCCAAACCGCATTTTCGGTTCATGTAAATAAGTATCCCGAAATCAGCAAGATGCGGCCCTCCTCGAGAGCCCTGTCCCTAGCTTCCGGGCGCTATCCCGACTGGTCTCCTGGTTCGGTGTGAGAAAAAGTCGCCATGCCGGTTACGCACCCCAGGCGCGTGCCAGCGACGCTAGCATGCGAATTTGGCTGTTGCCGCTCGGCGCTCGGGCAACACTCTCCCCCGTCCATCCGGAAACCAAACGAGCTCAGGACCTAAGCGAGCGAGGGCAGTTCAGGACGCTCCTTTCTGCTGCTTGATGCCGCTGCTCCGGAGAAACCAACCATCAGCACGTGTTGGGGCCGCGCGGGAACTTGTCCACCTTCCCGGTGTCCAATCTTACAGAGGACGCGCGCACCTCATATCCCTGCGAGCGCGGCGCCGGTCTCCTGCGGTCGTTGAGCAACCCACAGGAAGCCGGCGTCGCAAAAATCTCCGTTCTCACTCGCAGAACTTTCCCGTGGAGGTGTGTGATGTCTAGCGAACCCGAGCCCCATTCGCAAAATGATTTTGGTTCCCTCGAAGGTTGTTTCGTGGAAGGCAATGTTGAACAGCGCGCAGGCGAACGGCGCATTCGCCGCCGAGCCCTGACTATTTCCATCGCAGCGCAAAGCGCGATTCTCACGGCCATCATTCTGGTTCCCTTGTTCGGAAGAACGGAACGCATCGCTCTCGCTCTGACTCCGATCCCGCCGTACTACCATGGGAGCGCACCAGAGCATCCTCATACAACCGCCACCGCGCCCGTACGGCCCGTTAGGAATCTCTGTTCCACCTGCTATTCGCCAATAATTCCTGATCATCCCACTACCACGGACAACTCCTCGCAGCAGGATCCCATTCCGGGAATCGGCCCATCCGACGGAAGAGAAGGCCCGCAAGCTCCGTGGGGCATCGACATCGATGACGGAAGGCGTCAGCCCGAGCGCCCTGGGGATCTGCGTCCACCAACGCCACACCGCCTGGTCGTGACTCACCTGGAGTCAGCGATGCTGATCCATCGCGTCGAGCCCGTCTATCCTCCACTGGCGAGACAGACCCATCGCGAAGGCCAGGTGGAATTACGCGCCATCATCGCCACCGACGGAACCATGCAATCCTTGCAGGTGGTCAAAGGGGATGCGCTCTTCCTGAGCTCGGCTACCGACGCCGTGAGCCAGTGGCGCTACCGCCCCACGGTTCTCAACGGTCAGCCTGTCGAGATCGAGACTTACATCACGGTCATTTACACCCTTCAGCGCTAGTCGCGAGGTCCTGTCCGGTTCTCTCGAGAAATCAGAAGGGCCGTCCTCAAATAGGCGGCCCTTGGTTTTTTCGTGCCCTCACGTTGGCATTCAAGAGTCCAACCGAAAATTCGATACCTCGAGAAATGCCATCATGATTTGCCACCCTTGATGCGCCAGAGAGGTGCGCAGGGGGCCGCGCCTGCCTTTACTATCGCGCGGCCCCCTGCCTCGACCAGGCTACCGACTCCTGGAACGGTCTTCCGCCCCACAAGACAACTCCGAAGTTCACCGCTTCTCGAGATTTCTAGAAGTGAATCACCATGCCCGTCGAGGCGCGGAGATTGTTTTGGGTTTGATGGTTGGGAGTTCCTTCGGGAAACCGCGTCATTAAATAGTCGACCTCGAGGGGCCGCAAAGAGAATCGATTGTTAATCCGATAGTCCACGCCTCCCCCGATCGCCATGGCAAACGCGTTTTGCGATCCACTCGCGCCTCCGGCTATGCTAGCTCCTGCATGCGCCACGCCGAAAAGAGCCTCGGCAAACGGCGTAAAGTGTCTGTAGCTTCGATAAGAAACGCGCGGACCGAAGAGATACGTCGAAAGCGTTCCGTCCACTCCAGTGCCCAGAATACTTCCGTTGTGATAGCCGCCGAAATCCGCTACGGCGCTGACCCAATCCTTGATGTGATAGGTCACGGACGCGCTTCCGCCGTTCAAGCTGAAGCTGTCCCCGCTCGCCGGGCCGGGATTTTCACGCACGTAGGAATAGCCGGCGAAAACATCCACCTTGGGCGTTTCCTGCGCATGGGCGATTCCGCTGCATAGCGAAATAAACACAAGTACAGACACCACTATCCGTAATTTCATAATTCCTCCAGTAGTTTGAACTGTCTGCGCGTTCCGGCGTGATCCACGCGCGGCTTCGCGTCGAGCGGCGTGCCTAAGGCAGGAAGGCAGCAGTCCGCATTTTCTCTTTTGTGTTGTTCATAAAGATGCGTCGCTGCCCGCGCAAGTTGCAACCCGAGAGAAATAATTTGGGGAAGAGAAGTGACCGCGCGGCGGCCGTCAAATGACGGGTTTCCTAGAGAAGAGTTTCGCCGGTAAAGCGCGCTATCGCTTCGCGGGTGGTGTCGCGAAGGCGAATCAATTCGTGCCACGCCGAATTTTCCTCGGCTTTGCTTGCCTCGCTCGTGACACGGGGATAAATCGGCGGCGACACGGTGATGGTCACGCTGGTCGGACGCGGCAAATAGGTGCCATCGCGCAAGAATCTTCGCGTACCCGCGAGCGAGACTGGAATAATTGGCGCGCCGGCATCCACGGCGGCTTTGAAGGCCCCCAACTGGAACGGCCGCACGCCCTCTTCGCCAGTAAACGTTCCTTCGGGAAACACGAAGACAGATTCACCCTCGCGCAGCAATTTCTCGATCTCCTCCGACTGCCGCAATCGCGATTGCCGATCGCTGCGGTCAAATTTCGTGTGCCGCATCTGCCGCAAGAATGTTCCGATGAATGGTATTCTACCGACTTCCATTTTGGCCACGAAGTGATACGACACGCCGAGGCCCAGCATCAAAGGCAGCACATCAAAGTAGCTGGTGTGATTTGCCGCAAACACCTTGGCGCCAGGCAAATCGACGTATTCTTTACCAACTACGCGCACGCGGCAGCCAATCAGCACAAACAGAATCTTAAGCGCTGCTGAAGTAAAGCGGCCCGCTTTGCGGTAGTCGTTGATGAAATTCACGATCGTCCACGCCGGAACGATCCACAGCAAAAACACGATGCCAAAATAGAGTCCGTAGACAACTTCCAGCCCTCGCCGCACGCCGGACCATATTTCCGCCCCTGCCGTGCGCGCCGCGCCGGCCGTAGCAAGCCGCGCGATCTGCAGCCACGCCGGCGCCTTGCCGGCGGACAATTTCCCAGCAAGGTAAAGTTGCTTGGTTTCCTCGCGCCGCAACTTTCCACTCGAAGTTTTTGGAATACTCCCTGGCGGTATGAGCTCGACGCGGTCCGGCGGCAACCCCAGCCCTTTGGAAACTTGTTCCGTCACCGCCGCCACAATCGCAGCGCGTGGGGAGGCCTCGCGCTCCCGGGATTCCGCCACCACGATCAGCTTTTCTGTGCCCGACGCTTCATCCTGCAGCCCAAAGGCAACGATGCAGCCCTTGCGAATTCCTTCCGCGCGCGCGGCCAATTCTTCGACTTCGTGCGGATAGAGATTCCGCCCGCCTTTGATGATGATGTCCTTCACGCGCCCGGTGACGTAGATCTCCCCATCCACACGGTACGCGCGGTCGCCGGTATCGACCCACGCAAATTCGCCATCGCCCGACGCCGGTCCCATGGGGAACAGTTTTTCAGTGGCCTCCGCGTTTTGGTAGTAGCCGCTGGTCGCCGAAGCTCCGCGAAACCACAGAAAACCCTCGGTCCGATCACTCGCTTCCTTGCCGCTAGAGTCCACAATCCGCACTTCGTGCCGCGCCACGGCCTTCCCGGAAGAAACAAAAGCAATCGCCGTCCGATCGTCCGCAGGTGCCGGTACGGCGCGGCCCTCTGCCGTGAAGGCCTCGCGTTCGATGCGATCGATGAGCGGCCCGCGATTCAGGGGCGGGAATGTCACCGCCAAAGAAGCCTCCGCAAGCCCGTACACCGGCAATTGTGCTTCGCGCCGAAAACCGTGGTCCGCAAAGCGCTTCGCGAACCGCTCCAAGGTATCGGGATTCACCGGCTCCGCGCCATTCAGCGCTGCTCGCCAGCCGCTCAAGTCCACTCCCTCGATGTCCTTGTCGGCGATCTTTCGCACGCACAATTCATAAGCAAAATTCGGTGCCGCGGAAATCGTTCCGCCATATTTTTGAAACGCCTTCAGCCAGCGTTCCGGCCGCGTGAGAAACGCCAGCGGCGACATCACCGCCAGGGGCACTCCAAAGTGCAGCAAGGTAAGCCATGCGCCGATCAATCCCATGTCGTGATAAAGTGGAAGCCAGCTCACGCCCACATCGCCAGGCCCAAGTTCAACGGCTTCGCCGATCGCTCGCATATTTGCGAGTAAATTCGCGTGTGTGAGAACTACACCCTTGGGATCGCCGGTTGAGCCGGAAGTGTATTGCAACAGGGCAATGTCGCCGGCCTTCCGTGCGCGGCTGCCCGTAAGATGCAAGGGCAGCGCGCCAGGCGATGGCGGCGGCGCCTTATCCGCCGCCTCGAGCAACTTCTCTGCTTCGGCCACTTCCGTGAGCGAATGGACGCGAGGTTTCAGCAAACGCGCCACCGCTTCTGCTTGGCGAAACGTCAGCAGCAGGCCCACTCCCGCATTGTTGAGAATCGCCGACTGCCGCGCCGCATACTCCTCGATGCGATCCGCGCGGAACGGCGGGTAGATGGGCACGGGAATGGCGCCCGCCAGCAAGATTCCCGCATAGGAAACAAAAAACGCGCGCGACGTTGGCAGCATCAGCGCCACGCGCCCGCCGGCCGGCACGCCGCGTCGCGCCAACTCCGCCGCCGAGCGCTGCGCCGACGCGTACAGTTCGCCAAACGTCAGCGTCACGCTGCGCTCTTTGCCTTCCGTCTCCTCGGTGATCAGTAAGTGGGTGCGCTCGGGGTCATGCATGGCGCGATAGCGCAACACTTCGAGCAGCGTCTGCATCGAGAAAATGTCGGCATCCAGGGCTTCGCGGTGCAGTTTTTGTGTGGTGATCGCTGCGCCGAGAGCCGAAGCCGCTTCGTCGTCTTGCGTCTCGGCTCCCGGCGCTGTTAGAAGGGCCTTGGTGAGATCTTCCGGAGTGTTTGCTTCCGCCACAACTTGATCGGGCAGCCGCACACCAAACGCGGTCTCGAGCCGCGCAAGCAATTCCACGCGTTCCAGGCTGCCGAGCCCGAGGTCTCGGTCCAGCAGCGACGCACTGTTGAGCATCGGCAAAGCCCCGCGGCTGCCCAATTCCTCAAGCAGACCACGAATAACCTCAAGTACGCGTGCACGTAGTTCGGAGGCGTCGAGTTGTGCTGCCGGAGTGGCCACAGGTCACAGGCATGCCCGGAAGGGCGTTTGCTCTTCCGCCCGAGGCTACCACGCGGGGATGCCGTTGGCCATTACCGCGAGCGGCCCTCTGCTCGAAGAATTACGCGCCAGGAAAGGCATGCCAAGGATTCCAGGGTATGGATTACGCCTGGCCCTCGGTGATGATGAAACGGTAGTCTCCTGCCTGGAAGCGACGCTCGCTTGCGGCCCGATATTCCACACTTTGGTAGCAAGCCTTGGCCTCTTCGTAGCTAGGAAACTCGAGGATAATGATTTCTTCAGCTGCGGGCCCTTCCAGAACTTCATGACGCCCATGAATGGCGCGAAAAATAGCGGGGTGCTGATGAAAACTGGCCGGAGCTAGCTGAGAGTTTCTGTCGAATCGGCCAGCTTCGGCAAGAACTCTAGGTGCCATCCGCCCCAAGAATTACGCGTCAAAGCTACGCGCTCTTCTGCTTCACCTCGGCCGCGGCATAACCGCGCGGCATAAGCGTGGTCGATAGGTCCACGCCAGAAAGGTCCGCTCCGGTGAGGTCCGTCTCGCGGAGAATCGCCACGCCCATGTCCGCGCCGCTGAATTTCGCACCGTTCACATTCGCCAGCCGCAAGTTCACATTTCGCAGATGCGCCCGATGAAAAATCGCATTCGAGAGGTCACAACGAAAAAACTCCACGCCGCTGGCTTGCGCTTCCGTCAGATCCGCGCCGGGCAGGATCGCTTCGGTCATGTCCGTGTTTCGCAAATCGGCCTTCTGAAGATTCGCGCCAGACAAGTCCGCGCCAGGCAGTTTTGCTTTTCGCAAGTTCGAACCCTGGAGGTTTGCGCTTCGCAGAATGGCCCCGCTCAAATTGACTCCCTCGAGATCGGCACGCGAAAGATCAGCACCAGCCAAGTCCGCTCGCGCCCCTCCTTCCTTCCCGCGAAAGAACCGCTCGTGCGACGCAAGAATCTCCGTCAACGGCTTGCCATGGTGTTGAATGCTTTTCGCTTTTCGCAGTCCCATAGTGTGCTTTCCACTCCTTCATCCAATGCCCTATTTTACCTGCTCTGTACCACCCTGACGAGTGCTTCCCAAATCTCGTGCCGCAAAGCGGCACACCGTAAGAACCCCCTCCGCCCACCGCTGTTTGTGGTAGCTTTCTAGAAATGCCCGGTCGCCCAGAATGTGAGCGTTGCTTTGAGGTCTAGAAAGATACTTTTTCTCCTGCTTGTGGCTCTTCTCATCGTGCCATCTTTCTCCTCGGCGGAGGCCTCTTCCCAGCTGGCCATAACCCACGTCACCGTCATCGATGCCACTGGCCGCCCGCCTCAGCCGGATCAGACCGTTCTGATCGAGGCCGGCCACATCACTCGGGTGGGCACGCGGGCAACGATCAAGATTCCCAAAACCGCGCGCACCATCGACGCCTCCGGAAAATTCTTGCTCCCTGGCTTTTGGGACATGCATGTCCATCTCGCAGGCATCAACGCCGATCCCTCTTGGAGCCAACAGGTTCTTCTGCCCCTGCTTCTCGCCAACGGCATCACCGGCGTGCGAGACATGGGCGGTGATCTCGACACGCTCCTCTCCTGGCAGCGCGACGCCGAGTCCGGCACGCTCCTCGCGCCGCACATCGTTGCCGCGGGCCCTTTCCTTGCTGCCAGTGGCAAGAGAACTCCCGAGCAGTATCCCATCCACAACGCCGAGGAAGCCCGCGCTGCCGTCGATGACCTCAAAAAGCGCGGCGCGAATTTCATCAAAATCATTTCCATGCCCTCCCGCGAGGCCTTTTTCGCCGTCGCCGAAGAATCAAAAAAGCAAAACATTCCCTTCGTCGGCCACCTGCCCTTTGAAATCGGCGCCATCGAAGCCAGCGACGCCGGCATGCGCAGCATCGAACATTTTCTCTACAGCGCTTTTGCGCTGTCTTTTTCCTCGAAGGAAGCCGAGCTCCGTCCCCGCCTCGTCCAAGCCGAAAAAAATGGCGACTCCCGCGCGTGGGAACAGATCGCCCACGAAGCCGACGCCACCTACAGCCCGGAAAAAGCCGCCGCGCTCATCCAAACCCTAAAGAAAAACGGGACTTGGGTCACGCCCACGCTCACCTCTCTGGACATCACCGCTCATCCTGAAGACTGGAAGAGCGACGACCCCCTGCTTGCGTTTGTCCCGCCCGCGCTTAGGAGAGAGTGGCGCGACTCCATCGACGACCCGCAGATAAAGCAGCACGCCGCCTGGCTGGGACGTCAGGCCGCTAACGATTGGAAGCTAACCGGTGAACTACATCACGCCGGTGTGCCTCTCCTGGTCGGTTCGGACTCGCTCGATCCCTTCGTCATTCCCGGAGATAGTTTCCATCACGAACTCGCCGAGTTCGTTCGCGCTGGATTTACGCCCATGGAGGCATTACAGGCGGCGACCCGCGGTGCAGCACAGTTCCTTGGGCGCGACAAAGAATTCGGCACTGTCGAAACCAGCCATTCGGCCGACCTGGTTTTGCTGACTGCAAATCCATTAGAGAACATCGCTAACACGCGCAAGGTTTGGGCCGTAATCCGAAATGGCGGCTACTATGACCGCAACGCCCTTGATCGGTTGCTGGCAAGCGCGAAAGAGGCTGCCGCTGCTGTTTCCGAGAACAAGCCTTAGAACTGTAGTGCTGGTCTCAAGGTCATGAGAGCTGCTGACACAAAACGACGCCGAAGCAGGTTTCCGATCTGCTTGTGTTTGTGCTTCCTCGCCTCCCTCGTCGCTCGGCAGCGCTCTCCTGCCCAGGACCGCGAGCGTGGGGGCGAAATCGTCGCCAATCTCGCCGGGGGCCGCGTCATCGTGCACGTCGCTCGTGACATAATCGTGTTCGCGGCCATCGATCAGCCGGTCGAGCCTGACTCTATTCCGCCGCGTGTGTTAAGCATCGACCGCAGTCACATTGGAATTCTTTTGGGAGCCTCCGAGTGGCACCTTACCAGCGATCCTAAACCCGTGCGCCTGGACAAGGATTTTCCTCGCGTCGCGGGCAAGAACCCACACTATGCCAGCGATCCCGAGGAAGTGGCACCAGATCTGGATGTGATCGGTGTGGCGTTTCTAGAGCGTCTGCGCCCGCTGGTCTCCCAGCTTCACCACAAGATCGAATTCAAACCCGACGAAGCTCTCTTTGAAGTAGTCGTCATTGGGTTTGCGCCGGACGACTACGGCCCTGAAGTGTGGACCGTCGAATACCACATCCATCAGGAAGAGATCGCGACTCGCGGCGATTTTTGGCAGACGCGGCTCCTCCGGCCGCGCTTCACCCAGCTTTATCCTCCCGAAAAGCACGCCCCCAAAACGCTTGTGGAAATTCGCTATCCAGACACTGTTCCGGGGCCGACTCTACAGCAACTCATTCAGGGCAACGATCCAGAGATTGAAAAACTGTCGCGCGGCGAACCAAAATTCCTAAAAGTTTGGGAGAGCATCGACCGCGGCCAGGCCAACAAGGTGGCCCCGGAGGCCGCCACGGATTTTCTCCGTGCGGTGTTGCCGCTTATCGCTGAGAAAGCTAGTTTCATCCTAGGTACTATGACCGAGGGCGGCTTTGATTGGGTGGTTCCACCAGACGAGCCAGTTGAGAAGGCCAAAGAAGACAAGAACCAGCCGCCGGATGCGCCCACGTTGCACCGCAAGCCCAAGCCATAAATCCCCATTAAAAGTTAGTTAGGCCAGCTTTTCGATACCGTCGCCCCGGCGGATGACTCCGCCTTTGACAATGCGAGCATCCCGCGCCTGCCGCGGATTTCTTTGCGCAGGCCCGGCCGCAAATCTTCTATCTGACCGCAGGGCGTACAAGCCATGGTAATACCTCGAGCAGCACCGCCTCGGAGGGATTCGCCCGGCTTCGGAGCTTTAACGTTGAGCCCTTCCGTGGTGATGTTCTCCCGGATCATTGCTGGACCGAGTTCCCGCGCATCCCGTGTTTCCCGGTCCACCAGCAAAACCTGGCGCTTTCCTCCCGGCTGGGCATGCGCGCAGTTCTCGAACCCCACCTCTTCTAGCGCGGCGACCTCTGGCAGCTCCTCCATGGGTAAACCCCGTTTTGGCGCACGGAAGAGTCCTAACACATGCGGCATGGCCTAGTCTCCGGCGGCCTGGACGCGGCCCACGTGTTCGCCAATGTCCTTGCGATAGTGCATTCCTGCGAAATGGATTTGCTCCGAGGCCCGATAGGCCAGATCCAGCGCCGCAGCCAGAGAGTCTGCCGCCGCCGTCACACCCAAAACGCGACCGCCGCTGGTCACCAGAGAGTTGCGTTCGCGCTGCGTTCCAGCGTGAAAAACATTCACACCGGTATCTACTACTGAAGGGGTTAGTCCATCGATATTCTTCCCAATTTCGAATTTTCCAGGATATCCACCGGAAGCCAGCACTACGCACACGCTGGCACCCTTCTTCCATTGCAGTTTTGTGGGATCTAGCTGCTTGGCCGCCACATCCGCTAGGACCTCAGCGAGGTCGAAATCCATCCGCGCCACAATCGCCTGTGCTTCTGGGTCGCCTAACCTGCAATTAAACTCCAGCACCTTGGGTCCATCCTTGGTCAGCATCAGCCCAATATACAGGAAGCCCTGGTAAGGCAGGCCCTCATTGGCCAGGCCCCGGAGGGTGGGTTCCACAATCGTGGAAATCACGGCGTCACGCAAACCAACCGTCAAAAGCTCGTCCGAAGAATAGGCTCCCATGCCACCGGTATTAGGCCCCTGGTTGCCGTCAAAGACCCGCTTGTGATCGCGCGTCGGCACCATGGGGGCATACCGTTCGCCGTCGGTCAGAATGATGAAAGACAGCTCCTCACCCTCGAGCGTCTCCTCCAACAGAACGCGGCGCCCGCCAGGCCCAAGCAGGTTTTTCTCCATCACGTTTTCAAGGAATTGCCGGGCAGATTGCGGATCCGGCGGCAGGACCACGCCTTTGCCCGCGCACAACCCATCGGCCTTGATCACCAGCGGCCATAGCACGCCACTCAGCGCAGCATACGCATCGCGAGCCGAGTCATAAGCGCCATACATTTTCGCCGTCGGAATTCTGTGCCGAAGCAGAAACTCCTTCGAAAAAATCTTGCTGCCTTCAAGCTGCGCCGCCTGCCGCGAAGGCCCCACAATGGACCAGTTTCGCTCGGCAAACGCGTCCGAAATCCCGTTCACCAGCGGCAATTCCGGTCCCACTACGGTTAGATCCGGACGAATTTTTCCCGCCAGCGCCACCAGCGCCTGAACGTCTCCTGGGTCCACCTGAAGGCACTCCACGTCATCGGCGATTCCTCCGTTCCCCGGCGCGCACAAGATTTTCTCCACGCGCGAGCTCTGCTTCAGCTTCCAGACCAGCGCATGCTCGCGACCTCCGCCGCCAATCACCAAAATCTTCATCCGCAAGGCCTCCGGAAGAACTCCTCTCGAACGATAGTCGCCCGGTAGAGAGGTGTCAACGTGCCGCGCTTGTTCTCGGTTATTTCCCCGGCGCGCTGTCTCTGCCGCGCATTTTGCTCCCATGTTTTTCAACGGCGGATATAGGCATTTAGTTTGTCGTAGCGTAAGCCGCAATCTTTACTTATTCGAGTATTGCTCAGTCATTTCCCGTGCGTCCCCGACAACAGCCTTCAGACTGAATGTAGCGAGGGGCTCATCCCCGAGTCGGTTGTGACGCGAAAGGACTGTGAATGTTACTCCTACCCCTCCGCCACGAAAACATGCAGGGGCGCCGCTGGCCGATCGTCACGTTCGCGCTTATTGCCCTTAATATCATCGCTTTCCTTGGCACCCACGGGACCATCGAGGCCCAGCAGGCGCTAACTCCCGAGCGCGTCGAGGTGCGCAAACATCTCATCTACCTTGCTGCGATGCACC
The DNA here is from genome assembly GCA_013289825.1 of Acidobacteriota bacterium. Lineage (GTDB taxonomy): Bacteria > Acidobacteriota > Terriglobia > Acidiferrales > UBA7541 > Acidiferrum. Next base: position 233,009 of record JABCZF010000001.1, on the reverse strand, counting down.
CGGAACTGAAAATCGGTGACGATGCGCACAGATTTGTCGCGCCGATTGCCGACAAGTATCCAGCTGACTGGAAAGAACTGGCCTCACCTGACCGCAAGCCGGAAGACGCGTGGGATGCCAATATCCGCCAAGTCGACGATCCCGCGGAACTGCAAGCGGAGATGGACAGCCTCTCGGAGAGATTTCGCGACTTCGAGCGAAACACGTTTTTGGCTCGCTATGGCTTTGTGCCCGCCCACCCCACGGCCATCTCCTACCTCAGCTGCAATTTCCTTCACGTCGGTTGGCTCCATCTTATCGGCAACATGTGGTTTCTCTGGCTTGCCGGGTTTATTCTCGAAGACAACTGGGGACGCGCCATCTATCTGATCTTTTACCTCCTCGCCGGTGCGGTAGCGGCCCAGATTCATGCTTGGTTCAATCCCGGCAGCCTTGTGCCCATGCTGGGTGCGTCGGGGGCCGTGGCCGCCCTGATGGGTGCCTTCCTGGTCCGTTTCCCCAAGCTGAAGATTGAAATGTTCTACTGGATCTTTGTTGTCCGCGGACGTTTCAAAGCTCCTGCCATTTGGCTCCTGCCCCTCTGGGGTCTGATGGAAGTATTCTATGGTTCCATGTCTCGCCAGTCTTCCGGCGTCGCTCATTGGGCGCACGTAGGCGGATTCGCTTTCGGCATGCTTGGCGCGCTCATTCTTTCTCGCTCTGGACTTGAACACAAGGTGAGCTCGGCGATTGAGGAGAAGGTGACCTGGACAGCAGATCCTGCCATCGTACAGGCGACCGAAGCCATCGACCAAGGCAAGCCAGAGGAAGCCATCAGGAAGCTTCAGGAACACGTGGCCGCAAAACCTGACTCTCCCGACGCTCTGGTGCTGCTCCAGCAGCTTCACTGGCGACAGGGAAACCCGGCGGGCCACCAGGAGGCCACCATCAAGCTTTGCCAGCTCCATTTGAAGAAACAGGATGCCGAAGCCGCTTGGCAAGACTACGAAGAGTTCCAAAATGCCGGCGGCCTGCACCTGCCAGCGGCAACCTGGCTCGAACTGTGCCGCTCTCTGGAAGGCCAGCTGAACTTTGACCGCGCGGTCACGGAGTATGACAAGCTTCGAACTGCCTATCCGAAGGACAGGCAATCGCTGCTCGCCCTGATGGCCGCGGGAAGGCTTTCTCTCAAAAAGCTGGGTCGTCCCGCGGAAGCCCTCCATTTTTACCGTGCTGCTTCGGCTTCCGCCGTTCCGCACCTCGATTGGGAAGCCAACATCCAGGCGGGCATCAAAGAGGCTAGCGCCACACTCTCTCCATCGGCGGTCAGCACCGGCTAGGCAGGACCTGGCCATCTTGTAGCTGAGAGATTAATATATATATTAGTAACTAAGATGGCTGGCGTCGTGAGTCGTAGGGCCGCTTGATTGGTTCTGGCGGAGTTCGGAAGCCGCCGTCTAGGACTGACCAACGGCCCGAATCGGAATGGTCACACCGGAGGCTGCGTCCGAAGAGGCCAGCATGTGGCATCGGCCGTCAAAGATTCCGCCCGGATCGATGACCATGCAGGGCGAATGCACTTCGCCCGTAACTACGCCCTTGGCCTGAATTTCCACGCGTCCCTTCGCGAAGATCACTCCGTCGAACCGCCCGGAGATCACCACGCGGTTTCCTTCAATCTGTCCTTCGACTTTGGCGCCTTCGCCCAGAACCACGGTCTGCTCGGAAATGATATTTCCGCGCACATTGCCGTTGATGCGAAACGTTCCGGTGAGCTGCAGCGTGCCTTCGAGGGTCACGCCTTGATCAATAAATCCGGTCCACTCTTCGCTCACACCGTTCTTCGAGGAACCGGGCCACTTCCAAGCCATGAAGTTTCTCCTAGAGAGATTCTCTTACTCTTAACCTCCGTCGCGCGCAAGTCAACGCATCGCGCATAGAGAGTTGTCCAAAGGATACGGTTGAACCACCGTACAGGGCCGATTCTCGAGAGAGGTTTGACTCTACTTCATCAAGCGATCGTAAATTCCCATCAACTGAGCGTCGTTGTAGTATTCCAGCACGAGCTGCCCGGACCTCGTCTTGGTCTTCTCGCGGAGGAGAATCTTGGTCCCCAGGTGCCGCTGCAGTTCATCGATCGCAGCCCGAATGTTCGCGTCCACATGAATTTCCGCCGCAGGGCTCGCTGCTCGTGAACGCCGCGACGCCAACCGTTCAATTTGCCGTACCGTCAAGCCGCCGCGCGAGGCCCGTTGCGCATAACGCATCCGCAGCGGCGCGTCCGCCACAGCCAAGAGCGCTCGCCCGTGCCCAGCGGTGAGCTTACCTTCTTCAATCCAGTCTTGAATCGTTGGCTCAAGCTTTAGCAATCGGATCGAGTTAGCCACCGTAGCACGATCTTTCCCGGTTCGTTCCGCTACGGCTTCCTGGGTAAGCTGGAATTCATCCATCAGTCTTTCAAACGCCCGTGCAGCCTCGATAGCGTTCAAATCCTCGCGCTGGATGTTTTCGACCAGCGTCATTTCCAAAGCGAGTTCGTCGGGAACCTGTCGCACAATGGCAGAAACCTTGGTCAGCCCGGCACGTTGCGCGGCCCTCCAGCGCCGCTCCCCGGCGATTAGCTGAAAACGGCTTCCGATTGGCCGAATCACCAAGGGCTGAATGATTCCGCTGGACTTAATCGATCGCGCCAATTCGTCCAGAGCTTCTTCGCGGAATCGCGTGCGCGGTTGATAAGGGCTTGGCTCAATCAAATCAATGTCGATTTCCAGCGGCCCGGCATAGGTCCCCTCCCGCGCAGGTGCAGCCGCAGCTGCGCTCGTACCGGTTGCGTGAGGCTGGACTGTCGACGTCGGCGGTGCGGGAACCTGCGGTTCAGGCTCCCGAATGAGCGCTCCGAGCCCCCGTCCCAGTGCGTTTCGCGTCATTGGCAATGACCTCCTGGGCGAGTTGCGTATAGCCCTCCGCCCCTTTGCTGTGAATGTCGTAAAAAATGATCGGTTTTCCGAAACTTGGCGCTTCAGCAAGTCTTACGTTTCGCGGAATAACGCTCTGAAAGACCTGCCCTCCAAAAAAACTGCGCAAATCTGTAGCCACTTGCCTTGATAAAGTGGTTCGCTCGTCGAACATGGTAAGAAGGATACCTTCGATTTCCAGGCTGGGATTCAACGTGCGGCGAATCCGCATCAAGGTATCCAGTAGTTCAGAGACGCCCTCCAATGCTAAGTATTCGCATTGAATCGGCACCAGGACCGCATTGGCGGAGACCAGCGCGTTCAAGGTCAATAGATCCAGGGCTGGCGGGCAATCCACGATAATAAACTTGTAGCGATCGCGAATCTCGTTCAAAACAGCCTGAAGCCGGTATTCGCGATTTTCCGCCACGACCAGCTCAACGGCGGCTCCGGCAAGGTTTTTGTCGGCAGGGACGACATCCAAGCCGTCGACTTGTGACTTCTGGACGATTTTGTCGAAAGGCTCATTCAAAATCAGGCACTGATACAAGGTCCTGCGAGATGGATCCTTTGGAAATCCGATCGCGGCCGTGGCATTGGCCTGTGAATCGCAATCTACCAGCAGTGTCGACTGTTCAGAGGCAGCGAGGCAAGCCGCTAGATTTACCGCGGTGGTTGTCTTTCCGACCCCACCCTTTTGATTTGCAACAGCAATAATCCGCGCCAAAGGCCCCCCAAGTCGCGGAAGTTAGCAGAGTTGCGCAAAGGATGCAACTTGTTTCACGTGGAACGTCGGCGCGCTGGATTTTCGCTGGAACGTTCCACGTGGAACAATTGCGCCGCCGTCTATCGCGTCGCGACCTCGTTCCACGTGGAACTATTTCCCACTTGAAATCCATCCAAAGCAAACCATCGCGACAATTCCGAACTCCAATTGTTCCACGTGGAACTCTCCCCGGAGGTCCCTGCTTTCAGTTCTCCCGAGGCTGGTACGGGTGGGGATGGCGTCGGGGAGTTCGCTATCAAGAGGCATGTTCCACGTGGAACACCCCTGCGAGGCCGCATGCTTCCATTGCGAAATACCACACGGCTCAGAGGAAAAACACACCAATATGCCAACGTACTCCTTCTAAGAAACCGCTAAGCACACTTGGAAGTCTGGTTAAAACCGCGAGGAGTTGTGAGCGAAGTTCAGAAACCCAGAGGGTCAGAAACCCAGAAGACGTTGGAAGTCCTTATCTTTCAAGTGGTTCGGCCCCACAGACTCAGCTCTTTCTCGTCCCCACGAGCAGATACCGCCGCAAAGAGTGGGGCACAGGGATCGGTTCCCGCCATTCCCAGTCCACCCCGCGCCGCGCCTCGTCCAGATCCCGGCCCCCGATCCACAAGATAACTTGTTTGGCTGCAACACGTTCCGAGGCAGCCCAAGTCAGAAGCGGTAGAAACTCTCCTACCGCGCGCGAGCACACATAATCCAGGGGCATGACCTCCTCGCCCAGCTCCTCATAGCGGCCGACCAGCACGCGAGTGTTTGGAAGTTCAATGTTTCTAAGCACTTCCGCCAAAAACGTGGCCTTCTTCATATTCGATTCCACAAGCATGGTCTCGAGCTCTGGGCGCACAATTTTGAGCGGAATACCGGGAAATCCGGCCCCGGAGCCAACGTCGGCGAGCCGACCGTTTTCCACAGGCACGGCCACCGCGGCAAACATGCATTCGCAGAAATGACGATATAGTATTTCCAGGGGGTCGCGGATCGCGGTCAGATTTATCTTCTCGTTCCAGGCCAGCAAAAGCTTCATATATTGTTGAATATAAATGATTTGCTGTTCGTTTACCTGCAGCTGGAATTCGCCGAGCGCGCGGCGAATGGTCGCTGCTGATAGCAGCACTGGGCTTTGTGTTGTCATAAGAGTAAATAGAACCCTAGGTTCTGTGAATTTCTTCTCCGCGTGCCGGTACCACTCTGACAAGGTACTTCGGCCCGGCCACTCCGGCCACCGCGTCCACGGCAAAATGCCACAGCATCACCGGAACCAGTCCATCGTACAGGATTCGCGCCGTTCCGAACACTGTGCCGATGACCAGGGTGCTCACAATCCCTCCGCGTCCCTGATAGAGGTGCGCTAACGCAAAGAGAATGGAGGACGATAACACCACACCCCAAACGGGCAGACCGGCCCTGATCAAGGCCGCCATGGCAAAGCCGCGGTACAGGAACTCCTCGCACAACCCCGCCGTCACCGCCAACCCCAAATAGGGAAGCAACTCCACCCGCGATTGAGGCAAGATGCGCTGGGCCAACTCCTCGAGGAACTTCCGCGCTTTTTCCGAAGACCGTCCCATCCGCCGCAAATTGAACCATTGCAATGTTCCCAAAGTCGCGGCGCCGACAATGGCGGTGATCAGGATTCGCCAGCGCCCATGCACCACCAGACCCAACTGATCGGCAGTCAATCCCCGTGCCCAGGCCCGCCAAGCGACTACCCCGACGGCCAGCCACTGAAACCCGATCGTCGAAGCATAAAGCGAAAGCCGCTCCCGCCTCCCCATCTGTGGAATAGTCATCAGCTTTTCTAACCGCGAGCGGCCGCGCAGCGGCAAGAGCACTCCGAGCGCAATAAAGATGAGCCAGAAGTCCCAGGGCATGCGGCGATCAGACCACGTTCAGCGAGCTCGGCGCAACTCGGAACGACCAGCTCTGGCTCCCTCTCGCCGTGGTACCACCGTAAACGCCCGATCGCTATAATGGTCTAGCGAACCAGCGAGGTGCATTCTTGGCTTCACCAGTGAAACTCACATCCATGGCCAAAGCAGCGGGCTGCGCGGCAAAATTGAATCCCGCGACACTTGACGCCGTCCTGCGCAAGCTTCCGCGACAAACGGATCGGAATGTCCTCGTCGGTTTCGACACCAACGACGACGCCGGAATCTATTTGATCAACGAAAGCCTCGCACTGGTCCAGACGGTGGATTTTTTCACGCCCATCGTGGACGATCCTTTTCTGTTCGGCCAGATCGCCGCTGCCAACTCTCTGAGCGACGTCTATGCTATGGGCGGCCGGCCGATCTCCTCCTTGTCCATCGTCGGCTTTCCAGAAAAGGGCGACCCGGAAATCCTCGAACAAATCATTCGCGGCGGCCTTGCCAAAATGAACGAAGCCAAGTGCAGCGTGATCGGCGGCCACTCGATCCGCAATGAGGACATGCTCTTCGGCTATGCGGTTACTGGTGTGATTCATCCGCATCGCGTTTGGCGCAACGTGGGCGCCAAGGCTGGCGACGTGTTGCTATTCACAAAGCCGCTCGGCACCGGGGTCATCACTACGGCGCTGAAAAAAGATCGCGCCTCGGCGGAATCACTGGCCGCCGTCGTAGCTGCCATGAGCACTCTCAATGCCGCCGCCGCTGCGGCCCTCGAGGAACTGGAGGAAAAGTCCGAAGCCAGAAAACCCATTCACGCGGTCACTGACGTGACCGGCTTCAGTCTCCTCGGTCACGCTCGAGAGATGGCCCTCGGCGATCCCGCACATGGCCTCGAGCCGGTCTCCCTCGAAATCGATCACGCATCCTTCTGCTATTTTCCAGGCGCCGTCGCAGCCGCCCGCGAAGGCCATCTTTCCGGGGGCCTCAGAAACAATCGCGCCTTCGTCGGCGAATGCGCAAGGTTCGAACCGAGCGTCCCCCCCGAATATCAGGACCTTCTCTTCGATCCGCAGACCTCCGGCGGTTTGCTCGTCGCCCTGGCCCCGGACCACGCGGATTCCGCCCTGGCAGCCTTCGCGCGGCGTGGCGTCCAAGCGCACCGCGTTGGCCGCGTTCTTTTGAAAACCTCTCCCTTGATCAGAGTGCTTTGAAACTGTGGGTTTTTCTGGCCGTATCACCGGAAGGAATGCCACGGCTCCCTGGAAAGGCGGCGTCTAGAAAAAACGAATGGACACCATCACGCACGGCATCGCCGGCGCATTAATCAGCAAAGCAGTCTTCGGTGGCGAAGACATGTTTCGATCTGCTCCCATGAATCGCGCCCGCATCCTTACTTGGTCGCTCATGCTCGGCGCGATCTTTCCTGATTCCGACATATTTCGCGAATGGTTCTCAAGCAATCCACTGCTCGTCCTCACCTGGCATCGCAGCATCACGCATTCTCTCGTCTGCATGCCGTTCTTCGCCTTATTTCTCGCCGCTGTGACGCGTCGGTTCCTACGCTGGCGCAAATGGGACGCGCCATCGTTTCTGGCTTTAGCCGGAATCTATGCCATCGGCATCCTCAGCCACATTTTTCTCGACCTCGTTACCAGTTTTGGCACCATGATCTGGTCGCCGCTCGCGTGGTCCCGCCCCGCCTGGGATCTGATTTTTATCATCGACTTCACCTTCACCGCGCTTCTGCTGTGTCCGCAAATACTCGCCTGGGTTTACCGGCAGTCGGAAGGCCTGAGGAATCGCGCGATCATCACCTGGTCCGTGCTCGCGCTAGCTTCGCTTGGTGTCGCCGCACTACTAAAAAATGTCGGCGCGCCGATCTCTGTCGAAACGGCCGTCACCATCATCATGCTTTTCGCGGCGTTTTTTCTCCTCCCCGCCACGCGTGGCACGGGACTGCGCGTCCGCTACGCCACATGGAATCGCGCAGGCCTGCTAGCCGCGATGCTCTATGTCGTTGCCGCCCTCTACGCCCAGCGCGCCGCTCTCGACCGCGTCAGACAATTCGCTTCGCTTTTCCAGCTTCAAGTGGAATCCCTTGGCGCGCTACCTTTTCCCCCCTCGCTCTGGCATTGGGACGGCCTGGTCAGCACGGCCCACGGCGTCTATGAAGTCCGTCTCGATCTCAGCGAAGCAAGGTCCCATGCGTCCATCGAGCATCGCTACTACCCCGACGCCATTCCCAATCCGTATATCGACCGAGCCAAGCGCCTGCCCGAGGTGCAGACCGTTTTGTGGTTCTCGCGTTTTCCGGTCACTCGCTTTCACAAGGAAGGCAGCGATGCCATCGTGGAGATTTACGACGCGCGATTTCCGCAAGTGCGCAGAGATCGCCCTGCATCCTTTACCTACCGCGTAAAAATGGATGAATCCGGCGCAGTCCTTTCGCAGGGGTGGGAGAGGGAATAAACGGTGCTGCTCTCGGGCCACTCGAGAGGTGCGTGAAACTACTTGGCTTTGCTTGGATGGATCACCACTTGGCGCTCTTCGCCCATACCCACGCTCTCGGTGCGCACTCCAGGCATTTCTTTCAGCGCCAAATGCACAATGCGCCGCTCGCGCGAGGACATCGGATTCAAGCGGAACGGCTGGTGCGAGCTCTGCACGCGTTCCGCCGCCACCCGCGCGGTCATACGCAACTCTTCAAAGCGCAAAGCGCGATACCCGCCGCTGTCCAGATGAATTTTTTCGTGGTAGCCAGGTTCGAGCCGCAGCGCGCGAAACGCCAGGTGCTCAAAGGCTTTTAGAACTTCTCCGTTGCGCTCCAACAGAATCTCTTTGTCCCGACCGTCGAGATCGGCAATCACTTCTGCGTCGCCCGAAGCGTCCACCGCGGAGGGCTCGACCGCCCGAACAACGATCTTCAGGTCCAGCCCAGATACGCGCACGATCTCTTCCAGAAACCGCCGCAAAGCCTCAGCCGCCGCCTGGCGGTCGAGCTTGCCATCTCGGATAAGGTCCTGTCCCATGGATCTCCGTTCGTACCCCGGTGCTGCTGGCCCGCTCGAGGCGATCTTTGTAAGGATTCCTATTTCTTTCCGCGCGTGATCTGTTTCGCGGCTGCCGGCGCCGGATGCGTGCGGTTCAAATACCACTGTTGCGCGATACCGACCAGGCTGCTGGTGAGAATATACAACGCGAGTCCGCTCGAAAACGGGAAAATAATGAAGCTGCCCGAGAACATGATGGGCATGATCTTCATCATCTGCTGCTGCTGCGGATCGGCCGCCGTCATGGGCGTCATCTTGGATACCAGGTACATCGAAACGCCCACCACGACCGGCAAAATGTAATAAGGATCTTTGGCAGCCAGGTCATTAATCCACAGCCACTGCGCATGCCGCAATTCGATGGCTCCACGAAGCGCGCTATTCAACCCGAACCAGATGGGCATCTGCAGAAACATTTGGAAACAGCCGCCCACGGGGTTGATCCCTTCGCGGCTGTAAATCGCCATCACTTCCTTGTTCATCTCCTGCTTCTTCGGGTCGTTCAGCTTGTACTTCTTGTATCTTTCCTGAATCGCTTTGATTTCCGGCGCGACGCGCTGCATCTTCAGCGTCGTTTTGTAGCTGGAAATTCGCAATGGGAAAAGCAGCATGTTAATGACCAGCGTCAAAACGATGATGGCCCAGCCATAGCCGTGGATGTATTTGTGCAGCCACTTGAGCCCGTGGAACAGCGGCTCCGCTATGAACTCGAGAAATCCAAAGTTCACCAAGGATTGCAGCGGTGGCTTCAGCGCTTTCAAGTCGTCGTAATCTTTCGGCCCAACGTACACGCGCAAGGCCATCGGCCCGGATGACGTGGTCGCCGCCACCTCCGAAACCGGTTCTGGCTCTTCTTTCCCTTCCCTCTGGACAGTGCGCATCACTTTCCAGTAACGCGTTTCCATCGATCCGGAAGCGATACCGTTGGCCGGAAGAAATGCCGCGGCAAAATAACGGTCTTCAATCCCTGCAAAATCCTTGCCGCCCATCCAAAGGCCCGGGCCCCATTTTTCGGGACCTTCAAGCTTTTTGTAGGGCAAATCCGTCAGCTTGCCGCCTTCAGAGTAAAACGCGAACACCGTATCGACAGGCACCGGGTTTTGCACCGTCAAATCCCCGAACCCTCCCAGCCACGCCAAGCCCGCTTTGATGGGCATGCCGTTGAACTTGACGGTCGTTTCCACGCGCACCACATAGGAATGATCAAATTGAAAATTCTTAGTGACCTCCAAGTGTCCATCGCTCCAGGTCAACTGCAAGTCCGCCGGAGCCGACAGTGGACCGGCCGGCAGACCTGCGTAACGCGCCGCCAGGTCTCCTGCGTGCGCCGCCGGCTCGGGCATCCCGGCCACGTACAACGCGGAATTGGCCTGAGCTTCCAGTTGCCCGTCATCAAGCACCAGCGCGAATGGCCACCCGCCGACCTGCGCCGCCGCTTCCGGATGCACCACATCCAGCACGCGCTGCGGCTTCGAATCGTCCATGTACTTCTTCAGCTGCCAGCTCTTCACCACCGCGCCGCGGTTCGAAATCTCCACGCGGTAGAGTCCGTTTTCGACGACAATGGTGCGCTCTTCGGCATCGGCCTTCGGCGTCATCGCCGCTGCGTTTGAGGGTGCAATTCCCGTAGCGACTCCCGCGAGCGTCGACGCGTTAGATCTGCTAGCGGAAGAAACGGAAGCCGTCGCCGGAGTTGCCGCCGCTGGCGCGGTTATCGCCGTCTTGTTGGTCTGCGGAAAATTCGCCGGCGGCTTCGGCGCAAAAAACTTGGCCCACAGCAAAATTACTGCCATCGAAAGAATCGACGCAATCAGAATGCGTATCTCTGAAGAAAGCTCTTTTTTCTTTTGCGGCTCGCTCAAGACTGTGCCTCTCTGCCAATGTCAGCGGCCTGGCCCGCGTCTTGCCGCCCTCCGCCGCTCTCTGAGCCCGCCGCGCCGCTCTTCTCCGGCACCGGATCGTAACCAAACTTGCGCGACAAAGGCTGGCACCGCAGCAACCGCCGGAACCCCATCCACGACCCCCGCATCACCCCAAACCGTTCGATGGCTTCATACGCATACCTCGAGCACGTCGGCTCGAACCGGCAACTCCCCGCAAACAAAATCGAAAAGTACACCTTATAAATACGCAGCGCCGCGAGCGCCGCTTTCACACCAGCGGATTGGTTCCCAGCGGCTGCGGGGGCGGAGCCGGCCCGGCCCTCTCCGGTACCGGCGGCGACTGCCGCTCCCGGTGGGACAGACTTCAGTCTGTGCTCTGCTCTGGCTTCCTCTGTGCTGCTCATATTCATCGGTGGATTCACACGTTGTTCATCAACCGCACTAAATCCCCCGCCAGCCCCGCGAACTCCGCCCGCCCCACGCTGCTTTTCGGATGAATCACGATGTCCCATCCCACAGGAATCTCCAAGCGATGGCAGCGCACGATTTCTCGCATTCGCCGCCGCATGCGATTGCGCACCACCGCCCCGCCCAAGGCCTTTTTGATGCTGAAGCCGAAGCGGCTCACCGGCAATTGGTTGGCGCGAAAGAAAGCTGTGAAATGGGAACTGGATCGGCGCTTCCCGGCGCGGTACACGGCATCAAACTCTCCGCGTCGCACCAGCCGTGCCTCGCGCGGAAACTCCAAACCCACAGGACTACTCGGGCGTGAGGCGATGGCGTCCCTTCTTGCGGCGGGCCGCCAGAACCCTGCGGCCGCCTACGGTCTTCATGCGCGCGCGGAATCCGTGCGTCTTCGCGCGGCGTCGTTTCCGCGGTTGAAATGTGCGCTTTGGCAAAGCAATCCCCCCTTTAGCTGCCTGGCCGCAGGTTTAAGAAGATGCGGCCGTTTGTCCCTGTAAACACAAAGCGACTGTCAAGCCGCTCAAGCGACAGGTATTGAATTTATTAGTGTAGTCGAGCCGCGCGCACAGGGTCAAGAAAACCAGTTGAAGCAGAAAGTCCAGTTGTTCGCACCAGCCATCGGTCCTAAGCTATTCAAAGTATGGGCTCGGCCGACGAATGCCACGAGTGCCGCGCGATCGCTCAAGATCTGAGAGACGCGTATGCCGATGCTTGGGCGTGTAGCGATCAGGCTGTCCGGGATGCTTGGCTTGCCACCCGCAAGATGATCGGAGGAACTGAAGAGGACGCCCAGCGGGCTGAGGAATTGCTAAAAGCCTTACCTCCGGCAGCAAGGTATGGCGCGCGTATCCCGCAGTGGTTATCTCCGGACAACCCAAAGTACCGCGAAGCTCTCCTAAATATGTTCCTGCACTTTGCCCGCACCGGCCATAGGGTGCCGAGCCCTGACTTCCCCTGGTGACCGAGCGCCGCATACTAAATTCGTCCGAGCGGGCTTATTGCCCCTCGAAGCTCTCGCTGTCCTCGTGGCTTCCAAGCTCAGGCAAGACTCTTGGTATGACGATACTCATCGTACGCCGCCAAGTAGCGGTCCACATCCTTCCGCAGCAAATAATACGGTGTAGAGAGCCGTATCTTTGACGGCGCCCCACCCCGAATGCGGATCTTCTTTTCCTTCCACATCCACGTCTCCAGCTCTGCAATCTGTATCGGCGGCACGTTCACCGACGCAATCGCGCACCGCAGCGCCGGGTCCGGCGACGTCCACGACTCCGCTCCCCGCTTCACCATCTCCTGCAAAATATAATCCGCCATCATCCGATGCCGCCGCTCGATCCGTGCGATCCCAATCGAATTCGCCAGCTCCACGGCCGCTCGCAGTCCGTAAATAATCGGCACGTTCGAGCTGCCAATCTGCTGAAATCGCAGCGCGCGCAGTTTCGGGTCGTCCCATCCTCCAGTCACAATCGTGTTCCAAATCCGGTCAATCACTTCATCACGCACAAACAGAAATCCCGATCCTTTTGGCGCTTGCAGCCATTTGTGCGGGCTGGACGAATACATGTCGCAACCCAATTCCTTTATATTCAGCTTCATCATGCCAATCACGTGCGCTCCGTCCACCGCGTTCAAGATCCCTTTCGAACGTGCCAGCGCGCAGATCTCTTTCACAGGCAGCACCGCTCCCGTCACCGTCGTAATATGGCTGAAAAAGATCAATCGCGTCCTCGGCGTGATCGCGTCATTAAAAAGATTCAGGACCGCCTCCGCATTCGGCACGGGCTTCGGCAGGGTCACTTTTTTCACCACAATCCCGTGGCGCTTCGCGCGCAAATTAAATCCCTGCTCGCCGCCCGGATGTTCCTGGTCCGTCATCAGCACTTCGTCCCCCGCCTTGAAATCGAGGCCATTCGAGACGTAGCAGTTCGCTTCCGTTGAGTTGCGCACCAGTGCAAGCTCGTCTCGCGTGCTGCCCACAAACGCCGCAAGCGGATCGCGAACCTGGTTCCAATCTCCATAGCCCCAAATCGGATAATCTTCTGGGTTGTCCTGCGCCATTCTTTCCGTGTCGTTGTACGCATCGAACACCGCCTTCAGCACTGGCGCCGGCGAAGAACCTACCGTCCCGTTGTTGAGATACACCTCGTCCGCCGGAATCAAAAACTGCTTCCGCATCTCGGTCCAGTAGGCTTCTTCGTTCGAATCAAGCAAGGAATGATCTGGCAGCTGCCGAGGCGCCTGCTCCAGCAATTTCGGCCACGCAGGTGCTAGTCCTAGAGTGCCTGCCACTCCCGCAGTTCCGGCAAGCGAGGAAAGAAATCCACGGCGATCCAGCATCAGTTCCTCCACAGTCGAATCTGCGCGGATTCTACTCGCGACGCTGCCGCTCAACAACACATCTTCTCGACCCATCTTCTCGAAATGCCGCATCAAAAACCTCCGAACCAAAGCTTGCGGCTTATCGCCAGGCGGATTAAGGTACTCGCGCACACCATCACAGCTCTCAAGGGGAAGCGAACATGACTGGTCTTCGACCGCGGCTAGCGATCGCCGCGTCTTCACTGCTTGTTTTTTCCGCCGCGCACCGAGCCTTCGCACAAGAAGCCCCTGCCGAACAAACCAGCGGCACCAAACAATCCGCCGAAGCGCGTCTAGCAGCCGGCGCAAAGCCCAAAGCGTCTGCCACGGCCGACGACGTCATCAAAACGCTCTCCGCCACGCAGCGCTTCGAACAAACCGCCATTTCTCCGGACGGCAGGAAGGTCGCCTGGGTTGAAGACCTCGTCACCAAGCGTGGCGTCTCCACCGGCGACACTGCCATTTATGTTTCGGAGGTCGATAGAAAGAGTCCCACCAAGCGCATTAGCGCAGGCGTCGGCGCTGCCATCCACGCGGAAGGCAACGTCGCCTGGTCCCCCGACGGCAAAAAACTTGCCTTCCTCTCCGACGCCGCAAAAGCCGGTCAGCTTCAACTTTACGTAATCGAGGCGGCTGGCTCAGGCTCCGCGCGAAAAATCACGCAAGTAAAAGGTTTCCTCTCCGCTCCCGGTTGGTCCCCCGACGGCAGAACCATCGCGGTCCTGTTCACCGAAAACGCCACCCGGGCCGCAGGCCCGCTCGTCGCCGAAACTCCTGAAACTGGCGAAATCAAGGATTCTTTCTTCGAGCAGCGCCTAGCCCTGGTCGACGTCGCCACCACCAAACTCCGCCAAATTTCCCCCGCCGACACCTACGTCTATGAATACGATTGGTCTCCCGACGGACTCCGCTTCGCCGTCACTGCGGCGCTCGGCAATGGCGACAACAATTGGTATATCGCCGAGCTTTACACGCTCGACGCCGCCACCGGCCTAATGAAATCCGTCTACAAGCCCCCGCTCCAAATCGCCAATCCCGCCTGGTCCCCTGACGGCCAGCGCATCGCCTTCATCGGCGGGCTGATGAGCGACGAACCCTCGGTCGGCGGCGACATTTTCACCATCGCCGCCACCGGCGGCGAAGCCCGAAACGTCACTCCGGAAATGAAGGCCTCCGCCAGTTGGCTGGCGTGGACCCCGGAAGAAAATATCATTTTCGGCGAATATCTCGAAGGCGATTCCGGCATAGCCACGATCAATCCCGCCGACGGCACCAAAACCGAACTATTTCGCGATGCCGGCCAACTGACCGCCGGCGCGTGGGGCGTCAATCTCTCACTCTCTCGCGACCGAAAAACCTCCGCCGTGATTCGCAGTTCCTTCAGCACCCCGCCCGAAGTCTGGTCCGGCCCCACCGCCAACTGGAAGCAAATCACCGAGCGCAACCAGTCCATCAAGCCCGGCTGGGGTGAAGCCAAAAGCATCCACTGGAAAAACGGCGGTTTCGAAGTCCAGGGCTGGCTCCTTTACCCCCGCGATTTCGATGCCAACAAGAAATACCCGCTGGTAGTCCGCGTTCACGGCGGTCCCGGAGCCGCGGTCCTCTCGGAATGGCCAAGCTCCTCCGATTATTATTCGCCTCTCGCCGGCGCCGGCTATTTTGTTTTCGAGCCCAATCCCCGCGGCAGCTTCGGCCAAGGCGAAGCCTTCACCCGCGCCAACGTCAGAGATTTCGGCAATGGCGACTTCAAAGACATCATGGCCGGCGTCGACGAAGCCATTAAAGTCGCCCCCATCGACCACAATCGCCTGGGCATCTGCGGTTGGAGCTACGGGGGCTACATGACCATGTGGGCCGTCACGCAAACCAGCCGCTTCAAAGCCGCCATGGCAGGCGCAGGCCTCTCCAACTGGCAAAGCTATTACGGCGAAAATCTCATTGACCAGTGGATGATTCCGTTCTTCGGCAAATCCGTCTACGACGATCCCGACGTCTACGCCAAAAGCTCCCCCATCAACTTCATCAAAAAAGCCAAAACCCCCACGCTCATCCTGGTCGGCGACAGCGACGGCGAAGTTCCCGCTCCACAATCCTACGAATTCTGGCACGCCCTCAAAACGCTAGGCGTTGAAACGCAATTCGTAGTCTACCAGCATGAAGGTCACCTGTTCGCCAGCCCCAAGCATCGCCGCGACGTAGTCGAGCGCACCCTGGCCTGGTTCGACGCCCACATGAAGTGATCGCGGGCATCGTCCGCACAGCCTGATGTAACCGCTCCGTCCTCCCGCGCGTCCCATTCTCCAATAGCGGGTGTTGGCCGAATTCTCTAAACCTGCCCAAGCGGTCTCGGGGTTGCTCGCCCGATGGCCTGACACATTCTCGCGAGCCGCGGACCGCGAGACATCTCTTTCCCAGTCGCTTCGAGCGCTGCTGAATCTTTCACTCATACCTCAGCGCCACCATGGGATCCACTTTCATGGCGCGCCGGGCGGGCACATAACACGCCAAGAGGGCCACAAGCATGAGCAGAGCAGCCACCAGCCCAAACGTCAGCGGGTCATGCGCCGTCACCCCAAACAGCAGACTGGTCATCAACCGTGCCAATGCGAAAGCACCGACCACTCCGACGCACACGCCAATCAGCGCCAGCTTCGCCCCTTGCTTTAGAAGCATGCTCACTACCTCTCCGCTCTGCGCCCCCAGCGCCAAACGTATTCCTATTTCGCGCTTCCGCTGGGACACCGTGAACGAGATCACCCCGTAGATGCCGATGATTCCCAGCGCCAGCGCCATGGCCCCTGCAATCCCCAGCATCACCAGCGTGAACGAAGTCCGCGCCATCGATTGGCCATACACTTCCTCCATCGTGCGGACCGCGGCCAGCGGCAAATTCGAATTCACGGACCACACCGCTTGCCGAATTTCGCTCAGAAAACTTTCGGTGCCTGCGCGTTCGCTGCGAATCACGAACGTTACCGTCTCCAAGAATCTTGGCGGGCGCGGCCCGTCAGGATTTCCCTGTAGGGTGGCCCAATACACGATTTTTGGGGCATTTTCTTGCACGCCGTGCTCACGAACGTCCTGTACGACTCCGATCACCTCATGCCATGGCATTCCTTCGTATTCCCGCAAGCGCTTGCCGATAGCGGCGGATGGCGTTCCCCACATCTCTCGCGCAAGATTTTCGGACACCAGCACCATCGGCCGCAGGCCGTAAACCTCGGTCCAGGTCAGCGCTCGTCCCGCAACGATTCGCGTACCGGCCGTTTCGAGGAAGCCGGGTGAAACATGCTTGTAAAGATAAAGTGGTGCGATTTTGTCTTTGGGATAGTCTTTGCCCTCGACAAAAATCTCATCCCAGTCGGAATCAAACCCTTCCATCGGCATTTCGCTCCCGAATGCTGCGGACTTCACGCCCGGAATGGCCTCCAGTTTGTCTACAATTTCGTTCTGCATTCGCGTTGCTTCGAGCGCGTCTCCCCCCGGCACACCCGGAATCGAGATTCGCGCGACCTGCAAGTGTGGCGCGTCTGTGAATCCCGGCTCAACGGTTCGCAAGGCCTCAAACGTGCGAATCATCAAGCCGGCGCTTACGAGCAGCACCAGCGCCATGGCTACTTGACCTACGACGAGCAGATTGCGCGCGCGATGGCGCTCCCGACTGACACTGATCGTCCGCCCTGCGCTCTGAAGCGCTAGCGACGTCGGCGGTCCGGCGTATTTCAGCGCAGGGATCAAACCGAACAACAAACCGGAGAGCACCGAAAGCAGCAGCGTAAATCCCAGCGTTCGCCCGTCCATCGAGATCTCGCTCAAGCGCGGCAGACTCGCAGGACCCACGGCCCTAAGCAAGCGCACACCGGCATAAGCCAAGCCCACACCAAGCGCTCCGCCCATCAGTCCCAGCATCACGCTTTCCACGAGAAGCCCGCGCACGATTCGTCCCCAACCCGCGCCGAGCGCCGCGCGCACCGCGAGCTCCTGCTGCCGCGACTCCACCCTCACCAACAACAAATTGGTCACGTTGGCGCAGGCAATCAGCATCACCAGCCCGATCGTTCCCATGACCACCCACAACAGTTCGCTCACGTTGCCGATCACTTCTTGTTTCAGCGGACGAATCATCGGCGTGATTTTCCAGGCCTCATAAATATGCGGTTTGGTCCCCGGCCCATTCGTCCAAGAGTCCATCCAGATCGGCAACATTCGCGTTATGTCCGCGTTGGCTTCCGCAATGGTCACGCCCGCCTTCAGCCGCGCGATTCCGTGAAAACCGAATCCCGCCAAAATCTGCTTCCGGCGATCAAATTTGAAAGGCACCACCACATCGAAATCCGTATCGACAAATCGAAAGTTCTGCGGCATCACTCCGACGATTTCCCGGGGCCGTGAATCGATCATAATGTTCCGGCCAATCGCCCGGCGGTCTATCCCAAATCGCCGCTGCCAATATCCGTAGCTCAACATCACTCTGTCCGGCCCACCCGGCACCTGATCCGCTTCCGACAACCACCGTCCAACCGCCGGAGCGGCGTTTAGCGCTTCGAGGACGCCATCACTCACAGCAGCCACGCGCACTTGTTCCGGATCCGCCAGTCCCGTCACGTTCGCCGTATCCGTAACCCACACGCCCACCGATTGAAACGTCCGGTTTTGCTCGGAGTACGTAAAATACATCGAAGACGAGAGCAACAGCCCATTCTCAAAATCCGCCAGCCCCGCCGCGCCCGGCGCAATCTGGTGCAGCGAAACCAGTTCCTCCGCCTTTGGATAATTCAGCGGCTTCAACAACACGCTATTCACAACGCTGAAGACCGCAGCGTTGGCCCCGATTCCAATCGCAATCGTCAACAAGCCCACCAGGGTGAACACCGGGTTGCGCCCCAGCATACGCAGGCCATAGCGGATATCCGCGAAAAGATTGTCGATCTCCAGCCACCGCCATACGTCCCGGCCGTCCTCTTCCACGAGGGTCACATTCCCAAACTCCCGGCGCGCCGCGGCCTCAGCTTCCTTCCCGGACATCCCGCCCTCCACCAACTCCTCGATCTTTTCTTCCAGGTGTGCCCGAATCTCGTCGGACAATTCCCCGAACATTGGCCGCCGCGAAAACAACCGTTTCATCCATTTCATAGAACGACCCTTCTTCTATTTGCAGCAAATCGTTCGACATCCGCTTGCTGTGCTGATACCAGCGCATACCCAGGGAGCGGCTGCTGCTAGAACGTCCGGAGAATGATCATCTCCAGGGCGCCCCCCGGAAAAAGATCTCGCTGTGTTTCTTTCTTCCTCGCGCACCGACCCCTGTTGACATAGACTATATTGCTCTAGGTATAGGCCAACCTAGGCTTCTCCCCGGAGTTTGTCAACCGTTTTGCTTGACACCATCGGCTGCTAACGCGAGCTCTCTTTTGCCGGCGACAAGGAAACTCTTTCCCGCGACGTTCGGCTATCGGGTGTGGTCCTGGCATTCCTCGGCTTTCTTGAAAATGATGGTAAGATGCGCTGGAGTTCGCAGACCTTCTGCGCGTCCCTATTTCAGGCCGCGACCGATGAACAGCAGGCCATGATTCGCTTCCTCAAGAATCGTATCGCTCACGGCGCCGAGCGAAGCCAGTCCTTGGCTCTCGGCAGTCTCGAATTCGAGTTAATGGAAATTCTCTGGACCCATGGAGAAACCACCGTGCGTGACGTTGTCCCCAAGCTCGGTCGTCCGCTCGCCTACACCACAGTAATGACCACGCTCGACCGGCTCTTCAAAAAAGGTCTTTTGGAGCGTCACAAGTCGGATCGTGCCTTCCTCTATTCGCCGAGCTTTTCCCGCCAGCAATGGGAACGCAGACGCGCGGGTAATTTAGTAGCTGGTTTCCTGTCTGGTCCTCACCCCTCCAGCGAACTTTTGCTTTCTTGCTTGCTCGATGCCGTTGGTGAACACGACGCGAAGCTCCTGGACTCGCTTGAAAAGCGAATCCGCAGCCGCCGCAAAGAACTCTCCCGCCGAGGGCAGCCATGATTCTCCCCTATCTATTGCGGTTGCTGTGTCTCTGCTTGGCCTCCTTTTTTGTCCTGAACGTCGCCGCAGGCTTGCTTGTTTGCATCTCGTCGAAATCCGCCATCCGCTTTGCCGAATCGAGAACGCCCAAGCGAGCCGCCCGACTTTTAGTGGGCTTGCGCCTGCTTCCTTTTGCGCTTGCCGTACTCTTCGTCCTGGGACTGTGCGTCCCTAGTTATCTGTGGCTCGAACCCACGGCCACTTCCGAAAGAGTCGGCCTTATGGGTGGCCTCCTGGGACTTCTCGGCGCCGCGACTTGGCTTAACGCCCTCGCGCGAACCGCCCAGTCCCTCTTCGCTTCCCTGCGCCACAATCGGCTTTGCCGGTTCGCCGGCCAGGAAGCGCGCCTGCCCGGCGAATCTTCGCCGGTAGTGCTGGTCGAAAACGAAGCTCCTCTTCTCGCTATGTCAGGTCTGTTTCGTCCACGGCTGCTCATTTCGCGCAGCGTGCTTCAGAATCTTTCCGCCGCAGAGCTCGGCGCTGCTTTGGCTCATGAACACGCTCACCGCACTTCCCGCGACAACCTCAAGCGTCTGCTCATTCAACTAGCCCCGGACATTCTTCCTTTCCTCCACCCGCTTCGAACGCTGGAACGCACCTGGTCACAATTCGCAGAATGGGCGGCCGACGATCAAGCGACAGAGGGGGATTCCGGCCGCGCCGTTGCTCTCGCCGCCGCGCTCGTGCAAGTCGCGCGCATGGGTCGCGGTCCGCGCTTGCCTTTTTTCTCAACCTCTCTTCTAGCCTCGGACCGCGATCTCTCCGCCCGCGTCGATCGCTTGCTAGAAAAACTGCCAGTCATGGCAACTCCCACTGCCGAAACCCCGCCCGCGCTTCGCACCGCAGGTGTCTTGCTAGTTGGCTGCATGGCTGCTTTGCTCGCTACGCCTGCCACCCTCGCAGCCGTTCACGAACTCCTTGAACTGCTCCTGCATTGATTTCTCGTGCTCCACGAGTACCTGTAGGGCCGGCTTCTGGAGTATGGGTGTTC
Source organism: Acidobacteriota bacterium (assembly GCA_013289825.1). GTDB lineage: Bacteria > Acidobacteriota > Terriglobia > Acidiferrales > UBA7541 > Acidiferrum. The sequence goes on along the minus strand of JABCZF010000001.1, from coordinate 212,631 downwards.
TCCGCTCGCTGGCACCCTCTCTACGACCCGTGGTAGTAGTCCCTCCCCTCCAGTAGCCTAGTGCCCGCCATGAGAATTCTTTTTCGAGCAAAGCAACTGCATCTTCTTGGGAACCTCGCATTCTTATCGCTCCTCCTGCTCCCGTGCGCATGGTGTGCTCAGAATCCTCGCAGCACGCTGCGCGGCACCGTCCGAGACACCAGCGGTGGCCGCATTCCCGGCGTGAAAATTGTTGTCCAGGCAGCCGAGTCTACGCTCCAGCGCGAAGCTGCCAGCGATGATCGCGGTGAGTTTCGAATCGACGATCTCGTGCCCGGAAGCTATCGCGTCGTCGTCAGTGCCAAAGGCTTTGCCGAAGCCAGTTCGTTCGTCAAGGTGGTCATCAGTTCCGTCCAGGAAATCGCCGTCATGTTGAAGCCGCAAAGTGTCGAGCAAACGGTGGAGGTCATAGGCCAGGCCTCTTCGATCACCACGCAGCCCATCGACGCCGCCAGCGCGGTGCATCAGACGGCCATTACCAGGCAGGATTTGGACACCATTCCTCTGGCCGCGCGCAGCTTCGCAAACATCGCCTATTTGGCTCCCGGAACTGAGCCCGTCGAGCCTTCCGACCCCACAAAAGCGCGCATCACGGCTGTCTCCACCGGCGGTAGCTCCGGTTTGAACAACGATCTTTCCGTGGACGGCGCCGACAATTCCGATGACTGGATCGGCGGTTTTCTCCAGAATTTTTCGCCAGAATCCATCCAGGAATTTGCCGTTCGAACAGCTCAAGAGGACGCCGACACCGGCCGTACTACCGCCGCCTCTTTCGTAGTAACCACCAAGCACGGCACGGACCAATGGCACGGCGATGAAGCTTTCTACGAGCGTGCTGCTTCTCTCAACGCCCGTTTCCCAATTGAAAATCCTGCGCCCAATCCGAAGCAGCCGTTCTCGCGCCAGAACTATGTCGCCACACTCGGCGGACCCATCCGCAAAGACAAGCTCTGGTTTTTCTCGTCATTCGAATTCGTTCACGAAAACGCCAGCATCGCCTACAGTCCGGCCAGTCAAACGCAATTCAATGCCTTGTCCCAGCTCGCCGCCGAAGGATTGGTCACCGTTGGTCTGACCACGGTCACTTCCATTCCCGTCCCTTCGAGCATTCCTGCTCCGTTTCGCGACTACCTGGGCCTGCTTCGTCTCGATTGGGAGCAAAGTGCGCGTTCGCAGTGGTTCTTTCGCGCCGCCGCCGATAGTTACATCACTCACAACGCTCTCGTTCAGCAGGCTACGCTTCCGTCTACCGGCGCAACGACTCACAACAATTACGAGAATCTCGTCCTCAGCAACCAGTTTGCGTTCAATTCTGACTGGGCCGGTTCCTTCCTCCTGGGTTACAGCGGTTTGCATCTCACGCAATCGCGCAATTCCGATTTTGGATTTGCGCTGGCCTTTCCCTTCAGCTCCACTTCGGCCACAACTTCAGGATTCGAAACGTTCGGCGACAATCAATTCGTCACCGCTATCACGGCTTTTCCGGTCCTCCGTAACCAGGAAAAATATCAGCTTCGCTACGACGTCAGTCACGTTTCCGGCCGGCACGCTCCGCGCTTCGGAATGAATTTCATCCACGAACCGGTGATGAGCGGCGCGCTTACCGCGAATGCGGAAACTCTCGTCGCTTTCGTCCTCAACCCCAGTGACTACGCCGCGGATCCGCAGCAATTCACTAGCGATCTCACGGCATGCTCGGCCACCCCTTCGCCAAACGCCACGCCCGGCACCTCCTGCACAATCACTCCCGCGGGCGATGGCAGCTTTTCGCAAAATGTGCAGCGCCTGGGCCTCTACGCCGAAGATTCCTGGCGCGGCGCGCGGAATCTGACCGTTAACTACGGCTTGCGCTACGACACTACATTCGGTCTTTTCATTGCTTCTGGCCATGACCAGAGCTTCAATCCGGCGCTTGCCGGCAACGGCGTCGTCGCCGGAATTCCTCACGATTACCGCAAAGCGTTTGCGCCGCGGTTGGGAATTGCCTACGGCCTCGGTTCTTCCGGAAACACGGTTCTTCGCCTCGGCGTTGGACTTTATTACAACGACCTTGCGCAGAACGGATGGGTGGAAGCCTTCAATGCGGTGAACAATTTCAACATTCAGAACACTTCGGGTCCGCCATCATTGATTGATCCGCATTACCATACTCCGTACGCGTTGCACGTGACGGCGGGCATCGAGCACGCTTTGAGCGCCAACTGGATTCTGAGCGCGGACTGGACTCTTGAAACCGGCATGCACGGCTATCGCCGCTACGATTATGCGAGCGGGATTTCCGTATTTCGAAGCGACAATCGCTCGAGCTATAAAGCGCTCGCGCTGCATTTGCAAGGGAATGTCGCAAAGCGCCTGAGTCTGGTCGCCAACTACACGCTCTCTTCCGCAAAAACATGGGGCTGCGTTTTGGGCGAGCTGTTCGATTACGTCAATGGCGTCTGCCATACCGCAAACCCGTTTGCTCCTGGCGATTACGGACCGTCCGGAGAGGACGTTCGCCATCGCGCGGTGCTCGCTGGAACTTTTCACGTGCCCGGCGGCTTCGAGCTCACGGCTTTGATCCAAGCGGAAAGTGCCCGGCCTTTCGTTATCACTACGGCGGATAACAGCGCGCGGATTTCCGTGAACGGAGTGCCCACTTCGCTCGATGAATTTCGCGGGACGCCTTACGTTCAGGCCGACCTGCGCGTCAGCCGTCCGTTCAAATTTCACGAAGACTGGAACGTCTCGCCGTTCATCGAATTCTTCAACCTCTCGAATCGCAACAATCCAGGCGCGAACTTCGTGACCAACGTTCAAGCCTTGCCAGTTCCGGCTTCGCAAGCGGCGTCGGGGAACGTGACAGACATTTGCGCCAACGCGGCGTGCACTACCACGACACCGGTGACCAGGCTCGGCCAGTTGGCCATTCCCGCCGGCGGGCTTGGCGATTTCTTCGGTCCCGGTACCACCGTCGGCATTCCGTTTGCCGCTCAGATCGGCGTGCGCTTCACGTTCTAGCAACTACCAACAAATACGCTGCGGCCCGCAAAGACGCTCACAACGATTCGCGGTGGCGGAGGCCGTGGATGCGCAGTTCGATGAGGTCATCAATGGTGGGGTCCTTGTATCCGTGTTCGCGGACTTCCTTGACGAAACTTGCGTCCACGCCGTGAATGCGCATGGCCACCAGTTGATCGGGTGAAACTCTTGCGTAGCCCGCCTCTTTCATACTCTTTACAAATTCCGGGCTTACGCCGTGGATGCGGAACGCTACCAATTCGTCCGAGGAAACGTCTTTTGCGACTAACTGCTGGATCTGTTCGGTAAATTCGGGACTGACTCCATGAATGCGGAAGGCGATCAGTTGTTCGACGGGAAGATTCGGGCCCAGCAGCGAACTCATGGACTTCACGAATTCCGGGCTGGCGCCGTGGATGCGCATGGCTACCAGATCATCCGCCGTGACGTTTTTTGCGACGGTCTCGCGGACCTCGCGGACGAAATCGGGGGAGACGCCGTGGATGCGAAAGGCCACCAGCTCATCGACGGAAAACCTTTTTCCGAGCAGCGCGTTGATTTCTTTCGTGAACTCCGGGCTCACTCCATGAATGCGCATGGCCACGAGGTTATCGGGAGAGGGTTTTTCGGGAAGAAGATCGATCATGGATCGCGCGAATTCCGGGTTCACTCCGTGAATGCGGAAAGCCATGAGTTCATCGGTGCTGAGATGGCGATAGCCGGTGTCGCCCATGTCCCGGACGAATTGGCGCGAGACGTCATGAATCGCGAACGCCAAGAGCTGCTCCCCGGAGAGATCTGCATAGCCGAGCGATTTCATTCCCAGCACATATTCCGAGCTGCCGGCGAAGCTGAACTTGCCTTGGCCCTCGCCGTCGTGGAAGCGGCCGTCAAAATTCATGATTCCGGCATCGCGGCGCAGCTCGAAGTGCACGGGAGCGTCTTGGGCCCTGGCCAGGTTCGCGTCGAGGCCGTAGAAGTCGCTGATTTTGTGCGTGTTACCCCACGATTGATGATGGCCCCAGCTGGAGCGTTGGACCTCCAGATCGATGCAGGCGGTCTGGCCTCCGCGCATGAATTTTGCCGACCATTGGCCCTGGATCGGGCCGTCGGCGGCGCTGCGCGATACGCTCGTGGTCAGAATTCCGGTCATCAAAACCGCTGCTGCGAGCCACATCGTGAATTTACGCATGGAGTTCACCTCTCAACCTGTGAAGACGTGCGAGCGGGACATTTGTTCCCTGCGGATTGCCGAGGGCCGGGGCTGCACACCCCCCTTGGGATGGAAAGTGGGCCAAACGCAGGAAAGGAATTTTGCCGCCGGGCCTGGCGGCTGAAGGTCGCCGAGTGGCGAGCGGGGGTTGGCCAGAATAGAGAAGCTACGGCGCGATTTTTACTGGCGAGGGTTTGCCAAAGAGTACGGAAGTCATTGATTCTGCAACGAGTTGTTTTGGGTACCAGGCGAATGGCGCCGGATTCATTTGCCCACGGAACGCACCGGTCACGCACGCAACCAAGTCTAGCCGAGAGAACCAGCCGACGCCGCCCTCCAAGCAGACCTGCGCACCAGGAGGCCCTGTCGACCGACTCACATTTTTCGATGCCGGTAATGCAAACGTTGCGTTTGCCGTGCGCCGCCCCGCAGCACAGCATGAGGCCACGAATGACGTCGGCTTAGGAGATAGGTCTCCGCGACGTGCTCGGCGGAGGTGCGTTTTGGACTACGTTCAGCCAACGGAGCTTTCAAAGGATGCGATCGAGGCGGCATCCAGGAAGGCTTCCCTTTCCGTTCGCGATCTGCTGATTCGAAGTTTTCTTGCGGGCGGGCTGCTGGCTTATGCCACTTCGCTTGTATTCATTGTGCTCTCGCAGAATGTAGCGCCGATTGTAGGAGCGATCCTTTTTCCAGTGGGGTTTGTAATTCTGGTTTTGCTGGGGCTTGAACTGGCGACGGGGAATTTTGCGCTGCTTCCGATGGCCTGGGCGGCCGGGGAAGTCTCTTTGGGCAAAGTGGCGCGGAATCTGACCTGGGTTTATCTGGGGAATCTGGCGGGGAGTTTGTTTTATGGCGTGCTGTTCTACCTGGCGGTGACGAACTGCGGCAGGACGGGAATCGGGCCTATCGGCGAATTGATGAAAGCGGCGGCGCAGAAGAAAACCCTTGGGTATATGGCGCTGGGTCTCGGTGGATGGGAAACCGCACTGATCAAAGGAGTCTTGTGCAACTGGATGGTGACACTGGGGGCGGTTTTGGCGATGGCCTCGCGCTCGACGGTCGGGAAAGTAGTGGCGATGTGGCTGCCGATCATGACGTTTTTTGCGCACGGTTATGAACACTCGATCGTGAACATGTTCCTGATTCCGACGGGGAAGTTGTTTGGCGCGCCGGTTTCGCTCTACCAATGGTGGGTGTGGAACCAGATTCCCGTGACGTTGGGCAACTTGCTGTCCGGCGCTTTGCTCACAGGGCTCGCCTTGTACGCTACCAATATGCCGAAGAGGGCCGCGATGATGGAGACTTCTCCGGGGACGGCGGAGACTACCGGAGTGGCAGCGGGACAAGTGGCCGAGGCTGACTGATGCAACTGCCGGCGGTGGAATCCAAAACCGAGCACACCGCGTCTCGGCCGCGAACGGTCGACCTGAGTGCCGCTGGCGAGCAGTTTTGGGAGGGTGGTCACGATGCAAAATCCTGAGAACGATTCCGTCACGACGGCACGCGCAGATTCCAGCCAGAACATCCGCGCCGCCAACGCCGTCGAAGGTCATAAGGCTTCGATGGAGGGCGACGGGCTGCGCATTCTAGAGCACTTGCCGCAGATCATCCAGCGAGGCGCGGAATCGCTGACGCCGGCGGAAAAGGAATTGTTGAAGTGGGTGGGTGTTTTTTACCGCAGGCCGACGCCGGGTAAGTTCATGATGCGCATTCGAATGCCCAACGGTTTTGTGAGCAGCGAGCAACTGCGCACCATAGCCGAGCTTTCGCGGCGGATCGGCAACAGCGTGCTGGACATTACGACGCGGCAGCAAATCGAGTTGCGGGGATTCACGCTAGACAGCATTCCGGTGATTTGGGAAAAGCTGGCGGGCGTGGACTTGGGCTCGCTGCAGACGGGTATGGACAACGTTCGGAACATCAATGGCTGCGCGCTGGCTGGTTTGACGCCGCACGAATTGTTTGACGCGTCTCCCGTGGTCGAGGAGCTGGATCAGATCATTGTCGGAAGCAGGGGCAATCCGGAGTTCACGAACTTGCCGCGCAAGTTCAACATTACTGTGACTGGCTGCATGGACAACTGCACGCATAACGAGTCCCAGGACATAGCTCTGATTCCGGCAAAGAAGGGCGGGCGAGCCGGGTTTAATGTGCTCGTCGGTGGAAAGATGGGCTCGGGAGGATTCACCATCGCTTCGCCGCTGAATGTGTTTGTGGAAGTTTTCCAGGCGACGCGGATTGTACTGGAGCTGATCAAAATTCACCGCGATCACAGTCCGCGCGAAGCGCGTTCGAAATGCCGGTTCGCGTTCTTGATTGAAAAATGGGGAATTCGGAGATTGCGGGAGGAGCTTACCGCGCGGTTGGGGCACGAGCTGGCACTTCAGGGAAGAGATATGCGGGGTTCGACTCATGCTGACCACATCGGACGGAGCTCGCAAAGACAGGGTGGGCTGGCGGCCGTGGGACTCTGCGTGCCAACGGGGAGAGTTAAGCCTAAGCAACTGGACGAGTTGGCGCGTCTCGCCGACGTGTATGGCTGCGGCGAGATTCGCCTGACAACCGGGCAGAATGCAATTATTCCCAATGTGCCTGCCGAGCGCGTGATAAAGCTTTACGGTGAAGCTTTGCTTAAGGAATTCTCGCCTCGGCCGTCTCCCTTTGTGCGAGGACTGGTCGCTTGCGTGGGAACCGATTATTGCAATTTAGCTTTGATCGAGACAAAAAGCCGCGCTGTTCGGCTCTCCCGGGCTCTCCATGAAAAGATGGGTGCGGGAGGGAATCCGCTGACCATTCATTGGTCTGGCTGTCCGGCTGGTTGTGGGAACCATGAAGCGGCGGACATCGGTTTGCGCGGGTTTAAGACAAGAATTGACGGAAAGATTGTGGATGCGGTAGCGGTATATGTGGGTGGCCGGACGGGGCCTTACGCCGTTGCGGGGAAGGAGGTTTTGGCAACCGTGCCATGTGATGAAGGGTTTCCGGAGGTGATGGCCAATCTCGTCGAGTCCTACCGACTGAAAAACGAACTTGCAGGGCAAAGCAGTTTAGCGGATCCGTTTTTCACGGCCGCGGCCACCGTGGGATTGGCTTCCTGGCGGAGTTCTGTCCGGTACCAGAGTTCCGTCGGTGCGCATTGAAAACGGACCTGCTCTTAGTGTCTCGCCGAAATCCAACGCTCCGAATTCTGCTCTATTCGAGATATAGTGAGCCAGCGGAGCACTGGAAATGCCTGTCACGAATTTTCACGGCTTGACGGTCCTGACTCTGGAGAGTCGGCGAGGCCAGGAAATGAGCCGGCTGATCGAAACGTACGGCGGCAAGCCGGTGCATGCGCCGGCGATGCGCGAGGTACCCCTCTCTTCAAATCCCGAGGCGTTGAAATTTGCTGGCGCGCTATTCGAGGGAAAATTCGACGCGGTGTTGTTCCTAACAGGAGTCGGAGCGCGCGCGCTTTCGAATGTAGTGCAAGGCGTGTATCCGACCGAGAAGTTTTTTGAGGCATTGAGAAGGGTTCCGGTAATCGCGCGCGGCCCGAAGCCGGTCGCGGTCCTGCGCGAATGGAACGTGCCGGTAGCGTTCACCGTGCCGGAACCGAATACCTGGCGTGAAGTGCTCGAAGCGATTGATGACCACAAACTGGATTTGTGCGGCAAACAGGTTGCGGTGCAAGAATATGGTGTTTCCAACCTCGAGTTGCTCGAAGGATTGCGCGAGAGAGGGGCTTACGTTACCGCTGTGCCGGTCTACCAATGGGAATTGCCGGAGGATACGGCGCCCCTGCGGGCGGCGGTGGAGGAAGTCATCGCGAGGCGCATCGACGTGGCGCTGTTTACGACCAGCGTGCAGATTCATCATCTTTTCCAGATTGCCGAGCAAGACGGGAAGAAAGGTGCACTGAAAGCTGGCATGGAGCACATGGTGAAGGCTTCGATTGGGCCCACGACTTCGGAAACTCTGCGTTCTCAGGGGTTGCTCGTCGATCTCGAGGCTTCTCACCCCAAGATGGGATTTCTCGTGAAGGAAGCCGCGGAACAGTCGGAAGCATTGTTTCAAAAGATGCAATCGCGTTTCCGGTGATTTAGCTCGAGCGGAACTGAAAAGGCGAGCATCGAATGGTCGTTCGCAAGCCGTCCTGTTTTCTCGCGAGCGCGGGGAATTCCATGGGGAGCCTTCTCTGCTGCCCTTCGAAAGTTGAGCACGCTCCTCGAGTCCCTGAACTCCTTCACCGTCGTGCCAACGAACCACAAGCCCGGCGCGCAGCGCGATTGCTTCAAGGCGGTTCCGGAGAATGGTCGTCGAGAACGAAATAGCCCGGAATTGGCGGGCTCAGGAGCGCTCGGCGAGTTGGCTTTGGTATTGCGTGGGGGTGTAGCCGACTATGGATTTGAAGTCGTTGATGAGATGGGCTTGGTCGAAGTAGCCGAGGTCCAGGGCGAGTTGCGCCCAATGGGGTTGGGCGCCGGAGTCGAACTTTTCTATCAGTTCGTGGAGGCGATAACGGCGGATGACCCATTTGGGGCTGGCGCCGACGTAGTCGTTGAAGAGGCGTTGGAGGGAACGCTTGCTGATCCCTGTACAGGTGGCCAGATCGTTTACGGTTTTGATGTTGGGTTCGGCGAGGATGCGGGCCACTAGTTGACCGGCTAAGGCGATGGTGTCGTCGGGTTCGGGGAGGCGGGCGCCGAAAAAAGCGTTGGCGGCGGCCACCTTTTCGGATTCTTTTCTGGCCGAGGCCAGGATCCTCGTTAGGGCGTTTACCGCTTTGCCGAATATGCGGTTTGCGGGTACGGTGCTGTCGGCTAGCGCGGAGACGGAGGATTTTAGGAACGGGCGAAAGCCTCCTGGATGGAATTTGACTCCAAAGACTTGGGAGCGGCCCTCCAGTAGGCGTGAGAATTTGCGGGTTTGAATGCCGGAGACTACCGCGTTGTCTTTTTCAAACACGACGTGAATATTGGGATGTGGCAGGGCCTCGGCCATGTGGGGGGCGCAGCCGCGAAGATCCCAGGTGATCATCCAGTAGTGAGCGATCCAGTAGGCTAAATCGGGCGGCGGACTGCGGCGGGCGTGACTTAGCTTGCCGGAGGAGAGTGGTCGGCGGAGGATGCCTCGGGCTCGGCTCACTTCGGGGTCGAAGACTTCCTCGATTTGGGCAAAGCTCGGTTGTCGCGTTTTTCCAATCATGGCCACCAGTGTACGGGTAATTTGTGGTGGGGACGACACGGGGACTGGCTGGTAGGTTCGAAGTCCCGAGAAAAGGGAGCGGTCATGACCATCGAGGCAAACGGGACATTTGAGGTGCAGGTGAATGTGCAGAAGGCGGACAACCAGGAGGCGGAGAGCGCGAAGCTTGGGAGAATGTCGCTCGAGAAACGGTTTCATGGAGAGCTGCAGGCGACAAGTGTGGGGGAGATGCTGAGCGTGGGCACAGAGATTGCGGGGTCAGCCGGGTATGTGGCGATGGAGCGTGTGAATGGAACGTTGCATGGGCGCACGGGGTCGTTCGCGCTGCAACACAGTGGGACGATGAAGCGGGGCGAGCCGCAACTCAGCGTTACGGTGGTGCCGGACTCGGGGACGGGGCAGCTGGTGGGGCTTGCGGGAGATATGACCATCAAGATCGTGGAGGGGAAACATTTTTATGAATTTCGGTACACGCTGACGGCGACAGCTTGAGAATCTGGGTTATCACGAGATTTTGCGGGTCGCCAGTGGAGGATGACGCGGGAATTGGCTTGCTCGTGAGAACGGCGCTCGTTCGCAGAAAAGGAGGCCCGATTTGTGGCCAGGCCGCCGGGTTTTCTCGCCTGCGTCGAGGCGGCTACCTTGCGGAGGCGGCCAGGGCTTTGGCTCGGAAGAGTTCGGGGACGACGCCGAGTTGCTGCAGGAGGCTCAAAGCGTCCCAGTTGACATAGCCTTCGAACATTTTGCCGTTCGTAAAGCGGGCAATGCTTAGGCCGGTGATGTGGAATTGCTTGCCGGTTGGGGCAATGCCGTTGAGTTCGCCTTTATGAGTGCCGCGGCAAGACCAACGAGCGACTACGGTTTCGCCTTCGGCAAGGAGGTCCTCGATCGTGAAACGAATGTCCGGGAAAGCATTGCGGTAAAGAGTCGCTCTCTTCTTCTCACTCTCGGGGCCTCGGCCGACATCGGGCATGGAACTGTCGTGGTGATGGTACGTAGGTGCGAAGAGCTCGTCTGCTACCGCCACATGGCCTTTGTTCCAAACCTCTTCGAACAGACGACGGACGTTAGTTTTGTTTTGTTCACACACGTGAATCTCCTTTTTGAAAAACGCGCACTTCGGACTCGCTTGTAGCGAGTTGGGCTTTAGAAGTCTGGCCTGAAACCGCTGGCGTCTGGTGGTGTAAACCTGTACGTCGAACAGGAGGTAAGGCCCCCCGCGAGGAAATAAAAAGAACCTAGTAGGTTCTGCCCTGTTGGCGGTCGATGCGGAGCTTGTCCTTTAAAGAAACCGCAAATGGACTCTGGAAGCGGGAGTCTCGCCTCACAGCGAAACCTCGAACTCATACTGTTCTTTGAGAGGACCTGTGTCAAGGACATTCGGGAAGGTTCTTCTGTCGGGCGGAAAGATAATCCCTCGGAGGGAACGAATCGAGCGAGATTATTCCGCTGACGCTTTTACCCGCTGAAGTATTTCTAGAGCGGCGCCAGTGCCAGGAGCGGATACAAATGTGGACGGACGCAGGGAGCCTCTTGTGGCGATCGAGAGTTTCCAGATATCGCCGGTGATTTCGTAGATGCCAAGGTTGACGTTGCCTTTTTCGGGACCGGCGTCGAAGTTCATACTCAGCTGGTGGGGGTTTGCGAATGGGTCGAGCTCAAGTGTGCCTTGGTACTGTGTGCCCATGCCGAGGCTAGTGAAGCGGTTTCCTTGGACCACCATGCTGGCGTTGACGAACATGGCCGCAGGCATTTCTTGACCTTCCAGGGCTAGAGACTTGATCGACCAGGAGCCTTGCAGCAGGTCGATATCTTGGGGCATGTCTCCCTTCGTGGCGCGATTTTAGCGGCTGGTCACGATGCCGGCGAGACTCTAACAATTCATGCAAATGCGCGCTAGCGGAAGCGCGGCGATCGCGAGCGGCCTCGGAACTGCTCCTGGTAACGTAATAACGCGGCAGGTTTGGATGCGCAGAGGGTGGTGTAGTACGCTCTCGGCGCCAGCGGGGGAGTGAGATGAAACTGAACATGCGAATGAGCGTCCGTGGGATGGCGTGCGCGGCGATTTTTTTGTTGGCGGCTCGCGCCAATGCAGCCCCCTGGCCGCAGGCGGCGGGCACGAAATTTGAGGTGTCGTTTCCCGAGTCTGCGCATGCAGGAGCGATTACGGGACGGGTGTTTGTCGTGGTCAGTACAAAGGACAAGCCGGAACCTCGCCTGCAGGCGGGAAGCTGGGGGGACTCTGGGCCGTTTTTCGGGGTGGACGTGAATGCGCTGGCGCCGGAGCACGCTGCCGTTATTGAGGCCAGCACTCCGGGATCGCCGGTGCGGAGCTTACGCGAAATTCCTGCGGGGGAATACTACGTGCAGGCGATCGTCAATATCTATACGGAGTTTCACCGCGCGGATGGGCATACCGTTTGGTTGCACATGGACCAGTGGGAGGGGCAGCATTTCAACCGCTCGCCGGGAAATCTGTACAGCGAAGTGCAGAAAGTGCATTTGGATCCGGCGGCCGGGTATGACGTCAAGCTCAGCTTGACGAAGGAGATTCCCGCGGTCGAGGTGCCTCGGGACACTGCGTGGGTGAAGCACATCAAGATCCAGAGCGAGATGTTGACCAAGTTTTGGGGGCATCCGATGTACATCGGGGCGATCGTGCTTTTGCCGAAGGGCTATGAGGAGCATCCCAACGGGCGCTATCCGGTGGTCTATGAGCAGAGCCACTTCAGTCTTCGAGCGCCGTTTGGATTCAACACGGAGGATGTGGCGGTCAGTCCCGAGATGCGAGCGAGACTGACCGATCTCAACCGCGAGTCGGGCTTCGAGTTTTATCAATCCTGGAACTCGGAAAAGTTTCCACGCCTGATCGGGGTCACCTTCCAGCATCCGACGCCGTACTACGATGATTCCTATGCGGTGAACTCGGTGAACAACGGGCCTTACGGAGACGCGCTGGTGAAGGAGATGATTCCGTATCTCGAGGCGCATTTCCGGATGATTCGGAAACCCTATGCGCGCGTGCTGACGGGTGGGTCGACGGGCGGATGGGAGTCGCTCGGCGTGCAGGTGTTTTATCCGGATTTTTTCGGAGGGACTTGGACGCTTTATCCGGACTCGATTGATTTTCGGCGGTACGGATCGGTGAACGCGTATGAAGACGAGAGTGCGTTTTTTGAACCGGGGCATACCTGGGTCGAGGTGCCGCGCTATATCATGCGGACTTCGGAGGGGCAGCCGGAGATCACCATCCAGGCGTTCAGCCAAATGGAAGATGTTTTGGGGAGCCACGGGCGCTCGGGGGAACAGATTGAAATCTGGGACGCGGCATATGGGCCCATTGGCGACGATGGGTATCCGAAGCCGTTGTGGGACAAGAAGACTGGCAAGATCGATCACCGTGTGGCGCTGTACATGCGCGACCACGGATACGACTTGAGCTACAACCTGCGGACGAATTGGGCCGCGCTCGGTCCCAAGCTGCGGGGGAAGCTTCACGTGTACGTTGGAGACATGGACAATTTTTATTTGAACTTGGCGGTGTATCAGCTCGAACAAGCGCTCGAAGCGGTGAAAGACCCGCCTTGCGATTGCGATTTTCAGTATGGCAGGCCGATGAAGGGTCATGGGTGGCAGCCGACGACCACGGCCAATTTGTTGAAGTGGATGGCGGAGTATATTGCCAAGAATGCGCCGGCAGGAGAGGAGACGGCGGATTGGCATTATTGAGTTTGCCGAAGTGAAGAGCAGTCCGCGCTACGCTCCTAAGGACATTCCTAATTCTTGTTGGCGCTCGATGGCGTGATGGAGCGTTCGACGCTGGCTGCTCGTGCACTGGGCGGCCCCGGCCTGCTATTCTGGAGGGGCTGATTTTGAGGCATAGGTACTGGCCATGTTTGAAAACTTAACAGAGAAGCTGCAACGGACATTTAAGAATTTGCGCGGGCAGGGGAAGCTCACGGACGAGCACCTAGACGTGGCGCTGGGAGAGATTCGCGAGGCGCTGCTGGAAGGCGACGTGAACGTGGGCGTGGCTGACGAATTGCTCGCGAATATTCGCAAGCAAGCGCTGGGCAGCGAGGTGATGCTACAACTGTCGCCGGACCAGCAAGTGGTCAAAGTGGTGCGTGACGAGTTGTCGGCGATGCTCGGGAAGCATGCCAAGCCGCTGTTTGCTTCGCGGCCGCCTTCGGTGTGGATGATTGTGGGCTTGCAGGGGTCTGGTAAGACCACCACGACGGGCAAATTGGCGAAATGGCTTGTCGAGCATGGGCACCGGCCGCTGCTCGTTTCGACCGACGTTTACCGGCCTGCGGCGCGCGAGCAGCTTCGGCAAGTGGCGAAGGCCGTGGGGACGGCGCTGTGGCCCGGGGCAGGGACGGACAAGCCGCTGGAAATTGTTAAAGGAGCGATCCGGGAAGCGAAACTTTCGGCGAGTGACGTGATTTTGGTGGACACGGCCGGGCGTTTGCATATCGATGACGATTTGATGAACGAATTGAGCATGCTGAAGAAAGAGCTGCAGCCGAGCGAGATTCTGTTCATCGCCGACGCCATGATCGGGCAAGACGCGGTGCGATCGGCGGGAGAGTTTCACAAGCGGCTCGGGCTTACCGGCGTAATCCTGACGAAGCTCGATGGTGATGCGCGCGGCGGGGCGGCGCTTTCGATTGGGAAAGTTACCGGAGCGCCCGTGAAGTTTGTGGGGCTCGGGGAAAAATACGACGCACTGGAAGGATTTTATCCAGAGCGCATCGTTTCGCGCGTGCTGGGTATGGGCGACATCATGTCGCTCATCGAGCGAGCGGAGCAGACGGTCGACAAGAAGGCTGCCGCCGAACTCGAGCGCAAGCTGCGCAAAGATGGGTTCACGCTGGAAGACTTCCGCGACCAACTGAAACAGATTCGCAAAATGGGGCCGCTCGAGCAGCTTGTGGACATGCTGCCGAAGATGGGGCCGTTCCAGAACTTGCCGAAGGACGCGAAAGTCGATGAGGGGAAGCTGAAGCAGGTCGAAGCGATTATTAACTCAATGACGAATCAGGAGCGGCAGGACCATAACATTATTGATGGGAAGCGGCGGAAGCGAATTGCGAAAGGCAGCGGGACGACCGTGCAGGATGTGAATCAGGTTTTGAAGCAGTACCTGCAGATGCGCACGATGATGAAGCAGTACGGCGCGATGGCTGCGCGGGTGAAGGTCAAGGGATTGGGGAAACTTGCGGGATTGTCTTGACGCGTGAGTTTAGTCTTGCGGCTTTAAATTCAAGTAGAGATCAGCAGTTTCGATGGCCAGCGCTTCTGGATCGAGATCGGTGCGATTCGAGAGGATGATGATCGTCAGATGGTCGGCGGTTAAGCGTTCGATGATGGTGCGGAAGCCCAGGGTGCTTCCGGTATGCCACATGCGTGGATGTCCCCGGTAAGGATCGAGGAACCAGCCGAAGCCGTAGGAGACGGGCTTGCCGGGATGCAGGTTGTCGTCGTTGGCTTCCGCGGGCCAAAGAGTGGGCTGGCCATTCGCGAGTCTTCGAGGGACGAACGCGGGCTTCATCTCCTCGGCGCTGAGTAAAGTGTGATTTCCTAGCGCATCGTCCCACCTGGCGAGATCCAGGAGATTGGAATAGATGCCGCCGTCGCCGAGAGTCGCCGATGTGGGGCTTTGATCGGTTTCCTGGAACAAGGGCTGTGGTCCATGATCGGATGCGACTAAGGAATGCCCGAAGGCGCGATTGGCGACTTCGTTTTCCCCTTTTTGATAGACGACGGTGTGATCGAGGTGCAGCGGCGCGAAGATACGCGCGCGGAGAAAATCGCCGTAGGATTGCCCGGACGCCTTGGCGACGACGAGACCGAGTACCACGTAGCCAGAATTGCTGTAAGACCAACTGGTGCCGGGAGGAAATTTTCCTTTGCTCTCCGCTTCTAACATCCTGAGGACTTCCAGGTCATGAATCTGGCGCTCCGGTGTCCAGATCCGCGAATTCCGGGACGTTTCGGCGGCGGCCATTAGGTCTTCGTAATCTGGCAGGCCGCCCGTGTGATTAAGGAGATTTTGGATGGTTATGGTTTTACCGTAGGCCGGGAAATCCGGAAATATGTCCACGAGCGTTTCGTCGTAGCGCAGCTTTTTGTCGTGGACGAGCAGCATGATGGCCATGGCGGTAAACTGTTTGGTGAAAGAGGCCAGGCGGAAGTTGGTGGGCGGGTCGATTTTCATGTTCGTTCGCAAATCGCGGACGCCGTATCCTTTTTGAAACGATGTGCGTCCATTCTCTTGGACTAGCACCGCCAGCCCGGGGGCGTTTTCTTGGGTGACGGCGGCGAAAATCGCGTCGACCTGTTTCTCCGAGGGTGAGTCTGGGGCTTCTCGGTTGGTTTCGCTGGCCAGTGAAAAAAGTGCCACAACAAAAAGAACGTGCGCTGGCTTCATCAGGTCTCCTCGAGAGGCCCCCGCAGAATAGCATTCCTTCGGTGCGTTCATCTGCCCGTAACACGTCTGCGCTATCTCTTGTGGTCTCCCGAGAAAGGTTATGACACGCACTGCGCTTGACGATCCGCGTTTCTATCTCAACCGGCACCTGGAATGGCTGGAGTTTAACCGGCGTGTGCTGGAGGAGGCGCGGGACATTGCGAACCCGCTGCTGGAGCGCGTGAAGTTTCTGGCCATTACGGCGAATAATCTCGACGAATTCGTCGAGGTGCGGGTGGCCAGTTTTCTGCAGCGCATCGAGCACGGATCGCGCGAGATAGGCACGGACGGGTTGACCGCGGCCGAGGAGTTGGAGAAAGTGTCGGCGGCCATGCACGTGATGGTGCGCGACCAGTATAAATGCTGGAACGATGAGCTGCTTCCCGCGCTGGCCAAGGTGGGGATTCGCGTCCTGCCGGCCAGCGAGCTGGAAGGAAAAGCGGCGCAGGCGGCGAAGACCTTTTACGAGCGGAGCGTGTCTCCCATGTTGACGCCGGTTACGGTTGACCCTTCGCATCCGTTTCCGCACGTTTTGAACAAGGCGTTGTGCATTGCATTTCTTTTGCGGCGGCGGCGAGGCGGAAACGGCAAAGCGTATTTCGGGGTGCTTACCGTGCCCCGCGCACTGCCGCGGCTTCTCCGTGTGCCTGCTCCGGATGGCGGCATTCACTACGTGGCGCTGCAGGAGATCGTTTCTGCGTACGCGGCGAAGCTTTATCGTGGATACGAGATTCTTGCTTCGGCGCCATTCCGGGTCACGCGGAACAGCAATCTTTATCTGGAAGAAGAAGAAGCGCGGAGCTTGCTCGACGCGGTCGATTCGCAGGTTTCGCAGCGGCGCAAAGGTGATGCCGTGCGTTTGGAGATTGCTGCAGATGCGCACCCGGACATTATCAGCCGGCTGGTGGGGACCTTCGAGTTGGATGAATCGCTGGTCTTTCGCGCGCAAGGGCCGGTCAATTTGCAGCGGCTTTTTCACCTTTATGAGGAGACGCCGCGGCCGGATCTGAAGTATCGGCCGTTCGCGCCGCGGCACGTGCGCGTGGGGCACGACGCCGATTCGATGTTTGAAGCGATTCGCCGACAGGGCTATCTGCTGCACCATCCTTACGATTGCTACGACACGGTCGTGAAGTTTCTCGAAACCGCGGCGCACGATCCGCGCGTGCTGTCCATCAAACAGACGCTTTACCGAACGAATTCGAATTCGCCGATCGCGCGCGCCCTGCTGGACGCCGCCGGGAAAAAAGAAGTGACGGTGGTGGTGGAACTAAAGGCCAGCTTCGATGAGGCGACCAATATCCGCTGGGCGCGAAGTTTCGAGGACGCGGGCGTGCAGGTTTTTCATGGGCTAGTGGGACTGAAGACGCACGCCAAGCTTATGCTCATTGTGCGGAACGATCCGGACGGGAAGATTCGCCGCTATGCGCATCTTGGCACGGGGAATTACAATCCATCGACCGCGCGGTATTACAGCGATCTGAGCCTGCTCACCAACGACGAGGGAATCACTTCCGCGGTGCACGACGTTTTCAATTATTTGACGGCTTATGCGGAACAGCCGAATTACAAGCCGCTACTGCTCGCTCCGCGGGACATGGCCAAGACGTGCATCGCCCTAATTGACCGGGAGGCGCGCCATGCGGGGCGCGGGCGCCCCGCTCGGATCATCGCCAAGATTAACGCGGTCATCGATCCGCCCATCATTCAAGCGCTGTACCGGGCTTCGCGCGCGGGCGTGGAGATTGATCTCATCGTGCGCGGCCAATGCGCGCTGGTGCCGGAACTCCGCGGTGTCAGCAGCCGGATTCGCGTGCGCAGTATCGTGGGGAGGTTCTTGGAGCACAGCCGGATTTTTTATTTCGAAAACGGAGGCAAGCCGGATATCTATCTGGGAAGCGCCGACTGGATGCCGAGAAACCTGTACGAACGTGTGGAAGTGTTGTTTCCGCTGAAAGACCCCCAGCATTGCGAGCGCGTCTGCAACGAGATTCTTTCCTCCTATTTGGCGGACACGCGCAAAGCGCGCATTCTTGGATCGGATGGCGCGTATTCGCGGCCGCGCGCGGCGCGCAACGGCCACGGATTTTCCGCGCAAGAACATTTTATGCGGCTGGCCGGCGGCGATGCTGATCGGCAGCACATTCCCGCGCTGCGAAACCAAGGTGTCGTTTATACTCCTAGCACGATGATTACCCCGCCTGTAGGCGCCCCCGAAGAGGAAAGCTCGCTGGACTCGTCGAATGCAACCGTATGATCTGATCGTCATCGGCTCCGGACCGGGCGGCCAACGCGCCGCCATCCAGGGTGCGAAGGCCGGAAAGCGCGTCGCGGTCGTCGAAAAACAGGCCGCCATCGGCGGGGTGTGCATCAATACCGGAACGATTCCCAGCAAGACCATGCGCGAAGCGGTGCTGCATCTCTCCGGGTTTTACTCGAAGAGTTTTTACGGGTCGAATTACAACGTCAAAGAGAATGTGACGATGGCGGACTTGAATTTCCGTGTACAGCGCGTGATCGAAAATGAAGTGGCGGTGACGCAGGACCAGCTCAAGCGCAACGGCGTGGACGTGATCCACGGATTTGGCAAGTTCATCGATGGGCATCACCTCCGCGTGGAGAACGGTAACGGTTACGCGGACCTGGAAGGGCAGTACTTCGTGATCGCCACTGGAACGAAGCCTGCGGTCAATTCGAAAGTGCCCATCAATGGGCGGAACATCATTAGCAGCGACCAGATCCTGACCATGCCGCAGATTCCCAGGACGCTGATTGTGGTGGGCGGTGGCGTGATCGGGGTGGAGTACGCATGCATGTTCGCAACGCTTGGTGTGCGCGTGATCATCGTGGAAAAGCGGCCACGGCTGCTGGAATTTGCAGATACGGAAATGGTCGAGGCGCTGACTTACCACATGCGCGATCATCGCGCCACACTGCGGCTTAACGAGGAAGTCGAGAGCGTGGAGGAAACGCCGGAAGGGAAAGTGGCGGCGAATCTGGTCAGCAAAAAACGAATCAATGGCGACGCTTTGCTGTATGCGATTGGCAGGCAGGGCAATGTGGACAAGCTGGACCTCGCTGCCACCGGCATCGAATCGGACGATCGCGGGCGCATTAAGGTCGACGCCGATTACCGCACCACGCAAGCACACATTTTTGCGGTGGGAGACGTCATAGGATTTCCAAGCCTGGCGTCGGTCTCGATGGAGCAGGGGCGCATTGCGGCGGCCCGGGCGTTCGGGCTTCAGGTGCATACCGATCCCGAAAGTTATCCCTACGGGATCTATACCATTCCCCAGATTTCCTTTATCGGAAAGACCGAAGAGCAGCTGACCGACGCAGACGTTCCTTATGAAGTTGGCGTGGCGTATTATCGGGAGATCGCGCGCGGGCAAATCTCCGGCCACACCGATGGCCGCCTGAAACTGCTATTCCACCGAGAGACGCTCGAGCTGCTCGGCGTGCATATTTTTGGCGAAGACGCGGCGGAGCTGTTGCATATCGGGCAGGCGGTCTTCAAGCTGAAGGGCAAGATCACGTACTTCATCAACACCGTCTTCAACTATCCGACGCTAGCCGAATGCTACAAAACAGCGGCGTTTAACGGACTGAACCGCCTTGGCTGAGCGCTCCGACCCCAGTTCTTTATTGACGCAGGGAGTTCATACCTGTTTCCGCGACATCTCGAGTGCATCTATCGCGACGAATTGCCTTGCAAGCAGATTCGCCATCTCGATCCAAAACAGGTCAGGCACTAGCCGCTTGATTTGGCTCTCCGTCGAACCGCGAAGAAGCCATACAGCCTCTTGTGTAAGGGGCTCCTGTGCGTCAGGCAGCACCCACTTCGCCGGGACGCTGGCGTCGATCACGAAAGTCCAACCTTTCAAAAAAGTGTGCGACCTGCACGCAATTCTTTTGCAGTGGGGATGCGGTCACAGGGATGCGCTAGGGAAAGTATAGACCCTAGGGATTTTTTAACATCGTCGACTAGACAATTCAGGCGCGGGTTCGCGAGGTGCTCTTCTTAGGCCCAGCCCTGGCGATATTCGCGGCGCAGGAAGTCGTTGGCCTGGGCGACGTTGGTGACGCGCATGTTTTGGCCGTCGTAGTTGATCTTTTTTCCGGCGCGAAGCGCGACCACACCGAGGAGCATAACTTCGGTCAGGCGCGCGGCGTATTCGAACGGGCAGGAAGTTTCCGTTTTGCCTTTGGCGGCATTCACCCAGTTCATTTCGTGGTCTTCGTTTTCTATGCGCGGCAGCTTTTGCGGCGGCTTGCCGTAGGAATCGTGGAGAGATTTGGGCAGCAGGCGAGGCTTTAATCCGTAAGTATCGTGGAGCAGTTTGCCTTTGCTTCCGATCAGCAGGGCGCCGCCGCCTTTGTTTAAATCTTCCTCGCCCAGCTCTTCGGGTTTCGTGGGCATGAGGCCGCCGTCGTACCACGTCAACTTGACGGGTGGCATGGAGCCGCGGGCGGGAAATTCGTAAAAGGTCTGCGTGGCATGCGGGTAGGAGACGCCGTTGAACGGCGTCGAGACCGTCTCGACCGTCGAGGGCAGGCCGAGATTGAGCGCCCACATGGAGTGGTCCATCAAATGGGCGCCCATATCGCCGATGGCGCCGACGCCCCAATCCGACCAGCCGCGCCAGTTGAAGGGATGGTAGATAGGGTGATAGTCCACATGCGGGCCGACCCCGAGAAAGAGATCCCACGACAATTTATCTGGGACGGGGTAATCGCCAGCCATAGCGGCAGCCAGGCGGGCATTGACGCCTGGACCGTTCCAGCGAAGCGTCTCGGCAGGCTCCTTGAGAGCCTCGGGGCGGGGCACGCCCTGCGGCCAGAAGCCCAGTGGACGATTGGTCCAGATGTGGACCTCGCGCACGTCGCCGATGGCGCCGGCTTGAATATATTCGACGGTGGTGCGGGCGTCGTTGAGAGAATGACCCTGATTGCCCATCTGCGTGGCGACTTTGGTTTCCCTGGCGCGGCGCGCCAGCTGGCGGGCTTCATCGATGGACCAAGTGAGCGGCTTTTGCACGTAGACGTGTTTGCCGAGAGCCATGGCAGCGAGGGCGATCGGAGCGTGCATGTGGTCGGAGGTGGCGACCAGGACGGCGTCGATGTCCGTTTGCTTCTCGAGCATCTCGCGAAAATCCTGATAACGCTTGGCTTTCGGCCAATGCTCGTTCTTGAGGCGGATCATGCCGGCAAGGCGGGCCTTGGCTTTGACGCGATCGAACTCGCCCGGGGGCTGGCCGGGGGTGGACTGCGCATCAGGTTGCTCGAGGCGTTTTTGCAGGTTCGGGATTTCCGTGTCGAGGCGGTCAAACCCCTTTCCGGCATAGGCCCAGTCGACGTCGCAGAGGGCCACGATATTCTGGCTGGCGAGATTGATCAAATTGGTGCGGCCCATGCCGCCGACGCCAACGCCAGCGATGTTGAGCATATCGCTCGGAGGGGTGAAGCCGCGTCCAAGCACGTGCCGGGGGACGATGGCCATCGCGGCCCCGCCGGTAGCAGCGCTGGTCAGGAATTTGCGGCGTGACATGTCACTGTTCTTATTCATGGGCTGCTCCTTGCGACTCCGGGCATTATCGCGCTGTCGGCGGTACATTGCGATTGTTAAGTTCCGGGAGCGTCCCCCAACCAAGCTGAGCTCGGACTCAGAAGCTCGCAGGGCATAGGCCAGCCAAGGCTCAGCCAAGGCCCATTGCCGCAAGCTGCCTGGACAGGCTAAGATATCTGTGGAGGCACCGTTAGTGCTAACTATTCGTTTATCCAGGATTGGCAAGAAGAAGAAGCCGTTCTACCGCGTGGTGGTGATTGAAAGCAGCAAGCCGCGGGACGGACGTGTGGTGGAATTGGTGGGAACTTACGATCCGCTGAAGAAGCCCGCGGAGGTCAAGCTCAACGCCGAACGCATCAAGCATTGGCTCGGAGTCGGTGCGCAACCTAGCAACACCGTTCGTAGCTTCATCGACCAACAGAAGATCGCGTAATCCCCCCGGAAGTCTCCATCTCTCGCGCGTCCCCGACTGGGCCGGGGGGCGTTTTCCATGGCCCGGGGGAAGATTGAGCACCTGAGGGTGAAGGATGAAAGAGCTGGTAGAAGCCATCGCCAAATCTCTGGTGGACCATCCCGAAGAAGTGCAGGTTAAGTCCGTCGACGGCTCACAGGTAACGGTGCTTGAGCTACGGGTGCATCCGGAAGATCTCGGCAAGGTGATAGGGCGGCAGGGGCGTACGGCCAAAGCGGTACGGACGCTTCTCGGCGCCGCCGGTATGAAGTTGAAGAAGCGTTATACCTTAGAGATATTGGAAGATTGAGCCCCGAAACCCAGCGTTGGGTGATGGTCGCGCGGATTCTCCGGCCCCGCGGCAACAAAGGGGAAGTGGCTGCTGTGCTCCTCACGGATTTTCCCGAACGGCTCACACACTTGTCCGAAATTTTTCTACGTGCCAGCGGCGGAGCCGCGGCGGCGGAGCCGCTTCTTACCCCGCTCAAGGCTTGCTGGCTCAGCCAGAACCACAAGGGACAGGCCGTATTTCATTTTGCAGGATGCCATTCGATCTCGGAGGCGGAGAAGTTTCGCGGGCTGGAGGTATTGCTACCGATTGAAAAGCGCATGACGCTCTCCCGAGGCCAATATTTTGTGGATGATCTCATAGGATGTCTGGTGTTCGAGAATTCTGCCGAGCCTTCTATCGTTTCTTCTTCACCTTGCTCTCTGGCAAGTGCCCCGTCTTTGCTGGGTGTGGTTAAAGAGGTGCAAATCGCCGGCGAGGGAGTGGCCGGAACACCGCTTCTCGTCGTCGATACTTCTGCTGGGGAGCTTCTCATTCCGCTTGCTGAAGATATTTGTACGAGCATCAACACGGCTGCCCGGCGAATCGACGTCGTGCTTCCTGATGGCCTCCGCGATTTAAACGAAAAGACCTAAGCCGAAGTAGGGCTCGTATGTCGGCACTAGTGCACGTCGATGGTCGTGACGCTCAGGGCTGGCAGCGTTATGGTCAGCGAAGAGCCGCTCGCGGCCATGGTTCCGATCGCCACTGGTGCGACAGGGTTTTGCCCCTGGGCTGAGGCTGCGGTGATTTGGTACAAGTGGGCGGTGCCGGAGAGTGTTGCGCCGTTGATCGCCGTCACTTGCGCGGAAGTGGAACGATTGATGGCCACAAAGACGGTGCGACCCGGCGTGGTGCTGTCCGTGCTGGCGTAAACCACTACATTTTGCACGTCACTGGAACTGGCCTCGAGCGAGGTGTCGCCGAAGCTGGCGTTGGCACCGTCAAAGCCGCGGTAGGCGCGGAATCCCGCCAGAGCGTAGGAATACGTTCCATTGGGGGGCCAGAAGCTGGCGGCGAAGAGCCCTTGGCTGCCGAAGATTCCCAGGTTGTCCGCTTGGGCGATGGTTCCCGCAATATGGTTCCAGCCGCCGTTCTCATATTCGGTGATGGAGATTTTCATGCCGGGATTTTCGGCGTTGATCTTGGTTTCGAGGCGGCCGAGAAGATTGATGGGCGTGCTGCCGAGTTCCTTGTAGATCCATGGATTGCTGTTGCCGGTGTCGGTGAAGGTCGGATCCCACAAGGCGCGAGGGCTCTGGACGATTAACTGGACCTGCGCGTCGGAGAGGATCGCGCTCGTGAGATCGAGGATGCGCGTTCCGCCGGAGTCGTATTCTTCCACGTACCAATGGAAATCGTAGACATCGACGAGCGGCTTTCCGTATGTTGTCGAAGCGGTTTTCAGGGCTTGGAGATATTTATCTGGGAACCAGTTCGTGCCGCTGGGCGTGGCGCTCAGCTCCCCTTGCCAATTGTAGAGGCCTTGAAAGCCGTAATGGACGGGCCCGAAAATGACCACGTTGGGGAACTGATCCTTCAAAGCTTTCGCGAGATTGATGGTCTTGCTGATGTAGCTGTCCGAAGTGACGGCCGTGGAGCCTTCGACTTCGAGGTGCGTGGAGTTCCAGAGTTCGGGCTCGTTGTCGAGGCTGATAAAAGTGGGGTGGGTGGGACTGGTGTCGAAGATTCCCATGCCCAGGAATTTTTGGTCAAGCACCCAGACGAATTCGTCCATGTAGACGTTGGCGTCCGTTGTCGGCGGTGTGCTGGTGAAAGGAACATTCGAGACGGTGCTCTTTTTGTCGACGACCGTCTTGAAGCGCGTCAGGTCGGGCGGATTGACGACACTCACGGGACCGCTCTCGTCCGCCGACACTAGGCCTTCGAGCTGGAAGGTTACCAGACTCGCTACTCCCTTGGATTGATCAGCAGCGATGAAAGCTCGCACGGCTTCGGCGGGGACGGTGCTGGAGCTGAGGTAGTTGTCGTTGTTGTATCTGTAGTCGCTGCCGGCGTTCGAGGCGTTGGTCTCCCAATTGTAGGCCGTCCATCGGTTGCCGCCCGCGCGGTCGAAGGTCAACAGTGGCGGAGCGCCGGTGATGCCGGAATAAAAATTGATGCCGTAGATATATGGAGAGATCGGCTTAAAAAGGGAAGGATTGATGGTGATGGTTATGTTGGCGGCGGCGATTACCGGCGTCGCCGAGGCCTCAGCGGAATTGGCGCTCTCACCGACAGCGTTCAAAGCGGAAACCACGTAGTAGTAGGTCGCGCCGTTGGTGAGGCCCGTGTCGGTATCGCTGGTGGTGGTAGGTACAGCGACCTGGTTGTACGGACCGCCGCTCGTCGTGCTGCGCTTGACGTGGTAGCTTGTGGCTCCCGCGCTGGCCGTCCAAGTGAGGATCACTTCAGCATTCCCGGCGATGGCTCCGAGTCCGGCTGGTGCGGGTGGTGGTGTGGCCGGGGCCGCAGGTGTGGCACTTGCTTGAGAAGAATTGGCGCTTTCGCCCGCAGAGTTTAGCGCGGAAACAACGTAATAGTAGATCGTACTGTTGATGAGGCCTGTATCGGTGAAGTTTGCCGCGGTCGGTGCCGAAACTTGCGTGTACGGCCCGCCGTTCGTCGTGCTGCGCTTGAGGTGATAGCTCGTCGCGCCGGCGCTGGCGGTCCAGGTGAGGCTCACTTGCGTGTTTCCCGCTAGTGCTTCGAGACCGGCCGGGGCGGCAGGAGGAGGAGGCGCCATTGGTGTGGCGTTGACTTCGGCAGAATTCGCGCTTTGGCCGTAGGAGTTGTAAGCCGAGACGACGTAGTAGTATTTCGTCCCGTTGGTCACGCTGTTGTCGGCATAGCTCGTCGCTGTGGGAGTGGCTATTTGTGCGTAAGGACCGCCGCTGGTTGTCGAGCGCTTTACGTAGTAAGCCGTCGCGCCGGAGCTCGCATTCCAGGTCAGATTGACCTGGGCGTTGGCGGCCGACGCCGTCAACCCCGTCGGAGCGGATGGCGGATTGGATCCACCGCCTCCGCCGTTCCCGCCGCCGCTCGAGTAGCCACCGCATCCCGCCTGGAGTAACGCCAGAAGAAGGCCAACAAAACAGCCGGTGATCGACTTTGTCGCGTTCCTACGGGCCATCCTGAAAACCTCCAGATATGCGACTCGCAGCGAGGTGTGTAGAGAGAAAGCTGTGAAAAACGGGCCGCTTTGGACTGGAGAGCGTCCTGCTTGCAAGCAAGACTAGGGCTCACAGGGGCCTCGATGCAAGCTGTTCAGAAGGACAGGATTAGGGCAAGGAACCGGCGTTGGGATTGCTGGCGATGTCCCTCGGGGCCCCGGGTACGTTAGACTAGCAGGAGCGATGCGCTTCGATCTGATTACCATTTTTCCAGAATTTTTTGCCGGGCCGCTGGATCACGGCATTTTGCGGCGGGCTCGCGAGACCGGCCTCGTCGAGGTCCAGGTGCAGGACTTACGTGTGTTCACCCAGGATCGTCACCGCAGCGTCGATGATCGGCCGTTTGGCGGCGGCGAGGGGATGGTGCTCAAGCCTGAGCCGCTCTTCGAGGCGGCCGAAGCGATTCTCGGTCGCAACTTGGGAAGCGCGGAGCAGCCTTCAGCGCTCGCTCCGAAGACGGCCATTGTTTTGATGTCCGCGGCGGGGAAACTTTTTCGGCAGGAAACCGCGCGACGGTATGCGCACATCGACCGCCTTGTCTTTCTTTGCGGACGATACGAGGGAGTCGACGAGCGCGTCGCCGATCATCTCGCTACGGAGGAAATTTCCGTGGGGGACTATGTGCTTAGTGGAGGGGAACTTCCAGCGATGCTGGTCATCGATGCCGTTACACGCCTCATTCCGGGCGCGCTGGGTAATGAAGCGTCTTCAAAAAATGAGTCCTTCAGCGAAGTGCGGCATTTCGCAGGACGAGCGGAGGCCGCGGTAAGTTCCACCCCTACTGGCGATGGATCACGAATCGAGGCCCGCACCCTTTTGGATTTTCCGCATTACACGCGTCCAGCCGATTTTCGCGGTTGGAAGGTGCCCGAGGTTTTGATTGGCGGCAATCACGCGGAAGTTGCGAATTGGCGGCGCGCCGCCGCTTTGGAGAAGACCCAGCGTAACCGGCCGGATTTGTTGTTGCGCTGAAATTGGCCCGCGGTATACTGGGGTTTCTGTGAAAGAAGCGATCCCCACCGGGTCTTCGCGTGCCACGCAGGGTATTTGCGGCTGCGGGCAGGCCTGCGCGTGCCCATGCTGCGTTTGTATGTGTACACCTGCAAGCGGCATGGGTGGTCCTTCGGTCTAGCGCAAGTCTAAACCTAAAGGGAATCCTGGGCCGCTCGGAATAAGCGGCCCTTTTTTATTGTTAAGCGAATGAGGAGCACAGTGCCATGAGCAACGCGGCAAGCGGAAACGGCAAGGAGCCCGGAGCGGGGAAACCGATCGCCATCTACTACGAGCAACAGCATTGGTTTCGTCCGCTGTTTGAGCAACTCGACGCGCGGGGCGTTCCCTGGGTCAAGGTGGACGCGCGGAATCATCAGTACGATGTCGCGGCCAAGGAGCGCGAGTATTCGCTGCTCTTCAATCGCATGAGCCCCTCGGCTTGGCAGCGCGGCGTTGGGCACGGGATCTTTTACACGCTCAACTACCTTTCGCATTTGGAAGAAAAAGGTGTTCGGGTGGTGAATGGCTCTCGGGCTTTCACTCATGAAATTTCCAAAGCTTTGCAGTTGACGGTGCTCGAGGCGCTCGGCTTCGAATATCCCAAAGCGCGGGTGATCAACCATCCCTCCGAGGCTTTGCGCGCCGCCGAAGCCATCGGGTATCCGTTGATCATCAAGCCGAACATCGGCGGCAGTGGAGCCGGGATAAAGAGGTTCAGTTCGCCGGACGAATTGCGAGCCGCCGTCGAGCGGAATAGCTTGTCGTTTGGAATCGACAACACCGCGCTCGTACAGGAATTCTTCACGGCGCGCGACGGCGTGATCACGCGAGTGGAAGTTCTCGGCGGCGAATATCTTTACGCGATTCAGATTCACATTACCGGCGACACTTTCGATCTGTGCCCGGCGGACATTTGCAAAAACACGAAGGGTGAGGAACTCACACGATTGGCTTGCCCGATGGATGCGCCGAAGTCGGGGCTCACCGTGGAAGCTTACGAACCGCCGAGGCAAATCATTGACGAGGTGGAGCGCATCATGGATGTTGCCGGCATCGAAGTCGGCGGCATCGAGTACGTCATGGATGACCGGACCGGGAGGCTGCTGTATTACGACGTTAACGCGCTTTCGAATTTTGTCTCCGACCCGGAGCGCATGATTGGCTTCAATCCGTATTCGCGGCTGGCAGACTATTTGATCAGCGAAGCGCGGATTCACGAGGCCAGCCGAGGCGAACGGCTCATCGCGACCGGGAGCACCCGATGAGATACGGCTACTGGCTCCCCGTTTTTGGCGGGTGGCTGCGCAATGTTGCGGACGAAAACATGGAAGCGAGCTGGCCTTACGTGAAAAAGCTCGCGCAGCGCAGCGAGCAAATCGGCTACGACCTCACGCTCATCGCGGAGTTGAATCTGAATGACATCAAGGGCGTGGAGGCGCCGTCGCTCGATGCGTGGTCGACAGCGGCTGCGCTGGCTGCGGTCACCGAGCGCATCGAGCTCATGGTCGCCGTGCGCCCGACGTTTCACCTCCCAGCCCTGCTTGCCAAGCAAGCCGCAAACATCGATCACATCAGCGGCGGGCGGCTTACCCTGAATGTCGTGTCGTCCTGGTGGGCGGATGAAGCGAAGAAGTACGGCGTGGGGTTTGAGCAGCACGATGACCGCTACGCGCGCACCGGCGAATGGCTCGACGTGCTGCACGGCGTGTGGTCCAGGGATCATTTTTCCTACACCGGGAAGTATTACCGCGTCGAGGACAATGTGCTTGAGCCAAAACCGGTGGCCCAGCCGCATCCCACCTTGTATGCCGGAGGCGAATCGCCTGCGGCCAAGGATCTCATTGCCGAGAAATGTGACGCGTACCTGATGCACGGCGACGCGCCGGAGCGTGTCGCCGAAAAAATTGCAGATTTGCGCATGCGCCGCGCGCGGCACAATTTGCCGCCCATGAAGTTCGGCGTCGCGGGCTACGGCATCGTTCGCCAAACAGAGCGGGAGGCTCAGCAAGAGCTGAAGCGCATCACCGACGTTCAACAGTCCGCCGCCGGGTATGCCAATTACCAGCAGTGGCTTGCGGGTACGCAGCTCGAGCAGCGCGTTTCGCTCGAAGACTATTCCGTGTCAAACCGGGGGCTGCGCTCAGGCTTGGTGGGGACGCCGGAACAGGTTGCGGAGCGGCTCGCGCAATTCGAGGCTGCCGGTGTCGACCTGGTCCTCCTGCAATTCAGCCCGCAACTCGAAGAGATGGAGCGCTTCGCGGAAAGCGTCATTCGCCGAAGCGTTTCCCGGGCGGCGCCGGCTTAGACCCACGACCAATCGCGAATCACTTGTGCTCCGGTGAATACTCCGTCTCCTCGGGTGCATCCGTAGGGCTTTCGAAATCGACTCGATAGCCATCCGGATCCGAGAAAGACACGACCCACAGGGCGTTTCCAACGAAAGGGTTCTTGGCGGCAATTCCGCGGGAGGTCGCCTCGCGATAGATTGTCAGGGCGTCTTCGCACATAAAGCAGATCGACACACCCTCTCCCACTTTGCAGCTGGGTTTCCAGGAATTGGGCCCTTCTTTCCGGAACTCCTGCAGCATCAAGGCCGCTTCACCGATCTCCAGCCAGCACCAGCGCAGCTTGCCCTCATCGATCCATTTCTTGGTCATCAGAAAGCCGAGACCCACGACGTAGTAGTGCAGCGACTCTTCCATATTCGACACATGGAAAAAGGGTACGGCTTGCTTGACGTTCGTTCCGGTCTTCTTTTTGAAGGTCATGTCTGGAGCACCAAATCGAATTTCAAGTGAGGAGGCTTGGCTCACGAGTCCATTATCCTGTTAAAGTAACGGTTAATGTTTGCCATAAACCATGTAAACAGCAGAAACGATTGAATATATGTCTATATTGCATGACGAATAGCGTTATAATTGGAGAACCCTGATGAAGTGTGGGTAGAGAACCCCCGCGTCGTGTCAGCAAAATGGGTTTATATTAGAGAGTATGATAGTAAATCATATACTTTTTCAGTCGCGTTAGTCGGGGAATGGGAAGCGAATTCCACAATAATCGTGCCATTTAGCAGTTTTCCTTGCGCTAGAAAAAATGTCAAGAAGTGGCGACAATCTAAGAGAATTTATCCCTAAAACACGGCAGGCCACCTGTGAAGGTGGCCTTCGTGAGTACGCTACGGGGATTGCACCCGTAATCTTTTCGACGCTAGTGTCCTACACTCCCTGATTATGTCAAGGGTATTTATAAACCCTTTGTATTGTGTTAGTTAATTCTACTTGTTCCAGCGGACGGGATTTAGCGGCCTTTTTAGCTATAGCGTTTTGCGGTCAGTTTTGAGCCCTTGCGGTGCGCCCTTCCTGCCCCGTTCGATTGCATGATCGTTCGGATCGGGCAATGGTTTACCATCGGTTTACCATCAAAAATACCCTCCCCTATCGCCTGGCTGACTATGGCAGCCGCCGTTTGAATGAAATCCAATTTCCCGCCCTTCGATTTGATACGTACGTCGCTAGTTTTCCGATACTCTATCGGGTGCAAGCCCTAATTCAAACTGACCCACTACCCGGCGGGACCCGGCGTTGAATGCGCTAGGTAAATTGTGAATATTTGGCTATAATTACCGTTCGCCTTTGAAGAGCTGGCCCCGCCTGTGTGGGTCTCGAGGGATTACGAACATGAATCCGATTATAGCTAAACTCCATGAAGCGCAACTGCGCAAAGACCTCCCCGAATTTCGCCCTGGCGACACGGTGCGCGTCAACGTTCGCCTGAAGGAAGGGGAAGGCGAGAAGGAAAAGGAGCGCCTGCAGGCGTTCGAAGGGGTGGTGATATCGAAGAAGGGCCGCGCTTCGGGCGCTACGTTTACCGTGCGCCGCGTAAGCTTCGGCGTCGGCATTGAGCGCATTTTCCCGCTGCATTCGCCGTCGATCAGTTCTATCGAAGTGGTTGGTAAGGGCAAAGTTCGCCGCGCCCGACTCTACTATCTGCGCGAATTGCGCGGAAAGGCCGCCCGCATCAAGCGCGCCCCCCGCGAAGAAGTGGCTGCCGTGGCAACCGCTGGGTCGGAAACCAAGGCATAAGCGCAACTCCCCGATTCGCAGCGCATTCAGGAAAGAGCTCCGCTGGCCTGGAGCTCTTTCTGCTTTCATCGCCTCCGGAGCGCGCTTCTCGAGGGGCCGGACCGTTCCTCTCTTTCCGCGATGGCCAATCAGGGCTCGACGTTCGTCACGCCTTCTGTGCCGGGTTTTGGAAAGTGTTTTTCGTACCAGGCAATGGAGCGATCGGTCGAATCAATCACGTGCTTGGTTTCCCGGATTCCATGGCCTTCGCGCGGGTAGCGCACGAACAGGGCCTCCGTCCCGACGTCTTTGAGCGCAATGAAGAACTGTTCCGCTTCGGCGATGGGCACATCGTTGTCGTTTTCGCCGTGCATCAGCATGGTGGGAGTATGGGCGGCGGCAACGTGTTTCAACGCCGAGCGTTCCCACGCCACATCCATCAAGTTGCCTTGGTGAAGGAATTGGCCGAACTCCATTTCCTCATACTGGTTGTAGTAAGTCATGTAGTTGTAGCTGACCAGGTTGGCGATGCCGGCAATGGGAATCGCGGCCTTGAATTCGTTGGTCTGGGTAATCAGCCAGTCGGTCAGCTGGCCGCCGTAGCTGACGCCTTCAATGCCCATACGCTCGCGGTCGATCCACAGATAGCGGCGCACCGCCGCGCTCACACCGTACAAAACATCCTGACCTTCGTCGCCGTTCTGATCGCCAAAGACCGCGTCGGCGAACTTCTGCCCGTAGCCCGTTGAGCCGCGAAAATTCACGTTGAGCGTCGCCCAGCCGTGCGCGGCGTACACCTGATTCTTAAAGTTGAACCCCGGGCCATTCTGCCCGTGCGGGCCTCCATGAATGTTCACGATGAGCGGATGCTTCGAGGTCGCGGTCATTCCCGCCGGCTTGGTGAGAAACGCTTCCACATCAAACTTGTTGTCATTGCTCACGAAGGTAAAGGACTGGACCTCGGCAATTTGTTTTCCGTCGAGCACTTCTCGGTTCAAGTCCGTGAGTTTGCGAGCAGCCGCGCTGCCGGTCTTAACGTAAAGCTGTGCCATGTCGCGCGGGGACGTGAACGTGTAGGCCAGCGTGCCGTCCTTGCCAACGGAAAAGCCGCCAACGCCGCCGGTATCTTTCACCACATATTCTGGCGCGCCGCCCCTAATCGGCAGCCGCACCAGATGATTGCTTCCGCGCTCTTGAACCGTGAAGTATACCGCGCTGCCGTCGGGAGCCCACTTCGGCGCGCCCTGCCGGTTGTCAATGACCGCTCCGATTTCTCGGCGATCGCTGCCGTCGGCGTTCATCATCCAGACGTGCGTGTCTTCCATGGTCGTCTCGCGGTCGGTCAAGCCGCGCTTTGTACCGCGGTAGACGATGTGCTTGCCGTCGGGCGACCACAACGGTTCGTACTCGTTGTATTCCGTGGCGGTCAGCCGGCGGATGCTTTTGTCCGCCACTTGGAGAGCGAAAATGTCATAGTTGAAAAACTCGTCCTGATTCGGTTCCCGGTTCGATGCAAAGAGAATCTCCTTGCCGTCCGGAGACCAGTCAATGGAATGCTCGTCGTAGATTCCCTGGGTCAGTTGGCGTACCTGCTTGGTGGCCAGATCCACGGCAAAAATGTGCAGACGCTGATTGTCGTTGAAGCGAGTCAGGCCTTCGCCGGCGTCGGGCTTGTACAGGTAACGCGAAATCACCATTGGGTCGCCGCTGGCTTCGGCGGCTCTTTCATCCGGCGTTGAAGAAATGAACGCGATCTGTTGGCCGTCAGGCGACCACGTGACGTCTTGACCGCCGCCCGGCAACGGGCTGTTGGTGCCCTCTATCTTCTCGACGAGAGTGGTGATCTCGGAACCGTCCGGACGCGCCAGAAGCAATCCGTGTTTCTCCCCCACCCTGCCCTGAAACACGAGCCATTTCCCGTCGGGCGACCAACGTGGATTCCCGGCCACATCTTTTTCGCCACCGATCGGAATGGGTTTTTGCGTGGCCAGGTCCATTATCCAAAGTTGCGGAGCGGGCCGGCCGGGGCGATCGTACAAAATCACGGTGTAGGCCATGCGCTGGCCATCTGGCGAGAGAACAGCGTCGCCTACGAAGCGGAAGCGGGAAAGGTCGCTGCTGGTCAAGCCTTGCGCCTTGCTGAATGGTGCCAGAACGAGAAGCGCTGCCAAACTCAAGAGGTAAAAGCCGGCACGAAGCCAAGCGGACTGCCTCGGTGGATGCATGGAATTCTCCCTTAAAGCACATCGGTTGCTAGATTTGCCCGGCCATCCTAGGTCTCCCGGAGTGCTCCGGTCAACGAGTCTTGTTAGGAGTCTTGTTAGGACACCCTCAGGGGGCGGGTTTGTGGCGCGATTCACCGATAGCCTTTCCTGGCGAAGGAATTTTCGGGAGGCACGGAACTTTTTCCTGCCGGCTTCGTCTAAAACAGCAAGCGACCTGTTGACAATCAACAGGAGCAAGCGTAGCCTCCTGTTGATTGACAAAAGGAGAATGGCGATGGCCGAAACGCACGGCGAGGTTCTGCAGGGCACGCTCGATCTGATCGTACTCAAGACCCTCGAGGCCCTTGGTCCGTTGCACGGGTATGGGATCGCCATGCGCATTCAACAGGTTTCCGAGGACCTGCTCAAACTCAACCAGGGCACACTTTACCCTGCTCTATTGCGGCTCGAACAACGCGGATGGATTTCCTCGAAATGGGGCGTCTCGGACAACAATCGCAAAGCCAAGTACTACACGCTTACACGCAGCGGGCGCAAACAGCTTTTGGCTGAGACGGAAAGCTGGGAGCGCATGGCCGCGCTCATGACGCGCCTGCTCGGACGCGCCGAAGGAGCCTGATATGGAGTGGCTGCAAGTTATGGTAGCGCGACTGACCGGACTTTTTCGGCGGCGCGTTCTTGACGCCGAACTGGATCGCGAACTGAGTGTTCACCTGGAGGCCCTCACGGAAGAGAACATTCGCCGCGGGATGACCGAGCAAGCAGCGCGCCATGCCGCACGACGCGCGTTCGGCGGCCTAGAGCAAACCAAGGAATCGTACCGCGATCGGCGCGGCCTGCCGTTCTTTGAGACGCTCGCTCAGGATTTGCGTTACGCGGTTCGCATGCTTGTGAAAAGCCCGGGGTTTACGTTGGTAACGGTGCTGACGCTGGCGCTCGGCATTGGCGCAAACACCGGTCTCTTCTCGCTGGTGAACTCCGTTTTGCTCGGCAACCTCCCGGTCCGCAATCCGGAAGAGCTTGTGGTCGTCAAGTACACGGACAGCCGGTCTCAGCAAGCACAGGAAGATTTCTCCTATCCCATGTATCAGGCCCTGCGCGACAAGAACACCGCCTTCCGGAATGTTTTGACGCGCTCCGGCGTCGATTTCAATGCGAGTTACGGTGGACAGAGCGAACGCGCCACGGGCGAGATGGTTTCAGGAAATTACTTTGAAACGCTTGGCGTGCGGGCGTTTCTTGGCCGGCTGATTGGACCGGAGGATGACCGCACGCCCGGTGCCCATCCCGTTGCGGTCCTGAGTTATGGCTACTGGCAGCGGCGATTCGGCAGCGATGCAGCGGTCGTCGGCAAGGACCTCATCCTAAATAACAATCCGATTCGCGTCATCGGCATCACCCCGCCGGGATTTTATGGCACGGAGATGGCCCGCAACCCGGATATTCGAGTGCCCATGATGATGGCGACGGTTTTTCGCCCGGTGCCCGCTAATCGCCTCGAAAATCCACGGCACCGCTGGATGACGATTCTGGCGCGACGCAAGCCGCAAGTCACGGTCGGGCAAGCGCAGGCCTCGCTCGACATCCTCTATCACCAGGTTCTCGCTGCGGAACTGCAGGAACGGGAATCGAGCATCAACGCCCACGACAAAGAGCGCACCCTCGCGAGCCGCATCCAACTCGAGCCCGGCAACCAGGGTTTCGCCCATTTGCGCACAGAAATGGAGCGCCCGCTGCTCCTAATGTTTTGTGTGACGGGAATCGTGCTCCTCGTTGCGTGCGCGAACCTCGCCAATCTTCTCTTGGCGCGAAACGCAAAGAGAAAGCAAGAAATTTCCGTGCGGCTGGCAATCGGTGCGGGCCGCGGAAGGCTCATTCGCCAGTGGCTGACGGAAAGTCTGCTGCTTTCGGTGCTGGGCGGGTGCGCTGGGATTTTCGTCGCCTATTGGGCCGAGACGGCGTTGCTTGGCTTTCTGCCTGCAGATTTCAGCGCAAACCTCCAGGCTCCGATGGACTTTAGAGTTCTGGGTTTCGCACTGCTCGCATCCTTATTTACCGGATTGCTGTTCGGACTCGCCCCGGCCTTCCAGCTTTCGCACGCTGGCGTGTCCATCACATTGCGCCACGATTCTCCCTCGATTGCTTCCGGTGAACGCATCTTCTGTTTGCGCAGCGCGCTTATTTTCCTCCAAGTCGCGCTCTCGCTGCCGCTGTTGATTGGGGCTGGTTTGTTTCTGCACAGCTTAGAGAACCTTCGCGGCGTCAGTACCGGCTTTGTGAAGGAGAACGTTTTCCTGACGACGCTCAACCCCGCCATGAACGGGTATCCCCGGGAGAGAATCAAGTCGCTTTACGACGATCTCCTCGCGCTCGTTCGCGCCATGCCTGACGTGCGCGCGGCAAGCTTGACCACCAGCTCGGTCATTTCCGGAGGGTGGGATCAGGAGGGCGTCAAGGTGGAGGGCTACCTGCCGGGTGCTGATGAAAACATGAGCCCCAACGCCGCGATCATTTCGCCAGGCTATTTCGCCACAATGGGAATTCCCTTTGTGGAAGGTCGCGACTTCACCGAGCAGGACACCGCCGCGCGCCCGAAGGTCGTCATCATCAACGAAACGATGGCGCACTATTTCTTCGGAAACAAGGATCCACTCGGCAAAAAAATTGGAACCGAGGACGATCCGAAAGCGCCCCCGGACCGGGAAATCATCGGCGTCGTGAAAGATGCCAAGTACGTGCGACTTTCGGAAGCACCTCGCCGCCATTTCTATGCCCCGATGGCACAGGAACTGCGTCTCCTGGACATGACGTTACAGGTGCGCACCTCCGGTGATCCGGAGAAAATTGGCAATCTGGTTCGAGCGCAGGTGCATGACTTGGACGCGAATCTGCCTCTCTACGCGACCACCACTCTCGAAATACAGATTGACGATTCGCTCATGCAGGAGCGGCTTATCACCTGGCTTTCCAGCCTGTTCGGATTGCTGGCGACCCTGCTGGCTTCGCTCGGACTTTCCGGCATCGTAGCTTTCTCCGTCTCCCGGCGCACGCGAGAGATCGGAATCCGCATGGCGCTGGGCGCACAACCCGACGATATTCTTCGCCACGTCGTGGGTCACATGGCCTTCCTGGTTACTGCCGGCATGGCTGTGGGTTTGGCCGCAGCATACGGGCTAAGCCGGTTGCTCGGCAGCATGTTGTACGAAGTGGGATCCGCGGATCCCCGCGCGTTTGCCGGGTCCTGTTTTTTGCTGGGTGTGGTTGCGGCCCTCGCCGCGTACTGGCCAGCGCGGCGCGCGACCGAAGTCGATCCGGTGGTGGCCTTGCGCTATGAATAGTTACACGGTCAAGCCGATGAGCCGGCTAGGAGGAGTGGGGGCATGAACCGGATGCGCATCTTGGCCGTTCGAGTGCGAGGGCTGTTCGGCAGGAGCCGCCGCGAGAGCGAGCTGGAGACCGAACTTCAGTCGCACCTCGACGCTATCACTGAAGAAAACATTCGACGGGGCATGGCTCCAGAAGAGGCGCGCCGCGGCGCGCGCCGCGAATTCGGCGGCTTGGAACAAACCAAAGAACTGTATCGCCAGCAGCGCGGCCTGCCGTTTCTTGAAACATTTCTAGAAGACATACGCTTTGGAACGCGCATGCTTGCGAAAAATCCCGGCTTTACCATCGTTGCCGTTCTCACGCTGGCTCTCGGTATTGGCGCGAACGCGGCGATTTTTAGCGTTGTAGACGCCGTATTGCTCCGGCCACTGGCCTATAAGGACGCCGACCGCCTCGTTACGATTCTCCACAATGGTGACAATCCTGTAGCGGTCGCGAACTACATCGACTGGCGCGACCAGAGCAGCTCCTTCGAGGCCATGGGTGCGGCTGACTATTGGTCTGCCAACTTGAGCGGTATCGATTCACCGGAACACATTCTGGGACTCTCGGTGACACAAAGTCTGCTCCCGCTGCTCGGTGTCGAACCGCTGCTGGGCCGGCTGTTCGTCGCGGGAGAAGACCAGAAAGGCGCCGAGCACGAAGTCATCCTGAGCTACGGTTTGTGGCAAAGACGATTTGCTGGCGACTCGAAGGTGGTCGGCAAAGTGATCACGCTCGATGGCCAGCAGTACGCCGTGCTAGGCGTCATGCCGCGGACTTTCAAGTTTGCACCGTTCTGGGCTACCCGCGCGGAGATGTGGGTGCCCAATGCATTTGGTGATCGCATTCACAGTCGTGAGGGCAACAGCCTGCGCATTTTTGCGAGGCTTAAGCGGGACGTGGCGCTCTCCGAGGCGCGCGCGGAAATCGCAACGATCACCGCGCGTCTGGAGCAAAAGTTCCCGGGCACGAACCGCGATGTGATGGTAACTCCCCTGAAGCAAAACGTCGTCGGCCAGGTCAAAGCGCCGCTGCTGTTGTTGTTGGGCGCAGTGGGATTCGTATTGCTTATCGCCTGCGCCAACGTGGCGCACATGCTGCTGGCGCGTTCAGCGACTCGCCAGAAGGAGATTGCCGTGCGTACGGCACTGGGAGCTCCGCGCAAGCGCGTGATTCGACAGTTGCTCACCGAGAACTTGCTGCTGGCCGCCATGGGCGCCTCCGCGGGGTTGCTCCTGGCGGTCTGGGGGACGCGTGCGCTGGTGGCGCTTAGCCCGGCATTCCTCCCGCGCGTGGACACCATAAGGATTGATGCCCGGGTCGTAGTCTTTTTAATTGCTGTTACCGCACTGACCGGCGTGGTGTTTGGACTCGCTCCGGCAATGCAGGCCTCCGCAGTCAATTTAACGGACACTTTGAAGGACGGAGGCCGCGGAGGCAGCGACAGCCATCGCCGCAACCGGCTGCGAAGTTTCCTGGTGGCCTCGGAATTTGCGCTCGCGCTTATCTTGCTTATCGCAGCGGGGCTGATGGTTCGCAGCTTTTTTGCTCTTCAATTGATCGACCCCGGATTCAATCCCCATGGTGTGCTTTCCATGGCGGTTTCCGTTGCGGGTACCGAGGAGTCGGAGCCCCACCGCCGTGCGATTTTCTACCGGCAACTCATCGAAAGCTTGCGAACTCTGCCTGGCCTAGAAGCGGCTGGCGGCATCAATCATCTCCCGCTCGCTGGAGACCTGTGGGGCTGGCCATTCGCGATTGAGGGCCGGGGAAAGTCGCTGCCCGGCGAATCGCCTCTGGCCGTCTACCGGGTCGTTATGCCTGGATATTTCGAGACCATGCGGCTGGCGGTGCTGCGCGGCCGCGAAATCGCTGCCTCCGACGACCCCAGCGCGCCGGGCGTGGTCCTCATCAACGAGAAGGCAGCGCGCGAGTACTGGCCGGGCGAAAATCCGCTCGGCAAACACATCGCCTTCGACGATGACCAGCGAGCCTCGCCAACGTGGCTGACGGTGATCGGCATTGTCCGCGATGCGAAGCAGGGGGATTGGGCGCAAGCCCCGTACCCGGAGGTCTACCTGGCGGCTTTGCAGAACGGAGGCTTTCTCGGAGAGTCCGAATCGCATGCGTCTTACATCACGCTGGTCGTGCGCACGAGGGGAAATCCCGCCGCGCTTTCAGGCCTGATAAAAAATACCGTCTGGTCGTTCGACCGCAATTTGGCGATCTCCGAAGTATTGACGATGGATGATGTGGTTGCTGAGGCGAACGCCGAACCGCGCTTCGAGATGGCACTGCTCGGGGTGTTCGCAGGCGTCGCGCTCCTACTGGCGGCGGTTGGAATCTACGGAGTGATGAGCTATTCGGTCGAGCGCCGGACCCACGAAATTGGAATTCGCATCTCTCTCGGTGCCAGCCGGACCGACGTCTTGAAGCTGGTCGTGCGGCAGGGAATGGAGCTGGCGCTGGCGGGATCGGCCGCGGGCATTGTTGGGGCCCTGTTGTTGTCGCGGCTAATGACCAAGCTACTGTACGGCGTTCTTCCGACCGACCCTCTTACATTCACCGGCGTGGCCGTTCTTCTGACGTTGGTAGCACTCGCGGCAAACTACCTCCCCGCGCGGCGCGCCACAAGGGTCGATCCCATGGTCGCACTGCGATAC
Organism: Acidobacteriota bacterium; assembly: GCA_013289825.1. GTDB lineage: Bacteria > Acidobacteriota > Terriglobia > Acidiferrales > UBA7541 > Acidiferrum. The sequence continues at coordinate 173,885 of JABCZF010000001.1, read as the reverse complement.
GAGTGAGCGCACGAATTCCGGGCGCCGTGCTAAAATCTCCGCACCATGAGCCGCCTCTGCTCTTCCCGTTTCGAGCGGGCGGCGCGACACCTTGGCTGGTTGCGCATCGCCGGTCTCGATGAGGCCGGCCGCGGCGCGCTCTTCGGCCCGGTGGTCGCCGCCGCGGTTATTCTCAATCCCAAGCGCCGCATCGTCGGCCTCGACGATTCGAAGAAACTTCCCGCTGAACGCCGCACCGAACTTGCCGAGCGCGTTCACGAACACGCTCTGGCCTGGGCCGTTGCTGAAATCGATGCCCAGCGCATCGACGCGTGGAACATCTATCAAGCCAGCCGCCAGGCCATGACTGCCGCTCTCGAACAACTCTCTATCCAGCCAGATTATTTGCTCATCGACGCCATGCAGTTGGATGTTCCGATCGAACAGAAGTCGCTCATCAAGGGCGACGCGCGCAGCGTTTCGATCGCCGCCGCCTCTATCCTGGCCAAAACTCACCGCGACGCGTGCATGGAAAAGTGGGACGTTGTCTACCCGCAATACGGCCTGGCGCGCCACAAGGGTTACGCCACTCCCGACCACCTCGAAGCCCTCCGACAGCACGGCCCTTCTCCGCTTCATCGCTATTCCTTCGCGCCGGTGCGCGACGCGAATTGCTGGGCCGCCGGCGCCACGCAAACTCCTCTACCCCTTTTCTAGCGCGTCACATAAAATCTCCGCCAGCCACTCGAGAGGTCTGCCCGATGCAAAGGAAAGGCATCACCCGCCGCGTAGCGTTTCTTCTTGCCATGCCCTGCGCCGTTTTTTGTATCTGGACTCTTCAAGCGCACCTCGCCACCACTTCCTCGGATGCCGGGGCCGAAACTCTGCTCGCCGCCACGCCACCGATGGGCTGGAATAGCTGGGACGCCTATGGCGAAACCGTAAACGAGTCCGACATCAAAGCCAATGCGGCCTGGATGGCGGAGCACCTAAAATCCTACGGCTGGGAATACATTGTCGTGGATGAAGGCTGGTATGTGACGAATCACACCGCCGCAACGCCGGCGGCGGCTGCGCAATTCAGTCTGGACGCCTATGGTCGCTACATCCCCGGCGTCAACACCATTCCTTCGGCCGAAAACGGCGCCGGCTTCAGGCCGCTCGCGGATTACCTCCACGCCCTCGGCCTTAAATTCGGGATCCACATTTTGCGTGGCATTCCCAAAGAGGCGGTGCGCAGAAACCTTCCGATTGCAGGGACTTCTTTTGGTGCCAAGGCTGCTGCGGACGTCACCGATTCTTGCCCGTGGAATCCCTACAATTTCGGCCTGAACGCTCAGTCGCCCGCTGCTCAGGCGTACTACGATTCGATCGTCCGGCTGTACGCCGGCTGGGGCGTCGACTTCCTCAAAGTCGATTGCATTTCCAGCCACCCCTACAAAGCGGACGAAATTCGTATGCTCAGCCTAGCGCTCCGCAAAGTGCGCCGGCCCATCGTCCTCAGCCTCTCCCCCGGTCCGGCTCCGCTCGATAAGGCTACCGAGCTGGGCCGCTACTCGCAGATGTGGCGCATCTCGGACGATATTTGGGACCTGTGGTCGAGCGATAAGGACTTTCCGCAGGGTGTCGGGAATCAGTTTGCCCGCGCCGCGAAATGGGCCGCGTTCTCCGGTCCCGGACATTGGCCGGACGCGGACATGCTTCCGCTCGGCCGCCTGGAACCCGCCGCTGGCTGGGACAAGCCGCGTGCAACGCGCCTCACCCACGACGAGCAGCGCACCCTTCTCACTCTCTGGTCCATATTTCGTTCGCCGCTCATCATGGGAGGCAACCTCCCTCTGTGCGACGAGTGGACCCAATCCGCGCTCACCAATGCTGAGCTGATCGGCGTTGATCAACATTCCACTGGCAACCATGCCCTGGTCTCGACCGACAAGGCCGCCGTCTGGCTGGCCGCTCCCGAGTCCGGCGATGGCGCCTTCATCGCCGTTTTCAACCTCGATGCGGCGCCGCAGTCGTTTCACTACACTTGGAAGGATTTGGGTCTCAAACGCTCGAACTACAGCCTCCGCGACCTTTGGGAACACCAAGACCTGGGTTCCGAGGAATTTGTCGATGTCACCCTTCCCGCCCACGGGTCCGCAATCTATTGGGCCTCGGAGAAATGACCAGCTCTTTCGTTCTTCGCCGTTGCTTCATTCCTTTAGCAAATCCGTCCCGATGCGTTTATGATCGTCCCCGCCGCTGACCGTCCGCGCCAGCTCATCCACGGCCGTCCGGAGCGGCTATCGCTGACGCCAGCCCATGCTCTTCAACAGCCTCGTCTTTCTTTTCCTATTCTTGCCGGTCGCTTACTTCGGTTTCTGGCGTCTCCGCACAAAAAAGCAGCGCTACATTTGGCTTACCACCGCGAGCTATATTTTTTACGGCACGTGGAACTACAAATTCTGCGCGCTCATGGCTTTTTCGACCGCGGTCAGCTTCTTTGCAGGCCTCGGGATGCTCGGCGCCTCCAATCCTCGACGGCAGAAACTGTGCCTGATCGTTCCCGTCACCATCGATCTTCTTCTGCTCGGCTTCTTCAAGTATTTTAACTTCACGGTCTCCAGCTTTGCCCAGCTCTCCGCGTGGCTGCGCCTGCCGGTGCACCCGTCCGCGCTGAATATTATTCTTCCCGTGGGCATTTCGTTCTACACGTTTCACACCATCAGTTACATGGTCGACGCCTACCGCGGCGTCATTACTCCGACGCGCAATTTTTGGGAGTTTTCCTGTTACGTCTCTCTTTTTTCGCAGCTCGTCGCCGGGCCCATCGTCCGCTTCCGTCAGGTCGCGGCCGATCTGGACAACCTCGATCAGGCCGATCGCACCGGCTGGCGCGACATCGGCTGGTCCTTCTTTGCCCTGGGCATGATGAAAAAAGTTCTTCTGGCGGACACCATCGCCGCGGTCATCCATCCTGCCTGGAAGGATGCGGCGCATCTTTCCACGCTCGGCGCGTGGCTCTCGGTCATCGGCTACACCTATCAGATCTATTTCGATTTCTCGGGCTACAGTGACATGGCCGTCGGCCTCGGCTATCTTTTCGGCATCCGCTTGCCGCAGAACTTCAACTCCCCCTACAAAGCCCGCAACATCTCCGATTTCTGGCGGCGCTGGCACATTTCGCTCTCCACCTGTTTGCGCGACTATCTTTATATTCCCCTGGGTGGCAGCCGCGTCCGGGCGAACTGGCTCGTTTATCGCAATCTTATGATCACCATGCTTCTCGGCGGTCTCTGGCACGGCGCCAACTGGACCTTCGTCGTATGGGGCGGCTATCACGGCGTGCTGCTCTGCCTCTACAAACTCTTCGGCAGATTTTGGGATCGTCTCCCGGTCGTGCTTCAGCGCGCGGGGACCTTTTTTCTCGTAACCATTGGATGGGTATTCTTTCGCTCGGATAGTTTCTCTGGGGCCTCGGGAATGCTCGCCCGCATGTTCGCATTTTCCACCGGCGATCTGTTTCCTGGGCTGATCGGTTTGCTGGTGGCCTTGGCCATTGCCGCCGCCATCGCGCACTTCGCGCCCAACACCTTCGAACTGAATCATCAATGGAATTCGTGGGCCGTGGCAGGTCTCTCGCTCGGATACGCGGCGGCGCTTCTGAACATTGCCGCTGGCCAGCAATCGCCATTTCTCTATTTTCAGTTTTAGTGAATCTTCGAGGGGCAGAAATAACCCAAGTGAACGACGCGAGCGCCAATCTGACAAGAACCTGGAGCATAGGACGTGTTTTGCCACGCCTGATGTTTTTCTCTCTTCTCTTGGACCTCGTCCTGCGTTTCGTTCCGCTTGACCCTCTCACATTTCGCGCTTGGGAGGCGATGCTCCGCCGTTATCCGAATGCCGTCGGTCCGTTCATCCCCAACAAGCATTATCACCGCGACAATTCCTACGGCGGAGTCGCCGGGATCGGAAACCTTCCGGCCCTGCGCCACTATCACTCCGTCGATTTCACGACCGACGCGGATGGCTTCCACAATCCTCCCGCGCTGGCACAGGGCGAGCCCATCGGCTTGGTGATTGGAGACTCCTTTGCCGTCGGCAGCGAACTCCCCGAAGAACAGTCCCTCTCCGCTGAACTCACCCACCGCTTCGGCGCCTATTTCTACAACGCCGGCGGCCCGCAACCCCTTCCCTTGCGCAGTCTTCGGACGGTAGCCCAGCGCCTCCATCTTCATCACGGCATGGTCATTTTCGAGTTCCTGGAATCCCGCGCCTTGCAAGACCCCCCCGCGGCCACCCCCGAGGGCGGCCGCGGCGCAGCCCAGGCATTTTTCTTTCGCGCCATGGGTGCGGACTGGACGGACCGTCTCGGAACTCCGCTCAATGAGCTCCACGCTTCGCCGCTCCGAGCGCTTTCGGTCAAGCTCGAGAAGCGAATCCAGGACGATACCCTGCTCCCCAATTCTTTTGCTTCATTCGTCATTCAAGAAAGGCTCCGCAACGGCGAACCCATCGTCTTCCTACCCGCGGAATGGCAATCCCCGAGCGATGCACGCAAAGCGGCGAAGCGCTGGGCCGCATATTTCGCCTGGTATTCCGCGGAGTTAGGCAAGGATGGCCTCGATCTGGTGGTCCTTCTGGTTCCCAACCGCACCACCATCTACGCGCCTCTTCTCGCCCAGCCTGCGGAGGTCTCCCGATCTCGCGCAACTCTTGAGGACTTTCGGGATGCGCTCGAGAACGTGGGTGTAGACACCGTGCCTCTTCGAAACCGCTATGTTCACGACGCTCGAATTCTCCTCGATCAGAAAAAGTATCTCTATTTTCTGGATGACACCCACTGGAACGGCGAAGGCACTGCTCGCGCCGCCGACGAAATCTTCAAGGCCCGCAAGTAGCAGCCCTTTCTTCCTCTCCTCTGCCGGAAGCTCCAGGCTCTTCGCCAGCCTGCCTCTGCGGTCCTCCCGGCGCAGAATATGCCAAAAAACACTCTTACCCCGCTTCGCCCCGTCTTCGCCGTCTAGTTTCCCGGTCCTGACGGGGATAACTGGCTGCTCACACCCATCTCTGGCCTCGTTGACTTGCCTTTTCCCTGCCTGCTAGCGTTAGCAAGGACGGCTTGTGTCTGCCGGTTATCGCCCTTGGGCGGAGGACAGGTCCTCTAGCATACGTGTGCCGGGTATTGTCTGAGAACGCGAATGGCTTATACCAAAAGTAAACTCGTCGAATCCGCGCAGAAGCTGCTGAATCAGGGCAAGGTCCCTCAGGCCATCGCCGAATACCAGCAAATTCTCAAGTTTGAGCCGCGCGATCAAGTCACTCTAATGACCATCGGCGAGCTGTACATCCGGCAGGGCGAAACTTTTCAGGCCATCGATTATTTCGAGCGCCTCGCTCAGATTTTCGTCGGAGACGGTTTTCTCACCAAAGCCATCGCCGTCTACAAACGCATCTCCAAACTGGCCCCCGAAGAGATTCGCCCCCTCGAAAAGCTGGCCGACCTCTACGTCCAGCAGGGGGTTATGAGCGAAGCCCGCCCGCTCTTTCTGCAACTTGCGGAAATCCATCTCAAGAACAACCGCCAGCCCGAAGCCGTCAGCCTGCTGAAAAAGCTACTCCTTGCCGAACCGGACAATCTTCGCATTCAGATTCGCCTGGCCGATCTCTATCAGGCCATGGGCCAGTCGCGCGAAGCCGTCGACACCTACGTCTCCGCCGCGCAGCGCGCTCTGGCCCGCGGGGATCAGGCTGAATCCGATAAGCTTGCCGACAAGGCTTTAAAAATCGACGCACATTGCCTGACCGCCATCATCGTCAAAGCCCGCTCCTTTTCCTCCCAGGGTAATCTCCCGCAAGCCGTGGAGATCCTCGAGCGCGTCGCCGATCTTGAAAAGGGTGGCGAACAAACCGAGCTGCTCCTGGATCTTTATCTAAAAGACAAAAATTGGGATAAAGCCGCGGCTCTCGCCCTCCGCGTATTGGGAGCCGACAGCAAAAACTTTGGCCCGGCGCAAAAGATCGTCGAAGCGCTTCTCGAGTCAGGCCAAAGCGATCGCGCCATGGCCGTCATTGGCCAGATTCGCGTCCCCATGATCGACGGCGGCGAGCATGAAGTCATCGGCCGCCTGCAAAACGAACTCGCTGGGCGCATGCCGGGCCGCATCGAGCCTCTGGAATGGCTGGTCGACTTCTACGGCCGCACCAGCGATTCCTTCCGCCTTCCCGACGCCCTCGTCCATTTGGGTGACGCACTAGCCGCGGCCAATCAACTGGAGCGCGCAAAAAGCATCTTTGAACAGCTGGTCGACCGCCAGCCCGATAGCGATTCCGCCAAACGCAAACTGGACGGCGTCCTCCGCCAAATGGGCTTGTTGGCCGACGAACCGGCGCCGCCCGCTCCCAAAGAAGATCTCCAGACAGACATACCCAAGGCTCCCGCGCCAAAGCTGCGTCCCGACCCAGAAACCACCTTTGCAACCGCCGCTAGCGACAAAGGCTCCGCCGTCTCCGCACCCGCCGAACCCCAGCTGGACGAGGAGACCCAGAAGTTCATCGCCCAGTCCCTCACCGACGTTGACCTTTTCGCCAGCTACGGTCTGACGCAAAAAGCTATCGGCCTTCTCGAAGCTATTTTGCGCCGCGCACCTCGCCACACTCCGACTCTTGAAAAGCTTCTCGACTTTGTCCTCGGCGCCGGCGACGACCGCCGCACCGCTGAGCTGGCTGCCCAACTTGAGCAAATCCACATCGACCGCGCCGACCTGCGCGGCGCCGAGCGTTTCGGCGAACTTCGCCGCAGATTCCAGCGCGCCGCCGGACTTACCGACGCCGAATTGGCGGCCAGCACCGCGCCCGCTAAACAGCTAGCTCCTGCAGCAACCATCCCGGAAATCCCGACGATGAAAGTGGCCGCCGAGCCCGGGCCAATTGACCAAGAACCCGTGCTTGAGTTTGAAACACCGATGGCCGCCGAACGCGCCCCCACCGAGTCATCGCAGGCCTCCGGTGTTCAAGAAGAGGTCGACCTCTCCGATGAGTGGGCTTCGATGCTCGAAGACTCGCATCCTGCCGAGCCTGCCGTTAAGCCGCCTCCGGCAAAGCCCGCCCCTGCTGTTCCGCCCGAAGTTGCTGCGGAGCCCGTCGGCGCCGAGGAATTTTCGATTGCAGAAGAGCCGGTGGGAGCTGGAAGCCCCGATTCTCAGAGGGCCGGGGAATTCGAACTATCCGTCGATGCTCCAGCCGCAAATTCCTTTGCGGACATTTCCGCAGAGCTTCCTCCCGTTCATGAACCGGAAAACATCCATGCACCTGTTGCGGCGAGTCACGCCCCCGCCGTCCCGGAAAAACCAGTCGTTCCTGAAAAGCCGGCGGCTCCCGAAAAGCCTGCCCTTCCTGCGGCCGCCACACCCGAACCCGAATTCGAGCTCGACCAGGATTTCGAGCTGATTCTCGAGCCGGAAACACTCGTTCCCGCCTACGACCAGAAGCCGCCTGAGACACCCATCGCCGTCCCACAGCCCGAATCGCCCGCTGCCCCGCCTGCGGCCGGTTTTGCCTCCGACCGGTTTCTCGCCGACCTCGCCAAAGAGATCGACGATCTTGGTCTCGACGCGCTCACGCCGTCCCGATCGGAAGCAGCGCCTCAAGCCGCTCCGCCAAAACGGGAAGAAAAACCCGCTGGGCCGGCGGACCACAGCCCGCTCAAGGAAGTCTTCGACGATTTTCGCGCCGAGCTCGGCGAGATGGGTACCGAGGACGAAGACCTCGAGACCCACTACAATCTCGGCACGGCCTTCCGCGAAATGGGCCTCCTCGACGAAGCCATCAGCGAATTCCAAAAAGTCGCCAAAGCCACGGAGCGCGGCAAACCCTTCCGCTATGTCATGCAGTGCTGCACGCTCCTGGGTCTCGCTTTCATGGAAAAAGGCCAGCCAGGCATCGCCGCCATCTGGTACGAGCGCGCTCTGCTCACCCCGGGCATCGAACCGGAAAGCATTCTCGCGTTGCGGTATGATTTAGGTGTTGCCCAGGAATCCGCGGGTGAGCCGGAAGCAGCGCTTAAGAGTTTTTTCCAGGTCTATGCGATGAACATCGACTATCGCGACGTTGCTGATCGCATCGCTGCTCTGCAGAAACCCATCCGCTGATAGCCGGCACCCATTGATGCTGGCGATTCCCTCTTTAACCATGAACCGTGTCTTGCGTGCATTGCTGGTCGTCGTTTGCTTCGAAATGGGAGCCCTGCTCCTGTATCTCCCGTGGTCCACCTTCTGGGAACACAATTTTTTCCTCAGCCATTTTCCTTCGCTCATTCACGTGGTGCTTCATCCTTCCTTCCGCGGCGCCGTCAGCGGTCTGGGCGTAGCCGATATCCTGTTGGCTCTCAGCTTTATCGGTTCGCGTCCTGGTCCTTCCAGTGTGCCCCCCAAATAGCTCGCCGCTCGATGCGCAGTCTCTGGGCAGAAAGCCCATCCTCTGTTACGTTACCGACCGCCGCAGCTTCCTAGCCGCGCCCCAGAAAGATTTGCCCGATGCGCTCCTGGAAAAGATCGAACTGGCAGCCGCGGCTGGCATAGACTGGATTCAGCTTCGCGAGCGAGATCTGTCGGGGAAACAATGCGCCTCGCTCACACGGGAAGCCTTACACCGCGTTTCGAAGCAAGCGGCCCATGCCAACGGTCGGACGCGCATTCTCGTCAATGACCGTCTCGACGTGGCCCTCGCCGAACAAGCCGGCGGCGTCCATCTAGGAGAGCACTCTCTGCCAGTCCAAGAAGCAAAACGCCTCTGGGAGGCATCCCCGGCCGCGAAATCGGTACCGGGCGATTTTCTCGCCGGCGTTTCTTGTCACTCTTTAGAAACGGCCCAATCCGCCGCTACCGCTGGTGCAGACTACATTTTCTTCGGCCCGGTCTTCGCCACGCCGTCTAAAGCCGCGTATGGCGCACCCCAAGGCCTTGATCGTCTCGCCGAACTCTGTACCTCGGTAACAATTCCGGTCTTGGCCATCGGCGGAATCACGCTGGAAAACGCGCCCGCATGCTTCTCGGCCGGTGCCTCCGGCATCGCCGCTATTCGCCTGTTTCAGGACTCGACCAATCCCGCCAGCATCGTCCGAGCCATTCGACCGCAACGTTTCTAATCCAAGACTGCTTGGCCGTAAATCTCAACGCGACATCAACCGGCGCAGCAGGCGAATTTGCCCAGCGTGATACACATCGTGCAAAGCCACTCCATAGATTTGTCGAAGGAACTTTCGCTCGCGCGGCGTGCCCAAAATCTTCTCGATGGTGGCTCGCAACGCCCGGTGCTCCCGTTCCAGCAACTTCTTATCCGCGCGCCAGGCCGGCTCGTTGGCCCTGCCTTTCTCCGGCCGCGGAAAAAAATTACTCCCCTTCAATACAAACGAACCTCTCTTTCCACCTTCGATCCGTCTGCGCACCGCATATTTCCAATACGCCGCATGCAGGGTCTCTTCCCATATGTTGTGTCGCCGCGCTCCCGGCCGCCAGGCAGCCTGCTTGGCGCTCAGCCCCCGGATCGCTTGGCTCAGATTGGGCCCGTGCCAGGTCTTCTTCTTAAAAGCCTCGTCGAACAGCCTCAACACCAGTTCCTCGGTCTTCACGGTATACCCTCCTTGGCGGAGCCTTGGCGGCAGCTTCGCCGTCATCCTCAAGCTTAACGCTTTCGCCTGTTTCCCGGAGTCCAGCTAAACGCAGCAATCCCAGGTGCAGGCCTAGCGGCGACGAACTCTTTTCCCCTCTTTTCTTGCTGGACTTTGCCCCTGGCCGAGCGGCACATTCCGGTCCTCGGGATTCTTCGCTTCCGCCCGGGTTTTTCGTCGAGGAGCGCGAGTCTTCAGTTGAGACTAGTTTGCATCTGATATCGGACTAAGTTAGTCTTATTTGCTGTTGCAAATAACTTGCAGGAGATACCGTGTCCGTTGCTGTGTTTCGCTCTGCTCTCATACTTTTCCTGGCACCTCTCCTTTTCGCTTCGCTTCCGGGGTCTTCCCTGGCCCAGGAAAACCCTTACATCATCGCCTATGACCACTATCTCGAAGAGCCCGGCAACCTCGAAATCGAATACTTCTCCACCTTTGGCACGCAGCGCGCCGGCAATGACTTCCATGCCTTCTGGATGGAGTTCGAGTACGGCGCTACCGCCTGGTGGACTACCGAGTTCTACCTAGATGGCCAGTCCACTTTCGGCGATTCCACCGTCTTTAGCGGCTTCCGCTTGGAAAACCGCTTGCGCATCTTGAAACGCGAGCATTTCATCAATCCGGTTCTCTACGTCGAGTACGAGAACATCAGCGGCGCGGACAAGATCCTGAAGGAAGTGGAAGGTCACGATGTGCAAAAAGACTACGCGGACCGCAACGCGGCGCTCCGCGAGGAGCACAATCACGAGCTCGAATTCAAACTGCTCCTTTCCGGAACCCACAAAGGCTGGAACTTTACAGAAAACACCCTGGCCGCCAAGAATCTCTCCAATAACCCTTGGGAGTTTGGTTATGCCATCGGCGCCAGCCGGCCTCTGGCCTTGAAAGCTTCCGCAAAACGCTGCTCCTTCTGCCGTCAAAACTTCATCGCCGGCGCTGAAATGTACGGCGGACTCGGCGACCGCCACAGCTTCGGCCTGCACGACACTTCTCACTATGTGGCCCCCGTCGTCGCCTGGAATCTTCCTTCGGACTGGACTCTCCGGTTCTCCGCCGGTTTCGGCTTGAACGACAATAGCCATGGCCTCCTGTTGCGCTGGGGTGTTTCGCGGGAAATCAGCGGTTTCGGTTCGATGGTCAAAAACCTCTTCGGGGGCCACCGATGAGGGACTATGTCCGGACGCTCGCCGCCAGCGCTGCGCTGCTTTCAGCATCCATGGCCCTGGCACAGCAGGAGAAGCCTCCGGCCTCGAAGTACCATCAGGACGGGCTGGTCTATGCCGAGCTAAGCAAAGCCCCGCAAAAAGCCCGTGCCAAGCGCAATCCTCTTCGAGGAGATCCGGACGCCGTGGCCGCTGGAAGAAATCTTTTCGAACAGCACTGCACGGAATGCCACGGCGATTTGGCCGGGGGTGGAAGAAAGGGCCCAAGCCTTCTCGTCGAGCAGGTGCAGAACTCCGAGCCGGGCACAATTTTCTGGATCCTAACCAACGGTGTCGTCTGGCGAGGGATGCCGGTTTGGTCCAAACTGCCCGAGCCCCAGCGTTGGCAGCTTGTTAGCTATATAAAGTCTCTAGGCGTGTCGGAACCGGTTCCTTCGCGAGGACCTTCGCCAAAGCCGTGATCCGGCTCCTCTACTGCGCCGTCCTCAGGGCCTCGTTGAGAATCATCGCCAGCCGGACGCCGCCTTCGGCAATGCGCTTTTCGGCCACTGGGCCGGCCCTTTCCTGGTAAGTTTCGCCCGCTGTGATGTTCTGGTGCAGCAGGCGCTCGCCGATGTTGTTGTCGTCCGAGCAACTGTCGACGGGGACGTTTGGCTCGACGGCGATCTTCGGTGTCAGGGCTCCGTACACCACGCTCTCTGCAAAATCGAAGCCTTCCCACACCCATCGATCGACGTGGATTCCGTCCTTCTGCCAACCCTCGATGTCCGCCGCGAATTGCGCGTCAAGCATTTCGGCATACTCGGCCGGATCAGCGCCTTCCGCGTCGCGATCCGGAATCGCCGTATCCCAAAGGCTGTGCAAGTTCGGCGAATACGAATGGTTGTGTTCGCGGGCCATGCGCCGGAAGTATTTTACCGGCACGCAATTTCCGCCTTCATCGGCGTTCGTCGTGGTGTGCAGGGGCTGGTGCAAATCTCCAACGAAATGGATGATGTAACGCAACGCCTCGGCGCGCTTCGCTCCGTCCGCTTTCGCATCTTTCAGAATAACCAGTTGCTCGCTGATCGCTCTCGTCACGCATCCCTTCGGTCCGCAATATGGCTCAAGCGGACCGCGCTCGGACCCTCGTGGCACATCGATGTAGTGCCACGGTCCATTCTTTCGCTCTCCGCGCACATCATCCGCCCACGTCGATGCATCCGCCATCAGATCGCGGCCCGCCCGACCGCAATAACGGTTCAATTTCGGATCGATGGGATTCTCCGCCAGCAATTTCTCGACAACTTGTTTCGCTTCCGGCGTCAAATGCTTCTCCGCGAGCAAAGCCACGGTCTGGTGGCCCTTGCACCCCCACGCCAGCGTCGGCGACGGCCAGAGCAGCAACATTAGTCCAGAAAGAGAACTCCAACAAAAGCCAAACCGTTTCATGGATCGCTCCCCTTAAAGATGCACGAATTCTCAAACCATGGTCTTGATTCCCAAAGTTTTTCTCAGTAGCAAGAGAAGAGTAGCTGAAAGAAGGCTTCCGCAACATAAAGGCGCGACCCTTTGCGGTAAGGAAGATCCCCACTAGTGGCCGGTCACGAATCACCAGTCGGCGGCTTCAGGCGCTCAACCAGCGCCCAATCGGCCGCCAGGATTCGGTGTGCTCGCAAATCACGCGCAACGCTGCCGTAATGGGAATCGCCAGCAGCAATCCCATGCCGCCCCACACCCAACCCCAAAAAAGCAGCGCAATGGTAATGGCCACGGCATTCAGACGCACGCGCCGCCCGACAATTTGCGGCGCAACCAAATTCAACGCCAGGACATGAATGGCCGTCAAGCCCCCGGCAATCAGCGCGAACTGCCCGAAAGTTTTCCATTTGGCCAAAGCGATGACAAACGCCGGCAGCCAAGCCAGCACCGCCCCGATGTACGGCACCATATTGAGCAATCCCGACGCAATTCCGGTGATGATCGGAAAATCCAGCCCCAGGATCCAGAAGAACAGGCTGCTGGCCGCAATCACCAGTAAAGTCAACAGCGTCATTCCCGCCAGGTAGTCCCGCAGAACATCCCGCAAGTCCTCGAGCGTCTCCTTCACCCGCGTCCGTTGGGAGGCCGGAAACAGTTGCAGCGTTCCGTGCCATACCTCGTGTTTTCCCGCGAGCATGAAAAACACCAAGAACGGTACAAACGTGATTTCCAGAAACAGCGCGTACAGAGATCCAATCCCGCGGAATAAAAGAGTACGCACAATCGCTGTTTCCGGCCGCTCCCCGCCCCCTTGTTGTGGAGCCGTTTCTGGCGCGATCTCGGAAACCTGCCCTTCGATTCCTTTGATCTTTGCTTCCACTGCGCCGGCCGCTTGTTTCAACACCGCACCGTATTTCGGCCAGTTTGCGGCAAAGTCTTCCGTTCGCGTTCCCAGTCCGTAGCCCACGGCAATCAGAACCGCGATCAGCAGCAGTACCATCGCCATGGCGCCCACGGTCCGCGCCACGTGCATCCTCTCCAGCAACTCCACCGCGGGATCCAGAAAATACGCCAGCAAAATCGACAGCAGCACGGTGATGACCACGCCCGCTGCGTAGTAGAAGAACAGTAGGATGATGGCCGCGGCGAGTATTCGCAAACTGAAGGCTGATCCTGCTATTCGAACAGTGGATGTGGGCTCTTCTATCTCTGGCACGAGGTACTCCGTTCCCATCACGTTAACATACCGTGGCCCGCGTGGCGTATTTCGAATCGCCTACTGCAACAAATCTTCACGCCAGCGGTTCGCGCGCCGCCACCGGTGCTCCGTGTTTATAGAAGCGAACCTCCCTGCTGCCCCTTCCAAGCGTCCTCTCGACCGTGTGCTAAACTTTCTTGATCTCGCCCGTTCCCGGAATGGAACGCGAGCCTTTCATGCCCAAAGAACTCTTCGGAACCGATGGTATTCGCGGCGTTCCCGGCACCCCGCCGCTCGACGACGCCACTCTTTTTGCCGCCGGCCGGTCTCTCGCCGCCTATTTGCTCGCTGAACATTCCGCCGCGCGCGTGCTTATTGGCATGGACACGCGCGAATCCGGCCCTCACCTCGCCGCGCTCCTCGCCGCCGGCCTATCGAGTGCCGGAGCATCGGTAGCCTTTGCCGGCGTCATCACCACGCCCGGCGTGGCCTGCCTAGTCCGCCAAAATGATTTTCAAGCCGGGGTGGTCATTTCCGCCTCCCACAATCCTTACCAAGATAACGGCGTAAAACTTTTCTCCCACGCGGGCATGAAGTTTCCGGACTCCGTAGAAGAAACCCTCGAAGCGGACATCTTGAAGCATCGCTCCGCCCCGCCGCCGAAAAATCCTCCTCTTCCAGGCGCCGATGCATCTCTCGACGCCGAGTATCTCGATTTTCTCCGCAGCCGCGTCCTTCCCGGCACCAATCTCACCGGTTTCCGCATGGTCCTTGACTGTGCCAACGGCGCGGCCTACAAGCTCGGCCCCGAACTCTTCCGCACTCTCGGCGCCGAGGTCGTCTCCATGGGTGGTTCGCCCGATGGCCGCAACATCAACGCCGGCTGCGGTTCCCTCCATCTCGATGGCCTGCAAAAGCGCGTGGTCAGCGAGCGCGCCCGCCTGGGCGTTGCTTTCGACGGCGACGCCGACCGCGCCCTGTTCGTCTGCGAATCCGGCAAAATCGTCAACGGCGATGGAGTGCTCCTGGCCGTCGCGCGCTACCTCAAATCCCAAAACAAACTCAAGGGCCACCGCGTGGTCGCCACTTCCATGTCCAATCTCGGCCTCGAACGCGTCCTGGCCCGCGAAGGCATCACTCTCGCCCGCGCTTCGGTCGGCGATCGCTACGTCCTCGAAGAAATGCTTCGCAGCGGCACCGTCATCGGTGGCGAGCAATCCGGCCACGTCATTTTTCTGGAAGACAGCCCGGCCGGCGACGGCCTGCTCACCGCCGTAAAAATCGCCTCCCTCGTTTCCATGCACGGCAAAATCGAATCGCTCGTCGAAGGCCTCAAGGACTACCCGCAAGTCATCGTCAACGTCAAAGTAAAATCCAAGCCCCCGCTGGAAACTCTTCCCGAAGTATCCCGCGCGCTAGCCGAAGCGCAATCCGCCCTCGGTCGAAATGGCCGCGTGGTCCTGCGCTATTCCGGCACCGAGCAGCTGGCCCGCGTCATGGTCGAAGCCGAACACGACGTCGACGTCGAACGCTTCAGCCAGTCCCTAGCCAACGCCCTCCGCTCCTCCATCGGCGCCTGACGTTTTTCTGGGAGATCTTCTCTGCAAAAGAAAACACGGCGGTCCGCTCCAACCTTCGCCGAAGCAAACCGCCGCTTTCTTCGTCCTGACTATTCTGCTTCTGAATATAAGCCGTTAGGTCTTAGCGGCCTTTACCTCAACGATGTTGCTCTCCGGATACCGGTCGTGATGCCGCACCCAGGCCATACCGTGCGGCAACCCCGCCTCATCTCGCCCTTTAGGCACCCGATCGAGAATCGCATACAAGCCCAGCAAGTCTTCCAGCCCGCGAGCATACATGGAATACGTGTGGAACACCTCGCCGTTCGGGTTTTTGCAGAACACACTCATTCCCGGCCGCTCGTCACTCGGAAACTTACTGGGGGCGAAGTTGTAGAGGATCTCCTTCCCCACGTCCTCTTTCGCCACGGAAACGCCAAAATCAAAATTGAAGTCGCTCCCGTAGGACGACACCCAAGGAAATTTCCAGGCCATCCGCTTCTTGAACTCTTCTATCTTCCCTAGCGGCGCCCTGGAAACAATCACGAGCCTTACGTCTCTCTGCGCCAGATGGATGGCCATGCCATCCATGTGATCGGCCAGCAGCGAGCAGCTCGGGCATCCTTGCTCCCAATCTGGCCCCAACATGAAGTGGTAAACCGCCAGCTGACTTTTCCCACCGAACAGCTCGGCCAAGGTTTTCTTCCCGCTGGCAGTCTCAAACACATACTTCTTATCAACCTTAACCCACGGCAGCTTGCGCCTCTCCTCTGCAAGCGCGTCTCTCTGCCGGGTCAGATTCTTTTCTTTGGCCAGCAGTTCTTTCCGCGCCGCGATCCATTCTGCTTGCGACACCACTTTCGGGTTTTCGATCGTGTTCTGACTCATGACTTCTTCTCCTTAGGAATTGTTTCTGGACCACTCGGAAAGTAGGAAAGCCCGCAGCTCCATACGTCCCCCGAGCCCCCGCACGGCCAAGCAACGCGACTGCGGCGCTAGTTGCTCGCCGCGCGCGCCTTATTCTCCTCGACCGCTTCGTTCATTTGCGCGTACACCTTTCGCAGAGCCTCGAGCGATCCCGGATTGCGCTTCTCCCTCCAGGCCTCCAGGCGCTTCGCATGCTCCTGCAAATTCCCCAGGAACTGTGGATTCGCGAACATGGTCCTCCACGCAGCTATCAGCGGCTTCACCTGCTCCCAAACTCCCCATTGCTCGCCCGAATTCTCAAAAAACAATTCCTCGTCCAGCAGCCCGCGGTTGGCGATGCTCGCCACCATCTCCCAATAGCCGAGCACCATGCGCATATACGCATTTTCCTTAGTTCCAGGAGGCACCAGCTTCATGGCCTCGTCCGCGTTTTTCGGGTGAAAATTTACCGACATCCAGTCCCGCGCTTCCCGCAGCTTGGCTTCTCTCCGCAACTCATACAAATGCAGCATCAGGTTCACTTGCTCGTGTGTTGCTCCCATGTCTTCTCCTTTTGTTGTCTTCGAAACATCCTCGTCACGATTTCCTTCACGCGAAACTTGCTCACCACCAGGGCCCCTACTCCGCCCCCTGAAACTGCCGATGCGATCAGTATTGCCGTCGTGGCCATGCAGGCAGGACACATACGTTTCTCCGAATGGGCAACTAGGCGGATTGAGCCTTTTCGACGAACGCTGGAGGTTCGTCCGCGCTCGGTCCCCAGCTGGCAGGCACGGCTACGTCGAGCATCCGTAGGTACACACTGAATTGGCCGCGGTGTTGGTACCAGTGGCTCAGCATCACGTCGCGCAGAAACGCCGCCCGGGGTTGCGCCAGGACTTCACGTCCGCCGGCAACCATACGCCAGATTTCCTTCATTGCCGCGTCATCGAATCTTGGCAATAGGCTTCGCACTGCGGCGATACTTTCCAGAAACGTCTTTAGAATCTCCTGGCGGCTCGCCGGTTGCGGGAAGTCGGCGAACTCTGGGGCTTGCGCCGGATTGTTTTGCACGAAGCGAACGACCCCGCCCGGCACGAAGGCCAGATGGTAGGCGAGCTGCCCGGCGGACATGGACTTGTGGTGCGGCTTCCAGGTCAATTTATCTTCCGGCAGCCGCTCCAGAAACTTCCCCGTGATGGGCGCTTGTGCTTCAAACTCTTGGAGCAACGATTGTGCAATCGACATGTAGATTCTCCTTTTGTTCTCACCGTAAAATCCTGTTGGCCCGAAGCGGACCCGCAATGCGATCCCCTACGCGGGTTACTGCTTCTTCCCGTCTCCTGCTGCGAGCGATCGATGGGCCTCCGCCGCCTTTCGCACGCGCTCATTTATCGTCCCCCACCCGCCCGTCACGCCTCTCCGGTGGTCGTCCTGAATCAACCCCAGCGCCGCGTGATGAAACTTGATCAAAGTCCCGCCATCCGTCTCGCTCAACCGGTACTGCACATTCGAAACCACCGGGTACGACATGAACAACGGCCCCGTAAATTCCAGCAGCGTCGGCCGCTTGATGGCCTGCACGTGCCCCCACAAATGTCCGTTCCCTTCGCCCAAATCGCGGAACCATCTCCCGCCCGGCCAGGCCTCCAGCTTCATCGGCATCGGCGTCCCGTCCATCACTTGATTGCCCGGACCCAGCTGCTCCAGCAGCGCCTCGAAGGTCACCTCCAGCGAAGCCCGCACATGAATCTCCTGCGTAATGTTCAGCGTCAAATTCTCAAGTGCCACGACTGCTGCGGCCATCGAACTCATCGTTCCTCCTCAAAAAGTAAGTTTCTCAATCCTTCTTCACCGCCCCGCTCTTCTCCTCGGCCCGTTCCTTCACGCGGATCAACTGGTGCCGCCAGAATCGTTCAAAGGTAGCGGCCCACTCATATAAAGGCCGGATCCCCGCCGCATTCGTCCGGTAAAACATCTGCCGCCCGTCGCGCCGCGCATGCACCAACCCAACATCCTTTAAGACGCGCAAATGCTTCGAAACGGAAGGCTGCTCCATCTCCAAAGCATCCACAATCTCCGCCACCGGCCGCTCCTCGAGCGCCAGGTAGTTGAGTATCTCCCTGCGCCGTGGCTCCGCAACGGCATTGAAAGCGTCAGAAGTAGTAGCAGCGCGTGCCATGAGTGCGACAATACATGCCTATATGGGAATATGTCAAGGCATTTCTTATGGTCTGCCCCAGTCTCCGCCGTTGCCGGTCCCCGACACGTCAAGCCATTTGAGAATGTAACCGGAGCTATCGCCGTTGGACTCCTTCTTTGCCAACGCTAGCTTGTTCCCACCGGGAAAAGTGCCGTTGACCGCTCCCGCAAACGTCCCTGCCTTGGACCTCCAGCGCTACCAAACGTCCTGGGTCTCAACTCCTAGGGAACTTTTCCCCTTCTCGCGGCATTACCGTTAGTGGAGGCTCACCGCGCCATTTCATGCAAGACGCACTCCCAGCTCTCGTTCTAAACTCCGAGGCTCTCCAGCCCACCCCTATGGTCGACACGCCGCCCTCCCCCGCCTTCCCGGCCAGCCCCGCCGGCGACGAGCAGCTCATGCTGGCCTTCTCCAAAGGTTCTGCCGACTCGTTCCAGGAACTCTTCCTCCGCTACAAACAACCCCTCTATGGCTTCTTCCGCCGCCGCACCGCCGACCCTTCTCAGGCCGAGGAACTCAGCCAAGAAGCTTTTCTCGCTCTGCTCCGCGCCGCCTCTCGCTACGAACCCCGCACCTACCTCTACGCTATCGCCTTCAAGATTCTTCGCGCTCATTGCCCGAAAGCCGCCTTCCGCGCCACGTTCTTCGGCCAACCCAAGAGCCTTCGCGATCCCGCCAAACAGGACGCCACGGAATCCGGCCTGTGGGTCCGACGCGCCGTCGAAAAGCTCGATCCGATCGACCGCGAAATTCTCCTGCTCCGCGAATTCGAGCAACTCAGCTACGCGGAGATCGCCGACCTGCTGCAACTCGCCATCAACACGGTCCGCTCCCGCCTTTTCCGCGCCCGCACGGCCCTCCGCAACTTGCTAGAGCCTTCCGCCGCACCCTCTCCGAACGATGCCGCGCCATCCGCCGAGCCGGCCCCATTGCCAGGCTCCCCGCAAACAATTCCACAGAGAGGTATTCGTCTATGAGCACTGCCCCGCATGCTGTCGCACCGGAAGAAATCATGGCCCACTTCGACGGCGAACTCTCCGTCGAACGCGCCCCATCCGTCGCCACGCACATCTCCGCCTGCGCCGATTGCCAGGAAGTGCGCGCCTCGCTCCGCAAAACGTCTCAGTCACTCTCCAGCTGGAGCGTCGCCCCCGCGCCTGCCAACGCCAGTTTCCAAGACCGCGTGGCATGCTTAGCAAGGGAGAATTCGCTAGCGTTGAGCAGGAGTGAACCGAGAATATTTCGTTTCTCGAGCCAATGGGCGCGTGGACAACTGGTTGCGGGGCTGGCTGTCGCCTCTGCATTGTCGGTGCCTTTCCTCGTCATCGCCATTCCGAATCTGCTCCGAAGATCAATGGCAGGGCCCGCGATGAGCCGGCGCGTGAAACCGGAAGACAAGGAGAAATCTTTAATTCCCTTGGACGGGCCGCTCGGCACCGCCCAGCATAGTAAGGCTTTCGCCAACCGTCTCCCCTCCGCCAATCCCCCTGGCGCCGCCGCCGATACAAACGGACTCCTTCTCGGCCTCGACGATCACGTAAAAAACAGCTCCTCCCTGGATGGTCAATCCATCTCTGATCAGCAATCCCGTGTCTTGACCGCACCCATGATCTCCCGCACCGTCTCTCTGTCTCTGGTCACAAAAGATTTCCAGTCCTCTCGCGCATCGCTGGACGCCATCCTCGTCTGCCACAACGGCTACGCCGCCGAACTCAATACTGCTACCCCGCAAAATGCGGCGCGTTCGCTCGAAGCCTCTCTGCGGATTCCCGCGCCACAGCTTCCGGCGACACTCGCCGAACTAAAATCGCTCGGCCGCGTCGAAGGCGAAACGCAGAACGGCGAAGAAGTCACCAGGCAACACGGCGATCTCCTGGCACGCCTGAAGAATTCCCGCGAAACTGAACAGCGCCTCGAAGCCATCCTCACTCAACGCACCGGCAAAATCACTGACGTCCTCGGAGTCGAGCGAGAAATCGCCCGCGTCCGCGGCGAAATAGAACAAATGGAAGCCGAACAAAAAAACCTCGAGCACCGCGTGGACTTCGCCACCGTCAACCTGCGACTCTCCGAAGAATACAGAGCCAAGCTCGACTCCCCAGCCCCGGCGATCTCCACGCTAATCGGCAACGCCGCAGTCAACGGCTACCGCAACGTAGCCGACACGCTTCTCGCAATAGTTCTCTTCTTCGCCGAATACGGTCCAGTTCTAATCTTCTGGCTTTTCTTGTTCTCGATTCCTGCCCGGCTAGTGCGGCGTCGCTGGTGCCACGCCGCCGTCCGAGTCTAGTCAACGCTCGAATGGCTTCCGTGTCCTTTTCCTGCAGCCAAATCCAAAGCATAGACGTTAACGTTACCGAGCAAGCTGCGAATCAGGAGAGGCCAACCGTGGCGTTCGCTGGCTTACATTTCCATTACACTCTGTTCTCCCTGTTTGTCCCGTCCCTAAAAATATATCGGACGAGGACGCTCCCGCCTCTTTATGCTCCCGGTTTGCCATTGTTTTTTTCGATGCGATACTCCTAAAGAATGTAGGTGATTCTCCGTTTTCTGTGAGATTTTGTAGAAAATTTGCGCCGCTCTGTCTTCACGCAAATTTGAATTTCCCGTAAATTCTTTTGAATCATATACCTCTAGAAAAGCTCCAATTCAGTCCACCGCTGGCACAACTATTGCTCTCTTCCAGGGCAACTTACAAGATTGGCTTCCCGGGGTGGCCGGATCCGAACCTCGACTCGGTTCCGGTTTTTTGGGGGGTCAGCTTAGAAAAGGGGGCTTGCACCAGCCCCCTTTTTCATTTCGGCCTTTGTTCTTCGTGGTGGTTGGCGGGTGCGCGATTTCAGCTTCCCGCGGGTGTGTCGTTCGAAGTGGTTTCGACCGAGAGGGCCCCATTCGTTGGGGCCCTCTTACTGTTTCTTCGTCGGCCCTCTCTCTGATCTCGCCCTGTACTCCGCTGCTTCCAGCCAGACCCTAAGTCGTGAGCCACGGCACGTCGTGCCCGCTCCGCCCTGGTCTCAACCCGCCCCACTGAAAACCACGTTCCCCATCCCTCCAAATATCTTTGCGTTTGGAAGCGAAACGAAGCTCCGCGTCAAAACCGCTCACACAAGTCTCCGCGTACTTTTCAACTGTGAATGTTGATCTTTAGAACTGCTGCGCAAAAAATGAGCGGCCGGTGGGGGGACCGGCCGCTCGGGCGTGGGGGATGGAGGGTCTTGCAACCTGAAGTCAGTTCACAACTTCCGCGTGCTCCGCTGCGCTCGCGAGCAGCGGAACGACACAGGAGCAAGCAGGCCAAGCCTTCTTACTCCGGAAGCCGCAACCAACTCCCGATTACAGTTGCCATTCTGCCCTCGGCCCTCTCCTTCGTCGATAGCCCAACGGGTTCATTCTACTCAGTACTTCCCGGTACGCTTCCAGGCCTCTATTTAGTACCTACGTACCTACGCCGGCCATTCGTTGCTTCTCTCACGCTTATAAAACTGCTGGAGATGAGGAAACCATGGAAGAGGAGAAGCTGATAAAAACCAGAGGGCCATGTAAGCTTGGGGCAGGGCTGCTGGCCAGTGCGCTCGGGCGCTCTGGCTTGGTAGAGCGCGTGCCCACGGACCTATGCACCGAAAACGCCGAAGCGGACGCATCGCCAAAGAAATAGACATCGTCCTGCTGGGGACCGACACCGCCGGAAAAGTGTTTTCCGAAGAAACGAAAACTGTTGTGCTTAGCCGCCACGGCGCCGGAGTTGTGTCACGACACCGCCTTACGCCCGACGAACTCTTGACGTTGCGCCTGCCTGGCTACGGGAAGCAGGCGGTCGTCCGCCTCGTCGGCCAGATTGGCGACGAGCCCGGTCGCTACGTTTATGGCCTGGCTTTCGTCGAGCCTGATCCCGACTTCTGGCCGATGGAGTTTCCTCCTCCCGAATCATTCGAACCGGCCGGCCTCTCACTAACGCTCGAATGCAGCCTTTGCCAGTCGCAGCAGGATGTTGAGCAGCACGAAATCGAAGAAGATGTGTACTCCGTCAACGGAAACATCCTGCGCCATTGCGAGAGCTGCGGCACATCCACACCGTGGCGAAAAGCCCAAGACGAAGGCCAACCCGCTTTGTTCGGGCCCCCGCTGGAGAGGTCCTTCAAACCCTCCGTGCCCTCATTCGCGGCGTCTTCGGACTCGACGCCCGTGCGGTTCTCCCACGCTTCGCGCGCGAGCCCGCCCAATCGAAATTTCAACTCGTCTCCGCCCAGGCGCGCACCGCACACAGCGAAGCCAGATTTTGAATTGCCTGAACCGGCTTTCGCTGCAACCCTTGAGCCAGCCGCACAGCCGCCTGGCGGAGCTGCGCCTGCTACCGCTGGGCCCGCTTCCTATTTCGCTACATCCGTCACCTCTGATTTTGCTGCGATGGCCGAGGTCGCGACCTCGCCAGCAGTGGCCAGCGCCACGGCTGCTCTGGACACACCTGAGCCTGTAACTGCCGCGCCTGTCACACAAGTTGCGCGTCCCGCATCTACGCCTAAAGACGCCCCTCGGCGAGAGCTTGATGGCAACGGACGGCCTGTCAACAAGCGACGCCACGTTCGAATTCGCGTGAGTTTCAGCGCCTGCGTGCGCCACCCGGCTCACAAGGACGAGATCGTCGAGTGCGAAAACGTCTCGAAGAGCGGCGTCTGCTTCCACGGCCTGCAGCAATACCCGCTCGATTCTTTGATTGAACTTGCCGCGCCATTCTCGCCTGGGGAGACGGCTCTTTTTGTATCTGCCAAGATCAAGCGAATCGAAGCGCTCTCCGGCGGCAAGATTTTCCGCTACGCCGCCGAGTACCTCAAGTCGTCCATTCCCCCACGCTCTTCCTGAAGACCAGCGATCTGCATCTAGTCTTTCTGGGTGCTCCTGGGTCCTTCTTCGTTTGGACCTCGGCCGACAGCGCGCAAGCTTGTTGGTGCATGGAAAAAAAAGGGCTTGCGAGGGAAATGGCTAGAGATCCCGAATGACTTGTTGCAGCAATTGGAGGGCGCCCCGGAGTTGCTCGCGGCCATTTTCCGGGAGCGCGGCGAGGGCTTTGGCTAGCGATTGCACGCGGCGCTTGCGGCCCTCCCACATCAGGCTGACCCCTTTGGCGGTCGCTTCCAGGCGCACGCGGCGGCCGTCTTCGGTGGCGTGGCGGCGGACCAGTCTCGAGCGCTGGAGGCCGGCGACGATGCGGCTCATGGTGGGTGGGCGGACCTGCTCGGCATCGGCAAGTTCGCCAAGCGATCGGGAGCCACCGAAGACCAGGACGGAGAGAGCGGAAAGCTGCGCGGGACCGATGCCGCTTTCGCGGTCGCGGACGCGAAGCCGCCGGAGCAGGTGAATGGCGGCGGAGTGGAGCTGATCGGCGATCTCCGTCGCCACCAGGGAAGACGGCGATGGTTCGGCCAAGGTGGATTCTTCGGCAGTCCGCAAGGGAGCGCCTTCGGGTGGAGCCCAGCGCGCGGCTGGGGCCATGACTCCCGAAGGCGGTACGGGGTCGCCTGGAGGGACTGAGGAGCTCGCCGATAGCACCGGAGTGACCTCGGCGGGCCGCGAGGATTTTCGAGCAGAGCGGTTTTGGCGCTTGACAGGAAGCATAAAATATAGTTAGCTATGCTAACTAATCTTCTCGCGGAGGTAAAGGAAAATGTGCGCTTCCCCAGCAAACCTGGGAATCAGCAATATCGGGCAAATTTCCATCATCGTAAAGGACCTAGAGCGCGCCACGGCCTTCTACCGCGATGTGCTGGGCTTGCCGCTGCTATTCACCGTGCCCAGCATGGCGTTTTTTGATTGTGGGGGAGTCCGGCTAATGCTGGGCACGGCCTCATCGCCGGAATACGACCACCCCAGTTCGATCTTCTATTTCCGCGTGGCGGACATACAGGCCGGATACCGACAGCTGGTGCAGCACAGTGTGGAAATCGTTGCGCCGCCGCGGCTCATCGCAGCGATGCCCACGCACGATTTGTGGATGACCGCGTTCAAGGACGGCGAAGGAAACATTCATCAGTTGATGAGCGAAGTGCCGCGGACGGCGTAGCCAGAGTCCAGACCTCCGTCCGTAGGAACAGCAGCGCTGGAAGGTTCCTAGGGATGAACAAAGATGTGGCGCGCCTGGCTGTTCGGGACACATCGCTGGAAATTGCTTCTGCCATGGCGGCAGGCGCAGGGGACCAGTCCAGGCGTCTGCCGGGGCATTTTCGCGGAGCCGCTACATTCCTGCCGCGGAGTACGCTATCCTTTCCTGACTATGCATGACTTGAACTATTTTCGGGATCATTTGGATGTGTTTGCGGAGATGGCCAAGAAGCGGAGGACGCCACTGCATTTGGATGCGTTTCGTGTTCTGGACGCGCAGCGGCGGGAGTTGATTACCGCGACGGAGCATTTGAAGGCGCAGAGGAACAAGGCCAGCGACGAGATTGCGCGGTTGAAGAAGGAGAAGAAGGACGCGGATGCGCTGATTCGCGAGATGAAGCTGGTTTCCGAGCGGATCAAGGAAGCGGACGAGCGGATTACGCAACTGAATGCGACGCAGAGCGAATTGATGTTGACGATACCGAATGTGCCGCACGCGTCGGTGCCGGTGGGGCATAGCGCGGAGGAAAATGTTGAAGTGCGGCGGTGGGGAGTGGCGCCGCAGTTTGATTTTACGCCGAAGCCTCACTGGGACGTGGGTGAGCGGGCGGGGATTTTGGATTTGGCGGCGGCCACGAAGATAACCGGGGCGCGGTTTGCGGTTTATAAGGGTTGGGGGGCGCGGCTGGAGCGGGCTTTGGCGAATTTTTTTCTGGATGTGCATACGCGCGAACACGGCTACTTGGAGATCTTGCCGCCGTTTTTGGTGAATACGGCTTCTTTGATGGGAGCCGGGCAATTGCCGAAATTTGCGGCGGATCTGTTTCGCATTGAGAATACGGATTTTTGGTTGACGCCGACGTCGGAAGTGGAACTGCACAATCTGCACCGCGACGAGACCATTGCGGAGGAAAAACTGCCGATTTGCGTGACGGCGTGGACGGCGTGCTTCCGGTCGGAGGCCGGGGCGGCGGGAAAAGATACCCGCGGGATACTGCGGCAGCATCAATTTCAGAAGGTGGAGCTGTTTAAGTTTACGCATCCGGAGAAGAGTTACGAGGAGCACGAGGCTTTATTGGCGAATGCCCAGACGGTTCTCGAAAAGCTTGGGTTGCACTACCGGACGATGCTGCTTTGCACCGGCGATATGGGATTTGCGTCGGCGAAAACGTACGACATTGAGGTGTGGCTGCCGTCGAGCGGAGAGTTTCGCGAGATTTCCTCCTGCTCGAATTGCGAGGCATTCCAGGCGCGGCGCGCGGGGATTCGCTTTAAGCCCAAGGGCGGCGGGAAAAGCGATTTTGTGCACACGCTGAACGGGTCGGGGCTGGCTGTGGGGCGGACGTGGATCGCGGTGGTGGAGAATTATCAGCAGGCGGACGGGTCCATTGTGGTGCCGGAAGTTTTGCAACCGTATATGGGGATTGCCAAGATTCCGACGGGTGCCAAGGGGTAGACGCCCGAGCCCGGCAAATTGCTGGTTGTTCTGCTGTAATCTATTGATAATATAGAAGTTAGATGGCAATTAAGAGCGATTTTGCCAAAATGCAAAGGGCTTTTACGCCGCGCAAGCTATTGAAAGTAAGTGTTTTCGTTTGACTCCGCCTTTTGGCCTTGCATACACTCGCCACAGGGACCTAGTGCAGACCAATCTAATAGACCCACGGGGATTTACGGTTCCAAAGGAATTGGTGGGGTTCCGGAAACCAGAAGAATCGATGAACTTTTTGGCACGCATGATGAAGTTTTTGTTTTGGTTGCTGATCGTGTCGTGGGGCGTGGCGCTGCTGCGCCAGCTGTTGGCGTGGATCTCGCGGGGGGCGCAGACAGAGCAGCGTGCGGCTGGCGCTGGAATTGCGTCGCCGTCGGGCGACACATGGCATGGAGCTGCGGCGCGGCGATTGGTGCGCGATCCGGTGTGTGGCCTGCACGTGGCGGAAGCACTGGCGGTATCGCTGCGGGAAAGCGGGGAGTTGCTGCACTTTTGCTCGTTGGCTTGCCGCGACAAGCATGTGAACGGTCGACAGCGGATGGCCGCAAACGGATAAGTGCGTGGATTCGAAGCTCCGGGTAGCTGAAAACTTTTTAATCTTTAATAGATGGAGAAGTCGAGACTAGACGCGTAGAGGAAAGGACCGAAGCAGATGGCCACGGTCGTAAAGCCCACAGGGCCGCTCAGACAGATTGGCGCACCGCCGATGGTGCCGCGCATCGCTCCGCGCGAGGACTTGAATCCGTTTCGCATCGCGCAAATTCAATTTGATATGGCGGCGGAGTTTTTGAAGCTGGAAGCCGGGCTGCGGCAGATTCTGCGGACGCCGAAGCGCGTACTGGAAGTTTCCATACCCACGAAGATGGACAACGGGCAGGTGAAAGTCCATACCGGGTTTCGCGTCCAACACAATATTTCGCGCGGTCCGGGCAAAGGCGGTATCCGCTATCACCCGAACGTGACGCTGGATGAAGTTAAGGCCCTGGCGGCGTGGATGACGTGGAAGACCGCCATGCTGAACGTGCCGTTCGGCGGGGCCAAGGGCGGAGTGATTTGCGACCCCAAGCGTATGTCGAAGACCGAGCTGGAGCGCATGACGCGGCGGTATGCCAGCGAGATTTTGCCGATCATCGGGCCGACCATGGACATCCCGGCCCCGGACATTTACACGGACGCGCAGACGATGGCCTGGATCATGGACACGTACTCGATGACCGTGGGGCATTCCGTGCATGGCGTAGTGACCGGGAAGCCGGTGTCGATCGGCGGGTCGGAGGGACGAAGCGAGGCCACGGCGCGCGGGTTGCTGTTTGTGGTGGAAGAAGCCTGCAAGCTGAAGAAGATTTCGCTGCGCGGCGCGACGGTGGCGATCCAGGGATTTGGCAACGCCGGCGCGACGGCGGCGCGGTTGTTTGCGGAGAAAAAGGCGAAGATTGTCGCGTTGAGCGACACCCGGGGCGGAGTGACGAATTCGCGCGGGATCGATCCGATCAAAGCGATTCGATACAAGGAGCGGTCGGGAACGGTGGTGGGGATGCCCGGCGCGTCGCGCATGACCAACGACGACCTGCTGACGATGAAGTGCGACATCCTGATACCCGCAGCTCTCGAGAACGTGATTACCCTGCACAATGCGGAAGCGATTAAGGCGCGCATCGTGGCCGAAGCCGCCAACGGGCCGACAACGCCGCATGCGGATGAGATTCTGGCGCGGCGCGGGATTACCGTGTTGCCGGACATTCTCGCGAACGCGGGCGGGGTAACCGTGAGCTACTTCGAGTGGGTGCAGAATATGGAAGGGCTCATGTGGGGCGCCGAGGAAGTAAACGCGCGGCTGCAGAAGAGCATGGTGCGGGCGTTCCACGAAATGGTGGAGACCATGCGGAAGCATCACGTACCGCCGCGGGCTGGCGCTATGATTCTGGCGGTTGGCCGCGTCGCGGAAGCCACCCTGGTGCGCGGGCTGTTCCCGTAAGAGGAATCATCCGCAACCGATCATTGCGGCTCTGGGGCCGTGCCGGGGATCGCGATCGGAGTCTTGATGCCTTGGAGTTCGGGCGGTATACCGAGAATGGCATTGGTGTTCTGGCCGACGATGACCAGCCAATTGCCGCCCTGCTTTTCCGCGACCAAGGTCATCATGCCGTAGCGAGGTTGGCGCAGCGTTGCATCTGCATTTCGATCCCCCGCAATCTTCCAACTCCAATGGACAACGGCCATATCCGGGCGCAGGAAACGCATGGTTGTCTCGAGTGGCGTAATCGTTGAGTCCTTAAAGCGCCCGCTCAGCAAACGCACATGGAATTTTTCAAAGTCGGACCGACCGTGCAGATAGGTCGTGGCGACAGTCACGAAATCGACGTCGCCCGCCATCATTTTTGCCAATTCATGGCCGTCGTGTTTGGCCCAAGCGTCGCTGAAAGCCTCAGGCAGTTTGCGCACGGCTTCCTCGTCGGCCCTTGTCTGGGCTTTGGAAAGTGGGATCACCACCACAAATAGAGAGAGAAACGCGATCAAGAGAGGTCTCATTTCCAGACGGCTCCTTCTTTGGAATCGGTGGCCGGACCAGGGTTGGACGATCAACGCCCGGGATTCTCACACAGCGCCGGGAGGTCAGCAAATTTTTTCTTGCATGGCACAAGCGAGACGCGTACATTCGCAACTGCCGGTGCGTCCGGGTGGCGCGACCGGCAATTTTCTTCGAGGGTGCTGCGGAGCACGAAAAATGAGCACGAACGGACATGGACATATTGCGCCGCCGATTCTGTTGACCATTTCTGGATTTGATCCGTCGTGCGGCGCGGGGACGGCAGCGGACTTGAAGACCTTTGCGGCGCTGGGGTGCTATGGCGTGGCGGCCATCACTTCGCTGACGGTGCAGAACACCCAAGGCGTGGACGACGTGCACAACATTCCTAGCACGACGCTGAAGGCGCAGCTCGACGTGCTGGCGGAGGATTGCAACATCGCGGCAGTGAAAATCGGGATGCTGGGCAACCGCGGGAATGCCCTGACCGTGGCGGAATTCCTGGATGCGCACACATTTGCGCACGTGGTACACGATCCGGTGATGAAATCATCGAGCGGGACGGAGTTGCTCGATGCCGCCGGGGTTAAGTTTCTTGGAACGGAGCTGCTGAAGCGCGCCAGCGTGATTACGCCGAACGTGCCTGAAGCTGAGATCCTGACCGGGATGACCATCAAAGACGTAGCCGACATGGGTGCGGCGGCGCGAAAGATCGTCGAGATGGGCGCGCGCGCGGTGATCGTCAAGGGTGGCCACATGGGGCGGCCAACGGATGTCCTTTTCGACGGCACGGAGCTGGTGGCGCTTCCCGGTGAGCGCGCCAACGAAGAGCTGTTGCACGGAACCGGCTGCACCTTTGCGTCCGCGCTGGCGGCGCACCTGGCAGTAGGCCGCGGGCTGCTGGAAGCGGCTACGCTCGCCAAAGCGTACGCGACGAAAGCGATTGAGAAGGCTTATCCTGTCGGGAAAGGCCGGTTGCCGCTCGATCATTTTTACCGGCAGAGGATCGAGCCTCCTGCACGCGGCATCCATGAAGTGCCGCAGCATGGATTGCATCCAGCGGCGGAACCTGCGGCCCACTAAAGGCCGTTACCCGTGGTGCATGCCGCTCCGGGCCGTATTGCCTTCTTTAAAGAGTTTTGACAGAGAGCGAAAGCCTTGGAGCGAATCCCGAAACCGATCCCTGCGACGCTTGGTTTTCGCGTGAAGTCGGGCTGGGCGATGGCGGTATTGCTCGTTGGCCCTCGGAACGCTCCCAAACTGGTTAAGTGCCAGGCGGTTCTACTTTCCGATCCGAGGATTCCGCAATCAAAGCAGCCCTGTCATGCCGCTCTTGAACTGCCAGAGAAGGAAGGAAAGACGCTGAGGAAAAAACTGGCACGAATTGTGGCCGGCGCAGCGAAGAAGTCTGTCCATGAACTTCTGAGGCAAGCCAGCCACGAAGGCCATGCCGTCGTGGGAGCCGGGCTCGTGGTCGGCAGCCTGGTGGACCCCACGACTCTACATAACGAGCACATTCGTGCGCATGGACTGGAAGGTCAGTTGTTTCGAACCGTGCTGCGAGATGCGCTATGCGCGCAAGAAATTCCGTGCCAGATGCTTTTGGAGAAGACCGCTTACATAACAGCGTCGGCGGCGCTTAGCAAATCGCCGATAGACACAAAACGGATCGTCGCCGGTTTGGGCCAGCTGCATGAAGGCTCCTGGAGAGCGGAAGAAAAGCTGGCAGCTTTGGCGGCGTGGATGGCGTTCCCTGCGGGCGCCAAAAGAGCGGTGTGAAGCATAGGTGAGTTTTGGCTGGGGCCCCTCGCAGCCGGGTGAAACAAGGCTTGTCAACGCTTGGCTTGTGCGAAAGACGCCGCCACGCTCCGGTAAGCCGGTACGTCCCGGCGTGGGCCGGGACCGCTGTTCTCTTCTCGAGCGATTCGCTTGTCGACACTCTCTAGGCGCTCCACTCCTCCCATGGCGCTCCGGCGCGCAGCAACCAAAAACGGCCGAGGGTCCGGCTGATTTATCGCCGTCTTGGGGGCCTTCGACCTGCGGGAGAGTCCCCTGCGTCTTTCCCCGTAGGTCCATTGGAACAAGACATACAAAAGAAAGTCGCATCCAAGAATGCAAAACGCCAGAAATAATGTGGCTGACATGGTTCGCTCGCTCTGCGCGGGGGCCCAAGGGCTTCCCGCACAAGCAGCAGAGTAGGAGCGAAGACCCAAGAAAATCCTGAGGGGTTTGTTAGGAATTCATTAAACTTCAGGCTCTGGCAGCTAGCCGAGGTTACGCGGTTTACAGCGAGGCCAACTTGATTTCGCGGCGAACGGGCGTGTGGGTCTTGGTCGGCTTTACCGTGGCCGTCGCGACGGCTGCCGTGCTGGCGCCTCGCATCCCCCAGTCACAGTCTTATCATGACTTCGCCGATCGCCGGGCGTTGCTGGGAATACCGAACTTCGGAGACGTCGCTTCCAACCTGCTGTTCGCTGTGAGCGGCGCCTGGGGATTGCTTTTTCTGTTCGCGCCACGCGGCCACCAGCGGTTTATCGATCCACGCGAGCGATGGGCATACGTCTTTGTTTTCCTGGGCCTGTTCCTTACGGCATTGGGGTCGGGTTACTACCATCTCGCTCCCGACAACGCCCGATTAGTGTGGGACCGCCTGCCCATGACTCTGGCCTTCATGGGCTTGGTGTCGGCAATGATTTCGGAAAGAATGAGCGTTTCAGCCGGCTTCTCTTTGCTTCCCGTATTGTTGTCGATCGGCGCGGGGAGCGTGATTCTGTGGTGGTACAGCGAAGCGCGAGGGGCTGGAGATCTGCGCTTCTACGCGGCGGTGCAGGTATACGCAGTGTTGATTCTGCCCGTTTTGCTTTTGCTGCCGCCGCGTTACACGCGTGGTTCCGATTTTGCGATGGTTTTTGGTTTCTACGTTCTTGCGAAAATCTTCGAAAGTGCCGATCGGCCGATTTTTTCGCTTGACCGGCATACGACCAGCGGCCACACACTGAAGCACTTGGCCGCGGGCACTGCGGGAATCTGGGTTTTGAGAATGCTGCAGCAGAGAGAGCCCCTGCTGCGCTCGTCGAGCCACGAACGGCCGGACTAAAGCCAGGCACCTACATTTTATAAATGATGCGCCCGGCGACGATGGTGGCCATTGGTGCGCCTTGGAAGGCCCGGGCGTCGAAGGGAGAGTTGCGGGATTTGCTGGGGGATTGCTTTACGTCGTAGGTCCATTGGCGGGTGGCAGAAAAAATCGTGAGGTCAGCGGGTTGGCCGGCTGTGATTTTGCGTTCGATGCCCAGGACGCGCGCAGGTCCGGTGGTGAACAGAGCCACCATGCGCGCGAGCGAAAGGCGGCCCGTGTGCACCAGCTGTTCGAGAGAAATGGCGAGCGCGGTTTCAAAGCCGAGGATGCCGAAGGGGGCGCGGTCGAACTCCACGTCTTTGAGGGCCGCTTCGTGAGGCGCGTGATCCGTGGCGATGGCGTCTACGGTGCCGTCGGCAAGACCCACGATCAGTGCTTCGCGGTCTTCGCTGGCGGCTAGCGGGGGATTCATTTTGTAGCGCGAGTCGTACCGGACATCCTCATCGATCAAAGTGAAGTGGTGCGGCGTGACTTCGCAGGTGACGCGGAGACCGCGCTGCTTGGCCCAGCGGACTTGCTCGAGCGAAGCCTTGGCGGAAAGGTGCGCGACATGCAGACGCGCGCCGGTGAGTTCGGCGAGCTGAACATCGCGCGCCACGCAAACCGATTCGGCGGCGGCGGGCATTCCGGGCAAGCCCAGGCGGGTGGAAGCGACGCCTTCGCGCATAACGGCGCCGGCCGCTAGCGAAACATCTTCGGAATGTTCGATGACCAGGAGATCCTGCGAGCGGCAATAGTCCATCACCTGGCGGGCGAGTTTTGCCGTGGCGATAGGCTTTCCGTCGTCGGACACCGCGACGATTCCGGCTTGCTTCATGGCGGCGATTTCCGCAATGGCTTCGCCTTTGCTGCCGACGCTTGCGGCGCCGATGGGCCAGACGCGGACGCTAGCCGTGGATTTGGCGCGATCGAGAATGAAGCGGGTGACGCTGGCGTTATCGTTGACGGGCTTGGTGTTCGGCATGCAGCAGACGGCGGTGAAACCGCCGCGGGCTGCGGCGCGCGTGCCAGTCTCGATGGTTTCTGAGGATTCCTGGCCGGGCTCGCGGAGGTGCGCGTGAAGGTCGATGAAACCGGGCGCGACGATGAGACCGGTGGCGTCGAAGATTTCCGTGGAGTGGTCTTGCGGGATTCCTCCAGGTTGTGCGAGTTCCGCGATTTTGTCGCCGTCGAGAAGAACGTCGCGCGGAGCGTCGGTCTCGGTGGCCGGGTCGATGACCCGGCCGTTCTTAACGAGCAGCATGCGAGGGATCCTTTTTTGCATCGGTGGAAGGCCGTTCCCCGGGCTCCTGCATTTCGGCCGCGGGATGGGCCTCTTCTTCCGAGCCGCCCACAAGAAGCAAGAACAACAGCGCCATGCGCACAGCGATCCCATTGGTGACTTGCTCGAGGACGCAGGACTGCGGACCGTCGGCGACTTCCGGAGTGATCTCCACGCCGCGATTCATCGGGCCGGGATGGAGAATGATGGCGTCGGACTTGGCGAGGCGCAGGCGCTCGGCGCTGAGCTGATAGAGAAGAATGTAGTCTCTGGCGGGAAGCGCGGGTTCGTGAAGGCGCTCGGTTTGCACACGGAGAACGAGCACCACGTCGGCATCTTCGAGAGCTTCCTCGATGCGGAAGACGCGGCGAATCGAAGCGCCGGGCGGGCCAATGCTTTCCAGTTCGCGCGGAACCCACATGGCCGGTCCGCAAAGGGTGAAGCGGCAACCGAATTTCGACAGAAGGTGAATGTTGGAGCGGGCCACACGGCTATGAGCAATGTCGCCGAGAATGGTGACATGCAAATTTGCCAGAGAGCCCTTGCGGTCGCGGATGGTGAGGGCATCCAGCAAGCCTTGCGAAGGATGCTCGTGAGTGCCGTCGCCCGCGTTGATGACGGGAATATCGAGATGACGCGCGACAAAGTCCGCAGCGCCGGAAGCTGCGTGGCGCATGACCAGGCAATCCGGCTTCATGGCATTGAGCGTGTGGACGGTATCGAGAAGGGATTCGCCCTTTTTCAGGCTGGAAGATTCCGCTTGGAGGTTCATGGTGTCCGCGCCAAGACGCGAAGCGGCCGTGCCGAAACTGATGCGTGTGCGGGTGGAGTTTTCAAAGAACGCTAGAGCGACGGTTTTGCCGCGAAGAGTGGCGAGTTTTTTCAGCGGATTGCGCTGGATGGCCTGAAAGGGCCTGCTCTGGTCGAGAAGAAAGATCAGTTCGTCCGCGGAGAGCGGTTCGAGAGCCAGAAGGTCACGGAAGCGATACGTCACATTTGCACTCTTTGACGAGATACCCAAAAATCCTTATTCAACTACGGCTCCTGACGGTCGACGAGAACGACGCGCTCTTCATTGTCAATTTCTCGCAGACGCACTTCGATGATTTCCGTCTCACTGGTCTGCACGGTGCGGCCGACGAATTGCGCTTCAATGGGCATTTCGCGATGGCCGCGGTCGATGAGCACGCACAGGGAAACGCGCTGAGGTCGCCCGAGATCGAACAGGCCGTTCATGGCCGCCCGGATGGTGCGGCCGGTGTAAAGGACGTCGTCAACCAGGACCAGGTCCATCCCGTCGACGCCAAACGTAATGTCGGAAGACTGTAAGACGGCTTGCGGCGCAACTTTGGAAAGGTCGTCGCGATAAAGCGTAATGTCCAGTGTGCCGACGGGGACGTCGACGCCGTCGATACCGCGCATGGCTTGGGAGATGCGCTGCGCCAAGGGCACGCCTCGGCGCCGTATGCCGATCAGCGCAAGATGCTTGGTGCCTCCGCTCTTCTCGACAATTTGATGGGCCAGGCGTTGCAGCGTGCGGTCGATCTCCGGGGCGGACATCAATTGGGCTTTTTCGACGATGCGCATGGTCGGGTAATCCTAGCACAAGCCTCTCAGGGCATCGAGGTGGGACACACAGACGGGTCGCTCGCCCTGGTCGGTCGCCCGGTGGCCGAAAACTGTACCGCAGGTGGCTGGCGGCCCGGCGAAGCCGCTGACCGCTTCCCGTAGGGTCCCCGATGGCGCGTGCTAAACTGCGTCGGCGAATTTATGGAAGGGGTGCCTATGTTGCGCGGCTACGGTGTTAGTAAAAGCTCTAGAAAAGTTCTGGTGGAAGTGGCGTTGTGGATCGCCATCTGCGCCCTGGCCGCGCCGGGCCAAGTCGCCATACCTCTGAATAAGGCGAAACCGCGCGCGGGAGGGAGTCGGGCAGCGGTTCGGCCGGAGCCGGCGCGCCCGAAACTAGTGGTCCTGCTGGTGGTGGACCAGATGCGCGCGGACTATGTGGACAAATTTCGCGGGCAGTGGACTGGCGGATTGAAGCGGCTTGTAGAGCAAGGCGCGTGGTTCCGCGACGCCGCCTATCCCTATGCCGCGACGGAAACATGCGTAGGACACGCAACGATTTCTACAGGCGCGCTACCTCGGACGCATGGAATGGTGGCCAACGCCTGGTGGGACCGCGACACGCAGAAAATGGTGACGTGCACTGCGGATCCCCACGTCAAAAATACAGGTTACCCAGGTGCCAGCCCGAAGGGCGGAGATTCCGCTTGGCG
This sequence comes from Acidobacteriota bacterium, assembly GCA_013289825.1. Taxonomy (GTDB): domain Bacteria; phylum Acidobacteriota; class Terriglobia; order Acidiferrales; family UBA7541; genus Acidiferrum. The sequence continues at coordinate 138,973 of JABCZF010000001.1, read as the reverse complement.
AATGCAGGTTCCAGCGTTTGCTGAAGAGCTGAAATTCCAAACCGGCAGTGCCACGAGGATAGTGACGTTTTCTCTCAAGGCGCGCGCGGCCATCACTATGGCCGGACACAAGGCCGACGCCGCTACATGGTTTGAGGACGGCGGATGGGCGACCTCGAGCGTTTACGGCCCGATGCCTTTTATCGAGGCCTATCTAAGCGCGCATCCCGTGAAGGCGGACTACGGAAAGTCCTGGACGTTGTCGCTCCCGGAAAGCGCCTACTGGTACGACGAAAAAGCCACCGGCGCTGTGCCGCCGCAAGGATGGGAACTCGCTTTTCCGCATCCACTGCAAGGAGAAGCCGGGAGCCATGAGCCCGACGAGGCGTTTTTCGGGCAATGGACGACCAGCCCGTTTGCCGACACCTACCTGACGCAGCTTGCGGAAAGCGCGGTGGGCTCCCTAGGCCTGGGCAAAGGCGGCGGCGTGGATTTTCTGGGTGTGAGCTACTCGACCGTCGATTATGTAGGGCACGCTTTCGGGCCGCGGAGCCGGGAAATCCAGGACGTCTTGGTGCGGCTGGATCAGGACCTCGGCGAACTGTTCCGGAGCCTGGACAAAAAAGTGGGGCGCGGAAATTACGTGGTGGCGTTCACCGCCGACCACGGTGTCGCGCCGGTGCCCGAAGACATGCAAAAAACCGGCGCTGATGCCGGAGTCTTGCCCTTGCCTGTGGTGCAGGAAAAGATCGAAAAAGCGCTCGCGCCTTTCGATTTCCCGAAGCCCGCAGTAGCGCGAATCACAGGTAGCGACATTTATTTTGCGCCGGGTGTATACGATAAGTTGAGGGGCGACGCAGCTGCCATGAACGCCGTGCTGGACGGCATCAAGAGCGCGCCGGGCGTTGCGGAGGTTTTTCGGGCCGAACAGCTGGCCGACCGTCCCGCCACCTATAGTCCGTTGCTCCGAGCGATGGCAGACAGTTATTGGCCCGGCCGCAGCGGAGATCTCTTTGTGGTGCCAAAGCCCTACTGGTTGATGGATGGAACGCCAACTGGAAAAACGCGCTCCTACGGCACGGGACACGGTACACCTTACTACTACGATCAACATGTGCCAGTTTTGTTGATGGGATTTGGCATTCGACCGGGTGAATATCACCGCACCGTCACGCCTGCGGACATCGCGCCGACACTCGCTTCGCTCTGTGGAATTACCCTGGCGCCGCGAGATGGACATGTGCTGGGTGAAGCGCTTGCCGGGAGGACGTCCGCGCAAGGCAAGCCAAAGGAAAACTAAACATTTGCTGCGGGGGGCACGGGCCTACTCCGCTCGGGACAAACCACCCGCGGGAAGAATGGCCCGCCCTTCGAGGTTCATGCTATTCTTTCGCCCGAAGTGACCTCCGCGGTGGCTGTTGACCTGACCGTGCATGTGGGTGCGGTGCGCCTGCGGAATCCCATTCTCGCAGCCAGCGGAACTTTCGGTTACGGCGTCGAGTTTGCCCATCTGGTTGACCTGAACCGCCTCGGCGGTCTGGTTGTCAAAGGCCTCTCCCGCGAACCCATGGAGGGCGCCCCCGCGCCCCGGCTTTCTGAGACCCCCTCGGGGATGCTAAACGCGGTTGGGCTCCAAAACATCGGAGTTCGGGCCTTCGTCGCGGAAAAACTCCCGGTACTGAGAAAGTACGATACGGCTATCATCGCCAATGTCTTCGGCTACTGTGTAGAAGACTACCTCGAGGTCATCCATATCCTCGAAGACGCCGAGGGGCTGGCTGCTTATGAGCTCAACATTTCCTGTCCCAACGTCAAGAAGGGGGGCATGCAGTTTGCTGGCGATCCAGCCCTGGTCGCCGAGGTTGTAGGAGCGGCGCGGAAGGCCGCCGCCAAGAGGCCGCTCTGGGTGAAGCTCTCGCCGATGGTCGCAGACATTGGGCTTATGGCCCGGGCGGCAGAGGCCGCAGGGGCCAATGCACTTACCGTGGCGAACACCTATCCAGCCATGGCCGTCGATCCCTGGACCGGCAAGTCCTGCCTGGGGAACCAGACCGGAGGACTATCCGGCCCGGCGATCAAACCCATCACCCTGCGCTTGGTTTGGGAAACGTCTCGGGCGGTAAAGACACCAATCTTAGGTGTTGGCGGTATAGAAACGGTTGCGGACGTACTTCAATATCTGGCAGTAGGCGCGACTGCCGTACAGGTAGGCACGGCCAGCTTTACTGACCCTACGGTCAGTCAGCGACTCGTGGCCGGGCTGGAGAAGGCTCTTTTCGTATCTAAAACGTTTACTATCAATGACATAAGGCGAAAAATATCCGCAGATTTTGGTTGACATAACCACTATTTCTTGATACACTTTTTGGGATATGAGTAGCACAAAGAACACACTATGAGACGACCACTGTTTGTTTTCTGGGCCGCCTTCCGTTGGGTGCTCCTGATGTTCCTGATTGTACCCGTAATGGATGCTCCACTCGTAGCGCACTTGAGCTCACCGGTTAAGCCGGTGAAGACTTGGGTTGGCAATGCCAGTTGGTATGGACCGGGATTTAACGGGAAGAAAACTGCCAACGGGGAGCGCTTCGACTGCGAAGCCCTGACGGCCGCGCACCCCAACCTGCCGTTCGGGTCCATCGTCCGGGTGGTTAATCCCCGGAACGGGAAGTTTGAACTAGTACGCATCAATGACCGAGGTCCCTACCAAGAAGGACGCGAAATTGATGTATCCTATCGCGTAGCCCGAAAGATTGGGCTGATCCATTCGGGCGTGAACCAGGTTCGCCTCGAATTGATGGAATTGCCACAGAAGCACTGACCCCGCCGAAGTCGGGGTCGCACATGACCTTGAGCTTCGACGCCCATCCTCGCAGCAGCTTGATCGTGGCGCTGGATTTTGATTCGCTATCCTCTGCCGCAAAATTCGCAAAACAGATCTGCGATCTGGTGGGCATGTTCAAGATCGGCAACCAGCTATTTACGGCTGCCGGACCTGCGGCCGTCAAAGACATTGCCGCACTGGGCCCGGGCATCTTCCTGGACCTGAAGTTCCACGACATACCCAACACCGTCGCCGGAGCCGTGCTTTCCGCCGCGGCCATGACCGGCGTGCAGCTCGTCAACGTCCACGCGCTCGGCGGCCGAGCCATGCTCGAGGCTGCGGTTCAAGCGATTAGCGCCGGCGTGCCCATGGGTGCCGACCGGCCGCGCTTGCTGGCTGTGACTCTTTTAACGAGCATGGACCACAGGGCGATGAAAGAAGTCGGAATCGGCAGCGAGCCAAAAGTGCGTGTGGTGAAACTGGCGCAGCTAGCGAAGAAATCCGGCGTAGACGGAGTGGTGGCGTCGGTGCAGGAAGCGCGGGCCATTCGCAAAGCCTGCGGCCGGGAATTCTTGATTGTCACGCCGGGTGTGCGCCCCAAGGACAAAGAGGGCGCGACAAAACACGATGACCAGGCGCGCACCGCAACTCCGACGGAAGCAATTAAAGCCGGTGCGGACTTCATCGTCGTCGGCCGGCCCATCCTAACCGCGGAAGATCCTCGGGCCGCTGCCCAAGCCATCGTTGACGAAATCGCTCTAGCGAAGTAGAGCGACGTTTTTCCCTCTTACCGATCACCTCTGCCGATTCCCGAAGTTTGACCCTTCCTTCCTCTCTCCAGTAGCATCAGAAGCGCCAGGTTGATTTGTCTGATTCAGAACTCGCGGGAGGGGCACGGCATGCCGTGCCCCTCCCGCGACGAATTGCAACTCTCCATGTCCATCCAGAGCAAAAGTGTAATTGTCGGAACCGCTGGTCACATTGATCACGGAAAGTCCGCGTTGGTCGAAGCGCTGACGGGGACGCATCCGGACAGACTCGCGGAGGAGAAGCGGCGAGGGATTACCATTGATCTTGGCTTTGCTTTCCTGGAAGAAAATGGCGTGAGATTCGGTCTTGTAGATGTGCCAGGTCACGAGCGCTTTGTGAGCAACATGCTGGCGGGAGCGGCGGGAATCGATCTGGTGTTGCTGGTGATCGCTGCGGATGAATCGATCCAGCCCCAGACGCGGGAGCACTTCGATATTTGCAGGCTCCTCGGCGTTAAGCGTGGCATTGTGGCGCTGACGAAGAGCGATTTGGTGGATTCGGACATGCTCGGACTGGTGCGTCTGGAGGTCGAAGAGTATCTTCGCGGCTCGTTTTTGGAGCAGGCGCAGATTGTTCCCGTGAGCGCGAAGACGGGAGCCGGGCTCGCGGAGTTGAAGAAGGCGCTGCATAGCGTCGCGACCGAAATTCCGGGAAAGGATGCCGCGCGATATTTCCGGCTGCCCATAGACCGGGCCTTTGCGATGAAGGGTTTTGGAACGGTAGTGACCGGAACACTGATTTCGGGAAGCGTTGGCGCGAAAGATGAAGTCGAGCTGTTCCCGGGAGGCCAGCGGCTGCGCGTGCGAGGAGTCCAGTCCGGCGGGAAATCCGTTGAGCGGGCCCTCGCGGGGCAACGGACGGCAGTGAATCTTGCGGGAATCGATCACCACGCGGTGAAACGCGGGATGACGCTGGCCGCGCCGGGACATTTTCGCACCACCCGCAGGATGGATGTGCGGCTCACGCTGCTGCCCTCCGCGGGAAAGTTGAAGCATCGCGCGCGGGTGCATTTTCATGGAGGAACGGCGGAGACCATCGCCGAGATTTTGTGGTATGGGCAAAGCGTGCTTTCGCCGGGGCACACGGCGCTCGGCCACTTGCGGCTCCAGGATGATGTCTTGCTGCTGCCCGGCGACCGGTTCATCGTGCGGCAATTTTCGCCGGTAATCACGATTGGCGGAGGCGTGGTTCTCGATCCGCTGGCGCGTAGGCCGATGATGCGAGACACCGGACGCGCGGGGTATCTGGAAACCCTGGAAAGCGGGAGACCAGAAGAGATCCTCGGCGCCATGACAGAGCGCGCGTTGCTGGGATTGGAGTTTCGAGAGATCGTCGCGCGGACCGGCTGGTTCGAAAACGAGATTCGGGAAGCCGCCGAAAAGCTGGCCGTCGCGGTTAGCGTCAAAATCGTTTCACCGGAGCCTTTGATGCTGTTGGGGAGAAAGGCATTCGACGAGGCGCGCCGGAGAATCGTTGATCGGGTTGAACGGTTTCACAAGGAGAATCCGCTGTCGCCAGGTATTGCGCGGGAAGATCTGCGCGCGAACCTGGGAAGGCGCGTGCGAGCGGAGACGTTTCGCGCGGCGCTCGAAGAATTGGCGGGAGAGAAAAAATTGGATGTGCAAGGCGAGCTCGTGAAGCGCGCAGGATCGCAGATTGCACTGCAGCCGGAAGAAGCGCAGGCCAAAGGAGAAATTGAAAAAGCGTTCGCGCAGGCCGGGTTGGCGGTGCCATCCGTTAGAGAGGTGTTGGCGAAGCTCTCTGTAGAAGCGAAGCGCGCGGAGAAGCTGCTGCAAATCTTGTTGCGAGAGAAGAATCTTGTCCGCGTGAGCCCCGACCTCATTTTTCACTGCGATGCGCTGGCCAGCCTGAAGGAGCGGCTGGCTGCACATAAGAAGGCGAAAGGGGAGCGAATATCCGTGCCGATTTTCAAGGACTTGACCGGCATCACGCGCAAGTATGCTATTCCATTGCTGGAATACCTCGACCGGGAACGCGTGACGCGGCGGGCCGGGGATGAGCGTGTTATACTTTAGATGTATTGTAGTGCGTAGCCCCGGCGGCCGGGTTTGTTGAACCCGGAGTGAAAGGTAGGTGCCCGATGTGGGACAGCCCAATGCATTTGCTGATTGTTGCCATCGTCATACTCGTACTTTTCGGGGGACGCAAGATTCCTGAATTGATGCGCGGCCTGGGAGAAGGCGTGCGCGGTTTCAAGGAAGGTATGACTGGAGCGGCACAATCGCAGTCGACGGCGCCGCCGCCACAGGCGACCGCTCCTGTCGAGAAGCCTGCGGAAGAGAAGAAGGCTTAACTGCGGTTTTTCGAGTCCGCGCATAGAAGTTGGTTTTTAAAGGGCGACCTCTGCCGAGGGCGCCTTTTTTGTTTCTCTATCGCATGTTTAGGAACAATCGCTCTCGGCCGGGCGGATTGTCGCGAGCACTCCTGAAAACGGCACAGGCCAGCGTGCCTGCTAGCGCTAGGGCCGGGATTGACGTGTCTGGCGGACGGCGTTAAATTATGGGACAGCGCGAAGGGCGCATCCAGTCCGCGGAAAGGGCCGTGCCCACCTTCAGTTTTCAAGCAAGGTTACGAACCTTCTTTCAGCCTGATTCGGGCGGACTCCAGGCGCATTTAAAAGGAAGGTCGCCTATGCATGCCAAGCCGCTCGCGGCTCATCCGAGCCTCGAGCAGTACAGGAAACAAGCGAAAGAGCTGGTCAAAGTCTTTCGATCCGCACCATCCCGCCGCAATTCCCTTGATTCCCAAGTGGCTCATTCCGAAGTCGTTCAGCGAGTCAAGAAGCATCATCCTCGTTTTAGAGACTTACCGGAGGATGAAATCGCCGGCACTAGATTTGCGCTTGCCGACGCGCAATTCGTGATGGCGCGCGAGCATGGATTCGAGAGCTGGACGAAGTTCGCAAGGCATGTCGAATCGCTCGAGCAAGCCAGCTTTGCGGCTGCTGTCGGCGATCCCGTCGCGGCGTTCATCGTGGCGGCGTGTGTGCCCCGCGACGCCCTGCACTCGTCGGGGACGTTGGAGCGCGCGGCGGCGATTCTGGCGGCGCACCCCGAGGTCCGGAACTCCGACATTCACACCGCGGCGATTCTCGGCGACGCGGCGGCCGTGCGGCGCTTTCTGGCGCACGATGCGCGCCATGCGGCGGCGAAGGGCGGCCCGTATGGTTGGGATGCATTGACGCACTTGTGTTTTGCAAGGTACTTGCGGCTCGATCGCGCGCGGTCGGACGGTTTTGTCGCGGCGGCCAAGGCGCTGCTGGATGCCGGCGCGAGTGCCAATACTGGGTGGATGGAGGTGGATCATGAGCCGCATCCTGAGTGGGAGAGCGCCATCTATGGAGCTGCGGGAATCGCGCAGCATCCGCAGTTGACGCGGCTGCTCCTCGAGCGTGGCGCTGATCCGAACGACGGAGAGACTCCTTACCACGTGGTGGAAACGTACGACAACACGGTGATGAAGATTCTGGTGGACAGCGGGAAGTTGAATGCGGAAAGCATGACGACGCTGCTGCTGCGCAAGACCGATTGGCACGACTACGAGGGAATCCAATGGCTGTTGGAACACGGGGCTGATCCGAATCGAGCGACGCGATGGGGGCGGACGGCGTTTCACCACGCGGTGCTTCGCGACAATAGCTCGGACATTTTTGAAGTGCTGCTGGAACATGGCGCGGACCCCACGCTCGTTGCGGAACGGCCGGACACTCGGCGAACCGCTGGTCCCGCGATGTCGGGGGTGGCCATGGCGGCGCGAAGAGGGCGTGGCGACGTGCTGGAATTGATCGAGCGTCGAGGCATCCCCATCGAGCTCGAAGGAGTGGAACGATTGATCGCCGCTTGCGCGAGACATGATTCGGCGAAGGTGAAGGCGATCGCGGAGCACGAACCCGAACTGGCGCGCGAATTGGTGGCGCAAGGAGGTCAGCTGCTTGTGGAGTTTGCGGGCGTCGGGAATACGGCTGGCCTTGGGCAACTCCTTGATCTGGGTGTTGAGGTGAACGCGGTCACCGAAGATGGTGATTTCTATTTCGATGTAGCAAAGAACAGCACGGCTTTGCACTCGGCGGCGTGGCGCGCGTGGTCTTCGACGGTCAAGTTGCTTATTGCGCGCGGCGCATCGGCGAATGTACTCGACGGAAAGGGACGGACGGCCTTGGCGCTGGCGGTGAGGGCATGCGTGGATTCGTACTGGAAGGGCAGACGCACGCCCGAGTCCGTGGAGGCGCTGCTAAAGGCGGGAGCCACGGTTCGCGGGGTCGCGTATCCGTCGGGGTACGCCGAAGTCGACGAACTGTTGAGAGCGTACGGGGCCCGAGCGGTGGAATGAAGCGCTCGCGCGCTATGGCGTGATTTCGGCGGACAAGCAGCAAAACGGCGTCTCCAAGCAGATTTATCAGGACCAGCACAACGCCAACATGGCGCTGTAATGGCAACAACAAAGTTGCACCGTGGCGCGAGAACCAGCAAGACCGCATCGCTTCGGGGCGTGAAGAGCGGGCACTCCCATGCTGATTGCCGCCAAGTCAGAGTACGCCAAGCGGAAAAAATAACGCGGTATCGAATTGGGGCCGAGAGGCGGGAATCAGTCTTCGGACCAGCCGAGATCGGCTAGCGCCTGGGCCACGTGTGCGAGAGGCAGGCCAACAACGTTGAAGTAGCAGCCTTCGATGCGGGGGACGTAGCGGCCGGCGCGGCCTTGGATGGCGTAGGCGCCCGCTTTGTCGTGGGGCTCTTCGGTGGCGAGGTAACGCGTGATTTCTTCAGGTGAGAGCTGGGAGAAATGGACCAGGGTGACTTCGACAAAACTGCGACGCTCGGCGTCCGGCAGGCGGATTAACGTGACGCCGGTGAGCACCGAATGTGTGCGACCGGAAAGTTTTTCGAGCATGTGGCGGGCGTCGTCGGTGGAGCGGGGCTTGCCGAAGATGCGGCCTTCGAGAGTGACCACGGTGTCGGCGGCGAGGACGATGGCGGGGCCGGTGGTGCGGGTGGCGACGAGTTCGGCTTTGGCGTCGGCCAGGCGTTGCACGTGATCGGTGGGCGATTCGCCGGAAAAGGGTGTTTCGTCGACGGCGGAGGGCACCACGATGAAGGAGAAGCCGGCGTCGTGAAGGATCTCTCGGCGGCGAGAGGAAGTCGATGCGAGGATTAGCTTCATCTCAGATGACGACGGATTCGTGGTATTCGCCGAAGACGCGGCGGAGGGCGTCGGAGATTTCGCCAACGGTGGCGTGGGCCTCGACGGCGATGAGAATGGCAGGGAGGAGATTCTCGTTGCTGATGGCGCGGCGCTGGAGTTCGGCCAGGGCGGATGTGGTGCGGGTGGAATCGCGCTTGGCGCGTAAGGCGTTTAGGCGGGCGATTTGCGAGCGTTCGATTTCGGGCTCGATGCGCAGGGTGGGGATGGCGCGCTCTTCTGCGGCAATGAAGTCATTGACGCCGACGATGATTTGGTCTTTGGATTCTACGGCGCGCTGAAAATCGTAGGCGGCCTTTTGGATTTCACCCTGCACGAAACCAGATTCGATTCCGCGTAACATTCCTCCCATGGCGTCAATCTTGGAAATGTAACGAACGGCGCCCTGCTCTATTTCGTTGGTGAGGTGCTCGATGGCGTAGGAGCCCGCTGCCGGATCGATGGTGTTGGTGACGCCGGTTTCGTGGGCGAGGATTTGCTGGGTGCGCAGGGCGATTAGCGCGGAGTCTTCGGTGGGCAGGGCTAGGGCTTCGTCGAGGGAATTGGTGTGAAGGGATTGGCAGCCGCCGAGGACCGCGGCTAGGGCCTGGATGGCTACGCGGACGATATTGTTTTCGGGTTGCTGGGCGGTGAGCGAGGAGCCGGCGGTTTGCGCGTGGAAGCGGAGCAGGAGCGAGCGGGGATCCTGGGCTTTAAAGCGGTCGCGCATGATATTGGCCCAGAGGCGGCGGGCGGCGCGGTACTTGGCGATTTCTTCGAGGAGGTCGCTGTGCGCGTTGAAAAAGAAGGAGAGCTGCGGAGCGAATTCGTCGACGCCCAGGCCTGCATCCAGGGCGGCTTGGACGTAGGCGATGCCGTCGGCTAGCGTGAAGGCGACTTCCTGGATGGCGGTCGAGCCAGCTTCACGGATGTGGTAGCCGGAGATGGAGATGGTGTTCCACTTGGGGAGATTGTCGCGGCACCACGCGAAGATGTCGGTGACCATGCGCATGGCGGGACGGACGGGATAGATGTAGGTGCCGCGGGCGATGTATTCCTTGAGGACGTCGTTTTGGACGGTGCCGGAAATCTTGGCGAGGTTGGCGCCTTGTTTTTTGGCGACGGCCACATACAGGCAGAGGAGGATGGCGGCAGTGGCGTTGATGGTCATGGAGGTGGAGACTTTTTCTAGCGGGATGTCGTCGAAAAGCGTTTCCATGTCTTCGAGGGAATCGATGGCTACGCCTACTTTGCCGACTTCGCCGAGAGCCAAGGGATGGTCGGAGTCCAGGCCGATTTGCGTTGGAAGATCGAAGGCTACCGAGAGGCCGGCCTGGCCTTTGCTGAGGAGGTAGCGGTAGCGTTGGTTGGATTCGACGGCGGTGCCGAAACCGGCGTATTGGCGCATGGTCCAGAAGCGGCCGCGGTACATGCTGGGGTAGATGCCGCGGGTGTAGGGGAATTCGCCAGGGTAGCCGATTGACGATTCTGGATCCGAAACGGAATGATCGTCTTCGGTGTACAAGCGGTCGATGGGCAGGCCGGAGAGAGTCGTGAAGTGCTCTTTGCGTTCGGCGGGGGGCTTCGTTTTTGTGTCAGACATTTTGAGCCAATCGTGAACACGAAAAAGGCGGCGGGGAAGCCCCGCCCCCCAAAGGAATAGATTACAACTTGCGCGCGCGGCGGAACGAACTAACCGCGAAGAAAAAGAACAGCAGTGCGAAAGCGACGGCGGCGGCGAGGAGCCAGTGGGCTACGTCGCGGGTCCAGGAGCGCAGGGCTACGTTGAGCCAGACGATGCCGAGAAATGCAAAGATAGCGCCGGCGACCTCGAGGAAAAGTTGCTTAAGGGCGCGCCAGAAACGGTGGAAACCTCCCTGGCGAGGCGCGGCTGCCGGAGAAGCGGCGGTCGAAGACATAACTGCATCTTAGCGCAAAACCAGAAATGAAATCTGGTGCGGGACGGAGCCGAGGCCCTTTAGGGGGGTTGGGAGGGGTTTCGGGCCTGCACCAACGTACTGTGAACCCATTGGAGACAACGCAAAACTAGGCGACTTGTATCCTAGGAAATGCGGGCCTAGAATGACAATTGAACTGAGGGGGGAGCCGCCCTTGCAACTAGACGATCACCTGAAAAACTTGCTCCGTGAATTGGGACACGCGATAAACGACACGGTGTCCGATTCCGATCGAATCACTGGGGCCATTGCCGGAGTGCGCGCGCACGGGTACGATATCGTGCTGAAGCTGGACGCGACCATCGGATTGGCAAAGCGTGATGCCGCTGCCGCAGAGGCCGCCAAGCTCACCACGCAGGACCGGCGGTTTTTGGAATCGTTGCGCATTCAGGTCGACCAGGAGTCGTTTGATCAAATGCCGGACAAGAAGCCGGCGGCGCGGCTGACCATGACGCCGCAAGATGTGCGGTTCCTGAAGTCCCTGCGGATTGCAACGGACGATATCGAATGAAGGCCTTGGCAAACATTGCGGTGTTGGGTTTGCCGACATTGGTGATGGCCGGGTTTTTAAGCGCGCCTGTGCGAGCGCAGTCTCCTGCCACCGTCGCGCCCATCGTCGTGGATACCGCTGTCCCCATCATCGTGAGCGCGATCAAGCCGAAATCGAAGACCGTGGGGCTGGGCAAGTTTGAGGGCTACGTGATGCACGCGAACATTGCGCAGATCACCCTCCGCGCAAAGAGAAATGATATGTCGCTCGAGACCTTCACACTGTCCCAAGTCGCGGCCACGAAAATGCAGACTATCGTCGACAAGGGCGGCTACCAGTACGGCGATAAAGTCACCGTTTATTACGACCCGGCAACCAAGCTAGCCCTTAAGGTCAAAGGTAAACCCTCAAAAGCTATTTGATTTGCGGAGCAGCGGAATGCTTCGCCTGCCTGCGGTTTCCGGCCGATTCTATCCCTCTAGTCCTGCGGAACTGGCTGCGCTTATCCGGCAATACACCAAAGTTGACTACGCGAATGAGCCAGAGCACGCCAAGGCCTGCCTGGTCCCGCATGCGGGGTATTCGTATTCGGGACCGGTGGCGGGAGCGGTGTACGCGCGAATGGCTATTCCCAAGAGAATTCTGATTTTGGGTGTGCGGCATTATCCGCGCGGAGCGAATGCCGCGATTCTCTCAAGCGGAGCGTGGAGGACGCCGCTGGGCGATGCGCCGATTGATGAGGCGCTGGCGCAGGCGTTGCGCGCGGCTTGCCCTTTGCTGCGGGAGGACAGTGTGGCGCACAGCTCCGAGCATTCCCTCGAGGTGCAAATCCCGTTTTTGCAAGTCTTACAAAGGGAGTTTACGTTTGTGCCCGTTGCCCTCGGGTCGCTGCGCTTCGAGGATCTAGTCATCGTTGGCGAAGCTATCGGCCGGGTGATTGCGGCTTGCAGCGACGAGATACTCTTGCTGACGACTTCCGATTTGAATCACTACGAGAATGACGCAACGACACGTGTGAAGGACGGCAAAGCGATCGATCGCATTCTGGCGGTGGATGCCGGAGGACTCTACGACACTTGTCGGAATGAGGCCATTTCCATGTGTGGTCTGGGGCCCACCGTCGCCATGTTGACGGCACTACAGAGCCTGGGAACCGCGCGGCCAGAACTGGTGCGCTACGCAACGTCAGCGGATGTTTCCGGGGATCTCAGCTCGGTGGTCGGATATGCCGGAATAGTTCTGGCTTGATAGCCGTTAGGACGTTGCTTGTCGCGCTACACCTAAGAATTATCAGAACCCATATCTAAATTCCGAATCTCAGAGAATTTTAGAAAACGCTTCCATATAAAGCCCTTTGCTTTCTTTCTGTTGGCTCCGGCATTCCGATTGCCTTCCTTGGTGTTCGACGTTGACCGAAGTTTCTATCTGAACGACGAGCTTACCTAAGGGAGGCTTTTCTTGAAGCGGCTTAACACTACATTGATTTTCTCTTTATTACTGACAGCATTGACCACATTCAGCGGATCGAGAGTGTCGGGCCAGGACGCCACCGGACGGATCACCGGTATCATCTACGATGCAACTGGGGCCGTCATAGCGGACACTCATATTACCGTAACGAATGTTGCCACGCACATCTCTCGCGAGACTACTTCTGACGCCACGGGCTACTATCAAGTCCTCGCTTTACCCATCGGCTCCTACACGGTATCCGTGGAGCGCCAAGGATTCAGGTCTGCGACGATGGTCGAGAGCAAGTTAGAGATCAATCAAACTCTAAAAATAGATATCAAGATGGAAGTGGGTTCAGCAACCGAGACGGTAACGGTGGAATCTACCACTGGCACTGTCGAGACCATCAACCCGACGCTCGGTTCCACCGTTTCGGACCGCGCCGTGCAGGACATGCCTCTGAACGGCCGGAACGCACTGGATCTGGCATTGTTGCAGCCGGGCGTGCTACCTGCCGACAATCCCGCCAACGGGAGCGGCGGCACCGGAGGAATGCAGTTCAGCATCGGTGGCGGCCGCAGCGACTCAAACACGTTCGTGCTGGACGGTGGCCTGAACAACGACCTTCTCGACAACGGAGTTGTTTACAATCCCAATCCCGACTCCATCCAGGAATTCAGGGTCCTCACCAGCAACTTCACCGCTGAATATGGCCGAAGCGCCGGAGGTATCATCACCGAGGTAACCAAGTCCGGGACCAATGCCATTCACGGTAGCGCTTATGATTTCGTTCGCAACACCGCATTTGACGCGAACAATTTCTTCAGTAACTTAAATGGGCAGCCCAGGCAAACCCTTCATCGGAACCAGTACGGCGGGACTGTGGGCGGCCCCATTAAGAAGGACAAGCTGTTTTTCTTCCTTGCCTATCAAAAGGAGCAACTAAGCGAGGCTGCGGTTAGTAATCAGGTGGCTCTTCCGACTGCCGCCGAGCTTCAAGGAAATTTTTCAGGCACTGCAAGTCAAGAGAACGTCGCGTGCTTCTTAAACGGCCTGCCACAACCTGCCGTGCCCACGAATGTTAATCCGAGTAACCCCTGCCAGGGGGCCACGAGCGCTCTTCCGGCTAACTCGTTTTTCCAATCGAGTCCGGCGTTAGCCGCCCAAGGCATCATCAATCCGGCAAGCATCGACCCGGTTGCAGAGGCATACATAAAAGCCAATCTGATTCCGACTTCCCCGACGGGTTCCGCATCTTTTCAGAACGCTCTTACGAACAATCCAGACGAATGGACCGGCAAGCTCGACTATGAAGCTTCGCCAAAGGACCATTTCACCGCTACGTTTGGCCGCATTCTTGACCCTCAACTAAATCCCGGTCCAGGCGGCATTCCGGGCTACGGGTCCAATTCAACACTTTATAGCCGCTTTTTCAACCTCGCGTATATCCGCACATTTTCGCCCAACATCTTGAACGAGTTCCGCGTGACGGCTCAACGCAGCGACACCCTTCAACGGGTTCCTGCCACCAAGCAGCCAACCTCCACAGAACTGGGAATCAACATAAAGTCCGACAATCCGACCGGCCCCACGCAGATCAACTTTCCCAATGCGATCATCGGCTTCAGCATTCAGGGTCCCTCCCGACTGGTTGACAATACCTTTGCCTACTCGGATGTTCTTTCCTGGACTCATGGAAAGCACACCATGAAGTTCGGCGGCTCTGTTTCCGCATACCAGGACAATCAAGTCTTCGACTTTGAAATCGACGGCCAGTTTTTTTACTCCAATGCGGGTGCCGCTGGCGATCCGTTCGCTAACTTTCTGGTAGGACTCCCGGACACCTTCGATCAGGGTCCCTCCGCACCCTCCAACATCCGTACCAAGGCAACCTACGTGTTTGGACAAGACGAATGGCACGTAGCCAGCAATCTGACGCTGACGTATGGCCTCCGTTATGAGTACAGCACCCCCAAGTCCGACACCAAAGGCCGAACCTATTCTGTAATTCCAGGCGCGCCGCAATCCACCGTGTTTCCTGGAGCGCCTCTTGGACTGCTTTTCCCCGGTGACCAAGGAGCGCCTGGCGGCGCCAACTTCCCGGACAAAACCAACTTCGCGCCGCGCTTCGGCTTTGCATGGCAGCCCTTCCATGATGGAAAGACGAGCGTACGCGGAGGCTGGGGAATGTTCTACGACGTCTTGAAGGCTGAAGACAACTTTCAGTTTAACGGCCAGGTACCGTTTGCGTCGGCTGCCTTTATTGGCAATTTTGCGCCGCAGGGCCCCGCCACGACGTCGGGATTTGCGTTCCAGAGCGATCCGTTCGGCTCTACCGGCAACCCAAATCCGTTTGGCCAACCTTTAAACCACAATGTCAGTTTTGCGAATACCTTCGGGACGTTCACAAGCAACGGGACCGGCGCAACGATTGTGGATCCGCATCTGCGCACGCCGTATAGCTATCAGTACAATCTGAGCATCGAGCACCAAATTTCAAAGAAATTGATAGCCCGCGCCGCCTATGTCGGCAGCTCGTCGCACGGTTTGACGACGCTGGTAGACATCAATCCTTTCGATCCCGCGACGCTCAACAGCCCCAATCCCCAACGGTTCCTTAATGAGCGGCCCGGGAACCTGCCGGCCTTCACAAATTCGGATCCCAACGGCGTAACACCTCCGGGCTTTAACCCTAATGTTCCCAATGGCAGCTTTGGCCAGGAACAAGAGTTTAAGAACGCTTCCAATGCGAACTACAACGCCTTGCAGCTCAGCTTGACGCAGCAGACCACCAACGTGTGGAAGCTCGGTGGCATGTACTACACCCTAGGCTATACCTGGGCTCACAGCATTGATAACGCCTCGGGGTTCAGGCAAGGCAGCTTCGCGGTTCCATTTTTCAATCCACAACTTTTCCGAGCGTCGTCGGACTTCGATGTTCGTAACTACGTGACGTTCTCAGGTGGGTGGGATTTGCCGTTCAATCACGGCCCGCAGCGATTGGTGAAAGGCTGGAGTCTGTATCCAATTCTCACTTGGCGAACCGGATTTCCATTTACAGTCACCGCTGGCTTGCCAACGCAAGATAACGCGCCCGGCCCAACCGGGGCAGGCGATCAAGCCTTGATCAACGCAAACTTGGTTGCTCCGGTCCAGTACC
Source organism: Acidobacteriota bacterium (assembly GCA_013289825.1). GTDB lineage: Bacteria > Acidobacteriota > Terriglobia > Acidiferrales > UBA7541 > Acidiferrum. The sequence continues at coordinate 123,101 of JABCZF010000001.1, read as the reverse complement.
TTAGCGCTCATTCAACGCAACCGGTCGGGGTAGAGAAAGAAGTGGGTAATTTCTTCTTCAATCCCGATTCCTTCAGCACCGGGGTCACGACCGGTTACGGCACTGCTCCACGCAACCTATTGCGCGGACCGGGGCGCACGAACCTCGATTTGTCTCTTGCGAAAGTGACCCCGCTCTATCGCGAGCGCATCACCCTCGAGCTTCGTGTCGATGCCTTCAATATTTTCAACCATACGCAATTCCAAAATTTGGACGTCAATGCCCAGGACGTTGGTACCGCCATCACTCCCGGCACGTTTGGTCAGGCCCTCAGCGCATACGACCCGCGCATTCTGCAAGTCGCAGCTCACCTGCGGTTCTAACACAAGCGAGGTTGCAAAAGAAAAACGGCTCCGAAGCGCGGAGCCGTTTTTCTTTTCTCGACGACTAGCGAGTGCTTCAGTGCGGGCGCCCGCCGCCACCGCCGGCAGAAGGAGTTGAGGCGTGCGCCGGCGCCGAAGGAGCTGCGGACGCGGACCCGCGCGAGGAGCCCCCCCCACTGGCGGCAGACTCGCTGCCGCCGCGATAGCCGCCACCGCCGCTCGAAGTGTGAGGTGCCGGTGGTGGCGTTATGTTGCGCGAAGGCGGTGTCGCAGCGCGAGCCGACGTGGGTGCAATAGGAACACGCGCGGGCGTGCCGGCTGGCGCGTTATTTCTGGGTGCTTCGACGATGTGATCGTTTCTAAGGCCGCCGGTGGCATTCTTTCCTGAAATCGCTTCTGCTTCGCGGGGGGAAGACGGCCCTGCATTTGTGTTTACAAAGCGGTGCTCTTTCGCATCGTAAACGATCGAAGAATCGTGGCTTAGGGAAACCAAGCGCGCCCCGCCACTGCCCTCAAGAATCGTGCGCGAGGTGCGTGCCGGGGCGGTGGTGGCGGCTAGACCGCTCGAGAGCGCGTCTCGCGGCGGGGATTTCAGAGTTTCCCATTTTTGACCGGCAGCCCCAGACAGCGTTGCTGGCCCTACGTTTCTTCCCGGCTCGGCGGAAAAGACACCGTGCTCCAGATTCAGCGGCGTCTTGCCTTCTTTATCCAGTGGATGCATGGGTACGATACCGAGTTTGCCATTTTGGCGAACAAAGACAGCCGTGGTCGCCCGGTAAAGCGGGTGAGGTGGATGGACGACGGGAGGAAAACGCTTTCGCGGATTCCCTCCGTAATAAGCAGGCGGGGAATAGAACCAGCCGCCACAAGAAGCGTCAAAAAGCCAACCGCCATAGTGGTAAGGAGCCCAGCCCCAGGGTTGGAAGCTAGCAAAAGTCCAGCCGAAACCGGGGTCCAATAGCCATTGCCCCGCGGAGAACGGCGACCAGCCCAAGCTTGCGCCGAAAGGCCGCCAGCCATAGCCGTAGCCACCGCAGGAAGACCAAGCGCCATAGGTGTAGAGATCTGCATACCCTGGCAAATAGTAGGGCGAACTCGTGTATTGAAGAGATGCGTTCGTGGCCCTTGAAACTGTGTCGATGCGGCCGGAGACCCAGTGGTCGAAATCGTCGTCGGCAGGGAGACGCCCGAGGTTCACGGTATCTTCGCCCGCCTTCATGGAGAGCGACTGGCCCTTGCTGAGTTCGGTGGGTTCTTTTTTGTGCAGAACGGAAGCGTGGCCGGTGAGAACGTCGACGTTGCTGCCGTCGTCAAAATTGTTGATTCGGAAAGAACCTTTGCCGCTGGCTTCGACCGTGAAATCGCCGCCGGTGACGCTGAAATAATCGCCGTTTGCAGGATTCACGTAGAAGGAAGCGGAGCCTTGGCGGAGGACCAGACGGGTGGTGCGGGCGCCATCGTCCAAAGAAAGGTCGTAAAACTCGAGAACCGTGTTTTCATTGAGAAAGGCCATCGCGCCATTCTCAAACTCCACCTCGGCGCGGCCGTTATCCGTGGCCAGCACGTAGCCCTGACGGACGGGTAGATTGGCCTGAGCCGTTTCCCATTGTGCTTTTTGGTCGGCGAGCGGGTCGCCATGAGCTTCTCGTGTAAAGCGCACATCTCCTTGGACTAGACTGAGGCGGATGACCCGGGCGTGGCTCGAGTCTGCGGCGGCCGGCTGGATGCCGGCAGAAAGAGCAAAGAGGAACGAGAAGGAAAGAACGCAACGAAACATCGTGCTCGAACCCATGTGTCACCCCCATCGGGGACGCTGGCTGTCTGACTAATCATTAGACGGACGCCAAACGAGGCAGGTTACGCCCCTGTAAACCCATGATCATGGTCTCGCCGGGTACGGTTCACGTCAAGTGCCAGTAATAGATTGAATAGATGGGTGTAACGGATCGCGATTTGAAACATCCTAAACCAAACATTCATGCAATCGCGGGTTGACACACTGGGGATGAGTCGCTAGTTTCAAAATCGGGAGGATCTGCGGGCCTAGCGCGCCGTGTCCGGAGCATCGGTGCGATCCAAAGAACTCGACAGTGGAATAGTTGCTGCCTACGGTACGCGGACCCGAAGTTCAATCACCTGGGGGGTGAATCATGTGGCGCATTTATAGATTGTTTCTAGGGGTGTTGTTACTCGCGGGAATGCTGGCGGGCGCGAAGGCGTACGGACAAGGCGGCGCGACGGGCGCCATTAGCGGCTTGGCCGTGGACACCAGTGGCGGATCCATCGGCGGCGCGGATGTACAGATTATCGAAGCGCGCACGGAATCGATCGTGCGCAAACTTTCCACCGGTACCGAGGGAATTTTCGTGGCCACCCTCTTGCCGCCGGGGAACTACATCGTCGTTGTGAACAAGTCTGGATTTGCGGAAGCAAAAGCAACCGACATCGAAGTGCGCGTGACGGAAACGACACGCGTGACGATCACGCTGAAGCCCGGAGCGGTATCGGAAAAAGTGGAAATTTCTGCGCAGGTGACGACCGTCGAGACCGCCAACGCAACAACTGGCGAATCCCTGGGGACCGCCACGATCCGCGAACTTCCACTGGCAACGCAGAATTACCAGCAATTGCTGACGCTTTCCAGCGGTGCGCAGAGCGAGCTGAATGCCGCCGCGCAGCTAGGCCGAGGCAGCGTGAAACTCTTCGTGAACGGGCAGCGCGAGGACAACAACAACTTTTTGATCGAAGGAATCAGCGCCACGGACTACAACGTTGCGCAAGCGACGTACGTGCCGCTCCCCAATCCCGACGTGATCCAGGAGTTCAGGGTCCAGACGTCGCTCTATGACGCCAGCCAGGGACGCGACGGGGGCGGGAACGTCAATGCTATTCTAAAGTCCGGCACGAGAGAGTTTCACGGCGATGCCTATGAGTTTTTTCGTAACGACGTTTTGAACGCCAACGATTTTTTCCTGAATCGCCAGGGCTTGGCCCGTCCAGTAGTGAAGCAGAACATCTTCGGGGGAAGTCTTGGCGGACCGGTGGTAAAGGAGAAATTTGGCTACTTTTTCGTGAACTACCAGGGCACGCGGCAGCGCAGCGGCGATTCGCCCGGCACGTTTATCAGCACGACGATTCCGTCGCTTCCGGCGGTCCGAACGCAGGCTTCGATATCGCAGGCATTTTTCGGGAACACCACGACGCCCATCGATCCCGTAGTGCTGAAATTGCTGAATTTCGAGAGCAACCAGTTCGGCGGAACCACCAACGGGTTGCTGATTCCCACGAGCGATCCAACGACAGGTGCGTTCGCCGTTAGCCATCCGGGGAAATATACGGACGACCAATTCACGACCAACTGGGACCGCGAATTCCGCAGCGGCCAGGACAAGATTTCCGCGCGGTTTTTCTTTTCTGATTCGGAGAGTTTTCTTCCCTTCGGCGGCGGGGACCTGCAGGAATCCCTGGGCAGCACGCTGTCCAGCAGCGTCAGCTCTTCGTCGTTGAACTTCCCGTTCGATACGCCAGTGAAGGCGCGTTTCTTGAACATTACCGAGACGCATCTTTTTTCGCCGACACTGGTGAATGAATTCAGGTTCGGCTTTGTGCATATCGACGACGTGCTTAGCAACGTGGCGCCAGTCACTACCACAGACCTGGGAATCGACCGGCCGACAAACAATGTCACCACCTCCATCTACAAGTTTATTTTTGCGACGTCCGGGTTTGAGATTGGACCGGCACCTTTCGGGAACCAGTCGCAAGATCAGAACAACATCAATTTTGTGGACACCGTCAGCTGGGTGAAGGGCGCGCACGTATTCCGCTTCGGCGGCGAGTTCACGCGGGTGAATTTGAATAAAAATTTTCCGCAGGTGTTCAACGGCGAACTGTTCTTCACGAACACGCCCGATGGCCATACCGACTTCCAGAATTTTCTTCTGGGATCGCCACAATTCAGCTTCGGCGGCGGAGGGCTTTCCAATCACGAATACCGGTCCAATAACTACGGGGTATTTGCGCAGGATGATTGGAAGATCCGACCCAATCTGACGCTGAATCTGGGATTGCGTACGGAAATCTTCGGGGCGTTTCATGACGATCTTTGCCACATCGGAAACCTCGATCCGGTCCTGGCAAATGCCGGGAAGTTTCCGTTCATCTATCCGTCCTGCGTGAACAACCTGAAGCTGGCGGGATTGACCGGCAACGCGAACAGCACGACGTTCAACAACAACTATGCGACGAATATCGGACCGCGCGTGGGCCTCGCTTACGATCTCTTGGGGCACCACCACACCACCATTCGCGCCGGATATGGCATCTACTATGTGCGCGAGGACGTTGGCACGGCGGACCAATTGTCGTTTGAGACGCCGTTTCTCCCGGTGGCGTTCGGCGGCGGATTACCAGGATGCCTGTCGACGTATTTCTCGAAGAATGCTCCGGCTAGTTGCCTGCCGGCAGGAGCCACGTCAAATCCCAATGGGCTGCCCCAAGCCGGCACACTGGACCCCAATTTTGTTCCGTGCTTGAACGTTTTCCAGGGCTTTCCCGGAGGGGACACCACGCAAGGGGCCACCTATGGACAGGCCAGCGGAAGCGGCTGCCCGGGGCCACTTAATTCCCTGGGCATATTCGGACTGACGGTGCCGCGTCATTTTGTCGTGCCCAGCACGCAGCAATGGAACCTGACGGTGCAGCATTCCCTGGGCAGGCAATGGGTGCTTGAGGTTGGTTACGTGGGTACGCATGCCATTCACTTGCGCGAGACGCGTGACGCCTTACAATCCCAGAATGCGACGACGGCGAACCCGGTGAATATCAACAGTCCGGCGTTTTGCAACCCGAATCCTTGCGTCATTACCACCAACACGTTCAACAACGCCATCGCTCGGTCGCGCGCGCAAGGCATCAACGGTTACAGCGGATTTCAGTTGTTCGCCAACGACGCTTACTCCCACTACAATTCGCTGCAAACCACGCTTTCGCGCCGATGGGGAGCCGGATATTTTCAGGCGGCCTACACCTTCGCTAAATCCACGGATGCCACTTCAACGGGCAATACTGCGTTCAATACCGCGTTCAACGACGAATCGACGCTGAATGATTCGCGCGGGCTTTCCGATTTCGACCGCACCCACCGCCTGGCTGTGAGTTACCGCTATGACCTGCCATTTTTCAAGTCGGCGGAAGGATGGACTCACAAGTTGCTAGCAGGGTGGGCCGTCAGCGGCATTACCATCCTGCAATCCGGCTCACCGTTCTCGGTGATCGATTCCGGCGCAGGCAGCGCGTTTCTTGGGCTGGGGTCGGCTCCCGGGGTGCTCACCGGCAGTCTGGCGTCCGGGGCCACGCTTTCCAGCGCTTTGAGCAGCGGGGGAATCAGCAAGCGCATCGATGGCTACTTGAATCCCAGCGCGTTCACACCGGCGCCGTCTCTCTACCCGGGACAGTGCGATCCTTTAACTAACCCCAATTTCTGCACCACCGGCTTTGGAAACCTCGGTCGAAATACGTTCCGTGGCCCGGGCCAACAGAACTGGGACTTCTCGTTGATCAAGAACTTCAAGATTACCGAGCGGCAAGAACTGCGATTCACAACCGACTTCTTCAACATTTGGAACCACGCAAACTTCGGCAACCCGGCGTTCACCGACGTGGAGAGTTTTCAGTGTGCGGCGGGTTCGGCGAATTGCGTGAACGGGATTTTGACGACCTCTCCGTTTGGCAAGATCACCAGTACGGTGGGAACGCCGCGGCTCATTCAGTTCTCGCTGCGGTACGCCTTCTAGGCGGAAGCATAGGAAGAGTCCCAGCCAGGGGCACAAGCTTTCGTGCCCCTGATTTTTTCGGGAGTTGATTCGCCGGGGCGAACGTGTAGCCTTGCGACGCACTTCGCCCGTCAAAATGATAGGATTCTGCGGAACACTATGCGACGAATTGCTTCCCGGGTCTCCCAACTGAATGGCGAAGGGGCGCTGGCCGTCTATTCCCGGGCGAAAGAGCTGGAACGCGCGGGGCGCTCGATTATTCATCTGGAGCTTGGCGAGCCGGACTTCCATCCGGCGGCGCCGGTGGTGGACGCCGCGTGCCAAGCCCTTCGGGCAGGGCGCGATCGCTACGTATCCACGCGAGGTATTCCCGCGTTGCGCGAAGCGATTGCGGAGTATTTGAAGCGGACGCGGCGGTTGGAAGTGGCGCCCGACGAGGTTCTTGTGGCGCCCGGCTGCAAGATGGCGCTGTCGCTCGGAATGATGGCACTGATCGAACCGGGCGACGAGGTGCTTTATCCTGATCCGGGCTTTCCGATCTATCCTTCGTTCACGCGTGGTTTGGGGGCCAAGGCGGTGCCGTTCGGGTTGCAAGAGAGAAACGGCTTTCAGCCTGATCTCGAGGAGATTGCCGGGAAAATCACTCCGCGAACAACCGCCCTGATATTCAATTCTCCCAATAATCCGACGGGGACAGTCTTCAGCGCGGAGGCCCTTCGGAAAATTGCGGAGTTGGCCGAGAAGCACGACCTTTGGATTCTTTCTGACGAAATCTACGCGCGGATTTTATTTAGCGGAGAATATGAATCGATCTGGGCTTTGCCGGGAATGGCGGAGCGAACCGTCATCATCGATGGGTTTTCGAAGAGTTTTGCGATGACCGGTTGGCGGCTGGGTTACGCGGTGGCCCCAAAGCCGGTGGTGGAGGCGATGGACTTGCTGGTGCTGAATACCTTCACCTGTGCGGCGGAGTTCACGCAGGTCGCAGCGATTGAGGCGCTGCTCGATTCTACCCAAGCCGTGGAGGCCATGGTAGCGGAGTACCGCAAGCGGCGCGATCTTTTCGTGGCGGAATTAAATGGCATTCCCGGTTTTCGGTGTCAAGCGCCCGGCGGCGCGTTTTATGCGTGGGTGAATATCGAAGAGACTGGGCTAGCTGCGGAGGACGTGGCGAAACTACTCTTGGAGGAAGCGGGTGTGGCGGGCATTGCGGGAGCGGCGTTTGGTCCGGGCGGGAAGAATTATTTGCGATTTTCGCTGGTCAGCGCGCGACATCTGCTGGAGGAAGCCCTTCGGCGCATGATGCAGGTGTCTTCCCGGTGGCGGGCGGCGGTTGTAAGGTAGCACGGGCATTCCTGCCAGGTCCGTCTTGGCGGGGGAGAAAAAGACGAGAGCATAGACAGAGATGACGGACCAGAGGGTCGGTCCCGCCGGTCGCCGAAGACTTCAGGAGAGAGTGGAGTAATGAGGAGTCTCATTAAAGTGCGAAAGGCGCTGCTCCTCGGCGCATTGGCGGCTTTCGGGGGTGCGCCGAATGCGGCTCGACAGGCCAAACCGCTGGCGGGCGCCGATGTGCCGAAGATCTATGAAAGACTGCGGACGCAGATCGACCAGATCCCTATCTACGACAATCACTCGCACGCCACTTTCCCCGACGATTCCGACATGGATGCCATGGCCGCACCGCCCGACGAGAGCAGCGTTGTTCGTTTGAGCGATACGAATCCTGAATTCGTTGAAGCGGCTAAATCGCTCTTCGGTTATCCCTACAATGATTTCAAGCCGGAACACGCGAAATGGCTGATCGACAAGAAAAAAGCGGCGGAAGCGGCAGGCGGAACGGCTTATTGGGACAGCATTCTCGATAAATTGAATATCGAGACGTGCCTTGCGAATCGCGTGGCGCTGGCGCCTTATCTCGATCCGAAGCGCTTTCATTGGGTTTTCTTCGTGGATTCGTTCCTGTTTCCGTTCGACAATCACGATCAAATCTCCAAGAACGGCGATATGGCGGTGTATGTCCCGCTACAAGAGAAAGTGCTCGAGCGCTATATGCAAAGCGAGAGCGTGAACGCGCTGCCTGCCGATGTCGCCGGGTATGAAGCTTTTGTCCGGCAAGCCCTGGCCGACAATCAAGAGAAAGGCGGCGTGGCCATCAAGTTTGAGGCCGCCTATTTCCGCTCGCTTTATTTCAGCGATCCTCCGCGGGAACAGGCCGAAGCGATTTACTCGAAATACCGTGCGGGGGGCGTGCCCAGCGCGGAAGAATACCGGATCTTTCAGGACTACATTTTTCGCGTGCTGCTCGATCAAGCGGCGAAACTGGATCTGCCGGTGCATTTTCACAGCGCCGTGGGTATTGGCGATTATTTTAGTTTAGGGAATGGCCATCCGTTGAATCTTGAAAATGTGGTGCGCGATCCGCGCTACAGCAAAGTGAAGTTTGTGCTGATCCACGGGGGGTATCCCTACACGCTCGACATGATTTGGATGACGGCGGCGAAGAACGTGTATACGGATTCGTCGCTGATGGGCTACTACGTCTATCCCTCGGAGCTGAAGAACATATTGAAGCAGTGGATTTCGCTTTTTCCGGGGAAAATCATGTTCGGCTCCGATGCCTTTCCGTTTAACGACGCCGTGGGTGCAGAGGAGACCTTCTGGCTGGCGTCGCGTTCGGCGCGGACCGCCGTCGCCGCAGCGTTGGCCGAACTGGTCTCGGAAGGCGCGTTCAGCGAACAGAAAGCACTTGAACTGGCACACATGTACCTGCACGATAACGCGGCCAAGCTGTATGGAGGTAAGCCATGAGCACCGCTCCAGAAATGAAATACATTCCCTGGAAGAACGTCGAGCGCGAGCAGCTCAATCCGCAGATTGACCGGGAAATGGTGGTCGGCGACAAGATCATGCTGGCGCGCGTGTTCATGAAAAAAGGCGCTCACGTGCCGCTGCACCACCATCACAACGAGCAGGTGACGTACATTCTGGAAGGCGCTTTGAAATTTGCTATCGATGGAAAAGAGATCGTGGTGCGAGCAGGGGAAGTGCTGTGCATTCCGCCGCACATGCCGCATGAAGCCTGGGCCCTGGAGGACACCGTCGATCTGGACGTCTTTAATCCGCCAAGAGAAGACTGGTTAAACAAGACCGACGATTACCTGAGGCACGGGCGCTGAGAGCTGCCGCCCTGGGGCCACCCCCCGCCCCGTTTTTCTTTCCCTATACCAGACCAGCGAAAGAACGTAGACAAAGGCCTATGGTCTTGTTTACCGTAGCAGGGTGGGATGATTCCAGGCGTGGGGTCATACCTCTGAGGGGAGAATCATGAAGAGCCAACTCATTGCTGTATTTTTGGTACTTGGGGCGGGGTGCGCCGCTCGCGCACAGCAAGCTATCCCGGACGGTCAGGACGTCAACCGCAACGTGGCGGCGGAATTTTCAGCGTCGCCGACTGCAACTACCAGCTGGTTCGAACCAGCCGATGCCAGCGGGCTGGCTGCCGTTCCCAGCTTCGCTTCGCTGCCGGCTGCTCCATCGCTTCCCGGAAGCGCCGCGCCCGAGGCCTCGCCGTCTCCGGCCCCCGATCCAAAGTTCATCCTTGGCGGGCGGGACGATTACCGCTGGCAGCTTGCTGTCGGAGCTGATTGGATCAGGTTCCGATCCTCGATCTTCGATGCCAGCGCCGTCGGCGTCAATGCTTCCGTGACCTATTTCACGAATGAGTGGTTTGGAATCGAAGGAAGCGCGTCCACTGGTTTCGCGCCGGAAATCTTTAACAAGGAACATGTGAAACTTCTGGTCTATGGCGCGGGGCCTAAAATCGCCTGGAGAGAAAGGAAATGGGAACCCTGGGTGCACGTCATCTTGGGGGGAAGCCACGAACAGCCGCAGACTGCCGGCCACAGCAAGAACTCCTACGCCATCGAAGCGGGAGGCGGTGCGGATTATCGTTTCAATCCGCGCTTCTCAGGGCGCTTGGAAGCCGATTGGGTGCGCACCGGTTTTTTCAGCCAGTCGCAGAACAATTTTCAGCTCATGGGAGGAGTGGTATTCCACTTCTAACGAACTCGAGAGCTTCGCGTTAATAGATTCCGTGATTTGCAGGGAGAGCCTTCAGCTGGCCGTTCACCAGAGAGAGCCGGTAGTCATCGCCGCCGGTCCCTTTCCAATCCTTCACATTGAACGAAGCTCCTGGTGGTGCGCGGTGAACGGAAATGCCGCTGAAGGTTAGCGGTGTCTTTCTCCGGCACACTTCCGGAGAATTGTTTGCTTCAAGAAAATAGGCCGGGCCGGAGCCGATGACTTTGGCTTGGCCATCCGCATCGAGCAGAACGGCAGCGCCTTCCTCGACGCCAATAGCGCGCACCTGTTTGGCCCAGCCATCCTCTAAAATACGCGCCAGGAAAACGACCAGACGGCCCATGCGGTCGCGCTTGGCGAAGTGTGTGTCGGTGATGATCCCGGTGAGCAAAGGTAGGCGCAGGAAGTCCCGCGAGATGGTCACCTTGTTACCGTAGGGATCGGCGAGGGCCGCGGGAGAATGGATGGTATCAATCATCGAAGAAAATAAAAACTCTCCGAGGACCGCGAGCCCGGCGCTGGAGCCACCAAGCGGTTTGCCGGACGCGACGTGACGGTTTAGGGCCTCTTCGACAGGAGTGTCCTGCCAGAAGCGGACATAATTCGATTGATCGCCGCCAGCGATGAACACCGCTTCCGCTTGGGCGATGTGCTCTATGAGCTTTGGGTCATCGGAATCCTCCCGCTCGGAAAAGATGATCGTGGCCGCGGAGTTGAGCGGGCAGAGGGCGCGGATTTTTTCATTCACTTCTTGGGCGTAGTCGTCCTCGGTGTTGGCGCGAAGTATCAGGAAGTCGCCGCCGTTGGCGCGCTCACATAAGAACTTCAGCGCAGGGTCCTGCTCTCCGCCACCCATAAGCGCGAAACCCGGACGCGGCGTGACGGTACTGTCGGTGGCACTCCCGGCGCGAAAGTATTTCCACTTCGCCGAAGCTCCCGGGGTCATCCCGAACAGAGAAAAGGATAGCAGCACGATCCGGAGCAGCCGAAGAGCGGCTTTGCTTTTTGACGGCACTTGGGCCCGGCGAGATTACCAGATTTTGCAGACTTGTTCCCTGACCATGGCGTCACCCTTCTTACAACCGAAGGCTTTCGCGAATTCAGCCATGTTCCCTAGCGGTCCGTTTCCGCGAAAACGCGGGAGCGGGTGAGGATTGGTGTTGGCCATCAGGCGTTCGTACTCCGGACGTTCGTTGGCGCCCCAGACTTGCGCCCAGCCTAGAAAAAAGCGCTGCTCGGGAGTGAAACCATCCTTGTCCGGTGGACGTGGTTTGCCTTCGAGCGATTTCTCGTAGGCCGCATAAGAGATCGCCAGACCGCCCAGGTCCGCGATGCTTTCGCCCAGAACCAACTTGCCATTCTCGTGTAAGTCTCCGTCCACCACGTAATTGTCGAACTGCTTTTGGACGCACGCGGCGCGCTCCTGGAAGCTTTTCAGATCGTCCGGCGTCCACCAGTTCTTCAAATTGCCGTGACCGTCGAACTCGCTGCCGTGGTCGTCAAACCCATGAGTAATTTCGTGGCCGATGACGGCGCCCATCCCCCCGTAGTTCACGGCATCATCGGCTTTGGGATCGTAGAACGGCGGCTGCAGGATTCCCGCGGGAAAGACGATTTCGTTCATGCTGCTGTTGTTGTAGGCGTTGACCGTGGGCGGCGTCATGCCCCATTCCGTGCGGTCCACGGGCTTGCCGATTTTCCCGAGCCGCCGCCCGAATTCAAACTCCGCCGCGCGCCTTTGATTGGCGAAGTAGGAAGCGCGGTCGATCTTCAGCTCGGAATAGTCACGCCATTTGTCCGGGTAACCGATCTTAACGGCGAACGCTTCGAGTTTGCCAGTGGCTTGTGCGCGGGTGTCCGGGCTCATCCAGGAGAGTGTCTGCAGATCGTCGTCGAGTGCCGCAATCAGGTTACGGACCATCACCAGAGCGTGCGCCTTAGCTTCTGGCGGAAAGTACTTCTGGACGTACAGCTGGCCGAGGGCTTCTCCCAGCGCCCGGTCGGTGGCCTGCGTGCAGCGCTTCCAGCGTGGCTGAATCTCCTTCGCGCCGGTCAGTATCTTGCCGCGAAATTCAAATTCTTCGGATACGAATTTCTCGGGAAGCGCAGGCGCTGCGGCATTCAGGAGGTGCCAGCGGTAGTAGGTTTTCCAGTCCGCGAGCGGCGAAGCTGTTAGTTGCGAGTCTAGCGCCTTGAAAAAGTCTGGCTGGCCGACATTTATTTCCTGCAATTCCGGATGACCGAGTAATTTGAAGTAACTTTCCCAATTAAAATCCGGAGTCAGCGCCCGCAGTTCCGCCATGTTCATGTGGTGGTAGGTCTTCTGGGGATCGCGCAGGTCGGTGTTTTTCATGGAGGCAGCGGCGAGAGAAGTTTCGATCCCGAGGACCGTGTTGGCTTCCGCCGCGGCCGTCGGCGCGGAATCTCCAGACAGCTCGAACATCTTGGCGACGTGTTTTACATAGGCGTCCCGCAGTTGCTTCGATTTGTCGTCTTGCTTCAGGTAGTATTCGCGCTCGGGCAGTCCCAGCCCCCCCTGCCAAGCTGCGCCGACGACCTGCGTGCTGTCTTTGGCGTCCTGGTTGGCCCTAAACCCGAACAACACTCCCACGCCTTCTTTTTGCAGCCGCGCCGCTTCGGCTTCGAGGTCGGCGCCGTTTTTCATCTGCGTGATGCTGGCCAGTTCTGCGTCCAATGGTGTTGTGCCGGCGGCCTCAATCGCTTCCGTGTCCAGGCAGCTGGCGTAAAAATCGCCGATCTTTTGTTCGTTCGAGCCCGGCTTGGCTTGCTGTTTCACAGCCGCATCCAGAATCTCCCTCAGGTTCTGTTGATTCTTGTCGACCAGCTGCGAGAACGAGCCCCAGGTGGAATACTCGGGAGGAATCGTATGGGCTTTCATCCAGCCACCCATGGCGAACTGATAGAAGTCATCGCAGGGTTTGCACCTTCTGTCCAGATTCGCGGTGTCGAATCCCCAATAGCTGCGCTCACCCGCTGGCTTCGCCGAGGCCCGCCGTGCTGCCGCGGCCATGGCCATCGCGGACACCAACATCACCGTCACCATGATCCCCACCGGTTTTCTACGATTCTGCATGCCTACTCCCCATTTCGCTTGCTGGCCATGTTGACGCTCTGGAGCTTGCTCGGTTTCCGACCTGAGAGACAGACGAAGGACCGCGCACCAGCGTTTCATAATTGTCGGTGATCGTCGTAGTTCGCCACTGGAGAGCGGCACCGCGAGACACGCCGTATCCTTCCTCACCCGGGGACAGCGAAGCATGTCAAGACGAGACAACTAGAGAGGCGCAAGGATCACTTTGCGGGCAATGGCGATTCATACTTCGTGATGTCGACGCCTTGCCAGTCTCCGTGCTCGATGCCTTCACGAATCTGTGCTCCGGTTTTGCCTTTGTGCGATTGCTCGTAGGCGTAGAAATCTTCGCGTTCGCAAATCCCGCATACCGCGGCGTGCTTGCTCACAAAGCAATCAAGCAGGCTGCCGTGGCCCTGGCTGCGGTCGCAGTGGCAATAGCATGGCTCCTGATAAAGAATTTTTTTGATGCGCGCCGCGATGCTGTAAGCATTCTGAGCAACCGGGTCGCTGAACAGAGAAGGGCCCATGGTCGCCGGCAACTGTCCCGCTGGCACGGAATTGTGAAATGCGGGAACCGCTTCGGCATTCGCTTCTTGCCACGAAGTGTCCACGGATCGCGACGAAGCCCGCTCGGGAATCAGCACCAGACCAAGCGCCACGGCCATGAGAATCGTTCCACCAAAGACTTTTTGTATTCCCCGCATATGCGGCCCCTCCCCTAAACTGGCGCGCAACTAAGCAGCGCGCGGCAATTGCTGGCTATTACTCTACGGTGCTCTCTCGCTAAATTCCACTCCCCGTTTTTGCCGCGTCCCGTCGACGGCCACATCAGGGAAGCCGAAGGACGCCAATGCGGATCACTTCTAGCCGCGTCACGTCCATCACTTTGTCGTTGTTCATGTTATCAATCTGACTGTTCGCAATGAAGAAGAAGTCGGACCCCCGGATGGCTCCGGTCGTCGGCAAGATACAGAAATTGCTGCGGTTTTCGAGGACCGTTGTGCGCGTCACGCGAAGGCCGTCACTGGAAAGGTGAAACGAGGCGACGCGGGGCGACCCGATGCCGTTTTGAATGCCAATGAGACCGCCCTTGTGCCAATAAAGACCATCAATGCCCGCGAGCGTGCTGCGCGGTCCTGGATCGACGTCGCGGCTTGCCCCGCCGGCCAAATCGACATGCACTACGCCCAGGTTATCCGCAACGTACAAGGTGTGGTCGTCCTCTCCGAGGGCAATGCCGTTGGGATAAAAGAGGCGACGATGAAGCGCTACGGCCGTGAAAGTTCCGGCAGCCGGATCGAACCGCAACACCGCGTCGGCCAGACTATCTGTCGTGATCACTTCGCCGTTCTTGCGGATGACCAGATCGTTAAAGCCGTGTTTCGCCGAACCCTCGGGTTTGAAGCGTCCCAGCAGCTTCCCCGCTGCGTCAAAATGCAGCAGTTCGGTGCGCCCACCGTCGGTGAATGAATCGGCCCACACCGTGCCGTCGTTGGGGCTGACCCGGATGCCCAGCACCGGCAGCAGTCGAAAACGGTCTGCCGGGACGAAGTCCGAGATTTTGCCATCGCTTGCAATTTCCACAATCTTCCGGCGATTAAGGCTGCCGAGGTAAAAGATGCTCTGCTGCGCATCGTAGGCCAATCCTTCCGGAATCAGATCTTTCTCGGTGGTTCGAAAAGCTTCGCGCGCTTGCGCCAGCACCGGGAAATCGCGGTGGACGGTTTCGACCAGCGTGGTGAATTCCTTCGTGCTTTTCAACTCCAGAAAGGTCGGCTCGCCCGAAGGATCGAATCCTTCCTGCAAAGCGATGCATTCTTTCAAAAGCGCCAAGGCCTGGCGCGTCTCCCGCAAGTGTTGTTTGGCGGCGGCGAGAAAATAAAGCACCGCGCCGCGGTCCGGCAGCGTGGGTTCGAGTTTCTCTACGGCGGCAATCTGCTCTCGGATTTCCTGGGCATCCGTGGGCTCGGCAGGAGCGCCCTTAATCTCTTCTGGGTCCTGGCAACGGGCCATCGGCGCGAGAAACACTACTGCCAGGAGGGAGAGCATCGCCGTAAGCACTGCGATCTGGGAGCAACCTAGTTTTATGGCCGCCTCGTGCACATGACGTTTCTTGCCGCGCGTCAAAGAGCAAATGTAAGAGTTACTCCGCATGGGAGGGGGGCGCGGCCTGCTCGAAGGTGGCCGCGAAGGCTAGACCAGTAAGGGCCGCGCGCGGGTATAGACTGCACCCGCAGCAGGAGCCGCAGCCGGCCTAACAGTAACATGCCGCAGACGGAGGTTACGCTGCACGCGCGCGCCCCAGGCGCGCACAAAAGCATAGTTCAGAGCGCCGCCAATCACCGAGCTGGCCAGGGGAATCAAACGGCCGACCCACTTTTCCGCCGTTTCCTGTCCGAGCTTCACGGCCAGCCGTTCTGCGATGCGCGGAGCGAGTCTCTCGAGAATCTGCTTTTCGGCTAGATCCTTGCCGTAATCAACGCCCGTAGCTGCGGCAGCAGCCATCCACAACTCCAGCCGTTCGCTCTCGCCACGCTGCTCGAATCCGTAAAGCAAGCAAAGTCTCTGGATCAGGCGTAGAGTCAGAATGGTGAGCAGCCCCGCATCGGGAATGAGGGTGATCATTCCTCCCAGGCCAAATCCGGCCCCTTCAAGAAGCGCAAGCCGTTCCGTGTCTCGAATCAGCGTCTTGGCGATGGCATCCAGGCGCGCTACCGGCACCAAGTGCATCTGCCGGAAGTCCGCCACCTCAAGTCCATATTTCCGCTTGAGTTGCCGCCGAAACTCTTCCCTGTCGACTTCGATCGAGCGCAGCCCTTTCAGGAGCCCCAATCGAGCAAGCTTTGCGAAGGCCCCTCCGGACGCGGTGTTGTATAACCTTGACATGCCTTTAAGCATCCTACGGCGGTTAGATGCGCCTGGCAACCCCCCTGTCGTACAGTTGTGGTATCAGGGTTGCTCTAAGCCCTAAGGACAGGGAGTTGCACAAGTAGCGGCAGGAACCCCCGCGTACTACTTGACGGGGAAAATCTTTTCGGTAAACTGCATTTTTCTCTATGGCTACCTTGCCACAAATCGTTCCCTCGGAAGTCGTCCACGACTTCGACTTCCCCCAGCGCGAAGCGGCTTTCTTCTACGGCCTCTTCCTGCGTGGCCATTCCGCAGAGAAATTGCGCCAAGACATCGAAGTCCCCGCGTTGGTTCTCGCTAAATGGCACAAAGAAGCGGAGCGTGAGCCGGAGCTACGCGATATCTTCACCCGCATGGTGGAATACCGCAGGCATGTCCTGGCGATTTTCGATACTCTGGTTGGTTCCGACGTTCACAACCACCGCGTGCAGTAAGCATTCCCGCGCAATCCAGTGGCGGCCGAACTTGGTTGGTTTTTAGAGGGTAATTCTTCGCTAGCAACCTCTCTCTTCTAGCATCCTGTCCTATCGTTCAAGTCAAAAATTGTCAGGCAACCCTCTGCCAGCTTCCCGGTTCTAACGGGAATCGGGGGACAAGTGCCACAAAATGTAGGAGATTCGCCGGTTGACGGGCAGCTTGTCCGGGGGTAGAATTCAATCGTCCGAGATGTTGAGGTGTGCCAATGCCACGGGTAATTCGTACCCTGATTGCTACTGCATTCTCGTTTGCCATCCTTACTCCAGCACTCTCGGCTCAACAGGCCCAGGATCCCACAAATCCTCCTCCTCCTCAGACGCTCACCAAAGAGCAACGCAAAGAACAGAAACAGAAAGCACGCAAGACCCTCAAAGAACTCGACAGCCAGTACAAACAGTGGCTGAACGAGGACGTGATCTATATCATTTCGCCAGAAGAGCGGAATGCGTTCCTTCAGCTGGATACCAATGAAGAGCGCGAGCAGTTTATCGAGCAGTTCTGGCTTCGGCGCAGCAGCAATCCCGATCTTCCGGATAACGATTTTAAAGAAGAGCACTACCGCCGCATCGCTTACACCAACGAGCACTATGCCTCCGGCATTCCTGGCTGGAAGACGGACCGCGGTCGCATGTACATCATGTGGGGTCCGGCGGACGAGGTAGATTCCCACCCTTCGGGCGGTACCTACGATCGGCCGATGGAAGAAGGCGGGGGCTCGACCACTACCTATCCTTGGGAAACTTGGCGGTGGCGTTATTTGGAAGGAATTGGCGAGAACGTCATTCTGGAATTTGTGGACCCGAGCGGTTCGGGTGAATACCACCTGACCATGGATCCTTCAGAAAAGGACGCCCTGCTGCACGTGCCCGGCGCCGGCTTGAGCTTGCTGGAATCGATGGGCATGGCCTCCAAGACGGACCGCTTTACGCGCTCCGACGGCACTAACCTCCCGACTGCCTTGGGTGGAACGCCGGCAAGCATGGATGAATTCAATCGCCTGGAACTCTACGCCAAGGTGCAAAAGCCGCCCGAGGTCAAGTTCAAGGACCTCGAAGCGATTGTGACCGCGCGCATTGTCCGCGACCAACTGAAGTTCACCTGGCGCACGGATTTCATGAAGGTAACCAACGACACCGTGTTGGTTCCCATCACGATCCAGGTGTCCAACGGCCAACTCAACTTCCAATCGAAGGACGGCATCCATTCCGCCACCATGAACGTTTTCGGGCGCGTTAGCACGTTAACTGGCCGCGTGGTTCAGACTTTCGAGGATCCTGTTTCCAAGGATTTTCCTGATTCCTTGTTCCAGCAATCGCTTAAATTGCAGTCGATTTATCAAAAGGCCGTGCCCCTTCGCCCGGGCCTCTACCGGCTCGATATCGTCATCAAGGACGTACAGAGCGGAAACGTCGGCGTGGTGAACACCAGGCTTGCCGTGCCTCGCTATGCGGACGAGAAGCTGGACGCGAGTACGCTGATTCTTGCGGATCAACTCGAGCACGTTCCCGCCAAACAGATTGGCACCGGACAGTTCGTTCTGGGATCAACCAAAGTGCGGCCTCGCCTCAATAGCGACTTCACAACCAGCGACCGCATGGGGATCTATCTCCAGGTCTACAACCTCAAGCCCGACGACAAGACCCATAAGTCCAGCGCCACCTTCCAATTCACCGTGAAGAAGGGCGCCGAGCAGGTGCTGCAATTCAAGGAAACGTCGGAAGAAATGAAGCAGACCGGCGACCAGGTCACCATCGAAAGATGGCTGCCGCTGGCATCGCTGGCTCCCGGCAAATACACGATCGAAATTAATGCCAACGATGGCATTTCCAATCAATCTATTTCCAAGACCGCGGACTTTACGGTCAGGGGGCCGCTGGAGCCGACCAAGGCAGCTGCCAACACCGTTCCGGGGAGGTAGTCAGCAGTGATTAAAGGACAGCTCCGAGTCATGGGGGGTCTGGTCCTGGCCGCAGCGTTCTCCTTGCTGGGAGCGAATCCGGCAGTGGCGCAGCTGAAGTCTGTTCAGGGGATCCTTTCCGGAGTCGTTCGAGACACGGCTGGCACGCCTCAAATGGGCGCCACTGTGGAAGTGATCCCGGAATCGATTGAGGCGGCCACCGCGCCAGGCATCGGCTTTTTCACCAACACGCAGGGAGTTTTCCGCAACGAGCGGCTGGCTCCCGGCTTCTACACCGTGCGCGTTACCCTTGCAGGTTTTCTCCCCACGCTGGAAAAGCACGTCCGCGTAACCGCCAATCTTACAACGCTCATCCGCATCCAGCTGCAGTCCATGTTTGCATCTCTCGAGCAGTTGCGGCGCGCCCCTTCTTCAGCCCCGAACGAAGCGGATGATTGGAAGTGGGTACTGCGCTCTGCGACCTCCGTGCGGCCCGTACTTCAGTGGGTCGACGAGGACCCGCTCGGCACCTTCACCGCGGACTCGGAATCGGTTCCCTCGGAGCCATCGCGAGGACGGCTGGAGTTTACCGATGGCGCCCGCAGGCCCGGTTCGGTTTCCAGTCTCCCCGCTAGCCCTGCAACGGCATTTGCTTACGATCAGCAACTTGGCGTCACCAGTCGGCTGCTGCTTGCTGGCCTGGTAAGTTATGACGGCGAGTCTCCTGCTGGTGGCATCGCTACGGTTTGGCTGCCCACCGGCTCGCTCGGCGCCGGGCCGCACACCGCGCTGGTGCTGCGCGAATCGAAGCTGGGAGATATGGGCCCTACCTTTCGCGGTGTACGCATCGATCAGGGCGGTTCCATGGTTTTTGGTACCCGCGCGATCCTTGAATATGGCGGCGAATATGTCTTGGTCGGTCTTGGCCGCTCGGCCAGTTCCTTGCGTCCACGCTTGCAGCTTGATGCGCGCATGTCTGACGATTGGCACGCTTCCCTGATTTTTGCTTCCATGCCAACCGGTCCCGAACCACTCGAGACGCTTGACGGAGAAACGGCCAACACCTTGGCGGCTGCGGTGAACGAACTGGATGCGTTTCCCGTACTCATGTGGCGGGCAGGACGTCCCGTGCTGGAAAGCGGTTTCCACGAGGAGATGGCAGCCGAACGTAAGCTGGGCGCGCGTGGCAAACTGCAGGTTGCCGCCTTTCACGAGGACAACACCCACATCGCCGTCTTCGGTCGTGGCAACAATCTTCCTGTCGCGGACTTTTTCCAGGACGTCTATTCCAATGGTTTCTCTTATGACGGCGGCTCTTCGAGCAGTTGGGGCACGCGTGCGGCGTACCGGGAAAAGTTGGGCAATGACGTCGAACTTACCGCGCTTTATGCTTTTGCCGGCGCTTTGACTCCCTCAAGCGCGGCGACCGGACCCCTCCGCGAGCTGTTCCGCACCGCAGGTCGCCACTCTGCCGGCGCCAAAGTTTCCGGAAGGGTGCCCCGCTTCGGCACCAGGGTCTCGGCGGGCTACCAGTGGATTAGTGGTGCAACACTGACTCGCGTGGATAGCTTTGGCGAAACCCTCTTTGACATGGAGCCCTATCTCCATGTCGGTGTGCACCAACGGCTCCCCAAATTTGGCCCTGGCCGCTGGGAGGCCAACGCGGAATGCGACAACCTCCTCGCGCAAGGTTACCTCACCCTGAACACCCAGGACGGTCGTGTGACGCTGATGCCCGCTTTCCGCACGTTCCGGGGTGGGCTGAGCCTGCAGTTTTAAAGGCAATTTGGACTTTAGAAAGCTGTATGCGTCCTTCCAGAAAGTGGATTATCGAGAAATCCCCAGCCTTTAGATTCTGTAAGTTATTGAAATATAAGGAAGTGTTTGCAAATGCACGCTTCCAAGGAATGGACATTGGTTTGCACCTAAGATTTTGTGTCGGGGTGTCACCCTGCCTGGGCCGTTTATGAAGCAGAACCTATGAAGCAGAACCTACGAGTCAGCCTCGGGGCCGTTGTGCTAGCGCTTGCCACGCTGGCAGCTATGATTTTTGCCTGGCTCAACTTCGTCCAGAGGACCGAGTTCGAGACTCCCGACGATGGCGTCGTTTGGCTGGACACCACCCAAGGGATTCAAGCCCAGCAAGTGGCTTCGAATTCCCCGGCGGCCCGCGCTGGGGTGCGCATCGGGGATCATCTGCTGGCCATCGAGGGCGCGCCCGTCACCCGGCAGGTGCAGGTAACCAAACGGCTGTGGCGCGCAGGGCTTTGGACGCAAGTGCGCTACAGATTGGCCCGTAACAGCGAGGAGTTTGAGACCCTGCTGGTCACCGCTCCCGCCGAGAAACCCACGTCCATTGAGAATTATGCGCGTGCTGTTGGCCTGATCTATCTCTTCATCGGTCTTTTCATTTTTGCGCGCCGCTGGAACGCCCCGCGCGCCGTGCACTTCTACATTTTCTGCCTGGTGTCGTTCATTTTCTTCTCTTTCCACTACAGCGGGAAGCTGGACACCTTCGACTACGAGGTTTATTGGATCAAGATCCTCGCGCAAGTGCTCATGCCGGCTTTGCTGCTGCATTTTGCGCTGGTCTTTCCGGAACGCACGGAGGGAACCAGCCGCTCTCTTTCCAAGCTCAGCTTCGTCTATCTGCCGCCGCTAGCGATTCTGCTCGTGCATGTCAGCACGGCCCTGGGGGCGCTCGGTTTCGTT
The DNA here is from genome assembly GCA_013289825.1 of Acidobacteriota bacterium. Classification (GTDB taxonomy): domain Bacteria; phylum Acidobacteriota; class Terriglobia; order Acidiferrales; family UBA7541; genus Acidiferrum. Next base: position 101,792 of record JABCZF010000001.1, on the reverse strand, counting down.
CCCTGGCTTGGCTCGCGCGTGCTTCTCGACAAAATCGCCTACAGTTATCTCGGGGGGTGCTTTCTTGCGGCCGGATTGGTTTTCTATCGCAATTATCGCGGAGCCCCTGCCGGCGTCTTGCGGCAGCAATTGAAATGGCTCACCGCTGGTACCTTCGTCGGCACTCTTCCGTTCGTCGTTTTCTACATCTTGCCGTACGCCTTCGATGCGGCTTCCAAGCCCTGGATGAAGTTCTCGACGATTAGCCTGGTGTTCATCCCGCTGTGCTTCGGCTACGCCATCATTCGCTACCGCTTGATGGATGTGGACATCATCTTCAAGCGCGGCTTGGCCTATACCGCGGCCACGGCGGCCATAGCCACGATCTATTTCTTCTTCGTGGCGCTCATCCCGCAGATCTTTCACGCCCAGGCGAACGGTCCCGTCGGCGGCATCATCGCCATCGTCATCGCCGCACTTCTCTTCCAGCCTTTCCGCGAATGGATTCAAGCTCGTCTCGATCGGTTCTTCTATCGCGACCGCCTGGACTACCGCCGCACGCTGATCGAGTTCGGCCGCACGCTCACCAATGAAGTGCGGCTGGAGCCCATGCTCGGCTCGGTGATGGACCGCGTTTCGCAAACGCTGCTCGTCGACCGCCTAGCGATTTTTGTCGAGGACGTCGCACATCCTGGCAATCTCCGCTTGGCCCGCTCGATGGGTGTGCGCCTGGCGGAGCCTCTCGATCTCAGTTTCCTCGGTCCGGCCCGGCCCGAGTTCGCGCGGGGGGCGCTCTTTTTCGAGTCGCCCCGCGCCGCGCGCGACGTCAGCGAGTCCGTTCGTCGCACTCTCGAACAGCTGGACCTCAACTACTACGTCCCCTGCCGCATTCGCGAGCACAGCGTGGCTGTGCTGGGCCTCGGCAAGACCGTCGACGGCGACTATCTCTCGAGCGATGACGTCGAGCTCGTGGAAACGATTGCAGGCTATGTCGCGGTGGCTCTCGATAACGCCCAGCTTTACACCTCGCTCGAACAAAAAGCTCTGGAGATCGCGCGGCTCAAGGACTTCAGCGAAAACATCGTGGAATCCTTGAATGTCGGCGTTCTGGCCGTGGATCTGGAAGGCATCGTGGAATCCTGGAACACGCGCATGGAGCAGCTGTTCGGCGTGGCCCGCCAGGAGGCCGTTGGACGCCAGCTGCGCTCCCTGCTTCCCGAAGAGCTTGCAGCGGAAATTGCCGCGCGCGGGGACGCCGAGCAGATTACCGGCATTTACAAACAGCGTCTGCACCACCACGGCAAAGCGCTCACCTTAAACGTTTCCATCACGCCGCTGGTCAGCAAGTCCGCCGAGCGCATCGGGCGTCTTTTGCTCTTCGACGACGTCACCCAGCGCGAGCGCATGGAAGAGCAAATGTCGCAAACCGAGAAACTGACCTCGCTCGGTCTGCTGGCCGCCGGCGTCGCGCATGAAGTCAACACCCCGCTGGCGGTGATCTCCAACTACATCCAGATGCTGGCAAAGCAGATGCCCGACGGCGACCCGCGCCACTCGATCATCGAGAAAATCGTCAAGCAAACATTCCGCGCCAGCGAAATCGTCAACAATCTCCTGAATTTTTCGCGCACGGGCGCAGCCGAGGTCGTGGACATTGATGTGAACCGCGTCCTGGAAGAGACTCTCTCGCTGGTCTCTCATCCGCTAAAGACTTCGCAGATTCAAGTAGTGAAGCACCTGGGTGAAACGCTCCCTGCTGTGCGTGGCTCAGCGAACAAACTACAGCAGGTCTTTCTCAATCTCTTCCTGAACGCCCGCGACGCCATGCCCGGCGGCGGCTTGCTCGAAGTGCGCTCGGGCGCCCACAACGGCAGCGTGGAGATTGAAGTTGTCGACACCGGTGCGGGGATTCCGCGCGAACACATTCACCGCATTTTCGATCCCTTTTTCACCACCAAAGCCAGCGGCCGCGGCACCGGTCTCGGCCTCTCCGTCAGCTACGGCATCATCAAGGAACATTCCGGCAAGATCGACGTCCGCTCGACTCCCGGCAAAGGCACTTCATTCCACGTAGAGTTCCCCGCGGTCAGGAAGTCGGTTCATGTCTAAGGGTTCCATCCTGGTTGTTGACGACGAATCAGAAATTCGCGAAGGCTTGGAACTTCTGCTCAAGACCGAAGGCTATGGCGTCTCCAGTGCAGAAACCGGAGAGTCTGGTCTCGCCAAACTCGAAGAACATCCGTTCGATTTGCTGCTGCTCGACGTCAGCCTGCCCGACCGCAACGGTCTTGAACTGCTTCGGGAAATTCGCAAGCGCGATCCGCAACTCTCCGTTGTTTTGATCACGGCCTACGGCTCCATCGAAATGGCCCGCGCCGCATTCAAGGGTGGCGCGCTCGACTACATCACCAAGCCCTGGTCCAACGACGAACTCCTGGCGCAAGTAGCGCAGGCCGTCGAATCACGCCATCTGCGCGATGAAAACGTCCAGCTCAAGCGCGCGCTCAAGCAGCGCTTCAACTTTCCCAACATCATCGGTAAGAGCGAGAAGATGCTGACGCTTTTCGATCTGATCACCCAGGTGGCGCCCTCGCGCTCCACCGTGCTGATCAGCGGCGAAAGCGGCACCGGCAAAGAGCTCATCGCCAAAGCCATTCACTCCGCTTCTACGCGCGCGGACAAAGCTTTTGTCCCGGTCAACACCGGCTCCATCCCCGTGGATTTGCTCGAATCGCAACTCTTCGGCCACGTGAAGGGCGCTTTCACCAGCGCCGTCGCTTCCAAAAAAGGTCTCTTCGAAGTCGCCGATCAAGGCACCATTTTCTTCGACGAGATTGCCACCATCAGTCCGGAAACGCAGGCCAAGCTGCTGCGTGTGATTCAAGAGCGCGAGTTCATGCGCCTCGGCGGGACGGAGCAGCTCAAGGTCGATGTCCGTATTGTGGCCGCTTCCAACGTCGAGCTACTCACGCTTGTGCGCGAAGGCCGCTTTCGCGAGGATTTGTATCATCGCTTGAATGTAATTCATCTTCAGCTTCCCCCACTCCGCGATCGCCGGGAGGATGTGCCCGCGCTGCTCGCCCATTTCCTGGTGCGCTATTGCCTTGAAAACGGCAAGCCCATGCGCCAGTTTACGGCCGGCGCCATGAAACTCCTGATGGATTACGATTGGCCGGGCAACGTTAGAGAATTGGAAAACGTCGTCGAGCGCGCTGTCGTGCTCTCCACGCAGGAACGCGTCGACGTGGATTTGCTTCCCGAAAGCATTCGCAGCAAGGAAATCGTCCGCGGTGTCCGCCTGCAGCTCTCGGAATTCCTTCCCCCGTTGCCTGGCGAACCCGGTTCACGTTCCGGGGCCGATCACCCGCAGCCTTCGCTGTTTCGCATCATGGACGAGATCGAACGCCGCATCATCATAGACATGCTCGAACGCACCAGCTGGAATCAGACCGAAGCCGCCGAGCGTTTTTTGATTCCCCTTTCGACGCTGAACCAAAAAATCAAGCGCCTGGGAATCGACGTACGCCGCCGCGGCCGCGCCGATGAATCTCTCTCAGCCAGCATAGGCAAGTAACCCGGTTATTCAAAAACCGCTGGCCGCGCATTCCGCTCTTCTTCTCTCCAGACTTTCATCTTGCATCTAGGAGTTTGTCTATGCACAGTATCGCGGGATGATTCTTCGCCTCTGCAGTCCTCGGGCCCGCAGTTCGCTCGCGCTCCTGGCGTCAAAGCCCGCTACGGCTCTCGCTTATTCCCGCATGCGTTATGCTTTGCCTGACAAAATTGGCGGGCCGACCTGGATTCCGGACGTTGGCTTGGTGCCGCAGTCGGCGGAGAACACTAAGCAATGAGATTCATTCGCATCGGCATCTGCGCCCTGGTGGTCTTCGGCGTGGCCTCCCATGGCGCCGTCGAGGATTGGGCGCGCGCGGTCCTCGAGATCGGGGCCGCGTTGCTATTCCTGGCCTGGGCCGTCGGTGCCTATCTCACCGAAGAACATCAGCTCGTGGTTTCCCCTTTACTCTTGCCTCTCGTCGCTCTCCTGCTGCTCGCGCTCGGCCAGTGGGTGTTTCATCGCACGGCCTCGCCTTACGGCACACGCATAGAGCTGCAACTGCTCCTCGCGGATATTCTCCTGCTCTTTTTAGCCGCGCAAGCATTCCGGACGCTCGAAGACTGGCGCAGCTTTGTATGGTTCGTGATGAGCTTCGGATTCTTTGTGGCTCTCTTCGGCATCCTGCAGCACCTGACCTTCAACGGAAAGCTCTATTGGTTTCGCGAGATGCGCTTTGGCGGCATTCCTTTCGGCCCCTACGTGAATCGCAACCACTTCGCCGGATTTACCGAGCTGGTCATTCCCGTTTCGCTGGTTCCTTTGGTTCTTGGTAAAGTGCGCCGGGAACGCTGGTTTCTCGTCAGTCTCTTTGCGGTTGTCCCGATCGGCGCTCTGGTTCTTTCCGCCTCCCGCGGGGGAATCATTAGTTTCTCCGTGGAACTTGGTGTGTTGTTCCTCTGGCTGGTGCTTCGTCGCACCGTCGGACGACACTTGCTCTCCGGTGGCGCCGTCCTGCTGCTCGCTTTTCTCATGGTCTCGTGGCTCGGCGTCGAGCAGCTGATCGGAAGGTTTTCCTCCCTGCAGTCCCTGGAGGTGACGGTTGGAAAACGCGCCTCCATGCGCGCCGACACCTGGCACATTTTCCTGGACCATCCCTGGACGGGCACCGGTCTCGGCACCCTGCAACTGGTCTTCCCTGCGTACGAGACTCTCTATGACGGAAAAATCGTCAATCACACCCACAATGACTACCTCGAGGGTCTCGCGGAAACGGGCATTGTCGGCGGCTTGTGCTGTGTTTGGTTTCTGGGCGTGCTGCTGGTCGATTCGCTTCGGCGCTTGTCGCAGCCGATGGGCGCCTTTGCTTCGACCGTGCAATTCTCGGGTCTCGTCGCGTGCCTTGGGTTTCTCACGCACAGTCTCGTCGATTTCAATCTGCACATACCGGCAAACGCTCTCCTTTTTTTCCTCATGGGCAACCTGGCCACAACGGAAATCCGCCAAGCCACGTCGCCAGTTCCCAATTCGGGAAACGTACGTCACAGGCGTCGAATTCACTGACAGTCTCGATCCTTCTGACTGTATAATCGATGCTGGGGGTCATGTATTCGTATGCAGCCAGCGAGACTGGGTGCGGAGATCTTGTGTCTCCTCTCCACCACCTTGCTCGGATTACTGGTTCTGGCGCCGCCCAGCCGCGCGCAGGCCGTTCTCGAGACGCCACAGCAAACCAACGATCGCATTCGCGAGCTTTCCGCCGCGGCCCGCACAGGTCCACACGACTATGTCATTGGCAACGGGGACGTGCTCTCCATCGAAGTATTCGACGTGAAAGAACTCAGCCGCGACGTGCGCGTTAGCCAAACCGGCACCATCGGCATGCCGCTCGTGCCCGTGCGTTTGCATGTCTCCGGGCTCACGGAACTCCAGGCCGAACAGAAAATTACCGAATTGCTCGAAGCCAACGGTTTGGTTTCGCATGCCGACGTAAGCGTTACTATCAAAGAAAGAAAAAGCAAACCCATTACCGTTGTCGGTGCCGTGGCGCATCCGCTGGTCTACCAGGCCGATAGTCAGGTGACGCTCCTGGAGGTCCTCGCCGAAGCCGGTGGGCTTTCCAATGATGCTGGTGGTCAAGTCATCGTAACGCGTCCGGTGCCAGAGATGACCTTCGATGGTTCGGAGCCTCCTGCGAGCGATCCGGCGGGCGGCCATCCGGCTAGCTCGAGGCCCGTTAAACCTGAGACCAAACCCCTGACCGAAGCCGCTGCTCCTTCCTCCTCTCCCGCAAGCGGGACTGCGGCGGAGCCTCCCGATTTGTCGGCGCCCAACACTTCCCCGCAAAAATCCATCAACGCTGCTGGCATTCCCTCGACTTCTGTTCCCGTCGATACCATTACCGTCAATCTGTTCGAACTCATGGAAGCCGGCAACACCAAGAACAACATCACGCTGCAGGCCGGTGATGTGGTAACCGTGCCCCATGCCGGCATCGTGTACGTCCTGGGTGCGGTCGGCAGGCCCGGCGGATTCGTGCTCACCAATGACCGCGAGCAATTGAGCACCTTGAAGATTCTCGCCTTGGCCGGCGGTTTCACCAACACCGCGAAAACGGACCACGCCGTGATCATCCGCAAGGATGCCCAGGGACAGCAGCACGAAGTGACGCTCGATCTGAGGAAGATCCAGAAGCGCGAAGCCGAAGATGTGCAGCTCGAGCCCAGCGACATTTTGTACGTTCCGCAGAGCGGCGCCAAGCAAGCTCTTTTGAGATCCCTCGAGTTTGGCATCGCCCTCGGCTCGGGGGTCGCGCTCTATCGACTCGCGTATCACTAGAAGGAATATGGCGGACGACAACAAACTCATTTCTCGCGAAAACGGGGCCAACGGTTCCGTCGAATTGATTCCCCCGCCCTCCCGTTTCCCGGTCTGGGACCTCTCGCCGCGCGAGCCGCATCTTTATGACTACCTGCTCATCCTTCGCAAGCATCAATGGCTGATCCTGTCTTTCTTGGTGGCCGTCGTTACCATCGTCACCATCGCCACGTTCCGCATGCAAGCCGTTTACGTGGCTACCGCGCGCATTGAAATTGACCGCGAGAATGGCAATCTCCTTCCCTTCCAGGGCATGGAGCCGTACGACTACATGATGGATCTCGAGAACTATATCGAGACGGAGTCGAAAATCTTGACCAGCGAAACGCTGGCGCTGCAGACCATCCGCAGCAGCGGCCTCGGCGCGCGGCCGGAGTACGCTTCACCCAACGGGCCGTCGGAAGCACTGGCCATCGGCAGCCTGGAAAACCAGAAACGTCCCCCGGAGCTCGGCGCCTTTCTTGGCAGCCTCGGCGTAAAGCGTGTTCCCAACAGCCGCCTGATGGATGTGACCTTCGAGTCCACGGATCCCCGGTTCGCCGCGCTCATCGTCAACGAACACATCAAGAATTTTCAAGATCAGAATATTAAAAGCCGCTACGATGAAACGACGCGCGCCACCACCTGGCTCCACGACGAGCTGGACGAACTCAAAATCAAGGTTCAGGAATCCGAAGACAAACGCATCGCCTACGAAAGAAAAAACCAGATTTGGACCCTCGACGACAAACAGAACATCACCACGCAGCGTCTCTCGGATATCAATAAGTCCCTGACCGACGCTCAGGAAGAGCGCATGAAGAAGGAAGCGCTCTACCAGTTTGCCAAAGCCGGTGACATCGGCGACGTTCCCCAGCTTCGCGAAAATCCCATCTTGCAGAGCCTCATTCAGAAGCGCCAGACCACCTCCGAGGACTACATCGACGCGGTCGGCCAGTATGGGCCGAATTTCCCCAAGGTGCAGCGCCTGCAAGCGCAATTGAAAGATATTGACCAGCTCATCCAGAAAGAGCATGTCAACACGCTCAATCGCATCGAAAATGACTACCGCGAAGCCAAGCAGCGCGAAACCTTGCTCACCCAGGCCCTCGATCAACAAAAGGTGGATGCCAACGAGATGGCCGAGCGCATGGTCGAATACAACATCCTCAAGCGCGAAGCCGAAGCCAACAAAGCTCTCTATGACGGGCTGATGACCAAGCTCAAGGAAGTCGGGATTTCCGCCGCTTTGCAGTCTTCCAATATCCGCGTGGTGGATCCGGCCATGATCCCCGCCTATCCGTCGCGTCCCGCCAAAGCCAGGAACATCATGCTGGCCTTTCTCGTCGGGCTAGTCGGCGGCATCGGTCTCGCTCTCATGCGCGAGTACCTCGACAATACCGTCAAGACCCCGGACGACATCGAGACGCTGGCTCGCCTGCCTTCCTTGGCCGTGGTCCCGCAGTTTAGCGGCTCCAATGCCAACGGCTACGGCTCGCGCAAACGCCTTTTGCAGGGCATCTCGACGAACGGCCACGAAAAGCGCATCGAGCTCGTTGCCCAGCACTTGCCCAAGTCTCAAATGTCGGAAGCTTTCCGCGCGCTGCGCACTTCTCTTCTGCTTTCGCAGCCCGGCCGTCCTCCACAAGTCATCCTGGTAACCAGCGCGCTCCCTCGCGAAGGCAAAACCACCGCCGCGGCCAACTTGGCGGTCACGCTGGCCCAGCTCGGCGACAGCACCGTGCTCGTCGATGCGGACTTGCGCAAGCCTGGCGTCGGGCGCCTGCTCAATCTGGGCACCGCCAAATACCCCGGCTTCAGTTCCTATTTGGCCGGTGTTTCCAGTCTTGATCTGGTTATCGTGCCGCACCCCGAAATTCCCAATCTAGCGGCCATTCCCACCGGCCCGCTGCCTCCCAATCCGGCTGACTTGTTGTCGTCACACAAATTGGCGGAGGCCATCGCCGAATTGCGCACCAAGTTCAAGTTCGTGGTCATCGACTCGCCTCCGGTCATGGCCGCCACGGACGCCGTCATCCTTTCTGTGCAGACCGACGGCGTTCTGCTGGTGGTGCGCAGCGGCGAAACTCCCAAGGAGGCCTTCACGCGCACGCGCGATTTGCTCGTCAGCGTGAAGTGCCACATCCTCGGCGTGGTCCTGAATGCAGTGGATTCCAGCGCCCCGGACTACTACTATTCTTACCGGTATTATCCCTACTCTTATGGCTACGGCCCCCAAGAGGCGGGTGAACTTCCACATGACCACGATGAACATTCAGAAACCGTCTCCGAAAGCTCCGCGCGCCATAGCGACGACGATCAAGCCTTGTAAGGAGGCACTTTGCGTTACTTGATTACCGGCGGCGCCGGTTTCATTGGTTCTCATTTGGCGGAGCGCCTTCTGGCTCGCGGCGACCGCGTCGTGCTGCTAGACAACCTTTCCACCGGCAGCATGGATAACATCCGCCACCTGAAGGTTTCCCGCCAAATGGAATATCACCTCGATAACATTGAAAACCTCCAGTTGCTTGCCGAACTCGTCGACGATGCCGACATCATCGTCCACCTGGCTGCCGCCGTGGGCGTCAAGCTCATCGTGGAAAGTCCGGTGCGCACCATCGAAACCAACGTCAACGGTACGCAGCGCATCCTCGAAGCCGCTTGCAAAAAACGCAAACTCGTTCTCACCGCTTCCACTTCGGAAGTCTACGGCAAGAACACCAACGTCCCTTTCCACGAAGACGCCGATCTGGTCCTCGGCCCCACCACCAAAGGCCGCTGGAGCTACGCTGCCTCCAAAGCTCTCGATGAATTTCTTGCGCTCTCTTACTGGAAAGAGAAAAAGCTCCCCGTGATCGTGGTCCGCCTGTTCAATACCGTAGGCCCGCGCCAGACCGGCCGTTATGGCATGGTCCTGCCCAATTTCGTCAAACAAGCGCTGGACCACGAGCCCATCCGCGTCTACGGCAACGGCCAACAGTCCCGCTGCTTCTGCGACGTCCGCGATACCGTCGAAGGCCTTATCCGCCTGATGGACACCGACCGCTCCATCGGCGAGGTCGTAAACGTCGGCAACACCGAAGAGATCACCATCGAAGGCCTCGCTCAATTGGTCAAAAAGCGCACCGGCAGCTCTTCCTCGATCGAATTCGTCCCTTACGATCAAGCCTACGAACCAGGTTTCGAGGACATGATGCGCCGCGTCCCCTGCGTCGATAAACTGCAAGCCCTGACCGGCTTCCGTCCGGAAACCTCCCTCAACGAAATCATCGATCGCGTAACCGCCTTCTTCCGAGAAAAAGAAGAAGCCGCCACTCCTCGCGCTGCCGCCAGCAGCGCCGCCGAATATCGTCCGGTACGTTGACTAGAGATTGGCCATGTCCGAGGGGCGGCGCTGTCGGTAACACAGAATCTCTGCCTACTTGGACAGCGGACCCGCGAATTTTTCGTCCGCAAGTGCTTGGTCCTGCTGAAGGTCAACGGCTCTCGCCGAAATACTTGTTTCCCACGCGCCGCTGGGACTGGACCACCGCACAACATAGAGAATTTTGATTCCGCCAATCTCGCGACAATCCTCGAAGTCGGCCCTCACCAGGAATCCACCCAAAATGGTCTGCTCTGCGATGTGCCGGCACGAGCCCAGCCGGTCTCGACACCCAAACGGAATTAATTGCTCGCTCCCTCGGGTGTCGTCCCGCTGACAGCCTACCTTTCACCCTTGGCAATCTTCTCCACGCGCTTCCCTTTCACGTCGTCCCGTGCGCCGTATCTGACAAGACGTTTTGCCATCGGAATCGTCTCAGCTAATGCCAAGGAGTGAACCTCACGGCTTGTGACCGCCCTTTTTCGGGGAACAATTCCCGCGACAAAGCGTATTCACAGTTGCTTGCCAAACGCTTTCGGAAGGATAACCCCCGCGAAATGAACACTATGGCCTCGCTCGACACGGCATTTCGCGATTTTAAGTACGCTCTCCGCACCCTAGCCCGCACTCCCGGCTTCACCGCCATTGCCGTGCTGACCCTGGCCCTCGGCATCGGCGCCAACACCGCCATCTTTACCCTCCTCGACCAGATCCTCCTCCGCCTTCTCCCGGTCAGAAATCCCCAGGAACTCGTTCTCCTGACCATGCGCGGCCAACATTACGGCAGCAATTGGGGCGGCAATGCCCTCTCCCATCCCATGTTCCGCGATTTCGAGGATCACAATGAAGTCTTCTCCGCCATGTTTTGCCGTTTCCCCACCTCCGCCAGTCTCTCGTTTGCCGGCCAGGCGGAGCGCGTCGACTTGGAAATGGTCTCCGGAACCTACTTCTCCACTCTGGGACTCCATCCCTACCTCGGCCGCGTCTTCACTCCGGAAGACGATCGCGTGCCCGAAGGCCATCCCTACATCGTTCTGAATTACGCCTACTGGAAAACTCGTTTCTCTGGCGATCCCGGAATCGTCGGCACCGCTCTTACGCTGAACAATTACAAAATGACCATTGTTGGCGTCCTCGAACCCGGCTTCGACGGCGTCGAACTCGGCCGTTCACCGAAACTCTTCGTCCCCATCATGATGCAGAAGGAGGTCCTCGTCGGAAATCCCGAGGACATGCTGAAAGAACGCCGCAACCGCTGGGTCAATGCCTTCGGCCGCCTCAAACCGGGCATCACCCGCGAGAAAGCCAAGGCCTCCCTTCAGCCTTTCATGCACTCCATGCTCGAAATGGAAGTGAAGGAGCGCGCTTTCGCCCACGCCTCGGCCTACGCACGCGAGCAGTTTCTCAAATGCTGGATCGACGTCTTACCCGGCTCGCAAGGCAGGTCCTACACGCGGGAAGGCCTCTCGACACCCCTCTGGGTGCTCATGGCCACCACCGGGCTCGTGCTCCTGATTGCCTGCGCCAATCTCGCAAATCTTCTTCTCGTCCGCGGGTCAGCGCGACGGAAGGAGATGGCCGTCCGGCTGGCCATGGGCGCCACACGCAGTCGCATCATCTCGCAGCTGCTGATCGAAAGCCTTTCTCTCTCAACGCTCGGAGCCCTCGCTGGCCTCGCGCTCGCCTATTGGGCCGACAAGGCCCTTATGGCTGCGTATCTGCCCTCCGATTCCGGCGGCTTGCGCATCTCCACGACTCCCGATTTTCGTATTCTGCTCTTCACTCTGGCCGTCACGGTTGCGACCGGCGTCTTCTTCGGCCTCGTGCCCGCTCTTCAAACCACCAAACCCAATGTCGCCATAACGTTGAAAGATGAAGCCGCCGCCGTCGTTGGTGGCGGCCACGGCGGCCTGAGAAAATCTCTGGTCATTGCGCAAGTAACTCTTTCCCTGTTGCTACTAATCGGCGCAGGCCTTTTCCTTCGTAGTCTCGGGAATCTGCGCAATCTCGGACCCGGATTTCCCGCGCAAAATCTCGTGGGCTTCGAAATTGACCCTTCCTACAGCGGTTACAGCGTCGAGCGCATGAAGGTTTTTTATCCTCAACTATCCGAAGCTCTGGCTTCCATCCCCGGAGTGCAGTCCGTCGGCCTCGCCAGTGTGCGCATCCTGGAAGGCGACGAATGGGACAGCAGCATGACCGTGGAAGGCTTCAGTCCCGCCAAACCGGAGGACAATCCCGAGCCTTACATGAACCAGATTGGTCCCAACTATTTCCGAACCATGGGCGTGCCCATCGTTGCGGGCCGTGATTTCCGCGCAACCGACAATCACGAACAGAAGCATGGTCCCGATCCGCTGGACTGGCGGCCCACGGTTCTCATGATTAACGAGACCTTCGCGAAGAAGTATTTCGCCGGCCGCAATCCTATCGGCCTTCACGCCGGTTTCGGTTCCGATCCAGGAACGCCCACAGACATGGAAATCATCGGCGTCGTTCGGGACATCAAATACACTTCACTCCGCGATGAGATCCCGCCGCAGGCTTTCGTTCCCTTCATGGGCAGTCGTTACCTCGGAGGCATGGTCGTTTACGTCCGCACCATCGCCGATGCCAATCAGTTGATGTCCGCCGTCCGCGTCAAGGTGCGCGATCTCGATGCCAATCTTCCCATCTACGCCATGCGCACCACCGAAGTCCAGATCAACAATTCCCTCGCCAGCGAGCGGATGATCGCCAGCCTCTCCGCGGTCTTCGGTTTTCTGGCTACTCTTCTCGCGGTCATCGGGCTCTATGGCGTCATGGCTTATACCGTCGCGCAGCGCACCCGCGAAGTCGGCATCCGCATGGCCCTCGGTGCCGCTCAGGGCCATGTCATTTGGATGGTCATGCGCGAAGTGTTGATGCTCGTGGCTATCGGCGTGGCCGCAGGCGTGCCGGCCTCTTTGGCGCTCACAAAACTCGTCGAGAGCCAGCTCTTTGGCCTCTCGCCGCACGACCCTCGAACCCTCGTTCTCGCGACGGTTGCGCTGGCCTCGGTAGCCTTGGCCGCCGGCTACATTCCAGCCCGGCGCGCAAGCCGCCTGGACCCCATGAAGGCCCTGCGCTATGAATAAATCATCGTCGATCGGCTAGCGCCTTGAAGCCCGCGGGGGATCGCGCGGCAGCCTAACCCCAACTACATCTTCCGCCAGTCGCCAGATTGCTCGAAGGCGTGCGCCGCCTTGTAAATGGTCGACTCGTCCCAATGCTTCGCAATCAGCATCAGAGCCGTAGGCAGACCGTCGATCATCCCGCACGGCACGCTCATCGCCGGATGATGCGTCACGTCAAACGGACACGTGTTCCCGATCATCTCGGTTGCTCTTTGAAAGTACTCTTCTCGAGTCGTGTCGGCGGGCGGCAGAGGCTGCGGCTTCATCGGCAGCGTAGGCATCAGCAGCAAGTCGTACTTCCGCAGCACCGCGTCATAAGCCTCTCTTAACCGCCGGCTCACATTGACGGCTTTTCCGTAGTAGTGCGTGCCGTGATACTTCCGCGCGTATACGCCAAACGTCGTCCAGATCTTGGCCGTCTCGCTCAACTCGTTCGCTCGCAACGTCCAGCCATGTAGCTTGTCGATCATACTCGTAACGTACAAGTCCTGCCGCGAAAGCCCATAGCCGTCCCCGAACATCATGGTCCCGGCAATCCCCTCCACGCCGATCGGCGTCCATATCGCCGCACCGGCCAGGTGCATCGGGATGGACACCTCCTCCACCGTCGCGCCTAGCCTCCTGAAAATCTCCGCACCCTGCCGCACTTTTTCATCCACGGCCTTCTCCGACTCCAGTCTCCCAAATCCTTCCTGCACCAACGCGATCTTCATCCCTCGCGCGCCCACGCCCAGCGCCTCGCTGTATTTATCCACCTTCGGCGAATACTGCCGCGGATCGTACCCATCTACCCCGGCAATCACTTCCAGCATCAAGGCATTGTCCGCTACGGACGCAGTCATAGGCCCGATGTGGTCCAGAAAAATCTCAATCGGCATGATCCCCGTATAGGGCACCAGCCCGTGAGTGGGCTTCATTCCATAAATCCCACACCAGCACGCCGGGATACGGATCGATCCACCCTGGTCTCCACCCAGCGCCATATCCGCTTCGCCCAGCGCCACCACCACTCCTGATCCCGACGACGATCCTCCCGCCGAATAGCCCCTCTTGTAAGGGTTGTGCACCGGCCCTTTGGCCCCGGTGTGACTGCTGCCCGACAGACAATACGACTCACAGTGGGTCTTCCCCACTATCTCCACCCCGGCGTCGAGCAACCGTGTCACAACCGTCGCGTCGATCTCCGGAACGTATCCTTCCAGGATCGAGTTGCCGTTCATCATTGGCACTCCCGCAACCATCGCGTTGTCCTTGATCCCAATTTTCTTCCCCACGAGCGGCCCCTCAGCCGCACCGCGAATCGAGGTCTTCACATACCATGCGTTGTGTGTGTTTTCCTCTGGCGAAGGAAACCTTCCCGGTGTGCGCGGATACTTCACCTCCGGCAAACAATCCGGCATCCGATCCACCACGTTGTAGGCCTCGACGCTCGCTTTCATCAGCCCGATGTAGGACTCCACGTCCGCGTCCGTCAGCGAAAGCCCAACCTCGTCCGCCGCCGCGCGAACCTGTTCGGGTGTTGGTAGTTGAACCGCCATTTTTTTCTCCTCGGACAAAACTTTTCAATCGCTGAACCCTCAGGCCGCCCAGCAAACGTGGCGGCAGTATACAAACTTCCGAGAGGGGGCGCGCTGAACTTGTGGTCCGCGCCCCTTCGTTCTTTCTCCTTGCAGATTACCTTGGCCCGGTCATCGGCCTGTCCAGAGCCCGTTGCGCATTTGCTTTTGGGGGGCCTCGGCGGATACTAAAACCGTTAGCACTTCTGCTTTCACGCCGAACTCTAGGCAGCTGCAAGATAGACATAGCGCAGAATAAATAGAACCGTGAGAATCCAGACAAGCGCGTTGATTTCCTTGAATTTGCCCGAAGCCAGTTTCACCACGGTATAAGAAATCAGGCCCAGGCTCAGACCGGTCGCAATACTGAACGTCAGCGGCGTCGCCAGCATGGTGATAAACGCTGGCAAGGCTTCGCTGAAATCATTCCAGGCGACCAGCGCCAAAGATTCGGACATCAAGACCCCCACCAGGATCAGTGCCGGCGCTGTAGCGCAGGCCGGAATCGCGGTCGCCAGTGGCGAGCAAAACATGGCCAGCACGAACATTCCCGCAACGGCAATATTGCTGAAACCTGTGCGGGCACCGGCGGCCACACCCGCCGCGCTCTCGATATAGCTCGTGACCGTGGAAGTGCCCGTCAACGCGCCAAAAATCGTCCCCACGGAATCCGCCAACAAGACCCGGCCAACGCGGGGAATCTTGCCTTCCTTGATGAAGCCGCCCTGCTCCGAAACGCCCACCAGGGTGCCAACGTTGTCGAAGAGATCGACAAACAAAAACGCGAAAAGAATTTCCAGAAAACCGAGATGCAGTGCACCTCGAAAGTCCAGCTGAAGAAAAGTCGAGGACGGGTGCGGCATGGCGAAGAATGCGGCTGGCCAACTCGAAATGCCGCGCAGCATCCCCAGAAGGGTAGTCCCGAGGATGCCCATCAAAATGGCGCCGTGGATTTTGCGCGCCATCAGAACCAGCGTCAGGGCGAGTCCGAAGCACGCGGTCTGTACTTCTTTGTCAGCGAAGCTGCCCAGACCAACAAACGTCGCGGAGTTGGCCACCACGAGTTTTGCATTTCGCAATCCAACAAATGCGATGAACATGCCGATTCCGGCAGCCGTTGAGTGCTTCAAGCAAACCGGCATGCCATTCACAATCTGTTCACGAACTCGCGTTACGGTAAGAACCAGGAACAACACGCCCGAAAAAAAGACCACCGCCAGAGCGGTCCGCCAAGGAACGTGCATCGCGAGGCACACGGAATAGGTGAAATATGCATTTAGCGACATTCCCGGCGCCAGTGCGATTGGGTAGTTGGCATACAATCCCATCACCAGCGTCGCGACCGCAGCGGAAAGACAAGTGGCAAACACCACGCCATCCGCGGGCATTCCTGCCTGCGCGAGAATCTGCGGATTGACCACGACAATGTAAGCCATGGTCACGAACGTGGTGAGGCCGCCCAGCAACTCCTGCTTCACCGAGGTCTGATTCTCAGTAAGTTTGAAGTAGCGATCGATCAATCGTCCCTCCGCGCTCTCCCTCAGGCCGCAAGGTTTTTGCGCTTTGCGGAAACCTCCGGCTAGGAAAAGCCCGATACCACCAGTCTATGAACTCCCGGACGCGTTTGTCCCTATGCCGCGCCCGATCGTTCCCGAGGTTCAGCGAGACCGAAACCCATAACTGCGGACAGAAATCTCAATAAGGAATCTTGTCAGGCCGATCGGCCCACGCGCGAAATCCCGCGAGGGCTTCCTCTCGCATCACTTGCGTGGTGGGAATGCGCCGCTCTGAATGAGGCCGTCGCAACTCACCGTAGATGAACGAATCGTCAAACCCGGCTTTGGCGGCATCTTCTGCCGTAGTGGCGAAATAAATGCGCGACAGCCGCGCCCAATAAATTGCGCCAAGGCACATGGGGCACGGTTCGCACGAAGTGTACAGCTCGCAATCCTTCAGTTCGAAGACGCCGAGTTTTTCGCAAGCCCGCCGGATCGCCAGCACTTCCGCATGGGCTGTCGGATCATTGGCGGAGGTCACTTGATTTGAGCCTTCGGCGATAATCTCTCCATCCCGCACAATCACCGCGCCAAACGGCCCTCCGCGTCCGGAAAGCACGCTCTCGATCGAAAGCTGAATCGCCCGTGCCATGAAAGGATTGCTCAAGTCTTATGGCCACCGATTCTGTCGTTCCCCAACTTTCAAGCCTTCGGCCGCGCCGTCGCCAAATGCCGCTAGGAAGGCAACCGAAGCCCGCGGCAACCGGCAAGTATATGCCCGGCAAACGGCCACGCAGCACTTTTTTCGTCTTGAATTATCGATTTTGCTGACTTGAAAAGCTGAAGCTATAAGTCTACGCTTTCCTCTCATTCTCACGAGATTTTCTCTGGGTCCGCTTTTCACTATGAATTTGCGCGCCTTCCTCTCCCGCCGCGTGGTAACCGCGGACGCCGTGCGTCCAGCCGCCCTGCTCGTCGAAGGAGACCGAATCCTCGAGGTTATCACTGCCGAGCAGGTCCCTCCCCAAACAGAGGTGCATGATTTTGGTAATGCCGCGATTCTTCCCGGACTCGTCGATTGCCACGTTCACATCAACGATCCCGGACGCGCAGAATGGGAAGGATTTCTAACCGCCACGCGCGCCGCGGCCGCGGGAGGCTGCACCCTCCTGGTGGACATGCCGTTGAACTGTCTGCCGGCCACCACCAATCCCGCCGCTCTCGATGCCAAGCGGGCAGCGGCAAAGGGCCGATGCCGCGTCGATTGGATGACCTGGGGAGGAGTTGTCCGAGACAACCCGCACGACATTGCGCCGCTGGCCAAAGCGGGAGTGCCGGGCTTCAAATGTTTTCTAGTTGATCCCGGCATCGATGGCTTCACGATGGTGACGGAGTCGCAGTTACGTGCTGCACTGCCCCACGTTGCCCGAACCGGCCTGCCGCTTCTTGTCCATGCTGAGCTTCCTGCTCCCATCGTTGCCGCTACCGAGAACTTGGCGGATAGAGACTGGTCGCGCTATGAAACCTATCTCGAATCGAGGCCTGAAGAAGCGGAACTCTCCGCGATTCGAATGCTGCTGTCGGCATGCCGCGAATTCAAGTTCCGCCTGCACATTGTCCATCTCTCAGCCAGCAAAGCGCTTCCCGAACTGCGCGCCGCGCGTTCCGCAGGTCTTCCCGTAACCGTGGAAACCTGTCCGCACTATCTGCATCTCACCGCCGAAGCAATCCCCGGCGGAGCGACGCTCTTTAAGTGCGCGCCGCCGATTCGCAGCCGCGGCAACTGCGAGCAATTGTGGCAGGGCCTCCGCGACGGCACCATCGATCTGGTGGCGACAGATCATTCCCCCTGTCCGCCGGAAATGAAGCGCCTCGCAGAAGGAGATTTCCGCAGCGCCTGGGGCGGCATCGCCAGCCTCTCCCTGGCTCTTCCGCTTATGTACACCGAAGCGAACAAGCGCGGATTTTCGCTGTCCGATATTGCGAATTGGATGTCCGAGGCTCCCGCAACTTTAGCTGGCTGCCACACTCAGAAAGGCCGCCTGGCAGCAGGACACCATGCGGACTTTGTCGTTTTCGATTCCGAAAGTGAGTTCGTAGTGAGCGAAGATCGATTGCCTTATCGCCACCCGGTTTCGCCCTACCTCGGAGAAAGGCTACGAGGGGTAGTGAAAGCCACTTATCTTCGCGGCAGAAAAGTGTTCGGCGACGGCGAGTTTCCGGGAGAGCCGATGGGTATGGAGCATCGGCGGTAGCGGAAAAGCAACAAAAGGAATGGGAAGCCGCGCGTATTCGTCTTTTGAACTCTCGCGCAACCCAGTTTCTGATTGTCTGTCATACACTAATACAGGCTGGCGAGCTCCCAGAAAAGACTGGATGATTCCGCGATTCGAATGAAAAACGCTCCCATCGTCGGTACCTCCGTTCCCCGCATGGAAGGGCGCGACAAAGTCACCGGACACGCGCACTATGTGGACGACATGGTTTTGCCGGGCATGCTCTATGGAACGACCGTTCGCAGCCGCATCGCTCGCGGCAAAATCGAAAGGATTGCGTTCGGCACAGGCATCGACTGGAACACATTCGTAATCGTAGGGCCAAGAGACATCCCGGGAAAAAATTGCATCGCCCTCATTGAAGACGATCAGCCGTGTCTCGCGGATGGCATGGTCAATCACCCGGAAGAAGCTCTTCTCTTACTGGCGCATCCGGACCGCCATCTGGTGCCAAAAGCCGTTGAAGCCATATCGGTCGAGTACCATCCCCTTCCGGCGATTTTCACAATGGAAGAGAGTGAAGCGCAATCGCAAATCATTTGGGGCCGAGACAACACCTTCAAAAGCTACCGGATCGAAAAAGGCGACGTCGATGCTGTGTGGCAAAGCGCTGACCACATCGTCGAAGGTGAATATACGACCGGCGCGCAAGAACAGCTCTATATAGAAAACAACGGAATGATCGCTGCTTTCGATCCCCACAAAGGCCTCACCGTCTGGGGCTCGCTTCAGTGTCCCTATTACGTGCACAAAGCGCTGATGAAACTCTTGGGGCTCTCCGCGGACCGTGTGCGCGTCGTGCAGATGGAAACGGGTGGCGCTTTTGGCGGCAAAGAAGAGTATCCCTCGATGATCGCCGCCCACGCCGCTCTGCTCGCCATGAAAGCAGGCAAACCGGTAAAGATTATTTACGACCGCATGGAAGACATGGCGGCCACCACCAAGCGCCATCCTTCGCGCACCCGCCACCGCACCGGCGTCAGCAAAGACGGCAAGATTCTGGGTGGAGAAATTGACTTCACCCTTGACGGCGGCGCTTACAAAACCTTGTCACCGGTAGTCCTTTCGCGCGGGGCCATTCATGCCGGTGGTCCCTACTATTGGCCCAGCGTTCAGATTCGCGCCAAAGCGGTGGCCACCAATGCTCCGCCGCACGGCGCGTTTCGCGGATTTGGCGCGCCACAGTCGCTGTTCGCGCTGGAGCGCCACATGGACCGCATCGCTCAAGTGGTCGGTCTTTCGCCGGTCGAAATCAGGCGGCGAAATCTCCTTAAGCCCGGCCAGACCACGACAACGGGACAAACGGTCGAGGAACAGATCGATCTCGGCAAACTTCTCGATCGCGCTCTGGAGCTCTCGGACTATTCAGCGAAAAAAGAACAATTCGCGAAAGCCAACCAGCAGTGCGCCCGCAAGAAAGGAATGGGCATTGCCGCATTCCTGCACGGCGCAGGATTCACCGGTTCCGGCGAGCGCTTTCTCGGATCGCTGGTCGGCGTGGAAGCCTCGGCCGATGGCAGCCTGCGTATCCTTGTTTCAAGCACGGAATTCGGCCAGGGAACGAACACCGTGCTCTGCCAGATCGCGGCCGAAGCCCTTGGTCTTCGCTACCTGGACATGGGCATCGCTCAACCCGACACCGACCAAGTGCCGAACAGCGGCCCCACGGTCGCATCGCGCACGGTGATGGTGGTCGGAAAGCTCGTCGAATCGGCGGCCCTCGGAATCAAGGAAACGCTCGCCGCCAGTGGAATGCTTGGCGATTCCTACTCGCCCGAAGAGTTCCGCAGCGCCTGCCTCGGCTATGTCCGAAAACACGGCAAATTGCGCAGCCTGGTGCAATACCAACAGCCGGACGATATTGTTTGGGATGAGGAAAAATATCACGGCTCGGCTTACGCTGCGTTTGCCTGGGCCGTTTACATCGCGGAAGTCAGCGTCGATCTGACCACCTACCAGGTGACCGTGGACGACTTCGTGGCGCTTCAAGAAATAGGAAGGGTCCTCCACCCCGTTCTCGCCAGAGGACAAATCATCGGCGGCGTGGCACAAGGCATCGGGTTTGCCTTGTACGAGAAAGTGATTTGGGAGCAGGGCCGCATGCAGAACGGCCAGATGACCAATTACATCATGCCGACTTGCGCTGACTTGCCTTCCATTCGCGTATATTTTGAGGAACTGGGAAACATCCACGGCGCGTATGGCGCAAAAGGCATCGGCGAACTCCCCATGGATGGCCCAGCCCCGGCGATTGTCAATGCCGTCGAAGACGCGCTGCACGTTCCGTTCCATGCGATTCCCTTGCTTCCGGAAGACATCTTTGCGGCGCTCTCAGAAAGCGCGGCGCCCGAGAGTGCAGCCACGTCAGCGCGAGGAAAGGAATGACGGAATCCCCAGAGGCTCGAGCAAAACGGGAAATCTCCATCACCGTGAACGGGAAGCCCGAAACCGTGCAGGTCTACGCGATGGAGCGCCTGCTCGACGTGCTGCGTCACGAACTTGGATTGACGGGAACGAAAGAAGGCTGTGGCGAGGGCGAGTGCGGCTCCTGCTCTGTGTTGATAGACGGAGTGCTGGTGAATAGCTGCCTCATTCCCGTTCTTCAAGCGCAGGGTGCGAAAATCGTCACGATCGAAGGTCTTGCTTCTAACGGCCACCTGCAGGCACTGCAGCAGTGCTTTCTGGACTGCGGCGGCGCCCAGTGCGGCATCTGCACACCGGGAATGATCCTCGCCGCGCATCATCTCTTAAGCAACAACCCGCAGCCTACGCTTGAAGAAATCCGCGAAGGGCTTTCCGGCAATCTCTGCCGCTGCACGGGATACACGCAAATTCTGGAAGCGGTAGCGGAAGCCGCACGCCGGGAAGCCGCAACGTGAGAGCCCAGCCCGCCGAATATGAACTGGTTGCCCCGCGCACTTTGTCAGCAGTGCTAGCGCTTCTGGCTCGGGAGCCCGGCGCATGGCTTCCTATCGCCGGCGGCACGGATGTCATGGTGCAATATTCCGTCGGGAAACTGCCCACGCGAAAGCTCGTCAGCATCTGGAATCTACCCGAGTTGCGTCGAATCGAAGTGTCCGCGGACGAAATCCAAATAGGCGCAGGTTCGACATATACGGATTTGCGCGAACACGAAGTTGTCAGCCGAGAGTTCCCGCTGCTGTCCAGTGCCGCGAGCTGGACCGGCGGAATCGCCACCCAGAATCGCGGAACCCTGGGCGGCAATATTGTGAATGCTTCGCCAGCAGCGGATTCTCTCCCCGCGCTTGTCGTTTATGAAGCGGAGCTGGTTCTTGTTTCCGCGCGGGGAGAACGCCGGTGGCCCTACGCCGACTTTCACGTGGACTACCGGAAGACGCAGCTCGCACCCGACGAACTGATTTGCGCCATCTGCCTGAAGAAACGGTTTTCAGAGTATTATGCGCATGCGCGCAAAGTTGGTGCGCGCAACGCGCAGGCCATCGCCAAAGTCTGCTTGGCGGCATTGGGGCGGCTTGCGGATGGCGTTGTCGAGGATATTCGCCTGGCGATGGGCAGTGTCGCGCCCGTCCCGCTCCGTTTGACCGAAACGGAACGGATCGTAAAGGGAAAACGAATCGATCCGGCGCTGGTCCAGTTGGCCAGAACAACCGCAGCCGCGGAGGTCCGGCCGATTGACGACCTTCGCTCCACGGCGCGCTATCGCGCGGCTGTGGCGGGAAATATAGTGGCGGAGTTTCTCGAGCATTTGAGTGTGCGTGGCGGTCCTAAAGAAAACAAGAGTGACGTGCTCGCGCGATGGAACGGTTTGCGACCGCATGAAGCGGCGGAGGAAATTTTCGCTTGTTGCGGTTCAAAAGCCTGGGCCCGCGGCATGGCGGCTCGAAGACCGTTTACCGGTGAAGCCGATTTACTGGCTGGCTGCGATCAGGTCTGGAAGAGTTTGCCTGAGTCTGATTGGATGGAAGCGTTCCGCAGCCATCCGCGGATTGGCGAATCGCCTTCGCCGGCCTTCGGCCGAGCGCGCTCCACTGCCTGGTCCGGAGAAGAGCAACGAAAAGCGGGAACTGCTGGTGAGGACGTCAAGACCGCTCTTGCCGAAGGCAATCGCGCTTACGAACAGCGGTTCAACCGCATCTTTATTGTCTGTGCCACCGGCAAATCGGCGCCGGAAATCCTCGGGATTCTAAGGCGGCGCTTGCGGAACGACGAAACGAAGGAACTTCATGAAGCAGCCGAGCAGCAGCGGCAGATCGCGCACCTCCGGCTGAAGAAATGGCTCATCACATGAAACGAATCTCCACGCACGTTCTGGATGTCAGTCAAGGCAAGCCGGCGAAAGACCTGCCGGTACGGCTGGAGAGGCGAGACTCCGCCGGCGAATGGCGCGTGCTGAATCTGTCGCGCACGGACGGAGAGGGCCGGTGCCCTCAATTGCTGCCGGAGAAAGAGGATCTTGGTGCGGGGCTCTACCGTTTGGCGTTCGATACGGCGAGCCATCACTTCGCTCAAGAGATCCTAGGACTGTATCCCGTCGTCGAGATTACCTTCGAGGTACGGGAGGGCGAATCGCAGTTTCACATTCCTTTGCTCTTGAGTCCCTATGGATATACGACGTACCGTGGAAGCTGATCCGATGATCATGCTTGCCAAAAACAGCTACGGTAAATCGCGCGTGCGCCTCGCAAAAGTGAAGCGGCATCCTGACCGCCACGATTTCCGCGAATGGACGGTCGAGATTTTGCTCGAAGGAGATTTCGAGTCCTGCTTCGTCGAAGGCGACAACAGCAAGATTCTCCCCACCGACACGATGAAGAACACGGTTTACTCGCTGGCACGAACTTCCTCGGCGGAGTGCATCGAAGAATTTGGCAAAGAATTGCTCGCTTTTTTTCTGGATCGCAATCCCCAAATCTCCGCGGCGCGAGTCACGATGTCGGCGAAAGCCTGGGAGCATCTCCACACCGGCGGAACACCGCACCCCACTGCATTTGTCGAAGCGAGCGCCGAGTGCCAGACGGCTGAAGTTGCTGCGAAGCGGAATGAAGCGCCGGCGATCAGGTCGGGGTTCGAAAATCTCGCCATCCTGAAAACCGCGGGCTCGGAATTCGCGGGATTCATCAAGGACTCGTTGACGACTCTGCCGGAGTCAACCGACCGCTTGTTGGGCACTTCCGCCCGCGCGCGATGGAAATATTCTTCGCCCGGCGTGCCGTTTGTTCCATTGCGCTCCAAGATCCGCGAAGTGTTGCTCAACGTTTTCGCCGGGCACGCAAGCAAATCCCTGCAGCACACTTTGTATGCCATGGGAGAAACCGTTCTCCGAAATGTTCCGGAAGTCGAAGACATCGAATTGACGATGCCGAATAAACACTTTCTGCTCGCGGACCTTTCGCGCTTCGGGCAGGACAATCCCAATGAGATTTTTGTGCCCATCGATGAACCTCACGGCACCATCGAAGCACGCCTGCGTCGCCAAGGTTAAGACTTCGTGTCAACGTCTCTGAACACAAAAACTCGTGCAGATGAGGTGGTCGCTCGCTGCAAAAGACTGGCGTCTTTTTCAGAAGACGCGGGCAGCACGCGCCGCACCTTTCTTTCGCCGCCGATGCGCGATTGTCACCGCGAAATCACCCAGTGGCTGAGAGCAGCGGGAGCTGAAGTGACGGTCGATGCGGCTGGGAATTTGCGCGCCTTATACGCGGCTGCCGAATCCCCTGCGCCAAGGATGGTTCTCGGTTCGCACCTCGATACGGTCCCCAATGCTGGAGCCTACGACGGCGTTCTCGGAGTTGTCATGGCGGTCGCGCTCCTCGAATCTCTCGGAGGTCGCCGGCTTCCCTTCGCAATCGAGGTCGTCGGTTTTTCCGAAGAGGAAGGCGTCCGTTTCGGTATACCCTTCATCGGCAGCCGCGCCCTGGTCGGCAGGCTCGATGACGAACTTCTGGACCGCAAAGACGCGAACGGCATTTCCGTTCGCACCGCCATCACGAACTTTGGACTGAATCCGGCAGAAATTCCGCGCGCGATGTTGAGTCATGACGCTATCGCCTATCTCGAATTTCACATCGAGCAAGGACCAGTCCTCGCTTCCCTTGGTCGGTCGCTTGGAGCGGTGGATGCCATCGCGGCGCAAACTCGCATGGAGTGCGAATTTCTGGGCCGCGCCAATCACGCAGGCACAACGCCAATGCATCTCCGGCACGATGCCCTCGCTGCCGCAGCGGAATGGATCGTTGCGGTCGAGTGCACGGCCCACAACCAGCCGGGCCTGGTAGCGACGGTCGCCCAAATCGCGGCAAAACCCGGCGCGAGCAATGTCATTGCGGCGGAAGTTCGTGTGACCCTCGATGTTCGCTACAAATCGGACGACATTCGCGATCGCGCTCTAGGCTATCTCGTTCAGCAGGCGCAAGAAATTGCCGAGCGCCGCGGCTTGACGCTCGGGCAAAACGTGCTCTTGAGCCAGCGCGCGGTAGCCATGGACCCGTACCTCATCGATCAGATCCAGGAAGCTATTCGCAGCACGGGCTGCCAGCCGCATCGCATGACCAGCGGAGCCGGCCACGACGCCATGATCCTGGCCGAAAAAACTCCCGCGGCGATGATCTTTCTGCGATCCCCCGGCGGAATCAGCCACGACCCGGCGGAATCGGTCGAGGTGGAAGACGTAGCAAAGGCGCTCGAATGCGGGTTGCATCTGCTCGATCAGCTTGCCAGTTCGTCCGAATTTCAAAAAAGGATGTGCCGTGCATAACCTCGGTCAAACGCGCAGTTCTCATCAACGCCATCACCTGCTCCTGACTCCCGACACATTTGTTCGCACGACTCTGCCGGGCATGAAGAACGCTTCCGCCATCGTTCACATCGGCCCCGCCCTCGGCGCCGCTTTCACTGAATACACCGCTGAGTTTGAGCCCCAGGGCGAGTTGGGAACTACCGTCGCACAGCGTTTTGTTTACGTGATCGAAGGAGCGGTGACGCTGGAGACCAAGGACAAGCGGCACGACCTCGGAGCGCGCGGTTACGCCTATTTGTCCGAAGGATTTTCGCACCGCGTGGTCGCCAAAGAGAAGAGCCGGGTGGCCGTCATTGAGAAACCCTACGAGCGACTCGGGAAGTCCGAGATGAAGCACTTGCTCATTCAGAGTGAAGATGCCGTTCCTTCGCACGGGCTCGATGGCGATTCCGATTTGCAGGTTAAATGCCTGCTTCCCGACGATCCGCGATTTGATTTTGCAATGAACACCATGGTCTACCAGCCGGGTGCCGCTCTCAGCATGGTCGAGATGCACGTCATGGAACACGGACTCTTGATGCTCGAAGGCGGCGGCATCTATCGCCTTGGCGATTCGTGGTATGCGGTGACCGCTGGCGATTTCATCTGGATGGGACCGTGGTGCCCGCAGTGGTTCGGCGCGATCGGCAAAGCTCCTGCAAAATATCTCATATACAAGGATTGCAACCGGCATCCGCTGGCAGGAACACCGCCCGCCGGCACGCCGCGATGAAAATAGAAGTCGATCGAGATCGCCTGTCGACGGAGATCGCAGAGCTGGCTTCGATTTCCGAAGCTGAGCCTCCTGCAGTAACACGAATTGTTTTCACGCTAGCGGATCTCGAGGCGCGCGCATGGTTTATTCGGCGCTGCGAGAAAGCCGGGCTGGCCGTGCGCCAGGACGCGATTGGGAATATTTTCGCCCGCTGGACAGGTTCCGAGCCGAACGCTCCGGCAGTGGGCACGGGTTCTCATATCGACGCAATCCCCAACGCGGGAAAATATGATGGCGTTGTGGGTGTGCTCGGCGGTCTGGAAGCGATTCGCGCTTTACAGCGCAGCGGTTTCCGACCAAAACACTCGATCGAGTTGCTGGTGTTCACTTCGGAAGAACCCACACGTTTTGGACTGGGTTGTCTTGGCAGCCGAATGCTGTCAGGTACGCTCTCTGCCGAAGCGGCAAGAAAGTTGCTGGACAAAGAGGGAGCTTCGCTCGAACAAGTTCGCCGGATCGCCGGTTATAACGCACCGCTCGAAGAGGTTAAACTGCCGCCGGGCTATTACCAAGCTTTTGCGGAGCTGCACATCGAGCAAGGCCCCCTGCTCGAGCAGCAAGGGATTCCCCTCGGGATCGTCACGCAAATCGCTGCCCCTGCCAGCCTGCGTATTTCTGTCGAAGGCGCGGGCGGCCACGCGGGTGCAGTGCTGATGCCCGATCGCAGAGACGCGCTGTGCGCCGCGGCGGAACTAATCCTCGCAGTGGAAGACTCTGCGAGAGCCAGCGGAGCGCTGGATACGGTGGCCACCGTCGGCATCTGCGAAGTGTTTCCCGGCGCCGTCAATAGCATCCCCAGCCGCGTTCATTTGACTGTCGATATTCGCGATACGAGTCTTGAGCGGCGTGACGCTGTAATGCGCGCAATCGCAGGTGCGCTTCAAACCATTCAGACCAAGAGGCAAGTCTCTGTCCAGGAACAACTGGTCAACGCGGATGCGCCGGCTCAATGTGCTCCTGCGATTGTCGAAGCTCTCCGAGAATCTTGCCTCAAACATGAACTACCCAACATTCCCATGGTCAGCCGCGCTTATCATGATTCGCTTTTCATGTCGCGGATTGCCCCGGTCGCAATGTTGTTCATTCCCTGCCGCAATGGATACAGCCACCGTCCCGACGAATATGCATCCCCTGGAGACATCGGACGCGGAGTCCTGGTGCTCGCGGAAACTCTGGCAACTCTTGCCGCTTGAAATCCATCAAGACGCTCGTTCCCGATTCTTGTGGTCACTTTCTTGCCAAAGACGCGCGGATCTTTGCGTAACCCGGCCTGAGTACGGCGTAGATGAAATCGCAGCGCCGGTGATAAGGCAGAAAAGCGCTCTTCATGGCGTTGACAGTGATGGTTTCAAAGTCGTCCAGCGTCAGGCCGAAAGTCTCCACGGCTGCCTCGAATTCCTTGGTCATGGTCGTATCGCTCATCAAACGGTTGTCCGTGTTTAGCGTGACGCGAAATTTCTCCTGGTAAAAGGTCTTAAATGGATGCTCGGCCAAACTCCGCGCGGCCCCTGTTTGCACGTTGCTGAGCAGGCAAATCTCCAGTGGAATCCTTTTATCCAGGACATATTGCGCGAGGTCTCCCAATTTCACCACCTTGCCGTCCTCCGCGATCGCAATGTCATCGATGAGCCGCGTTCCATGCCCGATGCGGTGCGCGCCACAGTATTGAATGGCCTGCCAAATCGATTCTTTTCCGTACCCCTCGCCGGCGTGAATGGTGATGTTGAAATTCTGCCGCTGTATATAGTGAAAGGCGTCTATATGTTTTTTGGGAGGATAACCGCCCTCTTCGCCCGCCAGATCGAATCCCACGACTCCGCGATCGTGAAAGTCCACGGCGAGTTCGGCCATTTCGAGCGACACGTCCATGTTGCGCATCGCACAGATAAGCAATCCCGAAGAGATCCCGAAGTCCGCTCGCCCCCGCTCAAGTCCCTTCAACACCGCGGAGACCACCTGCTGGTGACTCAATCCCGCGCGGGTATGAAACACCGGAGCAAAACGCGTTTCAAAATAGACTACGCCATCGTCGCTCAGGTCTTCCGCTTGTTCGTAGGCCACTCGCTCGAGGGCTTCTTCGGTTTGCATCACGGCGATGGTGTGCCGAAAGCCCTCCAGATATTTCGGCAGGCTTCCCTGGTTGGCCCCTTGGTGAAACCACCGGGCCAGCTCCTCGGGATTTTCGGTGGGAAGCTGGCCGTAGCCTGCACTCTTCGCCAGCTCGATGACTGTTTCCGGACGGAGAACACCGTCCAGGTGTTCGTGCAGCAGAACTTTTGGGAGACTCTCGAGTACTCCGTGCTCCAGCTTCATAAAGCCTCCGGTCTTTCCCTTCCTAATTGTAATTGTAAATGTTATTTGGCTTGCAGAAACTCGAGCGTATACCCAGTCGCCGGATCAAAGTCTCGTTCGATCACGCCGAGCTCGCGCAATTGCTTGTACAAAGTGGTCCACCGTGCCGCATCCATTTGTCCAATTTGCGTCCCGCTGGCGTCTTCGCCCGAGACGAATCGTCCATCGCGTAATTCTTGCCATGTGAACCGCATCCATTCGGTGCTGAGCGCTGGATTCAGTTTGGCTATGGCCGCGTGGGCTGCCCATGGGTCCAGCAAATAATCGCGCCAACCGCGCAGCGAAGCATGCACGAATCTTGCCACCGTCCGGGGATGCTGCCGCAGGAAATCCTGCGTGGTGAACATCACACGGTAAGGTACATAGCCCGCTTCACTGATAAGTAGCACGCGCGATTCAACTCCGGCCTGGCGCGCAAAGAACGGCTCCGATGTCGCAAACGCCTGCTGAATGTAATTTGGATTGGCAATGAAATTGGCCACGCTCATGGTAGCCGGAATTTCACGCACGTCCTTGAGCTGATAGCGCTTCGCCAGATATCGAAACCACGTAGATCCAGCCGCGACGGCCACGGTACGCCCGTTTAGATCAGAAAACGTGTAAACCGGCGATTCTTTTCGCACCATGATTCCTTGCGGGTCGTGCTGCATGGTTGCGGCAACGGCAATCAACGGCTGGCCGTCCGCGATGGATTCCAGAATGCGATCCGAAGATCCCATCCCCATCTGCGCTCCGCCTGCTGAAACTTGCTGATAGGGAGAAAGATACGGACTTCCCGGCAGAATGGTTACGTCCAGGCTTTCCTCCTGGTAATAACCTTTGGCAACTGCGGTGTAAAAACCGCCGTGTTCCGGCTGAGGATACCAATCCGCCTGCAAAATAATCTTGGACCGTCCGGTGGTCTCCGGGTGGCGGCAGGCCGAAATCAGCAAAGCCACGGAAAGGAAGAAAAACTTTGCGTAGCTAGGCCTGTTCATATTCGTCCTGCCTCGAGGCGGTGGAACCTGGTGGACGAGGCATTTTGGAATTTTAGACGTTTCCGCCGCGGGGAAGGTGCGGTGCCTTCAATTCATGGCATTCGATTTTCTGCTCATTGATAACCTCCGGCGCTATGCTAGATTGCGCCATGACCAGCCGGAGCGGGAAACCCCTTAGAGCGCAAGTTTTGGACGAAACACGCATGCGTGAGATTGTGGAATTCACCGCCCGCACGTTTCTAACTCCATACCCTGCTCCGTTTGGCGCGTTGATTGTGGACACCAAAACAGGTCGACGCCTGATCCGTGCGACTAATGCGGTGGTGCGCGAGAACGACCCGTCGTCTCACGCCGAATTGCGCGCCGTGAGGCTGGCTTCTAAGAAACTCAGGCGCACCTCTCTCGCAGGTTTCACGATGTACTCCACTTGCGAACCTTGTCCCATGTGCATGAGCAACGCGCTCTGGGCCAGGCTCGATCGTGTTGTTTATGGCGCGACCATTGCCGACGCAAATTGTCACTGTCTGCAGATTCATGTTCCTGCAAAAGAAATTGCGGGGCGCTCCGACATGAAGTGTGCCGTGGAGGGACCGGTGCTTCGCCAACTGTGCGACTCCCTGTTCACCCATCCCAAAATGCAGAAAGCGTTTCGATCTTGGAGCTCCGGCAAGCCCGGGCGCAGGCCCGGCTCGCGGAAACCAGGAAAGTAGAGGAACGGATTTCGTGGACGTGGATCACGCCCGAAACTTGGAGAAGCTGCTCGGCGACCCTTCGCGCGTCATCCGACAAAAAGAGGCGGTCGAGCAGCTGTCGCGTGATTTCTACTGGTATTCACCGGTTCTTCGCAAGCAATTGGACGGCAAGGCCGCCGACTTCGTTGTCCAACCGGTCAGTGCAATCGAAATTCGAGAGATCCTCCGCTACTGCTACGCACAAAATCTTCCGGTCACCGTTCGCGGCGCGGGCACCGGCAATTACGGGCAGGCCGTTCCGTTACATGGCGGAGTGGTTCTTCATCTTCGCAGGATGGAGCGCATTGAGGAAATTCTCGCGGAAGGCGTTGCGGTATGCGAGCCCGGAGTCCGTTTGGGCGTGCTCGAAACCGCAGCGCAGAAAGTGGGGTGGGAACTGAGGTGTTATCCGTCAACGATTGCTAAGGCATCGCTCGGCGGATTCCTTGGCGGCGGCTCGGGCGGAATCGGCTCGGTGGCCAATGGCAATCTGCGCGACTTCAACACGGTGCGCGCTCTCGAAGTGGTCACCATGGAAGCGGAACCGCGCATCGTAAAGCACCAAGGCCAGGCCGTTCACGAAATACTGCACGCCTGGGGAACGAACGGAGTGATCACACGGATTTGGCTTGCTCTTGCGCCTGCGGTCGAGTGGAGGCAATGCGCGATTGCCTTTGACACGTTCGACGCGGCATTCGATTTCAGCGAACGCATCGCCGTCGATACGAAGTGGGCAAAGCGTTTGGTGACCGCCTTCGAGTGGCCGATTTCTTCGTTCTTCGGACCCATTAAGTCTTTCGCGCCGGATGGCAAAGCGCTTATTTTTATTCTGATTGCGAGTGCGCAAGCTGCGAAGCTGGAGGCCTCCGCATGCGAAGCGGGGGGCGTCGTCAGCTTTTCCGGCGCGTATCAAGGATTGCGCACCAGGCCGCTGCTTTCCGACTACACATGGAATCACACGACGCTCTGGGCCATGAACACGGACGAAGCCTACACGTATCTGCAATGCGGTTTCGATCCTCGCCGAGCCCGCGAGCAGTTGCGTTTGCTGAGAGAACGGTTTGGCAAAGAAATTCTATTCCATATGGAATTCATGAAAAATGGAGACGGGCAGATCATTCCGGGCGCGATTCCATTGGTTTACTACACGACGGAAGCGCGATTGAACGAAATGATTGACTGCTGCCGCGAAATTGGCGTTTATGTCGCCAATCCTCACGTGAATAATGTGGAAGGCGGAGGACGGTATCGCGCGGATAACGTGCAGCTCATCGCCAAGCGGCGGTATGACCCTAAGGGACTCATGAATCCCGGAAAAATGATCACCTTTCGGCCGGAAACCGCGAAGACGGGAGTCGCCGTTCCATGAAAACGTGGATACCGGACCAGCGCAGCTTCGCGTATCTCAGCTGGAAGCAAGTCGACGCGCTCCCGCGGGATAGCACTCTGCTGGTGCTTCCCACGGCAGCCATCGAGCAGCACGGTCATCATCTCCCTCTGGCCACGGATACGCTGATCAATAATCTTTTGTTGGGGCGGGCGATCGAAAAGCTGCCCGCGGATCTGCCCGTCTATGCCTTGCCGCCGGTCCACTACGGCAAGAGCAATGAACATC
This sequence comes from Acidobacteriota bacterium, assembly GCA_013289825.1. Taxonomy (GTDB): domain Bacteria; phylum Acidobacteriota; class Terriglobia; order Acidiferrales; family UBA7541; genus Acidiferrum. The sequence goes on along the minus strand of JABCZF010000001.1, from coordinate 70,350 downwards.
TTGGATTCCCCGGCACACTCTCCGTGTCGGCATCCACATTTATGGCCGTGCTGCGCGATTTGGGGGCCAGCGTCGCGCGATCCGGTTTTCGAAAATTGGTCCTTTACAATACGCATGGCGGAAACACTTCCCTAATTGACGTGATGGCGCGCGATCTGCGCGCCGAATTCAATCTAAGAACCTTTGCGCTCCACGGTTCAGGGGGAATTTCTTTCGACGGTCTCTCGGCGCAGGAGCGCGCTTACGGATTTCACGCCGGAGAAGTGGAAACCTCTTTTCTGCTTGCCGCTGTTCCGGAGTTGGTGGACCGCTCTTCGTACAGCGTCAATTACATCGCTGACGTTTCCAAAGCCGAGCTGCTTCTTCCTGAGAATGCGCCTGCGACATTTGCTTGGTTGACGCGCGACATGGCCCCGAGCGGCGTTCTAGGCGATCCGCGTCCAGCCACCGCAGAAAAGGGCGAGCGCTGGCTGGAACAAGCCGCAACGCGACTGGCTGCGGCGCTCGAAGCCATGGCAAATTATTCGCACCCGCAGAAAGCATGAGTGAAGGCCATTTGATGGATTATGGCAGCGGCGTACGCCTGGAATGCGGTGTCCGCTGCCGCATGTCCGATGGCGTCGAGCTTGTTTCGGACCACTACTACCCCGGCGATCCCGGGCCTCATCCCACCCTTCTGATGCGCCAGCCTTACGGGCGCGATATCGCTTCGACGGTGGTCTACGCACATCCGGTCTGGTTTGCGCGGCATGGTTACAACGTCGTTATACAAGACGTGCGAGGCCGGGGCGATTCCCACGGTGAGTTCTATCCGTTTCGCCATGAAGCGCGCGATGGGAAAGAGACGATTGCGTGGTTAGGCACTCGGCCGGAGTCCAACGGCCGCGTCGGCATGTACGGATTTTCCTATCAGGGTGCGACGCAGTTGCTGGCTGCCGCGGAACAGCCGGAAGGATTGCTTTGCATCGCGCCGGGCATGACCGCTGGCGATCTCTATCAAGGCTGGTTTTACAACAACGGGGCCTTGCGCCTGGCCTCTACACTGGGTTGGGGCTTGCAAATGCTCAAGGGAGATGCCCGGCGCTTGCGGCTCGGTGAAGCGAGCGCTCGCCTCGACCAGGCTTGGGCCAATCTCCCGGCTCAGACGAACGTACTTCCCTTTCGCGAACATCGCGCATTGCACGGCGAAGCTTTGCCTAAATACGTTCTGGATTGGTTTGATCACGATCAGCCTGGGGATTACTGGACGGATCTCGATGTAGGCCATCGGATTCATAGAATCAACGTGCCGGCGCTGCACATTTCGGGTTGGTACGACATTTTTGTGCAGGGCAGCGTGGCCGGCTTTCTTTTTCTAGAAAGAAGCGCGGGTAGCGAGTTCGCGCGCCAACATCAATATTTGATTGCCGGGCCGTGGCAGCATATTCCCTGGGGAGATCGCATGGGAACCGCCGATTTTGGCCCGGAAGCTTTACTTGACACGGACTCGATTCTGCTGCGTTGGTTCAATCATTGGCTGAAAGATTCTGGTGAGTTCCTCGGTGAACCGCGCGTACGCCACTTCGTGCTTGGAGAAGGCCGCTGGCGAGAAGCGGAAACTTTTCCCGGCGATCCCAACTACATCCTTTATTTGCATAGCGCCGGCCGAGCCAATTCTCGCAAGGGCGACGGCGTACTCTCCCCAGCAAAGCCCGGTGAAGCGGAGCCTTCGGATATTTTCGTCTATGACCCGGAAGTGCCGGTCCTCGCGCCGGGTGGTCCAGCGGCACTCGGCGGACAATTTGATCAAGCGACACTGGAACTCGGCAACAACGTGCTCGTGTACACGACAGAAATACTATCCGAACCATTGCGCGTGTTCGGTGCTCCGCTCGTTTCACTTTTTTGTGCTAGTTCGTCTGCGCACACAGATTTCACTGCCAAGCTCGTGCGCGTGCGGCCCAACGGTATGGCAGAATTCCTTTCCATGGGCATCGCGCGTTCCAGCCGGTTGTTTCACGATCAAGGTTACACGGCAAACAAAATTCATCTGTGGAAATTCTTTCTGGAACCGACGTCCTGCCGTTTTGCATCGGGCGACCGCATTCGCCTGGAGATTGCCAGCAGTGCGTTCCCGCTGTATGACCGCAATCCCGGAAGCGGTGTGCCTTCTTGCCGGGCCACTTCTTGGGATTGGCGGCGTTCGACGCAGACGGTCTATCACCATCCAGCCTGTTCCTCGGCGCTCGGTTTGCCAGTGTGCGAGGGTGCTCGATGAATGCCGCTGAAGTCGCGGTCCCCATGGTCGAGTTGTCCGGCGTCACGAAGCAGTATGGCAACGGACCAGCGGTTTTGAGTCCGCTCGATCTAGAAATCCACAAGGGCGAGTTTGTGACGCTGCTGGGGCCATCCGGTTGCGGCAAATCCACGCTGCTGAAATTGATCGCCGGGCTGACCACGCCGACTTCCGGCACGATTCGCGTGGATGGATTGACTCCCAAGAATGCGCGAGAAGTGCTCGCGTTTATTTTTCAGGATCCCACGCTTTTGCCGTGGCGCAACGTTTTAGAGAATGTGTGCCTCGGTCTTGAACTTGAACACATGGCGCGCGAGCGCCGCGTAAAAAAGGCCGGCGAACTGCTGGAACTCGTGCGGCTGGAGCATGTCGCGAAAGTGTATCCGCGCGAACTCTCCGGCGGAATGAAGATGCGGGTGTCGATCGCGCGCGCTTTGGCAACGAATCCGCGGTTGCTCCTGATGGACGAGCCATTCGCCGCGCTCGATGAGATGGCGCGCGACCGGTTTAACGAGGAAATCCTGCGATTGCGCGAGGAACAAAAATGGACGGCCGTTTTTGTAACGCACTCGGTCGCGGAGGCTGTTTTTCTCTCGACGAGAATTATGGTTCTGGCCCCGAACCCCGGGCGCGTCCATGCGATTTTTCCCGTGGCGCTCGGATTCCCACGAACTGCGGCTCTCCGGAGCACGCCGGAGTTCGATGCGATGGCCGTGAAAGTGTCTCGTGCGCTGCGTGGAGCGATTGCTGCATGAGGCGCCGGGTGCTAGGTGCGGTGAATGCGGCCGCCGTGTTCGTGGCTCTACTGGTCGTGTGGCAAGCCATCATCTGGATTTTTCACGTCGCGCCGTACATGTTGCCGCCCCCCTTGGCGGTTCTAAAAGCAGCGGGAGCGCGTCTGCCTCTTCTTCTAAACGCGCTGAGCCTTACCGCGGCGGAAGCTGCCGGCGGACTTGCGGCCAGCGTTGTGGTGGGAATTGCGATTGCTCTGTTTTTCGCGCGATCTCGCTGGGTGCGCCGGATGCTTTACCCCTACACGCTGCTGCTGCAGACGGTTCCCATCATTGCCATTGCGCCGTTGATTTTGATGTGGGTGGGAGCGGGGATGCCTGCGGTGACGCTGATCGCTTTCATTATTTCGCTGGCGCCGATCATCGCGAATGTTACGCAAGGGTTGATCAGCGTCGATCGGAATCTGGTTCATCTCTTCTTGATGCACAATGCTTCGCCGGCGCAGGTGTTATTCAAATTGCGGCTTCCGCACGCGGTGCCGGCCCTGTTTGTCGGGGTGCGCATCGCCAGCGGGCTTGCCGTAATTGGCGCGATTACCGGCGAACTTTATGCGGGATCGAGCCGCGTCGGGGAAGGCGGCTTGGGCTATTCGATTCTTTATGCTTCGACACAGCTTCAGACGGATTATCTGTTTGCGCTTGTGGCTGCTGCCACGGTGCTGGGATTTGGTTTTGTTTTTCTGGTGATGATTCTGGAATGGTATTTTCTTTATCGCTGGCATGAATCGGCGCGTACTTTGGAAACGGATTAGGCCGCGTTAGCAGACTGAAAGGTATAGAGATGCTGCGACTCGAGACGAAAACAGGATGGTGGCTGGTGACGCACCCGGATCATGCACGGTTGGCGGAGGCGTTCGCCGAGCGGTGGGGCAACGAACGATTCCTGGCTCCCGAGCCGCGCCCAAACGTGTTGAAGGGCATTGCGCGGCACGATGATGGATGGACGGCACGGGATGCGGCGCCGGTAATCACTAAACCGGGCAAACCTAGTGCGTTTTCGGAGGAACTCGTCGGGAAATATTCCGCTTTTGAGGAGATCGACCTTGCCGAGTACCTCGCCGTGCGGGATCGCGCCGTGCGTTTGATTGCTTCCGAAGATGCCTATGCCGCGCTGCTTATTTCCATGCATTCCTATAGCTTGTTGACGGAGCATGCCGACCGATCGACGATGGCGGCGGCGGATTTGCCGCTGCTTGACAAGTTTCTTGAGGAGCAAAGAGTTTTTCAGCACTCCTTGCGGGAGCAAATCTCGTCGAATCAGAGCTTTACTCGAGAACAGACGAGCGATCGCACGATTCTGGACCATTTCCGCTTGTTGCAGGCGACCGACAATCTGTCGTTGCTCACTTGCGTGGACTATTCGAAACCAGCGCACCTGCTCCATCCCTTGCCGCTGCTCGGCGGGGGACACTCCGAGGTGGAGGTGCGGCCGATAGGGCCGAGGGAGTACGTACTGGACCCGTATCCCTTTCAAGAAAAACAACTCAGCTTTCGGTTTCCGGCGCGGCACGTGGCTGGCAAGACCTTTCAAGCCTCCGCCGAGCTGCGAGAACGGTTCGCGGCCGCACCGCTGGAAATGCTTTCCGTTACCGTCCGAGCAGCGTAGCCGGCAAGCCGGAGTCTTTGGTTTCCTCCGGTTTGTATTCAAGCGATTGGTTAAATACGAAAATCAGGAACGGCGGCTAGCCGCGTCGCCGTTCCGGCCCAGGGGAGGAGAAAGCTAAAAGGTGAATTTTAGTGCCATTTGTATTTGGCGGGGGCTGCCGATGGTTTTGTTGACGACCCCCAAGCCGCTCAGTGTGGGCGAGGAATAGAGACTCGAGCCAAAGACCGGGAAGTCGTTGAACCCGAGGTTTTGCGAGACGTTGTTAATCGGGATGTCGAAACTGGGAGTGTTGGTTAGGTTGAAGACGTCAAAGGAGAACTTCATGCCCACGCGTTCGGTGAGCTGCGTCATTTTGATCACCGAGAGGTCCGTGCGGCGCTGCCAGGGTTGGCGGAAGATGTTGCGCTGTCCGGTCGTGAAGGTGGTTTCGTAGGTGTCACCGGCCGGGATAGCGCCGCCTAGATCCCCTGGATTGAGAAGCGGCAAAGTAAAACAATTGGGATTGAGGGCTGGGGATCCGGGGTTGGTACCGCTTGCTCCGGTTAGCGCTTGCGACGGAGTACAGCTGGATGTCAAAGGAACGATGGGATTTGTAATGCCATCGCTGGTGCCGTAGTAGAGGCTGCCGACAGCCCCGGAGTAGTCAACGATGCTATAGGGCTGGCCACTTTGAATGATGGCCAGGCCGGAGACGGCCCAGCCGTCTGCGAGCCTGCCGCGGAAAGAGGTCAGCTCGTAAAATTTCGGCAACTGGTAAAGATAGGTGAAGTTGATCACGTGTTTGCGGTCGAAGTCGGATAAGCCATAGCCGCTGCGGAGGTTCGTGGCGTTGTTACCATTGTAGAAGAGTCCCATGGCGCTTTGTTCGTCGGTGGCATGGGAGAAGGTGTAGGAAAAGCCCACTTGGAGGCCGTGACCCATGCGTTTTTCGACATGGGCTTGGAGAGCGTTATAAGCGGAGATGCCCGCCGCGGTATAGGACTCGGATTCCGAAGAGTAGCCGATATAGGGGACGCGCAGGTCGATGTTCCCGCCTTCGTAGTTGGCCATCATGGAGGAGCCATCCGGAAGACCCATGAAGCCGCAGCCAGACGTGACGCCGCTGGCATTGCAAGTGGAGGTATAAGCGCAGGCCGCGGGGGCCAGAGTCGGATTGCAGCCAGGAGGAGCGAGCACGGTGTAGCCGTAAGTGTAGCTCTGGCCGTGGATGGGATGGCTAGCCGTGGCGATGCCGGCCTGGTTGAAAGGAACAGGGATGACTTCGTGGCGGCCGAGGTTGCCGACGTAGCCGATGGTGATGGCCAGATCTCTTCGGGGTTGCCACTGGAGGTCGAGAGTCTGGTTCAAGGTGTAGGGGAGCTTGTTGGCGCGGTTATAGTCAGCAAAAGAAAAGAGCTGGGCGCCGCTCGAAATGGCTGCGGCATTGGGGAGACTGAGCTTCGACGGGTCACCGCTGGGAGGAGCCTGGAGTTTGAAGCCCCAAGGATTCGAGAAGGAGCCACCGTTGGGCTCGGCAGCGTTGGTTTGCGTGGGGTCGCAGGTCGGAATAAAGCTCTCATAGAAGGTACCGATCGCAGAGCAAACTTGGGAATTGACGAAGGGGGGAGCTTGGTTAACGCCGAAGGGGCCTCCGGCAATTACGCCAGCAGCAAAGCCCGGGGAGAGATAGGTGAACAGTTCGCCGCGGTCATAGTACATACCCCAGCCGGCGCGGACGACGATCTTGCTGTTGAACATTTTGGGACTCCAGGCTACACCCAGACGGGGGCCGAGGCCCCACTCTCTGCCTGTCAGAGTCGAATTGCTGATGCCTTTGGAGGGAAACAGTTTGTTATTGCCGGCGATGAGAAACCCGTTGTTGACGATGGTGTCGGTGGCGGCGTTGTAGTCGTATTGGGAGGGATCGAAATTGTAGAGGCGGCCGTACTTCTCGGTGAGGCCGCCGTGGTCGTCGAAGCGAAGTCCGGCGGTGAGGCTGAGATTGGAGCGAATCTGGAACTTGTCCTGGAGAAACATCCCGGTTTCTTTGGAGCGGTAGTAGCGATTAGCGTCGCCCTGGAGATAGGCGGTGGTGATGAAGCCGTCAGAGGTGTAGGGCACGACCAACCCTTGAAGGAATTGCGAGAAATCGGCGAATCCAATGGTGCCTGTGTTTGGGCGACGATCGCGAGTGTTCAGCTGAGTGTAGGCGAAGCTGCCGCCGAAATTGAGGGTGTGCTTGCCGAGAGTCCAAACGGCGTTGGCGGACGGCATAAAGCGGTTTTGGAAAACGCCAGTAAAGGCGCCTTGGGAGTTGGCGCCACTGCCGATGTTGGTGGCCGCGTTAAAGACAAAATTCTGGTTGTAGGGGGCCGGAGGATTGCCATAGTCGTCAACGATGGAGATGCCGGGAAAGAACGAGGAGCCAAACGTGTTAATGGTGGAATCGGACACGGATGCGCCCGTGAGGCCGTGGACGTAGGAGCCCAATTGCTGCGGAGTGAAGGGCTGGTCGATGGTGCTATACACTTTTTCGCGAAGGAAACCGAAGACTTCGACAACGCTGAGGTTCGGTTTGAGGACTTGGGTATTGGTGATCGAAGCGACTTGGCTGCCGGCGTCGAGGTGCTGTGTGAAACCGGGGGATCCTGAGTAAGCGTAGGGAGCGGTGCTGGGGTCATGCTGATAGTAGTACTTCAGAGCGAGAGTGTCTTTGGAAGTGACGATCCAATCGAGATCGGAGACGGCTTGATGGGCGAGGAAATAGGCCGTGCCTTGCGTGAAAGTATTTTCGGGGAAATTGATCGTGGGAACGAAACTGTTGGCGGAAGGGATCAGAAACTGACCGTTGGGGAGTTTGTAATTGAGCAGACCATAGGCGATGGGGCTGATGGTGCCGCCGGTCGTGCCGAACTGAGCTTGGACTTGGGAGGAAGCCGGAAAGTTGCAAGGGGGAGTCGCGCAGGTACCGTTGACGAGGGCGGCCAGGGCTGTGAGGCTGCGGTCGTCGGTGAGGCCGGGAGGAACGGAAACGCGCGAGCTGCCAATTTCGGCATCGGATTTCTCGATGTGCTGGTAGGAAAGAAAGCCGAAGAGCTTGTTCTTGATGAGCGAACCGCCCAGCGTGGCACCCGCGGTGTAGCTGTGCAGGCCGGGCACTTTGTCACTGGCGGGAATGTTGGGATCAGCATTGTAGAAGAAGGGGGCGGCGTTGAGCGCGCTGGATCCGCGATGGATGTAGGCGCTGCCGTGGAGATTGTTGGTGCCGGAGGCGGTGCTCATGTCGAGGTGGGCGCCGCTGGTCGAACCTTGCTGGGCGTCGTACATGGAAGTGTTTACGCGAAACTCTTCGATGGTTTCCGGGGCAGGGGTGGGGAGGGCCTGGCCGATGGCCAGATAGGGCGAGGCCGTGCTCTGGAGAGGTTCGGCGGTAGTGCTGGAAATGCTGGCGGCGCCGCCGATGCCGGTGTTGTTGACGATGCGGGCCGAGGAAACTTCGCTGGTGCTTTTGCCGTTGAAGAGATTGCTGGCGTCGACGCCGTTCAGGAGGAAGGTATTGCTGGTGTCGCGCTGGCCGTTGGCCCAGATGGGGAGGTTGCCGAGGCCGCTGTTGACGCCCGAGCCGCTGGAGAGTTCGGCGTTGACACCAGGAGAGAGGATGGCAATGCCGGTAAAGCTGCCGGTGGGCAAGGGAATGGATTCAATCTGGTCTTTTTCGAGAATGTAGCCGTTGGTAGTGTCGACGGCATTCATCAGGGGGGTGGCTTCGACGGTGACGGTGGTGCCGACCTGCCCAACTTTGAGAGTAACGTTGACGGTGACGGTGCGGTCGGCCTGCACGACGATGGAAGGGATTCGCTGGGACTCGAAACCGTCATGGGAATAGGTGAGGGTGTAGGAACCAATGGGAAGATTTACAAAATCGTAGCTGCCGACGGTGGTCGTTTTTTGGATGCGGGTAAGTTTGGTGGCGTCGGCGACGACAGTGACTAGCGCATCGGCAAGAACGCCGCCGGAGGAGTCCGTGATGGTGCCGGTTATGCCGCCGAGAGTTTGTTGCGGTGCGGCATGCAGCGGGGGAAGAAGCGTGAGACAACCACAGAGAAAGGAAGAAAAGAAAACGAAGAGTACTTTACCTGATGACTTGCTCATTCCGCGACCCCTCCGACTTTCTATGAACACACGCGAACCCGGCCGTCTTCGGGAAGCAGACCAAGCAAGAATTTTACAAATGAAGTCGGTGTCACCCCGCTTGGCCACGCCCGTCTGGCGAAAAGGTTAAAGGAAAGTATTCCAAAAAAATGCAGAACCGAAACGCAAACTTTCTATTTCCTCGATTTGTTTTTCTATTTCATCCTTGGAAAGACTGGCACCGAGAGGCCTAGCGCGTTTGAAGCTTGCGCGGGATTTGAGGGGAGAAGAGAAACGTGGCCGGAGCCGATTCGCCAACCTTCCGGGAAGCGGCCCCAGAGCGTGGCTTTGGCGGTCCAGGATGCCGTGGTTCGCAGAGGGTGCGTTCGAATTCGACAGCGACGATATCGAGGCGGAGGGTTTTTCCGCCGAGCTGGATTGTGGAGCGGGCTTTGCGGAAAGAGGCGATTTCCTCGAAGCCATGGAGGTTTTCGGTGATGCCGAAGCGCAGGGCTTGAGGGGATTCCAGAAGAAATTGGTCAGGGTGTCGACGTCGTTCTGACCAGGGCGTTTTCCTAGGCGGGGTACAGAGCTCGAAGCTCCGCGACCACCGTAGGGTCATTTATGTGCATGAGTTAGAAGAGTTTGCGGGGAGGGAGGATGGATTTGGGAATAGCGGCGCTGAGTGTGAACATGGGCTCGTTGACAACCTGACTCAAGCGGAGATTCATGGCCACGCTAGAGAGAAGGTAGGCGTGAATGTCAGAGAAGTCCCAGCGGCTGGCTAGTAGATCGATCATGCGTGAAGTTGCGGCGCGGGCCGCGGAGACGGGATCGCAGGCCGATTCGACTACGATCCAGGCTTCGCTGTAGTCGGAGGTTTTTTGCGGGGCGGACTCGATGAGTGGTCCAGCGAGCGAGCGATGTTTGTGCAGGTGAAAGCGGAGGGTGGCACTGGCGGGGCATTCGATGCCGTTGATCGAGACTTCGCCGTCGCCCTGCGCGGCGTGGGCGTCGCCGGCCGAGAACAGTGCGCCGGTGTTCAAGACGGGAAGATAGAGAGTGGAGCCGGTGGAGAGTTCACGGACGTCCATGTTGCCGCCGAAGACGCCTGGCGGACGCGTGCGGAACTCGCCGTCTTCCGCCGTGGCCACGCCCATCACCCCACAGAAGGGGCGGAGAGGAACTACCGCCGGAGCTAGAGAACGGGACTCGGCGTTTTCTAGTTGCCAGTGGAAAAGATAGGGCTCGGTGAAGCGTTCTTTCAGCAGGCCGAGGCCGTTGATGACACTGCTCCAGCCCCAGCCTTTGTGGGCGACTTCGAGAATGTCGATCTGCAGGACGTCGCCGGGTTCGGCGCCTTCGACGAAAATGGGGCCGGTCAGGGCGTGAATGCGGCCACGGTCGATGTTTAGGAAATTCGGAAGGGCCATGGCGGGATGGACTTGCGAGCCGCTGGAGTCGAGGCAGTCAAGGTGCACGGTGTCACCGGGAGCGATGTCGAGACGCGGAGGGAGATGGCGGTTCCAGCGCGAGTGAGTGGGTTCGGCGGAGAGATGGTGTTCGGCCATGATGTTCGCTAGATCTCAGCGGTGATTTGCAGCTCAACGAGGGCGTTGCGGGGCAAGGCGGAGACGCCAATGGCAGCGCGGACATGGCGGCCGGAATCGCCGAAAACTTCTACGAACAAGTCGGACGCGCCGTTGATTACTTTTGGAGAATCGGCGAAGCCTGCGATGGAATTCACGTAGCCGTTGACGGTCACGATACTTTTGACGGAGTCGAGAGACCCAAGGTGCTTTTCGAGGACGGCGAGTTGCGTGAGAGCGCAGAGACGCGCGGCGGCGTAGCCTTCTTCGATGGTTCGGTCGAGACCGACTGCCCCAGTTACCAAGCCCGAGGCATCCGCGGAGACTACGCCTGACAAGTAGACCATGTGGCCCACGGTTTTGGCGGGGACGTAGTTGCCGCCGGGCACCGGAGGAGCAGGAAGCGCGATGCCGAGTTCCCGTAAGCGCGATTCTGGGCCGATGGACATGGAGATGGCGTGCTCCCTTGCGAAGAAATATCGCGACACTTTAGCACAGGCGTACCGACGGAAAGATGTTTCTGTCGAAGATTTCGCTTGCTCAAGAGGGAACGTGCGTTAGCATGAGCCATGCTGCGACAGGGAGCTGGGGTGATTTTTGTTGGTTGGGGATTGCTCGTTTTGGGCATGGGCGCTCACTCCATCGGATCCGATCTGTTGCTCGTGAAGCCGGGCGCTCAGCCCGTTTCGCGGCAAATCCTGCGTGAGAAGCGAAGTTCAGGGCTTGATCTGGAGGTCGCGGGAGATCTGGCGGGGCTGCCTGCGGGGTCGCTGCGCTATATTGCACGGGAGGATTTAAAAGCGCAGCCGCAAGTGACGTACACAGTTACCGACGACGCAAACTTTGGCGGAGCGACGCAAGTTCGTGGAGTGGAGCTGGAAGTTTTGGCGCGCGAGTTTGCTGGCAGCGGAGAGAAGGCGCTGATCGTGGCGGTTTCGGGAGATTTGTATCGCGCGCATTATCCGCAGGGCTATGTGCAGGCGCACCGGCCGGTGCTGGTGATGGAGATTGACGGGGAGGGGCCCCGGAGTTGGCCGAAAAGCAAGGAAGGGTCGGGCTCGGCGATGGGGCCGTACCTGATATCGCATCCGCACTTTACGCCGAGTTTTAAGGATTTGGGGAATGCGGAGGAGGCGCAGATTCCGTGGGGCGTGGTGCGGTTGGAGTTTCGAAATGAGGAAGCGATCTTCGGGGAGATTGCGCCGCGCGGGGTGAATGCGGAGAAGGCGGAAGTGCAAGCGGGATATCGCATCGCGCGGCAGAATTGTTTGCGGTGCCATGGTCCGGTGAGTTACGGGCGATTGAAAGGGCAGATTACGTGGTCCCGGATTGCGTTTTTTGCCGATAGTTCCCCGCGGGGATTTGCGGCTTATGTTCGAGACCCGCGAAGCGTGACGCCGTCCGCCGAGATGCCGGGGAACCCTTCGTACGATGACGCTACCGTGGAGGCCTTGCTTGCCTACTTCCGGAGTTTTCTCGTGAAGGGGAAACCGTGATCTTGCGGGCGGCGAAAGTTTCGCTGGTGGTGGGAGTGGCGATTTTCTACACGTTTGTGGTTTTCAACAATCTTACCGACTACGATTCGAATTACCAGTTTATCCGGCACGTGTTGATGATGGATTCGACTTTTCCGGGGAATCGGGGGATGTGGAGGGCCATGAACGGGCCAACATGGCATATCGTTTTTTATTGGACGATTATTGTTTGGGAAAGCGTGACGACGGTGCTTTGTTGGTGGGGTGGATTGCGGTTGGCGAGGTGTTTGAAAGGAGATGTGAATTCGTTTCGTAAAGCCAAAAATGCCGCAATTATCGGACTTTCGTTGAGCCTTTTGATGTGGCTCGTGGCGTTTCTTAGCGCGGGCGGAGAATGGTTTTTGATGTGGCAGTCGAAGACTTGGAATGGGCAGGAAGCGGCGTTTCGTATGTTTACGGTGGTGGGGATTGTTTTGCTTTTGCTCGTCCAGAGTGAAGCGGAAGAGCGGGCTTAGCAGCTAGCTTCCTAGCAAGGTTGGTTTCTGATTGCGGGCGCGCCAGAAAAACCAGGTGAGGCCGGCGACCAGGTAGATGAGATAGATGTAGGGGAGTTTTCCGTAGGGGCCTTCGGGGACGGGATAGAGATTTCCAATTAGGGCGAGAAGCATGGCAGCGCATGCGAGCCAGGGAATGATTTGCGCGAGACGGTGGTAGGCGTTGTGCGCGCGCAGGTAGTGGGGGAGAGCGACGCTGACGAGGGCGTAGGTGACGATAAAACCGTAGGTAGCTAGCGAACCCATCCAGCCGTAGACATCGAGGCCGCTGGCGCCGCGTGCGGCGAGAATGGCAACGGGGAGGGCTGCGGCGGTTCCGGTGACGGCGATAGCAAAGCCGGGCGTTTCGTTGCGGGCGTGGGTTTTCTGAAGCGAAGTGTGGGCTAGGCCGTTGTGCGACATGAGGAGAAGAACGCGGGCTGCGGCGGTGATGCAGGCCAGGGTTCCGGCAAACATGCTGACCAGCGCGCCGATGTCGATGAGCAGACCGAGTATCGGAAGGCCACCAAGTTTTGCGAGCACGCGCATGGGGGCTGGGCTGGTGGCAAGGTCTTGACCGGCGCTGCGCAGGCCCAGGACTTCCGTGTAGGCGCAGACAATGAAGATGACGCCGGCTAGCAGTGCGCTTTGGATTACGGCGCGCGGGATTGTTTCGAGAGGGTTGCGCGCTTCCGACCCTAGAGTCGTGGCGCTCTCGAAACCCACAAAGCTGAACAGAGCTAACACCAGACCTAGGCGCAGGCCGCTGCCGGTCACGCCGCGCAAGTGGAATTGTTCCCAGTCGAGGTGCCCACCGTGGCGGCACAATACGAGTATCACGACGATTAAAATGAAGGAGACGGAGACGGCTTCGATCCAGAGCATGAGGCGAGCGGAGATTTTCACGTCGCGCCAAGCGATAGAGATGGAGACGGCTGTTACAAGGAAGGAGAGAAATACGGTTGAGGTGCCGTGGCCTGAGGCGTCCCGGAGCAAAAGATTTGCGAAGTGGTAGAAACCACCGATTACGCTCGAGCCGGTGGCGATGTAGGCAAGGAGAAGGCTCCAGGCGGCGGTGGCACCAAGCCACGGCGGAAGGATCATCGAGGCGTAGGTATAAAGCGAACCCGGCGATGCGGAGTAACGCGCGAATTTAGCAATGCAAAGAGCGACCAGGAGAATTGCGGCTGTTGCTAAAACGTAGGCGAGCCAGGTGCCGTTGCCGGCGAGGGCGCAAACCAGAGGAATAGTGGCTACGGGAGTGGTGGTGGGAGCAATTGTGGAGACCGATTGTGCGAGCGTCTCCATCGGAGATAGGACCTCGCGGCGCAAACCATAACTGGCTAGTTCGGGATGCGCTTGCGCCATGTTTGGAGATGGCTCCGTTCTTCGTTTTCTACAGTTTATCGAGAAGCGAGAGCGGTTACGGTACAGGCTCCGTCAGCTTGGCACAAGCGGTTTTTGAGCGCGGAATGGATGCTAGGACCAGATAGAACCTCTGCCGGTCACGCGGGAAGAATACCTCCCAAACGGCACCACACCATTCGTTTCATTGTGCTTTTAACGTTCTACTTTCTGGTGTGAGAAAATCTATCCCGCACATACAGCCGTTCTGGCTTTCCAAACTGGCGTTTCTTCGTCGGAACAGTGATCGAGGTGGGCGATGAAGACCTTACCTCCAGACATTCGCTACGGCCTTCGGGTATTGGCAAAGAATCCGGGTTTCGCACGTCGATTTCGGAGATGGTCCGCCGCCGGCGAATCTGTCAGGCCGCAAAGTGTTCGAATGCAAGCGAAGTCATCAATGCTTTTCGAACCGTTCCTGGATATTTCTCGGCATATTTGGCCAGCTTGCGCTTGTCGATTGGTGTCAGTTCAATTTCATCGAGGTGCGGCCTGAGACCACTCTGCAGAGTGAGATAGATCCAGTCGAGTAACGCCTTCTCCGGTTCCGCGATCCTATACTTCGAATAACGCGTCTGTTTCTCGGTGAATCCCCAGAACAGACGCTCAGCTATCGTGCGAAATGTAATGGTAAATTCCGGCGTCTTATATTCCTTTCGATTGTCAGTGGTCACGCAAGTTACGTTAACTGGCGTCTGCGTACTGATGCCCCAATGGTTTAGCGCTGATTCCAGAGATACGTAGGCGGTCGGTTTGAGAACACCCACAAAATCTAGCGCAGAGGCGTCTCGCACAAATTTGTTCAGGTAGACTCCATTGGCGACGCGACTCAAGAGCCCTCGCTTCGTCAGCCGCGACACAGCTCGCCAAACTGTTGCGATGGGAACTTTATACGTCGCGGCGATTTGGGCTACGAGTATGACGTCGGTCAGCCTGGCCTCATTTGTCAGAATCTTCACCCAGTCCAACTGTTTGGTTCTTGGTTTGCTCATAGCCACTTCCCGTATAACGCTTTCAGTGCCTCCCTGAGGGGTTCGAATCTGGCAGCTTCGAGTGGAGAATAAACATCCGCCGGCAATATGGGCCTTAATTCCAAGCTGCAAAGATCCCCATTAACGCGCGCCACGCGATCCAAGACCCCGATTGAGTCAATCTCGTTCGCGAGGAGAGCGTCCTCTAAATGAGCCTGCAACTGCTGAGTCAGCGTTGCACCGATTCCTTGTAGAAAGTAGATGTCGTACGCATCTCTTGCTTTCACATGTCGCCGAAGCAGGAACGCTTCGGCTTTTTGAAGCAGCAGCAATCTCTTCGTAGCAGTCTTAATCACTGCGGAATCGCCAAGTTCTCCTTCGATTGCATGTGTTTCAACTTCACTTTCGATTGCGGAACCGAATCGAGTGAGGTCAATTCGAAACAGCCTCTGCCCGGAATCCGTTGCCACGAATATTCTGCCTTCCTGAGCATCGGGACCTTCTGCCAGAAAGCGGAGCCCTCCCAGCTGAAGGTTCTCGGCCACAGGGACCAGATCGCGCCTCAAAGAGTTGATTATTTCTTCGCGCGACGGCAGAGATGCTCCGCGGGCGAGTAAATCGAGATCAGCCGAATGTCTCAAACTCTCGTGAAACAGCACTAGAGTCGAGCCTCCAAAAAGGAGAAAAGCGTCCGGGAAGTCTCGAAAGATGGCGAATACGGTACCCTCCATGAGAACGTTGATTTCAGCCCGCTCTCGACCGAAGCCTTTTCCCTCGTATTTTGCAACCAGCTTTGCAATTTCCATCTTGGCTCCGATCCTGGAGTAATCATATCATCTTATAGAGACATATCTGTGCATGAGTTAATGATATGAGAATTTCCATGTAATCTTATAAGGTCATAAGTGTCCTTGGATGATGATATAGTGGCAGGCTGCCGAATGTCTAGTCTAGTGAAGCGAGTGGTGGCACAGGAGTTGCCCCCGGCTTTTGTGCCGGCGTTCGAGCCGCGACTGTGACGAACGGTTATGAGCCGAAAGTACCAGCCGGATTCTTTAAACCGAGGACATGCAGACTACGATTTCGCGAAATTTCCGGGAGCAGATTTCCTCCAGCCATTGGCGACCGGGGCTAAGTCAATTTCCAGTGCGCGGCAACCGTTATTGTTGCCAGCCGCCGCCGAGGGCTTGGTAGACCTGGACGAGAGCGAGGAGTTCGTTGGCTTGGGCTTGGGCAAGATTGAGTTCGGCGCTGAAGTAGTTGGTTTCGTTGGTGAGAACCTCGAGGTAGCTGGTTACTCCGCCTTTATAGCGAATGTTGGAAAGACGCGCGGCGTCTTTGGCGGAGGCAGTGAGAAGTTCCTGCTGTTCCCGAAATTCGAGATTTTTGCGATACGCGATGAGAGCATCGGAAACGTCGCGGAAGGATTGTTGGATGGTTTGCTGATAGGTGAGGACAGCTTCCTGTTGCTGGGCTTCGGCGAGTCTGACACCGGAGCGAATTCTTCCGGCGGTGAAGATGGGTTGCGTTAGAGAGCCCGCAAAGCTCCACAGGCCGGCCGTACCGGCGAAGAGGCGAGAAAGAGCGTCGCTTTGGAAGCCACCCGAACCCGTCAGAGCGATTTGCGGATAGTAAGCGGCGCGGGCCACGCCGATCTGGGCGTTAGCGGCAATGAGAAACTGTTCGGACTGGCAGATATCGGGGCGGCGCTCGAGAAGCTCGGAGGGAATGCCTGCGGGAATTTCGGGGGAGTGCGGTTGCTCGGTGAGACGCAGGCCGCGGGCGATGGGACCGGGGTTGTTTCCGAGCAGAATGCTAAGGAAGTTTTCCTCCTGCTGAATACGGCGTTCGAGGTCGGGGATTTCTTCGCTGGCGGTGTAGACGAGTTGTTCGGCTTGGCGGACGTCGAGCTCAGAAGTATTGCCATGGTCTGAGAGGACCGAGGTGAGGCGAAGGGATTCGCGGCGCGCCGTCAGAGCGTTCTGGGAGAGTTCGAGCTGAAGATCGAGGGCCCGGAGTTGAAAATAGGAAGAGGCTACATTGGCAACCAGGGAGCTGATGACAGAACGGCGGCCCCACTCGGTGGCTAGCAGGGAGGCGCGAGCGGCTTCCGTGGCGCGGCGATATTGTCCCCAGAAATCGAGTTGCCAGGAAGCGGAGAGACTCAGTTGTCCGGTGGATTGCTCGATGGCCGGAAAGGCGATCGATTTCGCAGCGCGTTCGGCAGAAAGATTTGCACCGCCGCTGACGCTGGGAAATTGATTGGAGCGCGTGATGCCCAATTGGGCCTGTGCCTCTAAAACGCGAGTGGCAGCAATCCGCACATCGAAATTCTGCTGGATTGCCGTGCGGATTAGAGACTGGAGCTGCTCGTCGCGGAAGACCTCAAACCATTTTTGATCGCCTAGCGAGGCGGCTTCGGCTTTGGAAGCTTCGGGAGAAACGCCGCGGAACTCCGTGGGAACAACGGCTTTCGGACGATTGTAGTCAGGTCCCACGGTGCAACCGGAAATCAGTAGCGCGATCAGCAGCGAGGTGAGCAAAGGTCTCATTTCAGTCGTCTCCTCCGGCTGGGCTTGTGCCTGGAGCGGGAATTCCGCTAACCATGGCGGCGCGCCCCGCTTTACCCAAGGAGAGGCGCTCGACCACATAGAAAACCGCAGGGATGAAGAAAATACCGAGGGCGCTGGCTGCGAGCATGCCGCCGATTACCGCGGTGCCCATAATTTGGCGCGCGACGGAACCCGCGCCGGAAGCGGTCCACAGAGGGACGCAGCCGAGGATGAAGGCAAAAGAGGTCATTAGGATCGGGCGCAGACGCAAGCGGGCGCCCTCCAGAGCGGCATCTACCAGCGGTTTGCCTTGCTCATATTCGTCTTTTGCAAATTCGACAATGAGAATCGCGTTCTTGGCAGCGAGACCGATAAGCATGACCAGACCGATTTGTGAATAGACGTCGTTTTCGATCTGCACCATGTAGGTCGGGAGAAATGCCGAAAGCAGGACCCGCCGGAGCCAGAGGATGAAGAAAGCGCCAAAGACGGCGACCGGCGTGCTGAGAAGGACGCTGAAAGGCAACGTCCAGCTTTCATAGAGCGCGGCGAGAATCAGAAAAACGAAGAGCAGAGAAAAACCAAATACCGCGGAGGCGGGTACGCCCTGCTGGGCTTTTTTCTCCTGGAAGGACATGCCTATGTAGTCGTATCCCATTTCGCGGGGCATGGTTTGATCGAAGACTTCTTCGATCGCGGCCATGGCCTGGCCGGCGCTGAAGCCGGGAGCAGCGGAGCCGTTGATTTGGGCGGAGCGATATTCGTTGTAGCGCATGGTGAATTCGGGGCCGGGGCGAGACTCGAATCTTGTGACAGCAGCGAGAGGAACCATCGCTCCGGTTGTATTTTTGACGAAAAACTGGCCGACATTTTCCGCGCGGGTGCGGTAGGCGCCTTCGGCTTCGATGTACACCTGCCACTGGCGTCCGAAGCGATTGAAATAGTTGATGAACAGTCCGCCCATGAAGGCCTGGAGAGTTTGATAGACATCTTTGACGGCGACACCCTGCTTGATGACTTTGTCGCGGTCTACGTCCACGAACTGCTGCGGAACACTTGGGAGGAAGGTGGTGCTTACGTTTGCGATTTCCGGTCGCTTGCGGGCAGCGGCGAGGAATTTGTTCACGTTGTCGGCGAGGAATTGGACGTCGCTGCCGGCGCGGTCTTCCAGGACGAAGGTGAAGCCGCCGGAGGTGCCGACGCCGGGAATGGCGGGAGGGGAAAAGGAGAAGGCGATGCCTTCGGGAATTTGGCTGAGCTCGCGGTTGACGTTCTGCTTGATTTGCTGGAACTGTTCGTCGCGGGATTTGCGGTCGTCCCAGGGCTTCAGAGTGACAAAGAAAAAGCCGTTGTAGCTGGTGCGCACGAAGCTGAGAAGGCTGAAGCCAACGACGCTGGTGGTGTATTGGACGCCGGGCGTGTGAGCCAGAGCCGTTTCAATTTTGCGTGCGACTTCGTCGGTGCGTTGAAGAGAAGCAGCGTTGGGCAGTTGCAGGTTGATGTAGAGGTAGCCTTGGTCTTCATCGGGAAGAAAGCTGGAAGGGACTTTCGAGCTGAAAAAGCCCGCGGCACCTCCAAAAAGCGCCAAGAGCACGAGAGCGAAAGCGCTTTTGCGGACCAGGAAGCCGCAGACGCGTACGTAGGCGTTGGTGGCGCTGCTGAAGGTACGGTTAAACCCGTTGAAGAATTTCTTGAGTAAGCCCCCGCGGGTCGCGTCTTTGGGGCGCAATAGCAAGGCGGAGAGAGCCGGGCTGAGCGTAAGGGCATTGAAGGCGGAGAGCGCCACCGAGATCGCGATGGTGACGGCGAACTGTTGATAGAGGCGGCCGGTGATGCCAGGGATGAAGGCCGTGGGGATGAACACCGCGGAGAGAACCAGCGCGATGCCGACAACGGGGCCGGATATCTCCGTCATGGCCTTGAGGGCGGCTTCCTTTGGCGAAAGACCGTCTTCGATGTGGCGCTCGACGGCTTCGACGACGACGATGGCGTCATCGACAACCAGGCCGATGGCGAGAACCAAACCAAAGAGGGAAAGCGTGTTGATGGAGAAGCCGAACAAGGGAAAGAAAATGAATGTGCCAACCAGAGAAACCGGCACTGCCAGTAGAGGAATGAGCGTGGCGCGCCAGCCTTGGAGAAAGATGTACACCACGATGATGACCAGGACGATGGCGATCAACAGCGTGATGACTATTTCTTTGATGCCCTGCGTGACGGCCAGCGTGGTGTCCAGGGAAATGACGTAATCGATGTCGCCGGGGAAGCGCGACTTGGCCTCGGCCATCAGTTTTTTGAGGGCGTCGGCGGCTTGCACGGCGTTGGAGCCCGGCAATTGGTAGGCGGCGACGATGGCGCCGGGTTTTCCGTTGAGGCGGCCGAGGACGCTGTAATTCTGGGCGCCGAGTTCGACGCGCGCCACATCTTTGACACGGACCACACCGCCGAGACTCGTTTCGCGGACGACAATTTCACCGAACTCTTCGGGCGAGGAGAGACGGCCGCGGGCGCGGACGGAGTAGGTAAACTCCTGACCTTTGGGGGCCGGTTCACTGCCAACCTGACCGGCGGGATTGACGGTGTTTTGTGTTTGGATGGCACTGACGATTTCCGGAACGGTGATGGCGAGCTTGGCCAATTGATCGGGCTTTACCCACAGACGCATGGCGTACTGGCCAGCGCCGAAAATCTGGACGCTGCCGATGCCGTAGAGACGCGTGATCTGGTCGCTGAGATTGATGTACGCGAAGTTTGAAAGGAACTGGGCATCGTAGGTGCCGTTCGGGGAAAACAGAGTGATGAGCATGAGCGGCGCGGTGACGGTTTTTTGGACCGTTAGGCCATAGTTGGTCACGTCAACAGGCAACTGCGACGTGGCTTGCGTGGAACGTATCTGGGTGAGAATAAGATCGGTATTCGGATCGGTCTTCACATCGTAATCGACGATCAAGCGCATGCCGCCATCGGCAGTGGAATTCAGCGAATACATGTAGTTCATGTTGTCGACGCCGCTCATTTGCTGTTCGATGGGCGTGGCCACGGATTGCTCGATGGTGCCAGCGTCGGCTCCGACGTAGGTGGCCAGCACCTGAACTTCGGGAGGAACGATGTTCGGAAACAGAGCGACCGGGAGAGTAAGGATAGTGATGGCGCCAATGATGACCATGACGATGGAGATCACCATGGCGACGATCGGGCGATTGATGAAGAATTTTGACATGGTCAGTCCCCTCCCGCGGTTGCGGTCAGCAGTTTAGGATTGACAGCCGATCCGTCCCGCACTTTTTGCACACCCTCGACAATGACCATCTCGCCGGGCTTCACCCCGTTGTCGATGATCCATTCCGTGCCGACACGCTCGCCGACTTTGACGATGCGGACGCTGACTTTGTTATCGGCGCCGACCACGGCTAGTTGAAAGCTGCCTTGCAGTTCGATCACGGCGCGCTGCGGAACGAGAAGCGCGGCAGTCCGTGTGTAGGTAGAGGCCCGCACGCGGCCGAATTGTCCGGGACGCAGGAAATTTTTGGGGTTGGGAAATGCCGAGACGACCCGGATGGTGCCGGTGGTTATGTCCACTTGGCGATCGGTGTAAAGGACGCGGCCCCTGGATGGGTAGATGGTTCCGTCGGCAAGAATCAACTCCAGGGGAGGAGCGTCTTTGGGAGCGTCCACATGGTCTTGTGGGGCGTTGATGCGGTCAGCCAGACGCAAATACTCCTGCTCGCTGATGGGGAAATACGCTTTGATGGGATTAACCTGAGACACGGAGGTGAGGACAGTGCTGGGGTTGAC
This sequence comes from Acidobacteriota bacterium, assembly GCA_013289825.1. Classification (GTDB taxonomy): domain Bacteria; phylum Acidobacteriota; class Terriglobia; order Acidiferrales; family UBA7541; genus Acidiferrum. Next base: position 49,249 of record JABCZF010000001.1, on the reverse strand, counting down.
CAAATTGCCGAGCTGGACTTGAGCAATGCCGGCAATGCCGTCGAAAAGCGACGTGACATGAGTGAATCCCAAATTCAACTGAGCTTGTTCCACTTGCGCTTCTGAAGATTGCACGGCGGCTTTTGCGGCAAGATTCGCTTGAACGTCATTGTCCAGCTGGCTTTGCGCGATGGCGCGCTCTTTGGCGAGAGGCGTGTCGCGGTCAACGTCCAGCTGGGTCTTGCCCATCTGCGCCACAGCTTGCGCCAATTGGGCCTTGGCCTGGTCGAGGAGGGCCTGGAAGGGACGCGGATCAATCTCGAAGAGGACATCCCCTTTGGGAACGGGCGAACCCTCTTTGTAGGTTTGTTTGACGATGTAGCCGGTGACTTGAGGCTGGATCTGGGCGTTGACGTAGCCGTCGAGGGTGGCAACCCACTCGCTTACGATGGGCACGTCTCTTTGTGCTACGGGAATGACTTTCACTTCTGGCGGCGCCATGGGGGGCCCCGCAGCTCTCCCGCCGCAGCCAGCAAGGATCGCTACGGCCGAGAGAACGCTGACCAGCAGGGGCGTGGAGGCACCGGTGGAGTGAGCGGAACGGGAATTACGGAGGTGCTGCCGGTGGTGGAAAGATGGCCCAACGGAGACCGTAAAATGGAGCGACATGAATACTCCTTGGACGACGAGCATAGGCACACCCATACATCATGGGGATGGTTGGCATCGGCTTCATCGAACGCTTCACGAATACCGCGCGGTGTCGAGATGGTACACGATTTCGAATCTGCCGTCAGCGTCCCCCTTAGATGTAAGCGGGGTGCCAGCGGATACAAGAGAAAGTCAGGCGGAAAGGGCCGTCGGTCGATGAGGGGCAGGGGCCTACCGTACATCTCGGGGCCGCGCGGAGCATGACCGTGGGTCGCACGCATTGGGGGTAGAGCTGAAGCAGCCCAAGATGTTCCGGAGAACCATAGGAACATGGTCGGTCGAAAGCGTCACCCGCTCTCCTTTTGAACCTCGTGCTAGAATTCACTCGCACCACCGGCTGTGCGCTCCGAGCCCCCTTCTGGTTTGCTGATGATTTTGTACGGACTAAATCTTAAAGGTCGCTTGTTTTGCCTTTCCGGCCTGCTGGTATTTGGTCTTGCTTTTCCGGTTCCTTCTGCGCTTCCCTCTCAGGACAGTCCCTCCGTGATGCTCAATCTGCAGGTAATCGTTGTGGATTCGCCTGGCAAGGCACAGCAGATTTTGGATCGCCTTAAAAAAGGCGAAGATTTTGCCGCCATCGCCAAGTCCGAATCGATCGATCCAAGCGCCGCGCCGGGCGGCTACCTCGAACTTGTTGATCCTCGAACACTCCGGCCGGAGTTGCGAGAAGCTTTGCAAGGACTCCGTCCGGGGCAGACTACCAAGGTCATTGCGGTGCCTTCCGGATACGTCATTCTCAAGCTTCTGCCGGAGACGCAGCCCGGGGTTGCGCAGGGCATGGGTCCGGGCCAAGGTCGGGATCTCCCTCTCGCGGGTCAAGGAGCCGTGCGCTATCCAGCCGATGTGGCCGGGCAGGTTCTTGCCGACATGCTGTTCCAAAAATTCCCCAAGCCGTCGAATTGGGAGCAAGACTTGCAGGGAATTTGCGAGATTCGCAAACGCTCCCTGGCGGCGGGAATCGCGCGACTCGACGAGCTGTTCGAACCCGCGAACAAGGCGCTCGTAGCGATGAAGCCATTTGACGTAATCCAGTCACATTACGCATTGGCGCAACTCGAGGCCTATCAGGGCAACATGGACGAGGCCGTCACGCACTGGGAGGCTGCTTACAAAATTGCGCTTGCTGAAATTCCAACGGGAATTCCGCAACTGACGGAAGTGCTCGGCGTGGCTTATCTCCACAAATCGGAAATGAAGAACAGTATCTATAGCCACCCGGGAGACTGGTGCCTCTTTCCGCCGCGGCTCGCCAAGCCTTATCGCCTGACAGACGATTCCGATAAGGCCGTTCAATATTTTCTGAAGTATTTGGCGATAAAACCGGAACGGCCTGATCAGTTGCAGGTGAAGTGGCTTCTGAATCTCGCCTACATGACGATCGGAAAGTATCCGTCGGGTGTTCCCGAGGAATACCGCATATCGCCATCGGCGTTCGAATCGAAACAGGACATCGGCAGATTTGTGGACGTGGCTCCCGCGGCCGGCTTGGATTTTGCTTCCATGGCGAATGGCGTGATCGCCGACGATTTTGAGAACAACGGGCTCCTGGACTTGGCCGTATCGAGTTACGACGTGTGCGCCCCGATGCGTTTCTTCCGCAACAATGCCGACGGAACGTTCACTGACCGAGCCGCGCAGGCTGGGCTTTCCGCTCAACTGGGCGGGCTAAATATGATTCAAGCCGACTACAACAACGACGGCTGCACGGATCTGCTCGTTTTGCGCGGGGCTTGGGAATTTCCGATGCGAAAATCTTTGCTCCGAAACAATTGCGACGGCACCTTTACCGACGTAACGCGCGAGGCGGGCCTGGCGGAACCCGCTACGCGCACGCAAACGGCCGTCTGGGCAGACATCGACAACGATGGCCTGCTCGACCTATTTGTGGGCAATGAAAATGGCCCCAGCCAGCTTTTCCATAACAAGGGCGACGGAACGTTTGAAGATATCTCACACTCCGCTGGCGTTGACAGAATGGCCTTCACAAAAGGCGTGGTCGCCGCGGATTACGACAACGATGGCTTCGTGGACTTTTACGTCTCCAACCTTTACGGTGGCAATTTTCTCTATCACAACAATCACGATGGCACGTTCACCGAGGTTTCGGCGAAAGCCGGCGTGCACCAGCCACAGTCGCAAAGCTTTGCCACTTGGTTTTTCGACTACGACAACGATGGCTGGTCCGATCTCTTTGTTACTTCGTATTTCTTTTCCGCCGACGAAACTCTGCGCAGCTATCTTGCTCTTCCGCACAACGTCGAGACGTTCAAGCTCTACCGGAATATGAAGAACGGAACTTTCAAAGATGTGACCGTCGAAGTTGGCCTCGATAGAATCAATACGCCCATGGGCGCCAATTTTGGCGACATCGATAACGACGGTTTTCTGGACATTTTTCTCGCTACCGGCGGCCCTGAGTATGGCGCTCTGGTTCCCAAGATGCTTTTTCGCAACAACGAAGGAAAGAGTTTTGTGGATATCACGGCCTCTTCGGGCACCGGCGAGCTCCACAAAGGTCACGGTGTGGCCTTCGCTGACCTCGGCAACAACGGACGGGAAGACCTCCTGGTTTCTGTGGGGGGCGCTACGCCCGGTGATGCCCACGCCTTTCGCGTTTTCGAGAATCCGGGAAACGACAACGGCTGGATCACCGTGAAGCTGGTCGGCGTAAAAACGAACCGCTCGGCCATCGGGGCACGCATCCATCTGACCGTGGACCAGGATGGCCAGCCGCCGCGCTCCATCTATCGAACCGTCGGGAGCGGAGGATCGTTTGGCGCTTCGCCACTCGAGCAACACATGGGGTTGGGCCCGTCCGCGAAGATCGCCAGTCTGGAGATTCGGTGGCCTGCGAGCGGCACGATACAGAACTTCTCGAATGTCGGCACAAATCAATTTATCGAAATTAAAGAATTCGCCAAGGATTACACTAGGCTTAAGCGCGTATCATTTCGTCTGGGAAGCGCGAAACCGGATGCTACAAAGTTGCCAAGTCGAACCCCTCCGAACCCAGGCGCGAACAGGTAGCCGGTCCGCAATGAAATCTATGAGCCGGACGCACAGCAAGAGGCTAATACTACTGGTACTCTATTTGTTCTGTTGTGTGCCGCTGGGTTTCGCTCGAGAGCGCCACCCAGCATTCGGAGTTGTTCTCGAAGTCGATCGCACGCATCCTTCCATTCGAGTTTCCTGCCACGAGATCCCCGGCTACATGGAAGCCACGGTGATGGAATTTCCAGTTCAGAACGCCATGGACCTGGAGGGCTTGGAACCGGGCACGCTGATCGATTTCACGATTGTCGCGGCAAAAGACTCCGCCCATGCGGAGGGCATTCGGATCCATCAGTTCCAGAGCACCGATCCGGAACCCATGGCGGTTCGTCAGCTTAACCTCCTCGAGGGGCTCGTCGGTCGAAGCTCCGATGCGACTAAGAAGATAAATATCGGAGAGCACGTCCCGGATTTCTCCCTTATCGACCAAAACAGCCAGTCCGTTTCCCTCGCTTCATTCACGGGCAAGGTGGTCGGCATCACGTTCATGTACACCCACTGTCCACTTCCGAATTACTGCTTTCGGCTGTCCAATAATTTCGGGATGGTCCGAAAGCGTTTCGCGGATCAATTGGGACGCGACTTGATCCTGTTAAATATTAGTTTTGATCCCGTACACGATCAGCCCGAGGTTCTCGCTCAGTATGCGCGGCACTGGAATGCGGCCGGCGTTTCCGGCTGGTATTTCTTAACCGGCCCGGTGATCGAGGTTCAAAAAGTCTGTCATGAGTTCGGCATGAATTTCTGGCAAGACGAAGGCTTCATCACCCACGCCCTGCATACGGTTATCCTCGACCGGCAAGGAAAGGTGGTTGCCAACCTTGAAGGCAACGAGTTCACCGCCAAGCAACTGGGCGACCTTTTCGAAGCCCTGCTGCGCGCGCCGCAATAGCCCGGCTCAATTCCCGCGCGATCCCTACTCTCCGGCGAAGCGAACCCGAATGGTCTTGATTTCGTAGGGTTTCGTGTGAACCGCTACAACCCCACCTGGAACAGCCAGGTCCGCGATCGGCCTTTCCATCAAGTCAGTTTCGGAAGCCGATTGCGCGCCAACGGGTAGCACGATCCTCACGTCCGATTCTTTTCCCGCCCATTCGTAAAATCGCAGGATGAGCGAGCCGTCATCCTCCGCTTTCTTAATCGCCGTCATGACGACATTCTCCGCCTGGACTTCGAAGAAAGAGTGCTCCTCTTTCATCGTGCCGGGGTGCTTTGCCGTTCCCATCGCCAAGAGATCGTAGTTCAGTTCATAACCCCGGCGAACGGTCTCTGCCTCTCGCCAGGTTCCCGGATGTGCGTACATTGAATAAGTGAATTCATGAAGGCCTTCATCGGCGTGCGGGTCCGGCCATTCCGGCGAGCGCAGCAAGGAAAGCCGCAAAACGTTGCCCTTCGCGTCATAGCCATACTTCGAGTCGTTCAGCAGACTGAACCCGTGCTTGGCGTCGGAGATGTCCCCCCAGGCGAGCGCGGGGACCTCGAACTTGGCCTGTTCGGCAGGGGTGTTGCGCGTGGTCGGGCGTTCGATCGAGCCGTAGGGAATTTCAAACGCGGCTTTTTGACTATGCGCGCTGAGCGGAAACGCAACTTTCAGCAAGATGTGCTTTTCGTACCAATCGGCAATCATCCGCACGTCAACGCGTGGACTTCCGGCAGTGAGTGTGATGTTCCGGATAAACGTGGAATTCTCGAAGTGCTGTTTCACCTGGATGATGGCGCGCAGCGGGCCGCTCTCCATCAGCTTCACCTCGTCCACCTGAGTCAGATCCCAATGCTCTTTCTCGAAATCAGCGTCGATGTTCCACGCGTCCCAGGCCTTTGGTTTGTCTCGAAAAGCTTGCAGGAGATTTCCGCAGATAGCGTCTTTCGGACCGCCGGTATCCGTTTCTGCCGGTGCCAGGGATTCCGTGTTGCTCCGTTTGTCAAAGAAGCTCGAAACGCAACCTGTGTGCGCATCTATTTTTACGAGTACAAATTCGTTTTCCAGCGTGTCCGCGGAACTTTTCACCGCGGGGGTTTGCGGCATGACCTTTTCCGCCGCGCGAACATAGTAGGTCTTGTAACCAAGTGCGGGAACGCTGGCTTCGACCAGTAAACGAGCGCGACTGGTTTCGCTGTCGTGCGTCAGCAATTGCGACGGCACAATCTTCCCGGAAAAATCTCGAACCTCGATGTGCTTAGCAATGCCGGGAAGTTGCACCTCGACTTCTATCACTTCCTTCCGCGGCCACGACAGGGAGTTGAAGATCACCACTGGCACGCCGGGTCCCAGGGTATTGATGCGAGCAGCAAGTTCTTCGAGGGATCCATGCAAGATAGCGTGGCCTGCTCGGCCGACATCTTCAAGATTGCGCTTGGCATCAAGATAGTTCACGGCAATCCCCGACCCTGGCATGATGTCGTGGAAATCGTCGAACAGCAGCCGTTTCCACCCGCGGTCGAAATCTTCCGAGGGGTATTTGCGCCCGTACAAAGTGGCGAGTGAAGAGAATTTCTCGGCATTGAGGAGCAGCTCTTCCGTTTTGCGAATGCGCTTTTTCGTTTCCGCCTGCGTGGTCATGACGCCGCGGTGATATTCAAAGTAGAGTTCGTCGCGCCAGGTGGGGACCTGCATGCCCGGAAGTTTCTTTTGCAGATCATCGAAGAAGGAAGACGCCGTGGTGAACTGCAAATTGGGATACACGACATCGGGCTTCATCCAGCGCGTGGCGGTATCGAGCATGATTCGCGTCGGGCCGCCGCCATGATCGCCAACTCCGTAGAGGTGCAGCATGTCGGAATGCTGGTTCGCGTCGGTGCCGTAGAGCGAGGGAATCCAAATGGACAGGTCTCTGGCCATGCCGACGGGATCGGTATTCGCGGCATAATCGTGCGGAAAATACGTCAGCAGACGGCTCCCGTCGGGAGACTCCCACCAGAACAATTTGTAGGGGAAGGTAGTAAATTCGTGCGCCCACATCAGTTTTTGCGTCACGAAATAATCCATGCCGGACTTCTTGTAAATCTGCGGCAATTGCCAGTTATAACCGAAGGAATCCGGATTCCAGCCTATTTTTACGTCCACGCCGAATTTTTCATGGAAATAGCGTTTCCCCACAAGGATTTGGCGCACCAGCGACTCGCCGCCCGGCATGTTGAGATCCGGTTCGACCCACATTCCCCCAATCGCTTCCCAGCGGCCTTCGCGCACACGCTGCGCGATCTCCTTAAAGAGATCGGGATACTTTTCCTCCATCCAGACGTAGGTTCGCGCCGATGACATGCTGAATTTGAAATCGGGGTATTCGCGCATCAGGTCGAGAGCGCTGCGGAACGTATTGCGCACCACTTCCACGGTTTCCGTCCAGGGCCAGAGCCAAGCCATGTCGATGTGCGAGTTTCCGGCGGCGCGAATGGTGAACTGTTTCAGGAACGGCCGGAGCGGTTCGAGCTTGGCCTGCGATTGCCGCAGCGATTCGTCAAAGGCCCCCTGATCTCCGCGGTCAAGCGCCAGAAAATCAATGGCCTTCACAGCGGCGTCGAGCTGGCTTTCCCGCAGAGATTGGCCATCTGGAAACGCCGCGATCATCGGCCGCGCCGAAAGGATCTCCGCTCGCAAAATCCCGGCGTCGGGACGATTAGCGGGGGGCTCGATACGCAGCCGGCTTTCTGCAATTCGTGTATTCACTTGCGACGCATTCAAGCGCACCGCCATCAGGAATTTTTGGCCTGGCTGGGCATTCGAGGTGAGCGCTATCGGCTGTTGCGTGTCGTCGTCGCCGCGGGCCACCAGCGCGCCGTTTGAGAACACCGTAATCCCCAGCCGGTCGTCGGTATCGAAGAAAAGCTCCAGGTTCACCCGCGAACCCTCGGTAGCGTAGCCATTAATCTTCGCGGGAATCTCAATCCACCGGCGCAAAACACGCGAGCCGGTCTTCCACTCTTCGCGGGTCTTCACCTGCGGCCAATCCTCGTCACTCAATGCCGGGTCTTCGGGATGCGGCAGGTCCGCGTGGTAACGCCAATCTGGCAATGGCAGCGTGGTAAGCGACTCGAGACGATCGAGTATCGGCTGATAAGCGTCCGGCGGCTGGTTCGCTTGGCCGGAGCGGACTCCGCCACACGAAAGTGCGGCGAAAACAGTAGCGACGATGACTTTTCTCACTGGCGTATTCACCCGGTTAGGGCCGGATTTGTGGCTTCGAAGGAGATTCCCAAATTTGCGAAGTCCACTCTTTCCGATCGAGAGTCGTCCTGTCAATCCGTCCCCATGTCATTTATGCCTTCCTACGCATGTCATTCACGTCTTTATGGATAGAGGCCGTTCTTCCCCGCCGCAATGGCCCCGGATGCGCGTTTTCACCGGACTGCGCTCGTTTTAGGCTGTAATATGAAATCGTATGCGTTTGCTTTCAGGCCTTCCCTTTCTTGCGCTGCTGTTCTTGGCGCTGCCTGGCCGGCAGGCTTCTAAGGCTCCTGACCAGCCCCAGCCATTGCCTGGCAAGTTCACCGATGCTACGGCCACGCTTGGCCTGCACTTCCAATACTTCGCCTCCCACACTGCCAAACACTATTTGCCGGAAACCATGGGAGCAGGCGTGGCACTGTTCGATTACGACAATGATGGACGTCTGGACATTTTCCTGGTGAACGGCGCTCCTCTCCGTGATCCCACTCCGAAAGGCAGCATCCCGCAGAAATCCGGTCCGCAATACTGGAATCGACTTTTTCATCAGAAGCCCGACGGCACGTTTGTGGACGTAACCGAGAAGGCCGGGCTCGAGGGTTCCGGCTACGGCATGGGAGTGGCCGTTGGGGATTACGATAACGATGGCTACGAGGATTTGTATGTGACCGCCTATGGCGGAAACAAGCTCTACCACAACAATGGTAATGGCACTTTCACCGATGTAACCGAGAAGGCCGGTGTTGCGGGCAGCGGTTGGTCCACCAGCGCCGCCTGGGTCGATCTGGATGGAGATGGTCTGCTGGATCTTGTTGTTCTGCGCTACGTTCAGTGGGATTTTGATGACATCTGGTGTGGCGAACACAAAGAAGGTTACCGCTCCTATTGCCATCCCGACATCTTCCAGCCGGCTTCTCCGCTGGTCTATCACAATGACGGAAACGGCCATTTCACCGAGGTCTCCCAAAGAATTGGCCTCGCCAAGCCCGGAAAAGGGCTCGGCATTGCACTGGCGGACTACGATCGCGATGGCCACGTCGATGTGTTTGTCGCCAACGACTCCATGGTCCAATTCCTGTACCACAACAAGGGTGATGGCACGTTTGAAGAGGTGGGCCTGCTATCTCAGGTGGCTGTCGATGGCGACGGACGCACCTATGCCGGGATGGGCGTCGATTTCGCCGATTACAATAACGACGGCTGGCCTGATGTGGTGATCACCGATCTCGCCAACCAGCGCTACGCTCTCTACCAAAACAATGGCGACTCGACGTTCACGTATGCCAGCTTCAGTGCCGGCCTGGCGCGCTCTACCATGCAGCATTCCGGCTGGGGCGTGCGCTTCCTCGACTATGATAATGATGGCTGGAAGGATCTCCTCATCGCCCAAGGCCATGATCTCGAAACCATTGAGCTGAATTATCCCAACCTGCACTACCGCGAGCCGATGCTGCTGCTGCGCAATAGCGGCCGCGATTTCGCCGACGTTTCAAGGGACTCAGGTGCTGTTTTTCACGAGCCCTGGGTGGCCCGCGGCATGGCTATCGGCGATATTGACAACGATGGCCGCATCGATGCCGTGGTAACCACGAACGACGGTGCCGCCTACATTCTCAGAAACGAAACGCCCACGCAAAATCATTGGCTCACCTTGAAGCTGGTCGGACACAAGAGCAACCGCGACGCCATCGGCGCCGAAGTCAAACTTGTCACCGCGAAAGGCCAGCAATTCGCCACCGTTTCAACCGCAGGCAGCTACCTGTCATCGAGCGACAAACGCGTGCATTTCGGATTGGGTTCCGAATCCGTCGCTCAAACCATCGAAATCCGCTGGCCCAGCGGCATTCTCGAAACGCTCAAAGACATTCGCTCCGATCAGATTCTCGAGGTCGACGAGGCGCCAGCAGGAACCGCGGGCAAATGAAGCTGCGCTCTTTTTCTCATCGCTCCCCCCTATCGGCTCTTTTCCTCTGCCTCTTTCTTTCCATCTTCGCCCCAAGCCGTCCCGCCTTAACGCAGCAACCAACTCCACCGGCCAGTCAAACGCCCGCAACTTCCCCGCCCTCCAAACCGACCGGCATGGCCACTGGCGGCGCTCACGCTCCCGTTAGGGACTCACGCTCGCGGCCCATCACCGCCGGCGGCTTCGTCGATGGCGCTCCCATCGTCTTTCTCGACATCACGAAACAATCCGGCCTCGATAAATTCCGTCATCGCTCCGGCACGCCGGAGAAATCCACGATCCTCGACGCGCCCGGCTCAGGCGTCGCGCTGATCGATTACGACAACGACGGCTGGCTCGACATCTACCTTCTCAACGGCTCTACCGTCCCCGCGATAAAGGGAAAGGAAGCACCGCCGCGCGCCATGCTCTTCCACAACAATCACGACGGCACCTTTAGCGATGTCACCGATAAAGCCGGCGTCGCCAATGAGCGCTGGGGATTCGGCGTGGCCGTGGCCGACTACGACAACGACGGCTGGCCCGACATCTATGTCGCCAACTACGGCAAGAATCGCCTCTACCACAACAACCACGATGGCACCTTCACCGACGTTGCCGAAAAAGCGGGCGTCGCGCTAGGAGGTTGGTCCACAGGCCCAACCTGGGGCGACTATGATCACGACGGTCTCCTCGACCTCTTCGTTCCTGGCTATGTCAAATACGATCTCGATCGGCCCGTCTTCGCCGGAAAAGGAGGCGTCCCCGAAGGGGCGTGCCAATTCCGCGGCGTCGATGTTTTCTGCGGACCTCTGGGCTTCGTCGGCGAGGGCGACCATCTCTTCCATAACAATGGCGACGGCACTTTTACCGACGTCAGTGTTAAAGCTGGCGTTTCCGATCCGCAGGGACGCTATGGGTTTGCTTCGGTGTTTGTCGATCTGGACGACGATGGCTGGCTCGATTTAGTCGTCGCCAACGATTCCGTGCCCAATTACTTCTACCGCAATCAGCATGATGGCACGTTCGCCGACGTCAGTTATATGTCCGGATTCGCCGTCAACGGAGATGGCCGCGCGCAATCGTCCATGGGAATCGGCGTCGGCGATTACAATCGCGACGGAAAACTCGATCTTTTCATCACCACCTTCTCTGACGATTACAAAGCCCTTTATCGCAACGATGGCGATGCCGCCTTCACGGACGTCTCTTTCAAAGCCGGACTCGGCAGTCCCACCATTCCTTTCCTCAGCTGGGGCGCCGGCTTCCTCGACTTCGACAACGATGGCCTGCTCGATATCTTCATCGCCAATGGCCACGTCTATCCGGTAGCGGACAGGGCCGAATGGGGCACAACTTGGGCCGAGCGCCCTCTGCTCTTTCGCAACCTCGATGGTGCCAAGTTCGAGGAAGTCCCGCCCGCCACCGGCAGCGGTCTTGCCGTCGTTATCCCCGCCCGTGGCGCCGCTTTCGGCGATCTTTTCAATGACGGCCACATCGACGTGGTGCTCAACAACATAGACGCTCCGCCAACGCTGCTCCGCAATGCGGTGAACAATTCGAATCACTGGCTCACGTTGAAATTGGTGGGCGGCCCCAAAAGCCCGCGCGATGCCATGGGGGCCAAAGTATTTGTGACCGCGGGAAGCGTTCGCCAGCGCGCCGATGTCTCTAGCGGTGGCAGCTACGCTTCAAGTTCCGACCCGCGCGTCCATTTCGGATTGGGAGCCGCTAGCAAAGTCGACAAACTCGAAGTTCGCTGGCCGAGCGGCGCCATCGAACAGGTTTCGATTCCTGGAGTAGATCGCATGCTGACGATCATCGAGGGCAAGGGCATTCAGCCCTGATCTGGCTCTGGCTTGTGGCGCGGCGCCGTAGTGGCGAGCTTGCCTGACCGCCCGTGGCAGATCTCGCCATTACTGGTGTTATCTTGTCGGGGAATAATTCCAATTAAACAATCTGTTGTATCAATGGATTGCGATGGGAATATGCAGATGAGATGCAGGTGCATTGACTTGGCCCTGCTGTTATCCAAGACTCCGCACGACATTGAGCGCCAGTACGGTTGCGCCCGCCCATTGGCTGTGGGGGTTGTTGCGCACCGTGTTGACTATTCCGTTGCTGCAGGGTTTGCGGATTGCGTTTGCTGCAGCGCGGTGCAGCGGTCGAATTCGGCCTTGGCTTCAGGGACCATTCCTTCTTGTCGATAGATCTGGCCCAGCATGCAGTGCAACGAAGCCCTTTCCGGCTCGAGCGCCACGGCCTTTTCCAGTTCCGCCTGGGCCTCGGGGAGCCGATGTAGCAGGGAGTAGGCTTTTCCTAGTGTCTCATGCGCTTTCGATACCCGTGGGAAAATGGCGATAGACTCTGAGAGATAGGGCACTGCTTTTTCCGGTTGATTCTGGTTCAGGTAAAGGTGAGCGAGCTCAATGAACGGCTCAGGGTCTGTGGCCGGGTTTTGGACGTCCCAGGCAATGGCGTTTTTGAAGGCTTGGATGGCCTGGTCCCGCTGGCCGAGGGCCTCGTAGGATAATCCCACGTTGTTTTCCGCCTGGATGTTCCGCGGTTCCAGTTTTAGGCACTGCGCAAAGGCTTCAATGGCCTGCGGAAACTGGCTCTCGCTGTATTTCGTGCGCCCCAAGTAGTACCAGGCCTGCGCGTCGCGCGGATCCCATTGGAGCGACCGCGTGAGCCAATGGTCGGCGTCTATGTAATCCTTGAGCAGGATATAGTCGAGGGCCACGATTTTCAGATCAAACGCGTTCGGGACGTGATACTTCGCACCGGCAGTAAATTCTGCAAGCGATTCTTTGACCTTCGCATCGCGATACGCAACCAGCGAGCCGCTCAAATCTCCGCTGTTGTAGCGCAAGGCTTCGCTGTCCTTTTCTCCTGTTTCCAGCCATTTTGCGCTGACCTCCCTGAACAAGATGAAACCAAGCAAGAAATGCGCATCCGCGGAGTCTGCGTGGGCCTCGAAATAGTTTCTTATGGCTCGTTCGGCCTCGCCGAGCATTCCTTGTTGCAAGAACAATCTCGCTGGAGCGAGCGCGGGATCTGGCGTGAGAGATTCGCCGGGCTTAACTGCATTTTCGGCAACGGCTGGACCGGCGTTCGTCTGAGCCGCGCTAGCCAGCTTCCTAGAAGCCGGGCCCTGCTGCGCACTGGCCGGAGAACTTTCGGCTCTTGCCGCGGGCCCAAGCAGGAGACAAAGGCAAAGGAAACATATGAGGCAGGGGAGGCCAAGAGAAGCACAAATCCCGGAGACACTAACCTGCCCGGCGGGAGAGGCCGAGAATGAAAGAATGCGCCTAGGAAAGCTCTGATTTACCACAAAGAGTCGAGAGGACACCGAAAATTCCCTGTCTGCAATTATAAGACGGTGGTTGCCGAACCCTCAAAAGGAAAACAGCGCGTACCTTGTGGCCGGCACAGGCCATCACAAATCAGGGCCGGACTGATCTGCCATTTCCCGCGGCCTGAAATCGGCGCGCACCATCGAGTCCGCAATTTTGCAAGAAAACTGCACTTCCGTCTCGTCGCCGGAAACCGCGGGAAGGCCGGAAGGACTGGTTTTCGGAAAGAAAAAGACGGCATCCTGAATCAATCCCTTCTGGTTGCGTTCATAAACGACATGACTAGGGGAGATCTTGCTCTTGCCCTTCTTCATCTGAAGAAATGCGCTGCTCTGGAAAAACTCTTCGTTATGTTGTACGAACGGAGTCATATCCTCCATGCGCAGAATAATCTGATATTCGCTCTGGGGCGCGCTGGCATATTTGTCGACGTCCACCTTTTCACCGTGCAGAACAGCCTGGCGCGCCGTGGCGGCGCGCATCACGCGCGATGATTGCCAATAAATAAAAACGTTCAGCTCCCTCCACGAGCCCTCGCCAGCTCGTATAGGAGCGCTTCCACCAGGTTGGCCGCCCGCGGAGGGCATTTGCCTGACACCACCGCTAACCTGAGGGTCGGGTGCAACGTCCTTCTCTGAAACGGTAAGCCATGTGCGCTGGATCGTAGTTACGCGGACCCAGGGTGAATCCGTGAGGATACCTTGAAGCTCCTTTTCGTCCCATTGCTGGTAGGTCTTGGTCTTCCAAGGCTTGTCTCCAGCCGAAACGAGAGTTACTCCAAGAAGCAATGCAAGGAGAACTGCGGCTTGTTTTGAGAAAACTTTCGAACCGAGAAGGAAATTCGTCGGCGGCTTCATCGCGCCTCCAGAAGGCAAAGCCGGAACCCGAAGGCCCCGGCTTTGGAATGTCCACGCTGCGGGAAGCAGCGCCAAGAAAGAGGATCCGAAGTCTAGAGCCTTCGGATCCTGGCCTGATTAGAAGTATACCTTAAATTCCGCCTGCCCTCTCCTCGGTGTGTTGCCCTGACAATTTGTTCCGGCGAAATTGGCTTTGCCAAAAGTGTTTGCGGCATTCCCGAACTGGGTTTGGTCATAAACGTTGCCATCAAAGCACTGGATGCCAGCTCCGTTAGCGGGACCGTTGTTCAGTAGCATGCGATTGAGCACGTTGAAGAATTGGATGGTCAACTCGCCGCTCAACCGCTCGCCAAAGAAAAACTTCTTTGAGACCGAGACATCTTCATCCAGGTATGGTGGCGCCCGCAGGGTGTTATACTTGGGCGCACCGTTTCCAATGGTCCAGTCTCCCGGGGGTGCAAACGCTGCGGTGTTAATTGTAGGCAGCCCTTTGTAATAATTGTTCCAGTTGATAGCAAAATTTGATGAGACCAGGTTGGGCCGGTTGCCCACGAAGATGTTGCCAATTACGGGGTCGCAATCGAACTGGTCGAGGCATGCGGCCGTAGACAGCGGCGTACCACTCTCATAATAGTTGACCAAGGCAATCTTCCAACCGCCGAGCAAGTTCCTCCTAGCCGTGCCACCCTGGTTCAAGAATTTCTTCCCCGGGCCGATAGGCAGTTCATACACCCCGGCCATGGTGAGCACGTGGGTCTGGTCATTAGCGCCCACGGACCATTCTGCGTTGGGGTTGCCTGGGTTCAGACCTCTGGTATTGAATGTCGAGAAACCGCTGTCTGTATTTGTCAAATACCTCGAAAGTGTATAAGACACCAAGTAGGTTAATCCCCCGCCGGTGCGCTTCTGCAGGCTCACCTGAAGGGCGTTGTACTTATCCGCTCCCGAGGTATCAAAGTTGTTGGTCACAAACGGCATGTGGGGATAGGGAAGTTGCGTCACGAAAAGAGGGGTTGCCGTGCCCTGTTCTTGGCAGAAATTATTGTAAGGGGCATAGTACGTGACGGGTGCTGTGTTTCCTCCACACGTACCTGGAGCATAGGTAACCTGACCGAATTTACCCTGATTGGCCATAAACGTCTGGGCCGCCGAAGAGGTCCACGGCTGGGCGAGGACACAATCAGTGGTTTTAGTGACCGTAGGGCCCTGCGGGCAAACCGATGTTATCAGGCTGTACGGCAGAGACTGAATTCCAGACTCTAGCGTTGCCGGCAAGTGGATGTCATGCGTGTGCACTCCGGTAACGGAAAGGAACATGTTCCAGGGCAGTTCACGCTGAACGCCAAGTACAAATTGCTCATCATAAGCCTGGTTGACCTGCCTGGGCAGCTCGTGAACCTGCCCAAATCCCAAAATAGATGTACCGTTGAAGAAAGTGGGACTGAAACCAAGCGACGGCAGCGCCGGGAGCGGTCTGGTATCCCATTGACCGAAGCCGGGGATCTGCGGCGCTGGCTGGCCAATCGAGACAACGCCATTCAGGTTATTCCCGTAGTTTACTGCGACCTTGTTAACACCGTATTCGAACGATCCCGTGTCCAGCCAATACCAGGACACGCCGCCCAGCAGAACTGTCTTATTGTTCAACTGATATGTGAACCCTACGCGGGGGCTTAAATGGTGCCAGTTCATGTCTTGCTGACTCCACCCAATGCAGGCAGAACATGTCCCGAGCTCTGCCATAGCACCCAGAAGCGGCTTACCGGTTAGAGGGTTGATCTCGGCGGCGTTGACCGCGTTAGGATCGAAGAATGTAAGCTGGTTCGTCTTGAAATCACTCGTGAAAGGAAATGCCAAATCCCAACGCACGCCCCAGTTGACCTTAAGGCGCGGCTTAAGCTGCATATCATCCTGGAAATACGGAGCCACATAGGTATTGCGCAGGTTGGTGTTGCCCGCGCCCCCTCTACCTCCTAAGGTAGCATCTCCAAGCAGGAAGCTTGCGAACCCGTTCCCCGTATTTACGCCGGGTGTAGTTTCATTGGGGTCTGCCGTTACGTCGGAGGTAAACGCCAGCAATCCAGCGGCTCCCGGCTGGCCCCCGGAGCCGCCCGCTTCGAAGTCATCCTGGTGCGTCTTCCGGATATCGACACCGATGTTCATGGTGTGTCGGCCCCTTAGATAGAGCAAATTGCCCAGGACGGAATATCCTGTTTTGTGGTTAATCGTCGATGACAGTCCGTTCCCAGGTCCAAAGCTTTGTGGCTCCCATCCGCCGCCGCCAAAATTGATGCTCGGAAAAGAATTGGGCTGCCCCGACAGACCCGAAGGCAAAACGCCGGGGAAGGTGCCGGAGAGCAGATGCGAGGGCAAGAAATCATTGCCTTGGTAGACATACAAAAAACCGCCAGTCAGCACCATCCGCGAGCTAAGCGCATTGGAATACGTGATATCCGCGGCCCGCCCCAGGATTGTGGTGATTTGTTGACCGCTAAGCGGGTTATCCACCCAGTCGGAGCCGTTCGGCTGCGGGTACTTCTGCCGCCAATAAAGCCCATGAATGGCCTGCTTCGCGGTTAAGTTATGGTCGATATTGACGCTTAGAGCCGTCTGGACGTTTAGCGGGATGGTCGTAGGGTTATAGTTGTTGACTACCGACGAGTTGGTCGGCGCCGGGATAGGGAACTGTTTCAGGAGGCCCGCGGAAACCGAGCTGAAACAACTGGTCGGAATTTTGTTCCCGGGCCACTGGGTGCCTGGGCTACCAGGACCGCTCGCTGGGACCGTGCAGCCCGAGGGGATAAGCGACGCATTCGATTTCCAGGAGATCGGAACGAAAATGGGTATGGGGGCGTTGTGATTATTCGGGTTTACCAAGCCGCTGAAATCACCTGAAAGTTCCGCCGGTGTGGGAAGCGTGACGGGAGACTGCCCGACCGCCTTCCTGTATCGGTCATAGCTAAAAAACCAGAAGGTCTTGTTTTTCCCGTTATACAGTTTGGGCAAGTACACCGGTCCGCCGACCGACCCGCCCCAGTTGTTTTCAATGTCCTGGTTGGGCTGGTCAACCTTCCCAACATTGTTTGGATTCACATCATAAAAGGCGCCGGGAGCACCAAGATACGTGTCGTCCCTGTACAAGAAAAAAGCGTCGCCGTGAATCACGTTGCCCCCGGATTTGGTGTGGTATTGCTCGACGCCTTGCCCCAAACCGTATTGCGCCGAAAACGTACCAGTCAGAATATCCGCGTCTTTTATCGAATCGTAAGGCGGCTGATTCCAAAACGTGTAGCCGGCAGTCTCTGAAAATGCTTCGGGAACCCCGTTGAACATTATTTCTGTCTGCTGGTCCACACCTCCATTGATCCGGTGGCTGAATCCATTCCCGGTAACGCCGGGCGCCAGAAAGATAAAATTGTCAATCTGCCGGTTACTCCCACTAACCAACTGCGGAAGCTCTTGCGTGAGCGTCTCGCTTATCGTCGTACCGATCTCCGGTTGCTCCGTTTGCAACGCAACCGCTGGGGCTGTAACTTCGATTGTTTCCGAGACTGTGCCTGGCTGCAAAGTGGCGTCGGCAGTGGAAGTCGCCCCACCCACTACCTCGACATTCCTGTTAATGAAGGATTTGAACCCGGCTTTTTCGACCTTAACAATATATATCCCGGGGTTCAGGTCGATGATCAGATAAGTTCCGGCGGAGGTAGTCACGGTCGTCTGGGACACGTTCGTATCCACGTTCGTCACAGTCACCTTCGCTTCTGCAATTTCCGCACCGGTTTGGTCGGCTACCGTGCCGTTAATTCTGCTAACCGCTTGCGCACGCACTTCGCGTGGGCAGAGGAGAACAGCCAAGCAAATGGCCAGCCCAGCGACCAAGCCGTGGCGAACTGCCGCCCGGTTGTTGCGCACACCACTGCACAACCTCAAAATCGCTTCCATGTTCTTCCTCCCTGTGAGAGCTTCCAACGGTCCACCCGCGAATATAACGGAGAGACGCGCTTACACTGCCCCTTTTGGCGGGTGACGCTAGTGCAAAAGCACTATGGATGTCAAGGGCGCTTCATGTGACCTAATTATTCCCGTCCAAGCGATTGAGTCCATGCGGCTTACTGGAAAATATTGTCTGGGTGCAGAATTTGTGTAGCTGCTTTGCAGGTTTGCTCGGACGGGTGCCAATCTAAGCCGCGGCGGTGACACGATGTGGGTATATTGCTCCAACAGTCTCAAAAGAAGACGCTTGGGTTGGACATTACCTTGGGCTCTCGACATCGGATCCGATATCGTCCCCCGGATGACCACTGGAAGAGTTTTTGGGTGTCCTGCGAAGCGTCCGTTATCGCTTCGCTGCTCCGCGTGGCGCATCATTGCGCAGCGGTTCGTCTACCTGCAAAATCTGATCGGTTCGCACGGCTTCTAGGACCTGCACAATGCCGCTCGGCCATCGGATCTCCACTCGCTCGGCCACCGCCTCCGCTCCCAAGCCGAAGTGCACCCGCTTATCACTCGAGGACAGATAGCTTCCTGCCGTGGTCACGGTCTGAAGCTGTATGCCCTTTCGAGTAGTCAATTTCACTTCGGCGCCGATGCCGTCGCGGTTGCTACGATGGCCCACCAGCTTCAAAATCAGCCAGTGGTTTTCGGTAGGTGTCTCATTTCGCAGAATATGCGCCGCTCCGTCATTGGTGGTGATCACTGCATCCAGGCGGCCATCGTTGTCAATGTCGCCTACGGCCATCCCTCGGCCCACCCAGGGCTCTTTGAATACGCTGCCCGCGGTTGCGGAAACATCCGCAAATTTTCCTCCGGTGTTGCGAATCAAAACGGGCGGCTCACGGTAACGCAAATTGGGAGTGGTCAGCTCGACGTTATCCATATCGTGTCCCTGGACGATCAGCAGATCCTTCCACCCATCGTTATCGAAATCCATGAAGCGAAAACCCCACCCGGAGTGCGGCTGGGTGATGTCTGCAAGTCCGCTGGTATAGGTCGCGTAGGTGAAGCTGCCCTCGCCGTTATTCTTGTATAGCGCGTAGGCCTGGTTGCCGAGGTCGGTGATGAGCAAATCGGGCAGACCGTCATTGTCGTAATCGGCGAAGTCCACGCCCATGCCGGCGTAAGTCGCGCCGTCGCCATCCACAGCCACTCCCGCCATCAACCCAACTTCTTCAAATGTGCCGTCACCCTTGTTGCGATAGAGGAATTCAAACATGGAGTCATTGGCGACGCAAACATCCAGGTGGCCGTCGCGGTCGTAGTCGGCAAACGCGATTCCCAGGCCTTTCCCTGCCTTAGAGAAACCAATTTTCTTAGAGACCTCCGTAAAGTGGCCGTCACCGTCGTTGTGATACACGAGCGGAGTTGCTGGCCGGAAAAGGCTGGGATTGCAATACGACCGGAAGCCTTCCTTGGGCGGGCCGCACCAGACATCGTCAAAATCCCATTCCAAGTAGCGCAAGACAATCAAATCGAGCAGCCCGTCATTATCCAAGTCCAACCAGGCCGCGCTGGTGGACCAACCGCTGCCCGCAACACCGGCCTTCTCGGTTACATCGGTGAAAGTGCCATTACCATTGTTGTGGTAGAGCTTGTTTCCGCCATAGGCAGTCACATACAAATCCTCGTAGCCATCGTTATCGTAATCCCCAACGGCCACCCCCATCCCGTACCCTGAACCCTCGAGTCCGGCCTTTTCCGTGACGTCCTCGAACGTTCCGTCGTGCTTCTGGCGATACAACCGATTCCAATATTGCGGGCCGGTCTTCTGCGGAATCTTTCCTTTGGCAGTAGGGTCGCTGAGCGGCGCGCCATTCACAAGAAAGAGATCCAGGCGCCCGTCATTATCGTAGTCGAACAGCGCAGCTCCGCTGCCCATCGTTTCAATCAAATATTTTTTAGAAGTGTGAGAGGCTAGATTGCGAAAATGTAAACCCAGCGCCGCGGTGACGTCGGTAAACTTCGCGGCCGTCCCTTCTGGCACGCCAAAGGATTTGGCCGCGGTCTCTGCGCCGGACATTTTCGGCGCGGTTTTCTGTCCCAAAAGCGGCACGACCGGAACCAACGCCGAGAAAAGAAAGACCAGCGCCGAACGCCGATCTATCGCGTACGGCGCCCGCTCCAGGGTTCTTTGAACAAAACGCCGAGAAACATTCTGACGATCGTGAGAACCCCAAAGCGGTAGACCCGCTAGAAAACGCATAGGATCAAGAACTATAACATCCGCTGGGAAACTGACGCCGAGAAATTCCTGACGCAGCCGGCCGATGAACTCGAAGTCGTCATTCACTCGGAGGTCATGGCTTGTTTTGTTCGAAAAAGACGAAATTTTTTCAAACGAACGCCTATCTTCAGTCCAGAAAATCCAAACAACGCACCCTTCCGAGCGACCTTCGTTATGTAACGCGATGAAAAGGGATTCGTCGGCGCCGCTGTCCTCTTATTTCCAAGGAAGACGGAATCGGGCGTTCCTACAATCTCTCCCGGTCGGAAGAGCGTCGAATTCACGTGCAAAATCGAAGACGCAACTCTGTGCGTTGCTTAGGAACTCCAGAAAATGCTCGACCGAAACGGCCCGGCGCTTTAGAACACCGCGCCCCCTTGCGGCCATCAGTTTTTTTCTTGGGCAGACTTAGTTCTTCTGATAAAATCCGCCGTGTTCCTCGAAATCGCCTTCGTAATTTTCGCCATTCTTGTTATGCGCCTCGGCACGCGCGTTCTGGCTGCCCGGCCATTAAAGCTTGCCAAAAACAGCTGCCTAACTCCCCTTAGAATCAGCAGTTCCGGAAATACCCGGGGGGATGGGCGCATGGCCTTGATGCTCACCGCCCTCGCTGCGATGCTATGGACCGCACCTAAAACGGCCTCGGCAGCCTGGCCTCAGTCAGCACCCATCAAAACTCTGGACTCCGCGCCGCAGAATCGCGCCGATCCGCTTCTTGCCGAAGCCAGAGCGCTTGCTGATAAGGGCATGGCCTCAGAAGCTGAGCAAAGGGTTCGCCAATATCTCGCCATGCATCCTGACTCCTCGAATGCTCATTTCCTCCTCGGCTACATCCTGTTTCGCGAAATTCAGGAGCAAGCCGCCGGCAACGAAAACGCCTCCCTGAGCGACTCCGCGCCGATGGCCTTAAGCGGCAGCGCATCCCGCCAACCTTCTGCTACGGCCAGTCTCGGCGATAAAGGCGCAACCTCTGAAGCCAACTACCGCAACACCAAGACCAAAGCTTCGCTTGCCGAATTCACCGAAGGCGCCAAGTATCACCCCCCCAGCGCCTTTGACCTAAAGATTGTCGCGTTCGATTACGTCCTGCTCGACGATTATGTGGACGCCGACAAATGGCTCACCAAGATGTTGCAATGGACACCCGCCGATGCGGAAGGCTGGTATTACCTCGGCCGCACGAAATATAACGAGAATCGATTTGACGAGGCCGTGCACGCGTTTCAGCAAACGCTCACTCTCGATCCCCACAATGTCAAAGCTGAGGACAATCTCGGTCTGGCGTTTGCTGGACTCGGCCGCGTTGACGACGCTGCGGGCGCCTACGAGAACGCTATCGTCTGGCAAAAAAACGCCGCAACTAAGAATCCAGGTCCGTACATTGATATGGGCAGCCTGCTGTTAGATCTGAACCGCTCCACCGAAGCCATTACCTATCTGAAGCAGGCCATCGAAATCTCGCCACTGGATTTCAAGCCCCACGAACTTCTCGGCAAAGCCTACTCGCGACTGCATCAGTTGGCCGAGGCGCAGAACGAACTCGAGCAGGCCATCGCGCTGGCGCCGCAAAATCCCAATCTTCCTTGCATGCTCGGGCCGCTTTATCACAAGCAAGGTCTTAGCGACAAAGCGAAAGTACAACTCGACCGTTGCACAACCATGAGCGGCACGCATTCATTACCAGAGACTCCCCGCCCATGAGCGAACCATTGATAGCACGACGCTGCGCGGTGCCGGGCAAGTCCTTTATGGTTCTGATGGTCTCTCGCGGTATGATTATGAGCGAGATGTTTTTGTTTTCACCAGCCGCAGTTGCCGCCAAGGCGCTGAAAAACAGCCGCGGGTGCTGGCGAATTTGCGTTGCTTTCGCCTTGGTAGCAATTGCGTGTTCGCCGCGTCTCCGCGGGCAATCGGGGGCTGATGCCGACGATCCGCGTGTCCAGCAACTCTACTCCGAAGCGAAATCCGCGGAGGCCCAAAGTGACTTCGCCGCCGCCGCCGCCAAGTACGAAGCACTGTTGCAGTACGCGCCCCGTCTTGCTGCCGCCTACAATAATCTCGGCTCTTTGTATTTACGCCTGCGCGAATATCAGAAGGCCGCTGCTACTCTCGAAAAAGGTCTGAAGATTGATCCCAAGATGTCGTCAGCATCCGCGCTGCTCGGCGTTTCGCTCTATGAAATGGGTGACTACGCGGCCGCTCGGCCTCGTTTCGAATCAGCGCTGCGCGCCAATCCCAAAGACGACAACGCTGAGCTTTTTCTCGCCAACGATTTACTGAAACTCGGCGACTTCAATGCCGCTGCGACTCACCTGCATCAACTTTCGTTGCGTCAGCCGCAAAACCAGGAGGTCTGGTATCTGCTCGGCAAGGTGTACATGAAACTTTCCGAGCAGGCCCTTTCGAAACTGAACGAAATCGACGCCGATTCCGTTTGGGTGCACGAGGTTTCTGGCGAAGTCATGGAGGGCATGAAAAATTACGACGGCGCGTTGCTCGAGTATAAAAAGGCCGTGGAGTTGGCGCCCGAGCAAGCCGGCACGCACTATCTTTTCGGGAATGCCTACTGGTCGCTTCATATGTGGGAGCCGGCCACCGAGCAGTTCCGCGCCGAACTCGCAAACGATCCGTCAAACTGCAATGCGCACTGGAAAATCGCCAACATTGTGCTGGAACAGCGCCAGGATCCCGCCGAAGCCCTTGCCGGAATCGACAAGGCGCTGGCAACCTGCCCGCATCTGACGGAGGCGCGTGTGGACCGCGGCCGTGCGCTGCTCCGGCTGGACCGAAACGCCGAAGCCGTTGCGGAACTCCAACTCGCGGAAAAGGCCGATCCCGGAGAGGCCCAGACGCACTTCTTGCTGGCACAAGCACTGCGCGGCGCCGGTCGCGCGCAGGAGGCGCAAGCAGAAATGCAACTCTTCAGTAAATTGGAAGAAAGCGCGCGCGCCAAAAGCGCAGAGCGTGCCAAGCAACTCCTTCAGGAAAAGGAGAAATCTCCTTGAGCACATCAGCCCTCGATTGTCTCGCTCGTTGTCTGTTTTCGGATAATGCTGATCACCGTCGTACACGGTATTGAATGCATGCAAAGGACATGCTAGGCTTCTGCCACCAGAGGGGTGTTCCGGTATGCAGGGCACGGAAAGCTGCCCGCAAAGTCGGCGCTTTGGCGTCTTTGAAGTGGACCTGCGCGCGGCAGAGCTGCGCAAACGCGGTATTCGAATCAAGTTGCAAGAGCAACCCTTCCAGATTCTCTCTCTTTTGCTGGAACATCCCGGGGAAGTCGTAACCCGCGAGGAACTCCGCCACAAACTTTGGCCGGCCCACACGTTCGTCGATTTTGATCGCAGCCTCAACAAAGCCATGACCAAGCTGCGCTCCGCCCTCTGCGATTCCGCGGAGAGTCCACGCTATATCGAAACCATCCCGCGACACGGGTACAGATTTCTGGCTCTCATAAACATGCCTCGCGAGGGAGCAGCCGCACCTGGCAGCTCCGTCGGAAACCATACGGACGAACTATCTCCAGCCCACAGGAATTCAAGCGAACAGCGCGGGCGGGCGCCATCAGCCCTGGAATCCCTAAACCTCGAAACTCCGGCGGGCCGGAAGCGCATTACAGTTCTTCTCGCGGCCGTGGCAGCGGCCAGCATCTGCGTGTTCGTGTACCTGCGGATTCATCAATCCGTGGTTCTAGGTGGCGCTTCGGGGATGGTCAGCCCTCGGCGATCGGTCGCGGTTCTTAGCTTCAAGAATCTATCAGGAGACACTCAGGAAGCATGGCTCTCCACAGCACTCTCCGATTGGCTCACTACGGAGCTCACAGCCGGAGAACAAGTGCGAGCCATCCCCGCAGAAAGTATCGCGCGTATGAAGATGGAACTCTCTTTGCCTGATATGGAAAGCCTGGGGCGGGACAGTTTGAAGCGAATACGGAAGAATTTGGGAACCGATTATTTGGTCTCGGGTTCTTATGCAGCGCTAGGGGCAAAGTCCCAAGGCCAGATTCGCCTCGACCTCCATCTGCAGGACACGCGAAGCGGTGAAACGGTCGCGGCGATTTCCGAATTGGGGACCGAAGCCCGTCTCCTGGATCTGGTTTCGCGGGCCGGAGAACATCTCCGGGAGAAACTCGGTATCCGCGCGGTGACCCGGGAAGAAGCGGCGGAGGTAGCTATCGCTCTTCCCTCGAACAGCCAAACAACGAAGCTTTTCTCGGAAGGACTCGCAAAGCTGCGGGTTTTCGACACTCTGGCTGCCCGGGATCTGTTGCTGAGGGCGGTAGCCGCCGAACCGGAGTATGCGCTTTCCCACGCCGCTCTGGCGAGTGCCTGGGAACAGCTTGGTTATGACGAAAAGGCGCAGGCGGAGGCGAAGAAAGCGTTCGATCTCTCATCCAGTCTTTCGCGAGCGGAGCGATTGCTTGTCGAAGGTCGTTACCGCGAGACCAGCCGGAACTGGGGAAAGGCCATCGAGATTTATCACGCATTGTTCGACTTCTTTCCGGACAACCTCGATTACGGGCTAGCTTTGACAAACTCCGAACTCATGTCGAACAAATGGCAAGATGCCCTGGCTACCATAGACGCCCTCCGGGCATTGCCGGCCCCCCTTCGAGACGACCCACGAATCGATTTGGCAGAAAACGACGCAGCGAGATCCCTTGGGGATATGAGAAGGGCGGAAGCAGCGCTAGCGAGGGCCGCGGAAAAAGCCCAGGCGGCGGGAGCCTCTCTGCTTCTCGCCAAGGCGCGGCGCGAGCAAGCGTGGCTTTTTGAAAACTCTGGAAAACAAGCGGAGGTCGAGGGAGCCATTCGTGAAGCGAAGCAACTTTATGTAGTGGCGAATGACCGGCTTGGTGTAGCAGCGACTGCAACTTTGGAGGCCATAGCGCTCAAACGACAGGCAGACTACCTCGGAGCGCGGAAGAAATATGAAGAGTCTCTGGATATCTATAGAGAATCGGGCAACAAAATGAGTTTGAGCAACGAATATAATAATCTTGGGGATATCCTCTTCTACCTCGGCGACTTGGAGGGGGCACGCAAGAACTTTCAAGCGGCCCTGGCGACGTACGGCGAGATTGGAGATCAGAATGGAGTGGCGCTGGCGCAGATTGGACTTGGCGACATTCTCCTGGCGAGGGGAAAACATAGCGAAGCCAAAGAGATGTATGAAAGCTCTCTGGACATTTGCCATCAACTAGGAAGCCGAGGCCGACAAGCCGTGGCTCTCGATGGTGCGGCGACTGCGCAGCGGATGGAGGGGGACGCCGAGGGTGCAAGAAAGAGATACAAGCAAGCCATATCGATCTTCGAGGAAGTCGGCGATAAAAGCGAAGAAGCTCACGTTCGTCTGCATCTTGCGGAAATCCTATTAGACGAGGGAAAGGCTGCCGAAGCGGAAAGTCTGGCGCGACAGTCGGCCGATGTTTTTCTGGAGACGAGGGCCGAGCAATATTTGGTTGAGGCGCACTTACTCGAATCAACTGCGCTGACGGCACAGGGGCAAAATGCGGAGGCGCGCAAGCGCATCGAGCAGGTGACGAAGGCTGCGACGGATAGTCACAACCGGAGACTGGAACTGAAAGCGGCGATTACCTCTGCGCGGATTCAAGCGGTCTCGGCCAGCCCGGCGGAAGCAGCTGAGTCCGTGAAACGACTTCGGAAAATAATGTCGGACGCGGGCGAAGCGTCCTTCGTCGATGTACTCCTCGATGCGCGGTTAGCGGTTGGAGAGATTGAACTGAGTCTCGGGAATCGAACCGAAGGCAGAGCCCACCTCGAGGCACTCGAAAAGGATGCCAAAAATGGAGGATTCCAACTGATGGCTCGAAAGGCAGCTGCGGCCCTCGAATCCAAGCAGGAACATACGGCTTTGCGGGTGCAAAACTGACGGGGTAGAACGGTGGAGTCGAGAGCCCTGGCGGATTCATCGATCCACTCGAGACCAGACCGCTAGTGCCAATCGCGGCACAGTGATGGCTAACCCCCCTGCCTCAGCGACCGCCATCCTTCCCGGCCACGCTCTAGCCTCCCTAAGAAATACCCGGGTAACACATCGCTGAAAGCCTCTTCTTTTTAGCAAGATGCGCGAGAGCGCGGAAATGACATGCCAATGTCTTGACATCGGCTGGAGACACTCTGCAAAGTGGCAGTCACCCTGATCAGACAGACTAGGTTGGCCACGTGTCAGGAAGCGCGTCAATCCTGGTCCTCGGGACGGAAATTGCATTCTCGGCACCGGCGAGGTTTAGATTATGAGACTAACTACCCTGCGACAATTCGTGAGCTGTGCGGCGGCCGTTTTACTAAGTTTGGGATTTTTGGCCAGGGCAGGCGCTTCGAGGTATCCAAGACCAGATGAAGCGAAGACCCGTCTGGCCATCGTTGGCTTGGATCACGATCACGTCTGGGGTCTGCTCAAGGACATTGCCGCCGAGCCCAATGCGGAACTTGTCGCCATCGCCGATTCGCGTCCCGCGCTGGTGGACCGGGCCAAGACTCGGGTACCCACAAGCGTCAAGTTCTACGCGGATTACGTCAAGATGCTTGATGAGGCCAAGCCGGAAGCGGTGATTGTCACCACAGAAAATGACAAACATTTGGAGATACTTCGAGAGTGTGCGAAGCGGCATATCCACTACTCGACCGAAAAACCGATGGCCACGACGGGAGCTGACGCGCGCGAGATGCAGCGTCTTGCGGATGAGGCAGGCATCAAGATCATGGTGAACTACTGGAATGCTTGGGTGCCTCCAACGCACGAGATCTTTCACCGCGTGCAATCCGGTGAGGTGGGGCCGGTACAGAAAATGATTGTGCGCTACGGACATCAGGGACCTAAGGAGATTGGTGTCTCGAAGTATTTTGCCGATTGGCTGTATGACCCGGTCAAAAATGGGGGCGGTGCGATCATGGATTTCGGATGTTACGGGGCGGAATGGGCGCTTTGGCTTAAAGGGCGGCCGACACGCGTTTATGCCACGGCGCAGAAGCTAAAGACCGATCAGCACAACGAAGTGGATGATGACGCCACGATTGTCCTCCAATATCCCGATGCGACCGTGATCATCGAGGCGTCTTGGGATTGGCCCTATGACAACGGAGAGGTGGAGGTGTTCGGTCCAAAGGGGAGTCTCCTGGCAACCGGGGAGGAGCTGTTTCATCGAACCGCGAATGACGATCGCAGCAAGATCGCCCTGGAAGGGCAGCGTATCGCGGTCAACCCCGGGCCGCGAGAGACGAGCAATCCCGTTTCCTACTTCGTTGACTGCATTCGCCACAACAAGCCGATTGAAGATCCGCTTTCGGCGACCTTGAACGTCCAGGTGGTGGAAATTCTGGACGCCGCGCGAGAGTCGGTTCGTAGCGGACGAGCGCAAGAGTTGCGCTAGGATGTGGGCCGACTCAGCAGATGACCAGAGCTTTGGATCTCCAGTTCAATCCCGAAATATAGCGCAGTCCCACCGGAATCTACCTTTCCGGTGCGACCAGCTATCTGACTCAAGCACTACAAAGCGTTACTTGGAATCCAGTAGCGGCCGGCCAGCGGTGCAGCGACAATTCCACAGGCTAATTCAAATTACAGGCCAAAGACATACAGGACGCGATCGGCGGCGATGGAAATACATTGGTGTCCATCAATCATAAATGAGTTGGGATTTGCTTCAATCGCGCCGCCGGTCTGGAAATCCCACAGCGGTTTACCGGTGCGCGCATCGAGTGCATAGAAGTTCCCCTCGTCGGAGCCGCTGAAGACCAATCCTCCCGCGGTGGAGAGAACTCCCGCCCAGGGAGGTGAGAACAGTTTGAACTCCCAGCGCAGCTCGCCGGTTTCCGCTTGCAGAGCTCGAATGGCGCCCCACGCGTCATCCGGCGGCAACTCGTCTTCGCCGCCGCCCGGGAAAAAAGTGCCCACGCGGTAGGGGGTGACGCGCTTGAAATAGCGAGCGCCAATTTCACGCACCGAAACATATACGAAATCCGTTTGCGGGCTGTACGAGGGACTGAACCATACCGTCGCGCCATTCAAGTTTGGCCAGATCAGGGCGCCCTGCGTTGTCGGTTCTGCGTTGGTGGTGAGAATCGGCCGACCCTTTACGTCAAGCCCTTTGGCCCAGGTTTGCTTGGCGTATGGTTTGCCGGCAATAAATTCTCCGGTGGTGCGATCCAACACGTAATAGAAAGCATTGCGATTGGCGACGGCCATCAGCTTACGTTTCTTGCCCTGAACTTCGCCGTCAAAAAGAATCGGAACGTGGGTGGCATCCCAGTCGTGCGTATCGTGAGGGGTAAACTGGAAATACCAGCTCAGTTTTCCGGTGTCCGCTTCGAGCGCAAGAAACGAGCAGGTATAGAGATTGTCGCCGGGCCGCACGTCACCGTTCCAGTCCGGCCCCGGATTCCCCACCCCCCAATACACCAGCTTGAGTTCGGGATCGTACGCCCCGGTCACCCAGGTGGCGCCGCCGCCGGTTTTCCAATCGTCGCCGGACCACGTTTCGTGGCCAGGTTCTCCGGGTCCGGGAATCGTCCAGAACCGCCATGCCTGCTTGCCGGTTCTTGCATCGTAGGCGTCGATGAACCCACGGATGCCCGCTTCTCCGCCGCTGACGCCGACAACCACTTTTCCGTCGATCGCTAGCGGGGCCATGGTCATGCTGTAACCCAATTTGTAATCGAGAACTTTGGCGGACCACCGCTCCACGCCACTCTTGAGATCCAGCGCAACGAGAAACCCATCGAGTGTGGCGACGAACAATTTGTCGTCCAACACCGCAGCTCCCCGATTGGTGTGGCCGAAACCAATACTCTGGAAATCGCTCGGCAGCGGACGTTTCCATGTCCACAGAGAACGCCCGGAGCGGCCATCGAGCGCTGCGGCGGCATTCGGGCCGGTCACGTACAGGATGCCATCAATCACAATGGGAGAGACTTCCGTGCGAGGATCGGGAAATTGGTAGGCCCATTTCACTTTGAGTTGCGAAACGTTCTGCGTGTTGATCTCACGCAGCGGAGAAAATCTTTTCCCGTCCAAGGTACGCGAATACGTCAGCCAGTTCCCCGGCTCCTTATCGGCGTTTACAATTCGTTCGAACGGGACCTGCGCCGAGACAACCGTAGCCGCCAGCAGGAATAATGCGAGAAGCCTCATGGTTGGCCTCGCTGCGATGCCAGGTAGGCCACCAGATCATCGAGTTCCGCGGCGGAGAAAAGCGATTCGTAAGAAGGCATGAGCGTCTGGCCACGAAGTTTTTTCAGTTCGCGCAAGTCGCTTTTTCGTAGGCTGTAAAAGTGTCCCTGCGCATCTTTCAGTTGAATCGTAAAGGTGTCTTCATTCAGGCGGATACCTCGGATTGTCTGGCCGGATGACGTGCTGGCTTCGATCAGCAGAAAATCTTCTGGGATGGTCTTACTCGGGCTTTGTAGCGTTCCGCGCAGGCGGGCGGCTCCCCGGCGCGCGCCGACTTCCGTGAGTTCGGGACCAAAGCCGGTGCCTTTGCCAGCGAGAATATGGCACGTGGCGCAACCGCTCCGCGTGTAGATGGCCTCACCACGCTGAGGGTCGCCAGGCAGTTTTTCCGGTGGCACACTTCCGAGGCTGCGCACAAAAGCTACCAGGTTCAAGATGTCTTGCTCGGACAGGTACCAGCCCTCCGGCATTTCGGGTGGAATGCCATTTTCAATCAGGGACTTCAAGGCCTTGTCGTCGGGTGCCCGGCTGAGTTTCGGGCGATGCAAGCTCGGCCCACGTCCGCCACCTCCGTCGATACCATGGCAGAGAGTACAGTGACCTTCAAAGATCACCTTGCCTGCTGTGAGATCGGGTTTCTCAACAGGCGCGTTTTGAGCTGAGGGAGCCTGTGCGGAGGGCTCAGCGTAGGCAGCAAACAGGAACAGCGAGGAAAGAAAAATGAGCAAAGACCGCATGAGCACGGGATCCTCGAAAGATTCCTTGAAGAAGCAGGGTAAGCGTCCGAAAGCGTATTCGCGAATGGCGTTGCTGTCAATTCCTTGATGGAAGAGCCTCAAAGTACGCTCCCCTCAGCCCGCGCGACAAAACACAACACCTAACATCGCGGGCCAAGGGTGAGCGGGAGGTGAGGGGTCCGTGAGCGTTGAAATGTCTCTCTTTATCAACACAACTCTTCCATTTGAAAGAATCGCAGGCGCTTATATGGGTCCGAACGAGATCAAAACCTACCGGAAGTAGTGACAAGAGTAGTAGCAAAACAAACTTCTGCCGGGAGTGGCTCTCTCAAAACGGGAGAGCTTCAATATCGTCCCCCCTGCCCATACGACGGGTGGAAAACGATGAGGAAGCTTGCGCAGCGCTCGATCCAGCGTTCTGCTGCCTTTTCGAGACTTGCACTGAGCAATGGCGCTTCACTTGGCCAATGCGTTTGCAGTGCGTTGCGAGCAAGATTGCATCGTTGGAGCACCCTCGGACGTAAACAATTCGCCAAGCACGGGAGCATGACGTCTTTCGGCGCTGTTCCGGAATGCTGAGCCAAGTTTTTGTGCGCCCGAGCGCGGTCTTCCAGTGCCAAGAGTGCCAAGAAGAATCATCAAAGATCGGCCGCAAAGCTGGTAAGATGCGCGGCGCAAAGGAAGACTTAACGGCTATGGACCGACGACATTTTGTGAAGACCACGAGCGCTGTTCTTGCGGGAACCACCCTTGCGCCCGGACTGCTTACCGGCAATTCCGTGCCCGCGGCCCCCGCCGAGGGCCGCATGGTTTTTCCCATCAATCGGAATTGGCGTTACAACCGGGCCTTCGTCGAAGGAGCGCACGGGCGGGAGTTCGACGACTCTCGGTTTGATCACGTCGTTATTCCGCACACGAATGTCCGGTTGCCCTGGCATAGCTTCGACGACAAGCAATATGAGTTTGTTTCCATTTACCGGCGTCGTTTTCGTCTGCCCCCGGAGGCCCGCGGCAAGCGCATTTTCGTGGACTTCGAAGGTGTCATGACCGCCTCTACCGTTTGGATCAATGGTGTGCGGCTGGGCGAGTACAAAGGTGGCTACACGCCTTTTTCTTTCGATCTGACGCCGCACATCGACCTCGGCGGTGAAAACGTGCTTGCGGTGGATGTGGACTCGACGGAACGGCCGGACATCCCACCCTTTGGTCATCAGATCGACTACCTAACTTTTGGAGGGATCTACCGCGAAGTCTGGCTGCGCATCGTTCCAACGACGTTTATAGAGAATATTCTTGCGAAACCAAAAGCGGTGCTCAGCGAACACCCCGCAATCGATCTAGATTGCTTCCTTCAGCATATGGAAGCGTCGCGGGAGACGCTGACACTAGAGGCCGAGCTCCGCGAAGGGGATCGCGTGGTGGCCAAAGCGACCGAACGCGTTCCGACGTCGGAGGCTCGATCGGACGCAGTGGCGCATACCATGCACTTCGACGGCCTTAGCGGGATCAAGCTGTGGGACCTCGAGCATCCGAATCTTTATTCCGCTCAGGTGCGCTTACTGAGGGGATCCGAGCTAGTCGATCAGGATCGCCGCACGGTTGGTTTTCGCGAAGCGCAGTTTACAGATCACGGCTTCGAGCTGAATGGCAAAGTCATCAAACTGCGCGGCCTTGACCGCCATCAAACATTTCCGTTTGTAGGCCAGGCCATGCCGGGCCGCGCGCAACGGAGCGATGCGCGAATCTTGCGCAAAAACCTAAAATGCAACATCGTCCGCACATCACACTATCCGCAATCGCGGCATTTCCTCGACGCCTGCGACGAAATGGGGCTGCTGGTCCTCGAAGAAATACCCGGCTGGCAGCACATTGGGGACGAGGCCTGGAAACAGATCTCCATCGACAACGTCGGCCGCATGATTCGCCGCGACTGGAATCATCCCAGCATTATTCTATGGGGCGTGCGCATCAACGAATCGAGGGACGACCACGATTTCTACACGCGCACCAACGCGTCAGCTCACCGTCTCGATCCCACACGTCAGACGGGCGGGATCCGCTATTTCCAATCCTCCGAATTTCTGGAAGACGTTTTTACCATGAACGATTTTGGATTCCCTCTGAAACCGCCGAACCACCCCCGCTATCTCAACACGGAATTCGTGGGTCACACGTATCCCACGAAAACTATCGATCAAGTCGAGCGGCTGACAGAGCACACCATGCGTCATGCGCGTATTCACGACCAGCTAGCTTCCGATGCGCAGTACGCCGGCGGCATCGGCTGGTGCGCCTTTGACTACAACACGCATGGAGACTTTGGAAGCGGTGACCGCATCTGCTATCACGGGGTGACCGACATTTTCCGGGAACCCAAGCTTGCGGCCGGTTTCTACAAGTCCCAATGTGATCCCTCAGACGAAGTCGTGCTCGAACCTGCATTTCACTGGGCGCGGGGCGACGAATCGATCGGATTCACCAGGGCGGTGGTCTGTTCCAATTGCGATCACCTTAAGTTCTACATTGCCGGCAAGCTGGTGGCGGAAGCCGATCCAAACAAAACCGAGTTTGCCCACCTTCGCTATTCGCCGTTTGTGGTTGATTTGGGGCCCGCCGTGGGCAACTGGGGAGATCTCCGGATGGAAGGTTATCTGGACGGAAAGCAAGCGATTGTTAAGACTCTATCCGGCAGAGGTGTCGACCAGAAATTTCGACTGCTGCCTGACGACACTCGTCTCAACGCGGATGGCGCTGATTCTACCCGCGTGGTTTTGCGCGTAACCGATGAATTTGACGCCATCCGGCCATTTGCGAACGACGCCATCAAGTTGGACCTGCAAGGCCCCGCGGAGATTATTGGCGACAACCCCTTTGCGCTGATCGGCGGAACGGGCGCTATCTGGATTCGCGCGAAGGAACAACCGGGAACGGTGCGGCTCACGGCCACACATCCGCAGCTGGGCACGCAGCAGCTGCGCATTGAAATCGCTGCCAGTTCTCCAGAAGTCCTCTAGCTCTTTCGAGCGGAGGCGGGAATCACTTGCTCGCGTGAGCATGAGCGCCCAGGGAGATGAGGTCAAAGATCAGAGGACGGAAACGGGCCCGCCCCCTCGGCCGGTCTGCAAATGTAGATCTGGGGCACCAGGCCAGTTTCTCTCTGATAGGACTTGGCCATTTTTTCTTTAAATTCTCCGGCGTAGCGAGCGTCCACGAGATTGATGGTAGCCCCTCCGAAGCCACCGCCCGTCATGCGCGCGCCGTAAACTCCCTTTTGCTGGTGCGCCAGGTCAACCATCAAATCCAGTTCCGGGCAGCTGACCTCGTACAAATCCCGAAGGCTGCGATGAGATTCGGCCATGCGCATTCCGAACCGTGCGATATCACCGGAGCGGAGTGCCTCCGCGCTGTCGAGCACCCGCGCGTTCTCACCGACAACATGCAGCGCGCGCTTGTAGGCAACTTCAGAAATCTTGCTGCGATACTGTTCCAGCTGCTCGGCGCTTACGTCCCGTAGAGCGCGAATCCCCGGCAAAAACTCTCGAAGGCGGCGGACGGCTTCTTCGCAATCCGCGCGACGGCGATTGTATTCGCTGGAGGCCAGTTCGTGCTTGACCATAGTGTTGCTGATCACCAGCTTGACGGAATTGGGAATCAAGAGAGACGCAAAGCTCAGCGCGCGGCAATCGAGCATCAGCGCGTGGTCCTTTTCTCCGTATAGGGAGACGAATTGGTCCATGATCCCGACCCGCGCGCCGACGAATTCATTTTCCGCTCTTTGGCAGAGCAGCGCCAATTGAAGGCGCTCCGGGGTCCAGCCAGACTGATCCGCGAGAGCCAGCGCGGTCGCCACCTCAATGGCAGCGGAAGAGCTAAGGCCCGCGCCAATGGGGACTTCACTTTCAATCAGAAGATTCGCTCCGCGAAGCCGAAAACCGGCCTGTTCGAGTTGCAGGGCCACGCCGATGGGATAGTCGCTCCACGTTTTGGAAGGCTGCCGTGCCGCGGAAGACAAATCCGCGTCCGCCTCAGCTGAAAACTCCTCCGAGTAGATATGCAGCCGGCGATCCTCTCTGGCGCCGACGGCGACCCAACAATAAAACTCGATGGCCGCTGGCATCGCGAAGCCCTCGTTGTAATCGGTGTGTTCTCCGATCAGGTTGACACGCCCGGGGGCGCGATAGACGCGCGGGTCCCCGCCAAATCGCGAACGAAACCGCTCAACGATAGTCGACCGTGGTGTCATCAATCCGTTCTACGCTTTGGTCTGTGCCGCGACCCATCCGAGACGTGAAAAAGGATACCAAGCGCTAGACGGATGTGCAGGGCCATGATTTTTCTATCAGAAAATGACACGCAAAAGAAGCGTTCCGGCAAGAATGATGATCGCGAAAGATACTGGCTGGAGTACCAGCAAGAGGTTCCTGCGGAGGAAGTGGCGCCGAAGCGTGCACGCGATCCTTGAACTTGTCGACGAGTCGGCTCCTAGCGAGGCTGCAGGTCTATATGAGTTCGTGTGCTTGCCGCAAGCGCTTGTCACAGGTGTAGAATGCGGGCACCAGCGTTGGAATAATTCTTATGCGGCGGAAAATGGGCTAGTCGGGACCTGGCCGCCGATTCCAGCAGGAAGGGAGTTTATGAACAGACTGCGGAAAAACACGCTGCCATGGATCGTTCCCGCATTCCTGCTGGCTGGGCCAGCCGCGGCGCAATCGAGTTACGACTTGAAATCACCCGACGGCAGAATCGAGGTCAGAATCCGCACCGCTAGTCGCATCCGTTACGACGTGCTCCTGAAAGGTGGCGCGCTCGTCGAGGATTCGACGCTCTCCCTGGACGTCGACCACAAGAAGCTAGGACTGGAGCCGAAAGTCCGAGCGGCGAAGGAAAGCAGCACCAATCGGGTGATCGAGCCGCAAGTCCGTCAGAAATTCGAGAAGATTCGCGAGAGCTACAACGAACTGCGCCTCGAAATGGACGGGGACTACGCGCTGGTTTTCCGCGCCTACAACGAAGGGGCAGCCTACCGTTTTGAAACCTCGCTTCCAGAACCGCAGGTGAAGATATACGGTGAAGAAGTGAAGTTCAATTTCCCGCGAGATTCCATAGCCTTTTACCCTCAGGAAGACAGCATGTTTTCGCACAACGAGCGAAAGTATGTGCCACAGCATTTGAGCGAGATCGCTCCGGCGTTCCTGGGAACCATGCCTGTCGTGGTGGATGCGGGTGGCGGC
This sequence comes from Acidobacteriota bacterium, assembly GCA_013289825.1. Classification (GTDB taxonomy): domain Bacteria; phylum Acidobacteriota; class Terriglobia; order Acidiferrales; family UBA7541; genus Acidiferrum. The sequence continues at coordinate 13,805 of JABCZF010000001.1, read as the reverse complement.
GCCAAAGTAGCCATAGCGGAATCGGACGTGGAAGACTATCCGGGAATGTGGCTGCGCGGCACGGGTGGACCTGCGCTTTCCGGGAGTTTTCCTCCGTACCCTTTAAAAGAAAAGCTGGAAGGAGACCGCGACTTCAGAGTCGTTGAGGCCGCCGACTACATCGCTGCGACGAGCGGCAAGCGCACCTTTCCGTGGCGACTGCTGGGCATCGTCGAGCGCGACGGAGACCTGCTCACCAATCAACTGGTGTGGCTTTTGGCGAAGCCAGCGCAGTTCGAAGACACCTCATGGATTAAGCCAGGCAAAGTGGCCTGGGACTGGTGGAACGACACCAATATCTACGGTGTGGACTTCAAATCCGGAGTCAACACCGAGACCTACAAGTACTACATTGACTTTGCTGCGAAATTCGGCCTGCCCTACATCATTTTAGACGAAGGGTGGTACCAGCTCGGAAACGTGCTCGAAATCGTTCCGGGAATAAATATGGAAGAGCTGACGGCCTACGCCAAAGAAAAAAACGTGGGCATTATTCTTTGGGTGGTCTGGAAGTCGCTCGACGATCAACTCATTCCCGCGCTCGATCAGTACGCCAAGTGGGGGATCAAAGGGATTAAGGTCGACTTCATGCAGCGCGACGACCAACGGTTGATCAACTTCTACCACCAGGTCAGCCGCGAAACGGCCAAGCGCAAAATGCTGGTCGATTTTCACGGTGGGCAGAAGCAGGTCACCATGACTCGCACGTGGCCGAACATGATCAGCGGAGAAGGAGTCCGCGGGATGGAGTGGAGCAAGTGGAGCGCAGACTCCGAACCGAAACACAACGTCACGCTGCCTTTTACACGAATGTTTCTCGGGCCCATGGATTACACACCAGGGGCGATGCGGAACGCGACGAAAGCCACCTTTGCCCCCATCTTCCACCAACCCATGGCTTTGGGAACTCGCTGCCAGCAGCTTGCCATGTATGTGGTCTTCGAGAGCCCCTTGCAGATGTTGTCGGACAGTCCGTCGAATTACTTGCGTGAACCCGAGGCCATGGAATTTCTTGCGGCAGTGCCGACGACCTGGGACGAAACCAGGGTTCTGGATGCGCGCATCGCCGAGTACGTCCTTTTGGCGCGAAGAAATGCAAAAGATTGGTATCTCGGGGCGATGACCGACTGGACCGGACGCGAACTGGAAGTGGATTTCTCCTTCTTACCGGAGGGCAACTTCTGGCTGGACGCGTACGAGGATGGCGTGAATGCTGACAGGTACGCGAGTGACTATAAGCGGGTGAAACGGCAGGTTAACAAAACCACGAAACTAAGGATCAAGTTGGCGCCCGGGGGCGGGTGGGCGGCCAGGATACGTCCTTTGTGACTGTAGCGAGAGATAGAATATGTCAAGGGTCGACGAACACGCGTGAGTTTCGGCGCAGACGAAAGAATTCCGTCGAGATGATAAACGGCTGGCACAAATTGCGGCGCCCTTCTCCTAGGACACGGAATCGGAGAAGCGGGGCTCTCGCAGTACTGCTTGCCACGTTCGCGAGTTTAGGGAGCGCGGCAGCTTTCGAGCAAAATCCTGTCCCCCACCTCTCGGTCACTGTCGAAGGCACGATTCAGGACACCGCCGGAAAGCCGGTCGGCGGTGCCACCGTCCTTCTTACAGAGAAGGGCAACCGAACCATCGTCGAAACGAAAACGAATGCAGCCGGTACTTTCGTCCTCTCCTCGGATCACGGTGGCACGTACACCCTGCGGGCGAAAAAATCTGGATGGATAGATTCTGTCGTAGATGCTCTGGTATTGTCGCCGGGAGACAAGAGACATGTCGATGTGCTGCTCCAAACGATCGGATCAGCAAAGTTCGAATCCTCCGCGGCGTCGCCGTCTGCGATGGAATTCAAGGATGAGCCGAACTTTACCGTGGCGGGCGTAACCGATTGGAGCAATCTCGGTTTGCATGGGTCCGCAGCTAGTTCGAAAACCAGTGAATCGCTTGCCAAGGAAACCCAGACGTTGAAATCCGGCGAGCCGGAGACCGCTTCCACCGGCAGTTCCGGCAAGCCGTACGAGATGGCTTTGGCTGACCGAGCCAAAGGTGACTTCGCGGGAGCCCGCGAGCAAGTCCGAAAAGCGCTGGCGGTCGCAGATGATGCAGAAGGACATCGCCTGTTGGGCGAACTTGATGAGCGGCTAAACGACCCTCTCGAAGCGGTCCGCGAATACGAATGCGCTGCCCATATGGACCCCAGTGAGCCGAATTATTTCGAATGGGGTACGGAACTGCTGCTCCACAAAGCGGCGGAGCCAGCAGTAGAAGTTTTTACGCGTGGGTCCACGGCGCATCCGAAATCTGCAAGAATGCTGACCGGGCTGGGCGCGGCTCTCTACTCGAGCGGTTCGTGGGCAGAAGCGGCCCGGCGCCTGTGCGATGCGTCTGACCTGCAACCGGTCGACCCAGCTCCGTATCTCTTCCTCGGCAGGGTGGCCATGACGTCTCCCACGCCGCTGCCTTGCAGCGAACAGAAACTGGCGCGATTTGCCGAGGAGCAGCCTCTGAATGCTCTGGCCAATTACTACTACGCGATAAGCATTTGGAAGCGCGAAAAGGGATCAGAAAATCTGGCGGGCTCTAAACAGGCCGAAGCGCTGCTCGAGAAAGCCGTGTCTATCGATCCCCAGCTCGGCGAAGCGTACCTTCAGCTGGGAATTCTGCATTTCGCGCGAGGCGATTTCGACGAGGCCATTCGCGGCTACCAGAAGGCCATTGAAATAAACCCGAACCTTGGCGAAGCCCACCGCCAGCTCGGTCTGGCTTATCAACGAACAGGCGAGAACCGAAAGGCGCAACAGGAGTTTCGAGCGTATGAGCGAGCCGAGGAAACGGAGGCTGCCGACCTCCAACGGCAGCGGCGGGAACTCCGGCAATTTGTGATTATTCTTAAGGACCAGCCGCCAGCAACTCCGCCACGTTAGAAAAGCCGGACGAAACCGATCGGTTTCGCTTTTTTAATTTGCCTATCTGGTTTTGGGTTTGACCGCCGCGACGATACCGCTGCCCTCGCGGATGGTAAGGATCTGGTTGGCACTCACATCCGTGAACCGCTCGGTCTTCTGGGTGGTCGGCCACTTCACCTCGATAACATCCACCTTTTGAGCTTTTCCGATGCCGAAGTGCAGCCGCAGGTCGCTCTGCGACATGACACTTGTGCCACTGTGGACCTCATCCATCTGAGCGTGTTTGCCGGTCACTACGCGGACGCGAGCGCCAATAGCGGTGCGATTGCACTTGGTCCCGAGCAGTTTGATTTTGACCCAGTTTTGCTTGTTTCCGCCTTCGTTGCGTAGAAGAGAAGGCAAATCGTTCATATTCAAAATCAGGGCATCGATGTCGCCATCGTTGTCGTAGTCGCCGAACGCGGCGCCGCGACTCGAGAATCGCTCGCTAATGCCGGGGCCCATCTCCGAGGAAACGTCTTTGAAGCGCCCATCGCCAAGGTTCTTGTAGACCAGGCGCGGGTTCTTGAATGTCTGGCCGGTCTCGTGGCCCTCGATTTCCGGGTACACGTGTCCGTTGATCTGGAGAAGATCTGCCCAGCCATCGTTGTCGTAGTCCATGAAGCCGCAGCCCCAGGCAACGTATTGGTTGTTGATTCCGATTCCAGAAGAAAATGTAACATCGCTAAAGGTGCCGTCGGCGTTGTTGTGGTAGAGGTTCGAGGTGTCGTCCGCAAAATTCGTTTTGAAAATGTCGAACCAGCCGTCGCAGTCGTAATCGGCGACGGCTACGCCCATGCCGGCCTGCTCGTGGCCATTCTCGCTGTAAGCGCAGCCGGCCATGACCGCGACATCGGTGAAAGTACCGTCGTGATTGTTGTGGAGCAGGATGCTGGGCTCGGAATCGACAGCGACGTAGATATCCGGCCAGCCGTCGTTATCGAAATCGTAGGAAACGGGTGTAATGGAATAGCGCGGGCCGGGTTTCAAGATGCCCGATTTTTCGGAGGCATCGGTGAAAGTTCCGTCGCCGTTGTTGCGATAAAGAACGTTGGTGTCGCCAGGAAGACCCCGCGGACCGCACATGGTAGGAATGCCTTTCCACTGGCAAACGGGGGGCTCGGTCGGCGAAGGAGTGTTTTTTGGATCAAGCTTTATGTAGTTGCAAACGAAGAGATCAAGGTGACCGTCGCGATCGTAGTCGAGCCAAGTGCAGCCGGCACCCCAGCGGATTTCTTCGTTGTACACGCCAGCTTTCTGAGTCACGTCGGTGAACGTGCCGTCTCCGTTGTTGTGAAACAGGATGTTGTGTCCCCAGAAGCAGCAGAAGAGATCATCCCAGCCATCATTGTCGTAGTCGCCTACGCAGACGCCCGTCTGCCAGCCCGTTCGAGCCAGTCCGGATTTTTCCGTGACATCGGTGAAAGTTCCGTTGCGGTTGTTTTTGTACAGATGGGAGGTGGGGGCCGTCCCGGACGGCCAATCGGTATGGAAGCGCGTTCCGTTGGTCAAATAAATATCCAGCCATCCGTCGTGGTCGTAGTCGAAAAAAGCGAGTCCACTGCCTTTGGCTTCAATGATGTATTTTTTTTGATCGACGCCGCCCCACACGTTTGGAGAATTAAGGCCGGCTTCCCTGGCCACGTCGACGAACACGACAGGCGAGGCCGCTGGCGCAGTAGAGACAAGCGGCTTCGGCGATTGAGGATGGGATGCCGCAGAAGCTTCGAGGAGCGGGGAGCGTTTCCATTTCCAGAGCGGGCTGGTAAGCGCGTCCAACAGCGCGCTGCCCAGAGCGATCGAAGAGGAACCCAGGAAACGGCGGCGGAGCGGATTCATGGCCTTGGATCTGCCCAGACGGGAGATTGCCGCGGCGAAAAATTGGGCGAGCAGCAATGCATTTCTGCCAGATCGATGGAGTTCCGTGCTCTCATTGGCTTGCCGCCTTTGGCCTTATCTTGGGAAACGAACGCGCAACAATTCCTGTGCCTTCTTTTACGGCGATGATTCTATCGACGGCGAGACTCGTCAGCTTGTCCACTTGCCCGCTGGGCCAGGTAATCTCCAGGGATTCAATTTTGGTGCGTCTGCCGAGGCCAAAGAAGATTCTTGGATCGCTTGCCGACATATAGCTCATGCCCCCTTTGGACTGTTCGACGTGCACGAACCCTTCGGAAGTTAACTTTAACGAAGCGCCGATGCCATCGCGATTCGAACGCGTGCCGATGAGCAGAACTTCCAGCCAGTGGTTAAGATTTCCTCCATCGTTGCGGAGGAGTTCGGGATAATCGCCCCGGTTATTGATGGCGATGTCGATGTCGCCGTCATTGTCGTAATCAGCGGTAGCGATGCCGCGGCCGGCGACAGGCCGCAGGAAGTCAGGACCGAGAGAGTCTGAAGCTTTTTCGAACTGGCCCTTTCCTAAATTGCGGAACATGAGCAAAGGCTCCTTGTAGGAGACTTCGCTGTGATAGAGCTGGACGTTGTCCAGCATGGCGCCGTTCAATTGGACGATATCGTTCCAGCCGTCGTTGTCGTAATCGAGAAACTTCATGGATACGCCGCTGAGCAGGATGGCCTTGTTGCCGATGCCGGAGCGATAGGTATAGTCATCAAACGTTCCATCGCGATTGTTGTGATAGAGACGATTCAATTCGAAATCCAGGTGAGTGATGTAGACATCCAGCCAGCCGTCGCCGTCCACGTCCGCGGCATCGATGCCCATGCCCGCCTCGTAACGGCCATCTTCGCTGGCGGCCAAACCGGAAACAAGCGAGACATCCTCGAAGGTCCCATCGTGTTTGTTGAGGAACAGAAAATTGGGCCAGGTGTCGTTGGCGATGGCGATGTCTGGCCAGCCGTCGTTATTGAAGTCCGCCAGGACCACGCCCATGCCTTTGGATTCGGGCTTGCCAACGCCGGAAGAATCGCTTACGTCGGTGAAGGTACCGTCGTGATTGTTGTGGTAGAGCTTGGTCTTCTGCCCCTTGTAATTGCCCGGATTGCAGTAAGAACGATAGCCGGGGCGGCGTTCTCCGCACCACAGGTTCGTTTTGGGCGTCCACTCGATGTAATTGGTCACGAGCAGGTCGAGCCAGCCGTCCTTATCGTAGTCAAACCATCCTGCGCTGGTGGACCATCCGCCTTCATCGGCTACACCGGCCTTGGCGGTGACATTCGTGAAGGTTCCATCGCCGTTGTTGTGGTAGAGAATGGCGCGGCCATAGCCGGTGACGTACAGATCGGGGTAGCCGTCATTGTCGAAATCTCCGACGGCGACTCCTTGACCGTAATGTCCGGCACCTCCGAGGCCAGCTTTTTCGGTGACGTCGGTGAAGGTGCCGTCGCCATTATTGTGGTAAAGCTCGGAACGCAAGGGATGGGGCGGCTTGTAAGCGTCGGTTTCGCCGGATTGCACGAAGAACAGATCCATCAAGCCGTCCTGGTCGTAGTCCAGCCAAGCGACCCCGGTGCCCATGGTCTCGAGATAATACTTTTCTTCGCTCTGCGTGGAGTCTTCGAGAAAAGTGATTCCGGCGTCTTTTCGGACGTCGGTATACCGGACGCTGATGCGAGAGTCCTGCGCTTTAGGCGTTTGCCGAGCAAGGGCCTGCTGATGGAAGATAACGACCAGCGCCGCGGTCAGCGCCAGGATTGCGCTCCACACGCTTACGAGGAACCGTCGCCTGCCTGCCTCCGGTTTTTTCCGCATTCCAAGCTGGTCTCGAAAGTGTTCGTGCTGTCAGCAGCGGGCTATCACGCTCCGAACATTGATGAAGCGCTTAACGCATTCTAGCCCCGGTTATGCACGCGTTCAACCGCAAGTTTCCGCCGGAAATTCTAAAGTGTGCGGTCGGCCAGCGATAGCGCCAGCTGCAGCAGCTGCAACCGGGCAGCCATCGGCATGGGTTCGCGAATGGTCGAGGGCACCTCGGGTGCTCGGGACAAGGCCTCTTCGATGCGATCTAGGTCAAAGCCGCCGGCGGCAGTGCTGCCTTTGAAGCGATTCAACACTTCCCGTGCCTTGGCGAACTCTCCGGTTTGATAATAAAAAACGCCCAGTGTCGAATAACTTCCGGGCCATTCCGGAAGCAGATCCACGGCGTGTTCGAGATGCGCTTCTGCCTCGGGAGTCTTACCCTCCAGGACGGAGACAAGTCCCAAGCCCCAGAAGATTTTTCCGGAGCCGGGAATTCGCGCCAGGCCCTTCCGTAACGTCTCTCCCGCACCGCCGGCATTATTCTCGCGCAACTGCACCAGAGCGAGTGAGAGGTAGTGCTGATCGTTGTCAGGGTTTCGGTTGATCGCGTCCCGGAAAATTTGCGAAGCTCGCGGAGTATCGCCAAGGTGCGCGTAGATATCTCCGAGCAAAGCCAAAAAGGAGCCGTCCTGCTGGCCCGGCGCTGAAACTTGCCTGGCGGCTTCGAGCGCCTGAGCATAGGCGCCTTTGCGGAAGTAGGCATCGGCCAAGTCGAATTTCACGTCATCCGAGTCGGGATTTGCGCTCAAGGCGGTCTCGAAATGCTGGACGGCGTCGTCGTAGAAACGATAACGCGCCAGAAGTACACCCACTCCGGTCTGCGTCCGGTAGTCGCCCGCGCTCAACTGATCGAGTTGTACGATGGTCTTGCGGGCTTCGTCGGGTTTTCCAAGTTTCAGGTAGGTTTCCGCGAGCAGATAGAGGTTCTGAGGCTGGTCCGGATGTTTGCTGACCTCTTCGGTCAGCTGCGTCAGGTCGAGTTGCGTGCGGTCCTGACTGGAAAGGCTTGAGCGGTTGTCCACGTAGTCGAAAAGATGCTGATACGGGTAGGGACCCGCAGGAGCATTTTTCGAGAGCGTCTGAAATACACGCAAATCCCTCTGTGCCGCGTCCAACTGATGGAGGCTTCTCTCCACCATGGCCAGCTTGTAGTAGCCCGCAGCAGGCTCGCGGCTCACTTTGACGTATCGCCGCAAGAGGTCCGCTGCCTCCTGGAATTTTTTGCTCGCGATTCGTAGATTCGCCAATTCCAACATCGCTTCGGAAAGATTGGGGTTTGCGTGCAAGGCCGCCTCGAAAAACTCCTCGGCCCGCGCATGATTTCCCTGGCGCTCCTCGATATAGCCCATGTTGAAAAGGCAGGAAGCGTTGTGAGGGTCTTGTTTGAGGCCCGCTTCAAAGTACTTCCTGGCTTCATCGAATTGTCCAAGATGCCGGTACGAGAGACCCAGGAAGGCATAGGAGCGTGCCGAGGGGTCTACTTCGACGAGCGCTTTGAACTCCTCGATGGCCTTTTCCGCTTTGCCCGACATGAAATAGCTCTCGCCCAGGGCAGCGCGGAGATCGGCTCGTTCCGGAGCGATCTTCAAGCCTGATTCGAGAAGAGGGATGGCGTCTTCGAAATAATTCTGGGTCATACTGACGCGCGCCAGAAGAAAAATGATGTCCGTATTCAGAGGAGCGAGCTTATGGGCGGCCACCAGCAAGTCCAAAGCATCCACCGACCTGTTCTGCTCCTGATAGACTTGCGCCAGCAAATAGAGCGTTTCGGGGGAGTCGGATTTCAGTTTCAGCGCGCGAAGCAACACCAGTTCCGCTTTCGGGTATTCAGCAGTCCGAAGATAAGCCTGGCCGAGGTTGTAGAGAATCTCCAGCGTTTCCGGCTGTAGCGCGTTCGCCTGTTCTAGTTCGAGTTGAGCCCCCCGGTACTGTTTTTCCGAGGCCAGCAACACGCCGAGCGTGAAATGCAATTGCACGTCGTCTTTATTTTGTGCGGAAAGATCGCTGGCGAGCTTCAACCCTTCCGCGGTTCGGCCGGCCCGGAGGCAAGCGCGGATCAAGTTAGAGCGAGTGGCGATGTCTGGAGGGTGGACGCGCTGAAAGTGAGAAATAGCCGTTAGCGTTGAACCCTTGGCCATCAGGACCAGGCCCAGGTTATAGTTTCCATCGCGATTGCCTGGCTCCAGGCGCAAGACCTTCCTGAATTCTTTCTCCGCCAGATCGAGCTTATTCTCGGTGACGTATAGGTTCCCGAGGTTGTTGAGCGCCCTGGTGGAGTTGGGTTCAAGCTTGAGCGCCTGCTGGAAAGCCTCGAGGGCGTTGGGGTAGTCCTTTTCATCGGTGTAAACAATCCCCAACAGGTCGTAGCCCTCGACGCTGGAAGGGTTCCGCTCGAGTTCTGCGTGTATCTTGTTCTTGGCCTCATCGACGGAACCGCGGCGAAGCAGTTCTTCGGCTTCCTCGAGAAGGGGCGAAATCTTCGAGGGTTGCCGAGCATTACCGCGGTGGGGGACGGTTTGCTGCGGAAATCCTTCAGCGGAAAACAGAAGCACCATCAGCGCAAGGATTCGCCAGGCTCGCGGCCAGCTCCCTGCGCTCTTCGATGGACGCTCAAGTGACGTGCCGCTAAACATTTCCGAACTTTCCTCCGAGTGCGTTCTAATCGAGCTTCGACGGTCAATTTAGCATCTCCAGCGCCTGTTGAGCCAACTTGTGCTGCGGCTGCTGGCGGAGTAGCGCCAGTAAGACCTCTCTGGCCTTCTCTTTGTCCTTCAAAAGGACGTACAAGCGGGCCAGATTCAGATAGGCCTGGTCAAAGTTCGGGGCCACGCGGATCGAAGTCTCGAATCTTTCCTTGGCTTCGGAGTAGCGTTGTTCGCGGACGAACAGGACCCCCAGGTTGTTGAGCGCGTCGGGATAATCCGGGCGTAAGTTCACCGCCCTTTCCAAGAAGTTTGAGGCGCGCTCGAGTTGATCTTGCCGCGCGTAGAGCATTCCTAAGCTGTAGTTCGTCTCCGGATTGTCAGGCTCCAGGTCGTGCGCGCGGCTCAGAAGCTTTTCCGCCTCTTCTAGCGCTCCCTGCCGTCGATAAAGGTTTCCGAGATTCAGCAGCGCAATGACATAGTTGGGCTTCTCGGATAAGGCCTGTTGAAAATTGTGGATGGCCTCATCCATCTGGCCTTCCTGCCCGGCGACCATTCCAAGATTGTTCCAGGCTTCCGGATACTCTGGACGGAGCTCCACCGCCTGCTGGAGATACCGCCGCGCGTCCGGCAGGGCGTTTTTCCGGAGGTACAGGGTTCCCAGATTGTAATAAGCTTCCGGTTCCTGCGGCTTGGCCGCGATGACCAGCAGGAAAGACGCCGCCGCTTCGTCCAGGTAGCCGCGCTGAAACATCGCGACGCCATAGGTAAAGTCGTTGCGTTGAAACTCGTCTACATACAGTCGGCCTTCGAAGGGAAGCGCTCTCCGCATACGGTCGGCGGCATTCTCCGGAACTGATTTTAGATCTTCGGCGAGCCGTTCCGGGTCGACTGGCCCTTGATAGACTTTGACGATCATGCCGCTGCCATCTACTAGAAACGATGTGGGGAGAGCAAGATCCCTGCGACGGTCAAAAAGGTGGCGATAAACAATATTGTAGACGCCGGTCACTTCTTGCGTGCCCAGCAGGATCGGGAAGGACCACCCTTCCTTCGCGACAAATGCTCGAACCGCGGCCACATCGCCAGGATCGTCGACGTTGAGGGCCAAAATGCGCAGACCGTTTCGAGCGAGAGCTGCCTGGCCCTTCTCGAAAACGCGCAGCTGCTGGCCACAAGCCGGCGAAGCCGTCGCCCAAAAGCTGAGCAGCAGGAAACCGCCTCGAAACGACCGAAGGTCCCGCCTATTTCCCGCCAGGTCGGGCAAGGAAAACTCCGGTGCGCTCAAGGGCTCGATGAGCCAGGTCTCGATCGACGAAGGCCACGTCTCCGGTTTTTCGGCGTCGCCCGCTTGAGCGTAAGACGCAGGTGCAACCGGAAACGGCTTGGCTAGAAAATCCTCGGAGCCTTCCGCAATCTCGATTCGACGGTTTACCGGCAGATGTTCGAAGACCTGAGTCAGCCCGCTGGGCCAGCGGATCGTGGCGCCGACGGCGCCTGGCGTTTTCCCGACACCAAAGAAGAGCTCCTTGGTGTGCTGAGAGAGAAATCCAGAGCCAGCTTGCAGATACTTGGTCTGTCGATGTCGTTCGACTTCGACGGTTACCCGGGCGCCGATGGCATCGCGGTTGCTTTTTATTCCGCGCAATCGGATGGCGATGGAGTTGCCAATATCCTTCATGGCGTTGCGCAAAATCCGGAGTTGCGGCCCACTCCGGTTTTTCAGAACCACTTCCAAACGCCCGTCGTGGTCGAGGTCGGCGAGCGCGAAGGATCGGCTATCGTCGGGAAAGTCCAATCGAGAAATGCCCGAGACGTCGGAAAACGTGCCGTCGTGGTTATTCACGTAGAAAACGTTTCTCTCATAGCCATTCCAAGAGGCGTCCGATCGGATCAACTCATTGATAGCGTTCCACCCCAGCTCGTAATTCACTGACGGCGTTGGAGTCTCGGGTGAATTCGCCACGACCTGCCGCCAGAAGAAGCTCGCCACGTCGTGTGGATCGTGCTCAGGCGTCCTGGGCCCTGAGATATAGCCATTCGCGACGTACAGGTCCGGGTAGCCGTCGTGGTCAAAATCCCAAGCGTCCGAGCACCACGCCCACCGGCCCACATCAACTCCCGCTTCAACGCTTACGTTTTGAAATTTTCCATTCGCCTGATTTCGATATAAGGAATTGCCGCGCGCATGTCGGCGATAAAGCCCGCGAATAGCCTCCGGCTCCTGCTCATGAAAATTCTTTTGTTCGGAAACGCGCATGCCGGCGGGGGACCACATGTTTGCAACGTATACGTCCTGGTTGCCGTCGTTGTCGAAATCGAACCAGCACGCGCTCATCCCGGCCCCCACGTCCTCGACGCCCGCTTCCGCGGAGACTGCGGCGAATTTTCCGTCGCCGTTGTTGCGGTACAGGTTGTTCCGTCCGAAGTCATTGGCCACATACAAGTCTGGCGCGCCGTCGGAGTTGTAGTCACCCCAGGCGCATGCGAAACTAAAGCGGTCGTTATCCACGTTCAATCCCGCCGCCTCCGTGCGATCCTGAAAAGTTGCGTTCCCCTCGTTGTGAAGCAGGAAGTTGGGAGGCCCATTGCGTGCATCGAAATAAGGAGCCGGATAGTGATACTGGTCCAGACCCAGGTAGTAGCTGTATAAGCAGAAATAAATGTCGAGAAGCCCGTCGCGGTCGTAGTCGGCTACGGCCGCGTGCGTGAAGGTCCCCTGCGGAGGCTGTCGAAACTGGAAGGCATCGCGTTTCAGTCGAAACTTTCCATTCTCTTGGTTCAGGAACAGCAGCGGCCCGCTGCCACAAACCACGAGCAGATCCTGGATCCCCTGGTTCCGAAAATCCGCGAATAGCGCCGAAGCTGTGCCATCCAGCACGCCTACTCCCGCCTTCTCCGTCACATCCTCAAACGTGCCATCCCCGCGATTGTGGTACAGACGGTTCGGCAGTCCGGGGGGCTGACAGATGTACAGGTCATCCAGTCCGTCGTTGTCGATGTCTCCCACCGCCAAACCGTTGTTGCCGTAGATGTCGATGCCCGCGGCTCCGTCCAAAACGGTGCGCCAGTAATCAACGCCGTGCAGCAGCTGCTGTTTGTAAGACTCGGTTTGGCCAAGCGCTCGCGAAGTAATATCGAGGAATATAGGCCCCCGCGCCCGGCTGAAGGTTTCCTGGGTGGCCTCCCATCGGCGAACTTGCCATCCGTTTCGGGCATCGCGCGACCACTGCGTCAGCCATTGTCCGACACGCTGCTCGCGGGTTGCGTCTATTCCCGTTCCCACTAGGTCATAGCGAATCTCCACGCGCACCAGCGGCGAAGACCCGGCCATCTCCTCGATCCTGGTAATTTCGAATTCAGCTGTGTCCAGACGCGGCATGGAGGCCAGGTATCTGTCCATCTCCTCGAGAAAGCGCTCGCGGCCCAAGGCGACGTCGGTTCGAAATCTTTTGCGAAAGACGTCAATCCCATTTCCGGAGCGAAGGCTCGTTTGCTGGCTGGGAACCAGCGAGCACGCTTCGAGCGAAGCGTCCAGAAATTTCGCCAAGACGCGGGAAGCGGGTGGCCCGGCCTTAAGGCCGCGGCTCCATTCGTCGAGCAGACGCAGGATTTCAAAAGCGTATTTCTCCGTGACAAATGCATCCGTGCCGGGAGTGACTTTCTCGAGAACAGCATCGAGCGGGGAGTTCGTCGGATAGTGCGGTGTTACACGAAGATCAGCAAAGTCGAGAGAAGGGTTACCGTCGCCCGGAGACTCCCGGAGTAAGGACCCGAACGCGCGCGCCTGCAGAGGCGCTGGCAAAAAAAGGAGCGGCGCCCAGCGCATCCTCCCGAGGAAGGCGCGCCGTGAAAAAGGCTGTTCTAGGTCTTTTCGGCGCGCCATTCTTGAATGTCCCCGCCGCGATTGTTCGGTCTCGGCATGCTAGCATCGTGGCGAAGCTGTTCGAAAGACTAACCGCGCTGCGAATTTTCAGCAAGCGCAGCCGGCAAATTGCGTCGTGCGACGCCGCAAGTGCCTGGAGCTCGATTAGGACTGTTCCGAGGGAGCGGGCCCTGAAGAATCTCGCAAAATAAGTTCGGCGGGAATCTCGTATTCCCGTCCCTGCGGATTGGCGGAGCAGGAAAGTTCATGCAGCGCGTTGGCCGCCATCTCGCCCAGCATATCCCGATGGATATCCACCGTGGTCAGGGAAGGATTGCTATATTCTGCCAAGCGTGTGTTGTCGAATCCCGTGACAGATATATCTTCCGGCACGCGGCAGCCCCCTCTGAGTAATCCCTTGATGACGCCTACGGCGGTAAGATCGTTCACGGACATCACCGCCGTAGGCCTGGGCGATAGTTTCGCTATACTTAAGCCCGCCGCCAAGCCGCCTTCGAAGCGCAAGTCTCCGTGTACGATCGGTCCTG